>NZ_JBHVNG010000007.1:0-200342 GCF_042796455.1 Bacillus sp. NPDC057893 | reverse complement strand
ACACCCGTTCCCATACCGAACACGGAAGTTAAGCTCTCTAGCGCCGATGGTAGTTGGGACCTTGTCCCTGTGAGAGTAGGACGTTGCCAGGCAATATTATTCCGCAGTAGCTCAGCGGTAGAGCTATCGGCTGTTAACCGATCGGTCGTAGGTTCGATTCCTACCTGCGGAGCCATTGGAGAGCTGTCCGAGTTGGCCGAAGGAGCACGATTGGAAATCGTGTATACGTCACAAGCGTATCAAGGGTTCGAATCCCTTGCTCTCCGCCATAAGCATTTTATAATATTTGGCCCGTTGGTCAAGTGGTTAAGACACCGCCCTTTCACGGCGGTAACACGGGTTCGAATCCCGTACGGGTCACCACTTTTGGAGGATTAGCTCAGCTGGGAGAGCACCTGCCTTACAAGCAGGGGGTCGGCGGTTCGATCCCGTCATCCTCCACCATATAAATTATATGAATAATATTGTCGCGGGGTGGAGCAGTACGGTAGCTCGTCGGGCTCATAACCCGAAGGTCGCAGGTTCAAATCCTGTCCCCGCAACCAAACATTTTCGTAATGTGGTTGCTAACACTTATCATATAATTATATAAATAATATTATCGCGGGGTGGAGCAGTACGGTAGCTCGTCGGGCTCATAATCCGAAGGTCGCAGGTTCAAATCCTGTCCCCGCAACCAAATGGTCCCGTGGTGTAGTGGTTAACATGCCTGCCTGTCACGCAGGAGATCGCCGGTTCGACCCCGGTCGGGACCGCCATTTTAATAAGGCTCGGTAGCTCAGTCGGTAGAGCAGAGGACTGAAAATCCTCGTGTCGGCGGTTCGATTCCGTCCCGAGCCACCATTTTAATAAAATATGCCGGCTTAGCTCAATTGGTAGAGCAACTGACTTGTAATCAGTAGGTTGGGGGTTCAAGTCCTCTAGCCGGCACCATGTAAGTTTCGGAGGGGTAGCGAAGTGGCTAAACGCGGCGGACTGTAAATCCGCTCCTTTGGGTTCGGCAGTTCGAATCTGCCCCCCTCCACCATATTTACATAGGGGCATAGTTTAAAGGTAGAACTGAGGTCTCCAAAACCTCCAGTGTGGGTTCAATTCCTACTGCCCCTGCCAAATATATAAACACAACATGGCGGTTGTGGCGAAGTGGTTAACGCACCGGATTGTGGCTCCGGCATTCGTGGGTTCAATTCCCATCAGTCGCCCCATTTTTATTTTTTAAAATTACAAATAAATTAATGGATACTTACATATAATTAAGTAAAACTTCGGTGGGCTATAGCCAAGCGGTAAGGCAACGGACTTTGACTCCGTCATGCGCTGGTTCGAATCCAGCTAGCCCAGCCATTTTTGCGGAAGTAGTTCAGTGGTAGAATACAACCTTGCCAAGGTTGGGGTCGCGGGTTCGAATCCCGTCTTCCGCTCCATTTTAACTTCATATGGCGGCATAGCCAAGTGGTAAGGCAGAGGTCTGCAAAACCTTTACCACCGGTTCAAATCCGGTTGCCGCCTTTCTTATTATGCCGATGTGGCGGAATTGGCAGACGCGCACGACTCAAAATCGTGTTCCTTCGGGAGTGTCGGTTCGACCCCGACCATCGGTATCGGTGAATTAAAAAAGACCCTAACAGAAATGTTAGGGTCTTTTTTGTTAAATTATGCTATGTGATTCTAAAATTCGTAATAAACTTAGGAATTCATGTATAATATAACTTGTCGAAAGAACAAAATGATAGTGATTTATATTATGTCTGTAATATGAATCAAAAATGAACTTTTTATATTTCTTTTAAAAATGTGTTGAATACACATTATATTTCATATTAATATTTTTATGTAGATTTAAAACGGGAAAGAGAGTGGAAAGTATGGGCCGTAAATGGAACAATATTAAAGAAAAAAAAGCATCAAAAGATGCAAATACAAGCCGTATATACGCGAAATTTGGACGTGAAATTTATGTGGCAGCAAAACAAGGCGAGCCAGATCCAGAATCAAACCAAACGTTAAGAGTTGTATTAGAACGTGCAAAAACATATAACGTGCCAAGAACGATTATTGACCGTGCGATTGAAAAGGCAAAAGGCGGTTCAGAAGAAAACTATGACGAGCTTCGTTATGAAGGCTTTGGACCAAACGGATCTATGGTAATTGTAGATACACTGACAAATAACGTAAACCGTACTGCAGCAGATGTACGAGCTGCATTTAGCAAAAACAATGGTAACATGGGTGTGAACGGTTCTGTGGCTTACATGTTTGATGCGACAGCTGTTATCGGTCTTGAAGGTAAAACATCAGATGAAGTTCTTGAAATTTTAATGGAAGCAGATGTAGATGCACGTGACATTCTAGAAGAAGAAGATTCTGTTATCGTTTATGCTGAACCTGATCAGTTCCATTCAGTACAATCTGCACTTAAAGGTGCTGGTGTTGAAGAATTTACAGTTGCAGAATTAACAATGCTTGCACAAAGTGATGTAGAACTTCCTGAAGATGCTCAAGTACAATTTGAAAAAATGGTTGATGCATTAGAAGATTTAGAAGATGTACAGCAAGTTTACCACAACGTAGACTTAGGGGAATAATAAGGTGAAACTTTAATCAGTGGGGGGTGTTCATCCCCCGCTGATTATTACCCCTCACCAATCGGGCGTTTACTGCCCACAAATAGCGGGATATAAGACAGAAGACCCTTTCGTTTAACGAACTGGGTCTTTTTTTATTGAAATAGTTAAGGTGATAAAGTTTTAAAGGGGTTTTGTTGTAGTTATGGAATATGGTTATAGATAGTATTTTAAATAATCGTATTTCTAGGAGGTATTTCTGTGGAGCATAAAACACCAAAGCATATTGTTGCCGTAGCAGGTTACTTAACAAATGAAAAGAATGAGGTACTTTTAACGAAAGTGCACTGGCGAGCTGATACGTGGGAAATGCCTGGAGGACAGGTAGAAGAAGGGGAAGCGCTCGATCAAGCTGTTTGCAGAGAAATAATGGAGGAAACAGGATTAACTGTGAAGCCTATCGGAGTTACAGGGATTTATTATAATGCTTCTATGCATATTGTAGCTGTTGTTTTTAAAGTAGCATATGTTAGTGGTGAAATAAAAATTCAACCTGAAGAAATACAAGAGGCTAAATTTGTTGCTTTAAACGAAGAGAACATTGATGAGTATATAACGCGTCCTCATATGAAATCAAGGACACTTGATGCGATGAAAGCAATGCATTTCATTCCATACGAAACATGGGAAGTTCAGCCATATAATCTTATAGGAAGATTGTAAAGTTTTGGTTAGTTATTTGAGGACATCTCAAATTGCTAACCTTTTCTTTATGTATACTGTTTCAGAAAAAGGTCACAATAATAAAGTGTAGGCTAATAATTAGTGGAGGAAGCAGAGCTACTACCTAATTTTCTAGCTTTAGCCAAGTTTTGAGGGAGAAGTCTTACTGCCCACAAATAGCGAGATAATCTGAAAGCTATTATTGATTTATGGAACGCTTGTTCTGTATAATAGTGATATATCATATATAATTAGATTGCTAGATATTTAAAAGTACAAATGTATAAACTGATATAATAAAAGAATAAAGTGAAATTAAGGAGAGTCCTACTTCCTATAAATAGTATGATAAACAAATGTATATTCAATATTTCATATGAATAGTAGATAAAAAAGGACTGTGATACAATACATTTTTACACCTTACAATGTTGTAAGGTAGGTGTAAGAGAAATCGATGGGATATTCTTTTACAACAAGGTATTCTTAAATTAAGAGTTATATATGCTGTGTGGAAAAGAGGTGTTCGAGATGAAAGAACGAGTATTATCTAGAGTGAATTATCATCAAAAAGTTGCATTAAATCCATTAACTAAATTTCTTTATAAAGCCATTATATTATTATTATTGTTAAGTTTTGCATTATTATTCGTTGGAAATGTAATGATTGAGCGAAGTGATATTAGTAAATTACATGTATCCGCTAAGTTAGAGGTGCCAGAATCATTAACACACGCATTTATTGCGACGGAAGATAAAAGGTTTTATCATCATAACGGTTTAGACTATATAGCAATTATTCGAGCTTCTATTGAAAATATAAAAGCTGGTGGTGTTGTGCAAGGAGGAAGCACGATTACACAGCAGCTATCTAAAAATGCTTTTTTATCTAATGAACGTACATTTTCTCGTAAGTGGAAAGAAATTTTTTATACGAAAAAAATTGAACGTACATTCACAAAGGATGAGATTTTAAAATTATATGTGAGTAATATTTACTACGGAGAAGGAGCATGGGGAATTGAAAAAGCAGCAAACCTTTACTTCGGTAAAAAGGTGGATCAATTAACATTGGCAGAGAGTGCAATGATGGCTGCTGTAGTAAAAGCACCAGCTTATTACTCACCTGCACAAAATTATGATAAAGCAGTTGAAAGACGAAATGTAGTTTTAAGACTAATGGAGAAAGAAGGATATATAAATCATGATGAGTATGTGCAAGCAGTTAGTGAGAAATTAGTAATTCGTCATGATATAAAAACAGAGCAGTCCATGTTAAAAAATGCACGTGAAAAAGCAGTAAGTTAAAAGAAGCTCCTATATAAGGGCTTCTTTTTTTGAATAATTTGTGACAAAAGACGACACAATATTGTCACAAATATTGTATTTTTGTAATTTATGTGAGCGTGTTCATTGCGTGACCTATGTAAGTATTGATATTATGTGTATTGTGTACAATGATGTATACAGAATATGAAATTAAAGAGGAATGTATATGAAATCATCAAACAAACTCATGGTTCTTGGTATAGTTTTTTCTATCGCAGTATTGATTGTAATCGGGACAATTGTGTATAGCATCATAAATGACAAGAAAGATAAAGGGAATGAGATGTTTGCTTATTCTACGCAACAATCTTTAGGGAAAGATGATGCTCCAGTTAAGGTAGTTGAATTTGGAGACTTTAAATGTCCTGCTTGTCGTACTTGGGATGTAACGGTATTACCACGATTAAAAGAAGAGTATATTGATAAAGGTAAAGTGCAGTTATATTTTATTAACTTCCCGTTTATCGGAAAAGACTCTGATTTAGGTGCAGCTGCCGGTGAAGCAATTTATAAACAAGATCAAGATTCATTCTGGATTTTCTATGATGAGATTTATCAAAATCAAAAGAAAGATACGGAAGAATGGATTACAGAAGAATTACTTCTTAATATTGTGAAAGAAAAGCTTCCGAAAATTAATGTAGAACAGTTTAAAAAAGATTTACACAGTAAAGAAATGAAAGACAAAGTACGTAAAGATTCAGATCGTGCTCAAAAATTAAAAGTTCAAGGTGCTCCTTCAGTATATATAAATGGGAATCTTGCAAACCCTGATTTCGATAGTATGAAGAAGGCGATTGATAAAGAATTGAAAAAGTGATGAGGTATCTCATCACTTTTTCGACTTTTTTCGATAAATTTCTTGCTTCGATTTTTTTTACATGCTATACTACTTTACATAAGTTATTTCAATATCTTATATTTATTCATATTTGCGGGTGTAGTTTAGTGGTAAAACAAGAGCCTTCCAAGCTCTGGTCGAGAGTTCGATTCTCTTCACCCGCTCCAAATTTTATTTAATATTTTTCTGATAAATTGTGATCAACGCAGTGTTTCGTTTCTAAGATAAACGAAGCATTGCGTTTTTTTAATGTTTGAAAATCATAATTGTATGCGAAAATAGAAGTAAAGAATATTATTCCAAAAGTGAATTGCTAACCAATATAGTCGTTACATAAGGGATGGATTCATCGGAGGAGGCGATAAAGAATGGATTTTGAACAATTAAAGCAAGATTTAATTGCGTATAGTAAAACGATTGGTATAGATAAAATAGGTTTTGCCAGTGCTTCACCATTTGAGGAGTTAAAGCAGCGTCTAATCCAGCAACAACAATTGAATTATCAGTCTGGATTCGAAGAACCTGATATAGAGAAGAGAACGAATCCACAGTTATTGTTACCTGGTGCGAAATCAATTATTGCGATTGCTTTAGCGTACCCTTCAAAATTAAAAAATGCACCATTAAGTAAGCGTGGAGAACGTCGCGGGATTTTTTGTCGTGCTTCTTGGGGCCAAGATTATCACCTTGTTTTACGAGATCGTTTGCAAAAGTTAGAGGCGTATTTAATCGAAAAGCTTCCGGATATAGAAGTGAAATCAATGGTTGATACAGGGGAGCTAAGTGATCGAGCTGTTTCAGAGCGTGCCGGTATTGGATGGAGTGGTAAGAACTGCGCTATTATTACGCCGGAATTTGGTTCGTATGTATACTTAGGAGAAATGATTACGAATGTTCCATTCCCTCCTGATCGGCCAATAGAAGATCAATGTGGAAGTTGTACGAAATGTATTGATATTTGTCCTACAGGTGCTTTAGTACAAGGCGGTCAGTTGGACTCGAAGAAATGTATTGCATTTTTAACACAGACAAAAGGATTTCTGCCTGAAGAATATCGCGATAAAATAGGAAATCGTATATATGGATGTGATACGTGTCAGACTGTTTGTCCGAAAAATAAAGGAATGGATTTTCATAACCATCCTGAAATGGAGCCTGATCCTGAATTAGTTAAACCATTATTAACACCACTTTTAACAATTAGTAATCGTGATTTTAAGGGAAAATATGGGGTTATGTCTGGTTCATGGAGAGGTAAAAAGCCATTGCAACGAAATGCTATTTTAGCACTTGCACATTTTAAAGAAACAGCAGCAATTCCTGATTTAATCGGTGTTATGAAAGATGATCCAAGACCAGTACTTCGGGGAACAGCAGCATGGGCACTTGGGAAAATTGGTGGAGATGGAGTAGGAGAAGCCATTGAAAAAGCGATGGAACGTGAGAAAGATGAAGAGGTTCTTCATGAAATGAATCGTGGACTTGAATTGTTAGCACAGAAAAAAGAGTAGATAATATCTCCCTTTTTCATATTGTAATATGGGAGGGAGACGAAATGGTTGTAAAAGCGAATATTGAAAAGCAAGTGCAACAGTTTTTAGCATATATCACAGAGAAACGAACTGATGTGGATGGTATTGCAGTAGATTTGTTACAAATGGTACAGAGAAAGAAACAATTGTTTCAAAAGCGTAGTGCACATATAGTGAAAGCAACTGCAGATATTTCTTTCATTAGACAATTAAATAGTAATGAGCATCAAGAAATTGATTATCAAATACACTTGAAATATTTAATTAGGCATAAAGAATTATTTTATATCGAAGAGGAACAATTAAAACGACGAGTTTGTTTAAAAAATAGTCGTATAATAGATGATTATGCTCTTGAAGTGTCAGAAGAAATAGGAATAGGTGAAACGTTAGAACGGGAAGTCACGAAAGAAAAATACGGTTCATATCAATATAATCGTTTAGAGGCAGTGAAATATGCAGAGCGTTGGTGGGATGATCGCAATCCTGCATACCGTAATTTTCCTGATAATTGTACAAATTTCATTTCACAATGTCTGCATACTGGAGAAGTGCCAATGAATGGACATCCTAATATTCGTAAAGGGTGGTGGCAAAGGGGAAACCAGTGGAGTTGGAGCTGGGCTGTAGCACACTCTTTTTATTGGTATTTGTCAGGTGCTACAGCTGGTCTTCGAGCAGAAGCAGTAGAAAAGCCAGAAGACCTTATTCTTGGCGATGTAATTGCGTATGATTTTGAGGATGATGGTAGGTGGAATCATACGACAATTGTAGTAGCAAAAGACGCAGATGGTATGCCGCTTGTAAATGCACATTCAGCGAATAGCCGCAGGCGTTATTGGAACTATGAAGACTCTAGTAAATATACACCACAAATGAAATATAAATTCTTTCATATTATTAATGGGTAGAGATTTTTCGTTCAAGTGGTATAATACGTAGTAGACAAAAAATAGAGGTGAATATCGCGTGGGAGTACATGTTGTTTTATATCAACCAGAAATTCCAGCAAATACAGGGAATATTGCACGTACTTGTGCAGCAACTGGAACAGAGTTACATTTGATTAGACCGCTTGGATTTTCAACGGATGACAAAATGTTAAAGCGTGCAGGACTAGATTATTGGCAGCACGTAAAAGTTACGTATTATGATTCAATCGAAGAATTTTATGAGAAAAATAAAGATGGTGAATTCTTCTATTTAACAAAGTATGGCGAGAAAGCTCATACAGCATTTGATTATAGCAAACGTGAGAAGGATTACTATTTCGTATTTGGAAGAGAAACAAATGGATTACCAGCTAATGTAATTGAAGAAAACTTCGATCATTGTTTACGTATTCCAATGACGGATAAAGTACGTTCATTAAATTTATCTAATACAGCAGCAATTTTAATTTATGAAGCGTTCCGTCAACAAAATTATCCAGGATTAGATTTAGAAATCGTTTATTAAAAGTCGCCATTTGGCGACTTTTTTATTTTTTAAAAAAATATGTAATCATACATTTTAAAAAAGGTACATATTCATATAGAATGAGATATATGAATAAAAATAGATAAGACGGGTTGAGATAAATATGAAGGAACAATATAATAATCAAAATACCTTTTTAAGTATGATAGATATGGATTTAGTAAGACAGGGACTGTTACATGCTATTCAAGATTTAGTGTTTATTGTGAAAGTTATTGACGATGAAACTTTTAAATATATTTATGTGAATAAAATAGGAATGGATCACGCCAGGCTAGGGAAAGAATGTTATGGAAAAACTTTTGCAGAAGTATTACCAGAAGATACGGCAAGGTTATTGCAAGGACAATATGAAAAAGTAATGAGAGAAGCGAGAGCAAATACATTTTGTGATGTAATTAGTTTGCCAGCTGGCGATATACATTATGAATCTTCACTTAATCCAGTATGCGATGTAAATGGAACATGTCAGTTTATTATTTGTATTACTAGAGATATTACAGCACAGGTTAAGAAAAAAGCGGAAATAGAAGAAAAACAAATGTTATTTAAGTCATTACTAGAATATAATAATGATTCCATTGTATCTGTAGATTCTATTGGAAGAATTACATATGCAAATCCAGCAACTTATGAAATTTTTGGGTATCGATATGAAGAGTTAAAGGACCAATTTATTTTTCAGTTTATAAATAAAGAATATGAAAAAACTTTTCAAACTATATTTAAGAATGCTTTACAGGGAAAAGCAAGACAAATTGTTGCAAAGAAATATGTTCATAAAGAAGGGTATGAACTTTATATTTCTGTGAGGACTATCCCCATTATTGTGAATAGTGAAATCGTCGGAGTGTACATTGTTACGAGGGATGTTACGAGGCAAGTATTAAATGAGATGAAAACAGAGTATTTGGCTTACTTCGATCAGTTAACGGGGTTAATGAATAGAATATCATGTACAAATAAACTAAATGAATTTTTAGATGATAATAAAGAATTTGCATTGGTTTTTATAGATTTGGATGAATTTCACCTTATTAATGATACATTTGGTCATAAAGAAGGGGATCAAGTATTAAAAAAAGTTACTGAATGCCTACGAGAACTAAAAATAGAAGATATGCATTTATTTAGAGAACATGATGATCAATTTGTTATGTTAATAGAAAATATAACGAAAGAATGCGTAGAGGAAGTGGCACAAACAATATTAAAAAGAATTAGTGAGCATTTTGTAATAGAAGAAGAGGATGTTTATTTGAGTGCATCAATTGGGATTGTAATGGCTCCAAAAGATGGAATGGATGAAAAAATGCTTTTCCAAAGAGTCGACACAGCTTTGGAAAAAGCAAAGGAAAAAGGAAAAGGATATTATCATTTTTATTGTAGTGGATTAGATTGTGAACGTGAACAAAGGTTTATAATAGAGAATCAGTTACATCGTGCTATAGAGAAAAATGAATTTTCCCTATATTATCAACCTCAAATTAATATTGAAACGGGAAAGATAGCCAGTATGGAAGCATTAATAAGGTGGGAGAATAAGGAGCTAGGATTTGTCTCGCCAAATCAATTTATCCCACTTGCTGAAAGAACAGGATTTATTATTAAACTTGATGAATGGGTAGTACATCAAGTTTGTGAACAGATACGTGAATGGTTAAATAAAGGGTATGAAGTTGTACCAATTGCAGTTAATATTTCAGCTAGACATTTTCGTTCTATTACACTAATAGAGATGATTACACGTGCTTTAAATAAGTACAACGTCCCCCCTCATTTATTAGCAATAGAAGTTACAGAAGGGGCTCTTATACATAAAGATTTATCGAAAAGAGTGTTAATGCAGTTAAAAGAACAAAATTTAAAGATTCATTTAGATGACTTTGGAACGGGATATTCATCTTTAAGTTATTTAAAAACATATCCGATTGATACGTTAAAAATTGATCGTTCTTTTATGGAAGGTATATATAAAGATGAAAGAGATACGAATATTACGGCTGCAATTATTCATTTAGCACATACTCTAGGGTTAAATGTAATTGCAGAAGGAGTAGAAAAAGCGGAACAAATACAATTTTTAAAGGAAAAGAATGTGAAACTCGTACAAGGTTATTTTTATAATCGTCCTTTATCGATATACGATGTGGAAAATATTTATTTTAAATAGTGTATAAAAAACAAGAAAAAAAGTGATGTGCTTTTCAGCACATCACTTTTTATGTGTACCTGGTTTATCGTTATAACCAGATGTGAAAATAGCTGTAAGAAATGTGAGTGATACACATAAAATTAATAATAACTTCATCCTAATTTCCTCCTTACTTTTTCGGTTTACGAATCCTATTTGTGAATCGAAATGTATGTAAGGTTCCTAGAAGAAAAGAATTTATTTACAATGAATAGCAGCGTGAAAACTTTAACACCTTTATTATACAGAATTTTCTTTGAATTTTGGAGAGAATTTTATAGCGCTATTATATATTTCGTTTTGATTTAAAGAATGTTTAAGGACATCCTAGCATACCTTTTATAATAATCCGATTGAACAAGGAGATGGGGGAGGAGCTATAATGGATATTCTAAAGAAAATTGAACAATATCGGGAAGCAGAAGAACGTTTACAATGGGAAGGTACGTTTGCGGAGTATTTGGAGCTTGTGAAAGAAAGACCATGGGTGGCTCAAACAGCACACTCTCGCATTTACAATATGATAAAAGATGCTGGAATTGAAGAAGTTGATGGTAGAAGAAAATATAACTTCTTTAGTAATCAGCTATTTGGATTAGAGGATGCTTTAGAACGCCTTGTGGAAGAATATTTTCATCCATCTGCAAAACGATTAGATGTTAGAAAACGTATTTTGTTATTAATGGGGCCTGTTAGTGGGGGGAAATCAACATTAGTTACGATGTTGAAACGAGGATTAGAAACATATTCACGAACAGATCGTGGAGCGATTTTTGCATTAAAAGGCTGCCCAATGCATGAAGATCCACTTCATTTAATTCCGCAGCATTTACGGAATGATTTCTTTGATGAGTATGGAGTAAGAATTGAAGGGAATTTATCACCATTAAATGTTATGCGTCTAGAGCAAGAATACGGGTCAAGAATTGAAGATGTAGTTGTAGAGCGTATTTTCTTCTCTGAAGATCGCCGTACAGGAATTGGTACATTTAGTCCTTCTGATCCAAAATCACAAGATATTGCCGATTTAACAGGTAGTCTAGACTTTTCTACAATCGCAGAATACGGTTCGGAATCAGATCCTCGTGCATATCGATTTGATGGAGAATTAAATAAGGCGAACCGTGGAATGATGGAATTCCAAGAGATGCTAAAATGTGATGAGAAATTTTTATGGCATTTATTATCGCTTACACAAGAAGGGAATTTTAAAGCAGGAAGATTTGCGCTTATTTCAGCAGATGAATTAATTGTAGCGCATACAAATGAAACAGAGTATCGTTCCTTCATAGCAAATAAGAAAAATGAAGCATTGCATTCACGAATTATTGTAATGCCGGTTCCATATAATTTACGGGTTAGTGAAGAAGAACATATTTATGAAAAAATGATTCGTGAAAGTGATGTGTCTAATGTTCATATTGCACCGCATACACTTCGCGTTGCAGCAATGTTCACTATTTTAACTCGTTTAAAAGATCCGAAGCGTCCGGATATTGATTCAATTAAAAAGATGCGTTTATATGATGGAGAAACGGTAGAAGGGTATAATGCGATTGATGTAGAAGAATTGCAACGCGAATATCAAGATGAAGGTATGAAGGGGATTGATCCTCGTTATGTCATTAACCGAATTTCTTCTACAATTATTCGAAAAGAGGTACCATCTATTAATGCACTAGATGTACTGAGATCGTTAAAAGACGGATTGGATCAGCACCCGTCAATTAGTAGTGAAGACCGAGAGCGCTATATGAATTTCATCTCATTAGCGAGAAAAGAATACGATGAAATTGCTAAGAAAGAAGTACAAAAAGCGTTTGTTTATTCATACGAAGAATCAGCTAAGACACTTATGGATAATTACCTAGATAACGTCGAAGCGTACTGCAATAAATCAAAATTACGTGATCCGTTAACGGGTGAAGAAATGAGCCCAGATGAAAAACTTATGCGTTCGATTGAAGAGCAAATTGGAATTTCAGAAAATGCTAAAAAGGCATTCCGTGAAGAAATTTTAATTCGCATTTCTGCTTATGCACGTAAAGGGAAGCGCTTTGATTATAATTCACACGAACGTCTTCGTGAAGCGATTCAGAAAAAACTATTTGCTGATTTAAAAGATATAGTGAAAATTACAACATCAACGAAAACACCAGACGAAAATCAGCTTAAGAAAATCAATGATGTTGTTGCACGCTTAATTGATGAGCATGGCTATAATTCTTCATCTGCGAATGAATTGTTACGATATGTAGGTAGTTTGTTAAATCGATAGTTTGATAACAAAACGCTGTCTCTTGTTCTTGGGACGGCGTTTTGTTATCTATTGATACTTGTAAAAAGTGTCATAGCTTGTCCAAATATAATAAATTAAGATGCGATTTTATGAATTTATTGTCAATTATTTTTACAATATGCATATGATAGAGTAACCAACCATTCATACGAAAAAAGCCAACACAATACAATATGTTGCAAAGTGAAAATGTGTGCAACAATGCATTGTGTTTCTTTCTTATCAACGGCTGAATGTTTCTTTCTATTATGTGAGTGGCAAAATTTTGTTTAGGATGCTCGGAGTATTGTATGAAAAACGCTATATATGTTTATGGGATGATTTTCAATGGGCAGTTACCTTTCAAATATTCTAGCTTGGCATATTACAGAACAAAATTTATAGATTGCTGTTCATAGAGGAAGACAATTACAGTAAGGAGGGAAAGGAATGGGCGAAGAAAACCAACCAAATTATACGATTTCACAGGAAAACTGGTCCCTCCATCGCAAAGGATATGACGACCAACAACGCCATCAAGAAAAAGTACAAGAGGCAATTAAAAATAATTTACCAGATCTTGTAACGGAAGAAAATATTGTTATGTCTAATGGTAGGGATGTTGTGAAAATACCGATTCGTTCTTTAGATGAATATAAGATTAGATACAATTATGATAAAAATAAACATGTTGGGCAAGGGAACGGTGACAGCAAAGTTGGCGATGTCGTTGCGAGGGATGGATCAGGTGGTCAAAAGCAGAAAGGACCAGGAAAAGGGCAAGGGGCAGGAGATGCAGCTGGGGAAGATTATTATGAAGCAGAAGTCTCAATTTTAGAATTGGAGCAAGCGTTTTTCAAAGAATTAGAGTTGCCTAATTTAAAGAGAAAAGAACTGGATGAAAACCGGATTGAACACATTGAATTTAATGATATTAGAAAAACAGGATTATGGGGAAATATTGATAAGAAACGAACGATGATATCTGCATATAAACGAAATGCAATGCGTGGTAAAGCATCTTTCCATCCAATTCACCAAGAGGATTTAAAGTTCCGTACTTGGAATGAAGTGTTAAAGCCAGATTCAAAAGCTGTTGTATTAGCGATGATGGATACGAGTGGATCGATGGGGATATGGGAGAAGTATATGGCACGTAGCTTCTTTTTCTGGATGACAAGATTTTTACGCACAAAGTATGAAACCGTAGACATTGAGTTTATTGCCCATCATACGGAAGCGAAGGTCGTTACAGAAGAAGAATTTTTCTCAAAAGGAGAAAGTGGTGGAACGATCTGTTCTTCTGTGTACAAAAAAGCACTTGAGTTAATCGATAATAAATATTCACCAGATCGCTATAATATTTATCCATTCCACTTTTCAGATGGTGATAATTTAACTTCGGATAATGCGAGATGTGTAAAGCTTGTGGAAGAGTTGATGAAGAAGTGTAATATGTTTGGGTATGGGGAAGTGAACCAGTACAACCGCCACAGTACGCTTATGTCAGCATATAAAAATATTAAAGATGAGAACTTTAGGTACTATATTTTAAAACAAAAAGCAGATGTATTTCATGCGATGAAGAGCTTTTTTAAAGAAGAATCAGGAGAGAAAATGGCATAACCCCTTTTGAAGGGGTTTATTTTTTTGTAAACTTTTTATTTTTTTAGTTGACAATGATATTGAAAATCATTATCATTTATTCGAGAATGATTACATTTTGATTTATATATTTCGGAGGAGATGTAAAGTTGAAAAAAAATAAAAGAAAACGTATAAATGCAATGTTAGTGGCCGCTACATTGGTAATTCCATTTGCAGCATATTCTACGCCGGCATTAGCGGCAGTAGCAATTGAGGCGAATAAGGCTGGGCATACTTTAGAGAATGGTATTTATGATGCTGTTATTAAAGCATATAAAGATAAAACAAATGAAGAATCTATGGCAGCTGTTTATATAAAGGATCCTAAGTTAACAATTGAGAATGGAAAGAAAATTGTAACGGCAACGTTAAGTGATAGTGATTTCTTCCAATACTTGAAAACAGAGGATATTCATACTCCTGGTGTGTTCCAAGATGTAAAAGTTATATCAGAGGATAAAAAGAAAAATGGGACGAAAGTTATTCAATTTGAAGTTGGAGAATTAGGAAAAAGATATAATATGCAAATGCATATTTATATTCCGACAATGGCTTATGACAATAAGTATCAAGTACAGTTTGAAGTAAATGCTTTAAATTTAGAAAATAATGTTCCAAAAGAACAAAAGGAAAATAAAGAGGAAAAAGTGGATCAACAAGATGAAAGTGGAAATGTAATATTAGATAAGCAATTACAAAGGCATATTAATAAATATAACTTGAATAGAGAGAATCTAGATACTCCAATAACTAAGGAAGATTTATTAAAAGTTAAATCCTTAATAGTCGTTGAAGCTAAAAGTAAAGGAATACAAGACGTAAGCGGTCTAGAATATATGACGAATTTAGAAAGCTTAAGGTTGGAAGAAGTTAAGTTAGAAAATATACAATTTATCTCGAAATTGAGACAATTGAAGTTATTAAGTATAACCTATGGTGAACTTGAAGATATTAGACCTTTGGCTGAGTTAGAACATATTGAGTTTTTAAATTTGAGAAATAATAAAATTTCAGATTTAAGCCCATTAAGTCAAATAAAGAAGATTAAAACGCTAGATTTAAGTAGTAACTATATAAAAGATATTAAACCATTATTTACAGTGAAATCTTTAAGGGATTTGACTGTAGCAAATAATCAAATTAGTAATGATAACCTTGCTGGGATTGAGCAATTGAAAAATGTAAAGAATTTATCTTTAAGTAACAATGGACTTACGAATATTGAACATATTACATCAATGAAAAAATTAATAGAGTTAGATCTTGCTAAAAATGAATTAGAAAACATCGAACCTTTATCAAGATTGTCTACTGTACAATCACTTAATTTAGAAGAAAACTATATTTCAGATATAACGCCACTTAGTCACTTAACAGGCTTATATAATTTAAAGCTAGGCTCAAATGAAATTCGTGATGTTAGACCTGTTCAAGAGCTAGGAAAAAGAATGTATATCGATATTCAAAGACAAAAAATCTTTTTAGATAATGTAGAAAAAAATAAAGAAGTTAAAATACCCGTCTATAATTTACAAGGAGATCCAATTAACACCATTCAATTGAAGAGTGAAGATGGAATAGTTAATAATGGTTCTGTTAAATGGGAGACTACCGGTGAAAAAACATACGAATTTACGTTGGATATAAAGCCAGAAGAGAATCGTATTAAATTTAATGGAACAGTAATTCAAAATGTTGTTGAAAGGTTAGATGAAATAAAGGAAACAATAAAAGAGGATAATGAACAAAAGGAAAATGTAATTCCCGATAAAACTTTACAACAACATATTAATAAAGAGAATTTAGGTAGAGAGAATTTAAACGCTCCTATCACAAAAGAAGATTTATTACAGATTAAAAAATTAGAGATACTTAAAGAAAAAGGAAAAGAGATAAAAGAGATAACAGATATAACAGGTTTAGAGTACATGACGAATTTAGAAAAACTCACTTTAGAAGGAGTAAGCTTGAAAAATATTGAGTTCATCTCAAACTTGAAACATTTGAACGATGTAAATGTATCTCATAATCAAATTGAAGATATAACACCGTTATCTTCATTGAAAAATTTACAATGGTTAAATCTTACAGATAATCGTATTAAAGATGTAACGGTTCTTGGCTCAATGTTAGACTTACTTAGTTTAAAATTAGCTGAAAATGAGATTCGTGATGTAAGGCCGTTAATACAATTAGGTCAGTGGGGAACAATTGATGTTAGAAGGCAAAAGGTCATTTTGGATGATGCAGAAATAAATAAAGAAGTGACAATTCCTGTATATGATTTAGAGGGAGAGCCAATTGAAAAGATTACGCTAAAGAGTGAAGGTGGAACGCTTACTGATGAGGGAATCATTTGGAGTACTCTAGGAGAAAAAATATATGAATTTGATTTAGATGCAGATCATTATGAGACGGGCATATTATATAGTGGCATCGTCATGCAGAATATAGTAGAAAAATTAATACCGAAAGAAGAAGTAAAAGAGCCAACAAAAGAAGTTGAAGAAGCAAAAGAAGAAGTAAAAGAAGCAACAAAAGAAGTTGAAGAAGCAAAAGAAGAAGTAAAAGAAGCAACGAAAGAAGTTGAAGGAGTAAAAGAACCAACAAAAGAAGTTGAAGAGGTAAAAGAAGAAGTAAAAGAGCCAACAAAAGAAGTTGAAGAGGTAAAAGAAGAAGTAAAAGAGCCAACAAAAGAAGTTGAAGAAGTAAAAGAAGAAGTAAAAGAACCAACGAAAGAAGTTGAAGAAGCAAAAGAAGAAGTAAAAGAGCCAACGAAAGAAGTTGAAGAAGCGAAAGAGGAAGTAAAAGAGCCGACAAAAGAAGTTGAAGAAGCAAAAGAGGAAGTAAAAGAGCCAACAAAAGAAGTTGAAGAAGCAAAAGAGGAAGTAAAAGAGCCAACAAAAGAAGTTGAAGAAGCGAAAGAAGAAGTAAAAGAACCAACAAAAGAAGTTGAAGATGTAAAAGAAGAAGTAAAAGAGCCAACAAAAGAAGTTGAAGAAGCGAAAGAGGAAGTTAAAGAAGTAAAAGAATCAGCAACAGGCTTGGATCAAGAGCAAAAAGGGAATAATCAAGTTGTTGAAAACGAGGGAAGAAAAGCAGACACTTTAAATAAACAACATGCTAATAAGCCAGAGGAAGGCAAGAAATATTTACCATCAACAGGCGGTGAAGCTAGCACATCGACTTTACTTTCTGGAATAACACTTGTTCTTTCCGCACTAAGTATGTTCGTATTTAGAAAGAGATTATTTAAGAAGTAAATAACGTTTAATCTTATTATTAGATATAATTAATTTTTTCTTTTTTGAGAAGACATTATCATGGCAGTTTCATTAGAAACATGCATATGATGATGTCTTTTTGTATGAGAGAAGGATATTGCTGGGCATTTTCTAAGTGTATTAGAAATGGAAGAAAGTAGATTATTGTTTGGAGATAAAGGTTGATTTGTTCACGATATGTTCAAAATGTATGAAGAAATAATATGAAATATTGCATTTTATATCATTTCATCTGGATAATATGTTAAATTCTTGAATGGAATATTTACATAGGGGGAAATGATATGAACAAGAAATCAAAGATCAATAAAGTCATGCTTAGTATTAGTACAATGGCCTTATCGCTCGGGGCAATTCAAACTCATGTGTCAGCGGAAGAAAAGGTACCATATAATGTATTGCATTCGAAACCAGTTGGAATTGAAAAACGAGTAGATGAGATCGGACACGCTTCTAAAGCTGAGGAAACATTATCGTTTCAAGAGCGTTTAAAAGTAGGAGATTTTTCACAGCGACCAGCATCTATTATGAAAAGTTCAGAAGTAAAGCAAATTAAAGAAAGCTATTCAATGGCTGATTTAAACAAAATGAATGATCAAGAATTAGTTGAAACGTTAGGCAGTATTAAGTGGCACCAAATTACAGACTTATTCCAGTTTAATGAAGATGCAAAGGCTTTTTATAAAGATAAAGGAAAAATGCAAGTCATTATAGATGAATTAGCTCATAGAGGGAATTCATTTACGAAAGATGATTCAAAAGGAATTCAAACGTTTACTGAAGTGTTACGTTCAGCTTTTTATCTTGCATTTTATAATAACGAATTAAGCGATTTAAATGAGAGAAGCTTCCAGGATAAATGTTTACCTGCTTTAAAAGCAATCGCAAAAAATCCAAACTTTAAGCTTGGTACAGTTGAACAAGATACAGTCGTATCTGCATACGGTAAATTAATTAGTAATGCATCAAGTGATGTTGAAACGGTGCAATACGCATCGAATATTTTAAAACAATATAATGATAATTTTAATGCATATGTAGACGATCGTATGAAAGGACAAGCTGTGTACGATATGATGCAAGGCATTGATTATGATATACAGTCTTACTTAAATGAGGCTCGTAAAGAAGCGAATGAAACGATGTGGTATGGAAAAGTAGATGGGTTTATTAATGAAATAAATCGTATTGCTCTTCTAAATGAAGTAACGCCAGAAAATAAATGGCTCGTTAATAATGGAATTTATTTTGCTAGCCGTTTAGGGAAGTTTCATAGCAATCCAAATAAAGGATTAGAGGTTGTTACACAAGCAATGCATATGTATCCACGTTTAAGCGAACCTTATTTTGTTGCGGTAGAACAAATTACAACAAACTATAATGGGAAAGATTATAGCGGGAATACGGTAGATTTAGAGAAGATACGTAAAGAAGGCAAGGAGCAATACTTACCAAAAACGTATACATTCGACGATGGATCTATTGTATTTAAAACTGGGGATAAAGTGTCAGAAGAAAAAATTAAGAGATTATATTGGGCTGCAAAGGAAGTAAAAGCGCAATATCACCGCGTAATTGGAAATGACAAAGCTTTAGAACAAGGTAATGCAGACGACGTATTAACGATAGTAATCTATAATACTCCAGATGAATATCAATTAAATAGACAACTGTATGGATATGAGACGAATAACGGTGGGATTTATATTGAAGAGACAGGTACATTCTTTACATATGAGCGTACGCCAGAGCAAAGTATTTATAGTTTAGAAGAGTTATTCCGTCATGAGTTTACTCATTATCTTCAAGGGAGATATGAAGTTCCCGGTTTATTTGGAAGAGGAGATATGTATCAAAATGAAAGATTAACTTGGTTCCAAGAAGGGAATGCAGAATTTTTCGCAGGATCTACTCGTACGAATAACGTTGTACCGAGAAAGAGCATAATTAGTGGGTTATCATCTGATCCTGCAAGCCGTTATACGGCAGAGCGTACACTATTTGCTAAATATGGTTCTTGGGATTTCTATAACTACTCGTTTGCATTGCAGTCGTACTTATATACTCATCAATTTGAAACGTTTGATAAAATTCAAGATTTAATTCGTGCGAATGACGTGAAAAATTATGATACATATCGTGAAACTTTAAGTAAAGATCCGAAGTTAAATAAAGAGTACCAAGCTTATATGCAGCAGTTAATTGATAATCAAGATAAGTATAATGTGCCGGAAGTAGCAGATGATTATTTAACTGAACATGCACCAAAATCGTTAACAGAAGTGAAGAAAGAAATTAGTGAGACGTTGTCTATGAAAGATACAAAAATGACAAAACATGAGTCTCAATTCTTTAATACATTTACATTAGAAGGTACGTTTACAGGTAGTGTAACAAAAGGTGAATCAGAAGACTGGAACGCAATGAGTAAAAGAGTAAATGAAGCTTTAGAACAATTGGCGCAAAAAGAATGGAGCGGCTACAAAACGGTTACAGCATATTTCGTCAATTACCGTGTGAATAGTTCCAATCAATTTGAATATGATGTAGTCTTTCATGGTATCGCAAAAGATGACGGAGAAAATAAAGCTCCGACAGTTAATATAAACGGTCCTTATAATGGGCTTGTAAAAGAAGGAATTCAATTCAAAAGTGATGGCTCAAACGACGAAGATGGAAAAATCGTTTCTTATTCATGGGAGTTTGGAGACGGAAGAACAAGTACAGAAGTTAATCCAGTACATGCATATGAAAGAGAAGGAACTTATAAAGTAGCGTTAAGAGTAAAAGATGATAAAGGAAAAGAGAGTAGAAGCGAGACAACTGTTACGATTAAAGATGGAAGTTTAACAGAATCTGAACCAAATAATCGTCCAGAGGAAGCAAATCGTATCGGGCTGAACACTACTATAAAAGGTAGCCTTATCGGCGGGGATCACACCGATGTTTATACATTTAATGTAGCATCAGCGAAAGATATCGATATTTCTGTTTTAAATGAGCATGGAATCGGGATGACATGGGTACTTCACCATGAATCAGATATGCAAAATTACGTAGCTTACGGTCAAGCTAATGGAAATCGTATAGAAGCAAAATTTAATGCAAAACCAGGTAAGTATTACTTGTATGTATATAAATATGATAATGGCGATGGAACATACGCATTATCAGTAAAGTGAAACTTTAATCAGCGGGGGTTCTGTTCATCCCCCACTGATTATTAGCCCACACCAATCGGGCTTTTATGGGCAGTTATCTCCCACCTAACTTCCTCGCATTCGCCGAATTTTGAAGTGGGAGTTTTACTGCCCATTAATGCGGGGTAAAATAAATGCTCTTCCAATGTATGTTTAACTTTACTTTTTGTGGAAAATAGTATATTATATAGATATATAATATATCGGTTATTTTCTAGGAGGAGCCTGTCACAATAGGTTTCTCCTGTTCTTTTTTAGAGGCCTGTCTTACAGGCTTTTCTTTAAAAGGTAAATAACTGAAAATTAAGAACGATAATCTTTGAAAGAGGTGGGGCATACACATAACAAAAAAGGGATTGTTTAAGAAAGGGGGATAAGAAATGGTCTTGTTTGGTTATCCACTTGAAACAATTTATTTATATGGATTTATTATTGCTACTATACTCACTGTTATTTATATTTTCTTTGGAGATATATTTGAATCAATATTTAGTTTTGGGGGCGGATCTGTATCCGTTGTTACTTTACTACTTAGTTTCTTCGCCATGTTATGTGGACTTAGTTATATAGGAGAATATTTATTTTCCTTTAATAGTACTATTATTTTTGCTGGTTCATTTGCTATATCTTTCATCGGTGTTTTCATAATGAAAATATTAATTTTAAAACCAATTGCAGAAGCAGAACAAAATACGGTGCAACGTATGGATGAATTCATTGGTTGCAAGGGAGAAGTCATTACGACAATTCCTACAGAAGGATTTGGTGAAGTATTAATCTCCTCTAAATTTGGAAGTAATGCAATACCAGCGAAAACAATTGGGAAAAAAGATATTTCACAAGGAACCGAGGTCATTATTGAGGGAATTCAAGATGGTGTTTTGCTTGTACAAAACATCGCTTATTCTTTAAAGAAACCAAAATTATAAGGGGGAATTCACATGACGATTCCATTAATTATCGGTGGAGTTTTACTCGCAATTTTAATTCTACTCATTTTAGTATTCATTACGAAGTATCGTACAGTTGGTCCAGATGAAGCATTAATTGTAACAGGGAACTGGCTTGGTGGTGGAAAGAATGTTGTTACCACTGATGATGGAAAGAAGATTAAGATTATCCGCGGTGGTGGTACTTTCGTTGTGCCAATTATGCAACGAGCAGAACTTCTTAGCTTATTAAACTACAAATTAGAAGTTGGAACACGTGATACGTATACGAAACAAGGTGTACCAATTACAGTAAACGGTGTTTCTATTATTAAAGTAGGATCGACAATTGAAGAAGTTTCTACAGCAGCTGAACAATATTTAGGAAAAGAAACGGAAGAGTTAAAAGTAGAAGCAAAAGAAGTTTTAGAAGGGCATCTACGTGCTATTTTATCTTCTATGACAGTAGAAGATGCTTATAGTAATAGAGAGCAATTCGCACAAAAGGTGCATGAAGTAGCTTCTACTGATTTGAAGAAGATGGGACTTCGCATCGTTTCCTTTACAATTAAAGAAATAATGGATAAAAACGGTTACTTAGATGCACTTGGTCAGCCGCAAATTGCAATGGTTAAGCGTGATGCAACAGTTGCGAATGCAGAGCGTGAAAAAGAGGCACGAATTGAAAAAGCTCGTGCTGAGAAAGAAGCAAAAGAAGCGGAATATCAACGTGATGCACAAATCGCTGAAGCTGAAAAACATAAGGAATTAAAAGTACAATCTTATAAGAGGGACCAAGAACAAGCTCGCGCAGATGCAGATCTTTCTTATGAATTACAACAAGCGAAAGCGCAACAAGGTGTTACAGAAGAGCAAATGCGCGTTAAAATCATTGAGCGTGAAAAGCAAATTGAATTAGAAGAAAAAGAGATTGCACGTCGTGAAAAGCAATATGATGCAGAAGTGAAGAAAAAAGCAGATGCAGATCGCTATGCTGTCGAACAATCAGCAGAAGCGGAAAAAGTAAAACAAATGAAAAAAGCAGATGCGGATCAATATAAGATTGAAGCTGAAGCAAGAGCACGTGCAGAAGAAGTTCGTGTAGAAGGGTTAGCGAAAGCAGAAATTGAAAAAGCGCAAGGTCAAGCGAAAGCAGAAGTACAGAAAGCGCAAGGTACAGCAGAAGCAGATGTTATTAGATTAAAAGGTTTAGCTGAAGCAGAAGCGAAACAAAAAATTGCAGAGGCATTTGAATTATATGGGCAAGCCGCGATTATGGATATGGTTCTAAAAATGCTTCCGAGTTATGCGAAAGAAATTGCAAGTCCACTTAGCAATATTGATAAAATTACAGTTGTCGATACAGGCGGCGGTGGAAAGAATAGCGGCGCCGGAAAAGTTGCAGGTTATGCGACTGATTTAATGGCAACGATGCAAGAAACGCTAAAAGCTTCTTCTGGTATTGATTTAAAAGAATTACTAGAAGGATTTGCTGGAAAAGGTGCAGTACAGCAGTTATCGAATGATAAACCTGTCGTATCTGTAGTAGAAGATAAGAAAAAAGAAGTAGAAAAAGATAAAGAATAGTAAGGTGGGCAGGACCTCTAGCATGTGCTAGAGGTTCTTCTGTGAATCATAATATTTCGAAAAATATACATTTTTATACATTGTTTTAATTATTTAATTTTTATAGAATGAATTATGTATGCAATAATCTTTTAAATCTAGAAAGATGAGTAAAGAGAAATAGAGAGTCTCATCAACTTATTTATATCTTATAATTTTTATAAATAGATTAATTATAATTTATTGCATGTAAAACGGTATGGAGGGGCAGAAATATGTTTCAAGGAAAATTAAGGAGTAGTAGTTTAAAAACAAAGTTACTTGTGTCATTTATTATTATTTTAATTGTACCAAGTATTATAATTGGCTGGACGTCTTATCAGCAGGCGAAGGCAAATTTTAATGAAACAATTTTGCAATCAGCAAAAGATAACGTGAAGATTTTAAATAATGTAATTAATAAAGAATTAGATAGTAAGAAAGTAGATGCAGCATATTTTACAAAATTATTCACTGGAGCGAGTTATCAAGCAGATCAGCTTCAAAACGTGCAAAATAAATTAGAAGAATATAATAAATTACATCCAGAAATGGAAGCAATATATACTGGATCTAGTAATGGGCAATTTATTCAATCACCGGCAATTCAAATGCCAGAAGGGTATAATCCTGCAGAAAGAGATTGGTATAAAGAGGCAGTGAAAAAAAATGGAGAAGTAATTATTACGGCTCCATATAAATCAAAAACGACAGGAAATATTGTTGTTACAATAGCAAAACAAAATGAGGATAAAAGTGGCGTTCTCGGTATTGATTTAATTATAAATGATATTGTAAATACTTCGAAAATGGTTAATATCGGTAAAGAAGGGTATGTTGCAATTTTTGATCAGGATAAAAATGTGGTAGCACATCCAACGCTGAAGCCAGGGGAAAAGGTAGAAGAGAAACTTGGAAAGGAACTGTATAAACAAGAAACAGGTGATTTTCAATTTTCATTAGATGGCGAGGACCGCAATATCACTTTTAAAACAAATAAGCAAACCGGATGGAAAATAGCAGGGATTATGCCTTCAAAAGAAATTATTCAAGCGGCTGAACCTATTTTCTATAAAACAATAACTGTTATTGGTATCTCATTAATGATTGGTGGGGTTTTAATTTACTTCATAATTGCTTCTATTATTAAACCGTTAAAACAACTTGTTATATCATCTAGGAAAATTAGTGAAGGTGATTTAACAGAATCTATTACAGTTCATTCTAAAGATGAAATTGGGCAGTTAGGAGAAAGTTTTAATGAGATGGCATCATCATTACATAATGTCATTTCCAATATAAATATTTCAGCAAGTCATGTAGCAGCATCTTCAGAAGAATTAACAGCTAGCATGAAGCAGACAAGTGAAGCGACAGAACAAATCACACAAGCTATAGAGCAAGTGTCGAGTGGGGCTGAAATACAAACGAGAGAAGTTGAAGAAGGAGCGACATTATTAGAAGAAGTTACAGAAGGAGTTCAGCGTGTTGCTGATAGTTCTTCATTAGTATCAACAGCTTCTATGTATACGAAGAAAAAAGCTGAAGATGGTGGGAAGTTAGTTGAACAAACTGTGAATCAAATGCAATTAATTCATGAGTCTGTTTCAAAGTCAGATAAAGTCATTGTTTTATTAGATGACAAGTCGAAACAAATTGGAGCTATTCTAGAAGTGATTCAACATATTGCAGAGCAGACAAACTTATTAGCATTAAATGCTGCAATTGAGGCTGCAAGAGCTGGAGAGCAAGGCAGAGGCTTTGCAATTGTAGCAGATGAAGTACGGAAATTAGCAGAACAATCGGGACAGTCTTCTACGGAAATTGGTAAGCTAGTAAAAGAGATACAATTTGATATAAAAGAAACTGTAAGCTCTATGAATCAAGTTGGGACAGAGGTACAATCAGGACTTGTAGTTGCAAATGAAACGAAGCAAAGCTTTGTAGAAATATTGAAATCTACAAATGATACAGTTGTACAAATTGATAGTATGGTAGAAGTAGCGAAACAAATGACGGTAGATGCAAAACAAGTAAGTGCATCTATTAATGAAATTGCAGCTACGATTGAAGAAAATGCAGCAAGTGTTCAAAATATTGCTGGCTCCTCTGAAGAACAATTAGCTTCAGTAGATGAAATCAATGGAGCAGCAGTTCATTTATCGCAAATGGCAGAAGAATTGCAAGAGATGATCGGTAAGTTTAAAGTATAATAACAAAATTAAGAAACGAGGTAGTGGTTCTACCTCGTTTTTTTTTATGGAGATAAAAATAAAGAAATATGTAGTAACCGTGTTATGATTAAGTGCAATGATAAAAAACTGTATTTTCTTTAAATTCTATCTTTATTCATGTTAGGGGAATGGTTTTGAAATTTAAAAAATTAAAACTACAACCGAGAATTACATTAACTATTAGTACACTTATTCTTGTTGTGCTTATGCTAACAAGTTATTTATTTTACTATATATTATCTGAAACAGTAGAAGAGCAAATTGGTAAAAGGGCTTTGCATGTCGCGAAAACAGTTGCCGCTATACCAGAAATCGGGGAAGCTTTTCAAAAAGAAAATCCAGCTTCTATTATTCAACCGATTGCGGAAAAAATTCGAATTGATACAGATGCTGATTTTATTGTGGTTGGAAATAAAGAAGGGATTCGTTATGCACATCCTAAGAAAGATAAAATAGGAGAAGCAATGGTTGGTGGAGATAACCAAGGAGTTCTATTAGAAGGGAAATCATACGTTTCGAAAGCAACGGGATCATTAGGACCGTCGTTACGCGGAAAAGTTCCAATCCGTAATCAGGATAATGAAATTATTGGCGTAGTATCTGTTGGATTTTCAATGGATGATATTCATGAAGCGGTAGAAGTGTATGGGAAGCGTGTGTTTTGGATCACAGTAATAGGTCTGTTAATTGGGATAATCGGCTCTATATATTTAGCGGGAAGTATAAAAAGAATGATGTTTGGAATGGAACCAGAAGAAATTTCATCTTTATATGAAGAGCATAGTACAGTGATTCAATCTGTACGAGAAGGGATTATCGTAATTGATAAAAAGGGCATGATTAGTTTAGTCAATCAAGCAGCCTACGATATTCTTTCGCTAGACAAACAAAAAAATATCATTGGATCATTTATTTTAAATATAATTCCTAATTCATCCATACTGGATGTACTTCAAACTGGTGAAGAACAGTTTGATCGTCAATTAAATATAAAAGGGCAGGCTGTTATTGCTAATCGTCTACCTATTAAAGTAAATAATAGAGTAACTGGCGTCGTATCTAGTTTACGTTTGAAATCTGAAATGGATCAGTTAACAGCAGAATTGTCTCAGACGAAGCAATATACAGAGGCGTTACGGGCACAAACACATGAATATAACAATTTATTGTATACGCTTTCAGGTCTTATTCAGTTAGAGTCATATGAAGATGCCTTAGAACTTATTCATAAGGAAACGGCGGTATATCAAGATTTTGTTCAATTTATTATGAAGCGAATTCAAAATCCGTGGCTAGGTGGAATTTTAATAGGATTCTATAATAGGGCACGAGAATTGAAGATTGATTTTGTGTTAGATCGAGAAAGTAGTTTAGAAAAGTTAAGTCCGCATATTGATAGTAATTATGTTGTTTCTATACTGGGAAATTTAATTACGAATGCATTTGAAGCAATTGAAAAAAATCAAGAGTATGACAAGAGAGTTAGAATGTTTGTAACGGATATTGGAGAAGAAATATTAATTGAAGTGGAAGATTCAGGACACGGAATTCACGATGAAATAATTACTAGCATATTCTATAAAGGTTTTTCGACGAAAGAGGGAGGAAAACGTGGATATGGATTAGCAAAAGTGAAAGAGCTAGTGGAAGATTTAAATGGAAGTATTGCAATCGAAAAAGGGGATTTAGGTGGTGCGTTATTTATCATTGCATTACCGAAAGAGAGAGGCGAATTGTAATGACTGAGGGGATTGAAGTATTGATTGTAGAAGATGATATTCGGATTGCGGAAATTCATCGTCGTTTTACTGAAAAAATTGAGGGGTTTAAAGTAATTGGAACAGCAACGACTGGGGAACAGGCGAAAGAATGGCTAGAATTTGTGAAGCCACAGCTCGTTTTATTAGATGTATACTTACCTGATATGCAAGGAACGGAACTTGTCACATATATTAGGCATCATTTACATGATACAGACATTATTATGATTACAGCTGCGTCGGAAACAGATGTAGTACGACATGCTTTACGAGGCGGAGTAACAGATTATATCGTAAAGCCACTTATGTTTGACCGATTTAAAGCGAGTTTGGAAAGTTACCAAAAAAAGATTGTGCAGTTAAAGAAAAATAATCAATTATCTACAGAACAAATTGAATATTTATGGTCTCAAAGGGGCGTGAAGGGAAATCAAATAGAATATGCCCCGAAAGGGATAGATCCTTTAACTTTAGCAAAAATAAAAAAGCACATGTTAACAGTTAATGAAGAAGGAATTACCGCAGAAGTGTTAAGCTCAATGGTTGGGGTAAGTCGATCAACAGCGAGGCGCTATTTAGAGTATTTAATATCTGGAAAGAAAGTACATGCAGAGCTTATATATGGAAGTGTAGGGAGACCGGAGAGAAGGTATTTTCTTGGTTCTTCATAACAAAAAACAGTAGAGGATTGCATTTTCTCTACTGTTTTTCGCGTCTTATATTGGAATAATTCCAATTAAAATTCCAGTAATCAACATAACCATTGTCGTTCCAACAGCCCACAATAAAGTAAAGCGTTGGTGTTCACCAAAATCAACTTTTGCCATTCCGACTAATAAATAAGTGGAAGCAACGAGTGGACTTAATAAGTGAACGGGTTGACCGAGCAGGGAAGCACGTCCCATTTCAGCTGCACTAATTCCGTAAGTGGCAGCAGCTTTCGTTAAAATAGGTAATACCCCGAAGTAAAATGCATCATTGGACATGAAAAATGTGAACGGCATACTAAGAAGAGCTGTAATGATTGGCAATTGTGGTCCAAGAGCATCTGGTATAAGAGTTACTACACTTTGAGCCATCGCATCTACCATTTTTGTTCCAGATAAAATGCCAGTGAAAATTCCAGCAGCAAATACGAGAGAAACAACTGCCAATACGTTTCCTGCATGAGAGGCAATACGTTCTTTTTGTTGCTCTAAGTTTGGATAGTTAATCATAACAGCAATAGCGAAAGCGACTGTAAAGAGAACAGGTAAAGGCATAACTTCTAGTATGAGACAGACAAGTAATGTAGCGGTCAATAAAAAGTTAATCCATAGAAGTTTAGGGCGTTTATGCACGGCAGCTTCTACTGTTGCAGCTTGCTCATCCATTGTTTGCATTTGTTTTAAATATTGTACATCCATAATGCCTAAACGTTTTCTTTCTTTTTTTCCAAGATAGTAGGCAACGAAAACTACCCAAATTGCACCAGCAATCATTCCTGGTATAAGTGGTGTAAAGAGCTCTGATGCATCTAGTCCAAGTGCACTCATAACTCGAGCAGTTGGTCCACCCCAAGGTGTAAGATTTGTCACACCTGCCCCTAACATAACAACCCCAGCTAATATAAGTGGATTCATTCCGAGACGTTTATACAATGGGTACATTGCGGAAACAGTAATCATATACGTTGTTGTTCCGTCCCCATCTAATGAAACGATAATAGTAAGAATAGCTGTACCGACAACAATTTTTAAAGGATCCCCTTTTACAAATTTTAATATTTTACTAATGACAGGATCGAATAAACCGCTATCAATCATAATTCCAAAATATAAAATGGCAAACATAAGCATAATACCGGTAGGTGCTAATTTTTGAATGCCCTCTAACATCATAGGACCCATGTCTGCATAAAAGCCGCCAATTAATGCGAAAGTAATTGGAATTAATATTAATGCTACTAATGCTGACATACGTTTCGTCATAATTAAAAACATAAAGACACATACCATTGCAAACCCAAGTAGAGCTAACATTTGATCTCCCCCTCAAAAAAATGATTACGCTTTCAAAATAAAATAAAAATTCAGAATAAGGTTTTTTGTTTATCATAAAAGCATCTATTCAAATGGTAAATAATTTGAAAAATAAAACCATTAGAAGCATAATTTTTATTTTGGTCATATTGTTCACGAAGGTAATTTTGAATTTTTAAAAATATAATTTACTTCTAACAAGAATGATAGAATAAGGTGAAAATAGTGAAGTGCGAAGTAGGGAGTAGATTTTGAATGGAAACGAGAATAGAAGAAGTTTATAGTTCTTATGAGGGGAAAATAGAAGAGATTTTTGTTAATGAATCTTCTTACGTATATGAGTGGGAAAAATTAATGATGATCCGAAAAAATAACGGTGAGCTTGAAAAAGTCGCGGTCGGTATCAGTGGAAATATAAGATTAGTAAATGTAGAAGTTGGGCAGAAAATTAATACAGATACATTATTAGTTAAGTTAGAAGATGATTTATTAATTACAGGCTGTGAATGATGAGAGATGTGTAGAAATAGCTACACATCTTTTTTGTTTCCTATATTACAAAAAGCACATTGTTTTTTCACAAATCCCACACAAGTTTTTGATATTCTCCTTGTGGAGTACGGTTTTTAGGGAGGAATATTGATGAGGATAAAATATGTCGCACTTGCTATATGCTTATGTTTCTTATTTACGATAGTGGGATGTGGGAAAAAGGAAACAACAGCTGTGGCAATTGATGAGAAACATGATAAGTGTGATATTTGCCAAATTGGGGTAACGGATAATCAATTTGCAACAGAAATCATTTTAGAAAATGGAAAAGCGTTAAAGTTTGATGATATTGGTTGTATGTATAAATGGATGGAGATTAATTCAGGTGAAAAGACGAAAGAAAAATTTGTTCGAGATTATGATTCGAAAGATTGGATTTCGTTAGAAGATGCCACTTACGTATATGATAAAACAATAACGACACCAATGGCTTATAATGTCATTTCATTTAAAAATAAAAAAGATGCAGAGAGCTTTGTATCTAACTATAAGGGGAAAGTTCTTTCGTATAAAGAGCTATCTAAGCATAAATGGGAAATGAATAAAGAGATGATGGGGAAACCAACAAAAGGGAATACCGGTGGGCATTCTCATTAAAGTGAAGAAGTATTTATAATGTAGGACAGCCATGTATGGTTGTCCTTTTCTATTATTACTCAGGTGCAAATATAGAAAAGGTGTAAAATTTTCAGAAGAACGGTTACAATGGAATATAGTAACCTAAAGCAATCATTTATGTACTTTTTAGAAATGTATACAAATGCGGTAAAAACGTGCTAAACTAATTGCTTCATAATGTTAATGATGAGGCCATCAGGCGTATCATTCCAATAGGTTGAGAAACATAGTATAAGCTTAAGATAATCCGATTAAAGAAGGAATATAAAGGACTTATGGATAAATGTACTCAAGAAGAGTTATTGTATGTGATGGAGGAATGGTTAAGAAAACATTATCTTTCATAGGAGCTGTAGTTGTGAGAAAACAAAAAATTTTATTATGTATGTTATTAGGACTTTTAATGACGGTAGTGGCTTGCGATAAGCAAGAAGAAGCAGAATCGAAACCGGTTCATGTGAAAAACGAAAAGAAAAAAGAAAAGCATAAAGAACAAGAAGAAGTTAAAGAAGAAAAAAGTATAAATTTAATGGACAAACAGTTGTTACTTTCAGCGACTCTTGGAGACACAGAGACAGCTATGAAGCTAATTCAGGATGGAGCGAATATAAACGTAGAAGGTGACAACCGAGAAACGCCTATCCTTGCAGCAACGTACCAAAATCATGTAGAGACAGTTAAAGCATTAATTGGTGCAGGTGCTAATATTGAAGTCAAAGATGAGAAACAAAGCAATCCATTCCTTTATGCAAGTAGAGAAGGGTATACGGATATTGTAAAAGTATTAATTAATGCAGGAGTTAATACGAAAGAAACGACTAAGTCAGGTGGCACAGCACTCATTTCTGCATCTGAGCGTGGTCATGTAGAGGTTGTTAAAGAATTATTAGAGCATACAGATATTGATGTGAATTATAAGAATGAACGTGGTGGAACAGCTTTATTAGAAGCAATTGTATTGGGAAATGGTAGTGAAAGCCATAAGAAAGTAATTCAAATGCTTATTGACCACGGGGCAGATGTAAATATGGCCAATAAGGAAAATATTACGCCGCTGCAATATGCTGAAAAAAGAGGTTTTAAAGATATTGCGAATATGTTGAGGATAGCTGGAGCGAATGAAGTAGTGCAGCCGCAACCACAACCGGTGGAATAACAAGACGAAGGAATAAAGAGTGTGAAATAATCCCATTTAGATAGACAGAATGAAGAAGTCATTTTAGTATGATTGATTCAGTAATGTGTATTTAAATGGGATTTTTGTTTTGAACATCAAAAATAGAGTATGAATGGATGGTAAAGGAGGGTATAAATGCAATTTTCAGAACTTGAGTTAATAGCAATTCAGGCAGAGGTTTTATTTGTTCATAATCAAGTAGGAAGAATAAAGAGTGTAAATGAACAGGGAAATCCGAAAGCACCACGTTTTTTTCTTGGCAAAACTCGTGAAGGGGATATAACGAGATATCATTGTAATCTGGATGGTGAAATGATAAGTAAGATTGAGAAATTAATTCGAGAACGTTCAAATCACATAGAGATAGCAAAGATCATGAAAGTATTAAATGAAGAGAGAACGGTGGAGAATATTTGGATGGGTCCTGCTTTCATGTTCCCTAATAATTTACATAAGCCAACTAGAACGATACAAATAACAGAGAAGAATAAAGAGCTTTTGCGAGAAAATTTTCCTAATCTAATAGAACAGATGGAATGGAGGCAATCTTATTTTGCAATTGTAAAGAATGAAAAGGTAGTTTCTATATGTTGCAGTGCCAGAAGTACGCCCGTAGCTGCTGAGGCAAGTGTGGAAACTTTAACGGAGTTTCAAGGGAATGGATATGGTGTTGATGTCGTTACAGCCTGGGCAATATCAATACAAGAGGAAAAGCGCATTCCGCTTTATAGTACTTCTTGGGATAACTTTGCTTCGCAAGCAGTGGCAAGAAAACTAAAGCTCATTAATTATGGCATGAACTTACATATGGATTGAATTTCAAACATTGTTGCATTTTGTTGAAGTATATTCGTATATGTAGATTTATTTAAAAAATGATGTGGTGAATATTTACATTCGATTAACACCTAATTAACAATTTATCAAAACTGACTTAATAAATGCGTAATATAGTAAAGGTAACAAAATAACTAGGGTAGAGAACATTTGAGAACACCCGCTTACATATAACGTGCCACTTTCTTAGGTGTTGTGCTCTATTCCCTAGAGTTCAAATAAGGAGAAAGGTGTTCTATGTAAGTAGGTGTTTTTAGTTTGGACAAAAATAGAAAAGCTAGGTGGAATAAATGTTTAAAGAACCTTATATTGCGATGATAAAGGATTGGAAAGGGTATAAAGCATATAAAAAATTACCGAAAACAGTTTTTCTTATGACTGGTTCAATGCTGGAGCTACCAGAGCGTGTATACGAATTACAGAAACATGGACATGATGTATTTCTTCATTGTGATTTTATACAAGGCTTAAATACGAACACAGAGGAAGCCCTTTTGTATATTCAAGATGTTATCGGAGCACAAGGTATTATTTCAACAAAAGGTTCGACAATTCGAAATGCCAATAAAATTGGATTAAAAACAATTCAACGAATTTTTATTGTCGATACTTTATCTCTTACAAAATCAATTGAAAATTGTAAAACGACTAAACCGAATGCGGTAGAGATTATGCCTGGAATTATGCCTTCTATCATTAAACAGCTAGCAGAGGAAATAGAATTTCCCATTATTGCAGGTGGATTGATTCAAACGCGGGAAGATGCGGAAATTGCGATTCGTGCAGGAGCAAGTGCGATTTCAACGAGTCATTATGAAGTATGGATACGAGAAGAAAAAAGGAGTGCAACCTTGTGATCGAATTGAAAGATGTTTCAAAGGTATATAAAAATGCGGAAGAGACAGCGGTTAAAGACGTATCGGTTCATATTAAGAAGGGAGAATTTTTTGTTTTAGTTGGACCTTCGGGATGTGGAAAAAGTACATTACTACGAATGATCGCTGGCTTAGAAGAAATCTCTTCGGGAGATTTAATGATTAATGAACGTGTTGCAAATGATTTAGAGCCGAAAGACCGTAATCTATCAATGGTATTTCAAAATTATGCATTATATCCACACCTAACTGTAGAAGAAAATATTTTATTTGGACTTAAGGTAAGGAAGGTACAAAAAGAAGAGCGACAAAAGCGATTAATGGATGCTATTGAAATGGTAGGACTGAAAGAGTATGTGAAAATGAAACCGGGCCAATTATCAGGCGGGCAAAGACAGCGTGTTGCGCTTGCCAGGGCGATCGTGAGTCAAGCACCGATTTGTTTAATGGATGAACCACTTTCGAATTTAGATGCGAAATTACGTGCGCAAATGAGGATTGAAATTAGAGAAATTCAGCAACGACTAGGAATTACGATGATTTACGTTACTCACGATCAAATAGAAGCGATGACTATGGGAGATCGTATCATGGTCTTAAATAAAGGAAGTATACAACAAGTTGGAACACCGCTTGATATATACAACGAACCAGCAAACGAATTTGTTGCAAGTTTTATAGGTTCTCCTTCTATGAATATAAATGATGGAGAAGTGGATAAAGAAAAATGCGTATTACATATAGGGCAATTGCAAATTCCATTATCTATTGGACAGTTAAAGCAATTACCAGAAGGAACAATTCGAATAGGCATGCGTCCTGAGCATATTGCATTGTCTGAGGAAGGACAAGAAGTTACGCTGCAATCTGTAGAAGTGTTAGGGAATGAATCGATATTAAACTTTACGGTAAATGGGGCAACTTGGAGTGCAAAAGTTGTTGGACAGTTGCTGTTGAAAAAGGGTGACAAGGTAAAATTATTATTCTCGCAAGAAAAACTATGCTTCTTTCACCAAAATACGAATGAACGATTAAAAGTGGTAGCTGAAGAAGAGTTGAAAGTGGTGGCGAAATAATGATTGAAGTAGGCAAGTTACCAGTTCAAACAAAAGTATTAAAAAAGAAGAATTTATGGGGCAGAACGAAAGAGTTAAGAACGGGATTATTATTTCTAGCACCATCCATCTTGCTATTTTCGATTTTTCTTTTCTATCCATTGTTTAGGACGATTTACTACAGTTTTTATTTAACAGATATACATGGGGAAGCTAACCTTTTTGTGGGCTTAGAAAATTATCAATATTTATTTTCTGATCCTGCTTTCTACAAGAGCGTAAAGTCAACTTTATTGTTTGTTGTATATACAGTGCCTACTAGTATTGTATTTGCTTTATTTCTTGCATTAATTGCAAATGAAAAAGTAAGAGGTATTGGGTTATTCCGAGTGCTTTTTTCTTCAACGATGGGGATATCAGTAGCTGCTAGTGCAGTGATTTGGTTATTTTTATTTCATCCAAGCGTAGGGCTATTTAATAATATATTAGCCTCTATGAATCTTCCTGCAATTGCATGGTTAACGAGTCCGGACTGGGCATTATTTTCTGTATCGGTTACAACTGTTTGGGTGAATACAGGATTTGCATTTTTAGTTATATTAGGCGGTTTACAAAATATTGATACGTCTTTATATGAGAGTGCATCTATAGACGGTGCTAGCTATTTATATAAGCTACGCCGCGTTACATTACCAATGCTATCACCAACTTTATTCTTTATCGTAACAGTAACGTTAATTAGTGCATTCCAAAGCTTTGGACAAATCGATATTTTAACACATGGTGGACCAAATGATGCAACGAATTTAATTGTGTACTCGATTTATAAAGAAGCATTTGTGAATCATCAATTTGGAACGGCAAGTGCACAAGCGATGGTATTATTTGTTTTCATTTTCATTGCTACATTACTTCAATTCAAGTTTGCAGAGAGAAAGGTGCATTATAAATGATCGTGAACAAGTGGAAGCAAAATTTTCTTTTATATATGTTGCTCATTATTAGTGCAGTAATGGTGTTTTTTCCTGTACTTTATGCATTTTTAATAAGCTTTATGACACCAGACGATATTCAAATGAGAAGGTTATTTCCGACTCAATTTACTTTTGATAATTTCATTAATATTTTTCAAAAAGTACCGCTTTTTACATATTTATATAACAGTTTAATTGTATCGACAGTTGTTATGTTTGGACAACTTATCGTATCAAGCTTAGCAGCTTATGCTTTTGTCTTTCTTCAGTTTAAAGGAAGGGACTTTATTTTCTTCTTGTTTATTTCAACGATGCTCATTCCGTGGGAAGCGACGATGGTACCAAACTTTTTAACGATTCAAAACTTCGGATGGATCAATAGCTTTGCTGGGATGACCGTGCCATTTTTTGCAACAGCTTTCGGTATTTTCTTACTACGTCAGCATTTTATGACACTTCCGAATGAACTGAAAGAAGCTGCTTTTATTGAAGGGATTGGAAATGTAAGGTTTTTATTCAGCGTTGTAATTCCGTATTGTAAAACGAGTTTTATTACGCTTGGAGTATATAGCTTTTTAACAACATGGAATATGTATTTATGGCCACTCTTAGTGACCACTGATGAAAAAGTAAGAACAGTTCAAATTGGTGTGAAGCAGCTCCAGTCTCAAGAAGTTGCAACTGATTGGGGAAGTGTAATGGCTGGCGTCACTGTTATCGTAATTCCAACATTGATTTTATTATTTTTAGGGCAAAAGCAATTGCAACAAGGATTAACAAAAGGTGCAATTAAATAAGCATACATAGGAAAAGGTGGGATTGAGATGAGTTTATTGAAAAAAAGTGCTGCTCTTTTAATGGCAGCCACAATGGCATTAACCGGGGCAGCGTGTTCAAGTAGTAAAACAGAGGGGAAATCTGAAGCACAGGCAAAAGTAGCACCTGTTGAAAAAAATGGTGATAAAACTGTAATTCGCTTTTGGCATGCGATGGGTGGAAAAACACAAGGTGTGCTAGATGAGCTTGTTGCAGACTATAATAAGTCGCAGAATAAATATGAGATAAAGGCAGAGTTCCAAGGGACATACGAAGAGTCTTTAACGAAGTTTAAAACGATGTCTGCAACGAAAGAAGCGCCAGCTCTTGTTCAATCGAGTGAAATTACAACGAAATATATGATTGATAGCAAAAAGATTACGCCTATCGATAGTTGGATTAAAAAAGATAAGTACGATACATCAAAATTAGAAAAAGCAATTACGAATTATTATTCAGTTGATGGAAAAATGTATTCTATGCCATTTAATTCATCTACACCAGTATTAATTTATAATAAAGATGCTTTCGCAAAGGCCGGGTTAGATCCAGAGAAAGCTCCGAAAACATATGCGGAATTAAAAGAAGCGGCGAAAAAGTTAACGATTAAAGAAGGTGGAAATGTAAAACAATATGGATTCTCTATGCTGAACTATGGTTGGTTTTTTGAAGAATTATTAGCGACACAGGGCGGTCTATATGTAGATAAAGAGAATGGGCGTAAAGATGCAGCAACGAAAGCGGTATTTAACGGAAAAGAAGGTCAAAAAGTATTTGGGATGTTAGATGAATTGAATAAAGCTGGTGCACTAGGAAAGTATGGGGCAAGCTGGGATGATATTCGTGCAGCGTTCCAGTCTGGACAAGTTGCTATGTATTTAGATTCTTCAGCTGGTGTTCGTGATTTAATTGATGCATCGAAGTTTAATGTAGGCGTTTCGTATATTCCATATCCAGAAGATTCGAAACAAAATGGTGTTGTCATTGGCGGTGCATCATTATGGATGACGAATATGGTTTCAGAAGAAACACAGCAAGGTGCTTGGGACTTTATGAAATATTTAACGAAACCAGATGTACAAGCAAAATGGCATACTGCAACAGGATATTTCTCAATTAATCCAGATGCATATAATGAACCGTTAGTAAAAGAGCAATATGAAAAATATCCACAGCTAAAAGTAACAGTAGAACAATTACAAGCGACGAAGCAATCTCCAGCAACTCAAGGTGCATTAATTAGTGTATTCCCAGAATCACGAGATGCAGTTGTAAAAGCATTAGAAGCAATGTATGACGGAAAGAATAGTAAAGAAGCGTTAGATGAAGCTGCAAAAGCAACAGATAGAGCGATTAGTATTTCAGCTCGTACAAGTCAAAAATAAAAGAAAGCCGTATCCTTAAGAAGGATACGGCTTTCTTTACAGGGAGATAAGGGATCAAAGAAATGATGAACTCTTATCTTTTTTTATATGAGTAAAGAGTCTAGAATGAATTTTGTCCTTCTCATTATTTGTTTAATTCCATTGCAACTTGTTTACCATTTACGAAAACCTCTGCCACCGCTACTACAATTTCCATCACTTTTTTCATATCTCATCTCTCCTTTTTTTTGTTCCATTTCTTATTTTTAGTATAAGGAAATGCAGTAATTACAACTATCGAATTGGATGACAAGGGGATTACATTGTTGTAAGGATAATAGTTTTATTTGTAATAAATACTATCTTGGATTAGTATTCAGAAATTTCTGTTGTTTTAATCTATAATTAGAAAGAGAATGGTTTAGAAAGAAGGGGAAGAAATGAAGAGAATACTTGTTATTAGTGATATTCATGGAGAAATAGAAAAATTTGAACAGTTATTGGAAGAAACTCAATACGATGCAAAACAGGATCAACTAATATTAATTGGGGATTATGTAGATCGTGGTTCAAATTCACGTGCTGTCATTGAAAAGGTGAAAAGGTTAAAAGAAGAGGGAGCCTTCGTTTTAAAGGGAAATCATGAAGATATGATGATTAAAGCGTTAACGACAGATGAGGAACGTTCATGGAATCATTGGGTAAAAAGAAATGGTGGCGATAAAACATTATATAGCTATGGATTCCTAGAAGAAGATATTGCGATTAATGAGGAAGACTTCCAAAAGCCGATTTTACAATCTCATGTATTAGAAGAACATGTAAAGTTTATTCAAGAATTAGATCATTACATTGAAACAGAAGAGTATATATTTGTACATGCTGGTGTTGAGCCGATGAAACGAGTTTCTGAGTGTGAACCATATAATTTAATGTGGATACGTAATGAATTTCATAGCGAGTATAGTGGTGAAAAGGTTGTTGTCTTTGGACATACGGAAACAAAAACGCTTCATGGTAATGATGATTGCGGAGTATATTTTGGTAGTAATCGTATTATAGGAATTGATGGCGGTGCTGTGTATGGTGGTCAGTTAAATTGTTTGGAGTTGCCGAGTAAAAGGGTATATGTAGTAAAAGAATGAAAGAGATAAACTTATCTCTTTCATTCTTTTATTAAGGAGAAGTTAAGAAATAGCTTTCATAATAAAGCCTTAAAACCATATCCAATTCAAACACTTATATAGCAAAAGAAAGTATGCGCATTATGTGATTGCTTTCTTTTGCTATTATGAGAAGTAATGTAATAATAAAAGAAAAAGAGAATTGAAATATATTGTGGAAGGTGTGAACGGCTAATGCGCCTATTAGTAGTAGAAGACAATGCTTCTTTATTAGAGTCTATTGTCCAAATTTTACGTGATGAATTTGAAGTGGACACGGCAATGAATGGGGAAGACGGTTTATTTTTAGCATTACAAAATATATATGATGCAATATTACTTGATGTCATGATGCCAGAAATGGATGGATTTGAAGTTATCCAAAAAATACGTGATGAAAAGATTGAAACGCCAGTCCTGTTTTTAACAGCGAGAGATTCTTTAGAAGATCGAGTGAAAGGATTGGATTTTGGCGGAGACGACTATATCGTAAAGCCGTTTCAAGCACCAGAACTAAAGGCGAGAATTCGTGCTTTACTACGCAGAAGTGGTAGTTTAACAACAAAGCAAACAATTCGATATAAAGGAATTGAATTGTTTGGAAAAGATAAAGATGTTCAAGTAGATGGACAAGATATTAAGCTCACATTAAAACAGTATGAACTTTTAGAGTATCTTGTTCAAAATAGCGGGAAGATTTTAATGCGTGAACAAATTTTTGATCGTGTTTGGGGATTTGATTCAGATACGACAGTAGCGATTGTAGAAGTGTATGTGCATCATTTACGTAAAAAATTAGAGCCATTCGGTTATCAGAAAGATATTCAAACTGTTCGTGGTATTGGATATATATTAAAAGAACAATGAAAAAAGGAAGTATGTTTCAAAAAACACGCATTCGTTTGACTATAGTGAACTCATTAGTATTTATCCTATTAATAGGAGTGTTAGGTAGTATTGTTTATTCGTACACATATAAGCGTATTTATAATGAAGTGGATCAATCTATAAAAATGATGGCTCAGTATAGAGAAAAACTAGATGTTAAAATACCACCAAGAAAACGCATGGAGAATATCCAAATTGGAGATCCGCGGGTAACTAGAATAACTTGGAATGGGAAAATAGTGAAAATAGAGGGCGATAACCGTAAATTTCGTTCTATTTTTGAAGAGAATTTGGAAAAATTTTCTCCAAAAAAGTTAGAGGATTTGCAAGATATTGAAGTACAAGGACGATATTTTAGAGCATTTTCGCTTCAAAAAGATGGAGAAATAGTTCAAATCGTGCGAGATACAACAGCTGAAGAAGGAATGCTAAATACTTTATTTTTAATTCTCGTTATAGGTTGTAGCGTAGGAAGCCTATGTGCAATAGGAATCGGCTTTTTCCTAGCTGGTAGAGCACTCATACCTATTCAAAATTCATGGGAGAAACAGCAGCAGTTCGTTTCCGATGCATCGCATGAATTAAGAACGCCACTTGCAGTTATTCAATCAAAAACGGATGTGTTATTTCAGTCACCATCCGCTACGGTAGAGGAAAAGGCGATGGATATCTCTACAATTTCAAAGGAATGTAGGCGGTTATCGAAACTCGTTAGCAACTTATTATTGCTAGCACGTTCTGATTCTAATCAAATTGAGATGGACAAGAAAACATTTGAAATGGATAAATTGTTGGAAGAAATCGTAGATCCATATAAAGAAATTGCTTCTTATCAAGAAAAAGAGATGATATTAAAAGTAGAACGTGACATATCGTTTATCGGTGATAGAGAGAGAGTCCATCAAATGATGGTCATACTATTAGATAATGCGATGAAGTATACGGATGAAGGCGGGCATATTCAAATCGATTGCACGCAAACGAGCAGTTCAATTCGTATACAGGTGAAAGATGATGGTATAGGAGTGAAAGAAGCGGATATTCCCAAATTATTTGATCGTTTTTATCAAGGGGATAAAGCGAGAAGTACATCAGAGGGCGCGGGATTAGGTCTTTCAATTGCAAATTGGATTGTAGAAAAGCATTACGGAAAAATATCAGTAGAGAGCAAATGGGGAGAGGGTACCTGTTTTGAAGTGATTTTCCCTAAAAACCAAAAAATATAAGTGAGAAGACGATCTTGTTTTTACAAGGTCGTCTTTTTTTAAGGGAAAGTTAAGGAACTGTTTATATTATGTATTGCATAAAGAAAGTTCGTTACATGAAGAAGCGATTATAGAGGTGTATGTGAGTGTATTTTATCGATCATAATGTTATCTCGAGCAGCGATGAGATGTATGTATAGTATTAAAAAAATTATGGGAATGATGGAAAAGAAAGTGTAAGAGGGAGGAATTAATTTTGCAAAAGAAAATGATGACGGTATTCACTATTGGAGTAATGAGTTTTAGTATATTAGGGGGGGCCTCTCCTTTTGAAACACCAAAAGAAAAGACAGATTACGCGCAGCGCAGTAAAGAGCAATTAAACAATGGAAAGGTCCATGCAATAAATACAGAAGAGAAAGCAGAGAAATTAGGAATTGAAACGGAAGGGAAAGAACAAATTACGCTAGAAAAAGAAATTCATGAAACGGAAGTAGGAAGAGAAGCAGAACAGTTAGGGATTTCGACGGAAGGAAAAGATGTTGGAACTCTTTCAGAAGAAATCTATGAAACAAAAGTAAAGCAAGAAGCGTTAAAGCTGGGCATATCTATAGAGAATACATCGATTGTGAATTTAATTACTCAAATTAATACGATTAAAATTAATGATGAAGCGGATAAATTAGATATTTCGACAAATGGAAAAGAAATAGAAGACATTGCAGAAGAAATCTACGGAACGAAAGTAAGAGAAGAAGCAGGAAAGCTAGGTATTTCACAAAAAGGAAAAGAGATAGAAGAGTTAGCGCAAGAAGTGTATGAACAAAAAGTACAGGAAGAAGCAAAAAAATATCATATTGATTTGTACGGTAAAGATATATATCAAGTATTAAGAGAAATTAATGAACAAAAAGTACTACAAATGGCAGATGAGCTAAATATGGACAAAATGAATATGAACATTCAAGAGTTAACAGAAAAAATAAAAAAAAATCAGCCTGAAAAAGGAAAAGAATTAAATTTTGTACCGATGATTCGAACGGATGCTGACGCTTTTTATTCTTATTTAACGAACTAAAAAGGGCGTGAGATTGATAAGGAAACTGAAGTGGTATATATGTATAGCTTTACTTAGTATAGCAGTATGGAGTGTATATACAAATGGAATTACAAAGTATGTAGAGAAGTTAACATTCTTCAATATACAAAGCGGAAAACGAACGGAGTTTAGTAATAACGATGAAAAGGTCATCTTATCAAATGTACCTTTAATTCAGCAATTGCCAGAGCTAGATAGAGGTTGTGAAGTGACAAGCTTAGCGATGATGTTACAATACGCAGGCGTTTCAGTAGATAAGATGGAATTAGCAAATGAAATAAAAAAAGTTAATTTTTTAGACGATGGTGTAAGAGGAAATCCGAATGAAGGATTTGTTGGGAACATTTATACGTTTTCTGAATCGGGATACGGTGTATATCATGGACCACTTTTTCAATTAGCGAAAAAATATTTACCGAATGAAGCTGTGGATTTAACAGGAAAGAGTATAGAGGAAATGTATAAGAGTGTAAAAGCAGGGCAACCGGTAGTCATGATTACGAATGCAACATATGCTCCTTTAGATGAAGATGAATTTACTACATGGGAAACAAATAGTGGGGATGTTTTTATTACGTATAATGAACATTGTGTTGTACTTGTTGGGTACGATAAGGAGTCTGTATATATTCGAGATCCCCTCGATGATAGCTTAGATGTAAAAGTGCCAAGAGGAAACTTTGAACAGGCATGGGTGCAGATGGGGAGTCAGGCAATTAGCTATATAAATAACTCCAAATAAATTAGGAAGGAGAGCATGAACTATATAGCTATAGGGTGAAGGATAAAGATTTAAGGAATTGTAAGAGAAGTTTTGCAGTTTTTTTTGAAGAGAAGCTGTTAAGAAATAAGAGAACTTTAGCTTATTATATATGCTAAAGTTCTCTTATTTTTTATGATTAAAATGTTTAGGAGAAGTGGATATGTAAAAATGCATAATTGACGAAAAAATTACATGTTATCATTATATATTGTTTTATGTATGTTGATTGTATAAAATTACACAAGTGTTCTATTACATAAAGGAGGATTATTATGCAAAACATATTTAACTGGGTTAAATGTATGAGTATCAAGAAAAAATTAATCATTTCATTTTTTATTATTTTAACTATACCAGGACTTATTATCGGTGGTGTTTCATATCAAACTGCCAAAACAAATTTTGAACATCAAATGACAGATAAAGCAAAGGAGAATATTTCAGTTTTAAATACTGTTATTTCTCAAAATATAGAAGAGAAATTTGTTGATGCGACGTACTTTGCAGACATCTTAACAGAGGATACATATCCAAATGGACAAGAAGAAATAGTAAGAACAAAGTTAGCACAATATATAAAGCTTCATCCAGAAGTAGAAGGTATTTATATTGGAACGCAGACGGGGAAGTTTATAAGAGAACCATTTATTCAAATGTCTGATGGCTATAATCCAACAGATAGATCATGGTATAAAGAAGCGCATGAAAATAAAGGAAAGGTAATTGTTACTGCACCGTATCAATCAGCATCTACAAAAAATATGGTAGTGACAATTGCTAAAGAAGTAAAAGATGGTAAAGGTGTTATAGGCATTAACTTGAATTTGGATAACATCCTAAAGGTTTCAAAAATGATTAACATTGGTGAAAAAGGCTATGCAGTTATTTTAGATCAAAATAAGCAAATTGTTAGTCATCCGTCTAGAAAGCCAGGTTCAAAGGTTACTGATCCTTGGATTAAACCAATTTATGAAGACAAACAAGGAAATGTGTTTTATACAGAACAAGATGATAAAAAGAATTTAATCTTTGCAACAAATGAGAAAACAGGATGGAAAATAGTCGGAGTTATGTTTGACGAAGAAATTATGCAAGCTGCCAGTCCAGTGTTTTATAAGACTTTGATTGTCATAGCTATCGCTATTGCATTTGGTAGTGTATTAATTTATTTCATTACAAATTCTATTACAAGGCCATTACGAAAAATAGCAGAATCGGCACATAAAATTAGTAAGGGAGATTTAACAGAAACAATTACAATCCATTCTAAGGATGATATAGGGAAATTAGGGAATTCATTTAATGAAATGTCTACGTCTTTACAAGATGTGATTACCCAAATTAGCTTTTCAGCAGAACATGTTGCAGCATCGGCAGAAGAGTTAACAGCGAGCGTACAGCAAGCGAATGATGCGACAGATCAAATTACAATTGCAATGGAACAAGTATCAGGTGGGGCTGAATCACAAAGCCAAGGTGTTGAAGAAGGCGCCGCTACATTACAACAAGTAAATACAGCAATTCAAGATGTAACTGGAAGCGCGGAGTCAATTTCTATTTCCTCATTACATGCGCGAGAAAGAGCTGAAGAGGGAGAAGATTTAGTTGAACAAACCGCAAAACAAATGCAGTCTATTTCTAGGTCGGTATCTCAGTCAGATGCTATTATTAAACTTCTTGATGAGAAATCAAAGCAAGTAGGGGCTATTTCTGAAGCAATTCAAAACATTGCTACTCAAACGAACTTATTAGCTTTAAATGCGGCTATTGAGGCAGCAAGAGCAGGTGAGCAGGGACGAGGATTTGCTATTGTAGCCGATGAAGTTAGAAAATTAGCAGAGCAATCAGGAGAATCATCTGGAGAGATTGCAAATTTAATTGCAGAAATTAAGGCTGATATTGAACATACTGTTAAGGCGATGGATAATGTGAGTGTGGAAGTTCAACAGGGCTTAGAAGTTGTAACCAAAACGAAAGTAAGTTTTGCAGAAATTTCAAGTTCTACTACTCATATTGTTTCTCAAGTTAATCAAATGGTAGAAACAACGAAGAAAATCGCTGGAGATGCAAATGAAGTGACAAATGCTATTGATGAAATTGCAGCGGCGGCAGAAGAAAATACAGCTAGTATGCAAAGTGTTGCGGCTTCAACAGAAGAACAAGTGAATTCGATGGAAGAAATTAGTTCGGCTTCGCAAAACTTAGCTGAGATGGCAGAAGAACTACAAGCAATGACTAGTAAATTTAAAGTATAATAACAGCAAATAAGTAAGGGGAAAATAATATCACCTTACTTATTTTTCTATTCAGCAATTAGGGGAGTCATTAACGGGATGAAAAAAAGAAAAAGACTATGGAATTTATGGAAAACGATTACATTGTTAGTTTGTACAGTTGTAATTTTTTCTTTACTTGTGACAGATATATTAATTAGTCATAATGTAGAGCGGACAACGGAGGATAGTCAGGCAGAGAAAGCAAAAACGATTGCACACATTGTGGCGAATGATTCAGTTGTAATCAATGGTTTGATTGGGAAAGCAGATACTTCAACAATCCAAACGTATACAAAAAGGATATTAAAAAATACAGGTGTTCAATTCATTGTAGTTATGGATATGGATGGAATAAGAAAATCTCATCCAAATCCTCAAAAAATAGGTCATCATTTTATTGGGGGAGATGAAGGACCTGCATTGAAAGGGAAGGAACATGTATCGCTAGCAGAAGGAACTTTAGGTATTTCAATGCGAGTGTTTGTACCAATATTTTCTGAAACAGGTGAACAAATTGGAGCGGTGGCTGTCGGCATTTCAGCAGATAATGTAAAAGAAAGAGTTAAGGAAAGTAGACATATTATTTATATTGGTGTCGGGGTTGGAGTACTAGTCGGAATTATAGGAGCAATATTGCTAGCTAGGCATATAAAGAAAAGCTTATTCGGTCTTGAGCCGCACAGGATAGCGAAAATTCTTGAAGAAAGAAATACGATGTTACAATCTGTAAAGGAAGGTATTATCGCTGTAGATAAAGAGGCGAGAGTAACGTTAATTAATAATGAAGCGAAACGGCTATTTAAAAAAAGTGGACTGGAAGAAGATTTTATTGGTAAAGATGTTGAGTTGTATATGCCAAATTCGCGTATAAAAGAAGTGCTGCAAACGGGAGAGGTACAATTAAACGAAGAACAAAATATTTACGGAATTACGATTGTCACAAATCGTGTTCCTTTATATGTAAAAGGAGAAATAGTTGGCGCGATTGCAACATTTCGTGATAAAACAGAGATTAGAAAACTAGCAGAGGAACTAACTGGTATTAGGCTATATGCGGAAGCATTACGGGCACAATCTCATGAGTTTATGAATAAGATGCATGTCGTATTAGGGCTTACACATATGAAACAATATGAAGAATTACAAAAGTATATAAGCGGCATGGTATCAGAGCATCAATATGAAATTGGTGGGGTTATGAAAAGAATAAAAAGTCCAGTATTTGCTGGTTTTTTACTAGGTAAACTTAGCTATGCTAGGGAGAAAAATATAAAGTTAATTATAAGTGAAGATTCTTACTTGCCGGAAATATATGATGAAAGTATTACTCATGAACTTATTACGATTGTAGGGAACTTAATAGATAATGCATTAGAGGCAGTGATACATTGCAAAAAGAAACAAGTTGAAATTGGGGTGCAATATCAGAATACATTAATAATTATAGTGCAAGATACGGGGAATGGTATACAAGAAGATGAGGTTGATGCAGTATTTACAAAAGGTTATTCCACAAAGGGAGATAATCGCGGTTATGGCTTGTATCTTGTAAAGGAAAGCATACAGCGAATAAATGGAGAGATTCACATTTCTTCATCGTTAGGAGAGGGAACAACGATAACAATTGAAATACCTAAAGGTAGGGATGAGAAGAAAATATGATTAAAGTTTTAATTGTAGAAGATGACCCGATGGTAGCAATGTTAAATACACATTATTTAGAGCAAGTAGGAGGGTTTGAACTTGTTCAAGCAGTTAACTCGGTAAAATCGGCGATAGAAGTATTAGAGAGATCACGAGTAGATTTAGTATTACTTGATATTTTTATGCCTGAAGAGACTGGATTTGAGCTGTTAATGTATATTCGGAATCAAGAAAAAGAAATCGATATTATGATGATTTCAGCTGTACATGATATGGGGAGTATTAAAAAAGCATTACAATACGGGGTTGTAGATTATTTAATTAAACCATTTACATTTGAACGATTTAAAGAGGCATTAACTATATATCGAGAAAAACTTACTTTCATGAAAGAACAACAAAACATTAGTCAATTGGAATTAGATTCACTAATTCTGCAAAAAGAAAAAAGAGAGCCTACTGTCACTAAAGAGCTTCCGAAAGGATTAACGAAGCAAACGTTGCAATTAATTTGGCAGAAGATCGAGTCGCTGAATGGACGAGCGTTTACAACAGATGAAATGGCACAATTAGTAGGAATTTCAAGGGTTTCTATTCGGAAGTATGTAATGTTTTTGACTGAAATTGGAGTATTAGAGAACGAAATGGTGTATCAGCATGTGGGAAGACCTGTGAGTAAGTTAAGATGTGTTGACCAAAATAAAATAGGTTTTTACGTATAAGCGACTTATTATAAGTCGCTTATACTTTTTTTAATTACAAAATCAATTACAAAACTTACAAAAACTATTTTTACTATTGAAAGCGTTTTAATATTGTTATTAAGAAAACAAGGGGGTGCCATATGGGAATTCAAAAAAACGTGGAAGCGGTATCATTATCTGAAGGAAATGAAGTACAAAGAGAGTCTTTCGCCTCTAAAATTATGAATGTTAAAATCGGTGTTATACCTTTACCGTTATATGTAGTATTGGCTGCTATTATTTATGGAGCATCTGTATATAATAAATTACCAGCAGATATGATCGGTGGATTTGCAGTTATTATGATTATGGGTATTTTCTTAGGTGATATTGGGATGAGAATTCCAATTTTAAAAAATATCGGTGGTCCAGCAATTCTCTCATTATTTATTCCATCGTTACTTGTATTTTTTAACTGGATGAATCCAGCTTCAATGGAAGCTGCGACTATGTTAATGAAAAAATCGAACTTTTTATATTTATATATTTCTTGTTTAGTAGTTGGAAGTATTTTAGGAATGAACCGTAAAGTGTTAGTACAAGGTTTCGTTCGTATGTTTATCCCATTAGTAGTAGGGACGTTAGCTTCTATAGCAGTAGGCTTACTAGTCGGTTCACTATTTGGATTTGAAATGAAGAAAACTTTCTTCTTTATCATCGTACCGATTGTGAGTGGTGGTATTGGGGAAGGGATTTTACCATTATCACTAGCGTACAGTGATATTTTAAATGAATCATCAGCAACATTCGTGTCACAACTTATTCCAGCGGCTATTATTGGAAATATGTTCGCAATCGTGAGTGCAGGCTACATGAAACGATTAGGGGAGAAGAGACCTGAGCTTAGTGGGAATGGTGTATTAGTAAAAACAGATAATCAAGCAGAGTTATTAAAAGAGCAAAACGTAGAAAAACCAATTGATTTCTCATTAATGGGAGCAGGGTTATTGATTGCATGCACATTCTTTATTTTCGGAGGGTTTGCTTCTAACTTTATCGGTATTCCAGGAGCAATCATTATGATTTTTTCAGCGGCAATTGTGAAGTACTTTAATCTAATGCCAGCAAAAATGGAGCAAGGAGCATTCCATTTATATAAATTTATTTCAAAGAATTTAACTTGGCCATTAATGGTCGGTTTAGGATTGCTATATATTCCGTTAAAAGACGTAGCAGCAGTTCTTTCTGTCGGGTATGTTGTTGTTTGTGCATCGGTTGTTCTTACAATGGTAGCATCAGGTTATCTTGTAGGGAAAGTGATGAAAATGTATCCAGTTGAATCAGCGATTGTTACTGGATGTCATAGCGGTTTAGGTGGAACTGGAGATGTTGCTATTCTATCAGCTTCAAATCGTATGGAATTAATGCCGTTTGCGCAAATTTCAACGCGTTTAGGCGGGGCAGCAATGGTCGTAACAGCGACAATTTTATTAAAAATGTTTTCATGATTAAAACAAGCTAGCTATATTCGTATAGCTAGCTTGTCAAATTAAGGGGAGATTATAAGTATGTTAGACAATCAAATTAATGAAAGATCATTGTTATTACATAAAAAGTTAGTAGGGAAAATTGAGATTACAAGTAAAGTAGAAGTGAATTCAGCGGATGATTTAAGTCTGACTTATACACCCGGGGTAGCGGAGTCTTGCAAAGCAATTGCAGCAGATGAGGAAACAGCTTATGACTATACAGCAAGAGGGAACATGGTGGCAGTTGTTTCAGATGGAACAGCAGTACTTGGTTTAGGGAATATTGGACCGAAAGCGGCTATGCCTGTTATGGAAGGGAAAAGTATTTTATTTAAGAAGTTTGCGAATGTAGATGCTTTTCCGTTATGTTTAGGGACGACGGATGTAGATGAAATCGTTACCCTTGTAAAAAATTTAGAGCCTACATTTGCAGGTATCAATTTAGAAGATATTGCAGCACCACGGTGCTTTGAAATTGAAAAGAGATTAAAAGAAGAAACGAATATTCCTGTATTCCATGATGATCAACATGGAACAGCTATTGTCGTTTTGGCAGCTGTTATTAATGCACTAAAAGTCGTAAGTAAACAAATGGATAATGTGAAAATTGTTATTAACGGTGCGGGTTCGGCAGGAATTGCAATTGGGAAACTATTATTAAAAGCTGGGGCAAAGCACATTACGTTAGTTAGCTTAGAAGGTATTGTTTGTGAAGGTGAAACGTGGATGAACGAAGCGCAAATCGAAGTTTCAGAGAAGACAAATCGAGACTACGTACGTGGAACGTTAAAAGAAGCAATTCATCAGGCAGATATCTTTATTGGCGTATCTGCTCCTAACGTATTAACGAAAGAGCTTGTACAGACGATGAATGAGAAAGCGATTGTGTTTGCAATGGCGAATCCAATTCCAGAAATATTCCCAGAAGATGCATTAGCAGCTGGAGCTGTTGTAGTTGGAACTGGTCGTTCTGATTATTCAAATCAAGTAAATAATGTATTAGCGTTCCCTGGAATATTCCGTGGTGCATTAGATGTGCGCGCGACTGATATTACAGAAGAGATGAAATTAGCGGCAGCATATGGGATCGCTAACATAATTACGGATGAAGAGCGTAGTGCGAATTATGTAATTCCAAATCCATTAGATAAAAGAGTTGTTCCAAGTGTTGCAGAAGCAGTAGCGAAAGCAGCCATTGATTCAGGTGTGGCGCAAATTACGAAAATGCCAAGTTACTAATAGTTAAAAGCAGTGCCTAAAAAAGGCACTGCTTTTTTTGAGATAAGAAATCAAAATAATGAAGAAGTGTAGAATTATTTATGTTTCTTCACTATTTGTTTAATTCCATTGCAACTTGTTTACCATTTACTAAAACCTCAGTTACTGCTACGATCACTTCTATCATTTTTTATCTCTCCTCGCCTCATTCCTTACTTTAAGTATAGGAGAAGAGAGATAATCTAACTATCGAAGTACGTGATGTAGAAATTCCATTGTTGTAAGGGAGTGTTTTACTATTGTTACTTTACGTAGCATTGATTACAAACTGATCATAATATTTCTCATTCACATATATATTTAATACCCATAATCCAGATGAAGGTAGTGACACGGTGAGAGGGAGTTCGTTTGTAGTAGAATCGATTGTATTTGAAGTAGTCCAACCTTGTTTGGAAGTTTCTTTTTGAAAGAGTACTGGTGTTGGAGTTACAGTTCCTTGTTTTAGCGCAATAATGGATAATTTTCCAGTGGGCATTTCATGGTCTAGAAAGAACCACATTATTTCATTTTGTTCATTTGCGATAATAGAGCTATCAGCCATTGCGATTTTTCCTTCGATGCCTTTTAACGGTATTTTTCCTTCTACGAATGATGGAGCTTCTTCCCAATTTACATCTTTTAAAACACTAAGATGAAAAAAGGAAGGTGCGTTAATTTGAGAGGATGACGTTTCTAGTACTTCTTTTTTAGGTACATTTGAATCTGGCTGCACTTGCGCGCAGCCAGTAATGAGAAAGGAGAAAAGTAGCATAGTTCCGATTTTTTTCATGGTGCCACACTCCTAATTTTTATTGTTAGTGTAATTGTATTTGCTAGCAGGCGGGACAATTCCTTTAAATCATAAAAAGAGGCCGTAAGTTTTGTACGACCTCTTTTGACATTTTCTATCCCGCTATTTGCGGGCAGTAAGACTCTCACCTCGAAATTCGGCGAATGCGAGGAAGTTAGGTGGGAGTCGGGCTGCCCGTAAAAGCCCGATTGGTGCGGGCTAATAATCAGTGGGGGATGGAACCTCCCCACTGATGAAAGTTTCACTTTATATTTGTTCAGTTGAAAAGGTTGGTTCTCTCTCTTTTTGAGGCATTGTTAAGAAAATAACAGAAAGAACGATACATACTCCGCCTAATAATTGATATGCTCCAAAAGATTCATTAAGCCAAGCGATTGAAACGATGGCAGCTACAAGTGGTTCAATGCTAGATAAAATACTTGTTTCTGTTGCTGCTAAATATTTAAGACTCCCGATATAAAGAAGGAAAGAAAGAGTGCCACTTGTAATGATAAGAATAAGCATAGAAAAAGTTTGAAGTGTGAACGTTTGCGAAAGCTGATTCCATCCAAAAGAACGATTACAAATAAGCAGTGCAATCCCTCCAATTAACATCCCCCAGCCAATTACTATAGTTGTTCCGCATTCTTTAATAAGAGAAGCCGGATGAAGGGTATAAAACGCAAAACCAATCGCTGTTAATAGTCCAAAAATAATAGCTGCTTTAGATAAAACAATATTTTCAATTGAACCGTTTGTAATAATAAAGTATGTCCCTGTTAGAGCAGTTATAATTGCGAGTATTTGCATAGAAGCAGGGAATTTCTTTTGCTCAAACGCAACGTAAATGGTAATAAGAACAGGACCTAGAAATTGAAATAGTGTTGCCGTTACGGCATTACTAATATGAACTGTTTCGATAAAAGCGTACTGCGCACCAAGCATGCCAAGAATAGAGAAAATTATAAGTTGTATAAAGTGTTTAGGATGTTTCCAAATGTGAAATATGTTTTGTTTTTTAATAAGCAAGAAAACCAAAATGAATATTCCTGCGAGTAACAGGCGAATTGTTAAAAAATCAATTGATGATACGTTCGTATGTTGAAATAGCCACTGAATCATGGGACCAGATAATCCCCATAGGGTAGCTCCTGTAATAATCATCATAAGTCCGATGCGTCTACCATTGTTCATTATCATGCATCTCCTCTCTAGTATTTGATTATTAATGTGTTACATGATAAAAGGAATTATATAGAACTTCTGGTACTGTAAAAAGTATCAGTTATGTGTTTTTGGGAGGGGTCAGATGTTGTGTTAGAATTAACGCCTAATTTGAGTGCAAATAGTAAGACAGCATTGTATGTACAATTGTATGAGTATATAAAAAAAGAGATTAAAGATGGAACGATTCCGGCCTTTACGAAATTACCGGCTAAGAGGAAGCTGGCGACATATTTACAAGTGAGTAAAAATACAGTTGAAGCTGCTTATGAGCAACTTCTTGCCGAAGGATATATTGAGTCGATTTCTAGAAAAGGTTATTTTGTATGTGAAATCGAGCAAATGATTCATGTGGAAGGCAGCGAAGAGGTAATAGGAGAAGCGCCTTTTCAAGATAAGAAGTATAAATTTGATTTCACTCAAACGGGTGTGGATACTAATACTTTTCCGTTTCATGTATATCGAAAAATTACGAACGAGGTATGGCAATTTGAAAATAAAGATTTACTTTTTATTGGACATCCGCAAGGGGAGGTAAGTTTACGAGAAGAAATCGCCAGCTATTTGTATGAATCTAGAGGTGTACGATGCGTAGCTAGTCAAATTGTAATAGGAGCGGGTACGCAAATATTAGTAAAAATGTTATTTCAGTTGTTAAAGGGAAGTCGTTATGCGGTTGAGAACCCTGGGTACCATCGGAAAATGGTTGTTTTCGAGCAAGGGGAACAAAATGTACAAATGTTATCTTTAGATAGAGATGGAATTCGTATGTCACAGTTAGTTGATAGCCATGCAAATGTTGTATTTGTTACACCTTCGCATCAGTTTCCTTACGGGATGATTATGCCAATTACGAGAAGAATGCAGCTTTTGCAATGGGCGAAAAAAGAAGAAGGAAGATATATTATTGAAGATGATTATGATAGTGAATTCCGCTATTCTGGAAAGCCAATTCCAGCGCTGCAAGGGTTAGATAGAGATGGGAAAGTAATTTATATGGGGACGCTGTCTAAAGCGCTATTGCCATCATTACGGATGAGTTATATGGTGTTGCCAAAACAGCTCATTAAGCAGTATCAGGAGCAATATTTATTTTACACACAAAGCGTTTCAAGAATGGATCAAGAGATCATTAGGAAATTTTTAAATGACGGGCATTGGGAAAAGCATATTCATAAAATGCGTGTTGTGTACCGAAAGAAGAGAGACCGTCTTGTTTCGGTAATAGAAAAATATTTTTCTAGTCGCATTGAAGTAATAGGGGAAGATTCCGGCCTACATATTTTATTAAGAGTGCATAATGGGATGGAAGAGAAAGAATTAATGGAAACTGCAGCTGAAAGGAGTATTAAAGTGTATCCTGTTTCGATGTATTATAAGGAAGGGACTTCTCCCAAAAGTACAGTATTACTTGGATTTGCGACTTTATTAGAGGAAGAAATTGAAGAGGCCATTCAATTATTATATACAGCATGGTTTACAAAAAAGTAAAAAAACACCCTCATAAATGGAGGATGTTTTTTTATTATTTTTCTTCATCTAGGAAAAGAACCATATGCTCTTCATCCCAATATTGTCCGTTATATTTTAATGAGCGTTCTTGCACACCAAATGTTTTAAATCCTAATGACTCATAAAGTTTTTTTGCACCATCGTTTCCGACAACAACATCAAGCATAACTTGCTCTACTTCTAAAGATTTAGCAAGCTCAAGACATTCTTTAATAAGTGCTTTTCCCGCTCCAAGTCCGCGTGCTTTTGGAGATACGTATACTGAACCAATTTTCGCTTTATGTTCTTGTTTTACATATGGTTTCGTTTCCAGTGTTGCAACTCCGATTAATTCTCCATCTTTAAATGCACCTAGTGTATAGTTCTCATCTTGTGCTAATTTTTGGGCTTTATATTCAATAGCACACTCTTTATTAATAATATCTTCATAAGAAGAGCTGAAAGCTTCCGGGTTTTGTTTTAATCCTTCTACTCGAAGTTCTAAGTAAATTTCTGCTTCGTCTTTTGTTAATACATGGATATCCAATTATATCACCCTCCAAATCTTTGACAGTTATACTTATATTTTATATTGAAATAAGAATAATTTCAAAAGCTTAGCTTATATGAGCTGGTTTTATAAATAAAATAGCACCAGTAGTGTTGACTACTACTGGTGATTTCACGCATATATTATTCAAATGGTAATTCAATTATAAATTCTGTTCCGACTTCTAATTCGCTGTTAACTTCAATAGAACCATTATGAAGTTCTACAATTTCTTTTGCAACAGCCAGTCCGATACCTTTTCCTCCTGTAGCTCGTGTTCTGGATTTATCGACACGGTAAAAGCGATCGAAAACATGTGGGATATCTTCTTCAGGAATGCCTTCACCTTCATCTTGTACACTTATTGTAAAAGTATTCGTACTCGATAGTACACGTATTGTTATAGAAGTGTTTTCTGGTGAATGTTGATAAGCGTTGTGCAATAAATTTAACAGTACTTGTTCCATACGTCTTTCGTCTATACAAACTTCTAAATCATCTTTGCAGTATATATATAGTTGCATTTGTTTGTTCGTTAATGTTGTTTTTGTTTTTTCAACCATTCGTTCTAAAAATGGCCTCAGGAGCATTTTTTGTTTTTTAATAACGAATTGATGTTGCTCTAATTGTACGAGCATAAATAAATCTTGTACGAGATCAGTTACACTATCGGTTTCATCCTCGATGATTTGTAAATACTCTTCACGTTCTTCCTTCGTTAAAGAATCTCTCTTTGCCACTTTCGCATAACCTTTCATATAGGTTAATGGAGTTAATAATTCGTGAGCGACACTAGCGAGGAATTCATTTCGTTCTTTTTTCATATACGTAAGTTCACTAGATAAATCTTCAATAGTTTTTGCTAAGCTTCCAAGTTCATCATTTCGTTTAATTCCTAATTGAATTGGCTTGTTCAATTTGGACATTTTTTCAGTAGCTCTTTTCATTTTTATAAGAGGTTCTGTAATAACCCGAGAAAAAACAAAGACAGAAATAGTTGTTAAAATAATTGTCAAAATACTAATGATAATAAATTGATTCATGAGTTTAAGTAACATATTTTCTAAGAAAGATGTCTTTAATAACATATGTAAGTTACCTTGAAATCCATCTATTTCAAGTGGGCTTACTGTTGAGATGAATTTCGATTTTTTCCAGTTTTTTTCTACAATCAACCCGCTTTTAGGAATAGTTTCCGTTTTACAAGTAAGTTGTTTTTGCATTTCTTTCGTTACGGGTTCTGAGGTGGAAATGATTTTGCCGTTATTGTCAGTTATAATGATAGTGATATCGGTATTAGCAATTAATTCTGAGCCAATTAATTCTTCAGCTGCATGCTCGATAGTGAACTCTTGATACCAAGGGCGTTTAGGACGTTCGGTGTTTGGTTTTTGTTTAGAATGCTCATTCCATTTTGCACGGTTTACAATTTTGTCACGATACCGATTGCCTTTCTCTAATAGAGCAACTGTTTCCTCTTCAACCCGCATTTTTGAAAGGCTTTTATAAAAAGATACGAAAGCAATTGTTTCAATACATAAAGCTAATATTAAAAAGTATGTCCCAATTTTAAGGGAAAGTTTACTCATTTTCTCACCATACCTTATTTTATATAAAGTGAAACTTTGGAGATTTCACGGATTATTATCCCGCATTAATTGGAGCCTTATTGCCCATTAATGCAGGATAAAGGGTCAGTGGTATACTATTATCCACTGACCGAAGTAATTATTCATTTTTCCATTTATATCCGACTTTATAGACAGTTTCTAAGTAATCTTCAACTGGAAATCCTTTTTTGCGTAACTTATCCCGTATATTACGAATATGTGAATCGATAGTTCTGTATTCGATGTCTGTTTGATAGCCCCAAATCTTTTCGATTAAATCGTCTCGGCTGTAGGCACGGTTTGTATTTTGTAAAAATAGTCCGAGTAACGAAAATTCAATAGGAGTTAGTGAGATTTTTTCATTATAAACTGTAACAGTATGTTTCGTTTTATCCCACTCAATACCATTGAAGCTAACAAAGCTATCTTTCTTTGTACGACGTAATATAGCCTCGATTCGCGCGACTAATACATGTTCATCGAATGGTTTTGTAATATAGTCATCTGCTCCCATGGTCAGGCCTTTGACCATATCATAATTTTGGTTGCGAGCTGTTAGCATAATAATTGGAACGTTAGAAATTTGACGGATTTGATAGCAAGTATCCCACCCATCCATATTCGGCATCATAACATCTAATAAAATAATATCGAAGTCCTTTTGTTCGATTAATTCTAGCGCTTCAAGGCCAGAAGTAGCTTTCATACAAAAATAGCCACGAGGGCTTAAGAACAGATCTAATAATCGTAACATACGTTCTTCGTCGTCTACTAATAAAATTTTCACCATAATCTTGTGCACCCCAAACTATTCATTCTACTTGTATAGTTTACATGAAAATAATAAAAAACTCTTTTTATGTGATTGAATGGATGGCTGATTTTTTCAATCAGGGCAATTGACATAAAAAATGCACTAGTTTTGCACAACTATTTTTTATAATAGAAAACGTAGCGACACAAATACCCTATGTTGCGACATAACGTCATGTCATTTTATTTATAAAATGACAATTCCATTCTATTGTGTATGTGAGATAGAGAGGGTTTTCGTATTCACCTCGCATCGGATAAGAAAAATTTCCTATCTCACACTTTTTTTTATATAAAGGGGATTGTACACATGAGTAAAAAAGTAGAACTTTTACAAAAAGAAAAGCAAGATCGTAATGCGATTGTAATGTGTGTTGCGGTATCTATGCTTATTATGATAAGTTGTGTAAATAAATTTTTCGGGATTTTATAATAGAAAAAAAGCTTATTGCTTCTTAAGAAGCAATAAGCTTTTTTAATGTGTTCTATATAATAAACCAAGGTAGAATGGCCAGTCCAGAAGTTACAATTGCTGTAGCAAATATTAAAAAGATAGCTTGTTTGTTTTGTTTCATGTTACATTCTCCTCTACATATCAATTGCATGCTATACGTTCATGAAATACTCAGCGGGAGATGGATCATCCCCACTGATTAAAGTCTCGCTTTATATTTTTAGTATAACGAATGGAAAGGATTGGAACGATCGATAAAGGTTACATGAAGATTACATTGTTGTAATGAAAAAAGCATCTTAATTAATAAGAAGATGCTTTTGAAAAATTATATTAAAATGTTAATTATTTAAGAATAAAACCATATGCTCTTCGTCCCAATATTGGCCATTATGTTTTAAGGACCGTTCTTGCACACCGTAAGTTTGGAAGCCGAGGGACTCATATAATTTTTTTGCAGCGGTGTTATCAGCAACAACATCAAGCATGAGCTGTTCTACATGTAATTTATCGGCATTTTCAATAATCGCTTTAATTAAAGCTCGTCCTGCACCGAGACCACGCGCTTTTGGAGAAACAAAAACGGAGCCGATTTTTGCCTTATGTTCTTGCTTAATAAATGGCTTTGTTTCTAGAGTAGCAATACCGACTAAATCATTATCTTTGAAGACACCTAGAGTATACTTATCCGGATTGCTTAATCGCTTTGCCATAGCAGCGACAGGGTTTTCCTGTTTAAGAACATCTTCATAAGAAGAGCTAAAAGCCTCAGGGTTTTTCAGTAAACCTTCCATACACACTTTTAAATACATTTCTGCGTCCTCTGTTGTTAATAAGCGAATTTCCATAGTTGTAACCTCCTAGGTTGATCTTAATTTAATCCATTAACTTTATAAGAATAAAGATAGCTAAATACATTCTGTGATTATTCATTCTTAATTTGTAAAAGAATGAAAAGATTATGCTACTATGTTTTTATTTTATTTATCCCGCTATTTGCGGGCGGTAAAACTCCCACCTCAAAATTCGGCTGGAGCAGAGAAGTTAGGTGGGAGATCAACTGCCCGTAAACGCCCGATTGGTGTGGGCTAATAATCAGTAGGGGATGAACACCCCCCACTGATTATAGTTTCACTTTATGTAATGAAATTATATATTAACTTTATTAACTATTCAAGGTTTTAATATGTTACATTTTTATAACTAAAATTCTCGCTTTGTAAAGGAGTCATTTTTATCCCACTATTCGTGGGATTCGGGTTGCCCGTAAAAGCCCAATTGGTTTGGGCTAATAATCAGTGGGGAGGGAAAAAACCTCCACTGATTAAATTTCCACTTTCTTTTACGTAGTCAATCGTTTATTTTGTAGCCATCGATTCGTTCTGGATGTGTATAAATATTGCAAGATCCATTTCGAATAAATCCTACTACGGTAATACCTAAATCATGGGCGAGTTGCAGAGCTAGTTTAGTTGGAGCTGATTTAGATAGAACAATTTCGCAACCTATTTTTGAAACCTTTAACAAAATTTCAGATGAGATGCGTCCGCTAAACGCAATGATTTTCCCTTGAACAGAGATATTGTTTCGTAAGCAATGACCGTATATTTTATCTAGCGCATTATGTCTTCCAATATCCATTCTTGATAAAAGAATGTTATTTCGATCACATAGAGCGGTATTATGCACACCACCCGTTTGGCGAAATGTAGTTGAAGATTGTTGTAAGGAAGTCATTAGGTGAAAACATTCTTCCGGAGTAATAGTTATATGTACATCATGTAACTTTTTTGCTTTTGCTGCATCGTTGACGAAAACAAAACCTTGTCTACTTTTCCCACAACAAGAAGTTACGTACCGTTTATTATATAAAGTTTGATAGAGCGGATTAATTTTTGATGATTTTACATGGACAATTCCGTTTTCTTTTTGGATCCATAATTCTTCAATATCTTTATAAGAAGAAATAATTCCTTCAGAAATTAAAAAACCGATTACCATATCTTCAATGTAATTAGGAGTGCACACAACTGTTACGTATTCTTCACTATTTAATTTAATTGTAATAGGAGATTCCGTAACAACCTCATCGGTTTGTTTTGAAAATGTACCAGATTGATAGCGTACAATTGTATATGTTTCTTGAATAGGCCCCATATTAAATTCCCCTTTATATGTATTTTTCTCCATATTTATCATAAAACATCGAAAAACCAAAAGCATCTACTAACAAGAAGATGGCAGATTATTTTGGTTATTATTGTATATGTACGATATAATAGATTTGTAGAATAGTGACATTTTCAAGCTTTCGTAGTTATACCTTATAACATCTAGAATCGACTTCCAAAGGAAAGTATTTCAACAGGGCGCTTCAAAAATATGTACAGCAACGCAGTTATGAAAACGGATTCATAATTGTGTTGTACAGTTAGTTGTAAGGAGAGGGGAAACTATGACAGAACAGACAGTCCGTGTAACCGTTGATGGTAAAGAATTTTTCGCATCAGGTGAAAAGACGATACTCCAATTATTTAACGAAAGTAATTTAGAACATCCTCAAATTTGTCATGTACCAGAGGTAGATCCTATTAAAACTTGTGATACATGTATTGTAGAAGTGAATGGAAGTTTACTGCGTGCCTGTTCAACGAAGTTGGAAGATGGCATGCATATTGAGAGGCAATCGGAACGTGCGAAGGAAGCGCAAACTGAAGCGATGGATCGAATATTAGAGAATCATTTATTGTACTGTACGGTATGTGATAATAATAATGGTAACTGTAAAGTCCATAATACAGTAGATATGATGGGAATTGAAGAACAAAAATATCCATATGAACCGAAAGCAAGTGCATGCGAAGTGGATACGTCGCATCCATTCTATCGATACGATCCAAATCAATGTATTGCTTGTGGGCAGTGTGTAGAAGTATGCCAAAATTTACAAGTGAATGAAACTTTATCGATTGATTGGAGTTTAGACCGTCCACGTGTTATTTGGGACAATGGTGTGAGTATAAATGACTCGTCTTGTGTTAGCTGTGGGCAATGTGTAACAGTTTGTCCTTGTAATGCATTAATGGAAAAAACGATGCTAGGAGAAGCTGGATTTATGACTGGTTTAAAACCAGATGTGCTAAATCCAATGATTGATTTTGTAAAAGATGTAGAGCCTGGATATAGCAGTATTTTAGCAGTTTCAGAAGTAGAATCTGCAATGCGTAAGACGAAGATTAATAAGACAAAAACAGTTTGTACATTTTGTGGTGTAGGTTGTTCATTTGAAGTGTGGACGAAAGATCGTCAAATTTTGAAAGTACAACCTGTTTCAGATGCGCCAGTTAATGGTATTTCCACATGTGTAAAAGGTAAATTTGGCTGGGATTTTGTGAACAGTGAAGATCGTATTACAAAGCCATTAATCCGCCAAGGAGATATGTTTGTTGAGGCTTCATGGGAAGAGGCTCTTGAAGTTGTTGCATCTAATATGCAGCATATTAAATCAGAATACGGCAGCGATGCATTTGGGTTCATTTCTTCTTCGAAAGTAACGAATGAAGAAAATTATCTTATGCAAAAACTAGCTCGTCAAATATATGGAACGAATAATGTAGACAACTGTTCCCGTTATTGTCAATCCCCAGCAACAGACGGTTTATTTAAAACTGTCGGTATGGGCGGGGATGCTGGAACAGTGAAAGATATCGCTGAAGCAGGTCTTGTTATTGTTGTTGGTGCGAATCCAACAGAAGGACATCCTGTACTTGCAACTAGAGTGAAACGTGCTCATAAATTACATGAACAAAAACTAATTGTCGCAGATCTTCGTAAACATGAAATGGCGGAACGTGCTGATATATTTGTTCACCCAAGTCAAGGGACGGATTATGTATGGCTTGCTGGGATAACGAAATACATTATCGATCAAGATTGGCACGATAAAAAGTTCATAGATGAAAATGTAAAGAATTTTGATGAATATAGCAAAATGCTAGAAAAATATACGATTGATTATACTGAGGGAATTACAGGGATTTCTAAAGCTCAGTTAAAAGAAATGGCTCGTATGGTATATGAAGCAGATGGTACTTGTGTACTTTGGGGAATGGGTGTAACTCAAAATACAGGAGGAAGTACAACGTCGGCAGCAATTTCAAACTTACTTCTCGTTACGGGTAACTACCGTCGTCCTGGTGCCGGCGCGTATCCGTTACGCGGGCATAATAACGTACAAGGTGCTTGTGATATGGCGACATTACCGAACTGGCTTCCGGGTTATCAAGCGGTCTCAGATGATGTGCATCGTGCGAAGTTTGAAAAAGCATACGGTACTACCATTCCGAAAGAACCGGGATTAAATAATATCGCAATGTTACTTGCGGCCGAAGAAGGAAAACTGCGTGGTATGTATGTTATGGGAGAAGAAATGGCTTTAGTAGATTCAAATGCCAACCATGTACAACATATTTTAGCGAATTTAGACTTCCTTGTTGTTCAAGATATGTTCTTATCAAAAACAGCTCGTTTTGCCGATGTTATTTTACCGGCAGCACCAAGCTTAGAAAAGGAAGGAACATTTACAAATACAGAGCGCCGTATTCAAAGATTGTATGAAGTATTGAAGCCACTTGGTGATTCTAAGCCAGATTGGTGGATTTTACAAAAAGTAGCTCGTGCATTGGGTGGAGACTGGAATTATGGAAGTCCAAGTGAAATTATGGATGAAATTGCATCACTTGCCCCGTTATACTCACAAGCAACGTATGACCGTTTAGAAGGCTGGAATAGTTTATGTTGGGGTAGCCATGATGGTAGTGACACACCGCTATTATATGTAGATGGATTTAACTTCCCAGACAAACTAGCACGTTTATCACTGGATGAATGGATTCCGCCAGTTGTAGCACCAGATGAGTATGATTTACTATTAAATAATGGCCGTATGCTAGAGCATTTCCATGAAGGGAATATGACGAATAAGTCGGCTGGCATTTTATCTAAAGTGTCTGAAGTATTTGTTGAAATTTCACCTGAACTTGCTAAAGAACGCAATGTGAAAGATGGTGGTCTTGTAGAGTTAGCATCACCATTTGGAAAGATCAAAGTACAAGCGCTTGTTACAGATCGTGTAACTGGAAATGAGTTGTATTTGCCGATGCATGCGACAGTAAATGAAGAGGCAATTAATATTTTAACAGGAACAGCAACAGACATTTATACGTGTACACCAGCTTATAAACAAACAATGGTGAAACTGCGCGTATTACGTGAAAAAGGAAATCGTCCGTTACCATCTTCAAACCCGAGAGATAAAAAACGTCATCCGCAAAATGGTGTTGAAATCGAGCAAAAGTGGCAAAGAAAACAATACGTATCACTTGTGGACCAGAATTAGGGGGCGGAGATAATGGCAAAAGAGATTACTTTAATTAAAAAGAAGATTGTAACAGAAGAAGAAAAAAAACAGCAAGTAACAGATGAGTTGTTAAATAATCTAGCTGAAAATAGAGAAGCAGTAGAAGAGACGATGCAGCTATTAGCGCAGTTGCAAAAAGCTGGAATTTTAGATGCAGCAATTAGTTTACTTGCTGCAAAAGAAGATGTTTCCAAAATAGCTGTTGAACAATTGAATCGTGAACCAGTTAAAAATGCACTCAACAATATGATGGGGGCGGGGGAAGCGTTATCCTCAGTTGACCCAGAAGTAACAAAGCAAATCACATCGAGTTTAGTCACTGGATTGCAATTTGCAACAGAGGAATTAAATAGTGGTAAAAAAACAAAAGTGATGGATTTCTTTAAAGTGTTAAAAGATCCAGATATCAATAGAGCAATTACATTCGGTTTTAGCTTCTTGAAAGCATTTGGTCAAGGGTTAGAAAAAAAATAGAGTAAATGAAAAAGTGATGGCAAGTAGCCATCACTTTTTCATTGTATGTATAAGAGTGTTCATGTTAAGCGGAATATATTATTATTATTAAAAAGATGGGTTGGAAATGGAAATATGGAATCCATCTCAAATATCGTTTTAGAATGTGGAGGAATATATGCAACACCGTAAAAGACTATCTATACCAGGAGTAATGGGACATTCCTTTCAAACAGTTAGATTTGCTTTTTGGAATGTATTAACCTTTCAACTTGCTTATAAATTATTAGCAGCGATTGTATTTGTCCCGCTATTTGGGATCATTTTTAATAAGTTATTGTATTTTGGCGGTTATGCAAATGCGACGAATGATGAATTATTAGCTTTTTTAAAGACACCATACGGCATTTTGACAATCGTAATTTTATCATTGTTAGCACTGTTTCTTATCTTTACGGAATTTGCGGTGCTTATTATCATTTCGTACTTCGCTCATAAAAGACAAAAGGTGAAATTACGTCCGATTTTATATAAAACCGTGACGTATTTACCTACTCTTTTCACATATTGCTTACCAGGATTTATTTTATATGCTGTCGTATTGTTACCTCTTTTAAATATTGGATATGAAACGGCATTAATTCCGCAAATTCAAATTCCTAACTTTATTACAGGAGAACTGTTTAAGACAACGATGGGACAAGTTGGTTATTACACGTTCTTTGCTGTAGTCGCGTATTTGAACCTTCGCTGGATTTTTGTTCTACCTATTGTCGTTTTAGAGCAAAAGCCGTTTCGCACAGCAGCACGTAAAAGTGCAGCTTTAGTAAAAGAAAGTTTTTTTAAAGTACTATTCTTTTTAGTAGGATTTTTTATTTCAATAGGGATTGTGTACGGTGTATTTTTTGGAATGTATTTATTGTGTCTATGGGGCATGTATGAATTTACAAATCCACAGGGAACATTTGCATTATTAGCGGAATCAACAATGTCTGTATTTTTAACGAGTACATTGTATTTATTTAGTTTTATCGTGACGCCATTTTATATTATGGCAATAACACGATTGTATTTACAAAAGGTTCCGGTTGAAGATGTTTTATTAGAAGAAGGATTAGATTATTCGAAAACAAAAGCAGATAAATGTTTCTTCCAAAAACATCGTTGGAAATTTATTGGTGTATATATTGTAGGAATTATTACTGCCGGAATGGTCGTTGCCTTCATTGTAACGTTTATTTCAAATTCATATAAAGAACCAATTATTATGGCTCATCGTGGTTATATTTCAAAAGGTGTAGAGAATACGAAAGAAGCTGTGCAGGGGGCTATTGATGCCAAAGCAGACTACGCTGAAATTGATGTACTGCAAACAAAAGACGGTGAACTAGCAGTTATACATGATTTGAAGCTAAAACGTCTTGCTAATGCTAATGTTCATGTGTCAGATTTAACGATGGAGGAGTTAAGGCAGCTTACCCTTAGTCAAGATGGTTTTTCAGGACAAATAAGTACACTTGATGAGATCATTAAGCTGGCAAAAGGAAAAATCAAACTTAATATTGAAGTGAAGCTTCATGGTGGCGAAAAAGATTTCGTAAACAAAGTATTAAAAGCGATTAAAGATAATGAATTTGAGAAGCAATGTGTCATTCAAACGTTACACTATCCGCTTATTAAAGAGTTTAAACGTGCAAATCCAAATATAAAAGTAGGATATATACTGTATGCGAGTAGAGCTAACTTAAAGAATGTGAAGGCTGATTTTTATGTAGCAGAAGAATACATGTTAAATAAGAAATTAGTAAAAGAAGCAAGGAAGTTAAACAAGCCAATTTACGTATGGACGGTAAATGATATGGAAAGTTTAAAGAGATATTATAAGTTAAACGTAGATGGTATCATTACCGATTATCCTGAAGATGCACGTGAAACAATTAAGATGTTAAAAGAGCAAGAAGATCGTGAAAGTGATATGTTTGATAAAATTACTGAGACGACAGAAGATTTATTTTTAAAGTTATTTATGATCTATCCAGCTGCTGGTTAAATGCTAGTAGCTGTTTTTTTTATGAAAAGAATATATTTCTAAAGTATTGTACAAAGTAATAAGTGTATATGTATACGTAACTACTTAGTTTTTTGCATTGTTACATTATTGTCAAATAATAAATAATTGCTATGCGTTTTGAGTGGATATAATGTAAATAGAGTGATAGATAATGCGATGGTACGAATAACCCAATAGAATCAATGTTTCTTATATTTACACTATTCTAAATATATAAACTTTTAAAAAATGGTATGTTAGCGTTTTCATAATTTTTAAGTTATGCTAGAATAAGGACATAAGTTATTAATTATTACAAAAAGAAAAAAGAATTCCTTTTTTCTGTTAATTATAAGGGGGCATTTCATTATGCGTATTGGGGTACCAGCAGAAATTAAAAACAACGAAAACCGTGTGGCAATGACACCAGCAGGTGTTGTACATTTAATTCGTAACAATCACGAAGTATTCATTCAAAAGGATGCAGGTGTAGGATCTGGTTTCACAGATGCTCAGTATGTTGAAGCGGGAGCAAAAATTGTTGATACAGCTGAAGAAGCTTGGAACATGGAAATGGTTATGAAAGTTAAGGAACCAGTTGAAAGCGAATACAAACACTTCAGTGAAGGTTTAATCTTATTCACATACTTACACTTAGCTCCAGAACCAGAATTAACAAAAGCGTTAATCGAGAAGAAAGTTGTTGCTATCGCATATGAAACAGTACAATTAGAAAACCGTTCATTACCATTACTTGCACCTATGAGTGAAGTAGCTGGTCGTATGGCTGCACAAATCGGTGCGCAATTCCTTGAGAAAAACAAAGGCGGTAAAGGTATCTTACTTGCAGGTGTTCCAGGAGTTAAACGTGGTAAAGTAACAATTATCGGTGGTGGACAAGCTGGTACAAATGCTGCTAAAATTGCAGTTGGACTAGGTGCGGATGTAACAATCATCGACTTAAGTGCAGAACGTCTTCGTCAATTAGATGACATTTTCGGAAACCAAGTAAAAACTTTAATGTCTAATCCTTACAATATTGCAGAAGCTGTAAAAGAATCTGATCTTGTAATCGGTGCAGTATTAATCCCAGGTGCAAAAGCGCCAAAACTTGTAACAGAAGAAATGATTCAATCAATGGAACCAGGTTCTGTTGTTGTAGATATCGCGATTGACCAAGGTGGTATTTTCGAAACAACTGACCGTATTACAACTCATGATAACCCAACTTATGAAAAACACGGCGTTGTGCATTATGCAGTTGCAAACATGCCAGGTGCGGTTCCACGTACATCAACTCTTGCATTAACAAACGTAACAGTACCATATGCAGTACAAATTGCTAACAAAGGCTACAAAGAAGCTTGCCTAGGCAACACTGCATTATTAAAAGGTATTAATACATTAGAAGGCTATGTAACATTCGAAGCAGTTGCAGAAGCTCACGGTGTAGAGTACAAAGGTGCTAAGGAATTATTAGAAGCAGAAACAGTATCTTGCTAATAGAAGCATTATACAAAACGAAATCGAACAATATATAAAACAACATGATAAGAGCTAAGAGATAATACCTCTTAGCTCTTCTTGGTAAAAGGGGGCATTCATCGTGGCCAACCTATTTAAAAAGAAATCCGTTACGCAATTGTTAGGGGAAAGTAAAAGTAAAACTTTGACGAAAACGCTAGGGGCATTTGACCTAACAATGCTAGGGATTGGTGCGATAATTGGTACAGGAGTTCTAGTATTAACGGGATTAGTAGCAGCAAGAGATGCTGGTCCAGCAGTTATTTTTTCATTCATGATTGCAGCAATTGTTTGTGGATTTGCAGCTTTATGTTATGCAGAGGTTGCATCTGCACTTCCTGTTTCAGGTAGTGTGTACACATATTCATATGCAACAATTGGTGAGTTTGTTGCCCATTTAATGGGATGGACATTGCTATCCGTATATGTCGTAACGACTGCCGCAGTAGCTGGCGGATGGACAGGTTATTTCAATAATTTAGTGAGTGGATTGGGACTTGAAATTCCTAAAGCATTGTTAACGATTCCATCGCAAGGTGGTATGGTGAACTTACCCGCAGTTATCATTACGTTGGTGATAACTTGGTTATTATCACGAGGTACAAAAGAAAGTAAGCGTGTGAATAACATAATGGTATTAATTAAAATTGGTATTGTTGTTTTATTCATTGCAGTTGGTGTATTCTACGTGAAACCAGAAAACTGGATACCATTTGCACCGTACGGCTTAAGTGGAGTCTTTGCCGGAGGAGCAGCAGTATTCTTCGCTTTCTTAGGATTTGATGCATTAGCAACTTCTGCTGAAGAAGTAAAAAATCCGCAACGTGATCTACCGATTGGTATTATTGCTTCATTAGTCATTTGTACAATCATTTATGTTGTAGTTTGTCTCGTTATGACAGGTATGGTTTCTTACAAGGAATTAGATGTACCTGAAGCGATGGCCTATGTACTAGAAGTTGTAGGACAAGATAAAGTGGCTGGTGTAATTGCTATTGGAGCTGTAATTGGTATTATGGCTGTAATTTTCGCATACATCTACGCTACGACACGTGTATTCTTCGCGATGAGCCGTGATGGTTTATTGCCAAAATCTTTTGCGAAAATTAACAAGAAGACAGAAGCACCAACATTTTCAGTTTGGTTAACAGGAATTGGTAGTGCTGTAATTGCTGGATTTATCGATTTAAAAGAATTGTCAAATTTAGCGAATATTGGAGCGTTATTAACATTCGCGATGGTTGGTGTAACTGTCATCATTCTTCGTAAAACGCATCCGAAATTACAACGTGGATTTATGGTACCATTTGTACCAATCTTACCGATTATTTCAGTTGCATGCTGTCTATTCTTAATGGTAAATCTACCGTTAAAAACATGGATATACTTCGGTATTTGGTTGGCAATTGGAGTAGTTGTATACTTTGTGTATTCGAAAAAACACAGTCATCTAAAAGAAGATGGAAGTTCGCAAGATAGTTTAGAAAAAGCTAATTAAAGGGATATAAGATAGTAAGCCTTGTGCGTCTAGGGAGCGCGTAAGGCTTTTTCTTTTGGGGAAATAAAGGGGTCAATGTTACTTTGTCGAACTTTGATGTTGGAATATGAAAAAGGGGTGGAAAGATGGAGACGAAAGTTGTCGTTGGAGCAGAGGGATATAATAATAACCCAGGTTGGTTACATACAAATGAAGAACAATTAAATTTATTAAAAAGAGAAACGTGGATTAATAAATTTCAGACTAATTCTTTATCAGTAATTTTGGCTGAGCACGTATGGGAGCATTTATCGTATGAAGAAGGTATAGAAGCAGCTAAAATATGCTATGAGTTTTTACAAGATGATGGTTATATTCGGTGTGCAGTGCCGGATGCATGTTTCCCTAATGAAGAATATCAGCGTGGTGTGCAAGTGGGAGGACCTGGCCCGTTAGATCATCCGGCTGCAAGTCATAAAATTGTACATAACTATAAAACGATTGTATCTATGTTTGAAGCAGCGGGTTTTCAAGTAAAGTTGCTAGAGTATTGCGATGAAAATGGAGAATTTCATTATAATGATTGGAATGAGCAAGGAGGTTTTATTTATCGCTCGAAGCGCTTTGACCATAGAAATCAAGATGGAAAGTTAGGATTCGCTTCGTTAATTGTGGATGCAGTGAAAGTTAATAAATAAGAAAAGGATGCACGATAGCTTTCGTGCATCTTTTTTGTATGAAGATCATGATAGATGCTGAGAATATTTATCCCGCTATTTGAGGGCAGTAAAACTCCCACCTCGAAATTCAGCTGGAGCAAAGAAGTTAGGTGGGAGATCAACTGCCCGTAAACGCCCGATTGGTGCGGGCTGATTAAAGTTTCACTTTATAGGTGTATTTTGAAATGTGAACGAAATGTTCGAAAAAATGTATGAGAATTTATTGACACATATGAATGGACGCTCATATAATAAAGGTATAAGACATATGAATAGTTGTTCATATGTTCAAATGAAGAGGTGAGCTGTGATGGCTGAAAATAAAGTAGAAACGCAACAGGAAGCGTGTTCTCAAACGGTAATTCACGAGGAAATCGTGGATCAAGTAAAACAAACAATTCCGACTGATGAAAGTTTAAGTAAAGTAGCAGAATTATTTAAAGTATTAGGTGACCGTACACGTACGAGAATATTGCATGCATTATTTGAAGCTGAAATGTGTGTTTGTGATTTAGCTTATTTATTAGGAATGACACAATCTTCAATCTCACATCAGCTTCGTGTATTAAAGCAAGCAAAGCTTGTAAAGAATCGTAAAGAAGGAAAGGTAGTTTATTATTCATTAGAAGATCAACACGTAATTCATATCTTCGAGCAAGCGTTTGAACACGTAAACGAGGAAGAATAAAAACGCGAGGAGGGAGAACGATGGCTGAAGCATTAGTGAAAAAGAAACTTATGCTAGAAGGTTTAGATTGTGCAAATTGTGCAATGAAAATTGAAAAAGGTGTTGGGAATATAGAGGGAGTAACGTCTTGTTCCGTAAACTTCGCAACAAAAACGATGCTTTTAGAAACACCGCAAAATAAAGAAAATCAAGTTGTTACGGAAGCGAAGCAACTTGTTACAAAATTAGAGCCGCATATTAAAGTGCAAGAAGAACAAAAAACAAAATCAATAAAAGAAGTATTTGTATTAGAAGGCTTAGATTGTGCAAATTGTGCAATGAAGATTGAAAATAAGGTAAAGGAAATGCCAACAGTTTCAGAAGCGACTGTTGATTTCGTATCAAAGAAATTACGAGTAGAAGTTGCGAATAAAAGAGAACTTGAATCGACTGTGCAAAATATAAAAAATGTTGTTCAAAAGTTAGAGCCAGATGTAAAAGTTGTTCGTGAAGAGGAAAAAGGACACGACCACGGTCATGATCATGGTGATGGAAATGTGAAAAAGATGATAGGACGATTAGTAGTCGGTGGAATTTTGACAGGAATTGCTGCATTAGCCGGATTACCGCAAATGATAACAATTCCATTATTCGTCCTTGCGTATTTATTAATAGGTGGGGATATCGTTTGGAGAGCGGTAAGAAACATAACTCGCGGCCAAGTATTCGATGAAAACTTTTTAATGGCAATCGCAACTTTAGGAGCTTTCGCGATTCAACAATATCCAGAAGCGGTAGCAGTTATGCTATTTTATCAAGTAGGGGAACTGTTCCAAAGTATTGCAGTAAATCGTTCTCGAAAATCAATTACGTCATTAATGGATATTCGTCCTGACTATGCGAATGTGAAAGTTGGAAACGAAACGAAACAAGTATCACCAGAAGATGTGCAAATAGGTGAGTATATTATCGTAAAACCAGGTGAAAAAGTACCGTTAGACGGGAAAGTAGTTGAGGGAACATCAATGATGGATACTTCAGCGTTAACAGGTGAGTCTGTACCGCGAGAAGTAGAAGTTGGTAATGACGTATTAAGTGGTTTTGTAAACCAAAATGGTGTATTAACTGTTGAAGTTACAAAAGAGTTCGGTGAATCGACTGTATCGAAAATTTTAGACTTAGTACAAAATGCAAGTAGCAAAAAAGCGCCAACAGAAAACTTTATTACGAAGTTTGCACGTTATTACACTCCTGTTGTAGTTATAACAGCAGCAATAATGGCATTTATTCCACCACTTATTTTAGAAGGTGCTACATTCTCCGATTGGATTTATAGAGCTTTAGTGTTCTTAGTAATCTCTTGTCCATGTGCGCTCGTTGTATCGATTCCTCTTGGATTCTTTGGCGGTATTGGTGGGGCATCTAAAAGTGGTATTTTAGTAAAAGGAAGTAACTATTTAGAAGCATTGAATGATGTGAAATATATCGTTTTTGATAAAACAGGAACATTAACAAAAGGTGTCTTTAAAGTTACGAAGATGGATCCTAGTGAAGGTACTACAGCTGAAGAACTATTAGAATATGCGGCATTTGCAGAAGTATATTCAAATCATCCGATTGCACAATCTATTCGAAAAGCATATGGAAAATCAATCGATGAAAATGCTATTGAAGACTATAGTGAAATTTCTGGTCATGGTACGGTTGTAAAAGTACAAGGAAAAGAAGTTTTCGCAGGTAATGCTAAATTAATGAGAAAAGAAAACATTACATTTAAGCAACCAAATACAGTAGGTACATTAGTTCACGTTGCTGTAGATGGTAAATATGCAGGTTATATTGTTATCTCTGATGAGGTAAAAGAGGATTCAAAACAAGCGATTCAAACGTTAAAAGAACTAGGTATTAAGAAGACAGTCATGTTAACTGGTGATGCAAAATCAGTTGGTGAAGCTGTTGGTAAAGAATTAGGTTTAGATGAAGTTCATGCCGAATTATTACCACACCAAAAAGTAGAAGAAATCGAAAAAATTGATGCAGCAAAACGCGGTAAAGAAAAGATTGCATTCGTCGGTGATGGTATTAATGATACACCAGTATTAGCGCGAGCAGACGTTGGTATTGCGATGGGTGGTTTAGGGTCAGATGCAGCAATTGAAGCTGCTGATATCGTTATTATGACTGATGAGCCTTCAAAAATTGCGACAGCAGTAAAAATTGCAAAACGTACACGTAGTATTGTCTGGCAAAATATTATATTTGCATTAGGGGTAAAAGGGTTAGTGTTATTACTCGGCGCCTTTGGTATTGCAACAATGTGGGAAGCGGTCTTCTCAGATGTTGGTGTGACACTACTTGCAGTTTTAAATGCAATGCGTGTACTGAGAGTGAAAGATTAATAAAAATAAGAGAGGGCGCGATTACGCCCTCTCTTATTTTTATTATTTTACCGTGTTATTGAGGGTGACTGTTGGTAACATAATATTGAAAAAAACAGAGAAGGAGGAAACTTCTCTGTTTATTTTTGTATATTTTTTTCAACTTGTTCGCGAACAGTTTGAATATAATTCATTTTATGATCCCAGCACTCCTGGCTTAAATCGACAGGGTACTCTTCAGGATTTAAAGTTCGCATATATTCTTCCCAAAATAGTGAGAGGCTGTGTTCGTTATACTTTTGAATATCTAATATGTTAGGTAATTCATACGTTCTTTTACCGTTAACGAAAATATCTTGATGCAGTTCGCGTGCTTCGAAGTTTGTTACGAATTTACTTATATATGTATGAACAGGATGGAACATTTTTAAACGTTCTTCTTTTCCGGGTTCTTCTGACTCTAAAGCAATATAATCGCCTTCTGCATGATCGTTAACACGGTTAATAATACGATAAATTCGTTTAAGTCCTGGGGTTGTAATTTTTTCAGGATTGGATGAAATTTTAATCGTATCATTTAAGTTGCCATCGGCATCTTCAATGGCAACTAGTTTGTAGACAGCGCCTAATGCTGGTTGCTCAAAAGATGTGATTAGTTTTGTACCGACACCCCATACATCAATTTTTGCTCCTTGAGATTTCAAATGCATAATCGTATATTCATCTAAATCGCTAGAAGCGATAATTTTTGTGTTTGTAAATCCAGATTCATCAAGTTGTTTTCTTGCTTCTTTTGATAAATACGCCATATCTCCACTATCAAGGCGAATACCGTAAAAATCGATGCGATCTCCAAACTCTTTTGCAACACGAATCGCATTTGGAACACCAGATTTTAAAGTGTCGTATGTATCGACGAGAAATACACATTTTTTATGTGTTTCAGCATATTTTTTAAATGCAACATATTCATCACGATATGCTTGAACGAAAGAGTGGGCATGTGTGCCGGCTACAGGGATGCCAAAGCGTTTCCCTGCCCGAACGTTACTTGTAGAAGAGAAACCGCCAATGAAAGCAGCGCGTGTTCCCCAAAGAGCAGCATCAAACTCATGAGCACGCCTTGTACCAAACTCTAAAAGTTCATCATTATTTGCAGCGTGCTTCATACGTGCGGCTTTTGTAGCAATTAATGTTTGGTAATTTACAATATTTAAGAGAGCAGTTTCAATTATTTGTGCCTCGCCAAGCGGTGCATCAACACGTAATAAAGGCTCGTTATTAAAAACAACTTCACCTTCCTGCATACCACGAACCGTTCCAGTGAATTTCATATTTTGTAAATAATGAAGGAAGTCTTCTTCAAATTGCAGCTCTGCTAAATAAGCGATATCGCTTTCGGTAAACCTGAAATTTTCTATGTACTCTACAATTTTCTCAAGACCAGCAAATACTGCATAACCGTTTTCGAATGGAAGCTTTCGAAAGTATAAATCAAAAACAGAACGGCGATTATGAATACCATCTTTCCAATATGTATAAGCCATGTTGATTTGATATAAATCTGTATGTAAGGCGTAACTATCGTCTTTATAATGATTCATTGCGAAAACACCTCCGTAAATTGGTTATAGTATACCAATTTTCCACCCTTCGTAGCAAAGAAGTAATATGGAAGTGAAGTCAAGAGAGAAAAAAATGAAATAATGCATATTTTTTAGAAAATTTACATTTATCAATTTATATTTCTCCAGATTTTATGTATTATTAGAGTAATGGGGGTAATGAGAATGGAGGAGGACAATGCAACAAACATTAGAAAAAATAGGCAAGCAAGTTTTTTATAAACGGCTACAGCAAAAAATGACACAAGAAGAATTATGTCAGGGCATTTGTTCTGTCTCATACTTAAGTAAGATCGAAAACGGAAAGATCGAAGCATCAGAAGAAATTCTACAATTGCTCTGCGCAAGACTAGAAATTGCTGTGACGGATTTGAGAGATGTAGAAGAAGATGTGAAGGTGAAGTTGGACGAGTGGTTGAACGCACTAGTTCATTTGGACAAGCAACAAGTAGAGCGCATATACGAAGAGTTGCAAGGTGAAATGAAGCATGTTTTGGATTTTGAAATTATAAATTATTATAAACTGCTGTATACACGTTATTTAATGATGAAGCGGGATCTCCCTGCTGTTGAAGAAGAATTGGACGGATTGAAGAAAGTGTATAAGAAATACTCGCCTTTTCAGAAGATGTTATATACGTATAGTAAGGCATTATTATATTCCGTGCAGTACAAATATACGCAGGCATTAGAATATTTGTTAAAGACGGAATCGATGGCGAAAGAGTTAGGATATTATGAAACAGGAATATATTATAATTTAGCATTGACATATAGTCAGATGGAAATAGACCATATGACATTATACTTTGCTAATGTGGCATTAGAAGGTTTTAAAAGTGAATATAAATTTAGAAATATAATTAATTGTAAGTTTTTAATTGCGTTTAGTTATACTAGAAAAAAACAATATAATGAAGCTATGGAAATCTATAATCATATCATAAGAGAAGCAACTTCTTTTGCTGATAAAGATAATATTCTTTCTATTGCTTTAAATAATATTGGTTATCTGTACTACCGACAAAAAAATTATGCCAAGGCGAAAGAGTATTATATAGAATGCTTAAAATATAAAAAAGAAGAGGATATGAATTATATTGATGCCATGTATGAGCTCTCGTTACAGTGTATTCAATTAGGAGAACTTGAGGAAGCGGCTGAATGGATTGAAAAAGGTATCCTTGCTGCAAGGAAAGATGATAGATACAAAGGGATGTTATATTTATTGTTAAATTTAAGATATAAATATTTTGAAGAAAGAGACCTCTATAAAAAATTTCTAGAAACAGAAGTAGTTCCTTTCTTTAAAACAGAGGAAAATATAAAAGATTTAAAGAAAGTATACTTAGAACTAGCTGAATACTTAGAAGAATGCTCAGATTTTAAAGAAAGTAATCGCTATTATAAATTAGCGATTACTTTATTAGAAGAATAAAGAGGAGGGATAGTATGAAAAAGTTAATTGCAGGAACATTTGTGGTGATGGCAATTGCAGCTGTAGTATTGGATATTCAGTATGCTTGGAAGCCGGATACTCTAGGGCAAGAAGCTAAAACAGTTGAACAAATTAATTTATAAAAAAACCCTTTCCCAACGGAAAGGTTTTTTTTCAATATTTGTTCCTCAAAATTCTACAAAACTTGAGAAAAAAGTTATTTGAATTTTTAGTATATTAATAGTGAAAACATAATGCTAATATGAAATTACTCTTTTTCAAAAATTTTTTATTAGGGGGAAGGTTATATGAAAAGGAAGAGTTTAGCATTAGTTTTAGCGACAGGAATGGCAGTTACAACATTTGGAGGGACAGGCTCTGCGTTTGCGGATTCTAAAAATGTACTCTCTACGAAGAAGTACAATGAGACGGTGCAGTCACCTGAATTTATTTCTGGTGATCTAACTGGAGCGACTGGCAAGAAAGCGGAATCTGTTGTGTTTGATTACTTAAACGCGGCAAAAGGTGATTATAAGCTAGGGGAAAAGAGTGCGCAAGATTCTTTCAAAGTGAAACAAGTGAAGAAAGATGCAGTAACTGATTCAACGGTAGTGCGTATGCAACAAGTTTACGAGGGAGTACCTGTATGGGGGTCTACTCAAGTAGCTCACGTAAGTAAAGATGGTTCTTTAAAAGTACTGTCTGGAACAGTTGCGCCTGATTTAGACAAGAAGGAAAAGTTGAAAAACAAAAATAAGATTGAAGGCGCAAAAGCAATTGAAATCGCGCAACAAGATTTAGGAGTAACACCTAAATATGAGGTGGATCCAAAAGCGGACTTATATGTATATCAAAACGGTGAAGAAACAACATATGCATACGTTGTAAATTTAAACTTCTTAGATCCAAGCCCAGGAAACTACTACTATTTCATTGAGGCAGACAGCGGTAAAGTATTAAATAAATATAATACAATTGATCATGTGACGAATGATGATAAGTCACCTGTTAAACAAGATGCTCCTAAACAGGATGCTAAAGCGGTTGTAAAGCCTGTAACAGGAACGAATAAAGTAGGGACAGGTATTGGAGTGTTAGGAGATACGAAATCGCTTAATACAACGTTATCTGGGTCATCTTACTACTTGCAAGATAATACGCGCGGAGCAACAATTTTCACATATGATGCGAAAAATCGCTCAACATTACCAGGAACATTATGGGCAGATGCAGATAATGTTTTCAATGCAGCGTATGATGCAGCGGCAGTTGATGCTCATTACTATGCAGGTAAAACATATGATTATTATAAAGATACATTTAACAGAAACTCTATTAATGATGCAGGAGCACCATTAAAATCAACTGTTCATTACGGAAGTAAGTATAATAATGCATTCTGGAACGGTTCGCAAATGGTATACGGAGATGGTGATGGTGTAACATTCACTTCATTATCTGGTGGTATTGACGTAATTGGTCACGAATTAACGCATGCGGTTACGGAAAATAGCTCGAATTTAATTTATCAAAATGAATCAGGAGCATTAAATGAAGCAATTTCTGATATTTTTGGTACGTTAGTAGAATTCTATGATAACCGTAACCCAGATTGGGAGATTGGTGAAGATATTTATACACCTGGTAAAGCAGGAGATGCACTGCGTTCTATGAGTGATCCAACGAAATATGGTGATCCAGACCATTATTCTAAGCGTTACACTGGTTCAAGTGATAACGGTGGAGTTCATACAAACAGTGGCATTATTAACAAACAAGCTTATTTGTTAGCAAATGGTGGTACGCATTCTGGTGTGACTGTAGCTGGTATTGGTAAAGATAAATTAGGTGCGATTTACTACCGTGCAAATACACAGTATTTCACGCAATCTACTACATTTAGTCAAGCTCGTGCTGGCGCAGTACAAGCTGCTGCTGATTTATATGGTGCGAGTTCTGCTGAAGTAACAGCAGTTAAGCAATCATTTAGTGCTGTTGGTGTAAACTAAGATATTTCTATTCGTAAGAGGTATATATTAATAGAATATACTTCAAAAAATAAAGAAGGAGCCTATGCTCCTTCTTTATTTTTTTCTCCATTTTTTCCACAAATAAAATAATCCAACGCAACCCGCGATTGTTACAATCCACTTCGCTTCATTTGTTCCATTTATGACATGATATGCAGAATATACTTCAATCAATAAGGCCGGTATTTTCCCTATTGTGCTGGCAATACTGAAAGAGAGTAATGACATTTTGCCAAGAGCTGCAAATAAAGTAACGATACTGGACGGAATGAAAGGAATAAAACGAAAAGATAGGACTAGTAGAAATGCCTCTCTGCCTTCTACGTAAAGAAGGCGTTCTACCTTTGGATACTTATTTACTTTATCGAGAGTGAACTTCTGAAGGCCTATACGATAAATATAAAACGAGATAATAGCCCCTAATGCCTCACCTGCAATCGAAATGATTGTGCCATTTGTTACACCGAAGAGCTGTATATTAATGGCGGTCAAAAAAATACTAGGGATAAAACCTAAAAGACTGATGATGATGTTGATTAAGATACTAAGTGGAATTGCGATTGAATAATAGTCTGTTAAGAAGTTTTGAATTGTTTCAGCCATCGTATAAAATCCTTTATCTTTTTTTGCATTACACCATATTTCCATTGTATAGGCAAGTGTAAATTCACATAATGTAGAAAACAGTTGATAGAAAGGTACTTGTATACCTTATATAGGTATTGGGTATATAAAACTAGGGGTATATTTAGTTCGTTTAAAGAATACTCCATAAATACTATATTCAAAGGGTTTTTGGAGTATTATGATTGGTGTTTTTATCCGGGAAATAATTTAAAAAACACGGGGGTATATTTTAAGGTGGGCGAAAAACAGTGATTTGATGAAAGTGGATTGGAAAATATAGCGAAATGAATGAGGGATTTTAAAATTGTATCCATTTTTTCTTTGTGAAATTGACTTTTAGTGGAGTTACGATAATAATCATGGAAGAGGTGATACGATGAAACGATTAAGTAGTCTTTTCTTGAGTAGTTTATTGGCACTAATGCTGATTTTAAGTGGATGTGCAGGAAAAGAACAAAAAACAGAAAAACCAAAAGAGGATCATTCTACATCAGTAGAAAAAATTAGTGACAATATTTTAGATGAAATGGAAGGGCCACCTAAAAATGGTCATACGATTGAAAGGCATGTAGGCAAATCAGAAGAGGATTTGAAGAATCGTTTGAAGACAGATAAAGTTTCAGCGGCAAGTACATACTATGATAAGGAAACAGCGACAAAGGCTGTGAAAGATAGTTTAAAACAACATGATAAAGAAATTCAGGACTGGTTGAAAAACTCTAAAGAGGCTCGTCTTGTATTGAATACAACTCATTCATTTCCAGTTGGAAAAACGGTAATAAAGAAAAATATGAATGTAAAAGACAAACTAGTAAAGACTGTTACTGTTTTAGCGAGAGATAAATCAGGAGATCTAGGATTTAAGATTATTACTTCTTATCCATCAGATAAATAAAGGGGGGAGTATATATGTATCCAACATTACAATACTTTCTTAAATCGTACTGTACGTTAAGTATTCATGAGGATGAAATAGTAAGCGTGATGGAAGAGTTTATAGAGCAAGAAGACGAAGAAATTGTTTTGAAATTACGCGATGAATTAGTAAATATGAAGAAAAAGAACGCGTGGGAAGAAGTGTGCGTATTAGCTGCGAAGCAAGGGAATCGTATGTGGTCTTTAGAAGAAACGAAGGACCATCTTGAAACTTTTTTACTATTATTGCAAAAGAAAAAGGCGTGAGTAAATCACGCCTTTTTGTATACGCTTTTTGAAATTTGTCCGTTTGATATTATCTCATTGTTTTGGGGCACTTTTATATACGCTTTTTGAAATTTGTCCATTTGATATTACTTCACCGTTTTGTGTTACTTTTTTATACGTAACCGCTGTTATTTTATCACCAGTATTACTAATTACTTGAGAAGAAACTTCAACATTTTTACCAGTATTCGTACCGAAAATACGTGTAGTAATACTGCCGCCATTTGAAAATGCTTGAATGTAAATATGCTTACCTGTATTGTTTTTAAATTGTAAATCCGGACCATAATCTGCCACTGCTGCATCTTGCCCAAGTGGTAAATAATTTACGGGCATAGAATGATTGCTTCGAGAAACAATTCCTAAATCTGCCCTTAAAGCTGCGCTATATAAAGTACTACTTACTTGGCAAACGCCTCCGCCTGCACTTTGTATAACTTTACCTTGTGAATATACTGCTGCGGATTTATAACCATGTGCAGCATCAGTTACGCCAACACGGCCATTAAAACTAAACGTTTCATCAGGTGCTACAATAACTCCACTTAAAGTAGTAGCTGACTTATTTACGTTATAGGACTGATTTCCATTACGGCCAGCCATTGGGGTAGAGTATTCAGCAATCACTTCTTTAATCCCCATTTGTTGTATATCTTCTGTAGAACGTTCAGGTTTTATTGGTGTAACTGGTAATGCCACATCGGATGTGCCAGAAGTAATAGCTTGATTCGTTAAAGCGGTTAATTGTCCTTTATCAATTTTTTCCCCATTTTGACTTTGGCTAATATTCACTGTAGGGCCTTCAACACTTAATTCGGCGTTGACAGGATTTTTTAATGTGTCATTATATTTATCCTTTATAAAGGTTTCATAAGTTGTTGTATTTAATTGTGGTGTTAATTTATAGTCACGTTTTACTTCACCGTTTTCAGCTTGCTTACGCATGTTGTAACGATTCATTACGTTTCCTTCTTGTTCTTTAAAGATATTGTTGACAATATCCTTCTCTTTATAATCTACTCCTAAATCTTTCCATGTGTAATTTTGTTTATCATTTTGGAATACGTAGTTAAGAGATTTTTGATTTAATTCATTCACCTTTTGATTAACAATGGTTTGAATATCTGCTTTATTTTTTCCCTCAAGAGAAATACCTTCAAATGTAGTGTTTGGTAGTGCAGTTGTATTTAGTTGATTATTTAATTTGGATACATATTGATATCCACCAATACCACCAACACAAAGTAATATGCCACCAGCAATAGCGGAACCAATCAGTATTTTGCTTAGCTTCATTTATTTCCCCCCAGAAAAATTTGTATAAATATATGTATTACATTTTTTGTATAAAAATGATGAAAATAACATTATGTACGTACTAGTATACTATTATTTTCACTATACGTGTAATGTTTTCATAAAAAATGTTACACTGTTGTAATAATTGTCTCTTTTTGTCACAATATGCATGAGAAATATGTTGAAAATTATAATAAAAAGGCTGCTTAGAAAAATCTAGCAGCCTTTTTATTATAATTTTTTATGCTCATTTTTATTCGTAACACCGAGATGTTCTTGAAGTGTTGTCGAGATATCATTAACACTTTTTTCGTTTGGAACGTAATAATAAATACCACCTATATATTTATCAGTACCTTCCACTTGCAATTTATCCATTTTTAAATTTGAATTCATTGAATTTTTTGCAATAGTCATCATATCATCAAAAGTTAAATTTGTTTTTAAGTCTGTATCGACAGCATCTAATAGGCTTCCGATTTTATTAATGGAATTGAGAGATAGTGCTTTTTCAGCAATAGCTTCTAAAACAAGTTGTTGTCGTTGACCGCGCATATAATCACTGTCAATATGGCGAGTTCTAGCTAGTGCAAGTGCTTCTTCTCCATTTAAATGTTGACGCCCTTTTTTTAGGTGAATCGCATCTGCTTCGTCGCTACTATTTTGTTCTGTGAACTCAACTGGAACGTCGACAGTTATACCACCTAGAGAATCAACGATCTTGATAAAGGATTTGAAATTAAATTTTACATAGTAATCAACTGGGACATCTAAAAAGTTTTCTACTGTATCAATTGTGCTGTCTACACCACCAAATACGTGTGCATGTGTAATTTTATCATATTTATCACGTGATTTAATGTAGACGCGTGAATCACGTGGAATGCTGACTAGTTTAACAGATTTATCATTTTTATTAATTGTTGCAAGTAATAATGCATCTGTACGAGTCGCTTTTCCGTAACCTTTTTCTCTGATATCACTTTCATCAACACCCATAATCAGGACAGAAATATTGTCAGTCATAGGTTTAACAGCTTTTTCACGCTTGCTGGATTTATCTCCTCGGCCGAGTTCAGAATAGGCGTTGCTTAAGACGGATTTTGCTTTACTGTATATATGGAAGGAATAGCCTCCTGCTCCCATTGCTACAATAAGTAAGGGGATAAGAATGAACCAAAGTAGGCGCTTTTTCTTGGAACGTCCTTTTTTGGCTCGAGTTTCGTTGTTAATGTCGGATGTCATCATTTTTTCTCCTTTAAAACAATCAAAGTGTATACATCTAGAAGCGTATTAAAACACATAAAAAATATTGTACGCTAAATAAAAGGTATTGTACATGTATAAAAAATAGATGTCTTGATTATTTATAAGACATCTATTCGTTATTGTATACAAAAGACAGGGATAAGAAAATGATAAAATTTTTCCTAATTAAAGCATAATACTTACAATAATTGCAGATAAAATGCTAACAAGAGTAGCGCCATATAGTAATTTTAGGCCGAAGCGGGCAACAACATTTCCTTGTTCTTCGTTTAACCCTTTTACCGCACCGGAAATAATTCCAATGGAAGAAAAGTTGGCAAAAGAAACGAGGAAGACAGAAATAATACCAACTGTACGGATAGAAAGAGTGCTGGAAATTTTACTAAGATCCATCATTGCTACAAATTCATTTGTTACAAGCTTCGTTGCCATAATGCTACCAGCTGCGACAATTTCAGAACTTGGTACACCGATAAGAAATGCAATAGGAGCAAATACGTAGCCGATTAATTGCTGAAAAGTAATGCCGAATATAATGAGGAATAGGTCATTAATGCAGCTAATTAATGCTACGAATCCGATGAGCATAGCACCGACGACAATGGCTACCCGGAAACCATCAAGAATATATTCGCCAAGCATTTCAAAGAAACTTTGCTTTTCACCTTTTATTTCCAAAATATCTTCTTCATCTTTAACGTCGTAAGGGTTAATGATGAGTACGATAATAAAACCGCTAAATAAATTGAGAACGAGTGCGGTTACTACATATTTAGGTTCAATCATCGTCATATAGGCACCTACGATAGACATAGATACTGTTGACATGGCTGATGCACAAAGTGTATAAAGACGGTGTTTTGGAATTTGAGCTAATTGCTTTTTTACCGTAATAAAAACTTCTGATTGGCCGACAATAGCGGAAGCGATGGCATTGTAAGATTCTAATTTCCCAAGACCATTTATCTTGCTAAGAAAGAAACCAATCCAATGAATAAAAAATGGTAGTATTTTGAAATGTTGTAATATACCAATTAAGACGGAAATAAAGACAATCGGTAATAATACAGTAAGGAAAAATGACATTTCCCCTTTATTTGCAAGACCGCCAAATACAAAGTTTATACCACTGGCAGCATATTCAAGTAGCCTCGTAAACAGGTTGGAAATTATCGTAATAAGTATGAGGCCAACTTCTGTATTTAATAATAAATAGGTTAAAATTACCTGTATAATAAGCATGATGAAAATTGGTTTGAATTTAATGTGTTTTTTATTGTTGCTAGCAATGTAGGCAAGGAAAAAAACAACGATAAGTCCAACGAAAAAAGTGATAAATTTCATAATAAGCCCCCTAAAAGAGATATTCTGATATATATGTTTTTCATTTAAAGTGAGAATATGCATGTTTGGTAAAGAGAGGAATAGAGGAATCATGAATATATGTAGAATACATCACGTTGCAATTATTTGTTCAAATTATGAAGTGTCAAAGGATTTTTATACACGAATATTAGGTTTCAAAGTGAAGAATGAAGTATATAGAAAGGAACGAAATTCGTATAAGTTAGATTTATGTGTAGGAGGAGAGTATCAAATTGAATTATTTTCATTTCCAAGTCCGCCTGACCGCGCAAGCTTTCCAGAGGCTGCTGGACTTAGACATTTAGCTTTTGCGGTTACTGATATAGAAGATGCTGTTAAACATTTAAAACGATGCGATGTTGAGACGGAATTGATACGTGTCGATGAGATAACGGGAAAAAAATTCGTCTTTTTCCAAGACCCTGACGGTTTACCTTTAGAATTGTATGAGGTTTGAAAATTGGTGAATTTTATATAGGGTTGCTTTCTAATAATTGAAGAAACTAAAGTGAAACTTCTTTTTAAAAGGAGGTGTAACTTTAGCTAAGAAAGCTAAAGGACATATGTGGATATTTTAAAATTATTGATGGTAGCCATTCTTATTGCATTAACAGCTTTTTTTGTGGCTGTTGAGTTTGCAATTATTAAGGTGCGTAGCAGTCGCATTGATCAACTCGTTAGTGAAAAAAGACGAGGTGCATTGGCTGCTAAAAAAGTAACTGCAAATTTAGATGAGTATTTATCAGCATGTCAGCTAGGTATTACGATTACTGCTTTAGGGCTTGGGTGGTTAGGAGAGCCGACTATAAAACATTTACTCGAGCCATTGTTCTTAAAATTACAATTATCTCCTGCCATTGCTAGTACAATTTCATTTATTATTGCCTTTGCAGTGATTACATTTTTACATGTTGTCATTGGGGAACTTGCTCCAAAGACATTGGCTATACAAAGGTCAGAGCAAGTTAGCTTATTATTATCAAAGCCCCTTATTTATTTTTACCGAGTTATGTACCCATTTATTTGGGCTTTAAATGGCTCTGCACGATTTGTGACAGGCTTATTTGGTTTACATCCTGCTTCTGAACATGAAGTTGCGCATTCAGAGGAGGAACTAAGATTAATCTTGTCTGAGAGTTATGAGAGTGGCGAGATTAATCAAACTGAATTTAAATATGTAAATAACATCTTTGAATTTGATAACAGGGTAGCAAAGGAAATTATGGTACCTCGTACTGAAGTTGTTGGCTTATATGAAGATGAGCCGTTTGAGACACATATTAAAGTAATCGCACAAGAAAAATATACGAGATATCCAGTATTTGGTGAAGATAAAGATGAAATTATTGGGATGGTTAATGTAAAGGACCTATTTATTCGTTATATGGATGGTAATCGAGATGAAGAGTGTTCGATTACACCATATACACGTCCAGTTATTGAAGTGTTAGAAAATATCCCAATCCATGATTTACTATTGCAAATGCAAAGAAGGCGTATTCCATTAGCTGTATTATATGATGAATATGGTGGCACAGCAGGCATTGTCACGCTAGAAGATATTTTAGAAGAAATTGTTGGAGAAATTCGAGATGAATACGATGAAGATGAACACCCGCCTATCGAACACATAAGTGAAGGATGTAAAATTGTAGAGGGAAAAGTGCTTATTAGCGAAGTAAATGATTTATTTGGCATACATTTGGTCGCTGATGATGTTGATACAATTGGTGGTTGGATTATGGTACAAAAGCAAATCGTTGCTGAGGGGGATATTATTGAGAAACACGGCTTTTCTTTTAAAGTTCTTGAAAAGGATATGCATCAAATTAAGCGAGTTGAAATAAAGAAAGTAGAAGAATGAATGGATTTTCTATTATATAAACTTTAATAAAAAGTATATATAGAAAAATAAATGTTTGCGCTTTCAAAAAAGGTACTATATAGTGAAGGTGGATAATGAAGAATTCTTTGAATGATACTCGTATTTTATAGGGCGAATTCTTTAGACAAGGATTTAGAATGAAAAGTATAGGTGATGAAAAATGATAGCAACGAAGGATATACGTATAGAAAAAGATTTTTTAGGTGAAAAGGAAGTACCGAGTGTAGCTTATTATGGTGTACAAACATTACGTGCCGTAGAAAACTTTCCGATTACAGGATATCGCATTCATCCGTCACTCATTACGGCAATGGCAATTGTAAAAAAAGCGGCAGCGCTTGCGAATATAGATACAGGTTACTTAGCTAAAGATATCGGACAAGAAATTGCAGAAGCTGCACAAGAGATTGTAGATGGAAAGTTCCATGATCAATTCATTGTAGACCCAATTCAGGGCGGGGCAGGTACTTCAATTAATATGAATACTAATGAAGTGATTGCTAATAGAGCGTTAGAACGTATGGGATACGAAAAAGGTGAATATGCGAAAATTAGTCCAAACACTCATGTGAACATGGCCCAATCAACAAATGATGCGTTCCCAACTGGGATTCATATTGCAACTCTTATGATGCTGGAAGAACTTCTTGTTACAATGGAAGAACTTCACTCTGCTTTTCATGATAAAGCAAAAGAATTTGATCACGTTATTAAAATGGGGCGTACACATTTGCAAGATGCAGTTCCAATTCGCCTTGGACAAGAATTTGAAGCATATAGCAGAGTACTAGAGCGTGATATAAAAAGAATTAAACAGTCTCGTCAACATTTATACGAAGTTAATATGGGTGCGACAGCTGTCGGTACGGGATTAAATGCAAACCCTACTTATATAGAACAAGTTGTGGAGCATTTACGAACTTTTAGTGGTTTCCCTCTTGTTGGTGCAGAGCACTTAGTTGATGCGACGCAAAACACAGATGCGTATACAGAAGTATCTGCAGCACTAAAAGTATGTATGATGAATATGTCTAAAATTGCAAATGACCTTCGTATTATGGCGTCTGGTCCACGTGTTGGGTTGGCGGAAATTCAATTACCAGCTCGTCAACCAGGTTCATCTATTATGCCGGGTAAAGTAAATCCAGTTATGGCAGAAGTAATTAACCAAGTTGCTTTCCAAGTAATTGGAAATGACCATACAATTTGCTTAGCGTCAGAAGCTGGACAATTAGAGTTAAATGTAATGGAGCCGGTATTAGTATTTAATTTAATTCAATCCATCAGTATTATGAACAATGGATTCCGTGTATTCCGTGAATATTGTATTAAAGGAATTACAGCGAATGAAGAGTTGCTTAAGCAATATGTTGAAAAAAGTGTTGGAGTTATTACAGCGGTGAACCCTCATATTGGTTATGAAGCAGCTTCTCGCATTGCACGTGAAGCAATTGCGACAGGAAAATCTGTTAGGGAGCTATGTTTAGAACATGGTGTACTGACAGCAGAAGAGCTTGATATTATTTTGGATCCATACGAAATGACGCATCCTGAAATTGCTGGTGCATCTTTATTAAAAAATAAAAAAGTATAAAATAAAACACCGATCCCCCTTATATAGGGATCGGTGTTTTATTTTAAAAGATATTAAATACAGAGTTAAGTTGAAGTAAGCTAATAATAGCTAAGAAGATTAAACTATATTTCATCACTGTTTTAAATAAGGCAGATTCTTGACCAACTAGTCCAACTGCTGCACAAGCAACTGCTACAGATTGTGGTGAAACCATTTTTGCGATTGTACCACCAACTACGTTTAATGAAACGAGAGTAGATGGAACGAGGTTTAACTGATCGGCAGTTACTGCTTGAAGTGGTGCGAATAATGAACCACTTGATACGACTGAACCTGTAATGAATACGCCAATCCATCCTAAAATTGGAGAAAGAACTGGGAATGCATTTCCTGTAGAAGAGAATGCAAGTCCAAGTGTAGATGACATACCAGAGTAGTTCTCTACGTAAGCTAAAGCGATAACGCTACAAATTGTATATACTGGAACTTTTAATTCTTTTATTGTTTCGATCATTAATTCTTTAATCATTTTGCCGTTTACGCGGTAGACGATAAGTGAAACGATAATTGCTAATACAATCGCAGTAGTTGTAGAAGAGAATACATCTAGTTTGAAAATAGCTGCGAAAGGTGTATCAGCCTTTGTAATTGGTGCAGTTTTCATAACCGCATTATGAAGACCAGGGAATTGAATGTTAAATACTAAGTTTGCCAATGGACCATCCGGAGCAAATAAAGCTTTAATTGGTTTTAAATTAAAGATTGTTACAAATACAGTTAAGAATACGAATGGAGACCAAGCATATAAAATTTGATTGAATGTATGAGATTCTTTTTCTTCTTGTTTTTCTTCTTTAGCAGAAGATTTTGGTTGCCACACACGTAAGAATAATGCAAGAGAGACCATACTTACAACGGCTGCGAAAATATTAGTAAGTTCTGCACCTAAGAAATAAGTTACAAGGAATTGAGTAATTGCGAAAGAAACACCACTTACAAGAATACCTTGCCAAGTTTCTTTAATACCTTTAATTCCATCGACCATTGAAACAAGTAAGAAAGGTAAAACAATGCTAATGAATGGTAAAATATAAACAGTTTGACGACCGACAGTTAATGCATCAATTTGAGTTAATTGTGCAGGTACTGTAACTGGAATACCCATAGCACCCATAGCACCACCAGCGATATTAGCTACTAAGCAAATACCTGCTGCTTTTAATGGATTAAAGCCCATACCTACAAGTAATGCTGCTGTAATAGCAACTGGAACACCGAAACCAGCTGCGCCTTCTAAGAAAGCACCGAAAGAATAAGCAATTAATAATACTTGTAAACGTTGATCATTTGTAATGCTTGAAATACTATCACGAATGACATTGAATTGTTCTGTTTTAACAGTTAATTTATAAAGGAAAATAGCTGCGATAACAATAGTACAAATTGGATAAAATCCAGATAAAACACCAAATCCGGCAGATGCTACGGCCATAGTTGCTGGCATTTTATAAACAAATATTGCAAGAATAATAGCTACAATTACACTATAGAGACCAGCGATATAACCTTTCATTTTGAATCCCACTAAACAAATAATGAAGCAAAAAATTGGGAGTGCAGCGATTAGTGCAGATAACCAAATGTTGTTTAACGGGTCATAAATTTGTGTCCAAGTACTCATAATGATGACAACTCCTATCTATTTATATGTGAAGAAATTCACATTATTTGTGAAACTATTCACAAACAACTTACATGCTTAGTATATTCTCCTTCAACACTATTGTCAACGTAAAAAAGTATAATTATTCCATAATAGTGTTAAAAGTAACATGTTGTTCATAAAGTAGACAAAAAAACGTACTCTAATAGATTTGAGTACGTTTTTATAAAGTATTGATGTATTCTTTCAGCTTTTCATATGTCATTGGTCCTATATGTTTATATTGAATGACACCGTTTGTATCAAGGATAAAAGATGTTGGAATACTTATGATTTGATATGCGGAATTTGCTTGTCCTTTCTGATCTAATAGGACGGGGAAGGTGTATTTGTTTTCTTCAAGAAATTGTTTTACATTGTTCGGGTCTTTTTCAGTAGCTGTTGCATTTACAGCGACAATTTCAATCCCTTTATCCTTTGTATCATGATAAAACTTTTCCATATCAGGCATTTCTGTTTTGCATGGACCACACCAGCTTGCCCAAAAGTTCAATATTACTTTTTTTCCTCTATAGTCTGTAAGGTGAACTTCTTGACCCTTTATTGTTTCTAGAAGGAAATTAGGGGCGATATTACCAATTTCAGTTCCAATTGGAATGTTTGATTCTGAATTTATATCTTCTTTTTTGTCTAATAGGAAATTATGGATAATAGTCCAGCCAATTGTAATATTAATGAAAACAACAATAAACCATTTTTTAATATGACATCCTCCTCTTTATTTAAATTTCCTTTTTATCGTAACAAAGTGGTTAAATATGGTCAAATTACTTTACGATAGGTTATCAATTATGGACGGTATTTTACAATATCATTACTGTACATTTCAGTAAGGTGAAAATATAACAAAAAGGCTGATAAATCAACATTTGTAAGCAAAGTATTACTATCCCTTTGTTTTGCTTTTTCTTTATAGCATATAGTATAATATTCAAAATCAGCAGGGATTTTTTCCTGAACTGTGTGCTGATAAAAGGAGGAAAAATTTTTCAGCATTATAGGTTGATAAAGTTATGTCGTAACAGGAAATATAAGAACAGATATATAAATAAATAATAAAGAAAATAAAAACGAAAATGAGGGAAACTTTATGAACCAAAACCAATTTGACTGTCGTATTTCAGAAGAAGACGTACAGATGTTAAGAGCATTAGCTCATCCACTTCGTCTACGTCTAGTAATGGAACTAATGCAGCGTGGAACATGTAATGTAACACAATTACAAGAGGTATTAGAAATTCCGCAATCAACTGTTTCGCAGCATTTAACGAAATTAAAGCAAAATAAAGTAGTACGCTTTGAGAGACGCGGGTTAGAAGTGTATTATCAAATTCATAACGATAAAGTAAGTGAAGTAGTAAAAACATTATTTTCTTAATTTTTGAATATTATGGAAAGAAGACGTGTGAAATATACGTCTTTTTTTATTTGGAAAGGGTCTAATAATAGGAAGATTTGAGAGCATATATATTAGCGCGTTAGAAAGAAACAAACTATCGGTTGAAGTGCTAAATTGACGGAATATATTCTGAAGGGATATGAAAAGATAGAAAGGAGTGTTGTAAGCCAAAGGAGGAATAATATAATGGATGTAAAACGTGTGAAACAGATATTATCTTCTTCAAGTAGAATTGATGTTACATATGAGGGAGTCCCCGTATGGATTGAGAGCTGTGATGAGCAGAAGGGGAGTGCTCAAGTGTATGACGTATCCAGTCCAGGAGAGAGCGTTCATGTGGACGTGACAGCTTTAGAGGAGAAGTAATAAAAAAGACGCTTCTAATTTTAGAAGCGTCTTTTTGTGTGTTATTCCATCATACTTGCAACTTTTTTAGAGAAGAGAAGAAGTACAAAGCCTAAGATGATAACGATAATACCGATACTTGCAAATACTTCAAGGTATCCTAATGATTGTGTAAAGGAAGCAAGTTTACCTGCTAACCAGTTAGCCATACCCGTACCAGCTAACCATACCCCCATTAGTAATGATGCTAATTTTACAGGAGCGATTGCACTTACCATTGATAGACCGATTGGTGATAAGAATAGCTCACCAATTGTATGGAAGAGATAAGTGATAACGATGAATAATAAATTCGCTTTTACAGTTATATCTGCTTCACTACTTCCAGTTTTTAGAACTGCTAATGTTAAAACAAGATAACCTATACCTAGTAAAATCATACCAAATGCCATTTTTGTTGGCACTTTTAAATCACCGCGTTTTGTTTTAGAAAGTTTTAACCATAGCATAGATACAAATGGTGCAAGTAGTACGATGAATGCTGGGTTAACGGATTGGAACCAAGATGTTGGCACTTCCCAACCGAAAATTGTACGATCAACAAATTTATTTGTATAAAGTGTTAGAGAACTACCAGCTTGTTCAAATCCTGCCCAGAAGAATACTACGAAACAAGTTAAAATTACAATTGCCCAAGTACGATTTTTCTCTTGTTTTGTTAAAGGTTTCTTTTCGACTACAGGCTGATTTTTTGATCTTTTACCGACAACTGTTGTTCCTGCTTTACCAAGGTAACGAGGAGCTAATAAGTTGAAAACAATTTGTCCAATAATCATACCGATACAAGCTGCTAAGAATCCGTATTTATATCCCATAACAATAACGCCATTAGCGCTTGTTTTAAAGAAATCTTCTGCTAAAAATCCACAAATAAGTGGAGCGAAGAAAGCACCTACGTTAATACCCATATAGAAGATAGTAAATGCACTGTCACGACGTGAATCATTTTCACCATACAATTCACCTAACAGTGTAGAAATATTTGGTTTGAAGAATCCATTACCAATAACTAATAGTATTAATCCAAGGAATAGTCCTGTTTTTGTATTCATTGAGAATAGTACAAAGTTGCCGATTGCCATAATAATTCCGCCGAGAGTAATGGCATGACGTCTTGTAATATAATGATCCGTTAGCCATCCGCCTATAATTGGCATGAAATATACTGCCGCTGTAAAAGTACCATATAATTGCACTGCGACTGCCTTATCAAATCCTAACCCGCCACTAACAGCAGCAGTTGTTAAATAAAGAACTAAAAGGCCGCGCATTCCGTAATAACTAAATCTTTCCCACATTTCTGTTAAGAACAACAAATATAATCCTGGTGGATGTTTTTTTGGTGATTGTTGTTCTCCAGCTTTGTCTAATTTTAAAGCTGTATCCATTTTTGTTTCCCCCTAATCCTGTATAACGGATATTTATGTAATTATTTTAATTCACAAAATATTTAGAAGTCAATAGAATTATATGGAAATAGTAAGGAAATTTCTGAAAAAATCTATTTTTCTTCAACCGTTATTGTATTTTTCCCTGAAAACAAGATAATAAGCGTTTTCAAATGTAGTAATTGAATTCTAAAAGAAAGTAAAATAGTGACAAATCAGAAAATTTAGATTAGAATATTTATTCTGATATAGAGAAAATAAACTATATTTACTTTTACAATATAACATATCGGTAATAAAAATACAAAATGAAATAATGTGACACTTCAGTGAAATGAAAAAACCAGCTCCATAAAAGAGGGAGCTGGTTAGAATAAAATTATTTAACAAAGCGTTTTTCAATATCATCTAGTAGTAAGTTAGCGGCCATTACACCACCAGCTGTATTCCAAATAATGTCGTCAACTTTTTAATCTCTTCTTTTGTCTTTCCTTCATTCATTGTTACTTCACCTTCCATAGGCACTTAGAAGGAGGGGGAATACAAATACTGTAAACGATTCCTTTTGCATGAAATTTATCCCGCCATTTGTGGGATAAATTTCGATTTGCGCGGGCTAATAATCAGTGCAGGATGAACAATTTAAACTTTTACTTTATTATGCCACTCCTCCCACGTTGAGGATATTTGTTCAATTGAGAGTGTGATAGTAAAGCTTTAACGATTAATTTAATAGGAATAAATGAAAGTAATTCTCATTATCATTGACAATGAGAATTAGGTTGAAATACACTAAAAACGTATCATTATCTTGAAAGAAAAGCGCTGCATGTTATAAAAAATGAAGCAAAATGGATTGGTTTATTTTTTGAATCATTGCAGTTTTTATTTGTATTTTTATAAGTATTATTTTCGTGTATATTAATATGAATTGAAAATAAGCTTTAGATGTATTTTTTCATTTTAATGATTCTAATGAACAGATTATTATTCAAAAGGTGCGTCTGCTAAGACGTTAATTATGGATGTAGATTGGGTACTTGCCGTATACATTCTGTACTCCGCTCCAAATTCCAGCAGGGATATTTACATCAGCAATTGATGCACCTTATTTTATAAAAGTCGGAATTCATAAAGGGAGATGAATATGCAAAAAGCATTGGAGACGAAACGCTTGACGCTGTCGTATGGTGAAACAATTATTATTGATGAGCTGAATTTAGAAATTCCAAAAGGGGAAATTACAATCTTCATCGGTTCTAACGGTTGTGGGAAATCAACTTTATTACGTTCACTAGCTAGATTATTAAAGCCAACAACCGGTGACATTTTGTTAGATAATCAAGCAATTCAAAGTATGCAAACGAAGCAAATTGCTCGTCAAATGGCGATTTTACCACAAGGGCCACAAGCACCGGAAGGACTTACAGTATTGCAACTTGTTAAGCAAGGACGTTATCCATATCAAACATGGCTGAAGCAATGGTCCGAAAAAGATGAGGAAATGGTACAAAAAGCGCTTGCGGCAACGGGTATGACAGAATTTGCTGAGCGTGATGTGCATGCTCTTTCAGGTGGACAACGTCAACGTGCTTGGATTGCAATGACCCTTGCACAAGATACCGATATTATTTTACTGGATGAGCCAACTACATATTTAGATATGACTCACCAAATTGAAGTGTTAGATTTATTATTCGAATTAAATGAAACAGAGAAAAGAACGATTGTTATGGTATTACACGATTTGAATTTGGCATGCCGTTATGCAGACAACATTGTAGCCATTCAAGATAAACGAATATATGCACAAGGTAAACCAGAAGAAGTTATTGACCAGAAGTTAGTTCGTGATGTATTCCGTATGGAGTGTCAAATAAGCGCTGATCCGTTATTTGGAACACCGCTCTGTATCCCGCACGGAAGAGGAAGAAGTGTACGTAAAGAAGCTGTTCAGGCGATGAGATAACAAAAAAAACGATGAGTAATTCATCGTTTTTTTTATTTTTCGCAAGAAAATAGTAGGAAAAGGGGAATACGTAAGCGACGTTCATATTCTTCTTTATCCTGAAAACATTTTTGATTTGGTGTGGCTTCTTTTAAGTTTGTAATTGTAAATCCGGCTTGTTGTAATAATGTAAAATATTCTTCCGTTGTCCGATGATATTTAATAACCTCTTGATCAATCCACGGCTCAACTCGTTTTCCCGTTTTGAAATAATCATCGACGAACCAGCTAGTTCTTTTACCACTTGTTTGTAAGCTTTCAAACGAAGAGGTAATAACGGGATGTTGAACGCTAAAGGTAAAAGTTCCGTTTGTTTTTAAAGTTTGGTATACATTTTGAAAAATAATATCAAGATGTTCAATATAATGTAAGGCGAGTCTAGATGTTACTAAATCAAAAGTAGAAGGAGGGTAGGTATAGTCTTTGAGATTTATAAAATGAACAGATCCATTTTTATTTTCTAGGTGCTTACTAGCTTGTTCATACATAAGCTCGGAGCCTTCAATGCCAGTGTAAGAGTGGCAGCCATTTTCTAATAATTCCTCGCCAAATTTAGCATCACCACAGCCTAAATCGAGAATTTGTTTTCCTTGTACATTACCAATGAGCTGAAAGAATGCTGGTTTTTCAAGTGCTTCGTTTGGGCTATTTTCTCGATATCTTCGCTTCATATATTGTTCTAAAAACGATTCGTTATTATATACATCAGATTCAGTAAATGCCATGTTTGAAGCCTCCCTAAATATTTTTTTAATTCTATCAAATATGAAATGTAAATGATAGATTTCTTGTAATGAATCATATATAATCTAAAATTGTAAGCGGTTTCTTTAAACTATTTTTCTATAATAAATTCTGAAAACGTGTTAAGCTAGTAGAGGGATTATTGGAATTATTGAGATAATAATCCGCTTACATGAACGATGGGAGGCTTCACGATGTCTAGTAAAACACTTGCAAACTTTTTAGAAGAAAATTTAGAGGATTTAAAATCAAAGGGGCTTTATAACGTAATTGATCCGCTTGAGAGTTCAAATGGACCGATCATTACAATTGGCGGAAAAGAATATATTAACTTATCTTCAAACAACTATCTTGGATTAGCGACTGATAATCGCTTACAAGAAGCAGCAATTGGTGCAATTCATAAGTACGGCGTTGGAGCAGGTGCTGTTCGTACAATTAACGGTACTTTAGATTTGCATATTAAATTGGAAGAAACAATTGCAAAGTTTAAACATACAGAAGCAGCAATTGCTTATCAATCAGGATTTAACTGTAATATGGCAGCGATTTCAGCTGTTATGGATAAAAATGATGCGATTCTTTCAGACGAATTAAATCATGCATCTATTATTGATGGTAGTCGTCTATCAAGAGCGAAAATCATCGTTTATAAGCATTCTGATATGGAAGATTTACGCAAAAAAGCAATCGAGGCAAAAGAATCAGGTCTTTATAATAAATTAATGGTTATTACAGACGGTGTTTTCTCAATGGATGGAGATATTGCAAAATTACCAGAGATTGTTGAAATTGCAGAAGAGCTGGATTTAATGACATATGTAGATGATGCACACGGTTCAGGTGTACTTGGCAAAGGTGCAGGTACTGTAAAACATTTCGGCCTTTCTGATAAAGTTGATTTCCAAATTGGTACATTATCAAAAGCAATTGGGGTAATTGGTGGATATGTAGCTGGGAAACAAAACTTAATCGATTGGTTAAAAGTGCGTTCACGTCCATTCTTATTCTCAACGGCTTTAACACCAGCTGATGCAGCTGCTTGTATGAGATCAATTGAAATTCTAATGGAAAGCACAGAGTTACACGATCGTTTATGGGAAAATGGTCGCTATTTAAAACAAGGGTTAAAAGAACTTGGCTTTAACATTGGAGAAAGTGAGACACCAATTACGCCTTGTATTATTGGTGATGAAGTATTAACACAAGAATTTAGTAAACGTCTAAATGAAGAAGGCGTATACGCAAAATCTATCGTATTCCCAACTGTAGCAAAAGGAATGGGGCGCGTTCGTAATATGCCTACAGCAGCTCATACGAAAGAAATGTTAGATGAAGCAATTCGTAAGTATGAAAAAGTAGGGAAAGAAATGGGCATCATTTAAGTAACGACATCTTTTGAATAGCTTGCAAATGAGGAGTGGGGAAAATGAAAAAAATTCTAGTAACCGGTTCTTTAGGGCAAATTGGTTCTGAACTAGTAATGAAACTTCGTGATGTATACGGTGCATCAAATGTTATTGCAACAGATATTCGTGAAACAGATAGTGAAGTAGTAACGTCTGGTCCATTTGAAACGTTAGATGTAACAGATGGACAAAAATTACATGATATTGCAAAGCGTAATGAAGTAGATACAATTATTCATTTAGCGGCTTTACTTTCAGCAACGGCAGAAAAAAATCCATTATTTGCTTGGAATTTAAATATGGGCGGACTTGTAAATGCATTAGAAGCAGCACGTGAATTAAACTGTAAATTTTTCACGCCAAGTTCTATCGGTGCATTTGGTCCATCAACGCCAAAAGATAATACACCACAAGATACAATCCAGCGTCCTACTACGATGTATGGGGTAAACAAAGTAGCAGGAGAATTACTATGTGATTATTATCATCAAAAGTTTGGCGTTGATACGCGCGGTGTACGTTTCCCAGGCTTAATTTCTTACGTAGCTCCTCCAGGAGGCGGAACAACTGATTATGCAGTTGAAATTTATTATGAGGCGATTAAAAAAGGCACATACACCTCATACATTGCAGAAGGAACATACATGGATATGATGTATATGCCAGATGCTTTACAAGCGATCATTTCATTAATGGAAGCTGATCCAAGTAAACTCGTGCATAGAAATGCATTTAACATTACAGCAATGAGCTTTGAGCCGGAGCAAATCGCAGCGTCAATTCGTAAACACATTCCGAACTTTACAATGGATTACGCTGTAGATCCAGCTCGTCAAACAATCGCTGACAGCTGGCCGAACTCTATTGATGCAACAGCAGCAATGAAAGAGTGGGGCTTTAAATCAGAATATGATTTAGACAAAATGACAACTGATATGCTTGCTAAGTTAAAAAAAAAGCTTGCAGCTGAGTTAGTGATGAATTAATAGGAAGAGCCGATTCTTAGGAATTGGCTCTTAATTATTTTAGGAAGGGAGAAAAGCAACATGCAAAGAGTTGATGTTGTATATGCACTAATACACGATAGCGAAAAAGATAAAATATTAATGGTACATAATGTAGAACAAAACGTTTGGTCACTGCCGGGCGGGGCTGTTGAAAAAGGTGAAACGTTAGAGCAAGCACTAGTAAGAGAAGTGAAAGAAGAGATAGGTTTAACTGCTACACTCAGTGGACTTGTTGCAATAAATGAGAAGTTTTTTGAAGAGAAGGGACATCATGCATTATTTTTTACATTCCGAGCAAATGTTGTAACAGGTGAACTTGGTGCAGAAGATGAAGGAGAAATTTCCGCAATCGAGTGGGTAGATAGAAAAATCGCGAATGAGCGATTCCCATACTACGATGGAGGGTTCGAATTATTATTAGAAGTTTCCATTCCATACAAGTTTCAACCAGAAACAAAGTAAGTTAACGAAGAAAAACAGGAGCCTCGTGGCTCCTGTTTTTCTATTCAATCGTCTTCAGTAATAGTTTCTTCAACAATGGTTTAATCTTCAGGCGTAAATCTTCAGCATGATTTGCAACTAAGAAGTGATGGTTATAAATGTTTTTCATTAGTTGATAAGTCGCTTCTTTCGCTTCGCCTTCTTCGATGAAGATACCGATTACTTCCATACCACTTTTACGAGCGAGTTTCACAGCTTCGTGCGTATCTAAAATTCCGTCTTGTTGATAGTCTAGCGCAGAAGGTTCACCGTCTGTGAAGACTAGTAGGAATTTATGTTTCTCAGGTCTTTTTGCAAGCTTTTCAGAAACGATACGAATAATATATCCGTCACGGTTATCCTCTTCTTCGCGAAGTTGCATAATTTCTGGACCGACGTTTGGTAACGTTGAGTTTTTATACGTAACAACTTCATGGATAACATTTGGTTTATCTTCAGGTTTAGCACTAGAAGCATCTTCCCAAAATCCACTAATAGCGTGCGGGATTTTTAACGATTTTAAAGCTTCATGGAATAGCACAACACTCTTTTTCGTTTCTTCCATTTTGTTATACATAGAGCCAGAGCAATCAACTAATAGTTGGAATGCAACGTCAAGTTCTTGAGATTCTTGTCCTTTTTTATAAAACATACGCGGTTGTTTTTCTGTATAAATACGAAGGAATTTCTTACGAAGTCTTCCGTAGTATTTATCACTGTTTGCATTCGTTTTATTTTCAATTGTTTTTTCGATAATTTTCTTTAATTCTTTTACATCTTTATTAACGACTGATTTGATGGCTTGATAATCTTTTTTCTCATCAGGATTTGATTTACGGGCTTCTTTAAATGTATGAGAGGCACCGACATTATACTTACCGTATGCACCTTCGTTTTGACTAGAAGCGTGAGACGCTCTTGCTTCTTCTGTATCAGCACCATCAAAGTTGGATTGTGTACTTTTTTGAGAAGTACCTTGTACAGAACCAAGTGCTTGCTCGCCATCTTCTGATTCGCGAGCAGTATCACCCATCATGTTTGTTTTTGTTCCACTTTCTAAATCAAAGCGTAAAAAATTCTCGTTTTCATTGTTTTTATTTTCACGGTGCCATGTCGAGAAGCTTTCATCCATTTTGTTTTTGTTATCATCGTCATCTATGAGTTGCGTATCATCATTTGCTAATTTTTCAGCGCGACTGTCTTTCTCATCTGCAATAACAGATAAATAAAGCGGGGCATGTCCGAAATAATTATTAAGCATATCACTTTCAAGAAGTCCTTCTAGGCGATAGCGAATTTTCTCAACGATATACATAATATCTTCCGTATTACGAGCTTGGAATGTTTCATGCAAAATTGCTTCAATTTGCTCGAAATATTCATTATTAAACATTTCATATTTATCACTCGTTAATGAAAGATAGCATAGACAAAATAGACGATCACCGTGATAGTTACGAACACGATTTATTTCATTCTGTGAGCCAAAGTAATTGCGATACATTTCTTTTCGGCGTTTAAAAATATGTTTTGTGCCAGGACGTAAATTTTTGACGATTTCCTCAACACGTAAATCTTCTAATAGAACAAATAATTGTGTTAAAAACTTTTTTAGAGGCGATTCTTGTAACTCAATCGCATAAGAACGAATTAAAGTCATGTCCGAGTAATGTTTATTACCAAGTGCCTTTAAGAACACTTCGCTTTTTAATCCGATTACTGTATCCTCTTCTTTTCGATCATCCCAAAAGTGACTAATGACAACCTTTTTTTCAATTTCGTCGTAGTATGCTTTATAGCCATACTCAAGATAGGCATCGTCTTCTTTTAGAAGAGCATACATTAAGTTTTCCATTTGTAGAAACAGCGACGCATCAATTTTTTTGTCACTAAAAATTTGTCTCATGAATTATCCCTCAAAGAAATAACTTTCTGCTAATTCACGGACAGTCATTTGTTCTGTTTCATCGTTTAATTTTGCGATAATACTACGTTCAATTGCACGCATAACAGGAATATATACACCTAAATCACATGCATCGATAATGCCACGAATACTAGCTGCTTCTTCACTTACGCGCCCATCACGAGCTAAAGGCATAAGATCGCTTGCGAATGCAACGAACTTTTCAATTGTTGCAACATCATTTAATTTTGATTCAGATAGTAATAGTTCTTTTAATGTATCACCTTGAATGTAAGGAACTTCAATAATAACAAAGCGGTTTTTTAATGCTTCGTTTAGTTCACTTGTCCCAACATAACCTTCGTTAATCGCAGCAATTACGCGATATTCGTCATCACCGTATACAACTTCTTGTGTAAATGGGTTTGTAATCATTTTACGATAATCTAACGCACCATGAAGAAGTGGTAATGTTTCAGGTTTTGCCATATTGATTTCATCAATATATAAGAAATGACCGTTCTTCATTGCCTTCATAAGAGGACCGTTAACGAATGTAACTTCAGATGCACCCTCTTTTGTTTGTAATGTGTTGTATCCTAAAATACCTTCTACATCTAAGTCGACAGAACAGTTAATGCTATGCATTGGTTTTTGGAATAAAGAAGAAAGAGTTTCCGCTAGTACTGTTTTACCACTACCAGTTGGTCCTTTTAATAGAATGTTTTTACCAAGTAAAAGTGCTGTAATGGCATCTTCAATAATGCTGTTATCAGATGCTTTATATATTTTCTTTCCAATTAAATGTGCATTTTCGCCAGCTTCTTGTTTGTTTTTTTCGTGAAGGGCTGAGAGCTGTTGTTTTAAATCAGCGTGTATATGAAATTGTTCTAACATGTATTTCCCACCTAACATTATTTTCATAAAGTAATACATCTTATGATAACTTGTTTTAATATGGTATGCAAAGAAAAGGAGAGAGGGGAAATGTAAAAGAAAAAGCAATCAATATTATATTGATTGCTTATAGCAAAGGAGAAATGAGTCGCATGAAAGACTCTAATATTCGTTTTTTGATACTTCTTTTTTGGAACGAGTTCCATTTAATTTCAGTGGAATGCTTAAAGTCTTCTTCAAAATCATGTTTAATATCATGAACGGTGTCTGATTCATAAAGTACACTAATAATTTCATAATTTAACTCAAAGCTACGTACATCCATATTTGCCGTTCCAATGGTTGCGATTTTATCGTCAACGAGTACAATTTTTGCGTGCATAAATCCATCTTTATAACTGTAAATGGAAGCACCAGCTTTTAAAAGTGGAGTGAAATAGGATTGTGATGCTTGATCACTAATAATACTATCACTTTTACCCGGATATAAAATACGTACATCTATGCCGGATATTGCACTTAAGCGTAATAATGTTAAAGTTTCTTGATCTGGAATAAAGTATGGCGTAGCGATCCAAATAGATTTTTTGGCAGAGCCCATAACAGCTAGTAATGTATTACGAATACTTTTATCATCTGAGCTTGGTCCACTTGCTACAATTTGAACAGCACCTTCTGCATTCGAAATTTCTTTACCAGGGAAGTATTGTATATTCATAAATTGCTCCCAAGAATAGTTACTTAAACCACTAGAGGCATAAAGCCAATCTTCTAGAAAGATTGCTTGTAATTTATATAATGCTTTTCCTTCTATTTTCAAATGACTATCACGCCAAACAGGGAATTTTTTCGAACGACCGAGATATTCATCACCGACGTTGAGTCCTCCAGTAAATCCAATTTCTCCATCTACAATGACGATTTTACGGTGATTACGATAATTGACTGTTTCAAGTAACCAAGCTGAAAAAATAGGGTCAAATTCTACAATTTCAATTCCAGCTTCTTTCATCGGTTTTAAAAATCGTCTTCTTAACGTATTACTTCCGAGTCCATCATAAAGGAATCGTACAATAACCCCAGATTCTGCTTTTTTTATTAAAGCATCTCGAACTTTTGTACCGATCTCATCAGATTTATAAATATAGTATTGAATATGTATGTGATGTTTTGCCTGCTCGATAGCTTGTAGAATTTCTGAAAAGGTTTGATCTCCGTTTGTTAAAAGTTTTGTCGTCGTTCTATCTGCGGCAGGACCGCCTCCAAATTTTTGTACTACTTCTGTTAAATGTATAGAACGCTCATGTAATGGAACTGTAAGAGACAGTTCTAGTCGTCTTCCTTCTAATATTTCACGGAATAATTTTCTTTGTTCTTCTGAACGATGAAGATGTTTTTTTCTTCTCCAACGGCTACGACCGAAGAGCGAGTATAAAAGCACACCTACAACAGGAAGAAGTGCTAATACTAAAAACCACGCTAAGGTACTTTGAGGAGACCTGTTTTCGATAAAAATAACGAATGAAATTCCAACGATTGTAATAGACCATAATACACCGAAGAATGTATATAACGAGATAATCGACGTATTTAATAGGAAGAGAACGATAGATACAATTGTAAATACCAATAATAATTGAACGATAGGCTTCTTCATTTCTATAAAATTCCTCTAATCTTTCTTAAATATAGACTTCTTATATAAAAGGTATAATCCGACATTCTTATTATAAAGTGTTTTGTTTTTTTTACAAAATATAGACATTTTCCCCATGCTTTCCGCATTTGTCCTACATACAGTATATTGTTACGTTCTTATATAAAAAAGGGCGTGAATAAAATGTACGGTCGTCCAATTGGTGGATTTGGTCATGGCGGGGGTTTTGACCATGGAGGTTTCCAGGGTGGTTTTGGACATTCGCCGTCTTTTGGTGGAGGTTTCTTTCCAGGGGTTGTAGCAGGTGCTTTACTCAGTCCAGCGTTTGGTTATGGCGGATATGGTTATCCTTATTATTCAGATTATCCATACTATGCAGATTATCAACAGAATCCTTATTATTCCACATATTAAAGAGAGGCAGAACTATATGCTAAAAGGAGAGGGAGAAAAATGAACTATACTGGAAATTATGGAGGATATGATCGGAATCATCACGGGGGTGGAGGGCACCATCATCACGGCGGGCATAATCATCATGGTGGACACAATCATTATGATCACCACCACCATCACGGCGGCGGATGGGGCTGGGGTGGCGGCTCATGGGGCGGAGGATTTTTTCCAGGAAGTTTTGCAGGAGGAGTAGTAGGAGGACTTACAGCTGGAGCGTTAACAGGTGCAGCTAGTGGTGGGGGATATTACCCAGCTCCATATCCAGTAACTTACCCAACGCCATATCCAACACCATATCCAGGTTACCAGCAAATATCGAATCCATATTATTAAACAAAAAAAGAGGATACCCTCTTTTTTGTTTAATAATGTATATATTTATAAAATACTTCCAAAATAAAGGTGAAAATATGTTAATATTTTGTTATTGTAATTCAAAATATTAACTGCCAATTTTAATCTCTATTCCGTTAGTTTGTTGGCAGTTGGATTTACACCTTAATATTTCATGAAAGCAAAGAGATTAGGCGTGGGGCCGCGTTAGTAGGGAACAGAGGCTAGTATTGATTAAATTGTCGCTTTATAAATTAAAAAAATGTAAGAGAATACGGTATAATAAGATCAGATAATCAGAGAAGTGAAAAGTCGCTACTATTATTAAAAGGGCACTATATTGCTTTTTTTTATAAATAATATTATGTTATTTTAATCGGCCTATTTAGAAAAAAATTGTGATTTATCCCGCATTAACGGGCAGTAAGACTCCCACCTCAAAATTCGGTGAATGCGAGGAAGTTAGGTGGGAGATAACTGCCCGTAAAAGCCCGATTGGTGAAGGCTAATAATCAGTGGGGGATGGACAAAACCCCCCACTGATTAAAGTTTCACTTTATGTAAAGGCATATTGTTAGAAAATGAGATATCTCTATTTCTATGAAGAGAAATGAGTTGTGTTTTAGCCAGATAGGAAGCAAGGAGAGGTGCGCATGCTAGAACAAAGAGGTCATGCATTATATGACTCTTCATTGCAAGATTTAAAATTAGCATTAGATGAGTCTTCAATTGTTGCTATTACAGACCGAAATGGTCTTATTACATATGTGAATGATAAATTTTGTAAAATCTCAAAATATAAAAGAGAAGAATTAATAGGAAAAGATCACCGTATTTTAAATTCCAGATATCATCCGAAAGCATTTTTTCAAATCCTATGGAAGCGTATTTTGAGTGGAAAAGTATGGACGGGGGAAATTCGAAATCAAGCAAAAGATGGTACGTATTATTGGGTTAAAACAACAATTGTTCCATTTTTAAATGAAAAGGGAGAACCCTATCAATTTATTGCAATTCGAAATGATATAAGTAGTAGGAAAGAAGCAGAACAAAGATTACGATTAAGTGAAAGTCGTTATAGGGAACTTGCTTATCATGATGCGTTAACAAGTTTACCCAATCGTTTGCAGTTAATTACGACTGTAAATAAGATGATTGCAGAGAAAATAGAGTTTGGCATGATTTACTTTGATTTAGATCGTTTTAAATTAGTGAATGATACGTTAGGTCATATGATAGGAGATTTACTTTTAAGTGAAGTCGCTTCACGATTGCATTACGTACTAGGAGATAAAGATGTTTTGGCTAGGCTTGGTGGAGATGAATTTGTACTATTAACAAAAAAACATACACAAGATGGGATGAGGCAGTTAGCGACATCTGTGTTGTCATGCTTTCAAGCACCATTTATGCTGGAAGGTCATGAAGTATATATTTCAGCCAGTCTAGGACTTTGTTCCTATCCGCAAGATGGAAAAGACGTTGAAACGTTATTGAAAAATTCAGATTTAGCCATGTATAGTGCGAAGGAGCAAGGAAGAAATGCGGCGTGCTTCTTTACAGATGAATTACGTGCGAAAATAAACCGTAGAATGAAAATAGAGTTTGCTTTGCAAAAAGCAATTCGTGACGAAGAATTAGAAGTGGCATTACAGCCCATTATTGATTTGAAAACAAAGAGATGTACTGGTATTGAGGCTTTAGTACGCTGTAAGACAGAAGAAGGTCCTATTTCACCAAGTGAATTTATACCTGTAGCTGAAGAGTGTGGACTTATTATAAAACTAGGAGACTGGGTACTAGAAAAGTCATGTCGACTGTTTAAAACTTTGCCAGAGTATCAAGAGGGAATGAAATTATCTGTTAATTTATCAATACAACAATTGATGCAAAAGCGCTTTATTTTATCTGTTCGTAGTATATTGAAGCGAACAGGGTTTCCGCCAAATCGTTTAATATTAGAAATAACAGAAAGTATAGCTGTACGTCATTTTGATTATATTATTGCTACATTACAAGAATTAAGAAGTATGGGGATTTTAATCGCTTTAGACGATTTCGGAACAGGGTATTCCTCATTATATTATTTAAAACAACTACCACTTGATATTGTGAAAATTGATCGTAATTTTATTCGTGAGTTTCATTATGATCATGCACAACCAGAGCGAACGATTGTAAAATCGGTTATTGAAATCGCCCATAGTTTAAATTTATTAGTGGTGGCTGAAGGGGTAGAAACGGTAGAACAAGAAAGTTTATTAAAATCAATGGGTTGCGACTTTGTACAAGGTTTTTATTATGCGAAACCGTTAGATGTAGGTGAACTAAAAGAAAAGTTATTAACTGACTTTTAATAAAAAAAGAGAAGCGGAAAGCTTCTCTTTTTTATTGTTTTTTTTGTGAATCTTTCATTAAAATTGGATAAAGAATAAGGCCTAATACAAACAATCCAATTCCTAAGAAGAACGTTTTTAAATCAGCAGTTCCTGTTTTAATAACCCAAATGGAATATAAAAATGCTAGTGCAGTAATGATCCCATCTTTTATTCGAGATCCAGGCATTATATCATACGTTTCTCCCGTAATAACTAATTTTAACTGGTACAAGGTAGAAACAAGGTACGGGATTAAATATGCTAATGTCGCTACAACAATAGCGAAATTATATGCTTCGGAAACAGTACCAGAAATCGTTGAAAATAAGAAAATTTGTGTCATCACATTTGTAATAAATAATGATTTTGAAGGACTTCCTTTTTTATTTGTTTTTCCGAAAAACTTAGGGAAAACCCCATTTTTTGCTGCTTGGTAAGGTACTTCTGAGCTAACAACGATCCATCCTACAGTAGAGCCGAATAAAGATACGAGTGCAAGTAAGGCCATTATATAAGCACCCTTAGTACCAATTGCTAAATTTAATGCATCTACTAATGGCTTTTGAGACTCTTTTAAAACGTCTTGTGGAAGAGCGCCCATTGTTAGTAGAGTAATTGCCATGTAGATAAGAAGAGCGATGATTAATCCGAAAATCGTAGCTTTCTTAACGTCGTGCTGAGATTTTGCGCGGTTAGAGAGCATAACTGCTGACTCAATACCGATAAACGCCCAAAGTGTTGCAATAGCAGCGGAATTTATTTGTCCCCCCAACGAAATAGGTTGTCCAGCTTCATTCATAAATGTTTGACCGTCCCCGAAATTAGAGGCATTGAAAATGAATAATGTGATTACAATAAATATTGTAAATCCGATGATTTTTGCGATTGTTGCAAGAAGGTTCATATTTCCTGCTCTATCAATATTTTGAGAAAGAATATATTGAATTCCCCATAGCATCATACTACATACTATGAAGGTTAAAGTTTTTCCAAGTTCTAATGAAAATCCGTTTGTTGAAAAGAGAATTTGCTTACTTTGTAAAACTGGGAAGAATGTTGATAAATATCCTGCAAAGGAAATAATTACAGATGCTGTAGCAGCCCAGTTAGCAGCCCAGTATCCCCAAGCCATACTATATCCTGCAACTTTACCTGCCTTTTGGGAAGTAAACATTGCTTGGGCGTAACTTTGTGGTCCTGCTTTTAATTCTGGTTTACGAATTGCTAAATTTCCAAATACGAGTGCAATCATAAATACACCAAGTCCTGTAATACTCCATGCAAGTGTAGATCCCATTGGACCTGATACGTGTGCTAAATTTGCTGGGAGCATAAATACGCCACCGCCAACCATATTCCCGATAACAAAAGCTGTTAAAACCCATAATCCCCATTTTTTCGTTTCCATTTTTGTTAACTCCTTTGTAGTAAGATTTGCTTAAACATCATTTTTTACTAGCTTTTTGGCAATAAAAAAAGAGCCATGTAGATAAAAAATACCTACATGGCTCTTCGCCTAACGTAGGTACAACGGGAATAACCCTTGTACCTACGCGTAATTTTTCCGCTAGGTTTCAAGGGTTACGTATGATGATGATGTTTTTGTGCAAATGTAACTACAATTGTTGTATAAGTAAGCATAGTTCTTTGCTCCCTTTCTCCTCTGATTTTGAAGTTAGTATACTACATGTTTTTTTGAATGAAAAGAAAAATATAAAAATTTTTATGAAAATAAGTTGTAGAGATTAAATATTTACCTATATTTTTCTTGTACTGGAAAATAAGTGAGAGATTGGCAGAAGAGTGTAGCGTGGTATAATACATATAGAATTAGAAGGTGACAAGGGGCTATTGTAGATGATGAGTAAGTATGAACAAATTTATACAGAAATCAGTAAGTCTATTGATAATAAACAATTAAAAGAGGGATGCAAAATCCCATCAGAAACAGAATTAATGAAGCAGTATGAGGCAAGCCGAGGTACTGTAAGAAAAGCGGTAGATTTATTGCAAGAGCGTGGATATGTTCAAAAAATACACGGAAAAGGTGTTTTTGTATTAAAGCGTAAAAACATTGAATTTAACTTTGGTGGTATTGTAAGTTTTCAAGAAGAAAATGAACGTTTAGGACGTTACTGTATTACAGAAGTCGTGGAAATAGAGAAAATGAAAGCGACGAAAGATGTAGCAAAGTTATTAAACGTGAAAGAAAAAACGGAAATAGATCATATTAAACGTGTACGAAATATTGATGGAGAAAAAGTAATTTTAGATATAAACCATTTTGTATCGGAATATATTCCAGGATTAACGAGAGAAATTGCAACTGCATCGATTTATAAATACATTGAGAAAGAATTAGGGCTACATATTAGCTATTCACAGCGGGTAATTGAAGTACAACCATGTATAGATGATGACCGAAAGTATTTGGATTTAAATGGCACAGACTATGTTGTCGTTGTAAAAAACTTTACTCATTTATACGATGGGAGTCAGTTCGAATATACGGAATCACGTCACCGTTTAGATATTTTTCACTTTTCGGATGTGGCGCGAAGAAAGTAAAGAGGTGAAACGAAATAACGTTTCATCTTTTTTTTATAAAAAAATCATTAACTCGTATATACGAGTGTTGACTAACTTATATATACGAGTTAATATGTAAGTGTAAACGGTATCAAAAACAGAAAAGAGGGATGGGAATATGGGGAAAGACTATCGTAAGACAGCAGAAGAAGTGTTGCAGTATATTGGTGGGAAAGACAATATTGAACAAGCTGCGCACTGTGTAACGAGGCTCCGTATCGCTTTAAAAGATGAAAGTAAAATAGATAATGATAAATTGCAGTCTGTTTCATTAGTAAAGGGAGCGTTTCATAATGCTGGGGTATTTCAAGTTGTAATTGGTCCAGGTGATGTCGATCGAGTATACGCTGAATTGATAACGCTTGCAGGTATGGAGGAATCGACAGTAGCTGACGTGAAAGATTCTGGAAACCAAAAGTTGAATCCGGCTCAAAAGTTTGTAAAAGTATTTTCAGATGTATTTATGCCGATATTACCAGCGATCGTAACAGCTGGTTTACTAATGGGGATTAACAATTTATTAGGGGCAAAGGACTTATTTTTTGATGGTAAAAATTTATTAGATGTTTATCCGAATTTAGGCGGGCTTTGGGATTTAATTAATATGATGGCCAATACAGCGTTCGTATTCTTACCAGCACTTGTCGGTTGGTCGGCAACGAAGCGTTTTGGTGGTAGTCCAATACTAGGTATTGTTATGGGCTTAATGCTTGTGCATCCGGCCTTATTAAACGCCTGGGATTATGGAAAAGCAGCGACTGGTTTAGAGGGACAAAAGATTGAGTACTTCAATATTTTAGGATTGTTCCAAATTGAAAAGGTAGGATATCAAGGACAAATTTTACCCGTTTTAGTAGCAGCATTCGTATTAAGTAAAGTTGAAATCTTCTTAAAGAAACATGTACCAAATGCAATTCAATTATTAGTTGTACCAATTACAACAATCGTTGTAACAGGTGTATTAGCATTAGGGATTATCGGTCCAGTTACACGTCATATTGGAGATTTATTAACAGCTGGATTAGTAGGAGTATATGAAACAGTACCAGTAGTTGGAGCAGTATTGTTTGGGGCACTTTATGCACCGCTTGTAATTACAGGTATGCATCATATGTTTATTGCAATTGATTTACAATTAATTGCACAACACGGCGGTACATTTATTTGGCCGATGATTGCTCTTTCTAACATTGCGCAAGGTAGTGCGGCACTTGCAATGTTCTGGATTTCTAAAAATCAAAATGATAAAAGTATGGCATCGACATCAGCAATTTCCGCGTACTTCGGTATTACAGAGCCGGCGATGTTTGGTGTTAACTTACGAAATAAATTCCCGTTCTATGCAGCAATTATTGGATCTGCTATTGCGGCGATATTCATTACATTAAATGGCGTATTAGCCCCGGCTATCGGAATTGGCGGACTACCAGCATTTATTTCTATCATTCCGAAATCGATTCCAATGTTTATTATAGGAATGATGATAGCAGTCGTAATTCCATTTACGTTAACATGGTTATTTGCAAAACGAGTAAAACAGAAGTAGGAGGAAGTTAAACATGAAGGATTGGCATAAAAGTGTAGTCTATCAAATTTATCCGAAGAGCTTTAATAGTTATTACAATAAAGAAACCGGTGATATAAAAGGGGTTACAGAGAAACTAGATTATTTAAAAGAACTCGGAGTAGATTATATTTGGTTAACACCGATATACCAATCACCACAAAATGATAATGGGTACGATGTAAGTGATTATTACAGTATTGATCCATCTTACGGAACGATGGAAGAGTTTGAAGAGCTTCTAGAAAAAGCGAAAGAACGTGACATTGAAATTATGCTCGATATCGTTGTAAACCATAGTTCGACCGAGCATAAGTGGTTTAAAGAAGCAAAAGAAGATAAGAATAGTCCGTATCGCAATTACTATATTTGGCGTGATGAAAAAAATAATTGGCAGTCTAAGTTTGGTGGATCAGCTTGGAAGTACGATGAAAAAACTAAGCAATATTTTTTACATCTATTTGATGAGACACAAGCTGATTTAAACTGGGAAAATGAAAAGCTTCGTGAAGAAGTGTACGATATGATGCGCTTTTGGTTGGAGAAAGGTGTAAAAGGATTCCGCCTTGATGTTATTAATTTAATTTCAAAAGATCAAAGATTTTTAAGTGATGAAGACACCGCGGCTACAAGTGATGGGCGTAAATATTATACGGATGGTCCACGCGTCCATGAATATTTACAAGAGATGAACCGAAATGTTTTTGAAGGGAAAGATGTAATTACAGTTGGAGAAATGTCATCTACGACAATTGATAATTGTATTAAATATTCAAGCCCAGAGCGTAATGAACTAAGTATGACGTTTAGTTTCCATCATTTAAAAGTGGATTATCCCAATGGTGATAAGTGGACGAAAGCTGATTTTGATTTTATTAAATTAAAAGAAATTATGTCTAATTGGCAAATTGAAATGCAAAAGGGCGAGGGATGGAATGCGTTATTTTGGTGTAATCATGACCAGCCTCGCATTGTGTCACGCTTTGGTGATGATGGTAAGTACCGAAATGAATCTGCTAAAATGTTAGCGACAGCTATGCATATGTTGCAAGGAACACCTTACATTTATCAAGGGGAAGAAATCGGTATGACGAATCCTAAATTCGAGTCCATCAAGCAATATCGTGATGTGGAATCGTTAAATATATATGATATAAAGCTAGAAGAAGGATTATCAAAAGAAGAGATTATAGGGATTTTAAAACAAAAATCTCGTGACAATTCCCGTACTCCAATGCAGTGGAATGAAGGGGTGAACAGTGGTTTTACAACAAATACACCTTGGATTTCAGTGGCTGATAGTTATAAAGAAATTAATGTAGAAAAAGCGTTAGAAGAGAAAGAATCTGTATTTTATCATTATAAAAAGTTAATTGAACTTAGAAAAACTTATGATGCAATTACAGAAGGGGAATATGCTATTTTAGATGAAAATCATTCTAAGATTTGGGCATATACTCGTACTGTAAAGAATGAAGTACTACTTGTTATAAATAACTTCTATGGAGAAGAAATAACATATTCTGTACCAGGTAATGTTCAATTAGATGGAATGAAACAAGAAGTATTATTGTCAAATTATAAAGATTCAAGCAAGGATATTACAAATCTTAATTTAAGACCATATGAATCAATTGTATATCGATATACGAAATAAAAGGTTGTATGCCTAAGTGGCATACAACCTTTTATTTTAAGACACCACTATATAAAATGCTTACTTCTACTTCGGGCTTAAATTTCACTTTTGCATAATCTTTATTCCAATTTTTTTTCTTCCATAAATCAGGATGATAAGCGATAAGGTGTCTTCCGATACCGAAAGCATCACAATTTGCTTTTTGTAGCTTTTTCGTTATTTGTTTAGCTTCTTTCGTAAGTTGTTTCGATAATTCTCCATTTAGCTTTTCTCTTTCACCCATTTTATAAAGATTATCCCTTGGAGCTTCAAGCGCTATAATTTTTAGTTGGAGCTTAATGTGAGCATAAACATTTCCTTTTTTATCTGTTGTTATTTTTAAGTCTCGTTTTAATTTCTGATTGCTCACTTCCATTGTTAAATAATCAGATGTCTTCTCTGATTCATCACTAGTAAGTTTTTGGGTTATACGGGCACTTGTTCCCATTTTTCCGGTTAATAACACGAATAAAACAGCTTGTTTCAGGGGTAAATGTCCAGTTAATTTGTCTTTATTAAATAAAGCTAACCCGTCTGTAATAACTTCTTTTCCTTTTATTTTTATAGAAGGGAGAGTGAAATCTTTACCCGGATCTAACATTTTTGTAGCAGCTGTTTCTAAAGTTTCTTTTGGAAACACACTCATATCTTCTAAGCTTTTCACTTTTTTCTTTAGAAAATCTCCAATCAGTAAATTCCCTACTTTCTTTTTTTCGAGTATCTCGGATGTGTCACCATCTACTGAAATAAGCTTCACTAAAGCAGTTGGGTTTGTTGGGTCTCGAAAGCTGACATCTAAATAGGGTAGTATACCTTTTTGTTGGATTTTTGTTCCTAATAATTGAACACCGTATTTAAAGTAACGGATATTCCCAGTTACATTTTTTTTCAGTGCATCGCTTGTATCTCTTATGTTATGTCCGGTTGCTGAATGTACTTCATTCTCGAATGAAGATTGTTCTCCACTTGAACTTTTTACGAGCTCAATCGTTTGCTGAAGTTTATTTTCTTCTGTAATATCATATCCAATACTATAAGCTAACCTTGCCTCTCTTAATGGTTCTTGATCCCAACAGCCAGAAAGGAATGAACTAGCACATAATACAAAAAGTAATTTAATTCTTTTTTTGAACATACTGTTCTCCTTTCTTATTTCTTATTACTGAATAAAGTAGAAATAAAAGAGGGAGGACAACTATGAAAATATAGGTGAACTTATCAGTGAAAGTTGCAATTACTTTTAATTCTTCAGGTGTATCTATAAATAAGGCTACACTAAAAGCAATAATACCAACGATTGGAACAGCTTTTTTATGATTAGAAAGATTGAATATATGTCCAATTCCGATTGAAGCAGCACAATAATAACTAGCAATAGAAGCCACAACTGTTATCATCCATATTGGTATGAATAGTAAATCAGTCCGGTCTATAATCCCGATATGCAAGGAGCGTAGTAAGTAAGCAACTGGCTCTGGAATTAGTTCAACTTGTTTTGGACTAAATACGATAAAGCAAATCCAAACAGTAAAGGCATAAAAAAGAGTTACAAATCCATTAGCGATAGAAATTGCCTTCAGTTTTGCCACAGAACTCCCGTTTACTTTTGGGAAAGCGATAAGAATAATTTCAAAACCATACATGGCTGTAATTGTTTCTTTTGATGCTTGAATAATGTTCCACCATCCAGCCTCTGTAATGGGGAAAATATAAGAAAAATCAGCTCGTGTAAGCCCTAGGGCAATTAAAAAAGCCATTGGTAAAATGAGAATAGAAGCCATGACGTAAAACCGTACGATGACTTTAAACGTATTATAAGCTACATAACAACAAGCTATTGTAAATAGTATGAGAATGGCATACCAAGGAGTTGCTTGTAATATCCATACTTTAATGACATTACAAGCATTTAACATAACCGTCATACCGATAAGGGTAAAATAAAAAACATAAGCAAAACCTAATAGTTTTCCAAGTTTATTACCAAATAGCATACAAACACTTTCATACATATCTGCATCAGGAAATCGTTTTAAGAGAAGCCACATAAGTAAAATAATAAGTTGAATTGCAAAACCAGCGATGAGAACAGAAATCCATCCACCACCTTTCGCTATTGGGTGAAGACGGTTTGGTAGAGAAAGTATACCAACACCGATTTGGCATTGAATAACGAAAAAGGTAAATTGAACTAGTGAAATTTTACTTTGCGTGTTTGTCACCGTTCTCATCCTCTCTCGTTACATGTTGTCGTTGCATTTTTTTAGGTTTTGGATCATGTGGTCGTTCCCAAAACGACCAAATTGGTAGTCTTACAAAAGAATCTTTCATATCTTTTATCCGCATTGGTGCAAGAGGAGAAAGATATGGTGTATGAAATGAATGTAGCTGGCATAAATGAACGAAAGTTATAATTAGACCGAATGATATTCCTACGTACCCGAATATAGCAGCAAGGATCATTAACGGAAAACGAAGAATCCGAACTGCTGAACTCATATCGTTTGATGGAACAAGAAAAGATGCAATTGCAGTTAAAGCTACAACGATAATCATTGTGTAAGAAACGAGTCCAGCTTTTACAATTGCATCCCCAATTACTAAACCGCCTACAATACCGATTGTTTGTCCAACGCGGCTCGGCAGACGAATACCAGCTTCGCGCAATAATTCGAAGATCAATTCCATTAAGAGAGCTTCAAAAATAGGAGGAAGTGGCACTTTTTCTAATGAAGCTTTAATCGTATAAACGAGTTCGAGTGGCAACACATCAGGATGAAAAGCGACAGTTGCGATATATATAGCTGGTAAGAGAAAGGCAATTAAAAAACTTACTAAGCGAATCATTCGCACGAAAGAACCGACAATCCAGCGATTATTATAGTCATCAGGTGATTGATAAAAAGCGAATAACGTAACAGGAACGATAAGAGCTGTTGGGTCTCCGTCAGATAAAATAGCAACTCGCCCCTCCATTAAATTAGCCGCAGTTCGGTCGGGACGCTCTGTATTTAATTGTTGCGGAAATGGTGAGAAAGAAGTGTCTTCTATAAATTCTTGTATGTAACCTGGTGGCATTAGTGCATCGGTCTTAATCGTTTCTAATCTTCTTTTTACTTCTGTGACGAGATCATCATTAGCTATATTTTGCATATAAACAATTGCTACTTTTGTGTGCATCTCTTCACCAAGGATAAAATATTTAACGACTAAATTTGGACTCTTAATTAGTTTCCGTACGGAAGCTAAATTCGTAACTAAATCTTCAACAAAACCAGAATGTGGTCCACGTACAACCCCTTCATTATCAGGCTCTGTGATATCTCTTTTTAAAGATAAAGCCGTTTCAAAAATACAAAAGCTCTCGACATACTCATGGAAATATAAAGATTTACCTTGTAATAAAAGTTGCACACCATAATTTAAATTTGTTTCTTTTTTCATATTCAATGTAGAAAAAGCTTTTTCTAAAGACAAATCAGATCGAGTTAATAGTGGTTCAAGAGCTAATTGGTGAATTAAATTTGGGTCTGCTAAAGATTCGATATATAAGATTGTTCCTTTTCCGTTTTGAAATGGGACATCTAATTTTTTTATATCATCAGAATGGTAGAGCTTATTTTCGATGTAATTAACATTTTCCGAAAGTGATGGAAACATATGCTTCGTTTTATTTTTTTGTTGGTTATTGCTTTGCTCTGTCATAAGGCCCACCCTTTTAGAATTAAATTATCACTGTTAATTTTTGCTTTTTATGAAAAAATTATGCTTGTATTCTTTTTAAGAAATTAGCTTGAAAGTTACGTTACGTCATCTTCTATACTAAAGAAAATGCGAAGTAGGGGATGGTATATATGACTTTAAAATATATGTGGGGATGGAAAGAAATTTTATATTTATTTTTTTTTGTATTTCTGATTGTACCAATAATGGTTGAATCTCTTTTTTATGATTATGCTTTAAAAATAATAGGGAACTCATTATATGCTGGAGTATTAATGGGACTTATAATGGCAGTGATATTTACCTTTGTAGTTTATCTTTTTTGCATAAAAAGATATAAATTGTCGTGGAAAGATATTGGAATTCGGAAGCTTTCATGGAAAGATTTATTGTGGACATTTGTAGCGGTTATTTCTTTGATTGTAGTTAGCATTGGAGTATTAATGATAATGGAGAAACTGGGGATTTCTTTTGAAAATAGTAAAACGGAGACGGTCCAAAAGGATAAATCAATATATTCGTTCTGTATCGCGGTAATTGGAGCGGCGGTTATATCACCAATCTATGAAGAGATTTTATATAGAGGTGTTTTTTATACGTTTTTTCGTGATAGATATGGTATATGGGGCGGTATGCTTATAAGTTCAATAATATTTACTGTTGTTCATATCCCAACATATAACACATTACCGGTGAATTTTTTAAGCGGCGTAGTATTCGCATGGCTATATGAGAAAACAAATTCTATTTTATCAGCTATGGTTGCCCACGCGTTATTCAATTTCATAGCAGTACTTCTTACATTTATGTCGAATTAAGAAGATATATAGGAGGGATACATATGGAAATAGCTGTAGAACGAGTTTTTACAAAAGAGATCTTAACAAGAGCAGCAAAGGGGTTTCATGTAAAAGTGGGAGAAAAGCCACTTGGAGATTTTGAAAATTACATTTTTAAGGCGAAGGATAAAAATGATGGGGATTACGTATTACGTTTAACGCATTCTTCTCATCGTTCTAAAAAAGAGGTAGAAGCTGAACTAGATTTTTTACGATATGTTGCGGAGAACGGGGCAAAGGTAGCGGGACCACTTTACTCAACATCTCAAAATCTTGTAGAAGAAATTGTAGCAGAGGATGGGACTTTCTTTTTCGCTTCCTTATTTACATACGCAAAAGGTGAGCAAGTAAAAGGAGAAGAATCGCCTTATTGGGGAGATACTTACTTTGAAGCGTGGGGAAAAGCGATTGGACAACTGCATCGCCTTACAATGGATTATCCTAAAACTGACTACCGTGATACGTGGGAAGAGGATGAGAGTGCAATTGTTAATGAATTAGAAGATGAGAAAGTGAAAGAGATTGCTACTGTATTAATGGATGAAATAAAGGCTCTTCCAATTGAAAGAGAGACATTCGGTCTTATGCATGGTGATATTCATCCAGGTAACTTTCATTATGACGGCAAAGAGCTAACAATCTTTGATTTTGATGATGCAGCTTATAATTACTTTATACATGATTTAGCAATGGTTCTCTATTACTCTGTTCTATTTACATCGTGGACTACAGAAGAGAAGACAGAATTTGCTTGTAAACAGTTACAAGTGTTACGAAAAGGTTATGAATATGAGCACAGACTGGCGGATAGTTGGTATGAATCGTTACCGTTATTTTTACGTCTACGTGATATTGGTTTATACGGTACGCTTCAAAAGAAGTTTAAAGGGAAAGATATGCCAGATCATTTTCGAGAATTAGCAGAACAACTCTATGAAAGAATTATAAAGAAGGAAGTAATTGTGAATATATAATACATCCATATCGAGACAAAGTATACAAAATAAATGTATACTTTGTTTTTTTATACAAAAATATGTTTATTTTATTAAAATAATATTGTTATAGATTCGGTATACACTTATAATTTTATATATATTCTGAATATTCTTTATAAAGAAGGAGGGGGAAAGTTGGAAGCTATCGTAAGTTGGATAAATAATATTGTTTGGAGTCCCGCACTTGTCTATTTATGTTTAGGAGTAGGCTTATATTTTTCCATTCGAACGAGGTTTTTACAAGTAAGACATGTAGGAGAAATGGTGAAGCTTACATTTCAAGGGGAAAAGTCTGATGCGGGTGTTTCTTCATTCCAAGCGTTAGCACTTTCGTTATCAGGGCGCGTTGGAACGGGAAATATTGCCGGTGTTGCAACGGCTGTTGCCTTTGGTGGTCCAGGGGCTGTATTTTGGATGTGGGCGGTAGCCTTTCTAGGAGCTGGTTCTGCATATGTAGAATCGACGCTTGCACAAATATATAAGACGAAGCATCAAGGGCAATTCCGCGGTGGACCTGCTTATTACATTGAAAAAGGACTAGGTGTTAAATGGTACGCATTAGTGTTCGTTGCAGCGACAATTCTTGCGACGGGGATGCTGCTTCCAGGTGTTCAAGCGAATAGTATTGCTGTAAGTTTAGAAACAGCTTTTGGTATTAATACTTCCGTATCAGGAGCGGTATTAGTAGCGGCATTAGCACTTATTATATTTGGTGGAGTTAAGCGAATTGTTAACGTAGCGCAAGTTGTAGTGCCGTTTATGGCGCTTGGTTATATTTTAGTAGCTTGTGTAATTGTAGCTATGAATATTGAAAAATTACCAGACGCTTTCATGTTAATTTTAAAAAGTGCATTTGCATTAGAAGCAGCTTTTGGCGGGATTATTGGTTTAGCAATTTCTTGGGGTGTAAAACGTGGTATTTATTCAAATGAAGCAGGGCAAGGAACTGGGGCTCATGCAGCGGCAGCTGCTGAAGTATCGCATCCAGCTAAACAAGGGTTAGTACAAGCATTTTCCGTTTACATTGATACATTATTTGTTTGTTCAGCAACAGCATTTATGATGATTATTACAGGCATGTATAACGTATTTGATGCAAGCGGAAAAAACTTTATCGTCAATAAATTAAATGGTGCACAGCCAGGTCCTGGTTATACACAGGCAGCGGTAGAATCTGTTTTCCCTGGATTTGGAAACGGTTTCGTCGCAATCTCTCTACTATTCTTCGCATTTACAACAATTATGGCTTATTACTACATTGCAGAAACGAATATAGCTTACTTAAACCGTGATAAAGACCGCCCTTGGATGTCTATCGTACTAAAGTTTGTATTCTTAGGAGTTGTATTCTACGGTTGTGTAAAAACAGCAGCAACAGCATGGGCGTTAGGAGATATTGGTGTAGGAATTATGGCATGGGTTAACATTATTGCGATTCTATTATTACAAAAACCGGCATTGATCGCATTAAAGGATTATGAAAAGCAGAAAAAAGAAGGAAAAGATCCAGTATTCGATCCGCAGTCATTAGGAATTAAAAATGCTGATTTCTGGGAGCATGAATACGGGAAAGATAAAAAAGAAGAAGTATCTTAATAGAATAGGAATGAGAGAGCAAAGGGAAATCCCTTTGCTTTTTTTATGGACAAAATGAAGCTAAAAGTTATTTTTTTGCCTATTTTTGAATATAAAAAGAATGTACATGCTTTGTTAGGGGAAGGGGGGAGTATGTTGATTGAGTTTCGTAAAGTTAATAAATATTACGGTAACTTTCAAGTTTTGAAAAATATTAATGTACAAGTGAAAAAAGGTGAAGTGGTAGTAGTTGTTGGCCCTTCGGGATCAGGAAAAAGCACGTTGCTGCGGTGTATAAATCAATTGGAGGCAATTACCGATGGTGAATTAATTGTACAAAATACGGAAGTACACAATGCAAAAACAAATATGAATGAATTGCGCCGAAATATTGGGATGGTCTTTCAACACTTTTATTTATACCCGCATAAAACAGTGCTTCAAAATATTACACTAGCACCTATTAAAGTAAATAAAGTTTCCAAAGAAAAAGCGGAGCAAACAGCGATGTTTTATTTAGAGAAAGTGGGAATCCCGGAGAAGGCAGGTGTATATCCACATCAACTATCTGGTGGACAACAGCAAAGGGTGGCGATTGCTAGAGGGCTCGCGATGCAACCGGAAATTATGCTATTTGATGAGCCTACGTCTGCTCTTGATCCAGAGATGATTGGGGAAGTGCTTGATGTTATGAAAGCGCTGGCTAAAGAAGGCATGACGATGGTTGTCGTTACACACGAGATGGGATTTGCACGTGAGGTAGCAGATAGGATTTTATTTATGGATGACGGTCAAATTATCGAAGATACAACACCAGTACAATTTTTTGCAAATCCTGAACAAGAAAGAGCTCGTCTATTTTTAAGCCGAGTGTTAAATCATTAAAGGAGGAATTTCATGATTAAAATGAAAAAGCTGTTTACACTAATCGTATTCTCATGTTTATTCGTACTTATTGTTGCTGGATGCGGGGGTAAAAAAGACGAGGCGAAAGAAACAAATACGAAACAAGGCGGAGTTGTTGAACAAATTAAGAAGCGCGGGAAATTAGTAGTCGGGGTGAAGAATGATACGAATTTATTTGGATTGAAAAATCCTTCAACAGGGCAGGTAGAAGGATTCGATATTGATATCGCGAAGGCGCTTGCGAAAAAAATTCTTGGTGATGAAAAGAAACTAGAGCTGAAAGAAGTAACGTCTAAAACACGTATTCCAATGCTGAAAAATGGTGATATTGATGCCATTATTGCGACAATGACAATTACGGAAGAGCGTAAAAAAGAAGTGGATTTTTCAGATGTATATTTCAAAGCGGGTCAATCGTTACTTGTGAAAAAAGGAAGCAATATTAAAAATATTGATGATGTGAAACAAGGCGTTAAAGCATTGGCTGTAAAAGGCTCAACGTCTACAAATAACATCCGTCAAAAATCACCAGAAGCAACAGTATTAGAGTTTGAGAATTATAGTGAGGCATTTACAGCGTTAAAAGCAGGTAAAGGCGATGTTTTAACGACAGATAATGCGATTCTTTATGGAATGGCAAAACAAGATGCTAATTATGAAGTTGTAGGGAAAATTTTTACGGATGAACCGTATGGAATTGCAGTGCAAAAAGGTGCAGATGATTTAACGAAAGAGATTAATAACTTACTAAAAGATATGAAGACGAGTGGAGAGTACGACAAATTATATGAAAAATGGATCGGTCAAAAACAAGAGAAGTAAAGTGAAACTTTATTTCTCGTGATAAATAGTAAGAGTGAGAGGATGAGAGTACTCATCCTCTTCTTGTAAAGAAAGAGGGGAGAATATGTGCCTGATTTTTCTATATTAACGAATAACATTGATATGTACTTAGAAGGGTTTAAATATACGGTTATGTCTAGTGTAATTGCGTTAATAGGTAGTTTTATTTTAGGGGTAATTTTGGCGGTAATGCGTATTGCACCGATTCGTATTTTAAATTGGGTGGGATCCGCTTTTGTGGAGTTTGTAAGAAATATTCCACTCGTATTAATTGCATTCATTTTCTATTTTGCTTTGCCTGTAATAGGAATTACTTTCAACGGTTTTGTAGCAGGGACAGTTGCACTAACAGTTTATACAGCAGCGTTTATTGCGGAAGTAATTCGCGCTGGCATTTTATCAGTTGCAAAAGGGCAAATGGAGGCTGCGCGTTCTTCAGGATTAACGTATGTGCAGGGAATGTATTATATCGTCTTACCCCAAGCTATGAAAATTGTAATCCCCCCTTTAGGAAACCAATTTCTCAATTTAGTTAAAAACTCATCAATACTCGGAATTATTGCTGGTACTGATTTAATGTATCAAGGAGACTTAATTTCAACGAAGACATTTGTTACGTTCGATGTTTATATATTTGTCGGGATGTTTTATTTAATATTAACAATTCCGCTCAGTATGCTAGTGCGTTATTTAGAAAAACGCTTGGCAAAGGAGGCGGTATAAATGGATTTTAAAGGAGCGATAACAGGTGATCATGTCCTCTTTTTATTAAAAGGATTACTCATAACGTTAGAGGTAGCGCTCGTAGCAATTGTACTTAGCTTTATTATTGGTAGTGTAATAGGAATATTGCGCTATACGAAAATACCTGTCGTCTCACAAATATTAGGCTTTATCGTGGAAGTGATTCGAAATTTACCGTTACTTTTAATTATATTTTTTACGTATTTTGCACTTCCGGAAGCGGGATTGAAGTTAGAAATTATAACAGCTGCAATTGTTGCTTTAACAATATTTGAAGCGGCAATGATATCTGAAATTGTTCGAAGCGGTCTATTATCTATCGAAAAAGGGCAGATTGAGGCTGCAAGGTCTTCTGGATTAACGTATGCGCAAGCGCTTTGGCATATTATTTTGCCGCAAGCATTAAGAAGAATGGTCCCCCCGCTTGTTAGTCAGTTTATTTCATTGCTAAAAGATACATCGCTCGCAGTTGTTATATCATTGCCAGAGCTTATGCATAATGCTCAAATTATTAGCGGGCAGAATGTAAATTATATGATTCCGACATTTATACTAGTAGCTTGTATGTATTTCGTTGTAAACTATGGTTTATCAATTTTATCTAGAAGATTAGAATTACGTTAACTCTTACAAAAAAATGTAAGAGTTTTTCCTTATAAATCCTTTTTTACCTCAAATTAGCATCGTAAACTATTAATAATTGGATTTTTATATTATTTTATCAGAAAAGTTTTAATTTTATATAGAAATTGTAACCGCTTTCGTGTATATTTTTATTATCAGAAAATTTTAACAAGATATAGGGGTACTTGTAGGGGAGGATTAAGATGCAGCAAACAACGAATGAGCAATTACATCGTACGATGAAGAGTAGACATTTATTTATGATCGCACTAGGTGGTGTAATCGGAACTGGTTTTTTTCTAGGTTCAGGTTATACCATTAATCAGGCTGGACCAGGGGGAGCCATCCTTTCATATTTAGTGGGCGGATTTATTATGTATTTAACAATGCTTTGTCTTGGAGAGCTAACGGTAGCAATGCCAGTTTCAGGATCTTTCCAAAAGTATGCGACGAAGTTTATCGGACCAGGAACTGGATTTATGATCGGCTGGCTATACTGGATTGGATGGGCAGTAACAGTAGGATTAGAATTAACATCGATCGGTTTAATGATGAAAAGATGGTTTCCGAATGTGGATGTTTGGGTATGGTGTCTCGTATTCGGGGTTATTTTATATGCTTCAAATGCAATATCAGCGAAGAGTTATGCTGAATTAGAGTTTTGGTTCTCTAGTATTAAAGTAATTACAATTATTGCATTCATTCTACTTGGTGGTAGCGCATTACTAGGATTTTTACCATACGATGGAAAAGAAGCAGCGCCTCTTTTCTCTAACTTTGTAAGTGATGGTGGGCTATTCCCAAATGGACTAGCTGCAGTGCTTCTTACGATGATTACAGTTAACTTTTCCTTCCAAGGAACAGAGTTAATCGGGATTGCAGCAGGAGAGAGTCAGAATCCTGAAAAAACAATTCCACGCGCAATTCGTAATACAGTATGGCGCATTATGTTATTCTTCATTTTAACAATGACAATTTTAGTAGGGTTAATTTCTTGGAAAGAAGCAGGGATAATTGAAAGTCCATTCGTAGTTGTATTTGATAAAATCGGTATTCCATATGCAGCTGATATTATGAACTTTGTTATTATTACCGCTTTATTATCTGTAGCGAACTCAGGATTATATGCAGCAACGCGTATACTATGGTCACTGGCAAATGAAGGAATGGCACCAACTTCTTTCAAGAAGGTAAATAAACGTGGTATTCCAATTACAGCGCTAGTCGTAACGATTGCTGTTGCGGCGTTATCCTTATTAACAAGCTTCCTTGCAGAAGATACAGTATATATGTACTTATTATCTATAGCTGGTTTATCTGCTGTTTCAAGTTGGATCATTATTGCTTTATCACAACTTCGCTTTAGAAGTCAGTATTTAAAAGGTGGAGGAAAATTAGAGGACTTAAAGTATAGAACACCACTATACCCGCTTGTTCCAATTTTAGCTTTAATTACAAATAGTATCGTTGTTATTAGTTTAGCGTTTATTCCAGAACAAAGAATGGCGTTATATTGTGGTATTCCATTTATCATTTTCTGCTACATATATTATTATATGAGTAAGAAACGGAAGAAACCGATGAAAGTGGAGATGGAAAAAACAAATGAAACTAACAATCAAACACGATGATATAGAAGCAGATTTATCGTATGGTCAATTAGCGATTGGAAAAGAAAACGGATATTCACCGTTACAATTACTAATCTCTTCTATCGCAGGATGTAGTGCAATTGTCTTTCGAACGATTTTAGAAAAGAAACGTATTACATACGATACGTTTACAATTGAAACTGAAATTGGTAGAAGTGAAGCTCTATCAAAACCAGTTGAAAGTGTTCATTTGCACTATAAAATTAAAGCGCAAAACATTACAGAAGAGCAATTAGACAAGGCACTGCAACTTGCGGTGAAAAATTGCACAATTGTTCAATCTGTAAAGGATAGTATAAAAGTTACAGAAACAATTGAATTAATGAAGTGAAATGTAAAAACGTGAGAATAGGGCGCTCACGTTTTTATGTTTTTTACAGAGGGGGAAGTATTATGAAATGTTTAGGTTGTAAATTAGCAAATGAAGAAGAGCTTATATATAAAATATATGAAGACGATTATGTAACTTGTTTTTTAGATCATGCACCTTTCTATGCGGGACATACTTTAATTGTTCCAAAGCAGCACGTTGTAGAAGTGGATGAATTAGATGATTGTGTAGCAAAAGCGATTATGGATGCTTCTAAGCTTATTTCAAAGGCTATTAAATTACTGTATAAACCAGACGGAGTTACAATTTGTCAAAATGGTGGAATCTTTAACGAGTTAACGCATTATCACATGCATGTTGTACCGAGATTTAAAGAGCGTTCGTTTGCTGAATTTTATACCGTACAACCGGGAGAAAAGCAGAATCATAACTTTGAAGAGACAAAGAATTTATTAAAAGAAGCAATAGAGAAAATAATACATAGCGAAAAGGTGTAAGAGGAGTTTTCTTAGGGGGAAAGTTAGGAAAATACTAATATTAAATAGCCCAATTTCTCAGTTAAAATAGAGAAATTGGGCTTTTCTTTATTCTGTTATTCGATTTTATCTATTAAAGAATTCTGCAGTGTCACAAAGTATATCGCTCATTCGTTATATAGAATGAGAGGAGGAATTATATGAAAGTTACAAACAAAGATTACGAAAAGATGGAAGAGCTATACGAGTTGTATGAACAAAAAATTTATTATGTAGCTTATTCTATTTTAAATAATATTCAGCAGGCTGAAGATGCAGTTCAAGAGACGTTTATTACACTTTATAAGAATTTGGAAAAGCTCCATAGTTTGAACACTCAAGAGCTTAAACGATACATTTTGAGGGTTGCAAAAAACAAAGCGATTGATAGCTACCGGAAAAATAAACGACATGAAACATTTTTAGAAGAATATCAAAGAGAATCAACAGACGTAGCAGATGAAAATATTGAAGAGTGGGAAAAACGTCTAATGTCTGAGGTTCAAATTGATACATTGCTAAAAGAGTTAAATGAGTCTAACAGACAGGTGTTTAAGTATAAAGTCTTCTATAACTTAACGTATCAAGAGATTTCAAGTGTAATGGGGATAACCGAGGCTAATGTCCGCAAGCAATTTGAGCGCGCTCGAAAACGAGTACAAAATATTATAGGAGGTATACAAAATGACGAATTCAAAGAACTCCAAAGAAATGTATGACCTTGCTGAAAAGATTGCTGTAGATGATTTTGATACACTCGAAGAACAACATGAATTTTCACATACATATACGCACAAAAAGAAATTGTTTATGGAGGAAATGAAGCTGAAAGGCGAGCGACCACAGACAAAGCGTAAAAGACATCGTATGTTAATCGCTGCGGCCTGTTTATTGATTGGTATGCCGACAACCGTTTTTGGTGCAGTAAAAGTCTATAATATGATTGTTCAAAAACAAAATTACGAAGTAAATGTTTCAGTAACGAATAAGGAATCGAAAAATATTGATAAGTGGTATAAGTTGAAAGTTGGTAAATTACCAGAAAATATGGAAGCAATTGATGACTCTGCTATGAAATATTCATTTAAAGATAACGACGCAATGGGTGGATTTTCATTTGCTCTTTGGAGAGTGGGGGAAAATGCGGACTTTCAAACTTTATATTCAAAAAGCTATGAAGAAAAAGAGATAAATGGCAGGAAAGCAGTAATTGTTCATAAAGAAACTGGAAACAACAATGTAATGTTTGATAGGAAGGTCTTTCTCTTTTTTGAGAAAGAAGGGATTATGTTAGAAAGTTTTATTGGATCAGATATAAACGAACAACAAATGATGGATGTGTTAGGGAACATTTCACTTGAGCCCACATCAAAAGAAAAGGCATCACATATAGCAGATTATGATAAAAAGTATTTTAGCCAAGCAGATGAACCTAAAAAAACTAAGGTTATTCCTTTGAAAAAAGATAGCAAACGACTATTTCATATAGGGCAAAAGGTTCCAGTAACGATATCTATGGATCAGAGCCAAATTGAATATGTTATAGAAAAAGTTGAAGTTTTTGATTCAATCAAAGATTTTAAACAAGAGAACTTTAATGAACTTGGACTAGATAAACTAAGCAAGAATAAAGCTTTGGATCAAGCGGGACAATTGATACCATATAGACGGGATGAATATAAAGTTGGAAATGGTAAAGATTCAATTGATAAATTAGTAGAGTCAAAATTAATTCATCCTAAATTTGTCTACCTGACAACAACAGTGAAAAATATAGGTAAACAGGAGACAGAAGAAATTTATATGCATCCATCCATAAAAGTGCTTAAAGGTAAAGGAAATGTATGGAATTATGCTGGGAAAGATGGAATTGCAGAAAAAAATATTATGACAGGCGAAGTTGATTATTTAGAACCTCACGGAGATGGGAAAAGCTTTTACAATATTGGCAGTATCACACCAGGGGAAACAGTAAAAGTTAACTTAGGTTATTTTGTAGATGAGGATAAACTAGATTCAATCTTTCTTGATGCTTTCCATTACAGGGGGAATGGGGGCACTGAAAATATGAATGCGGAATATCGTTGGTGGTTCGATATTCGTCAATAGTAAACATAATAGGAACAACTAGACTAAAAAGCTGCTTATATTTAGCAGCTTTTTAATTTTCATACATATTTAAAATTTCTTTCGCACGTATACGTAAACCATCTATTAATTCTCTCGGTTCTAAAACTTGTGCATCTTTTCCAAGCCGATAAAATAGAGGCGTAATAAAATTAATTTCACCTTTATCAATTGTTGAATCTATATATCCTGTCCCATCTTCGTTTACTACCACGAATTCTTCAAGGTAAGGAACGCTTTTACATTGGCGCACGCCTTCTGTCGTTAATAAAACATGTAATTGGATAGGAGTGTGTACTACGTTAGAGTTAGATTCGAACCATTCTTCTAAATTCATGAACGTATCTTTATTTTCTTCTGTTGATAATATAGAAAGAATACGATCAACGCGATACAGTAATACCTTTTTTCTACTAAAGTCATAGGATGGCAAATACCATAAACCGTCGTGAGCATATACACCGATAGGATGAACATGTTTTGTTTTAATCCCCGATTTAGACTCGTATTGAAAGTGTAAGTTTTTATTTTCAATAGCCGCTGTTAATACTTCGTTTAAAAAAGTTGTCTCAATTGTTCTCTTCGGATTCCAAAAAGCGATATAAGAACGTATTTTATCAACTTTAGCTTTCGCATCATTTTGTAGAGAGCTATACAGTTTATGAGTAACAGAATTGATTTCTGTATTAAAAGGCAAGTTACGATAGTAGCTTAAAGATTGGAAAGCAAAAAAGATGGAGACCGCTTCTTCTTCGGTAAATAAAATGGGGGGAAGCATGCTGCTTGTTAATACTTTATATCCCCCATTACGACCTTGTTCAGCGTAAATGGGTAATCCCATATCACTTAAATCTAAAATATATCTATGGACCGTACGAACGGAAATATTAAATTCATCAGCTATTTCTTGAGCTGTAAATTTTCTTTTCGCAGAAGCAAATATAAGAATGTCTAGTAAACGTTTTGCTTTTGACAAGGATATCACCTTTTTCTTTTTTAACATGACATAAGTTGTCATGTTTTATGGTTAGTATAGTGCTTATAAGACGATTTTATCAATAGAAGCTGTAAGGAGGAAAAGATATGTCACGTGAAATTGTTTTATTTATTGCAGCGAGCTTAGATGGATTTATCGCGAAAGAAGATGATGATTTAGAGTGGTTAATGGCAACAGAAGGTGAGGGAGACAACGGTTATACAGAAATGTACGAAACAATTGATACGATAATTATGGGAAAGAGAACGTACGATTATGTAGTAGAGCATACAGAAACATCCCCGTACTTAGATAAAAAATGTTACGTGTTTTCTAATTCAGAAAAAGGTTCAAACGGACATGTAGAGTTTGTAAATGAAGATGTTGCGGAGTTTACCAAAAGGTTGAAAGGGCAGGAAGGATCTAAAATATGGATGGTCGGTGGAGGGAGTCTACTGAGAGAGTTCTTTAAGAATAATCTAATTGATGAATATGTTGTTACGATTACACCTCACATATTAGGTTCTGGTATTCCGCTATTTAAAGAAAAGAATCCGGAAATTAATTTAACTTTAACGGATACGAAACGTTTTGGGCAATTTGTAAATTTATATTATAAAGTAAAATGATAAAGAAACACGACTATTGATGATAGTCGTGTTTCTTTATAGATGGTAATGAAATTATAAAACAAGACCCATGATCAACCTCACTTGTGACTGTAATATTCCCACCGTGTAGCTCTACAATTTCCTTTACGATAGATAGCCCTAAACCGGTCCCACCTGTAGCTCGTGTTCTTGCTTTATCAACACGATAAAAGCGATCAAAAATGTGAGGGAGGTCTTCGGGCGGAATGCCTTCACCTTCGTCCTCAATGTTGATGGAAATACGTTTATGTTCTTCTGTAACAGAAATATTGATATGAGAATCTTCCTTGGAATGTCTATAAGCGTTATTTAAAATGTTCACTACAACTTGTTCGAATCGCTGTTCATCCAAGTTTACTAACAGTGAAGGAGGACAAGTGAAAGAAACTTTAATGTGTCTTTCCTTATACATCGCGTTTATTTTTTCGGCTATGCGAGTAAGGAAGGGGTGTAAATGCACTTCCTGTACTTGAATGAAAAAGTTATGCTTTTCCATTTGAGCGAGTGAAAATAAATCTTGGACTAAGTTTGTAATATAATCAGACTCGTCTTTTATAATGGATAAGTATCGTAAACGTTGCTCTGGGGGTGTGTTTTCTTTTAATGCAATGTCAGCATAACCTCTTACGTACGTTAATGGTGTTCGTAATTCGTGAGCAACACTTGCTAGAAATTCACTTCGCTCTGTTTTCATATAATGTAAATCATTTGCGAGAGTTTGGATAGATTGTGCTAGTTCACCAATTTCGTCATTTCGAGTAGTTGTTAATGAAACGGATAAATCGCCCTTACTCATTTTTTCAGTCGCTTGTTTCATGTGTAACAATGGTTTTGTTAACAAACGTGATAATAGAAAAATGGTGATGGCTGTTAATAGGAAAGTAATGACTCCAGCGATAATGAATTGCCGTGTGAGCCCGTTAACCATTTCTTCGATTGATTCCGTCCCGAGAAACATATATACATAGCCTTCCGTTTTTCCTGCCACTACAATTGGGCTAACTGTACATATATAATTAGATGTTTTCCAATGATTCTCTATAATTGCTCCATCATGATCTGTTCGTGTTTGCATTCCTTCAATATGTTTTTTTATAGTAGTATTTATTTCATTGGATTTAGCTAGTATTTCCTTATTTGCATTTGTAATAATAACAGTTGTTTCAGCTTCGGATTCCATTAAAGCAACATGGGAGATTGTTTGCCTGTCAAAATATTTTTCAAGGACATCTCGGTGACTATTTCCACGCTTTAATAAAGCAGTCATTTCTTCATTTACTCTATTGTTTACAAGGCTATAATAGAGCAAGACAAATAGAACACTTTCGATTAAAAGTGTAACAATTAGAAAATAAAATCCGAGTTGAATAGAAATTCGCTTCATCGCTTTTCTCCTTAATATAGTGTATCAATCCATCTATAGCCTACTCCATATACAGTTTTTAAATGGTGATCAATAGGGAAATTTACTTTTCGTAATTTATCACGCAAATTACGAATATGTGAATCGACTGTTCTATCTTCTGTATTTGTATTTAAACCCCAAATTCGTTCAATGAGCTGATCACGGCTTAATACGTAGTTCACATGACGTAAAAATAATCCGAGTAAAGAGAATTCGATTGGTGTGAGAAGAATTTCTTCATTATAGACAGAAACGAAATGCTTGGCCTCATCCCATAAAATGCCTTGATATTGGATTTGCGTACGCTGATTCGTTCGGCGTAAAACAGCTTCTATTCTTGCAAAGAGCTCTTCTTCGTGGAATGGTTTCGTCACGTAATCATCTGCTCCAAGTTTTAACCCTTGGATGATATCTACCGTTTGATCACGAGCAGTTACCATAATGATAGGAACGTTACTAAATGATCGAATTCTTTTGCACGTTTCCCATCCATCCATCTTCGGCATCATAATATCGAGTAAAATAAATTTGAAGTTTCGATTTTCTATATGTGAAATAGCTTCTTCTCCGGACACTGCACATACGCAGTTGTATCCGATTGGAGTAAGATAAAGTGTTAATAATTCAAGCATTCTCGGTTCATCATCTACGAGTAGTATATCGATCATAGAGTACCTCCGCATTTGTAGTTATTACTTAAATTGTAAGTCAAAATCATGAAGAAATGGTGCAGATTATAATGCATCTGCATAATTTCTTCAGAATTGCTTGTTATTGTAAAGTTGAAATTCCATTTTAGGTAATAATATTGGCTCGAAAACGATTAATACGGAGGCGATATAGTGAAAAAGATGACCCGGATTTTTGGGATAACAATAATTGCGACAGTCGGTCTTGCGGCATGTGGGCAAACGAACACAAATCATAAAAATCATGAACCCACAGAAGAGAAGAAAACAGAGCAAAAGGAAATGAAAATGAATCAGGAGGTAACTGCGCCGAAAGAAATGAATCAAGGTGCATCGAATGATTTATTAACGACAAGTTTAAAAAATGTAACGAGATTAAATACAAATGATCCTCTGCAAATGGCAGTATTAACTTCGCAAACGATATGGCCAGCAACGCATAAAGAGAATCAGCCAGGCGCTATTATTTTAGTGCCAGTGAACGAGTGGCAATTAGGTATTGCAAGTGCGGATCTTATTCATCATCCGAATAACGGACCGATTTTATTTATAGAAAAAGAAAAGGTACCCGAAATGACGTTAAAAGAAATAAAACGATTAAATCCGCTCGGAACGAAAGATGGAACGCAAATTATGGTGATGGGGGATGTAGGGGCATCTAGCCTAGAGCAATTAAAAGAATATAAAGTAAAGCAAATAAAAGAAACGGATCCAGCTAAATTTGCCAAAGATGTTGATAAAGAATATGCCGATATAACAGGGAATTATCCAAATAGCGTTATTATCGGTTCGTCTGAAGATGAAGGGCGTTTATATACAACACCAGTTGTAAATTGGATTTCTCATATGCCAGAGCCACTTTTATATACAGAAAAAGATAAGGTGCCAGAAGCGACAATAGAGGCATTAAAAATGAGAAAAGATAAAGCAAATATATATGTATTAGGACCAGAAAAAATCATTTCAAAAGAAGTAGAAAAAGAGTTAAGTAAATACGGAAAAGTAACACGTATTAGTGGAGAGAATCCAACAGAAAATTCGGTTGCATTTGTGAAATTTAAAGATAAAAAAACGAAATTTGGCTGGGGGTTCACAAAACCAGGTCACGGTTTGTCGTTTGTTTCGAGTAAAACACCAGACTTAGCAATTGCGGGAGCACCGTTTTCACATATGGGTAAACATGCCCCTGTTGTTTTGCTTGAGGAAGGAAAAGCTTCACAACAAGTTTATGACTTCCTTGCTACGATTCAACCGAAGTTTAAGGATGACCCAACACTTGGACCGTATAACCATGGTTTCCTATTAGGAAGTACTAGTGATATTTCATTTGAAACGCAAGGTATATTGGATGAGAGGTTAGAGATTGTTCAGGAAAGTGGTCAAGGTCACGGTGGACATTAATGAAATGAGAAAAGACGCTGCTAAGGTAGCGCCTTTTCTTTAGGAAGCTTTTACATAGCACAACATCCTTTGCTCGTTATATAATAGCCTTCGTGCAGTCGGCCTAGATTTTCTTACGGAGAGAATCAAATGATAAAAGAGTAGAGGGTGGTAGCTTGTTTCAAAAGATAAAAAATGAATGGTTTTCTAATGTGAAAGGGGACGTACTATCAGGAATTGTCGTTGCTTTAGCATTAATTCCTGAAGCGATAGCTTTCTCTGTTATTGCGGGTGTGGATCCGACCGTTGGATTATACGCCGCTTTTTGTATTGCAGTTACAATTTCATTTGTTGGTGGAAGACCTGGGATGATTTCAGCTGCAACAGGTGCAATGGCATTATTAATGGTGACGCTCGTTAAAGATCACGGTTTGCAATATTTATTTGCTGTGACAATAGTAACAGGTATTGTTCAAATTATTTTTGGAGTGTTCAAGCTGAGCTCATTTATGAAGTTTGTTCCTAAATCTGTTATGAGTGGTTTTTTAAACGCACTTGGAATTTTAGTTTTTACAGCACAACTGCCACATTTTAAAAATGTAACTTGGCAAATGTATGCACTTGTCGCATTAGGACTTGCAATTATATATTTATTTCCACGTATTACGACGGCTGTTCCGTCTACACTTATTTCAATTATTATTGTGACAAGCATTGCACTTATGAGCGGATTACAGTTAAAAACAGTAGGGGATATGGGAAGCTTACCGAAAGAATTACCGTTCTTTAGCATTCCTGATGTGCCGTTTACACTTGAGACATTAGGTATTATTTTTCCATACGCAGTTATGCTTGCAATTATCGGCTTACTAGAGTCATTATTAACGGCATCGGTTTTAGACGATATGACACATACCGAAAGTAATAAACATAAGGAAGCACGTGGGCAAGGGATTGCGAATGTTGTTGCTGGGTTTTTCGGAGGAATGGCAGGATGTGCAATGATTGGACAATCTGTTATTAATATTAAATCAGGTGGTCGAGGGAGATTATCGACGCTTGTAGCCGGCGGTTTTTTAATCGTATTGCTATTTGTTTTAGGTGATTACGTTGTTCATATTCCGATGGCAGCTTTAGTTGCAGTTATGATTATGGTTTCGATTGGGACGTTTGATTGGAACTCTGTAGCGACGATTCATAAAGTCCCAAAAGGGAATGCTTTTGTTATGATCGTAACAGTTGTGATTGTCCTAATTACACATAATTTAGGATTAGGTGTAATTATCGGAACGATAATTAGTGCAGTTTTATTTGCATTCAATATGGCAAAGATTCACGTGAAACATTTGTATATTGAAAATAAGAAAATATACGAAATTCACGGCCAACTATTCTTCGCATCTACGGCAGAGTATATAAATGCTTTTTCATACAATGAAGATGTGAAAGAAATTGAGATGAGCTTTACTAACGCACACGTATGGGATGATTCAGCAGTAGCGGCAATTGATAAAGTTATAATGAAGTATGAACAGAACGGTGTGAAAGTAAGGATTACAGGGTTAAATGAACGAAGCTCGAAGATTGTTTCAAATTTAGCCACCTATAATAAGAGAATTGCTAGTTAAAGAAAAGGAATGCAATCTTTTTTTGTTGGAAGAGAGCCTCTAGCCATGCGTAGAAACGGTCAGCCCCTTGTTTTGCCTCGTGCCGAGTTAAAACAGAGAGAAGAAATGAGTACGGGTTAATTTTATTTTATAAAGCAGTAATGTATATGCTGAAAGGTGAATTGGGATTTACGTAGTTAACTATGCCTCCTTTTTGAAAGACAAAAAAGGGGGCTTTTGTATTATAATACGAGTAGGATAACGAAAAGGGGATTCAGCATATGTACAAACAAATTTTATTAGCATGCGATGGTTCTGAACATGCACTTCGAGCAGCCGAGCATGCAACATATATTGCGAAATTTAACGAAGAAACACATGTTGAAGTTGTGTACGTAGTAGATAATAGAACGGCAAAGTCAGATATTATACAAGGACAAACGGATTTAGAAACAATATCAGCTAGTCGAAAAGATAAATTAAAAGAGATTGAGGGTTTATTAAAGAAAGAGAACATTTCCTACAAAATTACGATTCTACATGGCGATCCAGGAGATACGATTGTTCAATATGTAAATACAGGAGATATAGATCTTATTATTGCTGGGAGTAGAGGGCTAAATACACTGCAAGAAATGGTGCTTGGTAGTGTAAGTCATAAAATAGCAAAACGTGTGAAATGCCCGGTGATGATTATAAAGTGAAGCTTTAATCAGTGGGGGGGTTGTTCATCCCCGACCTAACTTCTTTGCTTTCACTGAATTTTGAGGTGGGGGTCTTACTGCCCGGCGAATAGCGGGATAAAATAAATTGAGTGAGATATTCTGTGATGTAAGCAAGACCTTGATATAATTCGAGGTCTTTTTTGATGTATTAAGAGGGAGAATGTGGACAGAATATATATAAGTTTTAAAAAATGTTAACTTACAAATTTGTAAGTTAGTTGTCAGCGAAATCGATGTTATGAAATTTTTCCCATTGATACAATAAAAATATCAAAGGGGATATAGGGAGGATGGAAGGTATGAAATCATTTCAAAATTTGTCTTATAGCCAAGGGGTAAGTTTAATTTGTTTAGGTGGATTTGCTGGATCTGTTATGTTAGCTGTTTTAATAAAGATGTTTCAGCAAATGTTTTAATCGTATGAATAGAAGGGAAATGATTAATATAAATAGCAAGAGAAGAACGATAAATAAAAAATAGCTCTTAGCATGTAAGTAAATGCTGAGAGCTATTTTTATGTTTATTTTTCTACACATTATATTTTGTTTAAACTTCTTTTGATTTAGCAGATCCTGTATTTAAAGTAAGAGCAAGGAAGAACATTGCAAGCACACAAGAAGCAAGGAGCAAAATGAATCCGCCGTCCCATCCGAATGCATCTACGATAAAGCCCATAGCGGCACTAGCGAAAGTTGCTCCACCTAAGTAACCGAAGAAGCCAGTTAGGCCTGCTGCAGTTCCAGCAGCTTTCTTTGGTGCTAAGTCAAGAGCGTGTAGACCAATTAACATAACAGGTCCGTAAATTAAAAATCCAATTGAGACAAGTGCGATACTATCAACCATTGGATTACCAGGAGGATTTAGCCAGTAAACAAGAACGGCAATGAATACACCGACCATAAATAAAATACCAGCAGGTGCGCGGCGCCCTTTAAATAGTTTATCACTCATCCATCCGCAAAGAAGTGTACCTGGAATACCAGCCCATTCGTATAGAGCATAAGCTGTACGTGAGCTACTATGAGTAAAGCTTTTTTCTTCTACTAAATAAGTAGGAGCCCAGTCTACAACGCCGTAACGAACGAAATAAACAAAAACGTTAGCGATAGCGATGTACCATAAAAACTTATTGTTTAATATGTATGTAAATAAAATTTCCTTTACCGAAAGCTCGCGTTCACGGTCCGCTACTTTTTCATCTGATGGATATTCCCCAGTGTGTTCTTCAATAGAAGGTAATCCGCAAGATTGAGGTGTATCTCTCATCGTAATTAATACATAAATACCCACTAAAATTGAAAGAATACCTGGGAAGTAAAATATACTTTTCCAGTCATTTGCAAAGAAATATAAGCCTAATGTAACGAGAGAAGGCATAAGCGCGCCGCCGACATTATGAGCGACGTTCCAAATAGACATTTTTGTACCACGTTCACTAACGGAGAACCAGTGAACCATCGTACGGCCACAAGGAGGCCATCCCATACCTTGTACCCATCCATTTAAAAACTGAAGTACAAACATAAGTATAATGCTCGTTGTAATGAAAGAAAATGAGCCGAAAATAATATTAATGATACCGGATAAAAATAGCCCAGCTGCTAAAAAGTAGCGAGGATTACAACGATCGGATACGATACCCATAAGAAATTTACTTAATCCGTAAGCGATAGATACTGCTGAAAGGATAACTCCAAGTTCCCCTTTACTAAAGCCTTGTTCGATTAAGTATGGCATTGCGAGTGAAAAGTTTTTTCGAACAAAGTAGTAACCCGCATAACCGATGAAGATACCTAAGAATACTTGTAAACGCAATTTACGGTATTCGCTATCAGTGCGATCAGTAGGTAAGCGTTCTGCGTGGGGCGCAGGTTTAAATAATTGTGTGAAAAACATAAAATGAAAATCCTCCCCTAATTAATTCGAAGCGTTTTAAGACAGAGAGAACACAAAAAGGCTATGAAATATAAAAAAGTTCCCTTTTTTATGATTCATAGCCGTATACTCCGATTCTCCGTGACTGTCAATATTAACTTCGACGAAAATTATACAACTTTGCGACAAAAATGTAAACGTTTTTATAAAGAAAGTTGTTGACGTATTTTGTTTGTGGGATTAATATTTAAATACGTTAAATATTTTATTGCTTAAATAAGAGGTGGATAACATGCCAAATGATATGACTCATATTGATAAGATTCAAGCTCTTACATTCGCTATAGGAAAGAAAATGCAAACAGAGCTATTAGAACAAATGCAAGCATCAGGACTTACACCACCGCAGTTTTATATTTTAAAGATTTTAGATCATTACGGAGCTTCAAGAGCGACACAATTGGCGGAGAAAATGTACGTGAAACCGAGCGCGATTACAGTAATGATTGATCGTTTAATTGATCATGGGTTAGTAGAGCGCTATCACGACGATAATGATCGCCGCGTTGTTATCATTGAGCTAACGAAAAAGGGGAAAGCTGCAGTAGAAGAAGCGATGGCGGCTCGTAATGAGCATATTGCAAAATACTTCTCACACTTAGAATTACAAGAGAGGGAAGATTTGTTACGCCTCTTTGAAAAGCTAGAAACAATTATTTGCGGGACACAAGAGAAAAAAGAGAAAAACTAAGAGGAATTGAGGAGATTACATGGAGCAACAAGAAAATCAGAATAGAAAGTTGTTGTTAATCGGTTTAGTAATCGCAATGCTATTTGCTGCATTGGACGGAACAATCGTTGGTACAGCAATGCCGCGTATCGTCGGTGAGCTAGGCGGATTAAGTTTAATGACATGGTTAACAACAGCTTACATGTTAACATCAACAACGGTTGTACCGATTGCAGGTAAATTAGCGGATTTACTTGGGCGTCGTAACGTATATATAGCAGGATTAATTATCTTTATGGCTGGTTCAGCGTTATGTGGTATGGCAAACGGTATGACAGAATTAATTATTTTCCGTGGTATTCAAGGTCTTGGTGGCGGTATTATGATGCCAATGGCTATGATTATTATCGGAGATATGTTCACGGGAAAAGAACGTGCTAAATGGCAAGGTATTTTTGGAGCTCTATATGGTCTTGCCTCTGTAATTGGACCACAAGTTGGTGGTTGGATTGTAGACGCAGTGGACTGGAGATGGGTATTCTATATTAACTTACCAGTTGGTATTTTAGCGACAATCTTTATTGCAATGGGATTAAAAGCACATAAACAAACAGGACCAATTAAAATTGATATCGCTGGAATCTTCACGATGATTCTCGGTGTTGTAAGTTTATTACTTGCGTTAACGTTTGGCGGGAAAGATTATGCATGGGGTTCTTGGCAAATTATCGGGTTATTTGCACTAGCTGCCATTGGTATTGTTAGCTTTGTTATTGTTGAAACGAAGGCTGAAGAACCAATTTTACCGATGCACTTCTTTAAAAACCGCACATTTACACTACTGAATGCGATCGGTTTCTTTATGAGTATCGGAATGTTTGGAGCAATTATGTTCGTACCGTTCTTTATGCAAGGAATTGTAGGCGTAAGTGCTGCTGAATCAGGAACGATTATGACACCGATGATGATCACAATGATCGTTATGAGTATTATCGGTGGTCAACTTGTATTAAAAGTTGGTGTGAAACCACAAATTATTACAGGGATGCTTATTATGGCTAGTGGTTTCTGGTTATTAACAACGATGGATATGCACACAACTAAGCTTACCGCTACTTCTTATATGATGATTATCGGTTTAGGAATGGGTCTTGTTATGCCGATATTAACATTAGCATTACAAGAAAGCTTCCCGAAAAAAGATCTTGGTGTTGTAACATCATCAAGTCAATTCTTCCGTCAAATCGGTGGAACGTTTGGGATTACAATTTTAGGATCAATTATGAATAACACTTCAGGTACAACGTTAACAAATAAATTAGTACCTGTATTAGATACATTCCCAAAAGAAGCGGGACAAATGGTAACAAAATTGAAAGATATGATTCATACAGATCCACAGAGTTTATATTCTATGCTCTTTAGTCCAGAGGCATTAAAACAAATGCCAGAAGCATTTTCTAACAGTATCGTACCGGTTTTGAAAAGTTCTTTGGTGGATTCGCTTCATACTGTATTTTTAACAGGATTAGTATTTATCGTAGTAGGTGCAATCTTTACGATTTTCTTACAGAAGATTAAACTATCTGATCGTAAAAAAGCTGCAGAAGAGCCTGCTGTAGAAGAGAAAGAACAAACTGTATCATATTCATAATGAAAAAGCATCGCCTTATGGCGGTGCTTTTTTTGAGTATAACCTTAAAAGCTTTTTAGTGAGAAATGATTGACGTATTTTTATAAATGCGTTATATTATTTTCTGTAAACGGTTACATGAAATGAGGAGAAAAGAGAATGAGTACGATTAAAGACGTTGCAAAATTAGCAGGGGTATCTGTTGCGACCGTTTCCAGAGTGTTAAATAAAAATGGATATGTTCATGAGGATACATTAAAAAAAGTAGAGCGAGCAATTGAAATGCTAGATTATAAGCCTAGTACAGTAGCACGATCTTTATACAATAAAAAATCTCGTTTAATTGGCTTAGTTGTTCCAAATATCGTGAATCCATTCTTTCCAGAAGTTGCACGTGCCGTAGAAGATGTAGCACATAAGCAAGGTTACACAGTTGTCCTTTGTAACTCTGATGAAAATTTAGAAAAAGAGAAACAATACATTGATGTGCTTAGACAAAATAATGTGGACGGGTTTATTGTGGCAACGAATCCACAAAATAGTGTTAATTACATGAATTTATCTATTCCAGTTGTTGCGATTGACCGTATGTTTAATGAGCGCATTCCTACTGTATATGCAGATAACTATGCAGGGAGCCAGGCGGCGACAAAGTTATTAATAGACAAAGGGTGTAAACATATTGCACATATTCGTGGACCGCGTGATGTGAGCACAGCTAATGAACGTTTTGAAGGTTTTGTAGACGTTATTACGCAAAATAATCTTTCTTATATGATTGCAGAGAGTACATTCGATCCAGCTAATAGTGAACAGGTCGCGGTGGAATTATTAGAAGAATATCCGCATATTGATGGAATTGTTGCTGGGAATGATTTAATTGCAATCGGTGTTGTAAAGGCTGCACTTCAAAAAGGAATTTCTATTCCAGACGATTTACAAATTATCGGATTCGATGGAATTTCTTTAACAGAAATGATGTATCCATCTATTACAACTGTTGCACAGCCAATTTATGAAATGGGGAAAATTGCAACAGAGTTGCTTTTAGAGCAGATGGAAGGAAATCCATTAGAAGAGAAACACTATCGTTTACCGATTGAAATTATAGAACGAAATACGACGAAGTAAGGAGATGAGACAGATGCCAAATATTGCAGTAGTAGGTAGTATTTCAATGGACTTAGTGGCTGTTTCAAAAATACGGCCGAAAGCAGGCGAAACGGTAATTGGTGAAGCATTTCATACGATCCCAGGAGGGAAAGGGGCCAACCAAGCAGTAGCTGCAGCTAGATTAGGAGCAAATGTAGCGATGGTTGGTGCAGTAGGAAATGATGATTACGGAACAGTAGTTAGAAAAAATTTAGAGAACGAACGCGTTTTTATCGACTATGTGGTACCGGTTACAGATAGAACGACAGGAATCGCTCATATCGTTTTAGCAGAAGAAGATAACAGCATTGTTGTCGTACAAGGAGCAAATGCTTTTGTAAATGAGTCGATTGTAGATCGTTCAAAAGACCTTCTTGTAAAAGCAGATATGGTTGTTCTTCAACTAGAGATTCCACTTGAAACAGTAAAATACGTTCTGGCTATTTGTGAGGAGCACAAAATTCCAGTTATGTTGAATCCAGCTCCAGCACAAATCTTATCAGAAGATATTTTAGAAAAAGCGACTTATATTACGCCGAATGAGCATGAATGTCGCATTGTATTAAATGATTTCACATCACCAATTGAAGATTTACTGGCTAAATATCCAAACAAACTACTGATGACAGAAGGTTCTAATGGTGTTCGTTTCCATAACGGAACGGAAGTTGTTCAAGTTTCAAGTATTGCCGTAGATGTAGTAGATACGACTGGAGCTGGTGATACATTTAATGGCGCGTTAGCAGTTGCGCTTTCTGAAGGAGAAACACTTCAAAAGGCTATTCGTTTCGCAAATATTGCTGGTGGTCTTTCTGTAACGAAACTTGGGGCACAGGGCGGTATGCCAACGAGAGATAGAGTACGTGAAGTGCAGGTGATTGTTGGATGAAAAAGCACGGTGTATTAAATAGTGAAATTGCGGCAGTCCTTGCTTCACTTGGACATACAGATACGATTGTAATTGCTGATTGCGGGTTACCTATTCCTGATGGAGTAAAACGAATTGATTTAGCAGTTGAAATTGGAAAGCCTAGCTTTTTAGACGTATTACAAGTAGTTGCTGATGATATGGCAATTGAGAAAGTGACGTTAGCAGAAGAAGTCATTATGAATAATGCGGTGGTAAATAAAGAAGTTGAGATGCGTTTAATAGAGCCAGCATTTGAATATGTGTCTCATAAGGAATTTAAAGAGTATACAAAGAGAGCGAAGGCGATTATTCGTACAGGAGAAGCAACGCCTTATGCGAATGTTATTTTACATGCCGGCGTGATTTTTTAATAAAGGGATGTGATGAGAATGCATATTGAAATGAAGAACATTTCAAAAGCGTTCAGTGGTAATCCTGTTCTAAAAAACGCACAGTTTATGATTGAAACAGGAGAAGTCCATGCATTGATGGGGGAAAATGGAGCGGGGAAATCGACGCTCATGAAGATTCTAACAGGTGTATATAAAAAAGACAGTGGAACAGTCACAATTGATGGACAAGAACGAACTTTTAAAAATGCGAAAGAAGCGGAAGAGTACGGTATTGCATTTATCCATCAAGAGTTGAACATATTACCGAATTTAACGGTAGCTGAAAATATGTTTCTTGGAAAAGAGTTAATGTATGGGAAAACGGGCATTTTACGTACGCGTCAAATGAATGCGATTGCCCAGCAACAATTGGCAGATCTTGGTCTACATGTGAGAGGTGCTATGCTAGCAGGTGAATTATCAGTTGGACAACAGCAAATTATTGAAATTGCTAAAGCATTAATGACAAATGCGAGCGTTATTATTATGGATGAACCTACAGCAGCATTAACAGATCGCGAAATTGAAACACTGTTTATTGTTATTAATAAATTGCGTAAAGAGGGCGTTTCGTTCGTTTATATTTCACACCGGATGGAAGAGATTTTTTCAATATGTGATGCCATTACGATTTTGCGTGATGGAGAATACGTAGGGAAAAAATTAATTCCAGAAACTTCATTTGATGAAGTAGTTAGCATGATGGTGGGCCGCAGTATTGGTGAACGTTATCCAGAACGAAATATTCAAATTGGCGAAGTGATTTTTGAAATGCGTAACGGAACGAAAAAGGGGAAATTTGAAAATGTTTCGTTTCAAGTTAGAAAAGGCGAAATCCTTGGTGTTGCCGGCTTGATGGGAGCTGGTCGCACGGATATTATGAAAGCGATATTTGGATATGAACCGCTTGATTCAGGACAAATTTTTATGAATGGACAAGAAGTGAAAATTGATAGTCCAATTGATGCGATTAGACAACGAATTGCCTTTATTACAGAGGATAGAAAATCTGAAGGGCTTGTGTTAGATTTTTCGATTCGTGAAAATTTAGCTTTACCAAATTTAGAAAGTCTTTCAAAGGGAAGCGTTGTTAATAAAGGTTTAGAACGTCAATTTACAGAGGATATGATGAAGCTTCTTAATGTGAAAGCAGCAAGCGGAGAGCAAGCGGTAAAATCTCTTTCTGGTGGAAATCAGCAAAAGATTGTAATTGCAAAATGGCTAGGTATTCATCCGCAGTTACTCATTTTAGATGAACCAACGAGAGGTGTAGATGTTGGGGCTAAAAAAGAAATTTACTCTATAATGAATAAGCTTACCGAGCAAGGAGATGCCGTTATTATGGTATCGTCGGAGCTTCCAGAAGTTTTAGGAATGAGTGATCGTATTCTCGTCATTCATGAAGGGAAAATCGGTGGTATTTTAGAGAAAGATCAGGCATCACAAGAGTCTATTATGGCACTAGCAACAGGGGGAGAGTAAGATATGGCTAAGAAGGGGAATGTATTACAACAACTCGGTTCTTTAATCGGGTTAGTATTAATTATCGTAGTGATTACAGCTCTAAATCCAGCATTTATTGAAATTCCAAATTTATTTAATATACTGCGCCAAGTATCGATTAATGCACTCATTGCATTTGGAATGACCTTCGTTATTTTAACAGGGGGTATTGACTTATCGGTAGGTTCTATTTTAGCATTATCAAGTGCACTTGTTGCCGGAATAATGGCAAGTGGCATGGATCCGTTCCTTGCAATGGCAGTTGGATTATTAGCAGGTCTTGTAATGGGAATTGTAAACGGTATCATTATTGCGAAGGGAAAAGTAGCTCCTTTTATTGCAACTTTAGCAACAATGACTATTTTTCGCGGGTTGACGCTTGTTTATATGGACGGACGTCCGATCACTGGTCTTGGTGATCATTTAATGTTCCAAATGTTTGGCCGTGGTTATTTCCTTGGTATTCCTGTGCCAGCCGTTACAATGATGATCGCTTTTGCAGTACTGTACTTTATTTTAAAGAAAACAACGTTTGGTCGCCGTACGTTTGCGATTGGTGGAAATGAAGAAGCGGCAGCTTTATCAGGTATTAATGTTACGAGAATTAAAGTAATGATTTACGGTCTTTCCGGAACTTTAGCAGCGCTTGCAGGTATTGTCTTAACATCAAGATTAGATTCTGCACAGCCGACTGCTGGTACTTCTTACGAATTAGATGCAATTGCTGCAGTTGTGTTAGGAGGAACGAGTCTTTCAGGTGGAAGAGGATGGATTGTTGGTACATTCATCGGTGTGCTTATTATTGGTGTACTAAATAACGGTTTAAATTTATTAGGTGTATCTTCTTTCTTCCAACAAGTTGTAAAAGGACTTGTAATCTTACTAGCTGTACTAATTGATCGTCGAAAAGAAGCGTAATGGAGGGGCAATTCATGAAAAAAGGGTTACTGATACTCGTTGCATGCATCATGGTAGTTACTGCTGGTTGTTCAATGGAACCACCAGATTGGGCAAAGGATTCTGGCGATAAAGGTCGAAATAAAACTATTAAAGTTGGATTTTCTGTTTCAACTTTAAATAATCCATTTTTCGTCACGTTGAAAAAAGGTGCAGAAAAGAAAGCAAAAGATAGTGGCATTGAATTAATTGCTGTTGATGCACAAAATGATGCAGCGAAGCAAACAAACGATGTTGAAGATTTAATTCAAAAAGGTGTCGATGTAGTTGTTATTAATCCAACCGACTCAGATGCTGTTGCTTCAGCGGTAAGTGCAGCCAATGCAGCCAATGTTCCTGTTATTACAGTAGACCGAGTTGCAAATTCAGGTAAAGTGGTTTCTCACATAGCTTCCAACAATGTAGAAGGTGGTCAAATGGCTAGTGATTACATTCGGGAATTAGTTGGTGAAGGAACAAATGTCGCTGAGTTAGAAGGAATCCCTGGATCGTCTGCTGCTCGTGAGCGTGGGAAAGGATTCCATAACGTAGCTGATAAGTCTTTAAAAGTAGTAGCAAAACAAGCAGCTGATTTCGATCGTGCAAAAGGATTATCCGTTATGGAAAATATTTTGCAAGCGAATAGCGATATAAAAGCAGTGTTTGCTCATAACGATGAAATGGCATTAGGTGCACTTGAGGCATTGAAATCTGCTGGTAAAACGGATGTAGTCGTTGTTGGGTTTGATGCAACGGACGATGCTGTAAAAGCGGTTAAAGATGGGCGCATGGCAGCAACAGTCGCTCAAAAACCGGAATTAATCGGAGAGAAGGCGATGGAAACAGCAAAAGAAATAACACAAGGTAAAAAAGTGGACAAATTTATTCCGATTGAATTAGAGCTTATTAAGAAAAAATAAATAAATATAAAATGAAAATTAGGAAGGAAGAATAACAAATGAAATTTTTTATTGATACAGCAAACATTAACGAAATTAAAGAGGCAAATGCATTAGGTGTAGTAGCTGGAGTAACGACAAATCCATCACTTGTAGCAAAAGAAGGCGTAGATTTCCATGAGCGTATTCGTGAAATTTGCAGCTTTATTGAAGGACCTGTAAGTGCAGAAGTAATTAGCTTAGAAGCTGATAAAATGATTGAAGAAGGAAAAGAGTTAGCAAAAATCGCTCCAAACGTTGTTGTAAAAGTTCCAATGACAACAGAAGGCTTAAAAGCAGTAAAAGCATTCTCAGATTTAGGAATTCGTACAAACGTTACATTAGTATTCTCAGCAGTTCAAGCATTACTTGCAGCTCGCGCTGGTGCGACATATGTTTCACCTTTCTTAGGTCGCCTAGATGATATCGGTCATAACGGTATGGACTTAATCCGTCAAATCGCAGAAATCTTTGCAATTCACGGCATTGAAACAGAAATCATTGCAGCATCTGTACGTCACAGCGTTCACGTAACAGAAGCAGCATTAAACGGTTCACATATTGCAACAATCCCAGCAAACGTAATTGCTTCATTAGTTAAGCATCCATTAACAGATCAAGGAATTGAGAAATTCTTAGCTGATTGGGAAAAAACACAAGAGAAATAATATGAAATCGAGAATCCTAGTTTAATTGACTAGGGTTCTTTTTTTATTTAAGGGAATTTTCATGCAATTTTGCATATTGTCTTTTAAATTTTTAATATAAGCTATTTAATATATACAAATCACTCTTTATTTTTTATATTTCGATATAAAGTGAAACTTTAATCAATGGGGGGGGTGTCCATCCCCCACTGATTATCAGCCCTCACCAATCGGGCGTTTACGGGCAATTATCTACCACCTAACTTCCTCGCATTCGCCGAATTTTGAGGTGGGAGTCTTACTGCCCGCAAATAGCGGGATAAAAAAATAGAGGGTCTGACCAGAAAACTGGAGGGCATGATTCTATAACAGAAGGTTTATCGTTTATAGAATTATGTCTTTTTTATATAAGGGAGGATAGCGGTTAGTTTATGTTCTATTATCAGAATTTTAAGATTTGTAAAAGGGGAGAAATACAATGAGAAGAAAAACACCATTTAAAGTGTTGTCGTCATTAGCAATTGCGACAATCATCGGATGCACATCTGTAATGAGTGCTCCGTTAGCATATGCAGAAACGCCAGCAAAAGAAAGTATGTCTACAACGCCAATTGATCATAATTTAATTCAAGAAGATCGTTTAGCGGAAGCGTTGAAAGAAAGAGGAACAATTAATCCAGCATCGTCTAAAGAAGAGGCAAAAAAGGCTGTAGAGCAATATATTGAAAAGAAACAAGGGGATCAGGTAAATAAAGAAATTCTTCCAGAGGATACGGCAAAAGAAGCATCTGATTTCGTGAAAAAGGTAAAAGAGAAAAAGATGGAAGAAAAGGAAAAAGTAAAGAAAGCTGAAAAAAATGTTAGCCCTGAGCAAAAGCCAGAGCCAAATAAAAAGCAATTAGATGGGAAAGTTCCAACCTCTAAAGCGGAACAAGCTCCATATAGTGGACCTGTCCGCAATGATAAAGTGTTAGTGTTACTCGTTGAATTTAGTGATTATAAACATAATAATATTGAGCAAACACCAGGTTATATGTATTCGAAAGATTTTAGTAGAGAACATTATCAAAAAATGCTATTTGGTAATGAACCTTACACATTATTTGATGGTTCGAAAGTAAAAACATTTAAACAATACTATGAAGAGCAGTCTGGTGGTAGTTATACGACAGACGGATATGTAACGGAGTGGCTAACTGTGCCAGGAAAAGCTGCTGATTACGGTGCTGATGGCAGTAGTGGTCATGATAATAAAGGACCAAAAGGCGCACGTGATTTAGTAAAGGAAGCTTTAAATGCAGCAGCTGAAAAGGGATTAGATTTATCTCAATTTGATCAATTTGACAGATATGATACAAATGGTGATGGTAATCAAAATGAATCCGACGGTGTAATTGATCATTTAATGGTAATTCATGCTGGTGTTGGTCAAGAAGCTGGTGGTGGTAAGTTAGGTGATGATGCAATTTGGTCACATCGTTCAAAATTAGCTACAGATCCAGTAGCGATTGAAGGGACAAAATCAAAGGTAGATTACTTTGGTGGAAAAGTAGCAGCGCATGATTACACAATTGAACCAGAAGACGGTGCAGTAGGTGTGTTTGCACATGAATTTGGACATGACCTTGGTTTACCAGATGAATATGATACGAAATACACAGGAAATGGATCTCCTGTTGAAGCTTGGTCATTAATGAGTGGTGGTAGTTGGACAGGAAAGATTGCAGGAACAGAGCCAACAAGTTTTTCACCACAAAATAAAGACTTTTTGCAAAAGAACATGGGTGGAAATTGGGCGAAAATTTTAGAAGTAGATTACGATAAAATTAAGCGTGGTGTAGGAATTCCTACATATATTGATCAAAGTGTTACGAAATCAAATCGTCCAGGTGTTGTACGTGTTAACTTACCAGATAAGAGTATTGAAACGATTAAACCTGGATTTGGAAAGCATGCATATTATAGTACAAGAGGCGATGATATGCATACGACATTAGAAACACCGTTCTTCGATTTAACGAAGGGAACAAATGCTAAGTTTGATTATAAAGCAAACTATGAATTAGAAGCAGAGTGTGATTTCATCGAAGTACATGCTGTAACTGAAGATGGAACGAAAACATTAATTGATAGACTAGGAGAAAAGATAGTACAAGATGATAAAGATACAACAGATGGGAAATGGATTGATAAATCATACGATTTAAGTCAATTTAAAGGGAAGAAAGTTAAACTACAATTCGACTATATTACAGATCCAGCTTTAACATATAAAGGTTTCGCAATGGATAATGTCAATGTAACAGTTGATGGACAAGTAGTATTTTCAGATGATGCAGAAGGACAATCGAAAATGAAGTTAACTGGATTCGTTGTTTCTGATGGGACAGAAAAGAAACCTCATTATTATTATCTAGAGTGGAGAAACTATGCTGGATCAGATAATGGATTAAAAGCGGGAAAAGGTCCGGTGTATAATACAGGTCTTGTCGTTTGGTATGCAGATGATAGTTTCAAAGATAACTGGGTTGGGGTGCATCCAGGTGAAGGCTTCCTTGGTGTTGTAGATTCTCATCCAGAAGCGATTGTTGGAAATTTAGGCGGGAAACCAGCATACGGTAATACTGGAATTCAAATTGCAGATGCTGCATTTTCGTTTGATCAAACACCTTCATGGAGTATGAATTCATTTACACGAGGACAGTTTAATTATACTGGATTACAAGGTGTTACAACGTTTGATGATTCAAAAGTATACAGTAATAAACAAATTGCTGATGCGGGACGAAAAGTTCCAAACCTTGGACTTAAATTCCAAGTTGTTGGACAAGCAGATGATAAGTCCGCAGGTGCTGTTTGGATTAGACGTTAATAAAATAAAAGCACATTCTTCATATGAAGAGTGTGCTTTTATTTTTGTACATTAAGTTATTATTTTAGCTTGTGTAATACAACTGTTTATCTATGTGTAGTGTATCAAATTATGTGGGGAAAGGAAATATTTCCGAGGAAATTGTCGAAGTATCGTTGGTATTTATAAACTTTCTTTTTAAAAGAAGAGATGTAGCATTGCTTTTACAGTGCAATTTATTTACATTGTTATTTGGCTATACACAAAAGTAATATATTAGGCGAAAAAAGAGCTCTATTGGATAGAACTCCTTTTTAATGACAGAAAGGAGTGAGTTATAAATGAAAGAAACAATTGCATGTCCACAATGTGAAGAGATTATTACTGCACAACATATTATCGATATCCCACATCCTTTTTCATTAAGGTGTCCGCATTGTAAGGTAAAGCTGAAAGAAATGAGGATAACACCATGTTTAATATTAGCGGCAATTTGTATTATCCCACTGTTTATTATTATTGGAGAGAGTATTAAAGAATTGCTAGGAAAACATTTTTCTATTGTAGATCATGTACCAACCGTACTTATTTTCTTCTTATTTTGTTATCCGTTGTATTATTTCTATGAAAAATATAATGCCATATTATTCATTAAATATGGTTTGTTGAAAGTTAAAAGTTGAATTGAATAGGAGATTATCATTATGTTGTGGAAAATTTATTTAGTAATTGTAGCGATATTAGCTATTACTTCGTTAGTAAGAGGGATGTTTCAAACACCGATTCAAAAGTTTGATTTTGTAGTGTCTATTATTACATGGATAGGACTATTTGGATTTGTTTTTGATGTACAAATATTGACGCCGATCGTTTGGCAATGCATCTTTGTGTTTAGCATCATTTGGACTTTAACTGCAGTTTTTGTTTTACGATTATATGAAGAGAAAGATGAGCCATTACCTTTTATATTTAAATTAATTGGCATTATCCCAACTTTTCCGTTATATTACGGATTATATCAATATGCATTTTAAAAAAGACAATGATGGAATTAACCCATCATTGTCTTTTTTACTTTGCTTCTTACATAAATCATTCCGGCAAATGTTAATAAGAATGCTGTTCCGATAACAAAGCTAGCGCTAGGAGATGCTCCGATTGCTCCGACTGTAAAGGAGCCAGCAACAACTCCTAACGAGAAGAATGCATAAAACAATCCGAATGCTTTCCCTCGGTTACCATCTGTCGTATTTTCAACAAGTAAAGCATTAATTGCTGGGAAGAGGATAGCGAATCCAATTCCATAAATCATCATAACGATAAAGAGCATGCCTTTTGTTGCAAATAATCCGAGTAAAGATAACGCTAGTGCCATTACTGCAATCCCGATTAGCATTAGTTTTGAACGATTAAATCGATCGTAAATGCGATTTGTTGGTAGTAAAAAGAAGAGGATAGCGGTAATTCCGAATACACTTAACATCATGCCTGTTGTAGATGCTTTAAGTGCTAACGCCTCAACTTTTACTGGTAACATATACGTGACAATCCCTTGTGAGAACATTAGTGTGAAAGCACCAATATATGCTTGTAATAATGGTTCAGATCTCAATAGTTCAATCATATCTTCTTTGTTCATCATTTGTGTTCTTGATGTATCTTTCCTTGATACGTTATTTGGTAAGAAGAATAGAGATACGATTGTACCAAGGACCATTAAAATAGAAATGGTAATGAACACCCACTCTATACCAGCTGTTGCTTTCATAATGCCGCTGAAAGCAGGTCCTACGATTGCCGCTGTTCCAACAGCAGCACCAGATAGAGCCATTGCTTTACCTTGCCTTGCTGAATTTGTTTGCTTTGATAAAAATGTAAAGGCAGCAGGAATTAAAAATCCGTCACTAAAACCGTGCATAAAGCGCACAACTAATAGTTGTTCACCACTTTGAACAACGGTGTATAACAAGACTATGAAACTCGTAATTCCCATGCTTATATAAAGGATTTTTTTTGCACCAAATTTATCGACAGCCGCTCCAGCAATAATATTACCGATCATATTAGCGAATGAGTACATGCCGACAACTAGCCCGATAACAAGAGGTGTTCCTCCAAGGCTTTGAGCGAAAGTACTCATAATAGGTAATTGTGAAAATGTATCTAAAAACGCTACGATAACAATAAAGTAAATAAAATATTTCAAGCGATATTCACCTCTCCTATGCTATTATGGCATAATGCTAATTTCAACTGCAATGAAATTAGCATTAACAGATGTGGAAAAAAGTACAAAGTGACAAAATATTGAACGTTATTTGTTAAAATTTAGTGGAAATGAGATTGTTTTTTTGAAATATATGGATAGAAGTATTATAATAGATTTGTAAACTTCACCAGGTTAAGTATATACATAGAGAGGGATGTTTAAAATGAAAGCATTACTTTGGCATAATCAACGTGTTGTACGAGTAGAAGAAGTACCAGAACCAACTGTACGACCAGGAGCAGTGAAAATTAAAGTTAAATGGTGTGGTATCTGTGGGACAGACTTGCATGAATATTTAGCAGGACCAATTTTTATTCCAACAGAAGAGCATCCATTAACACATGTGAAAGCACCAGTTATTTTAGGTCATGAGTTTAGCGGTGAGGTAGTAGAAATCGGTGAAGGCGTTACATCCCATAAAGTGGGAGACCGCGTTGTTGTAGAACCAATTTATTCTTGTGGTAAATGTGAGGCTTGTAAACATGGACATTACAATGTTTGTGAACAACTTGTTTTCCACGGTCTTGGTGGAGATGGCGGTGGTTTCTCTGAATATACAGTAGTACCAGAAGGTATGGTTCATCATATTCCGGATGAAATGACGTATGAACAAGGTGCACTTGTAGAACCAGCAGCAGTAGCAGTTCATGCAGTACGTCAAAGTAAATTAAAAGAGGGTGAAGCTGTAGCAGTATTTGGTTGTGGTCCAATTGGCCTTCTTGTCATCCAAGCAGCTAAAGCAGCAGGAGCAACTCCTGTTATCGCAGTGGAACTTTCTAAAGAACGTCAAGAGCTAGCTAAATTAGCAGGTGCGGATTACGTATTAAATCCAGCAGCTCAAGATGTACTAGCAGAAATTCGTAACTTAACAAATGGTTTAGGTGTAAATGTTAGCTTTGAAGTAACAGGTGTTGAAGTTGTACTTCGTCAAGCAATTGAAAGTACAAGCTTTGAAGGCCAAACTGTAATTGTTAGTGTGTGGGAAAAAGATGCGACAATTACTCCGAACAACCTTGTATTAAAAGAAAAAGAGGTTATCGGTATTCTTGGATACCGTCACATCTTCCCAGCTGTTATTAAATTAATTAGCTCTGGTCAAATTCAAGCAGAGAAATTAATTACGAAAAAAATCACAGTGGACCAAGTTGTTGAAGAAGGATTTGAAGCACTTGTAAAAGATAAAACACAAGTGAAAATTCTTGTTTCACCTAAATAATATAGAATAGTAAAAAGTAGCTCTTTTCTAGAAATAGAAGAGGGCTACTTTTTTTCTATACTGAAAGGTGATAGACTTTCCTTTGACTAAATGTACTTTTGTTTGGAAGGGGGAGTCCAGTGCTTTCATTTTTATTAACTTTGAAACGAATGCTAAGAGCCTGTTTACGAGCGTGGAACGATAAAGAATTTCAAGTGTTATTCGTATTAACAATTTTGACATTACTATCTGGTACAATCTTTTATAGCACAGTGGAGGGATTACGTCCTCTTGATGCTTTATATTTTAGCGTTGTGACGCTGACTACTGTTGGTGATGGGCAATTTAGTCCTCAAACTGACTTCGGGAAAATGTTTACAATATTATACATATTTATAGGGATCGGATTAGTGTTTGGATTTATACATAAGCTGGCAGTTAACGTGCAATTGCCAAGTATACTATCGAAGAGAAAAAAAGAGTAAGGCGGTTAATCGCTTTACTCTTTTTTTACATTAATTTAGACAAGTATTTGCAGTAGCTTAACAATACTTTATTAAAATGTAAGTGTATTCATTCATTACGTTCACTATGTATAAAGTTATAGTAATATGAACATTTGCATATTTTAATTTATTGATAGAAATTTTGTGAAAGGTGGGATATTCTAGTCATAGGTTAACCGGAAGCCATCATAGGATCCTAACAAAATATGAACAATAATTCAATTATAAAATGGAGGATTTCAGATGAAAAAGAAAGTTCTTGCTTTAGCAGCAGCTATTACGTTAGTAGCGCCATTACAAAGCGTTGCGTTTGCTCATGAAAACGATGGAGGACAGAGAGTTGGAGTTATTCCACGCTGGTCTGCTGAAGATAAACATAAAGAAGGTGTAAACTCTCATTTATGGATTGTAAACCGTGCAATGGATATTATGTCTCGTAATACGACACTTGTAAAACAAGATCAAGTTGCACTATTAAATGAATGGCGTACGGAGTTAGAGAACGGTATTTATGCTGCTGACTATGAAAATCCTTATTATGATAATAGCACATTTGCTTCACACTTCTATGACCCAGACAATGGGAAGACTTATATTCCATTTGCAAAGCAGGCAAAGGAAACAGGTGCTAAATATTTCAAACTAGCTGGTGAGTCATACAAAAATAAAGATATGAAACAAGCATTCTTCTATTTAGGATTATCTCTTCATTATTTAGGAGATGTAAATCAACCGATGCATGCGGCAAACTTTACAAATCTTTCGTATCCACAAGGATTCCATTCTAAATATGAAAACTTTGTAGATACGATAAAAGATAATTATAAAGTAACGGATGGAGATGGATATTGGAACTGGAAAGGTACAAATCCAGAAGATTGGATTCACGGAGCGGCAGTAGCTGCGAAACAAGATTACTCTGGTATTGTAAATGATAATACGACAGATTGGTTCGTAAAAGCAGCTGTATCACAAGACTACGCAGATAAATGGCGCGCTGAAGTTACACCAATGACAGGTAAGCGTTTAATGGATGCACAACGTGTTACTGCTGGATACATCCAGCTTTGGTTTGATACGTACGGAAATCGTTAAGTATTTGAAAAAGGTCAAATCTCAGAATAGAGTATTTGGCCTTTTTATCACTATACAGTACATGGAGGTATGAAACGTGAAAGGTAAATTGCTAAAAGGCGCACTCAGTTTTGGGATTGGTTTAGGAGCTTTATATAGTGGATCTTCGGCTCAAGCAGAAACGTCTGTAAATCAAAATAATACATTAAAAGTGATGAAGCATAATGTGTACATGCTATCAACAAACTTATATCCGAACTGGGGACAAAATGAGCGTGCTGATTTAATTGGTGCGGCAGATTATATAAAGAATCAGGACGTTGTTATATTAAATGAAGTGTTTGATAATAGTGCCTCAGATCGTTTGTTAGGAAATTTGAAGAGAGAATATCCAAATCAAACGGCGGTATTAGGTCGTAGTAGTGGAAATGAATGGGATAAAACATTAGGGAACTATTCAGCTTCGACTCCTGAAGATGGGGGTGTTGCGATCGTGAGTAAATGGCCAATCGTTGAAAAGATTCAATATGTATTTGAAAAAGGATGCGGACCAGATAACTTATCAAATAAAGGATTTGTATACACAAAAATTAAGAAAAATGATAGTTTCGTTCATGTAATTGGGACGCATTTACAGGCTGAAGATAGTATGTGCGGAAAAACTTCACCTGCATCTGTACGTACGAAACAGCTACAAGAAATGCAAGAGTTTATTCAAAATAAAAATATACCAAATAACGAGTATGTGTTAATTGGTGGGGATATGAACGTGAATAAAATAAATGCTGAGAACAATAGTGATTCAGAGTATGCATCCATGTTTAAAACATTACATGCTTCTATTCCATCTTATACTGGACATACAGCGACTTGGGATGCGACGACAAACAGTATTGCAAAATACAATTTCCCCGATAGCCCGGCTGAGTATTTAGATTATATTATTGCAAGTAAGGATCATGCGAATCCATCGTATATAGAAAATAAAGTGTTACAGCCGAAATCTCCACAATGGACTGTTACATCATGGCTCAAAAAATATACGTATAATGATTACTCTGATCATTATCCAGTAGAGGCGACTATTTTTATGAAGTAGAGTAGCCTTAAAAAAGTTTCTTCGTAAAGAAGAAACTTTTTTTATTTGAAAACAGGAAAATCATTCTTTCTTTCCAATATGTATAAGACATATATAGAAGAGGAGAGAAAAATGTGGATAGAGGAATTTTTAAGGAAGTTCCATTACCGTGTGCATTTTTAGATGAAGTGGCTTTAGAGAGAAATATTCAATCGATTATAGAGTTAAGTGGAGATAAGAAGATTCGTATAGCGAGTAAATCATTACGCTCTGTTCCAATTATGAAAAAGATTTTAGCTGCAAATAATCGGTTTCAAGGTATTATGTGTTTCTCTCCTAGAGAAGCTTTGTTTTTAATTGAACAAGGATTTAATGATTTATTGCTCGGATATCCTGTTTATGATGAAAGAGCTTTACATGAAATTAGTTTGCTGACAAAGCAAGGGCACATTATAACTTGTATGGTGGATTGTGAAGACCATATTACTTATTTAGAAAAAATTGCAGGGAAGTCTAAAGGGTGTTTTCGCGTTTGTTTGGATATTGATATGAGTAGTCGTTTTTTGAAATTTCATTTTGGTGTAAAAAGATCCCCGGTAAAAGATGTGCAGAGCGCTTTGAAAATAGTAGAAAAGGTGAAGGGTTCATCATATTTAATACTAGATGGTGTAATGGGATATGAAGCTCAAATTGCCGGGGTGGGGGATCATATACCGAATCAATGGATGAAAAGTAAAGTGATTTCGTATTTAAAAAAGAAATCAGTGTTAGAAATTAACGAAAGAAGAGGGAATATCGTAAAAGAAATACACAACCTGGGCATTGAACTAAGATTTGTAAATGGAGGAGGAACGGGAAGTATAAAAACAACCGAGAAAGATAAATCAGTGACAGAGATTACTGTAGGATCCGCCTTTTACTCTCCTAAACTATTTGATTATTATAAAGAAGTAAAATTTCAGCCAGCTGCCGGATTTGCTTTACCAGTTGTGCGTAAACCAGCTCCGTTTATTTATACTTGCCTAGGTGGTGGATATATTGCATCAGGTGCAGTTGGTAAAGATAAAGAGCCTGAGGTTTGGAGACCAAATGGTGCAAAACTATTAGCTTTAGAAGGTGCTGGTGAAGTACAAACGCCAATTTTTTATAACGGTGAGGAACGAGTGAATATAGGAGATTCTATCTTGTTTCGCCATAGTAAAGCTGGAGAGTTATGTGAGCGTTTTCCGGTTTTGTATCGCATTAAACAAGGGGAAATTGTTGGAGAGTATTCAACATATCGGGGGGATGGACAATGCTTTCTATAAAGGGACAAAAATGGAGAAATTGGACAGGGAATGTAGAAGGAACGCCGCATTATACGATGTATCCAGAAAGTATACAAGATGTAGTAGAAGTTGTCGGGCTTGCACGAAAAAGAGGGAAGAAAATTCGTGTTGTTGGTTCAGGGCATTCTTTTACACCTCTTGTGCAAACGGAGGAAATTTTAGTTTCTTTAGATGAATTGAATGGCATTGCGAATATTGATGCAGAGAAGATGACTGTTGAAGTGTGGGCAGGAACAAAGTTACATGACTTAGGGAAGTTACTTGAGGAAAAAGGTTATGCGCAAGAAAATTTAGGGGATATTGATTCGCAATCTATTGCAGGAGCGATTAGTACGGGGACTCATGGGACGGGTGTCACATTTGGGAGTTTATCAACACAAGTTATAGAGATTACGGCAGTTTTATCTACAGGCGAGAGTATAGTTTGTTCAGAAACCAAGAACGTCGAATATTGGAGAGCATTTCAGTTATCGCTTGGAATGCTAGGTATCATTGTAAAGATCAAATTGAAGGTTATCTCAGCGTATTCGCTTGTTTATGAAAGTGAAAAACAAGCATTATCTACTGTAATGAACAAACTAGAAGAATATAAGAAGAATCGTCATTTTGAATTTTTCGTTTTTCCTTATTCAGATGAAGTGCAAGTGAAATTTACAAACGAAACAACGAGTAAAGAAAGTGATTTGAAATGGCATAAACTAAAGGTGGAGTTACTGGAAAATAGGATGTTCTCTTTATTATCTACAGGGTGTAAATGGTTTCCTTCTATAAGTAAAGGAGTAAGTCGATTATCAGCTAAGGCTGTACCGAACACGAAAATAATTGGCGCAAGCTATGAAGTGTTCGCTACATCACGTACAGTTCCATTTTATGAAATGGAGTATAGTGTTCCTTCAAAGTATATGAGGACTGTTGTAGAAGAGATTTCAAATCTTATAGAAAAGAAAAAGTATAAGGTACACTTCCCGATTGAATGCCGTTATGTGAAAGGTGATGATATATGGCTCAGTCCAGCGTACGGAAGAGATTCAGCGTATATTGCTGTTCATATGTATAAAGGTATGACGTATGCTGCTTATTTTGGTGAAGTGGAGAAAATTTTTCTAAAGTATGAAGGTCGCCCACATTGGGGGAAAATGCATACGTTAACGTACGAGAAATTACAAAATATATATCCAGAACTATATTCGTTTCTAAAGGTGAGGAAGTCATTAGATGAAACAGGAATGTTTTTAAACCCTTACACTGAAAAATTATTTACGATTATGAAAAAAAGCTGACAAATTATTATTTGTCAGCTTTTTTAAGTGTAATTGCATTTCTTGTATGACTAATACGCTCGTAAAATAGTAATTTATCACTGCTAAATACATGTAATAAAACATGAATAATAAATAGCCCGTTAATTACGAATTGGAATAACAATATAACTAGTAATACTAAAGGCTCTGTATGATTTAAGATAGAGCTACTAGAAAGAATATAATTGATTCCACCTAAAATGAAATAGAATATACCGTAACGAATGAATAATTCTTTTAGTGTAATACGCTCTGCTTGTCCTTTAATGTAAATACGAAGCAACGCTTTCCCTATTGTTCTTCCATTTGTAAAGTATGGGATGATAATAAAGTAAATTAAGATTGAACATGCAATGAAAAGGAGTTCGTATACATTTGTATAAGATTGGATGTTAGAAATAAATAGTGAGTTTCCTTTGTTTTTAATAAAAGGTACAACGATAGATAAGAAAATCCAATCAATTTGCATAGCGATGAGACGACGAACGAATCCGACTGGTTTCGTTTCTAAATCAATATGACTATCTAATTCGCTTGTTTTTGGCAGGAAGTACGTAAATATTGGTGCGATGATAAAACCGATTACGCCGCCTAGTGTGTTTAAAAAAAGATCGTCGATATCGAATAAGCGATATGCACAATTATAAATACCATATAATCCAGTTACTTGTGTTAATTCAAAGAACAGTGAAAGGCAAAAAGAAATGCACACTGTTTGGAAGAAACTACGTCGGAAATAATAACGTAAGTAAATACCGAATGGAACGGTTAGTAGAACGTTAAAAGCGACTTGTAAAAACGCAGATTCCTTTAATAAATAGAAATAGGTAGCTGGCTTCGTCAAAATTGCTGATGTATGATTACTAATCTCTTGTACGAAATAAAATGGCGAGAGTTGCATATGCTGTGTATTAGCCGGTTGTAGGCTACATGTGTCATATGTTTGTGGCAAAGGTAAAATAACAAGAAAATAGGCATTTAATAAATAGAGTAATAATGAATATAAAATAAATGAACGCCATTTATTTAAATAACCGTATTTTCGATAATTAAATATTAAAAAAGGGATTAAGAGAAACATTGCTAAAATAGGAAATAAAATAAATGCTGTTTTTACTGGAAATAAATATGCAGTCAAAATGAAGCTCCTTTCAATAAAAATTCGTTTATCATTATAGCGCTAAAAAGAGTATAAAACAAAGTTAAAATATTTCGAAATAGAAAGAATTACAAATTTTATCGAAATTAAGTTATACTAAATTTAATATAAGGATATTGTGATTATATAAGTTGAGAGAGGGTACTAGATATGCAATATGAGCTTTTTTCAGTAAGCGGGGGTCATATTACGACTTTTGAAAGCGCATGGCGTTTTCAAGAGGGGGAACAGGTTTTTGTCCATGATGATAACAAAAAACGAAACTTTATTATTATTCGCTTAACACATGATGTATTTCAAAATAATAAACATGTTATTCGCCTGTATTGTCAGGAAAAGAAAGTTTATGCATAAGGAAAAATCTCTTACTGTATGAGGGCAGTAAGAGGTTTTTTATTTCATATAGGTAGCATTGGATTTGGAAGAAAGGATGTAATGTTGCATTTGGTGTTTCCACGTTTCACCGCTCTTTCTTTTTGAAATCCACTCATGATAATATTGTTGTGTTTTCCATAACATACGAACCATATATTCAGCGCCATCATCTGTACGATGCATGTGCGAAAATTCTATGTTAATAAAACCTTGTGTGCCAGACGATGGATAATGCTGTCTAAGCGAATGAAATATTTCATTTTCATAGCCATATTTAATATGAATAAGTTTAGTAACAATAAACATGCGAACACCTCTTTTTTCGATAGTAGTAAAAAAATAGGATAGAAGAGAGAAGTTTTCCCACGTAAAATCCCGGTTGGTGAGGGCTAAATAAAGTTTCATTTTATTTTTTTATAAATGCGAGAAAAAGTAATGATAACGATTAATATTATACTATTCAGAAAATTTAAAGTAAATAATAAAATGTATTTGGAATTGAAATATAAAAAAGCAGGTCATTCTATTTAAATAGAATGACCTGCTTTAAAGAGTGTTAATTATCATTTTATCCCGCTATTTGTGGGCAGTAAAACTCCCACCCAAAAATTCGGCCGGAGCAAAGAAGTTAGGTGGGAGCCCTGCTGCCCGTAAACGCCCGATGGGTGAGGGCTAATAATCAGTGGGGGATGAACAAAACCCCCACTGATTAAAGTTTCACTTTATAAGAAAATGATAGTTAGCACACCTACGATAATACAGTAGAAAGAGAAATATTTTAAATTTCCTTTTGCCATAATGTTCATAAACCATTTTAATGAAATATATGTCATGACAAATGTTGCGATGAAAGCAACAATATAAGGTACAAGTAATGTATCTAAATTTGGATCGTTTGCAATGTCTGTAATACTTAACAATAAACCACCTAAGCTAACAGGAATGTATAGTAAGAAGGAGAAGCGAAGAGCTGTTTCTTGCTTCATACCAAGTAACATTGCCGCTACGATTGTAGCACCTGATCTGCTTATACCAGGAATTAGTGCGCAAGCTTGTGCTAGACCAATAATGATTGCATCTTTCATAGAAAGGTCGCCATCATTTTTACGTCCACGTAAGTTTCGAATAATCCAAAGGCCGATAGCAGTAATTAGAAGGGAAATCCCAACCATTTTAACACCTTTTAAATAGTGGTCGATATAATCTTTAAATAAAACTCCAATTACACCTGCTGGAATGGTTGCAATAACAAGGTAAATAATGAAGAAGAAATCTGATTTTGCGTCTTCTGCTCTTGTGAATATATAAGATAGACCATTCTTTGTTAGACGAATTAAGTCATTTCTATAAATAAGTAATACAGCTAATAATGAAGCTGAATTAACAAGTAGCTCAAAGCTAAACCCTTCTATTTTTAGTCCTAGCAAATGTTGTGCTAAAACGAGGTGACCACTTGAAGAAATCGGAATTGGTTCTGTTAGTCCTTGGAACAGACCAAGAATTAAGTATTTTAAAATGTAGTAAAATTGTTCCATAACATCCTCCTTGTTAATTAGTCTAAAGAAACAACTTTTCCATTATAACAAAGATATAGATGAATATTGTGAAGGAATAAATATTCGAAATATAATAAAAACCCCTTATAGCGATATAAGGGGCTTTTATTGTTAATGAGAAGATACTGTTTCTTGAAGACCTTTAGTCAATTGAACATCGACTTTTTCAGCATCATGAATATGGTTCATAATAGTAGTATTTAATTTTTGGAACATTTGTTGAGTGTTTGCAAATTCTCTTAATATATCATCATTACAAGATTTTTGGTTTTCAATTGCTTGAATAACGTTTGTAGCACCATTTTGTAACGTTTGAATCATGATTAAAATATTTTCGATTCTAGCGTTTGTATCGGCACTCATTTCTACACCTTCATCGACCAAATGTAAATTATCTTTTGTGTTTTCGTATGCTTTTTCAATTTCTTCCTGAATTTTTTTCGTTAAGTTGCCGATATTTTTTGTACTCTCTGCCGTACTTTCTGCTAGTTTTCTTACTTCATTGGCAACAACCGCAAACCCTTTACCGTGCTCTCCAGCACGCGCAGCTTCAATACTTGCATTTAACGCAAGTAAATTTGTTTGTGCTGCAATGTTTTGAATGACTTCTACAATTTGCTCGATTTCTTTTGAGCGTTCACTTAAATGATTCATACTATTAGACGTGCGCTGAGATTGTTCACCTAATTTATTAATTACAATAAGTAAACGGTGAACAGATTCTTTTCCTTCATTAGAGCAGTCAATAATCTCTGCAATAGACTGAATTAAGCTTTGTTCTTTTTGTAACATTTCACTATTTAATTCATTAGAATTTGTCGTACGTGTTGAAACATTTTCAAAACATGAGTTTAATTGTTGAATTAAATTTTGGAGTGTATGGTGCTGGTTATTTACAAGTTGATGCTCTTGAACGACGTTCTGCACACGGTCATGGATAGAAGAAATCATATTTTGTTTTTCAATATCTTTTTGTTTTAATTCTGCCTCTAATTCTTTTATATGATCTTCTAATTGATCAATTTTATGTTGGAGTGATTTCTTTTGAGTAAACATGTATTTATTTCAACCGCCTTTGGAAGTTATATTTTCTCTATATTTGGATTTTAGCATCTTTTATAATTTTTAAATATAGGAATTGTTAAATATTTAAGAATCTATTACATTTTATTTATAATTCCCTATTTTTTGTCATGAAAAATAAACTGTATTTAATAGTATTGTAAACAAACTGTAAAATAAATCATGTATAACTGTATAAGAAGGGAGTCGGATTATGAACTATTTTAAGCGAATCAGTAGTCTATTATTAGCAGGAATTATTGTTCTTTCTAGTACAGTCGCTGTAAAAGCAGAGTCAAACGACGAAAAACTTAACAACATGCAACAGCAATTGCAGCAAAACGATGCAGATATGCAGAAGAAAGAGCAAGAGAAGCAAGCTGTTACTAAAGAAATTCAAGGTATCGAAAACGAACTACATAATTTAAATAATACAATTGCAAAAAATAAAGAGGATCAAGCTGCTATTCAACGTAAAATCGATGAAACACATAAGCAGATTGAACAAAAAAAGAATGAAATTGTCGTTTTAGAGGATAAAGTCCTTGCTCGTAAGGATATTATGAGAAAACGTATGGTTTCTGTTCAAAACAGTTCAAATACAAGTTTAGTAGTAGAAGTTGTTGTAGAATCAAAAAACTTTGCAGATTTCATACAACGTATGAACGCAGTTACTACTATTCTAGAAGCAGATAAAGAAATTTTACGTCTACAAGAACAAGATCTTCGTCAAATTGAAGAAGATAAGAAAACAATTGATGAAAAAGAAGCATCTTTAGTAGTAGACAAACAAAAATTAGCAAAAGCGCAAGCTGAACTGCAAGATAACTTGAAAAAACGTCAAGATAACTTACAAGCAGTTCAAGCTAAATATAATCAGGTTGCAAGCCAACTTAATTTAGCAGCGGAAGAGAAAGCTAAAATTGAGTCAAATATGAAGGCGGTACAAGAAACAATTGCTCGTGAGCAAGAAGCAGCAAGAATTGCAGCGGAAGAGCGTGCGAAAGCAGAAGCAGCTGCAAAGGCTGAGCAAGAAGCTTTAGCGAAAGCACAAGCAGAAATTGCTGAAAAACAAAAGCAAGAAAAAGCTAATAAACCAGCTGAACCTGTTGCTAATAATAATTCGAAGGTAGAACCTGTACAACCTAAGCCAACTGCTGGCGGACGAGAAATCTATGTAGAAGCTACAGCTTATACAGCAGATCCATCTGAGAATGGTTATGCAGCAGGCCAACACGTATTTTCTGCATGGGGACCAGGTGGTAACCCTTATAATTTAACTACAAACCCAGGAATGAAACTAATTGCGGTGGATCCAGCTGTTATTCCATTAGGATCTACTGTAAATGTTGAAGGATATGGAGTTGCAATTGCAGCAGATACTGGTGGCGCGATTAAAGGTCATAAAATTGATGTTTTAATGCCAGATAAAGCTTCATCTAGTAATTGGGGCAGAAAAAATGTTAAAGTTACAATTTTAAACTAACACGTAATCCAACTTTACAATACGTAAAGTTGGATTTTTTTGTAAAAATAATGTTAAGTTGAATTTACATTTTGTTAAGGATAGCATACAATAATGGTGAGAGGTGGTAAAATTGACCATTTGTAATAAAGTAAAGGAATTAAGAGCTCGCTTTAATTTTACGCAAAGTGTACTAGCAGAAAAGGTTGGGGTGACGAGACAAACAATCGCTGCAATTGAAAAAGGGGATTATGTTCCTTCATTGTTATTAGCACTTACGATTTGTGATGTGTTCCAGTTAAAGATGGAAGATGTGTTTGTTTTAAATAAGGAGGGGGAAGAGGATGAATAGAATTGGTTTTTCTTATATCATAAATGTACTCTATACTGCGTTAGCATGCTGGACATTTGTTGAATTTTATAGTGTTACTACAGAGCTAGCAGATATAATTAAAAATGAGAAGTTCCCATTTGAAGTGTGGTTTAATGGAGTGCCATTCATTTTATTATTTATTGGAGCTATTATAGTTACAATTTTTTATAGAATTCAAAAGAAAAAATATAAAAATTTATCTTTTTGGATGTATCCATTATTATTTCCACTAGAAGATGAACGTGAAAAAGCGATTACGGAGAAAGCTTGTCGAACAACTTTTGTTTCGTTATGGTATGTGTTACCTTGTGCAGTAGGATTTTTAACTTTTTCGCCTATTATTAATGAATATCTTCCTGGATACCCACTGTATATTCTATTTTCTATTTTCTTTATTCAAATGACAGTATTCCATGTATCACTATACAGAAATAAATTAGCTTAAAAAGAAACCTTCTTGCACCAGCAAGAAGGTTTCTTTCAGCTTTTACTTGTACATATAGCAATATTATTTTATCATTTTATATAGAGTAAGATTTTGTAAGGGAAAGGAATTGTATATGAATAAGCAAAGAATTTATAGTATAGTAGCAATCCTTCTATTTGTTGTAGGTGGTGTATTAATCGGAAAGCCATTTTATGATGGATATCAGGCTGAAAAGAAACAGACTGAAAATGTACAGACTGTTCAAAAGATGGATTATGAAAAGCATGAGACGGAATTTGTAGATGCTTCCAAAATTAATCAACCAGACTTGGCAGAGGTAGCGGATGCATCATTAGATAAAAAGCAAGTAATCGGCCGTATTTCGATTCCAAGTGTGTCAGTAGAACTTCCTGTTTTAAAAGCTTCTACTGAAAAAAATCTATTATCAGGTGCAGCGACAGTAAAGGAAAACCAAGTTATGGGAAAAGGGAATTACGCACTAGCAGGACATAACATGTCTAAAAAAGGTGTTTTATTTAGTGATATATCCTCTTTGAAAAAAGGCGATAAAATTTATTTGTATGACAATGAAAATGAATATGAGTATGCGGTTACTGGTGTATCTGAAGTAACTCCTGATAAATGGGAAGTTGTAGAGGATCATGGGAAGGATGAAATAACGCTTATTACATGTGTATCTGTGAAGGATAATTCTAAGCGTTATGTTGTTGCTGGTGATTTAGTAGGAACGAAGGCGAAGAAGTAAAAAAAGAAGGTGAACTCTTTAAAGAGTTCACCTTCTTTTTTTACTAATGTTGAGAAATAATAGAATATTTTAGTTGGTATTTAAGTATTTTTCTATTTATGTATAATGAAGTTAGAATTCTAGATTTTGGGAGGAACAAGAGTGAGACAACAGGTGAAGAAACTTCTTTTAACAACAAGTGTAGCGTTATTGGTAGCTCCAATTTCTGCTTATGCGCATCCAGGACGTACAGATGCTAATGGTGGACATACGTGTCGTACAAACTGTGAAAAATGGGGATTACAGTACGGGGAATATCATTATCACAATAAACCAGCTTCTAGTAGCGGTGCAACGAATCCAGCTCCTAGCCAAAATAATAATGGTGCTGTAGAAGCTGAAAGGCAAGCAGAAACACAGCGTAATGCTGAGGCTGAAAAACAACGTGTTGCAGAAGCACAGCGTAAGGCGGAGGCAGAGAAACAAAGAGCTGCAGAAGAACAACGTAAAGCTGAAGAAGAGAGACAACGTGTAGCCGAAGAGCAAAGAAAAGCAGAAGAGGCACGTAAGCAAGAGGAAGCCCAGCGCCAAGCTGACATGGAAAAAGGACAGCTTGAAGGTCAAAAAAGTGGAGAGACAGATTTTAAAGCAGGGAAAAATAATGTGGAAGGGTATTTAACTGGAAAATCTGATACATATAAACAAGCATTTACAACTGCGTATGCTGCGGCATGGTCTTTAGAAGAACAGAAAAAAGCACATTTTGCAAAAGGTAAAGATCAAGGGTTAGCACAAGAGGCAATGGAAGATAGTCAAATTACTCCTGAGTTTAAGGGGAACTTTGCAGAAGGTTTCCAAGTAGGGAATAAAGAGAGAACCGAAAAGATTGAAAAAGAACAAGCGGAACTTGGTGAAAAGGCTGGTAAAGCATTAGCTGAAAAGAAACCTGGAAATACCGAAAAGGATACATATGTGAAAGCATATGAAACTGCGTATGAAAAGGGATATAAGTCTGCTAAAAAGGCAGCGGAAAAAGCTGGATATACATATGCATTTGAAAACTACGACTTAAAAGTTCCTGCTAAGTATGAAAAGAATGAAACATTAAAGAAATGGTTTACTGAAGGATTTAAATCAAATAAAAAGGCAGCGGAAATTCGAGAAGAAGGATATAAAAAAGGAGACAGCTGGCTTTCGTTCTTCTATAAGAGTTTCGTGCCAAGGGAATATAAAGAACATAAAGGCTTGTATGAACAAGCAATAGAAAAGGGAAAGAAAGCGTAAAAAAAGATGAGGAAAATTCCTCATCTTTTTTTAATCCATCCATTTCACTAATTTCTTAGAAATTGATAATAAAACACAACCTAAAACGATCGCCACAGCGCCAATAACTGTGAATACTTCAGCATATCCAAGTGAAGTTGTGAAGCTTGCAAGCTGTCCGCCTAAAATATTAGCAATACCTGAGCTTGCTAACCATACGCCCATTAATAAAGAGGCTAGTTTTACTGGAGCGAGAGCACTAACCATTGATAGCCCGACAGGTGATAAGAATAGCTCACCTAACGTATGGAAAAGATACGTAAAGACGATAAATAGTAAGTTTGCTTTTTCTGTAATGTTATGTTCGTCACTGCCTGTTTTTAATGTAGCGATAACAAGAACAATATAACCGATACCGAGTAAGATCATACCAAGTCCCATTTTTGTTGGGATTTTCATGTCACCATTTTTTCTAGTTGCCAGTTTCGCCCATAATGCTGAAATGGCTGGTGCAAGTAAAATAATAAATAACGGATTGACCGATTGGAACCAAGACGTTGGTACTTCCCATCCGAATACGGAGCGGTCAACGAATTTATTTGTATATAATGTTAACGAACTACCAGCTTGTTCAAAACCAGCCCAGAAGAAGACAACGAAGCACGTTAAAATGACGATAACTGCTGTATGTTGTTTTTCTTTTTTTGTTAATGGTGTATTTCCTACTGTTGGTTGTCCATCTGTTGTTTGTAAATCGCGGGTTGGTTTTTTACCAACATCACCAAGGAAGCGATTAGATAGTGTTGTAAATAAGATTTGTCCAATGATCATTCCGATTGAAGCGGCTAAGAAGCCGTAACGGAATCCGAAATGAACAACGCCATCTACTGTTGTTTTGAATAAATTTTCTGATAAAAATCCGCAAACGAGTGGAGCTAAAAACGAGCCAACGTTAATACCCATATAGAAAATTGTAAATGCACTATCACGCTTTGGATCATTTTCTTCGTATAATTCTCCAACAAGTGTAGAGATATTCGGTTTAAAGAATCCGTTACCGATAATAATAAGCGCTAATCCGAGGTATAGACCGACTTGGTTTTGCAAGGCAAATAGTGTAAGGTTACCAATTGCCATCGTTATACCACCAATTGTGATGGCTTTCCTTTTACCTAGGAAACGGTCTGTTAAGTATCCACCAATTAATGGGGTGAAGTAACAGGCTCCAGTATAAAATCCGTAAATGGAAAGTGCCCATGCGGGACTAAACCCAAGACCACCGCTTACTAAAGCTGTTGTTAAATATAATGTTAATAATCCTCGTAATCCATAGTAACTAAATCTTTCCCACATCTCTGTAAAGAAGAGTAAGTACAAACCTGGAGGATGTTTCTTTTTTCTTTGTTGTTCTCTTTCTAGTTGTATCGTTGATTCCATGTGATTTTTCCTCCTGACACAAACAAAAAACAAAGTTAATAGTTTTGTATATTTAATATTTTACTTTATTAACTATTGGAAGTCAATAAAGGTTGATTTTTCAGAAGAAATTGGAAAAGGGAAGTAGATATAGAATGGGTGTTTCTTTTGTGGTAGACTATGGACTATGTTTTCTTTGTAAGGAAGCGGATTATCGCGTTTTTCCTACGTGTGGAATAGATCTCATGCGAGATGAAATTGAAGAAGGAGAAAGAAATGAAATTGTTACAGAAAAAAGAAATTTTACTTATTAGTCTTATGTTATTCTCTATGTTCTTTGGAGCGGGAAATCTTATATTTCCACCTTTCCTTGGATATGAAGCAGGAGAACATGTATGGATTGCATTGTTAGGTTTTATTATATCAGCAACAGGGCTTCCTATATTAGGGGTTATCGCTATTGCGAAAGCGGGAAGCTTTCAAACGTTAGCGGGCAGGGTTCATTCTTCATTTGCAATTATTTTTCCATGTATTGTGTACTTATTTATTGGACCAGGTCTTGGTATACCACGTGCAGGAAGTTTAGCTTTTGAAATGGGACCAGGTCAGTTGTTCCCAGAAGCGGGTAGTGTAGTTTTGTTATTGTACACGGCTATTTTCTTTAGTATTGTTTACTGGTTAAGTTTATCACCGTCTAAATTAATGGGCTTGTTTGGAAAGGTGTTAACGCCTTTATTATTATGTATGATTGCCATTATATTTATAAAAAGTATGTTTACATCAGTAGGCAGTGTGAAAGAGCCTACAGGAAATTATGGCCAAGCTCCTATGTTTCAAGGGTTTTTAGATGGTTATTTAACGATGGATGCATTAGCAGCTTTAATCTTTGGGATTGTTATTGCAAATGCTCTGCGTGCAAAAGGTGTAAAAGATGATAAAGGTTTAGCGAAATATATGAGTATTGCTGGTATTGGAGCAGGGCTTTTATTATCTATTATTTATGTCATTCTTGGATATGTTGGCTCAATTAGCGGTTCATTGGGTACATTTGATAACGGTGCGAAAGTATTAGCGCAAGTTATGACGACATTATTTGGACAAGGCGGGTTAGTTTTATTAGGTCTTATTTTTACTGTTGCTTGTCTATGTGTTTCAATCGGACTTGTTACGTCTTGTAGTCAATTTTTCGCAAGTGTATTTCCGAAAGTGTCTTATAAAGTTTGGGCATTTATATTAAGTTTTGTGAGTATGATTTTAGCTAATTTAGGATTAACGCAAATTTTAAAAGTATCGGTACCGATTCTTGGATTTATTTATCCAATTGCACTAACGCTTATTATTTTAGGGTTATTCCATAAGTATATTGGTAAGTATGTATACGTATATTCGGTAACGATTGGGATCGTAGCGTTATTTAGTGCGATTGATATTTTAAACAAAAGTGTACTGATGAATAAATGGACACCACTACTAAAAATGCTTCCGTTTTATTCAGAAGGTGTAGGTTGGATTGTTCCGGCATTTGTAGGTGCCTGCCTCGGTGTAATTGTTAGTATTGCTATAAATAAGAATAAATAAGTAAGAGGTGTTTTCCTATTTCGGAAAACACCTTTCTTTTTTTGGAAAAATAGTATTGAAAATGAATAGACTAAGAGTATGATAAAGGTAATTGGTAATATATAGGTCAAGCGAAAAGTCGCTGATGAGGGGGGATTGTATGAAGGAGGATTTAAATAAGAAAATAGAAGCGCTCGAAACGGCAATTGAAACGATGCAAGAGACACTTTATGAATTGAAAGCGAAACAAAGAAAAATAGAAGTAGATAAAGTTCAACAAAATGTTAATAAAGAAAAGAAAGAATATATTGAAGCAGTAAGTAATGAAAAGTTACAAGAAGATGTTGTTAAGAAGAGGGAGTCCATGCAAGAGCCAGTGGTGAAACAAGTAGATATATCTGTATTTAAACCAGAACCATTTAATATTATAAAGTTTTGTCAAACATGGTTACCACGCATATTTGTCGGTATTATGCTACTTGGCGTTATTTGGTTATTTAAAGCAGGGGTAAATGCAGGATTGTTAACACCAGCGATACGGGTTGTGTTTGGTGTCGTACTATCTGCCGGTTTGTATTATGTAGGAGATATACAAATTAAAAGAGAGCGGCAAGCGTTAGGGTTAGTATTAGCTGGAGGAAGTATTACGGGAATTGTTTTAACAACGTTTGCGGCACATTATTTATATGAATTTATTCCTGCAAGTATTGCGTTTATTTGCAACATTATATGGGTAATTTCAGGGGTTTATTTAGCGAAAAGATATAGATCGGAATACCTCGCTATTTTCGTAGCGGTGGGAGCATTTTTTGTTCCTTTCTTGTTAAATAGTACGACTCCTAATACGTATATTTTCTTTAGTTATGAGACGATATTAACAATTAGTCTATTATGGTATGCATTGAGAAACCGTTATAAGTACTTGTATATGATTTCTTATGTTGTGGCGGCAATTGTCCTATTTGTCTTCTTTGCTGTTATGTCAATATTAGTAGAGAATGTGCAAGTACAGTTAACAGTTGTATACGGCGCAATTCACTTGCTATTATTTTGGCATATGTTTTCGGAGAGAAATTTTATACAAGAAGCACGATTGGCGATATTTAGTGCGAGTGCAGTTTTCTTTATTGTAGCCATTTCTCAAATTCCTGAATTTACAACGTGGGGATTAGTTATAAGTGCATTTGTGCATGCTGTTATGTTCGCACTTGAATATAGGAAGAATAAACATTCTGTATTTACAAATCTAATATTTGGCTTTGCAATGGGGTCATTTAGTTTAGCGATTTTATACGAGTACAGTTTAGTGAATGCAGCAATCGTATTATTGTTACAAGGTTTCCTTGGTATGGTTACTGCTATTAAAGTAAAGCAAAATATTAAATTGTATGTAAGTGTAACGATTTATGCCATTGGAATGGTGCAGACGATTTTCAGTCCGTTTGATGAGTTCATTTCGGCAGGATTTGTCGCTCATGTTATTTTGATAGGAACGTTCTATTATTGCATGAGACAAGCGAAAGAAGTGTTAGCGAGTTTTGGTAAATATGTTTATTCCATAGCGCTCTACTCGTTAATGGTCATTGTATTTATTACAATTACTAGGATCGGTGAAGTTCTTTCTACAGATGGAAGTATAATTAGCGTATCTGTATCGTTATTATGGATGATATATGCGTTATTTGCAGTTTGGTTTGGTCGTTATAGACAGATGAATGAAATATTATATGCTGGCTTAGTCGTATTAGTAGTAACAGTAGGGAAGTTGTTCCTTCTCGACTTACCAGAGGTGTCTATGATGATTAGGGCGGTGTTATTCTTAATTGTCGGTAGTATAGGTATCGTTATTTCAAGAATGTTTTTTTCAAAAGAAGAGAAGTGAAAAGAAGGCAATCCATTTACGGATTGCCTTTTACTGTACTTTACTTCTTACCAATCGTTACAGTTTCACTATATTTCGCTGTTGTATTTTGACGTAGACGAAGTGTTGCTTGTCCAGTTGTATTTGAATCAAGTTGTACATTTACAATTTTTTCAGCAGAACCTAGGCTGTTTGTTATGAAAGAGAACGTACTACTATATCCGAAAGTAGATGGCCAAGTGCCGTTTGTATTTTGTACTTTTGCTACTTGTGTTCCGCCAGTAGTGAAGATACCTAAAGAATAGTTGTTATAAGTTGTATTCGGTAATAAGTTATTTACTTGAATCTTCATTTGGAACACTTCATTATTTGGTAGAATGCTAGGGTGCGTAAGTAGGTAATCACTTGCTGTCACAGCGCCGTTATAGCCGTATGAACCCGGTTTGAAAGTATTTGTATTAAACCATTGGTAACCTTGATTTGGTGCGCTCCAAGGTTCTGGTTGTGGTTCTGTTGATAAGCTTGGTTGTTCAAATGTTTGTAAAGGTGTAGGTGCATCAAGCTGTAACCCAGTAACTTGATCTAAGCTAGTAAATGTCTCTTGTTTAGCCAACCAATTTACGATATTTTCTAGTAAAACAGCATCGTTTTCCTCTTTGTATCCATCGTATGTTTTCTTTGATTGACCGGAATCTTCACGAACATATTTTGGAGATGCATCTTCAACGGGGGAAGAGTCACCAATAAAGGCTGCTTTTCCAAGGCCAACTTTCGAAATAGCAGCATAAGGACCCTCTGCAACGCCACCACCGTTATAAACCCCACTATCAACAGCATTATTCCATTTTGATGGATTTTCTGGAAGATACACAAGACCTTTCGCTAGTTTTGGATTTGTAATCGCAAGAGTAGAGCCGGCATGCATTGCTACAGATGAAACGCCTTCTGTAATTCCGAATGATTGTGCAGGTGAGACGATATTTTTAGCTGAAACATCACCAAGTGCATTGTAACGGAAGCGAATGCCAAAATTATCGGATAGCCAATCAGAGCTTTCTACTCCTTGCATAGCTTGTGATGTTGTTTCTTCATTAGACATACCCTTTGCTGGATTATCCCATGCCCCGCGTCTATATCCATTAAATACTTCTGAGGAGTCCCAGCGGTTTTTATTACGATCTGCATTATAATGATCGGCAATGAAGAAAATACTGCCGCCATTTTTCACGTATTGTAACATTGCGTCTTGCTCAGATTTTTTATAAGGAATATTGGCTTCGGGAACGATAAACACATTGTAATTTTTTAAATCGTCATATGTAATAGGTGTTGATTTACGCAGTTCTTTTACATGATATCCGTTTTGGGCAATGCCGTTTCCGAAATCAGAAAAACCACCATCAATAACCCAATCAGCTGTCCCAGCCGTTTGACCGTGTGTATTATCGAATAATACTTTCTTACCATTGTTTTGATTTACAACTTTTGCAGTAATTTCAGGAGCTGGGTCTACGGAGCTTTCGGCGTAAGTAGACGGAATGTAAGAACTCCCTATACTAAGTGTGATTGCTGTTGCTAAAGAAAATTGAATCCATTTTTTATTCTTCATAGAAGAATCCCCCTAATAATAAATATAAGTGCATTAATAATGTAATTTATTTTTCTGAAAAAATAAAGACAGAAAACGTAAAAAATATTAAAAAATTGTAAAAATACCGTTAATTTTGTTGAGAAATATTTATATAGACAATAAAGAATCCCTTCCAATTAATAAGGAAGGGATAGCTTGTTTAACTAATTTTTGAATTAGGTGTTTCATCAATCTTATGAAATCCTTTCATGTAATACACGATAGCTAAGCCAATAAGCCAAATTGGGCCGACAATCAATGCAATTCGTGTATCTTCTGAATACGCCATTATACCCAATACTAATGCAAGGAAAGCGAGTGAGAAATATGAACTTAATGGGAATAAAGGCATTTTATACGATAATTTTTGTTTGTTTTGCGTGGGCAAACCTTTACGGAACTTAATTTGTGCAACTAATATAATGCCCCAAGTCCAAATTGCCCCGAAAGTTGAAATGCTAGTGAGCCATGTAAATACCTTTGCAGGTACGAGATAGTTTAATATAACACCAATGAGTAAAACGATAGTAGTTGCTACAATTCCTTGACTTGGAATGCCATTTTTATTTAAACGACCAAATCTTTCAGGAGCTTTCTTCTGCTGAGCTAATGTAAATAGCATACGGCCTGTACTAAATAAACCGCCGTTACAAGAAGAAAGAGCTGCTGTTAATACGACAAAGTTAATAATACCTGCTGCCTTTGCGATACCGATTTGTTGGAACGTTAATACAAACGGACTTCCTTTCTCACCAAGTTCGTTCCATGGGAAAATTGCCATCATAACGAATAGAGCTCCAACGTAGAACAGTAAAATTCTCCAAAATACGTTATCAATTGCTTTTGCGAGTGTCTTTTTTGGATTTTGAGCTTCACCAGCTGTGACACCGATAAGTTCGACTCCTAAATAAGCGAATAATACCATTTGTAAGGAAAGTAGTAATCCAGAGAAGCCATTTGGGAACCAGCCCCCATGTTCCCAAAGATTTGAAATACCAGTTGCAACGCCGCCATTTCCAAATCCGAATAGAATAATACCAGTGCCGACTACTATCATACAGATAATTGTGACAATTTTGATGAGAGCAAACCAAAACTCAAGTTCTCCAAATACTTTTACAGATAAGAAGTTGAAAGCACTCATTAATAAAAGAGCAAGTAACGCCCAAAGCCAGCGCGGGATATCTGGGAACCAGTATTGCATGTAAATGCCTGCTGCTGTAATTTCCGCCATACAAGTAACAACCCATAAAAACCAGTAATTCCAGCCTGTAATATATCCAGCTAGTGGGCTGATGTAATCATTTGCATATTTACTAAAAGAGCCAGCAACCGGTTGTTCAATTGCCATTTCTCCGAGTGCACGCATAATGAAAAAAATAACGAGTCCGGCGATCATATAGCCTAGTAAAATGGATGGACCAGCTAGTTTAATAGCAGAAGCTGATCCTAAAAATAGTCCAACGCCAATAGCTGAACCGAGAGACATTAAAGTAATATGCCGTTCTTTTAAACCTCGATTTAAAGTTCCTGATTTGTTTGTGTGCTGCATAAGAAGAATCCCCCTTGTTGAGTGAACGTTATTTGAATGCGTTTACTAAATATTTAACTATTTCAAATTATAAAACATTTCCATCTGTTGTGCTACAAAAATAATCAAAATGAACTGTACTACATCTGTACTTGTCAGACTTAAACTTAAAATTCTCACTATTAGAGAATATATTGACTCTTCTTTTTATTGATTGTTAAGATTAAGTATTATATTTTCTCACATACTAGTAAGAAAAGAATGTGTGATAATAATTCAGATGTAGGAAGGGTACATAAGCATGTTTCAATTACAAAAATATAACACTTCTGTGAAGCAAGAGCTTTTAGCTGGCATCACAACTTTTTTTACATTTGCGTATATTCTTGTCATCAATCCGAAAATATTATCTGATGCAGGTGTACCATTTGATCAAGCATTTACAGCAACTATTATTGCGACAGTTGTTGGAACGCTATGTATGGCGTTTTTAGCTAACTATCCAATTGTTATTGCTCCAGCTATGGGAATGAATGCATATTTTGCGTATTCTGTTGTTCAACAGGCAGAGGGGATTACATATGTAATTGCCTTTTCAGCGGTATTTGTAACAGGGATTATTTTTCTTTTATTATCTTTTACTTCGTTTAGGCAAAAGTTAATTTTAGCAATTCCTGATAGTTTAAAGCATGCAATTGCAGGTGGAATTGGACTATTTATTGCTTTTATTGGATTACGCCTTTCTGGAATTATCGTTGATCATCCATCTAATTTAGTTACGATTGGTGATTTTCATTCTCCAGCCGTTATTTTAACTTTAATCGGTTTAATTTTAGCGGCGGTATTAATGGCATTACGTGTGAGTGGTGCATTATTTATTAGTATGATTGTGACAGGAGTTATCGCCTTCTTTACAGGGCAACTGAAGTTTGAGGATAAAATTGTAGCGATGCCTCATTTACCAGAGGGAATTATCGTTTCGAATCCAATCAATGCATTTTCAGATGTAATCGAATACGGACTATATGGTGTTGTATTTTCGTTTTTACTTGTACTTTTATTTGATACGACAGGTGCATTACTCGGTTTAATTAAACAAGCAGGTTTAATTACAGATAATACAGAGAAACGTTTTGGTAAAGCGTTTATTGCAGATGCGATTGGCGGAACGACAGGTTCTATCTTTGGAACAAGTCCAACAGCAGCGACAATTGAATCGTCAGCTGGTATTGCTGCGGGTGGTAAAACGGGGTTAACAGGTATTGTAGTTGTTGGTCTAACAATTATAACGGCATTCTTCAGCCCTGTTATTGCTTCTTTATCAAGTGTAGCCGCTATTACAGCTCCTTCATTAATTATTGTAGGTAGTTTAATGGCACAAAGCATTCGGGATATTAATTGGAATGAATTTGAAGACGCATTACCGGCATTTTTAATTTTCGTTGGTATTCCCTTGACATCTAGTATTGCGAATGGAATTGCAATCGGATTTTTAGTGTATCCAGTCTTAAAGATTGTGAAAGGGAAAGGGATGGAAGTGCATCCGTTACTATACTTATTTACAATTTTATTTGGATGTCATTTATTCTTATAATATAGATAGGAGAGGGGCTTCTTATGAGAGGCTCCTTTTTTGTGTATAATTAAGTGAAACTATAATCAGTGGGGGTTTTATTGCCCACAAATAGCGGGATAAAGTGAAAATCAAATTAATTACGTAAAATATAAATTACTTAATGGAATATATATGTTACAATAAAGGCAGAGGAGGAACATGAATGGCTGTAAGTAAAATAAAAGTCGCGCGTGTTCAGTTAGATTTAACACAGCAACAATTAGCAGAAAAAGTAGGCGTTACAAGGCAAACGATTAGTTTAATTGAGAAGGGGAAATACAACCCGTCTTTAGATTTATGTTTGAAAATTTGTTATGCGGTAGATAAAACATTGAATGATTTGTTTTGGGTGGAAAAGGAGTGATAGGGTGAAAATCGTGAAAGATGAACGTTTAATGATCGAGGGATTAAAACATGTTAGATTGGCTTTCATCTTACAAAATATCGTAATATTAAGTATTGTTTTTTACCGCTATGTCTTGCAAGGGGCAGGATATGAAAGTGTTTCGGATTTATTAATGGTATTTATGGGTGGGATAATAGTTATTAACTTTTTAAACTTAAAAAATTCGGTGGAAGTGTATGAGCATACAGGGGGAGTATCTCGTAGTTATTTCATGAAGCTATTATTCATTCCAGTAGGGATTGTTATTGGTATTTTAGGTATTTGTATTATTGTAACACCGAATATTTCAATGAAGGAAATTAGTATAACAGGACTTATTATGTTTGCTTGTTTTTTAGTTCCTAGTTTGTTTATATACATATATATGAAAAAAATAAAAAGTGAAGATGAGATATAAGAAAAGCTTTCTGCAATATGCAGAAAGCTTTTCTTATATTTCTTTATACATTACTTTATGTAGTCCTATTGGATCAATCTCGAAGATTTCACCATGCTCATGGAAACCTAATCGTTTGTAATAATCCGCTACGGTAATTCGGGCATTACACCATAGAATATTTGCTTCGCGTTCTTGGAGGACTTGTTCAGCTTTACGGATTAAGGAAGTGCCAGCATGCTGGTTTCGGAAATTAGGTAATGTTGCCATTCCTCGTAGACGATAGTGGGTACCAGCTTGTAAATCAGGATGTATTTCTTTAGAGAAGGAGGCGATGCTAACAAGTTCATCATGTAGAAATGCACCTAAATGAAAGGCGTCTGTTTTGTAATCTGAATCGTATTTACAATCTTCTAATGATTGATTGGGACGCAAAATCGTTTGACGAAATAAATATGTTTCAGACGCATCAATCTGTTTCACGGTAATCATAATATCATCCTTTCTTATCATCCTTTTTCTATAAGTTGTAAGAAGAAATATGCGGGTGCAACGAGAAGTCCTAGTATGCTAGCGGTTCCGAGAAGGAGTGAAAGTAAGAGACAAAAGTACTTAATTCCATTCGATTTTTTCCATCCGTAACTACAAATTTCAATGCTAATACCGATGAGAATAATGGCGACGAGTACTTCTGCTAATAATAAGAGAGCTAAAGTTGAAATAGACATAATGTTATTCATCCCCATAATATGTGATAGTAACATTTTACCATATGGAAATGAAAAAATGACCCTCATTTATGTGAGGAGCATTTTCTATTCTAATATGTTTTTCATTGTATCAATATGTTCTTTTGAACCCGTTACAAGTAAAGTATCGCCATACTGTAACTTCGTATCACCATGTGGTATTAATGCTTTATTACCACGGTAAATTTGAATGACAAGTACATCACCTAAAAACGGAAGGCGACGAAGTGCTAAACCGTTATATTTATTACTTCGTAGTGCAACCTCACGCACCGTTTCATTTGCTGTTGTAATTAAGCGAACGAGACTTGGTTTATCAATAAGTGCACGTAATAAAATACGTGTAGAGTTAATAGTCGAGAATACAGCGATATGTTCTTGAGTCGCCTTTTCTTGTAGAAGGGGATCTTCTACACTTGCGATGACGTGTTCAACACCTAATTCTTTCGCGTGTTCTGCTAATAATAAGTTTTGTTCATCATCACTTGTCGCAACAACAACACGGTCTGCTTCGAAAGCTTTTTGCTCCATTAAAGATTGAATAGTAATCTCATCTAATTTTATAATAGGGAAGTCATGAGATTTCGCTTCCTCATCATTTATTTTATTTTGACGTATCATATATAGTGTTACGTCATACTCTTCACGTTTTAAATCAAGTGATAGCGGAAGGGTAATTCTGCTTGCACCAATAATAGAGACTTTAGGTTTTGGTGTTTCCACTTTTGGAAACATCTTGTTAAATAATATAGGTGCAAAAATACAAGTAATAACTGCGCTTAAAATAAGAGATGCTGATAAACTTGGGCTAATGATGCCTAGCTTTTCACCAATTTGTGCAGCCGCAATAACTAAAGAAAGTGTTGATGTTAACAAAATAGCACTTCCGAGTACGATATTGCGTGGGTACCATTTTCGTAAGACGAGTGATGGCAACAGTTTTGAAATAAAGAGTCCCACAATTAGAATTGGGATCATTAGCATACTAGAAGGCTCTTTAAAAATAGACCATACTTCTAGATTTACACCAACCATTACGAAGAAAATAGGGATGAAGAAACCATATCCGATGGAATCAAGTTTTTCAACCATATCTTCATTTGGTGATAATAAAGATACGAGTACACCTGCTAAAAAGGCTCCCAAAATATTTTCTGCCCCAACAGATTCAGATAATCCAACTAATATTAAGATGAGTGCAAAAACAGCTCGTGTATCAATTTGTACACTGCCGGCTTTTAGGCTTTCTAGGTATGGAATATTTTTAAAACGTCTTGCGACAAAGTAAATTACAATACCAGCACCGAATAGAAGAAGTAGAAGCCACATACTTTGGCCACTTTCGGAATTTAATCCGACGAATACCGCGAGTAAAATCATTGTAACTAAGTCTGCAATAACAGCGACTAATAAAATGATTTGCCCGATTGCGGTTTTTCCTAAGTTATTTTCTTTCAATGTTGGTACGACAACACCTAAAGAAATAGTTGAAATAATTAAAGTCATGAACATTGCATTATCTACGAATCCTAGCCATACGAATATTAATGATAGGGCATAAGATAAAATGAAAATAAATAAGAAGATAATGCTTGCTGCTTGGAATGTGTTTGGTTCGTTTGTCGTATTCTTTTTCCCTTTTTGCTTAAAGATCGAAAAGTCAATTTCTAAACCACTTAAAAACATTAGGAAGATAAACCCTAGTGTTGATAAGACTTGAAGCCACATATCTGGCTCAATGATGTTAAATCCACTTTTACCTACAAAGATTCCTGCGATAATTTCTGCAACAACGACAGGAAGTGCTTTTAATTTAAAGCGCTGTAACAAAAGGGGAACGAAAAACGTGATTGCGACAACAACCATCAGTGATAGAACAGAAGAATGATGTTCCACTGCGTTCTCTCCCTTCAAATAAATATAGTACCTATTTAGCCATATAATAGGTAGAAAAGCAACGCATATGGATTCGATTTCATAAAGAAAGAGTTTTCTTAACATTTGTCATAATAAGTATATTTTTCATGATTTTGTTGTTAATTCCGTAATGTGGATGTAATAGGGGAGAGAATAAAAAAAGACTGCTGAGGAATCTCAGCAGTCTTTTTTATGCAAATTACATTGAGAAGAAGATCCATACAGTTAAACCAACTGTTGCAGTTGCAACGAAGAAACTGTATATCATTGTAAGAATTTGAACTCTTCCTTCTCCTTCTTTTAAATGCATGAACATAATTAATTGTAATAAAGCTTGCGCAACAGCCATTATGATAATAGTTGTTAATATCGTTGAAAGCGGCAGGGTTGTATAAAGTGCCACGTATAAAGCTAGAAACGTTAGTGCAAGCGATAAAATAAATCCGAAAACGTGTGACCATGGGAATCCACTATGCGCATTTGCTTGATTGTTATTTTGACCCATTTACGCCACCATCCCGTTCAAGTAAACTAGTGTGTAAATAAAGACCCAAACAAGATCAAGGAAATGCCAGTATAAGCTGATAATAAATACTTTACGAGCTGTAACTGGTGTTAAACCTCGTTTTAAAATTTGGATAATAACACAAGTTGCCCAAATGATACCACCTGTTACGTGGGCACCATGCGTTCCAAGAAGAACGAAGAATGCAGATAAGAAAGCACTTGTTTGAATTGTTGCACCTTCACCAATGTACATAATGAACTCTTCAATCTCGAAGAATAGGAAACCTGCACCTAAAAGTAAAGTTAGGATAAACCAAGCTAACATTCCTTTTTGATTGTGTTTACGCATTTCGTGAATTGCGATACCACATGTAAAACTACTTGTTAAAAGTAACAGTGTTTGAATTAAAAGTGTTTTAACTTCAAACAATTGCGCTGGTGTTGGGCCATCAGCCGTACGACCAGCAAGGACTAGATAAGAGGCGAAAAGTGTTGCGAACAGCATAATTTCAGCCCCAAGAAAAATCCAGAATCCTAGGATATTCAATCTGCTTTGTTCAGATTGATATTCCAAAGGTAAGCTTTTATCTAAAGCCGCCATGTCATTTCACCTCTCATGCTATATGTTCTGTTTCTTTAATTTCTTCAATGCTTACGTAGTAGCCATCATCATAATCGAATGAACGATAGATTAAGCAACCTAAAATACCAATACCACCGATTGCTGCAATCCAGAACCAGCTAAATACTAATGCAAAACCTGCAAGACCGAAGAATGCAGACATAATAATAGGCACACCAGAATTACTTGGCATGTGAATTGGTTTTAATTCATCTGCTGTTGGTGTAATTGTTTCTCCGCGTTTTTTCATGAACCAGAAAGCATCAGCTTCTTTAATTTCAGGAAGTTTCGCGAAGTTGTAATGTTGTACAGGAGAGTGAGTTGCCCATTCAAGTGTACGGCCATCCCATGGATCTCCAGTTGTGTCACGTTCACCGTGACGTGCACTCCAAATTACGTTGTAACAAAGAATTACGAATCCAATACCCATCATTACTGCGCCGACAGATGCGATTTGGTTCAACCAACCCCATCCAAGGCTTTCAGAGTAAGTGTACATACGACGAGTCATACCATCTAAACCTAGGAAGTACATTGGGAAGAAACAGATGTTAAATCCGCTCATAAAGATCCAGAATGTCCATTTACCAAGGCGTTCATTTAGCATATGACCTGTCATTTTTGGATACCAGAATGTGAATCCAGCAAGCATAGCGAATACTGTACCTGCGATTAATACGTAGTGGAAATGAGCGACTAGGAAGTAGCTGTTATGGTATTGATAATCAGCTGCTGCCATTCCAAGCATAACCCCTGTAACTCCACCAACTACGAAGTTTGGAATAAATGCCAATGACCAAAGCATTGGAACTGTAAAACGAATACGTCCTTTATACAGCGTAAACAACCAGTTAAATATTTTAACACCGGTTGGAATAGAAATCGCCATTGTCGAAATCGAGAAGAACGAGTTAACCGCTGGACCTGCACCCATCGTGAAGAAGTGATGAAGCCATACGACGAAACTTAGTAAAGAAATTGCAACCATTGAGTATACCATCGCACTGTAACCGAATAGACGTTTACGTGAGAATGTACTAATGATTTCAGAGAAAATACCGAATGCCGGTAAAATAACGATATATACTTCAGGGTGACCCCATACCCAGAATAGGTTGGCCCATAACATTGGCATACCGCCGCTCGCCATCGTAAAGAAGTGAGCATCGAATAGACGGTCAAATGTCATTAATGCAAGAGCTACTGTTAATACTGGGAAAGCGAAAATAATGATTACACATGTAATTAAAATAGACCATGTAAACATTGGCATTTTCATTAATTTCATTCCAGGTGTACGCATTTTTAAAATAGTAACTAGGAAGTTAATACCTGTCATTAACGTACCAAGACCTGAAATCTGTAAGGCGATTGCGTAGAAGTTATTTCCTACACCAGGAGTAAACTCTGTACCCGCCATTGGGAAGTAAGAAGTCCACCCAGCGTCTGGAGAACCACCGATTACGAAAGCGATGTTGAATAACATTGCTCCAATAAAGAATAACCAGAAACTTAAAGCATTTAAGAACGGATATGCAACGTCACGAGCACCAATTTGTAATGGTACAACGACGTTCATTAATCCTAGAACGAATGGCATCGCCATGAAAAGAATCATAACTGTACCATGTGTTGTAAAGATTCCGTTATAGTGTTCAGCGTTTAAATATGTTGTATCTGGGAATGTTAACTGGGCACGAATCATTAAACCGTCCATACCACCACGGAATAACATTATAACGGCAGAGATAATATACATGGTTCCTATTTTTTTATGGTCAACAGTTGTTAACCATTCATCCCAAAGCCATCTCCATTTTTTGTACTTTGTTAGTACGAAAAGAATCGCTAATGTCACAAGAACGATAGATGCGTCAGCTCCGTAAATAATCGGGTCACCTGTGACAAAAAATTCATCAAGCTTCACTGTGTTCACTCCAATCTGTTGGAATAATAGCTATTATTTTTTGTTTTTGTAGTAGTTGTAATCACAATATTCAAGTGATTTTGGATCTACATAACTTAAGTGATGACTAGAGAATGTCATACGACCAACTACACCAGGTTTAACAATATCGTTGTACTTATCTTCTGTTAGTTTAGGAGCAGTTTCTTGTACTTCTTTTACCCACTTGTCATACTTTTCTTTTGTTTTTGCTTCAACTTCGAACTCCATGTGAGTGAATCCTTCACCAGAGAAGTTCGAGCTACGACCTAGGTAAGAACCTGGTTTGTCAGCTTGTAAATATAAGTCCATGATCATGCCATCCATTGTATACTTCATACCACCAAGTTCTGGTACCCAGAAAGCATTCATTGGACCTACAGAAGTCAGTTTAAATTGAATTGGTACACCAGCTGGGATGTTTAAATAGTTAACGGTTTCAATTTTTTCCTCCGGGTAACTAAATAACCATTTCCAGTTTGCAGATGTAACATAAATTTCAACTGGTTTAATATGTTTGGACTCTTGCGGAACCTCTTCCGAAGCATAAGTTGCTTTAACTGTTGGAATCGATAATGCGATAACGATAATAACAGGAATAATCGTCCAAATGATTTCTAATAATGTGTTACCGTGTTGATCAGGTGGCTCATAGTCCATATTCTCTGGTTTTTCACGATAACGAATCAAGATGACTGTAAACAAGATGAATACAATTGCGATAATTAATGACATAAGCAAGAATGACCAAACAATTAAATCATACTGTGCCTTTGCAACAGGTCCTTGCGGGTTTAATACTGCTAGTTTTTTATCACAGCCACCGAGGAACAGAACTAATGATAACGGAAGAAGCGAAGCCAACTTCCAAAATGCTTTCTTTAGTTGCACGATTGAAAATCTCCTTTCTCCTTGGATTGAAACTATGCCAATAAAACAATATAAACCTATTAATTTATAGTTGGCAATAGTTTTTGTCATATTGTTAAAAAATAGACACAAATGCACGCTTTTTAAGGTGAATATCATTTGTAACTTGATAACATTGTAAACTATTTTCCAGAGAAAAATGTGATTGTGGAAATTTTAAGATAAATAAAGTTATACCAACATATCCAAGAAATAGAAAAAAGCTATCTTATCATAAGAAAGATAGCTGAATATTTTTTATATTTAGTTTATTCCCTGAGTTATATTTCGTTGCTGTTCAAATGTGACAACTTTTTTATATTTAACTTGGTATAAAATGTAGCAAATGATCATAAATGGAATCCCGCAATAAAGAGCAATTCTCTGATCTGGAATGAAAGCTAAACTAATAAATGTAATGAAATTGAGTGAGAAAGCTACGATTGGAACTATTGGATAAAGTGGTGTACGATATTTTAAATCCTTTATGTCACCGCCATTTTTCACGAATTCTCTACGGAAGAAAAACTGTGACGCTGCGATTGACATCCAAACGACAACAGCTGCCATTGCTGCAATAGATGTTAAAACTAAAAAGACAGTATCTGCCGCAAACACACTTGTTAATAAAGAAAGGCTTGCAAAAATTAGACTGAAAATCAATGCATTTAGCGGTACACCTTTTTTAGTTAACTTCGTAAAAGCTGGACTTGCCATTCCTTGTTTTGCCATCGCCCAAAGCATACGAGAATTTGCGTATAGACCAGAGTTAGCTACGGATAATACAGCTGTAATAATAACAAAGTTCATAATGTCTGCTGCATATGGAACACCAGCTACATCAAATACAAGTACAAATGGACTTTCGACTAAATTAGCTTCTTGCCACGGGAGTAAACCTACAACGACTGATATTGCTAGGACGAAGAAGAACAGAGTTCGCCAAATTGTGTTTTTAATTGCTTTTGGAATTGTTTTTTCAGGATTTTCGCTTTCACCTGAAGCAATACCAATAAGTTCGGTTCCTTGGAATGAGTAATTTACCGTAATCATTGTAAGAAGAACCGCTAGTGCACCGTTTGGAAATAGTCCACCATTTTCAGTGAAATTATGAAGCATTGGAGCTGGTTTTCCATTAAAGTCGAGAAAACCGAGCATAACTGCGCCTCCAAGTACAATAAAGATAACAATTGTTGCAACCTTTACACTAGCGAACCAAAATTCTGTTTCTGCATATGCCTTCGCTGATAAAGCGTTTACAAGAAAGAGTGCTGCTGCAAATGTAACGCACCAAATCCACGAAGAAACGTCTGGAAACCAACGTTTCATTAAAATACTTACAGTTGTTAACTCTACTCCAACTGTAACAGCCCAATTTAACCAATACATCCAACCGACAACAAATCCAAAACCAGGTGAAATAAATTTGCTTGCATAGCTTTGGAATGAACCTGCTTCTGGCATAGCTACTGATAATTCACCAAGACATAACATCGTTAAATACATAACGAAACCACCGACTAAAAATGCAAGAATAGCTCCGCCTGGTCCGGCATTATGGACGATTTGTCCAGAACCCATAAATAATCCTGTTCCAATGACTCCACCAAGTGCAATCATGAATAAGTGTCTACTTTTCATTGTTCGTTTTAAATCTGTTTGTTCTACTTGTTGATTCATATGCCCCTCACCCCGTATTTTTCTTGTATGTGTGAACTTCGTTTCATTCTGAGTTTTTAATCATTAGTGGGGGATGTGACACATACTCAGTTTATTTTGTTATGAAATAGGAGTATGTAAAAAACGAACTATGATTAAATACTCTAAGAATGTTTATTAACATGGTGATATCTTCACCATGTTAATAATTTCGATTTTAGCAAAATGTTTCGAAAAAGTATATTGTTTTTTCTTTTTATTAAAAATAATTAGAATTTTAAGATGTTAAAAGCGTGAACAATAATTCACAGAATCTTTCTAGTAAACTAGTAAGAAGAAGGGTACAATGATAAGAGTTGTGTCTGTAAAATAATAATTAATGGAGTTTTGTTTATAATGAAAAAGTTAAAATATCTTTTTGTTTTTGGGATTATACTTGCTATGGCGTTTTTTATAGGGAAAGATAAAATTATACAAAAGGCGCAAGTATTACGCTTAGATTTTCTATCTGAAATGAAAGAAGCAGCTATGATTGAAGATGTTCCGTTTATTAAACAATTACCAGAATTACCCCGTGGATGTGAAGTGACAAGTTTAGCTATGTTGCTGCAATATAAAGGTGTACAAGTAGATAAGATGCAGCTTGCTAGCGAAATTCATCGTGTTCCATTTGAACAAAATGGTTTGCGTGGAAATCCTTACGAGGGATTTGTTGGAAATATTTATACGAAGGCTGAACTTGGATATGGTGTATATAATCAACCGATCTTTAATTTAGCAGAAAAATATGTTCCTGAAAAAGTAATTAATTTAACAGGTAGAGACATGCAAGATATATATAAAGTGATTAGTTCTGGTTCTCCAGTATGGGTCATTATTAATACAACGTTTAAACCACTAGCTGAAAGTAGTTTTGAAACATGGAATACAAACTCAGGTGAAGTGAAAATTACATATTATGAACATAGTGCAGTAGTAATTGGATATGATCAAAACTTTGTATATGTAAATGATCCTCTAAAAAACAATCCGCGTTTCGCTGTTCCACGAGCAGAATTTGAGAAAGCTTGGGAGCAAATGGGAAAACAAGCAATTACTATTTTGTAATAATGAAAAAGTCATCTTTTGGATGGCTTTTTATTTTTAAGTTTATAATATAGAAAATTCAGAAGATTCTTTCAAAAGTTAACAATTCAAGTTATAATAACATTTAACTTGGTGAAGAAGGAGAGAAGAGAAATGGATGTTGCAAAGGAACTTATTTTGTCAAAGAATCAGTTGATTGAGTGGAGAAGGCATTTTCATAAGTATCCAGAGTTATCTTTTCAAGAGGAAAAAACATCTCAATTTGTATTCGATATACTTCGGAATATCCCGCATTTAGAAGTTTCGCGCCCTACTAAATATAGTGTAATGGCAAAGTTAACTGGTAAGAAACCTGGTAAAACAATTGCGGTTCGTGCCGATATGGATGCCCTTCCTATTCATGAAGAAAATAAGTTTGATTATATTTCTACATATCCAGGTGTGATGCATGCGTGTGGTCACGATGGTCATATGGCGATATTGCTTGGTGTAGTACATAAGTTAGTTGAGGAAAGAGAGAAGGTTAAAGGGGAGATTCGTTTTCTATTCCAACATGCAGAAGAAAACTTTCCTGGTGGCGCAGAGGAAATGGTTGCGGCGGGGGTAATGGAAGATGTGGATTATATTATTGGTGCTCACCTGTGGGCGTCTTTAGAGGTTGGTAAAGTAGGTGTAATTTATGGTCCTGCAATGGCTGCACCGGATGTTTTTAAAATTACGATAGAGGGAAAAGGTGGGCATGCTGGAATTCCGCACGAAACAGTTGATAGTATCGCCATTGGTGCGCAAGTAGTTTCGCAAATCCAGCAAATTGTATCTCGCCTCACGAACCCGTTAGATTCTCTCGTAGTATCTGTTACGCAATTTCATTCTGGGACAACCCATAATGTTATCCCGGAACAAGCGGAGATTGAAGGGACAGTGAGAAGTTTAAGGCATGAATTAAGAGAAGAAACAAAGAAGAAGCTTGAAAGGATTGTAAAACATATTACAGAATCCTACGGTGCTAAGTATACATTTTCTTATGAATATGGATATCGACCAGTTGTAAATGATTATGAAGTTACAGAGCTTATTGAACAGACGGCATTACAGCTTTATGGAAGGGAACAAGTTGTTCGTTTACAGCCAACGATGGCTGGGGAAGATTTTTCAGCATTTTTACAAAAGGCACCAGGGGCATTCTTTTTTATCGGAGCAGGAAATAAAGAGAAAGGAATTATATACCCTCACCATCATCCTCGTTTTGCGATTGACGAAGACGCATTACCAATTGGAGTGGAAGTCTTTGTATCATCCATTATGAATTTTATAAGTAAAGGAGAATGAGATGAAGAAAATACACGTGCTAGCACTTATTCCAGTTCTTTGTTTAGTGATTGGACCAGTATTTGCAAATTCGGTCACTCCCTACGTATTGGGGATGCCATTTTTATTATTTTGGGTACTATTATCAGTGCTTATTACGTCTCTTTGTATGGGTCTTGTGTACTTATTAGATCCGGCTAATAAGGAGGAAATAGGATGATAGCATTACTTATCATTATTTCATTTTTATTTCTAGCACTATTTTTAGGGATTCGTGCACAACATGGAAAAGATATGAATTTAGAACAATGGTCAGTTGGGGGAAGAGGATTTGGAACTATTTTTGTTTTTCTCCTTATGGCAGGGGAAATTTATACGACGTTCACATTTTTAGGAGGAAGTGGCTGGGCGTATAGTAAAGGAGCTCCTACATTTTATATTTTAGGGTATGGTGCATTAGCTTATATTTTATCGTATTTCTTATTACCTCCAATTTGGAAGTATGCAAAAGAACATAACCTCGTTTCACAATCAGATTTCTTTGCGAAGAAATACAGGAGTAAGACGCTTGGGATAATTGTTTCAATTATTGGTGTTATTTCGATTATCCCGTATCTTGTTTTACAGTTAAAGGGATTAGGAATTATCGTTTCGGAAGCTTCCTATGGAAGAGTGACACCTGTTATTGCGGTATGGATTGGTGCTATTGTTATAACTATATATGTAATGGTTTCGGGTATACATGGTTCGGCTTGGACGGCTGCTTTGAAGGATGTTATGATCCTATTCATCGTTATGTTTTTAGGTATATATTTACCGTATCATTATTATGGAGGATTTCAGCCGATGTTCGAAGCTGTAGAAGCTGCGAAACCAGGGTTTTTATCTTTACCTGAAGAAGGAATGAGTATTTCTTGGTTTGTTTCTACTATTATATTAACGGCCCTCGGTTTCTACATGTGGCCTCATACATTTGCCTCTGCTTTCTCTGCAAAAAATGAAAAAGTATTTCGTAAAAATGCGGCAATCATGCCACTGTATTCTTTAGTTTTGCTTTTCGTATTCTTTGCAGGGTTTGCTGCTATCCTGCAAGTTCCAGGATTAAAGGGAGCAGATGTAGATCTTTCATTATTCCGTCTTGCTTTACAAACTTTTGATCCTTGGTTTATCGGAATTATTGGTAGTGCTGGGGTATTAACGGCATTAGTTCCAGCATCTATGCTTGTTATGGCCGCTTCTACATTGTTAGCGAAAAATATTTACCGTACGATGGTCCCATCTGCTTCAGATAGACAAGTTGCTAAAGCTGCAAAATTATTTGTGCCTGTAGTAACGCTCGTAGCAGTATTGTTTACATTTAAAGGAGGAGAAACGATAGGGGCTCTTCTTTTAATGGGGTACAGTATAGTTACGCAACTTTTCCCTGCACTTGTATGTAGTTTGTTTCCACGGCAGATTATTACGAAGCAAGGTGCGATTGCGGGGATGGGGATTGGGTTGTTAATTGTCGCATATATTACCTTATCTGGTTCAACTATAGCAACGATGTTTCCGAGTTTTCCGCAATATATAAAAGATTTAAATGTAGGTATAGTCGCATTGTTAATGAATATGATTGTGATGTTTATCGTTAGTGGATTCACGAAAAGTGTATCTATAAAGACAGACAATATAATAGTAGAAAAGTAACCCGCGTGTTAGAGCTATCTTCGAAAAGAGATAGCTCTTTTTTTGTATATATTTTCTTCTATTAGCGGAATCTAACTAAAAACTTGTTGAAAAGGAAGTTAGGTGGGGAAATTGTTAGAGCTAAAAGGTAACTTGTTTGAAGTTATGAAGGAAATTAGAGATGAGTTAGGTTCACCTAATGATTTAACAATTAGAGAAGTTGCTCTTGCTGGTAGCATTACACGTTGTGCGGTTGTTTTTTTATGTGGATTGACAGATAAGGATAATGTTTATAAATATGTAGTTCGTACACTTCAGTATGAAGAAATACCAAATGAAGCAGCTGTGGTTCAGACATTATTGGATCGTTTTATTTCTATTGCAGAAGTCGGTATGAAGACAACTTTTCCAGATATTATAAATGCGGTTTTAGCAGGAGACACAGTTATATTAATTGATAATATTCAAACCGCTATTGTTATTAATAGTAGGGCTTGGGAGAAAAGAAGTCTAGAACCGCCAGTGACAGAAGATTTAATACGTGGGCCGAGAGTTGGATTAAATGAAGATATTAATGTGAATAAAATGTTAATTCGCCGTGGTTTACGTGATCCGAAGTTACGGTTTCAATCTTATATTATGGGGAAGCGATCGCAGAAAGAAGTAACCCTAGTATATATAGAGGATATTATTAACCCTTACATCGTAAAAGAGCTAGATCGGCGTCTTCAATCAATAGTGACAGATGTCATTTTTGAGACAGGAACGATTGAGCAATTAATTCAAGATAATAATTTATCGCCCTTTCCACAATTTTTGAATACAGAAAGGCCTGATAATATAGTGGCTGCATTGGTGAAAGGAAAGGCGGCCATTTTAGTGGACGGATCACCGTTTGCTCTTATAGCTCCACTAGTATTTGTTGATATTTTTCAATCTGTAGAAGATCATTATGAGCGCTGGTTAATCGGGACGTTATTAAGGATTTTGCGAATGTGGTCGGGTATAATTGCGGTTTTAATGCCAGCAATGTATGTAGCGCTCGTCTCATATCACCAAGGACTTATTCCCTCTAAATTAGCCTATTCAATTGCAGGTGCAAGGGAAGGTGTCCCGTTTCCGGCTTATATTGAAACGTTAATGATGGCATTAACGATGGAATTAATAAGAGAAGCTGGGATTAGGCTTCCGAAACCGATGGGGCAAACGATTGGCATCGTAGGTGGTCTTGTAATTGGAGAAGCGGCAGTAAATGCGGGGATTGTAAATCCGTTTTTAGTAATTATTATTGCGGTTACCGCAATTGCTACATTTTCACTTCCTGTATATAGCATTACGATTACATTTCGAATTTTACTTTTCGTCTTCGTGTTAGCTGCAACTGCTTTTGGGTTGTACGGAATCATTTTAGCTCTTATTGCACTTGCGGTTCATATTACAAATTTAAAGAGTGTTGGAGTTCCGTATACAACGCCTATTGCTCCTGCTTTTTATAAAGATTGGGAAGAAGAATTGGTTCGCCTACCAAAATCAATGTTAAAAGAGAGACCAGAATATTTACAAACGAAAGACTCTACACTACGTCCAAAGGAGCGAGAGTAATTGAAGCCATTTGAATATGGGGATGAAGAAATTGGATCTCGGGAACTTGGCTTTGCGGTATCGTCGACGATTATTGGGATAGGTGCATTATCTATGCCGCGAGATATCGCTATGCAAACTTTATTTTCAGATGGTTGGATTATTTTGCTTTTGGGTGGATTGATATGTGCGGCTTTAGGTTGGTTTGTAACGAGGGTAGCTATTTTATTCCCAAAACAAAACTTTGTTCAATATACGAGTGAGCACTTGACGAAGCCTGTTTCATACACGATTAGTATCATTTTAGTGTTAACATTCGTTGCTTTGACAGCATATGAGGCCCGGAAAATTTCAATTATTTCACAAACCTATTTATTTAGTGATACACCAATACAATTGTTATCCTTCTTTTTTTTGTTAGTTGTTGTTTATGGGATTGCTGGATCTAGGGCTGCTTTATTAAGGTTAAATGTTTTATTTTTACCAATCGTTTTAATTGCGATCGTGCTTCTTTCTTTATTGAATGTGAACTTAATGGAAATAGATAATTTACTACCTGCTTTTCAAACGGACGTAAGTCGATATGCTGTTGGAGTTAAAAATTCTATTTTTACGTTTATTGGATTTGAGGTAGCGCTATTTTATGCAGTGATGTTAAACGAGACAGCAAAAAAGGCGCCGATGGCAGTTGCAAAAGCTGTGATGGTAAACGTATTGTCTTACATTTTAATTTATTTAACTTGTATTAGTGTTTTTACATATATGACAACCCGGGGATTAACATATCCAACGATTGAATTGGGGAAGGAGATTGAAATTGGTGGGGGGTTTTTAGAAAGATTCGATGCGATCTTTTTTACTACTTGGATTATTACTATTTATAACACCACAGCAATGTATTATGATGTTGCATCTCTATTGTTTTGTGCTATGTTTCCGAAAGTTAAGAAACATATTTTTATTTTCGTAAGTGCTCCTATGATTTTTATGCTGAATATGATCCCTGGTAATTTAGATACTTTATCAAATTACGGAACGTATTTAGCTTGGATAGATATGGGCTTTGTTGTGTTAGCGCCTTTGTTAGTTTTTATTGTATATAAAATAAAAAGAAGGAATGGTAGAAATGAAACACCTTCTTAAAATTATAATGCTTATGGTTTTAGCTGGATCTATAAGTGGGTGCTCTGAGCTAGAAGAAATAGAAGAAAGAGGATTTGTAGTAGGTGCAGCCTATGATATTGTGAAAAAAAAGAAATCGAATCCAATTATGAAAGGGACGTATCAGATGGTACTTCCCAGTAAGCTAGCACAGCAAGGTGGACAAGGTGGTGGAGATAGCGAAAATTATATTAATGTTAGTGCGAAAGCAGATAGTGTCTTTGAGCAAATACGAATTATCGCTAAAAAAATTAGTCGCTCATTATTCTTTCCGCATATACAAGTGATAATTTTTTCTAAAGATTTATTAGCGAATCCATATGTTTTACAAAATACGTTAGATGTATATATTCGTGATCATGAGATGAGACGAAATATTCGTTTGTTCGTTTCTCAGAAAGATGCAGAAGCTATTTTGAAGCAGAGTGCTAAGCCTGAAAATTTACCGGCGCAGTATATTGATATGTTAGCTGAACATCCTCCGAAAAATGCCCAAATGATTGAGGCTGCAAGAATTGGTGAGGTGCAGCAAAAAATGATTGCTAACCGAAGTTTCGTATTACCTATTCTTGAACTAACAAAACAAGGGGTGCAAATGAACGGGGCGGCGTTATTTCGTGGGAAGGATAATAAGTGTGTAGGTAGTTTGAATGGAGAGGAAACATTAGGGATGAATTATGTAATAGGTAAGAAAATTGGAGGGTTCTTTACCATTCGCAAAAAAGACCAGCTTATTACATATGAAATTCATAAGATGCATCGGAAGATTAAAGTATCTACGGAAAATGCCACAAAACCGAAGTTTGATATTTATTTATCTTTGGAAGGGACCTTAGCAGAGTTGCATTTTAGTGATCATAAACAAATTATGAATGAAAATCGATTGAAGAAAAACATCGCGGAGGAAATGGAGAAGCGTATCCAAAAATCGATTAAGCTTGTTCAAAAAAAATATAAGGTAGATGTATTAGCATTAGGGGAAGTATATAAGCGGCATAATTATAAAGAATGGAAGAAGATAGATAAGAATTGGGATCAAGGTGAAAATTATTTTAGTAATGCTGAGGTTATTGTTCATGTTCATCCGACAATTGAACATTCAGGATCAGCTTTACCGAAGAGAGTGAAATAAGGTGATGAAAGTTGTTTACTGGATTAGGAATTAGTTGCACGATATTAATGGCGGTTCTTCCGGGAGCTATATACTTCATTCATAAAAAACTGACAACGTATGGAGCGCAGCCATGGAATACTGATGTGCAAAAAAAGAAACCTGAATAATTTCAGGTTTCTTTCGCGCAAAGCATATGTGAAGGGGGATACCTTCTATGTATGCTTTGCTTTATACAAGCCCTAACCAATGTACCAATTGTGTAGAGAGGAATGTAACAACAATGGCAATAACGGTAGGGATTGCAAACGATAAAAATGTCCATTTTGCACTTTTTGTTTCTTTATATATGTTAACCAGTGTTGTTCCACATGGGAAATGAAGAAGTGAGAACAACATTGTGTTTAACGCCGTTAACCAAGTCCAACCGTGTTCTAAGAATAGATTTTTAATTTGATTAAAATCATCTATTTCAGTTAAAGCACCAGTTGATAAGTAAGACATTAATAAAATCGGAATAACAATTTCATTAGCTGGTAGTCCAAGAATAAAAGCCGCTAGAATAAATCCGTCAAGTCCTAACATTTTAGCAAATGGATCTAAGAAGTTCACAAAATGCATAAGTAAGCTCGTGTCACCGACGAAAATATTAGCAAGTATCCAAGTTAATACAGCGGCAGGTGCAGCTACAATTACAGCTCGTTTTAAAACATATATTGATTTATCGAGCGTTGAACGCACAATTGTATTCCAAATTTTTGGTTTACGGTATGGTGGTAACTCTAACGTATAGTGAGTTGGAACGCCTTTTAGAGCAGTTTTTGATAAAACCCAAGAAACAGTTAAAGTTACAATAACGCCAATTACAACCATTCCAACGACAACGCCGGCAGTAACAAGTGTTTGCATGCTGCCTGTATATCCAGCAGCCATAAATAATGAAGCCATTAAGATTAATGTAGGCCAGCGTCCATTACATGGGACGAAGTTGTTTGTTAAAATGGCGAGCATACGCTCACGTGGTGATTCGATAATACGTGTTGACATAATAGCGGCAGCGTTACATCCAAACCCCATTGCCATAGTTAAAGATTGTTTCCCATGCGCACCAGAGCGTTTAAATAAACGATCCATGTTAAACGCAACGCGTGGTAAATATCCATAGTTTTCTAATAGGGCAAACATAGGGAAGAAGATTGCCATAGGTGGTAACATAACGCTAATAACGGCTCCGGTACCACGGAATAAACCAAGTATTAAAACGCCATGTAGCCATTCTGGTGCATGTATTGTTTGGAACCAAGATGTTAAATATCCTTCGACCCAGCCAAAAAATTCAGCAATCATCTCGGATGGCACGTTAGCACCGGCGATTGTAAGATAAAAAATAATAGATAAAATACCGAGCATAATTGGAAATCCCCAAATAGGAGAAGTGAAAATCTTATCTAATCTTTCTGAACGATATAATTTATCAGTATTCGTATATTGGACAGCTTCTTTACATATACTTGCGGAGGTTCGATAAATATCTCCGACAATATCATCTCGTATGTCCTCTTTTGAAAGTGCTTGTGCATGTTGAACAATATAGTCCAGCGGAAGATCCTTACTGGCTGAGTGAGATTCCATTTATTACGACCTCCCTTACAAGTGGTTCGTTATGATGTTTTTGAAGTGCAGTTAAGAAATTCTTATCTCCATCTAAAATACGTAACGCAATCCAACGTGCTGGATACGTATTGCCGAACACTTTATAAATTTGTGGTTCTAATTCTTGAATCATATTTTCAATTTTTTCATTATAAGTAATTTTAATTGGTGTTGGAATGAGTTTTTTAGTTGCTACTTTAGCAATGACGCTTAGTAAATGTCCGATACCAACTCGGTTTCGGGCTGAAATTTTAACTACCGGTACACCGAGTGATTTTGCTAATTTCTTTTCGTCAATAATGATTCCTTTTTTCTCCGCTTCATCAATTAAGTTAATACAAATGACCACATCGTTTGTCATTTCCATCACTTGGAGTGCTAAATTTAAATTTCTTTCCATTGCAGTTGCGTCTATAACAACTACAGTTACTTCTGGTTTTTCAAATATAATATAATCTCGTGCGACTTCTTCATCTGCCGAATTTGAATACAGTGAGTAAGTTCCAGGTAAATCTATTATTGTATATATATTTCCGCTATGCTTATATTCCCCTTCAGCCTTTAAAACAGTTTTCCCCGTCCAGTTTCCAGTATGTTGTTTTAAGCCTGTTAAAGTATTAAATAATGTACTTTTCCCGGTATTCGGGTTACCAGCTAACGCGATGCGATGGTTACTCATCTGAAATCATCTCCTATTAATACCCCGAAAATAAGGGAGCTTTCTTCACTACGCAGTGCAATAGTTGTGTTGCTTACTTGATAAGCGACTGGGTCTCCAAGTGGGCTGCGTTGTAATACTTTAATTGTCGCTCCAGGAAAAAAGCCTAAATCTAATAAACGTCGTTTCATAGTTCCTTCTAATTGTATCTTCTCAATTTGTACAAATTCCCCTGTTCTGAATTCGGAAAGGGGTTTAGTATTAGCCGATACCATAAAAGTTACCTCATCTCTATATTTTTAGTTTTAGTTTAAAAAGTTTCCTTAGGTAAACTTTTTGATACTAATATAGTAGACTACATTGAATGATGCTGTCAATTAGTACTTTAAAAATATTCAATTATTTTTAGAATTGTTCCAATTTATTGAGTTGTACCGAAAAATATTACTGGAATTCTTCTTAATGTAAATAAAGTAAGAGTGTAAAGTTTTAAAAATATAGTGGATTTGTAAATATAGTTTTAACTTAAAGGGCAAAATAAAGAAAAATATTTACATTGGATTTACATTGTTAAGAATAAATTTACAATACTGCGTGTTTAGTGTGGGTTTTGTTGGCTTTTTCAACTGTAAATGTTGGAATGTCTAGCTTTTATGGGATGTTATCTCTATTTACTTAAACTTAAAAATTGCTTAACACTCACATAATATTGTTGTCCTACAATGAATTTGTGTTCGAAAGAAGATGAATTCGAAAAGTGATAATCCAAATGGGGGTACAAGACATGATTATGAAAAAGGGTATTAAATTTTCTTTAGCGGCTTTAGTTGTTGCAGGTGCATTAGTTGGATGTGGAAAAGCAGAAAGTACGGATAATAAGGAAGCTGCTAAAGGTAGCGATGCAAAACAAGAATTATCAGGTACGATTGCAGCGGCTGGCTCTACAGCTCTTCAACCTCTTGCGGAGGAAGCTGGAAAGAAATTCATGGAGAAAAATTCAAAAGTTTCTATTCAAGTTCAAGGTGGCGGTAGTGGAACTGGGATTAACCAAGTAGCATCTGGTGCAGTACAAATTGGTAATTCGGATGTTCCGGCTTCAGATAAAATAAAAGATGCTGAAAAAGCGAAAGAATTAGTAGATAACAAGGTAGCGGGTATCGCATTCGCGCTTGTCGTAAATAAAGATGTAAAAGTTGATAACTTAACAGCAAAACAAGTACAAGATATCTTCACTGGAAAAGTGACGAACTGGAAAGAGTTAGGCGGAAAAGATGAGAAAATCAATGTAATTAATCGTCCAGCTTCATCTGGTACACGTGCTACATTTGAAAAAACAGTTATGAAAGAAGCTAAAATTAATGATGGAACTGGTACAACACAAGATTCTAACGGTGCAGTAGAGCAAGCAATTAACTCTACTCCAGGTTCAATCAGCTATTTAGCAATGTCTTACATGGTTGGCGATAAAAAAGGTGCATTGCAAACTGTGAAAATTGATGGTGCTGAACCGAAAGTTGAAAACATCTCTGCTGGTAAATATCCATTCTGGTCTTACGAGTACATGGTAACTAAAGGTGAGGCAAAAGAAGCGACAAAAGCTTACATTGACTATGTAAAAGGTAAAGATTTCGAAAAACAAGTAGAAGATATGGGTTACATCCCAATGTCTAAATTAAATAAGTAATAAAATTTTATGGGGCTGGCTGCAAGGCCAGTCCTGTTCATTTCAATCTATGAAGTGGGGTCTGTCCTGTGATGAAGGGGAAAAAACAAATTAATTACGTAAAGAGTGAATATATAGGTAGATCACTTGTTACGTTTTGCGGTATCTTTATTGTTTTTATTACATTAGCTATTATTGCGTTTATTTGCGGCAAAGGAATTCAATCTTTCACGCAAAGTGGTATCTCATTTTCTGAGGTGTTAACTTCGACCAAATGGAATCCAAATGCTGATCAAGGTACGTATGGTGCTGTAATCTTTATTGTCGGTTCGACGCTTGTGTCGTTAGGTGCTGTTGTCATTAGTGCACCAATTGCTATAGCTCTTGCTATATTCATGAATTTAATTTCGCCGAAGTTTGGGAATAAAGTATTAAAGCCTGTTTTAGAATTATTAGTTGGTATTCCATCAGTTGTATACGGATTATTAGGGGTTACGATCTTGGTTCCTCTATTACGGGATTCGTTTGGTGGAGTGGGCTTTAGTTTAATTGCGGGTATTATTGTCCTGAGTATTATGATTTTACCTACTATTGCTAGTATTGCCTCTGATGCAATACGCTCTGTTCCGTTTGATTACTTGGAAGCTTCTTACGGTCTAGGATCGACGAAATGGCAAGCGATTAGCCGAGTTATTGTTCCTGCTGCAAAACAAGGGATTTTAACAGGTATAGTTTTAGGGTTAGCGCGTGCTTTTGGTGAAGCGTTAGCGGTTCAAATGGTAATCGGGAACACGATTAAATTACCGGAAGGAATATATAGTCCAACAGCAACGTTAACTGGTATTCTGACAATGGATATGACGAATACATTGAACGGAACAGCTTGGAACAATGCGCTATGGACGTTAGCGATGATTTTACTTGTTATTTCATTCCTGTTTATTTTAGTAATTCGAGCGATTGGTCAAAGAGGTGAACGATAATAATGAATGCAAGAACGGTAAATAAAGTTTGGACAGGTATCTTTTATGCGGTTGCAGCTTTAGTTGTAGCTTTACTTGCTTTTTTAATGTACGAAATTCTACAAAAAGGATGGGGATTTTGGGATCCTAGTTTCTTATTCGGAGAACCGAGTAATACAAGAGCTGGTGGTGGGATTGGTCCACAGTTATTCAATTCTTTCTACATGCTTGTTATAACGCTTATTATATCTATTCCTCTTGGATTAGGTGCTGGAATATATTTAGCGGAGTATGCAAAACAAGGTCGTTTTTTAAGTTTTGTTCGTTTATGTATTGAAACAATGGCGTCTTTACCTTCTATTGTTGTTGGACTATTTGGCTTATTAGTATTTGTTACAATGACAGGCTGGGGATATACAGTAATGGGTGGAGCTCTTGCTTTAACTATTTTGAATTTGCCTGGTTTAACACGTGTTTGTGAAAATGCGATTTCTGAAGTTCCTCATAATGTAAAAGAGGCGAGTCTTGGACTAGGTGCAACGAAATGGCAAACAATTGCCCGTATCATTATTCCGTCGTCGTTACCACAAATCATTACAGGTATTATTTTAGCGGCAGGCCGTATATTCGGTGAAGCTGCGGCGTTAATTTATACAGCGGGTTTAACATCACCTATTTTAAATTCAGCAGCGGACTTCTCGAGCCCCTCGCATCCTTTAAATCCATTTAGACCAGCTGAAACGTTAGCTGTTCACATTTGGAAATTAAACTCTGAAGGGATTATCCCGGATGCGAAGTTAATTGCAACGAAATCTGCAGCTGTATTAATTATTATGGTATTACTCTTTAATATCATTTCTCGTTTCGTAGCATCTGTATTACACAAACGTTTTACAGGAACGAAAAGAAAAAGTAAAACGATGAAGAAAGTAAATGCGGCATAAATTGAAGGTAAGAACTCTCTGTTTATAAACAGGGAGTTTTTTTACGGCCATTTTGATGTTAGCAGGAAAAGAAGGAGAGTTGGTGAATAGGCAACTTGATATACGGATGTTGGGATGAAAATGGGAGAGGCGGGGTGAAAGTGTTCTTTCTGCAAATGTCGGGATTTCCTGGATCAGGTAAATCGATACTTTCTAAGTATATCGCTAAGTTAACAGGTGCAGTTATTGTAGGTCATGACGTCGTGAAATCAGCATTATTAAAATCATTAACGGCAAAAGGAAGTGAATCAACAGTTGTTGGGGGGAGTCTCCTATTATATTGAGTGGGAACTGATAGGTTTTTTTGTTAGAACAAGAACATAGTGTTATATTAGATAGTCCATGTCTCTATGATGGGATGGTTGAAAAGGGAATAGGTTTATATCGGAAGTATGGTGCTACATATAAATATATTGAATGTTATCTTAATAATATAGAAGAAATTAATCGTAGGTTACAAACACGTGAATATAAGATAAGTCAGTAGAATCAGAAGTAGCGTTTGAAAAAAGTGGCTATATGGCAGTAAGAGACCCTCGAATGATGAATATCTTGTAGATTCTGGTAAGCTACTAGAGCAATATGCCCCAAAAATAATGAGTTATATCGGTAGATAAATAAAAAAGGCGTTATCTTCATTCGAGAAGATAACGCCTTTTAGTTTAAATATCAGGTGTTTCTGTAGAAGTACTTATTTTTCTGCGGGAGCGTCTTTTTCTCCCGATTTTATCTAATAGTTCATACATAACGGGAACGACTACTAATGTAAGAACGGTTGAGACTGCCAAACCACCGATTACAACGACGGCCAGACTTTTGGATACCATACTTCCTGCTTGAGATTGACTGAATAGGAGTGGTAGCATAGCGACGATTGTTGTTATAGCTGTCATAATAATTGGACGTAATCTAGTAGATCCGGCTTCTAGTAAGGCTTCTCTTGTTTCCATACCGTTTTCTCGATTTTGTTGCACTCTTTCTATTAATACAATAGCATTTGTAACGACAATCCCGATTAACATTAATGCGCCGATTAATGAATTTACGTCAACAGGTGTTCTTGAAATGATTAATCCTAAAATACCGCCGACAGCAGCTAATGGTAAAGAGAATAAAATCGCGAAAGGAGCACGTGCTTGCCCGAAGGTGATAACCATAATTAAATATACAATCCCAATTGCAATACCCATAATTTTGAATAAATCTGTGAAGTTCTCTTGCATAGACTCGGTAGCACCTGCGATATTTACTTTTGCTCCGTTAGGTAAATCTAAGTCGGCTATAGCCTTGTTTACTTCTGTGCTTACTTTACTTAAATCTTCACTTGAAGCTTCTGCAGTAATTTGTATCGTTTCTTTCCCGTCTTTATGGAAGATTTCTGTTTGAAGTTGCTTTTCTGAAATAGTTGCAAGGTCTTTTAAAGGAATTGGTCCGTTAATAGGTGAGAGTATGTTTGTATTTAAAATATCTTCTTGTTTGTTAATGGATGCTTTTTTATGTTCTATCATAATAGTTGTTTTTTCATTGTTGATTGAGATTTCCCCAATAGGAGATTTCTTCATAAGGAATGATACTTGTTTTGCTACTAATTCTGGTGTTAAACCGAGTTGTTCCGCTTTTGTTTGATCGATATGAATTTGCCATTCTATTTTAGAGTCTTCTATATTTGTTTTTACTTTAGAGAGAGCGTCCATACTTTTTAGTTTTGTTTCGACGATGTTAGCGGCCTTTTTTAAATTTGTTTCGTTAGTAGCGGTTACGTTAAATTGTAAGTTGTTGCCGCCTCCGGAGTCAGAGTAACTAGTTTTTATATAATCAAGTTCAGCTGGTTCAAAAGCATTTTGCTCTTTTTTTAATTCTTTAATATATTGGTCGATATCAGATCCTTTTTTAAAGACTACAAATATAGTTGCAAGATTGTTTTTAGTTGTCTGTCCCCATTGAGCATCTTCTGCGCTAGATCCCATTCGCAAAATAACATCTGTTACATCAGAATTAGAGAGTAGTTTCTTTTCAAAATCAAAGGCTTTTTGTTTTTTAGCTTCAGAATCATAATCGGTTGGAAATGTCATGTTAACGGATAGCATTGTATCGTCCTCGGACTTTATGTTCGCTTTCGGTAGTAATATGTAGGCTGCAATGGATCCTGCAAACAATAAAAAAGAAGTGAGTAGAATGATAAACTTATGAGAAAGAGCCCACTTTAATGTAGCGACATATCGCGGTGAAGAATGAGAATTGCGACGTTTTGTTTTTTTGAGTAGTAAAAAAGCCATAAGTGGAACAACTGTTAACGCAACGATTAAAGAAGAAAGGATAGAATATACAACTGCTAATACCATAGGTAACATTAGTTTTCCAATTACTCCCGATACGAGACCGATAGGTAAAAAAACGGCGACTGTTGTTAAAGTAGAAGAGGTAATTGCGACTGCGACCTCTTTCGTTGCTTCAAGAATAATATTTTTAGAGAAGGTTTCTTTTTGTAAACGACGGAAAATGTTCTCGATGACAACGATACTATCATCGACGAGACGACCCACAGCAACGGCTAAGCCACCAAGAGTTAGAATGTTAAGTGTGATGTTGGATTGATGGAGTAAAAATAGTGTTAATAAAATAGATAGCGGAATACTAACGACAGCGATGAGTGTTGTTCGGAAGCTGCGTAAAAAGATTAAGATAATGAGAGTTGCAGCAATTGCCCCAAGGATTACTTCTTTGCCCATACTAGTAACAGCATTTTCAACTTGCTCATGAGTTGAAGCTAGAAGTTTAATAGAAAACTGATCTTTATATTGCTTGCTTATATCTTTAATCTTTTTATCAATCTCTTTTCCAATTGCAACCGCGTTTTTACTCGGCTCTTTCATGATGATTAATCCTGTTCCTTCTTCTCCGTTTATGTGCGAGATTGTATCATGATGTTGTTTTAGTTCAATTTGAGCGACATCTTGTAACTTTACTTGAGGTGTAACGGTAATATTTTTAATGTCATTTACATTTTTTATATCTCCGATGACACGAAGGTTGTATTCTTCCTTATTAACAGTAATTGCTCCGGCTGGAGTGGAAGTTTCTTTTCCTTGTAAAACAGCTAATACTTGCTCTGATGTTACGTTTTTATCTTTTAGTTGGTTAGGGTCAAGTACGATGGATAATTCGGAAGTTGATTTTCCGAAAAACATAACATTGGCAACACCGTCAATACTTTCGAGTTGTGGTACGATTTCTTTCTCGATTTGTTTTTCGTCAGCTTTTGAAAATCCGTTCTGCTTCTGGATGGTAATTTGAGCGAGTGGAATCATAGAAGTATTTAATTGGCTAACTACAGGCTTAGTTACATCTTTAGGTAATTTAATTGTATTAATTGTTTTTTCGACTTCGCGTGCCGCGTCTTTCATATTTGCCTTGGATGTATATGCAATGTCGATGCGTGATAATCCCTCGTTTGTGGAAGAAGTGATGCCATCGATATGTTCTAAATTGCGAAATTGTTTTTCGAGGGGATCAGTTACGTCCTTGGCCATCGTTTCAGCATCGAGCCCTTGAGATAATGTCGTGACAGTTATTGCGGGGCTATCGATGCTTGGTAAAAATTCCATAGGTAATTTAGAGCCGGAATAAACGCCAAGTATGGAAATGAGAAAAACCATGATAATAATAGCGGCGCGGTTTTTTAATGAAAATTTTGTTAACCTATCCATAAGATAATTCCTCCATTAGTTTATTTATAGTTTTGTGGGCACTTCCTTACTATATAACAAAAATTGGATATCTTTCATTAATTAAATGTAAAAAAATTCTAACAATAATCTTAAGTTAATATTTCGAGGGGAAGTTCGTTATTTGTGGAAGTAAAGTTCCTGATTGGCGAGAAAAAGCATTAATTAAAGTTTTGCTTTAGTATAGTGGTCTCGTTTTTTGTTACTCTACATTTAAATGGTTATTTGTCCTTCTTAAGTAGAACTGTGGTAATTGTAAAATTTAAAAAGGAGAGGACTAAAGGTTAGGAACTTATTGTGAAATATCGCCTGGTTGATGATAGTGTATAGTAATTTGTATACAATCAAAATGAATGTTTTCAGTAGAAAGGATAATGGTTCTTTCTATAGAAGAAAGTAGGATAGATAACTTTTTGTATTTTTTTATAAAAAACACTTGTTATTTAAAAACCATGATGGTATATTAATAAATGTCGCTGATGCGGAAACGCAGAAAACGACAAAAAAGAAATTAAAAAACATAGTTGACATCGAAAAATGAAGATGTTAATATGATGAAGTCGCTTCTGAAGCGGCGGACAAGTTCTTTGAAAACTGAACGAAACAAACAACGTGAACGTCAATTTTTATTTTTAGATGCTAGACAAACTAACTTTATTGGAGAGTTTGATCCTGG
>NZ_JBHVNG010000006.1:0-217751 GCF_042796455.1 Bacillus sp. NPDC057893 | reverse complement strand
ATGTATTAGGCACGCCGCCAGCGTTCATCCTGAGCCAGGATCAAACTCTCCAATAAAGTTAGTTTGTCTAGCATCTAAAAATAAAAATTGACGTTCACGTTGTTTGTTTCGTTCAGTTTTCAAAGAACTACTTAGCCGCTCATTTGCGACTTCCTTATGTTAACATCTTCGTTTTTCGATGTCAACTAAGTTTTTTAAATTTCTTTTTTGCCGTTTACTGCATTTCCGCATCAGCGACGTTTATTAATATATCATGCAGTATATGTAGGGTCAATACTTTTCACAAAAAAATTTCACATCCCGTTAAAAGCTTAAAATCTCGCTTAAAAAATCATTATAGCCTCCATTCATTCTTCATAGATCCCCTTCTATCCATTTCATATTTTATCTCCTTATCCCACTTACAGACGAGAGAAAATTCTAAATTTTATGTTATATTATTATTATAGGAGGTGCTAAGAATGAGCATTAAATATTCGAACAAAATCAATAAAATTCGGACCTTTGCATTAAGTTTAGTATTTATCGGCCTCTTCATTGCATACTTAGGAGTCTTTTTCCGTGACAACATTATTATTATGACAACATTTATGATGGTTGGCTTTTTAGCTGTTATCGCTAGTACTGTCGTTTACTTTTGGATTGGTATGTTATCTACTAAGACTGTACAAATTATTTGTCCAAGCTGCGATAAGCCAACAAAAATGCTTGGTCGTGTCGACGCATGTATGCATTGCAACCAACCTTTAACACTCGATCCGAGTTTAGAAGGAAAAGAATTTAATGAGAAGTACAATAAAAAAAGCTATAAAGGATAACATGTACTTTCACTTTAGTATTTTTTCATCCCCATATAATAAAGAAAGAGGGTGACGATTTCGTCACCCTCTTTCTTTATTATATATTACGCCTTATGACACTCTGGACAAACGCCATAAATTTCTAAGCGATGACTATTAATAACGAAGCCTGTCGTTTTCGCAGCTTCCTCTTCAAGCTGTTCCAAACCTCCATAAGGAAAATCAACAATCTTACCACATTTTTCGCAAATCACATGATAATGTTGACTTGTAACATAATCAAATCTACTTGAAGCATCCCCATAAGTTAATTCCTTTACAAGTCCAACTTCTTTAAACACACGTAAGTTATTATAGACAGTTGCAACACTCATATTTGGAAACTTACCTTCTAATGCTTTATAAATGTCATCCGCTGTTGGGTGCGTCATAGATTCCACAAGGTACTCTAAAATAGCATGACGCTGTGGAGTAATGCGTACACCCGTATTTTTCAGCATTTCTAGCGCTTCTTTTAATTCTTCTTTGACCACCGTCATGCACCCCGATTCTATACGGATTATTATTTTATAATTCTTATAAAGAGTGTACTCTTTTTCTTATAAATCGTCAATATTTCTACTATAAGTATGTGGTTTATTTTTGTATATAGCCTTATTCTTATGTACCTTCCCCCATTTCCTATACATTTACATAGAAAAAAGTGCGACATAATCGCACTTGGAATACTATCATCTGAGGAGGTATGCCCTACACTTTCACTTTATGTATCGCAAGAAAATATGTATAGACGCATGCCTTACATATGTATTTTTTCTCCACATTAATATAGATTATTTTATCCCGCTATTTGCGGGCAGTAAGACTCCCAATTCAAAATTAAGCAAATGCGAAGAAGTTAGGTGGGAGATCAATTGCCCGTAAAAGCCCAATTGGTACGGGCTAATAATCAGTGTGGATAGCCCCCCACTGATTAAAGTTTCACTTTATATAAGAAAGAACGTCTTCAATATGTCCTTTCACTTTCACTTTACGCCATTCTTTTACAAGTTCACCATCTTTATTGATAAGGAATGTAGAACGCTCGATTCCCATGTACTCTTTTCCAAAGTTCTTTTTCAACTTCCAAACATCGTACAATTCTGCTACTTTATGATCTTCATCTACTAAAAGTACAAATGGAAGTTCATGCTTCTCGATGAATTTCATATGTCTGTTCACCGAATCAGGGCTTACACCAAGGATGACCGTGTCCTTCTCTTGGAATAATCCATATGCATCACGAAAATCACATGCTTCAGTTGTACACCCTGGAGTCATATCTTTCGGGTAAAAATATAAAACTACATTTTTACCTCGGAAGTCAGCTAAGCGAATTTGTTCTCCGGTACTTCCCTCTATTGTGAATTCCGGTGCTATTTCTCCTACTGTGATCATTGTTATCACTCCTTTTCTTTTCTATTACTATAACAAATGCTACCTTATTTTTCATTGTCCATTACAGTCCTTACCACAAAGGCAAACGGTAATGTATATCCAATTAGCGCTTCTCCTATTGCAATCCATCTTCCGATTCCAATCGGAGCTATATCACCATATCCAACGGACAATAAAGTAACCGCGCTAAAATATAAACATATTTCAACGAGTTGAAAGGAGTGAGCACTTAACCTATCCCCATCTTCTTTCAAAACTGCAAAACCCATTTCCTCTAGCACAACATAACTTAATCCAAACGCAATCAGTACCGTTGTATAAATTAAAAACAACGTAGCTAAATTGTACAGCGAAAAGAAACGATTGGAATTTGAATATGAACTCCATAATAATTGGACACTTCTCAAAATAGCGATTGCTGCAATTAATAGAATAAATCCCCATAACATGTCCTCCACCTCATTTTATATGTATGAGGACTATAGCTGATTTATCCCTTAGAAACGAACAAGCTTCTATAATTAATTCCCTGCACCACGATATCGCTTAACCCCTTGATTCCAGAGGGTGATTGCAATAGTAAAACAGATAATACCAACAATTGGTGTTGCGAAAGCATAGCTATTCCACTCTGTTTTTCTTAAAAAGTATGCTGCTGGATATACCCCAACAAATGCAAACGGTAAAACGAACGTTAAAACAAAGCGAATAACACGGTTATAAATATCAACAGGATAGCGTCCATAATTCCCTATGTTATACATAAGCGGCATAATGGAACTTTTCGAATCCGACCAAAAGCCAAGACTTGCAAGCGTAACAAATATCCCGCCGTACACAAGTGCCCCTCCCCCTACCATAAGTAGGAATAAGAAGAAATCATACCAGTAAAAAGATAATTGCAGCTCCATTGCTGCATAACCCATCACAATAATCCCCGTAATAGCCCCAATTAAAGATTCAAGTTCCATTCTTTCTAATATAATTTGAAATAAACTATGAATCGGTCTCGTTAATATACGGTCCATTTCTCCTTTAATAATGTAACGATCATTAAAGTCCCATATATTAAAGAAAGCTGAAAAAATGGCAAAAGGTACTAAAAAGAAACCATAAATAAAGATTACTTCTTCTCGGCTCCACCCTTTTAGTGCTTGGGTATGCCCAAACACTACGAGAATGAAGATTAAATTAACAGCTTGTAGTGATAAATCTGAAAGTAATCCGACGATAAAATCGCCACGATACTCCAATTTTGTTTTTATATATTGACTTGCATATTGCAAAAATAATTTTATATATATCATCTCGTCATCCCCCTTGTACGATTAGACGTTTTCTCGCCGTTTTCCACATCAGTACAATTGGAATAATAAGTATAATTGCCCAAATCATTTGAAATACTAAAGCTTCATATAACTTACTTCCTTGTATACCTTCAGAGAAAATCATACTCGGAATATAACTAATTGCTTGAAACGGTAAAAACACCATTGCTTTTTGGGCCCATAACGGATAAAAACTAATCGGTAATAATAAACCAGAAAATAAATCGATAACAACACGTTTCGCATACATAATTCCACTATTATTAAATAAGAAGAATGTAAGCATTCCTGTCATTAAATTTATTTGTGTATTAATGATAAAACTAAATATTAAAGATAAGAAGAAATATAACCACGTTTGAAAATTCGTTGTAATTTGTAATGAAAATAATAACGTAACAATAACCATACCCGGAATTGAAAAGAAAGCAAAACGGAATATCCCTTCTCCAAGCCCTTGCATAACTTTCATACCTAAATAGTTATATGGACGAATTAGCTCTACCGCCACACGTCCTTCTTGAATTTCCATCGCAATTTCTCTATCTATATTATTGAAATAAAAAGCGCGTGCCATCCATGCGATCGCAATATACGTAGTCATTTGCGAAATAGATAAACTTTCAATATTCTCTTTCCCGCTATAAATTGCTTGCCATAAAAAATAATATGCACCAATGTTAATCGTATAAATTAAAATCCCGCTGTAATAATTTGTACGATAAGCAAGCATCATTAAAAAACGAATCCGAATCATTTCAATATACTTACCCATGCATAATACCTTCTTCATAAATGTTACGAATAATTTCCTCTGTAGACACTTCGTTAATTTTCAAATCTTTAATTTGAAAGGCTTGTACTACTTTAGAAATCAACATAGAAATGATAACTTCTTCATTCGGTATTTTTGCAACCCATGCGTTTTCTTCTTTCGCTTTTGACCAAACAACATGACTATCTGGCATAACCATTGATAACTCCTGGTATGAAACTGGGGCAACAAACTGAAAATGTATTTCCTTCTCTACTCCCCACTGCGTACGAAGATTATCTAAAGATCCGTCATACATAATATTTCCTTCATCAAGCATGATGACGCGTTCACATAAAGCTTCAATATCAGTAATATCATGTGTCGTTAATAATATTGTTGTTTTATAACGTTCATTCATCTCTTTTAAGAATTCTCGTATTTTCAATTTCACAAGAACATCTAGTCCAATTGTTGGTTCATCTAAAAATAATAACGGCGGATTATGAATTAACGCCGCTGCTAATTCACAACGCATTCTTTGACCAAGAGATAATTTCCGTACCGGTTTATCTAATAAAGGACCGATATCTAACGTTTCAATAACATGTTCCATATGTTCCTTATACTGAGCATCTGATACACCGTACACTTTCTTCAATAAACGAAATGATTCTTGTACAGCAATATCCCACCAAAGCTGCGAACGCTGCCCAAACACAACACCGATTGTTCTTACAAATTCTTCTCTCTGTTTGTGTGGATTCATTCCGTTCACTGTAATTTGTCCTGATGTCGGAGTCAAAATCCCTGTAAGCATTTTAATCGTCGTTGATTTACCAGCACCATTCTCACCAATATAACCAACCATTTCACCTTGCTTTATAGTAAAAGAAACATCATTTACTGCTGGCACTATTTTATAATTACGATTTAATAAATCGCGAAATGCACCCTTTAAGCCCGGACGACTTGAATAAGCTGTAAACTCTTTACGTAACCCTTGTACCTCAATTACCGATTTCATAATCGGACCCCCTTCCTAAATGTCACAACGAATAGTTTACCCAACTGCTCCTTCTATCACAAACAATACGTCTTTTCGAAAAACATGTTAGAATAATACATAGATTTTTGTAAGGAGATGAATTGTAGTGAATTTCACGAAATCAGAAGCATTACATAAAGAAGCGTTAGAGCATATCGTTGGTGGTGTTAATAGTCCTTCTCGCTCTTTTAAAGCAGTTGGAGGCGGTTCCCCTGTTGCAATGGAACGCGGGAAAGGTGCTTATTTTTGGGATGTAGATGGAAATAAATATATCGACTATTTAGCAGCATATGGTCCTATTATTACTGGACATGCTCATCCGCACGTAACAGAAGCAATTAAAACAGCGGCTGAAAACGGCGTACTATACGGTACTCCAACAGCATTAGAAGTAAAATTCGCAAAAATGTTAAAAGAAGCAATGCCCGCTTTAGATAAAGTCCGCTTCGTAAACTCTGGTACAGAATCCGTTATGACAACCATTCGTGTTGCTCGTGCTTACACTGGCCGCACAAAAATTATGAAATTCGCTGGTTGTTACCACGGTCATTCCGATTTAGTACTTGTAGCAGCTGGCTCTGGTCCTTCTACCCTTGGAATTCCTGATTCAGCTGGCGTGCCACAAAGTATCGCCCAAGAAGTTATTACTGTTCCATTTAATAATGTAGAAACTTTAAAAGAAGCGTTAGATAAATGGGGACATGAAGTAGCAGCTATCCTTGTAGAGCCAATCGTTGGAAACTTCGGTATTGTTGAGCCAAAACCCGGCTTCCTTGAAAAAGTTAATGAACTTGTTCACGAAGCTGGTGCACTAGTAATTTATGATGAAGTTATTACTGCTTTCCGCTTTATGTATGGCGGCGCTCAAGACTTACTTGGCGTAACCCCAGATCTAACAGCACTTGGTAAAGTTATCGGCGGTGGACTTCCAATTGGTGCTTACGGTGGTAAGAAAGAAATTATGGAACAAGTTGCACCGCTCGGCCCTGCATACCAAGCTGGTACAATGGCCGGGAACCCTGCTTCTATGGCATCAGGTATTGCCTGCCTAGAAGTACTTCAACAAGAAGGCGTATACGAGAAATTAGATGCACTTGGCGCAATGCTTGAAAAAGGAATTTTAGAACAAGCTACAAAACATAACATCGATATTACAGTAAACCGTCTAAAGGGTGCATTAACTGTATACTTCACGACAAATACAATTGAAGATTACGATGCAGCCAAAAATACAGATGGTGAAATGTTCGGTAGATTCTTCAAGTTGATGCTTCAAGAAGGTATTAATTTAGCACCTTCTAAATATGAAGCATGGTTCTTAACGACAGAACATACAAAAGAAGATATTGAATATACAATTGAAGCTGTTGGCAGAGCATTTTCTACCCTAGCGAACAATAAATAATCTCTTCATTCAAAAGGAGAAAAGAAAGCCCATCTTTCTTTTTTCCTTTTTTCTATTTCATAAATCCCTCATTAATAGTATAATTATTCATAATTATCTGTTTTATATTCTTTTATATCCTTACTATCCCTGTATACAAGGCAGTTCACGCCTTAAATAGTAAGATTATTCAAAATTCATTTTCCAGAGGGGGGATTGACGGATGCTCAATAAAAAAAAGAAATGGACACCGTCTTTATTTCGGAATTATAAAAATGCAGAACATGATGCGTGTGGAATCGTTTCCGTTATGGAAAAACGAAGAATTCCTACAAAAGAAAACATCGACCTTTGTATACAATCACTAGTCAAAATGAATCACAGAGCTGGTTTCATTAATGGCGAAGGAGATGGTATCGGAATTCATATCGACATGCCAAAAGCACTTTGGAATGAAAAACTGAAAAGTAGCGGATATAATCCAACGATTGTGGATCATCCCCACTTTATCGTTGGACATTTTTTTCTAAACAAAAAAGAAAACATTGCTGAGTTAAAAGATTACATTCGTACGCAACTAAACAATGAAAACTTTACAATTGTTCTCGAAAATGATGATGTAATAAACTCAGATGCACTCGGTCCTCTTGGTAAACAAGAAGAACCTTTATTTTGGCAAATTGCCCTTATCGCCGAAAGTGAAGTTAAAAATATTGAACAAACATTATTTTCTGTAACAATACAAATCGAAGAAAATGAAGCAATTCATGTTGCCTCATTAAGTCATGAACATGTTGTATATAAAGTTCTCGGCGCTGGTGATACACTCGTTGCTTATTACAATGATTTACAACACCCACTTATCGCTTCAACTATGACACTAGGACATAATCGCTATTCTACTAATACGTTATCTAATTTTTTTCGTGTACAACCATTTAGTATTCTCGGGCATAATGGTGAAATTAACACGATTGCAAAATTACGCGATCAAGCTGACATGATTAATGTACCACTTACTGCCGGGGGCAGTGATTCCCAAGATTTAAACCGCACCTTAGAAACCCTTCTCGTTCAGTATAACTACAGTTTATTTGAAGCAATGGATATATTATTTCCACCAATTATTAATGAAATAAAACTTTACGAAACAAAATTACAAAACTTATACACTTATATACGTGAGGCTTGGGGGCATTTCGCACAAGGTCCAGCTGGTATCATTTCACGTTATAAAGATGAAGCTGTTTTCAGTGTCGATTCCCTTGGATTACGTCCAGTTTGGAAAGTAGAGACAGAGAGCTCCTATATTTTCTCTTCTGAACCTGGAGTTGTATCACCAACTGAATATGTAGCAGAGACGAAACCACTCGCTCCTGGCGAAAAGGTTGGATTAAAATGGAATCAACAAGATGAGCTTGTTCTCTATGAATACGATAATTATCAAATTGAAGTATACAACCGTTTTAAGAAACGAATCGATGTTACCAACTATCATGTAAACTTATCTATCCCTGAAACGAAAGAAACTGAGGGATTATGTGATTCTGTTCAAGTTGAAACGAAGCAATACGTCGCTTTCGGCTGGGATCGAGAACATATTCAGCTCCTTGAACAGATGGCGACAAAAGGCGTCGAACCAATTCGTTCACTTGGGCATGACTCACCACTTGCCGCACTTGATACAGATAGACGAAATATTGCTGATTTCATTAAGGAAAGTGTAGCCGTTGTTACAAATCCAGCAATCGATCGTGATCGAGAAGTCGAACACTTCTCCACACGTACTGTACTCGGAGAGCGTCCGGGTTTATTAGATAACTCTAAACAACCATTTGTAATCGAGATGCTCTCACCAATTATTTTAGAAGGAAGTTTAGCTCAATCTATCGCGGCAGACTTACACACGATTACGTACGAACAACTTATACAGCTATTCATCACTCATAGCTCTGTCTCTACAATTCCTGTCACATTTAGTCCATCAGAAACTCTACAAAGCGCATTAAACCGAATTAGTTCCGAAGCCATAGCAGCCGTTAAAGACGGGGCTTCCCTACTAGTATTAGATGACGCTAAATCTCATCAAAATGAACTGTTATGGATTGATCCACATTTAGTTACTGCTAAAGTACATCAAGCATTAACTGAAAATAAATTACGCCGGAAATGCTCTCTCGTTATACGTTCTGGCGCCCTTCGCTCCTTACATGATATCGTCACGCTATACGGATTAGGGGCAGATGGTATTAATCCATATTTATTGTTCGCAACGGTAAATGATGGAACAAAAGCACCGATTACTAATTTGTATACCGCACTTAATAAAGGACTAGAGAAAGTAATTTCAACGATTGGAATTCATGAATTACGCGGTTACGGTCGCCTCTTCTCCTCTATTGGATTACATGAGGAAATCGCAAATATATTACAAATTACAAACTTCTTCGGTTCAAATGATTTAGCTTTTTCACTTGAATCACTTGCTGAAGATGCGAAAATTCGAGCTGATGATTATAACAATCCAAAAGTTAGAATGCGAAAATCATTTCATATATTCCCGCGGATTTGGAAAGCAATTGGTGATGTTGCAAAAGGAAACTCTTATGATGATTACCGCGATAAGTTAAGTGAATTAGAAGAAAATACTCCCATCGCAATTCGGCACCTTATTCAAACAAAACAAACAAAACATGTAATTCCGACCGAAGAAGTGTCCATCGGCATTCAAAATCATGATTTACCATTTATTATTAGTTCTATGTCATTCGGTTCTCAAAATGAAATTGCCTTTCGCGCATATGCAGAAGCTGCCAATCAGTTAAATATGATTAGTTTGAACGGTGAAGGCGGCGAAATTAAAGATATGATTGGTAAATACCCACATACACGCGGACAACAAGTTGCATCTGGCCGATTTGGAGTAAACGCTGAACTACTAAATTCATCAAATTTAATTGAAATAAAAATTGGTCAAGGAGCAAAGCCTGGTGAAGGTGGACATTTGCCTGGTTCAAAAGTGACTGCCAAAATTGCGGAAGCACGTAATGCTACAATTGGCTCAGATTTAATTTCACCTTCTAACAACCATGATATTTATTCAATTGAAGACTTGGCTCAAATGATTACAGAAATTAAAACGGCTAATCATCTTGCAAAAGTAGCTGTAAAAGTTCCTGTCGTTCCTAACATCGGAACAATTGCTGTCGGTATCGCAAAAGCTGGCGCTGACTTTATTAACATTAGTGGATTTGATGGCGGAACAGGTGCTGCACGTATTCACGCATTGCAACATGTAGGTCTTCCTGTAGAAATCGGTGTTAAAGCTGCTCACAATGCGTTACTAGAAGCAAATATGAGACATAAAGTAGAAATTTGGGCAGATGGCGGTATTCGAAGTGTCAATGACGCCTTAAAAATCATGCTCCTTGGAGCAAACCGGATCGGATTTGGCACATTATCAATGATTGCAATTGGCTGTACAACTTGCCGTGGTTGTCATCTCGATACGTGCCACGTCGGAATTGCAACACAAATTGAATCTGAGGCTCAAGCGAAAGAACATGGACTGCGCCGCTTCGTCCCGCGCGAATTAGAAAGCGCAGTTACAGGGCTATTAAGCCTATTCACTACTTTCGGTACAGAATTGAAACGTTTAACAGGGCAGCTCGGTTACACAAACTTACAAGATATTATCGGACGATCGGATTTATTAGAACAAACTCGAGGCAAGGACTTATTAGACTTACGTAATTTAATACAAACGATAGAAGATTCATCGGTGAAAATAACGGCATCTGTACAAGAAAAACAATTGGAAACAACAAATTCTCTCCAGTCAAAAGAATTAGTAAGCGTCGGCGTAGAGCAACGCGTAATGGGCGGTCTAGAATCCTGTTATCGTATTCGTAGCAAATTATATGAAAACACTCATCTTGAACCACTTACATTAAAGTATACAAACGGATCTGTTCCCGGAAACGGATTAGGCGCGTACAATAGCGAGAACTTATTTATACACGTAAATGGTGGCGCGCAAGATGGAATTGGAAAAACTTCATTTGGCGGTGGCATTTATATAACGAAAGCAAAAGGAAAAGATGGAACATATTATAACGGTTCTGTCGGAAAAGGATTTGGATACGGCGCTCAAAAAGGTGCATTATACGTGCAAGGTAACGCTGATGCTCGTGCTGGCATTCGCCTTTCTGGAGCAGATATGATAATTGGAGGCAGAATTACAAAACCACTCCGCGAAAAAGAACAAGGAAATATCGGAGTATATTCTAATATAAAAGGATTTGCTTTTGAATATATGACAAATGGTCGTGCTCTTGTTTTAGGAGATCCTGGTCCATGGATTTGTGCCGGCATGACTGGTGGTGTTGTTTATCTACGTCATGAGCCAAACTTAGGTTTAACAGAACACGCTTTAAAAAGAAGAATTGCTAAAGGTGCAAATGTAACATTGCAGCCAATTAGTAAAAATGGTTTGCAAGATGTGAATGAATTATTATTAAACTACATTCGTGTATTAAATGAGCATGAACAATATGAAGAAGTCGCTTTGTTAACACCATTATTAGATGATATCCAGCTTCACTTCTATGAAATTATCCCGAAAAAAGAACAGGCGGATCCATCTATTTCCACTGAATGATATGTACAATATTTATGTTCACAAAAAAATTGACGAAGCGAGCATCGCATAGTAATCTAGAATAACAATTTGAAACCTGCTGAAATTCAGCAGGTTTTTTTATTAAAGAATAGATGTTTAAAGAGAATTTGGAGAAATTATAAATTGATTGTAATTTATTTATTAAACTTTTTAACGTCACTAAAATATCACTTGCTAACATATTGTAATGAATGTATAGTATCATGTTGTACATTCATTATGACAAGAGAAAGGATATCAATAAGGGTATGAAACTTGGTGCTCGCATTTTAAAAACGGGTATTGCCATTACATTAGCTTTATTTGCTTGTATTTTACTTCAATTACCGAGTCCAGTATTTGCGGGAATCTCAGCTATCTTTGCTGTTCAACCGTCTGTATACCGCTCGTATTTAACTGCTCTTGAGCAAATTCAAGCAAACGTAATTGGTGCGGTATTCGCTATCGTATTTGCTACTGCTTTTGGACATAATCCTTTTATTATTGGATTAACGTGTATATTAGTAATTGCTCTTACTTTACAATTACGCTTAGAAAAAACAATATCAATCGCTTTAGTAACAGTTATCGCCATTATGGAGTATCAAGGCGAAGATTTCTTTAATTTTGCCTTACTTCGATTCGCGACGATTATGATTGGAATTATTGCGGCTTCACTTGTAAATTTAGTATTTATGCCGCCAAAATATGAAACAAAACTTTACCATCGCATCGTTGATAATACAGAGGAAATTGTTAAATGGATTCGTATGAACAGTAGGCAAGCTTCTGATTTTACAACGCTAAAAACCGATATTGATCGCATGAAAGAAAAAATGATTAAACTAAATCATTACTATTTGCTGTATAAAGAAGAAAGAAGCTATACGAAAAAAATACAATTCGCGAAAATTCGTAAGCTCGTTTTATTCAGACAAATGTTAGCGACAACAAGCCGCGCTTTAAGCACGTTAAAGTCATTGCATCGCACTGAAAATGAACTGCGCTATATGCCAGAAGAGTTTCAGGAATCTATTCAAAACGAACTTGATTCATTAACGCATTATCACGAACAAGTGTTATTAAAATTTATTGGTAAAGCAAAGAAACAACAATCTGTTGAAATGCTTGATGAAGTTGAAACAGGTAAACAAGAATTGATTGATATCTTTATGGATTATCAAAATAAGGACGATGAGGAAGCATATAAAATATGGTTACATCTCTTCCCTCTTATTTCTTCAATTATTAACTACAGTGAGGAAGTAGAGCATTTAGATTTACTTGTGGATAGCTTCTACACATACCATAAACCAGAGAGTGAACTCCAAATCGAAGATAAAAAAGAAGACGAATAAAAAACAGCTCCTTTTACGCTAAAGGAGCTGTTTCTGTTATATGCTGAAGTTGATATAGATTGTAATAAAATTCCCTCTTTTTCATTAACTCTTCATGAGAACCCTTTTCTTTTATTTCACCATCTTCAACATAAATAATTGTATCGACATGCGTAATCGTCGCTAATCGGTGTGCAATGATAATTGTTGTCCGATCTGCAGCTAACGTTTGCAGTGCCTCTTGAATATATCGTTCATTCTCTAAATCTAAAGCGGAAGTTGCTTCATCTAATATAAGTAAAGACGGATTCTTTAGAAAAACCCGTGCGATTGCTACACGCTGTCTTTGTCCACCAGATAATTTCACACCACGTTCCCCAACAACAGTATCATAGCCCTCTGGCAACTCTGTAATAAAATTATGAATTTGTGCAGCTTTGGCAGCTGAAATCACTTCCGCCTCTGTAGCTTTCGGATTGCCATATAAAATATTAGCCCCGATTGTATCGCTAAATAATAAATTATCTTGTAGCACAATTCCAATATTACTACGCAAATTTCTCATATCATACTTTCTTACATCTATCCCGTCTATATAAACTGCGCCTTCAGAAACATCATAGAAGCGCGGAATTAAACTAGCAAGAGATGACTTTCCTCCTCCACTTGCCCCTACAAGCGCAACCTTCTCTCCCTGGCGCATAGTTAATGACAGATTATGCAATATTTCTTTTTCATCCGCATTATAACGAAAAGAAACATTATCAAATACAATTTCACCATTTAACTTTTTTGTTTGCACCGCATTTGGCACATTAACAATATCGTATTTTTCATCCAACAATTCAAACACTCGATCCATCGAGGCGAAAGACTGTGTTAATGTTGTAGATGAATTAACAAGGCGACGAAGCGGACTATATAAACTATCCATATATCCAACAAAAGCAACCATAGTACCCAGTGTTAACGATCCTTGAATTACCTCATACGCTGCAAAACCAATAACAAGTAATGGCCCTAAATCCGTTAACGTATTCACTGCCGAAAACGTTCTGGCCGTCCAACTCGTATGAGTTAGTGCTTTCGTTAAAAATTCATTATTTCTCTTTTCAAACTGTCCTCTTTCATACTCTTCTAATGCAAAACTACGTGTCACTTGCATCCCTTGAATACGTTCATGTAAATACCCTTGCATAGTTGCTAACGCTTGTGAGCGCTCTTTCGTCAATTTTCGAAGGCGCCCGAAAAAATATTTCACTGCAACTACATAAATAGGTAAGATTAATAAAGCAACAAAGGTTAATTTTATATTCATAGAAAACATAATGATAATAGCAATAACAATTGTTGCAGTATCTAACCAAACATTCATAAGACCAGTAATTACAAAGTCCTTCGTTTGTTCTACATCATGGATTACACGTGAAATAAGCTCCCCTGTTTTTGTGTTCGAATAATAACGTAAGCTCAATTTTTGCAAGTGCCTAAAAATGTATTTTCGTAAATCGTATAGTATTGTATTGGCAATGCGCTGCGCGAAATATTGACGATAATATTCTATCGGCGGTCTTACTATTGCAAAAATAAAAAAGGCAATCCCAATTGCGGTTATTAATTGAGACGTTTTTTCTTGAAGCGATCCCGTGCCTTGAATAACATCATCAATAATATACTTTAATAACCATGGCATAATAAGCGGGATACCAAACTTCACAAGACCAATAATAATTGTAATAGCAATGAGCCATCGATATGGTTTAACAAATTGTAAATATCTTTTTATACCTTGCACATAATCCCCCCTCTAATAGGACAAACCTGCCGGGAAATCCCCTGCAGGTTTGTTTTAATTTCTGTACATTAAATATCTTTCATACCACATATCTACGAAATCCGGTGCGAATGGACCTTTTCTTTGATGAATCCACTGTGTTAAATGTGCTACATTTCGTTTTAAAATTGTATCAATAACAGGAGGATACTGCATGATTTGACTATGCTTCTCATACTCATCTTCATCTAAAAGTGTATATGTCATATCCGGATATACTTTAATATCTAAATCGTAATCAATATACTTTAATGCCTCAGAGTCATATGCAAAAGGAGAACTTAAATTACAATAATAATATACTCCTTCTTCCCTCAGCATTCCAATCACATTAAACCAATAATTGGCATGAAAGTAACAAATCGCAGGTTCGCGAGTAATCCATGTTCGGCCATCTGATTCCGTAACTACTGTACGATCATTCGCTCCGATCACAAGACTCTGCGTCCCTTTTAAAATCGTTGTCTCTTCCCACATTCTATGAATGGAGCCATTATGTTTATAACTATGTATTTGTACCTTTTCTCCTTCTTTGGGAAATCCCATATATGCTCCCTTCTTTCAGCTGCAAATGCCATTCTTAAGTTGTCTTAACTACCCCTTGAACTGCATTCACTTTTTTTCTATTATAACTTTTTTGTCAAAATTTTAAAACTAAAGCGATAGGATACTTGTTTTCATAAGGAATATAATGAAGTTTGTATTATTGAATACCACATCACCAACCCTTTTAATAAAGGAAAATCCTCTATGAATTAGCAATACGTATTTTAGAAGATTAAACGAAGATATAACAAAAAGAAAAGTCCCCCTCATCTCTGTTTAAGAAAGGACTTTCCCCTAAAATCAACAACATATCTCACCCTTAATTTGAAATTATTTTTTCGGTTTCAAAAGATTGAATCACATTATTCGTTTGCTGTTCAAATTTTTCATGCAAAAGTTTTAATGCTATTTCTGTTCTGTATATTTCTTGACGGATAAAATGCAATTCTTTTTTATCACACGTATCCCTTCCACTCATTTCAATTTGCTGATACTTCTCTAAATGTGATTGTAACTTTAAAAGCTCATCCATCGTTTCCAACTGCTCTCCTACCAACTTATCAAAGTCGTTCATCACTTACCCCCTTTTTGATTCATTCGCCAGTTATAATTCCTATTACATATTTCTAATCGTGAACTTCTTTCTCCTTTGACTACATTTGTTGACTTATTAGAAGTTATGTCGTTCCCTTTATTTTCATTACAGTGACACGCACACAAAGAAAACACTTCTCTCGAACGGAGAAGTGTTTTTCCTTCATTACTGATTTGAGCTAGAAGATTGTGATTGTTTTGCAGCTGATTGTGCATTTTGTTTTTTCACTGCATGCACATCTGTTTCAGTTGCAAACTCTGTACCATAACTAGCATTTGCACTTTGAGCACCAGAAGCTTGTGCTTTCTGTGCCTCTGATTGTGCGTTTGCTTGTTTTACTGCTTGTACATTCGTTTCAGTTGCAAACTCTGTACCATAGCTAGCATTTGTACTTTGAATGCTAGCACCAGAAGTTGCCTTATTATAACCTTGTTGTTTTTTACTCATCTTTCTCACCTCCACAATCAATAATGTAACCAATTCACTTAGAAGTTATCCTTAATTTTCTTTTAAAAATTCACGCATATATCTCTTATCACTCATTCAAACTACATATGATGGAGGTGGGAATATGTATACTGGACGTGATATGACTGAGCTAACTATGATTTCCAAAAATGAATGGAAAGAGGATGAATTAGCTTATTTTCATCATTCATTTCAGCAAATTATGCCTTATCTAAATGTAGAGGGACAAACGATTTATAAAGAAATTGTGAAAGAAATTGAGTCACGGGGCGGATTATAAACGCGTGGATTTTCAACCTCAAAATACAAATTTAGTTTCAATATAAAAAACGTGTTCCAAAGTTCTGGAACACGTTTTTATTATTTATCCCGCTATTCGCCGGGCAGTAAGACCCCCACCTCAAAATGCAGCGAAAGCAAAGAAGTTAGGTAGGGATCAACTGCCCGTAAAAGCCCGATTGGTGAAGGCTAATAATCAGTGGGGGATGAAGAAAACCCCCACTGATTAAAGTTTCACTTTATTGCATTGTAATTTTCTCAACACACTTTTCGTAAATTGTACGATGTGATTTCGAGAAAGGTAACTGTTCGAACGCTTCTTTCGACACAAACTTTAATGTATCCGTTTCGACAATATTACCTGTTACTTTTCCGTAAAATATAAATATATCCCAAGTACGATGTGTAAAAGTATGTTGTACATTCATCGCGTATTCATCAATTGAAACCGAGAGATCAAAGCTCTCCTTCATATAATCCGTAAGCTGTTGTTTCTGATTACGAATACCTTCACCTAGTTCAATATTCGGGAACTCCCACATATTAGCCAGTAATCCCGTACTTGGGCGTTTATTAATTACGTAACGACCATCTTCAGTTTGAAGTACTCCTGCAACGAGCGGTACCATTGTAGGTGCTTTCGCTTTACTTTTCACTGGTAGTTCTTTTTGAACACCTTCAGCATACCCTCTGCAATGTTCACGTACAGGACAAAGTAAACAAGAGGGATTTTTCGGTATACAAATTAATGCCCCTAATTCCATCAAACCTTGGTTAAAATAAGATGGATTTTCTGTCGAAATAATTTCACGCACAATCTCTTCAAAAACTTTTCTCGTCCTCGGTTTTGCAATATCATCCCACACTGATAAAATACGAGATAATACGCGCATAACATTTCCATCAACCGCTGGCTCTGGTATGCCATATGCAATGCTTAAAATGGCACCTTTTGTATATGGTCCCACTCCTTTTAATTTTTCAATTTTCTTTACATCGCTCGGTACTGTCCCGCCGTATACTTCTTTTACCTCTTTTACTGCAGCGTGTAAATTTCGTGCTCTAGAATAATAACCTAAGCCTTCCCATGCTTTTAATACTTCTTCATCATCGGCAGTTGCTAGCGCTTCAAGCGTAGGAAACTTCCCCATAAAATTTGCGTAATATGGTTTTACAGCCTCTACCCTTGTTTGCTGTAACATAATTTCCGAAACCCAAACACGGTATGGATCTTTATTTTTTCGCCACGGTAAATCACGTTGTTCTTTTTCAAACCAACCAATTAAATCATTTTGAAACTGTTCTATGTTAAACTCATTTAATATTTCAAGTGTCAAACTTGATCCCCCTCATTTTTTTGCATATACGTACTATTATAAAGATTTTAGGAAAAAATTTAAGTAAGATGACATAGGAAATAGAAGGCAAAGGACTTGAGGTATCGAATAAAAAGAGTTACATTAATAAAAAACGGAGGTGGATTTCTATGGACACAGCCACTCACCTTGTTATGGGCGTTACTCTAGGCAGTTTGGCAACATTAGATCCGGCTATAGCACAAAGTGATATTGGGCCACAAGCAGTGATGCTTGCAACAATTGCTGGTTCCAATATTCCTGACATCGATACAGTTTTAAAATTGCGTAATAACGCTAAATATATAAGAAATCATCGCGGGATTACTCATTCCATTCCTGCAGTGATTCTTTGGTCACTCCTTATAAGTGGCATCTCTTTCGCCTTCTTTTCAGACGCTCCCTATCTGCATCTACTACTTTGGTCATTTATTGCCGTCTTTCTTCATGTCTTTGTGGATATTTTCAATGCCTATGGTACACAGGCATTAAGGCCCTTCACAAAAAAATGGGTAGCGCTCGGCATAATTAATACGTTTGATACTGTCATTTTCTTTATCCATATACTCGCTATCGCCTGTATGCTTGTCGGAGCACATAAAGGCTATACTGCTTTAGCAGCGTATATATTAATGTTTGTTTACTACATCGGCCGCATTATGATGCATCGAAATATCAAAAGTGTAGTATACAAACGTTTCAAAAATGTAGAGAAAGTAATTATTTCTCCTTCTTACAAATTTTACCATTACCATTTAGCCGTCGTTACAACTGAACATTACTACGTCGCAAGATGGCACCGCGGTAACATCCTTGTATACGATAAATTTAATCGCGTACCGTTCCCGAATACTGCCATTATGCAAGCTGCTGTGCGAGATGAAAATATATCTGCTTTCTTATCTTTCTCACCTGTATATCGCTGGGATATTTTCGATTATGATAACTATTATGAAGTTCGATTTATTGATTTGCGGTATCGAAGTAAAGATTATTATCCATTCGTCGCAATCGTTCAGCTCGATCAAAATTTAAATATTATTAGTTCCTATACAGGATGGATTTTCAGCGAAGAAAAACTTCGAAAAAAACTAGAATTGCTTCCACATTAAAAAAAGCGACTTAAGTCGCTTTTTTTAATGTTTCAAATGATCTTCTTGATTGATTAAATGGCTATACTTCGGATTATTTGTACGCATTTCATGAAGGCGACTTCCATGATTATTAATCCATGTTCGTACCACTTGTTCAGTCATTTCCTCACCTTGGTAACGACCTGATTTAGCATAAGTTGTTCGGAAGTCTTCCCACAGTAATTCAACCCATGCACGAGCTTGTGCGTAAGAAAGGTTGTCATTCTTATCTAATAATTCTTTCGTTAATGTTTCATAAATATCATTCATGTTCTATTCTCCTTTTACCTATTTATTCCCTTAATTTCTAAAGGATAGTTTCTTCTATTTTGCACATTCTATAAGTGATACTTCTTAAAGAGGTATCGACTGATAATGAGGGGGCGTTCTTAATGGGTAGACAAGCCGAATTTTGGTCTGAGTCAAAAAACAACAGCAAAATCGAAGGTCAACCGAAAGCGAAATCACGCTTCGCTTCGAAAAGACCTAACGGCACAATTAACACGCACCCACAAGAACGTATGCGTGCTGCAAATCAGCAGGAAGAGTAGTACAGTAACAAACTAAATTAACTTCCTACACGAGGTGATAAAGATGAGCTACCGTGACCATTTAGATCGTCGTTCTGAATTATTTAACCATACGTGGACTCGTCCAAAACATGCGAAAGCGCAAGTTAATGGACAGACGCAACAAACCCAGTCTCTCATTATACTGGCAAACGAATGTAAAAAACGCCAATTTTAGAATCTCCTATCTCCTTTAACGCCTACCAAAGATGAAAACCAGAGAGATATTCACTCTCTGGTTTTTATTTTTCCTGCAGCAAGGAAATTGGTATTCCAATCTCTTCATTATCATTTTGCTTATATCCCCAAGCAAATACCCCATTGAAATACGTAATTTTAAATACCACACCAGGTTCTTCTACTAATTCATATGCCTCACCAATATGGAATTTATTTACATCTATCATATAAGCACGAGCCATAGCCATTTTTCTCATTAATACATCGAATTCATTTACAATTCCAAGTTGCTCAGCCTTTACTGCTTGCTCCTTCAAAACCCCAATTTCTTCCCTTAGCTCATGTGGCGTCATTTCACTGTAGCGTTTTGGCATACCCATCTTATTTCCTCATCCCTCTTCACGTTTCATTTGTAAAAATATATCTATCTCATCAATAGAGAATCCTTTTCGATATAACGCTTGCTTCACCTTATTTTCGAATGTCCAACCATCATACTTCTTATATTTTTCATAATATTTATTCCCATGATAGTGTAACGCTTCTTGTTGCTGTTCGTCATCTTTTTCGTCTTTCAATTCTTCCAAACAAATTTGAATTACCTCTCTAGAATACCCTTTACGAACAAGCATTTCTTCTAATTTTTGTTTCATTTGTAAAAATGAATGCTTTTGATAAGATTTTTTTTTCTTTTCTATAAGAAACAAAGCATTCTCAATTTGCTTCTCCTTTGGATACTCTTGTAAACTATGTGTAATGATTAAATCCTGAACACCTTTACTTAATAGCCCTCTCCTAATAACAGTTGGACCTTTTTGATTCACATTACTTTGCGTTCGCACGTATGAAATCGCGTACTCTTTATCATTAATATATCGATCATGTAATAATTTCGAAATGACTTCAGAGATGATGGCCTGTCCCACTTCTTTTTTTCGTAAGAAATCTTCTATTTCTTGTTTTGTTCTCATTTGATAGGATAAATAGGAAATTGCTTGTAAATATGCTTTTTGTACCTCTTCATTGTACAAAATATTCCCTAACGCTACTTCATCAATTTCTAAGCCTTTTTGTAACCCATGTTTCATTAAGATTGATTGATTCACACTAAACCCGTACTCTTCACCTTGGCCTTTATCAATATAAATATTAAATCGTTCTTTCGATCGTTTTTGCACTTCTATTTTTGTAATGACAGCCATACTCTCACCTCTCTATTATTTTAACATAGTCAAGGAACGTTTTTGCTTTTCAAGAATATATATAATGAGGAGGAAATGATTGTGAAAATCGCAATTTCTGGTGGCTCTGGCTTTATCGGCAAATACCTTTCTAATTTTTTTATTCAAAAGGGGTATACTGTTTACATTCTTACTCGAAAAAAAACTGCTGAAACTTCACATACTAACCTTCAATACGTACAGTGGACACCGGATTTACAGACCTTCCCCCTCTCCTCTATCGATGTAGTTATTAATCTATCTGGAGAGTCTATCAATAGTAGATGGACAAAGAAACAAAAAGAAACAATTTTAAACAGTAGGATTCAAACAACAAAAGGACTCATTAAACAATTACAAGCACTCGCAACAAAACCACACACATTTATTAATGCAAGCGCTATTGGATACTATGGAACATCTGAAACAGAGTCTTTTACTGAGCAACAAGAAACTCCCGGAAATGACTTTTTAGCAGAAACAGTATTTTTATGGGAGCAAGAAGCATCTAAAGCACGTTCTCTTGGAATAAGAACAATCTACTCAAGATTTGGAGTCGTATTAGGTGCAGACCGAGGAGCTCTTCCAAAAATGCTACTTCCCTATCAATTATATATTGGGGGGACAATTGGATCTGGAAACCAATGGTTATCATGGATTCATATAGACGATGTCGTTCGCATGATTGATTTCATCATTCACAAAAAAGAAATTGACGGACCTTTTAATATTACAGCGCCAACGCCAATACGGATGAAAGAGTTCGGTGAAATTATTGCCACTATAACTAGGCGACCTCATTGGTTACCTGTTCCTTCATTTGTACTGCGCGCTTTACTCGGTGAGATGAGTATACTTGTATTAGAAGGGCAACATGTATTACCCAATAAAGCGATTGAACATGGATATCGATACACATTTCCTACAGTTAACCATGCATTACAAAATATACTCTTGCATACAATGTAGTACTTCTAAAATAGTTTTACGGGTAGTTTATCTCCTTCAAAACTTCTCACTTTCTAAACTCCGGAGCATTACTACACGAACAACCTTTCAGTTACTTTGTCTTAACTTACACTAAATATTACAAAGTAACAGAAATGAGGTACCTATGAAAACATTGCTCAAACAAGCCATCGTATATCCTATTACCTCTCCAAAATTTCAAGGAGATGTACTGGTTACAGGAGAACGAATCACCGAGGTCAAACCTTATATTAAGCCTACTCAAGATATGACTGTTATAGACGCACGAGCTCTTCATCTTTTACCTGGATTTATTGATGTGCATACTCATCTTGGTCTCTATGACGAAGGCACTGGTTGGGCTGGTAATGATGCAAATGAAACATCTGAAGTTTCAACACCACATATCCGTTCTTTAGACGGGATCCATCCTTTTGATATTGCATTTCAAGACGCTGTACAAAATGGGGTTACGACTGTTCACGTTATGCCCGGAAGCCAAAATATTATCGGCGGCACTACTTGTGTAATAAAAACTGCAGGCACTTGTATTGATCATATGATTATTCAGGAACCCGCTGGTTTAAAAATTGCCTTTGGAGAAAACCCTAAAAAGGTTCATAGCAACGGCACAAAAGAATCAATAACACGTATGGGAATTATGGGGTTACTTCGTGAAACATTCTATGACGCACAACACTACGGGCATGAAGCTGATTTTCGAATGCTCCCTATTTTAAAAGCACTCCGCCGAGAAATACCAGTACGTATCCACGCTCACCGCGCAGATGATATCACTTCAGCTTTACGCTTTGCGACAGAATTCAATCTTGATTTACGTATTGAACATTGTACAGAAGGACACTTTATTGTTGAGGAACTTTCGAAACATAATTTAAAGATTTCAGTTGGTCCGACTCTTACACGACGTTCGAAAATCGAGCTTAAAAACAAAACATGGGATACTTATCATATATTATCGAAAAGTGGCATAGAAGTTTCTATTACAACAGATCACCCTTATACACCCATTCAATATTTAAATGTTTGTGCCGCTATCGCTGTTCGAGAAGGATTAGATGAAAAAACAGCCTTGGAAGGAATAACTATTTTTCCAGCTCGTAATTTACGTTTAGAGAATAGAATTGGAAGCATTGAAGTTGGAAAAGATGCTGATCTCGTGTTATGGACTCACCATCCTTTCCATTATTTAGCCAAGCCTGTACTCACCATGATTGACGGAAAAATAATTTACAAAAAAAATAAAAAAAACTAGTTTATTTTTTTGACTAGATAAAGTATTATACGATTATAAACTGAATGAAACCATAATCAATTTGTGTCGTGATTATCATTTTCAAATTGATGAATGGGGAAGGCAAATGGTGCGCCACCAGCGTTATAAACTGGTTCTAGTGGGTTCGATTCCCACCCCGAAATTTTTTAAAGATTGATATAAAAATTTCGAGGGTGGGTGTTTTTTCGTCATGCTACCCTCGTGTGAGGAGGAGTTAGTGTGTTGAAAAAACGCGACTTACACGACAGCCACGTTCTATACGAGTTAATGGTGGATCCAGCTGTCTTCCCTTTTGTGCGTCAAAAGGCTTATTCTTATGAAGAATATTTATTTTTAACGAAACAAACAATTGAAGCCGAAGAGCGTGGAGAATTAATCTCACGCACAATTTTAGATGAATGGGGTAACCCTATCGGTACAATTACTTTATTTGATGTGCAAGAAAAAGCCGGATTCCTCGGAACCTGGCTTGGCAAACCCTATCATGGCAAAGGATATAATAAATTAGCGAAAGATTCATTTTTTAGCGAACTTTTCTACGAATTAGATATTGAAACGATCTTTATGCGTATTCGTAAAATAAATATCCGGTCTATTAAGGCTGCCGAAAAACTACAATATGTAAATCTAGCAAACGAAACAAGAAAAGCTGTTTATGATGAAATTAACGCGCATGAAGAAGTATATAATTTATATGAAATTCCAAAAGATCAATATACACTTGCAACAATGCGAGATACAACATTCCAAGAAGCACACCAATTAAAAGAAGCGTAATCTAAAAATTCAGAAATAATAATTAATCATTACTAGTTTGACATATATGTATATCACCCCATGTCTTTGGAAACGATAGATAGTGACTTTAGGACACGAGGTGATTTGTAATGGATAAAAAGAAACATGATAAAGCAAAAAACACATTATCTAGTACACAAGAAGTTCTCTATCAACGAGAATTTCGAAAAGCAGATCGTGCAGCGGGCTATCGCTCAAAAAGTATTTAAAGTGAAACTGAATAATTAGAAGGTTTCCCCCCTAATTATTCAGTTTCATTACATAAGATTTTCCAATAGATTGGCAAAAAAGGTTCCTTATAAATAAGGAATTTTTTTTGTGGACAACTTTATCCACAAAAATCGTAGACTTGTGCATAAATTCCAAAAGTTTTTTACGAATTCATCTATTTAAATGAATTCTAAACGTGAGAATTGTGGATAATTTTCTAAAAATTGTGGACTATGTGGATATAGTTGTTAATATTCCGACTTTACTGTCTAATAGAAGCGCAATCCTTTGTGGATAAAGTGAAACTTTAATCAGCGTGGGTTTTGTTCATCCCTCATCTAACTTCTTTGCTTTCGCTGAATTTTGAGGTAGGGGTCTTACTGCCCGCAAATAGCGGGATAAGTTAATAATTCACGTTTACTTTTTTTACAACAATAAAAAAACCCTCTTTAAATGCTTAAAAGAGGGGTTTCATATTAAGTAAAAGATTCGGCAAGAGCTGGTGATTTAATAGGTATATGATTCGGCTCTGCATGATTTTCTGCCAATATTGTATCCACAATATGACCAGCTGGCTCAGGACGATAAATACTTTTCATTGCTTCTTTCATTTGAAGAAGCTTCATATCATCTTGTAATAACGCCTCTGTTTTTGCAAAAACTTCACTATCATCACGAATTACAACTGCAGCCCCTTTTTTTTCAAAATACAACGCATTTTCATTCTCTTGTCCTGGGACAGGTTTATATAAAATGACAGGTACTTGTAATGCTGCTGCTTCGCTTAATGTAATACCACCTGGCTTCGTAATCATACAAGAAGTAACACGGAACAACTCATCAATGTTTTCAACATAACCAAATACTTTTAAAGCATCAGAACTTTGTTCCTGTAGTTCCATTAAATCCTGCTTTAAAGCTTCGTTTTTCCCACAAACGACAACTACTTGTAAGTTTGGTACTGACATAAATGACTGGCATAGCTCTTTTACACTCCCTAGCACACCATGAGCACCTGCTACAATTAGTAACATCTTTTTATCCTTACATAACTGATATTTATTATATATAATTGCTGGATTTATCTTTAGCTCAAAACTGCTGCGAATCGGAATCCCTGTTTCAACAATTTGCTCTGCAGGTACACCGATATCAACCATCACTTTTTTCACATGATCGGTTGCTACAAAATAACGATCTACTTCTCGATGGATCCATATTTTATGCACACAAAAATCCGTTAATACGTTATAAACAGGAATAGAAATACCTATTTGCTTTTTCAATTCTGGTACAGCGATGATTGGAAAGGTATTAATAACAATATCCGGTTTCTCCACCTGTAATAGCGTCTTCAAACGCTTTCTCCCAAAATTCGCATACCAAGATGCTATTTTTTTATCATAAATTTTCTCTACACCATAATAAAACAAGCGATATAATTCTTTTCCTACCGTATAGCTTTTTAAATATAAATATTTTGTAATATCGGTTATAACTGGATGTGATTCTCCAAACAAGTCGCATACAATTACATCTTCGATTCCTTTTTGGCGAAATGTTTGTTCTAATGTTTTTGCCACTTGCACATGACCGTTACCGTAATGTGCAGTTAATATTAAAACCTTGGGGTTTTTTATCAAACAAATCCACTCCTAGCTTTTTGTTTCTCCATATTGCATATACGACAATAGGAAAAACATTTTCCTTAAACATTACATACTTGGATTCCAATATTCCCCTGTTAGCTATGTACCTGTCGTGGATATGCAAAGCATATAAGATTGACCCCTTAATCCTATCTGTGCTCATATCTTTACATTATACTTTCCTATAAGAGCTTTCGCAATAACTTACAAATGTTCTATATTTCATGATACTCACTCTTTTACTTCTTAATTCTTTTTACTATTTTGATTTCCCTTTACGATTATGTAAATTTCTCCGCCTATCCTTTACAAAAATATGGATATTATCTCTTCAGTATACTCTTTTCTAAATATATACTCTAGATTTTATTATAAAGAAACAAAAAGTCTAATCCAATATTTGGATTAGACTACTTTTAAAATATGTTTTGCATGCTCAACATTTTCTTCTGTCGGTGGATTCACATCCGCAAGTGGATACTTATGTCCAAGTGCCTCCCATTTATAAACACCGAGTTTATGATATGGTAACACTTCCACTTTCTTAACATTAGATAGACTTTGAATAAAGTTTGATAATTTTTGCAGATCCTCTTCACCATCGGTAACACCGGGAACCAATACATGCCTTACCCAAATTGGTTTCTTTCTATCCGATAAATAACGAGCAAATTGTAAAATATGTTCATTTGGTTTCCCTGTTAATTTACGATGTTTCTTTGAATCAATATGCTTCAAATCCAATAAAACTAAATCTGTATAATCCATTAAAATATCTAGCTTATTTTGGAATTCTGGTTCTTCAGAATAACAACCGCCCGAAGAATCGATTGTTGTATGGATACCATATTCTTTACACTTTTTAAACAACTCAATTAAGAAGTCTAGCTGTAATAGTGGCTCTCCACCACTAACTGTTATACCGCCTCCAGAAGCTTCAATAAATGGAAGGTAACATGTCACATCCTGCACTACTTCTTCAACTGTTATTTCTTTACCTTTACCGATTTCCCACGTATCAGCATTATGACAATATTGACAACGTAATAAACACCCTTGTGTAAATATGACATAACGAATCCCTGGGCCATCAACAGTACCACAAGACTCTACAGAATGTATTCTTCCTTTTACCATGTTACTTCCTCCTTTATTGAAACAGCCTCCCTCCGCTATATATTAAAAGCGGAGGAACACTTTTTTCACTTACATGCTTTCATGCATTGTACGGTTAATTACATCAATTTGTTGTTCACGAGTTAATTTAATAAAGTTAACAGCGTAACCAGATACACGAATTGTTAATTGTGGATATTTTTCAGGGTGCTCCATTGCATCCATTAATGTTTCACGGTTAAATACGTTAATATTTAAGTGGTGTCCTTGTTTTATTGCATATCCATCAAGCATAGATACTAAGTTGCGTACTTGTACATCATCTTCTTTACCAAGTGCTTTTGGAATAATAGAGAATGTATTTGAAATACCATCTTGTGCATCTTCATATGGTAATTTAGCTACAGATAATAATGACGCTAATGCACCTTTTGTATCACGGCCATGCATTGGGTTTGCGCCCGGTGCAAATGGTTCTCCAGTACGACGTCCATCTGGAGTGTTACCAGTTTTCTTACCGTATACAACGTTAGATGTGATTGTTAAGATTGACATTGTATGAACAGAATTACGGTATGTTTTATGTTTACGAATCTTGTTCATAAATGTTTTCACAAGATTTACTGCGATTTCATCTACACGATCATCATTGTTACCGTATTTAGGGAAATCTCCCTCAATTTCGAAATCAACTGCAATACCATTTTCATCACGAATTGGTTTTACTTTTGCGTATTTAATTGCACTTAAAGAGTCTGCTACTACAGATAATCCAGCGATACCTGTTGCCATTGTACGAAGAACATTTGTATCATGAAGTGCCATTTCAATACGTTCATAGCTATATTTATCGTGCATATAGTGAATTACGTTTAATGTATTTAAGTATAGACCAGCTAACCATTCCATTGTCATATCGAATTTACGCATAACTTCTTCATAATCTAATACTTCAGAAGTAATTGGTGCGTATTCAGGACCAACTTGCGCTTTTGACTTTTCATCTTTACCGCCGTTAACCGCATATAGTAATGCTTTCGCTAAGTTTGCACGCGCTCCGAAGAACTGCATTTGTTTACCAATTCTCATTGCAGATACACAACAAGCAATACCGTAGTCATCGCCGTAATCAGGACGCATAATGTCATCATTTTCGTATTGAATTGCTGATGTTTTAATAGACATTTTCGCACAGTAGTTTTTAAAGTTCTCTGGTAATTGTTTAGACCAAAGAACTGTTAAGTTTGGTTCTGGAGCTGGTCCTAAATTATCTAATGTATGCAAGAAACGGAATGAGTTTTTTGTTACTAACGGACGACCGTCTAACGCCATACCACCGATAGATTCAGTTACCCAAGTTGGATCTCCAGAGAATAGTTCATTATAGTCAGGTGTTCTTGCGAATTTCACAAGACGTAATTTCATAATGAAGTGATCCACAATTTCTTGTGCTGCTTCTTCTGTTAAAGTACCATTTGCTAAATCTCTTTCAATGTAAACATCTAGGAATGTAGATGTACGTCCAAGACTCATTGCTGCCCCGTTTTGCTCTTTAATTGCTGCAAGATAAGCAAAGTATAACCATTGGAAGGCCTCTTGTGCATTTGTGGCTGGCTTAGAAATATCGAATCCATGAGAAGCAGCCATCTGTTTTAACTCTTGAAGTGCACGCATTTGCTCAGATAATTCTTCGCGTAAACGCATTGTATCTTCGCTCATTACACCGCCAGTTAAATTATAATCCGCTTTTTTCGCTTCAATTAAATGATCTATACCATATAGCGCTACGCGGCGATAGTCACCGATAATACGTCCACGTCCATACGCATCTGGAAGACCAGTAATAACACCTGATTTACGAGCCGCTTTCATTTCTGGTGTGTATGCATCAAATACACCTTGATTATGAGTTTTACGCCAGTCTCTGAAAATCTTGCTAAGTTCTTTATCCATTTCATATCCATACGCTTCACAAGCTTGCTCCGCCATACGAATACCACCATATGGTTGTAAAGAACGTTTAAATGGTTTATCAGTTTGGAAACCGACCACTTTTTCAATATCTTTATTTAAATATCCTGGTTCATGTGATGTAATAGAAGAAACAATTTTTGTATCCATATCAAGAACGCCACCGTTTTCACGTTCCTTTGTTGTTAAATCCATTACTTGATCCCAAAGTTTTTTCGTTTCTTCAGTTGCTTCCGCTAAGAAAGAGTCTTCTCCCTCGTAAACGTTTACATTATTTAAAATGAAATCGCGAACATCAATCTCTGCTTTCCATTTTTCACCTTTAAAGTTTTCCCACGCGTTTTTTACATTTTCTAATACTTGAGTCATCCTAATCTCCTCCATTTTTGATTAGTACAGGACTACGTTTTTTTATATAACAGCTTACACACTTAGAATACTACTTTTTTTCGGAAGTGAACGAAATAGTTGTGACATGTTTGTGAAATGTTGAGCAAACTACTATATTCGTAGTGTTAACCTCGTTTAAAAGTCTTTATAATTAACCCTTTCTTTAATTGTATTTTTTTGGTATTCTTATATACGAGTCCTATTTTGTAATATAAGAACGATACCCATTGTAGAGCTGTAATACTCTTATCTCCTAATCTGTTATAGTTTTTATAACAGAGCAAAAAAGTGTACATACGTTGTACACTTTTTTTGTTACTACTATAAAGTGAAACTTTAATCAGTGGGGGGGTTGTCCATCCCCCACTGATTATTAGCCCTCACCAATCGGGCTTTAGCGGGATAAAACATCTCTTTTTCTATTTCCATCATCGAATCCACCACGACTGCCCTTTAATACAATTAATTGCTCTAACCCTTCTATATGATCACCTATAATTCGAAGGACAGCTGGAGGATGACCTATTTTTGCAAAATGTTCACTGGGACGAATACGGTTCATCCTATCGACCTCAACACGACTTACACATGCGATTTCGAATCCTGAAAGAATAGCTTTCACTTGCGCTACGCAAGGTGACAGTAAAGATTTATACCCAATTGATTTCAAACACGTCCGGCTAAACGCATTAGGTACAGCAATAAGAGAGCCTACTCCTAAATATTTTCGATCACAAGCTAAATTTAATGCATATTTAAATGCAGTTACAAGATGCAGTGGTACTCTCAAATCTAAATAATGATTTAAATCATTTAATGCGACATCTGTTCCATCTGCAATTGCTTTTGCAAAGGGATATAGCTCACTAGCTGGAATAACAAAATCGCCGTCTATAAATAACACAATTTCTCCTTTTGCAAAATAAGTTCCAAGCGAACGCCCCACATCGTTTCCAAGTGCTTCTTTATATACAATTGTTGTTGCTCCCTTGTCTTTTGCAATTGTTGCCGTTTTATCGGACGAACCATTTACAACAACAATGATTTCCAATGGTTCAATTTTGCGAAGCTCTTCTATAATCTTTCCAATCGTCATCTCTTCATTTTGCACAGGAATAATAACCGATAGTTGCTGTCCTTTATACAAATTAGATGTAATGCCCCACCCTTGATAAAAGTCTTCAAAATTTAGAGTATGGTAGACACTCTCTCTTTTCCTATTTCCATCGCAATATCCCCCGCGCGTATCACTGCCTAATATCCTCTCTGCTACAGCTTCTATATGATCGCCTATCATTCGTTTTTCGGAATGAGCAAGATTCGTGCCGTATGCAGCATGCTCGAGTGGGCGAAATTTATTCGGAGTAATAACATCAATCGCACAATGACGGCTAATTCTCCATTTACTTTGTGCTAGGCGTAGATGAGCCACAATAGGATTAAAAAAACATTCGTATCCAATATTTTGCACAACTTCCTTCGTCAGCGCATGAGGTACAGATAGTAAAGAATCAATTTTTAATTCTTCACGCTCTAACATTGCATTTAAGATTTGGCGCCATACTGTAATAGAATGTGGTCTTTGTTTCTTTAAAAATAATGCGTCCAAATTATTTAAAGCGATGTCCGCCTGATCATGTAAAATCGGATTAAGGAATAATTGTAATTTTGAAGTTTGAATAGCAAAATCACCATCTACAAACAGTAATACATCACCTATCGCATGTTTTGCACCAACTGCGCGTCCAACGTCGTTACCAAGTGACTCTTTATGCTCAATTACTGTACATCCTAAGCTCTCAGCAATTGCTTCTGTACCATCATTACAACCATTTGCTACTACAATAATCTCTACTGGATTTAATGGTTTTACCGATTGAACCACGTCTGAAATCGTCTCCACTTCATTACATACAGGAATAATAACTGATAACGACTTAGCCATTGTTTTCTTCACGAAACCATTTAATAGTTTCTTTCAATCCTTGTTCCCACGTTACTTTCGCTTGAAATTGAACAAGTTCTCTTAATTTCGTTACGTCTGGTCTTCTATTTGGGATCTCTTCAAATCCATGTGGATATACTTCCTCAAATGGAACGTGCACAATTTTGGAAACAGACTTCGTTATTTTTTTTATATCTTCCGCTACTTCCCTTATATTTTTTTCATTCTCAGAACCAATATTAATAATTTCACCATTTACCTTTTCATCCATTGCACGAATCGTTGCCTCGACCGCATCACTTACATACGTAAAGCAACGTGTCTGCTTTCCATCTCCATACACGAGAATATCGTCACCTTGCAAAGCCGCACGAATAAACCGTGGAATTACTCCTGCGTACGGACCATCTTTTGCTCTTGGACCATAAATATTAAAATAACGAACAATCGTTACAGGTAAGCCTTCTAATGCGTACACTAAACATAATGTTTCCTCTAATGTTTTACAAATTGCATAACTCCAACGTATTTTGGAAGTTGCACCATATAAACGATCTCCTTCTTCAGAGAATGGTGGCTCTCCCTTTCCATATACTTCAGAAGTAGATGCAAATACTACTTTCTTCTTCCCTTTTAACGCTGCTTGCAAAATGTTTCTCGTTCCATCAAAGTTCGTTTCAATAAGCTCTACACTTTTTTCCATTGTAGTTTTGACTCCCAAAATTGCAGCTAAATGGAACACCACATCATGTTGATTAACTAATTCATGAATTGAACTTTTATCTAACACGCTTATTGGAATAACTGAAATCTCTTTCATTAACTCTTCATGATATTTATTTTTTCCTTTATAGAAGTTATCCACAATAGTAGCTTCATAACCTCTTTTCACCAATTCTTCAGCTAAATGTGACCCAATGAATCCTGCTCCGCCTGTAATTAAACATTTTTCACTCATACACTCACCTTCTTTATAATTCCACGTGTATCTATTAATCGCTCAATTCCTTTAAAGAGCTTCCAATCGATACTAGAGTGATCGGTTACAATTAAAATACAATCTGCTTGTTTAATTCTTTGTTCATCTAATGGAATGGATTGATATAGTGTATCCCCAATTTTCGCTGAAGAAATATAAGGGTCATGATATTCTATCTTGTACCCTTCTTTTATTAATAATTGAATAATTGGCAACGCTGGCGATTCTCTCAGATCATTTACATCTTTCTTATATGCAATCCCTACTATTAAAACCGTTGCGGGTGATTGCACCACACCTTTTACTTTACCGATTATTTTCGCTGGCATTTCTTCATTAATTACATGTGCTGCCTCAATTAATTGACTAATTGCTCCAACCTTTCGTATTCTCCATTGAAAATATAAAGGATCTACCGGAATACAGTGTCCTCCTATTCCTGGTCCTGGCCAATACGGAGTAAATCCAAACGGTTTTGTAGATGCAGCTTCAAGCACCTCATAAAAATTAATATTCAAACTTTCACAAAGTATATTTAACTCATTTACTAATGAAATATTAACTAAGCGCTGAATATTTTCAAATAGCTTACACATCTCGGCCACTTTCGGAGAGCTAACTGGAACGACTACATCAAATATAGTGCTATACAAATCCTGTACTTTTTGTTTACACTGCTCTGTTTGTCCACTAATAACTTTTGGAATTGTTTCAACTGAATACTGGCTATTCGCTGGATCAATTCGCTCTGGAGAATAGCCAATATAATAATCTCCTCCTACCTTTTTACCGGTTTTAGAAATAATAGGAATAATAACTTCTTCAAGTGTTCCTGGATATGTGGAGCTTTCAAAAATGAAGGTTTGTCCTTTTTGAAGATTCTGTTGTATATAGTGGGAGGCTGAAACAAGGGCACTTAAATCTGGTTCTTTATATTCATTAATTGGTGTCGGCACAGTCACGATGACATAATCGCTATTCTTAAAATCGGTAACACCTTTATCTGGTGTATTCACTATTAATTTTCTTTTTTCTAATAAGTTTTGTAATACTTTAGAAGAAACATCAGGAATATAACTTTCTCCTTTTATAATTGATTCTATTTTCCTAGTATCTTTATCTAATCCAAGTACAGCATGTCCTCTTTCTGCAAAAAGGACCACCAAAGGAAGGCCGACATACCCTAATCCAATAATAGTTACTTTACTACTGGCATCCATCTGTATTTTCTTCTTCCCTTCTCAATTGTAGTATTATATCTCTGTCCCTTTCTCCATCTGTAAAACTCCCGCGCTCGTCTGTATGTTTTAATAAATAAGCAATCGCCTCAAGCTGATCGCCGAAAATACGATCGAATGCAGGAATTCGTCCGTTTACAAAACCATGTTGCTCTGGGCGTACTCGATTTGTTTTTATAACATCTACAAATTCTACTGCTGTAATAGAGAATCCCTCCAAAATAGCTTTCATTTGAGCTAGTGGCGGAATAACAAGAGAATCATACCCTATTTTCTCTATTACCTTTTTATGCATAGCATGTGGTACAGCAGTTAAAGAGTTATTCCATAAATCTGGTCGTTTCGCTACCAAATTCACGAAATATTTCCCCATACTAATTGGATCTGCCGGGTGAAACATATCTAACAAACATTGCAAATCATTTAACGCCACATCATTTCCGTCTTCAATAGCATGCAAAAATGGATTTAACTTTTTTGCCGGAATAGCAAAATCACCATCAACAAATAAACAAATATCTGCCGTAGCATGCATGGCCCCTATCGCTCGCGCTACATTATGTCCAAGCGCCTTCCCAAATTCAACAACAATTACATTCTCTAGTTTTGCTTGTTTAATAGTCTCGATATCCGCTCCATTCGCAACAATAATAATTTCATCTACTCCTGCTTTTTTCACTTCTTGTATAACAGATCTTATAGTCATTTTTTCTTCTGACACTGGTATAATCGCACTGTATTTCGCTTTTTTCCGTTGTAATAAAACTGGTTTATACTTCCCTATAAACTCTCTATCCCTGTTTCCTTCCGAAAAACCGCCGCGTTTACCATATGTTTCAATTACGTATTGCAAAGCACGTAAATGATCACCTATAATACGACTAGTCGCTTTCGGATAAGGAGAACCAGGTGATGTACCAGTATGCACAGGACGAACCTTATTCGTGTGAATTACATCGACCGAAGCCATATCAACAATATCTACTCCCCTAGACATCGCCATCGCTTGAAATAATGCGGGATCTGCTAAATCCCACCATCCAAGTCTCTCGATAACTTCCCGGCTCATCGCATGTGGAATTGCGATTAAAGAACCAACAGCAAGCTCTTTTTTATTCAAATAACGATTCAACATGAATTTTCCAACTGTCGTATAATGTGGTCTCACCTTTAAATAAACAGACCATGTTAAATTATTCACAACAATTTGATGCCCCAGCTGAATTCCTTTCACGAAACATTGTAGCTCTTTACTCTCAATAACGATGTCACCATCTAAAAACAATATAATTTCACCTTTTGCTTCTCTAGCTCCAATTGCCCTTCCTACATCATTGCCAAGAGAATGTTTATAATAAATTACATGGCAACTATGCTGTAATGCGACTTCCTTCGTTCCATCTGTCGATCCATTATCTACTACAATAATTTCATACGGCTCGAGCTTCTCCACTTCTACTAAAACTTGTGATAAAGTACTTGCTTCATTATGCACTGGAATAACAACTGATACTCTCATACTTGTATCACTCTTACCCTTCCAAGCGAACATAAGAAATAATAGGAGTACGCACAAGTACATCTTCCGGTGGTCCATAAGAAGGAGCTGTACGAACACTTACTGCCCCATCCGTCACAGATAAAAGAATACCTGCAACAATTTCTACAGCTGTCACAACTTGCACTAATTCACCAACATGGTTACGCAATTCATCAGTAAATAACATATATAAGTCTCCTTTCTTACGCTTCTTTCATTGATATAATACTTGTAAATGGTAATAAAACTTCTGTTCCTATTCCTTCTTGCAGTGTTAAGAAATCGTCACCAACTGCTACAATAACACCTGTTAACTGTCCAACTGTCACAGTAATCTCTACGTTTTTACCTAAATATTGCTTTGCAATTTCTTTAAAAGGTGATGTATTGCATTCTTTCAAAATGCTACAAATAATAGATTGAAATTGACTTGATTCTATAAATTCTTCCGTAGCTTGCTTAGCATTTCTTTGAATAAATTTCGCAAAGTTTTGTGAAAATAAAAGTCGCTCCACAGCAGGCAGTAACTTGTCATCTAAAAAATAACCTAATTGTCTATTAAACAGTCGGGATAATTTATCCCAATATTTTCTGAACAAACACATACACTTCTCCTCCTATTATTTTTAAAGTATAAAATTTTACATCCATACATCTTAATTTATACAAAGCAGACTTTTTTTGTGATAGGTAAGGCATACATTTTTCAAAGAAACACTCTTTTCTAATCACATAAAAAAGATAGATGGTGTCCCATCTATCTTTATATATATTTTAATTTTCAATTGTCACAATGGCAGCTACGCCGTAATACACAAAATTCGTTTCGCATTGCGTGCATGATGCTTATGTATACTCATAAACCTCCCATTTTCCATTTATTTCATTATCGAACCGCACATATATTTCCTCAATACAAAAAAGACTATCCAAAAGGATAGCCTCTTACACTTCAATATTCCGCAACATCGTATAAATGTCGTTATTCACTTTACCAAATGATTTAATGTTATTTTGAATGTTAGATAATAAAACCACATATACACTACCATTTTTACTAAAACCATTTAAGCAATTCCAACCTGGCATTACACCGTGATTTGAATAACTTCCTGGATCTACATACCAGCCAAATCCATAATCCTTTTTCACGGCTGTAAACATTTGATTATAACTCTCTTTTGAAATTAATTTTCCAGAAAAGAGTGCTTCATTAAATAAATATAAATCATGCGCGCTCGTATATATATCACCACAACCATATAGTTGTGACATGCTCGGAATATTAGGTGTTGTCATATTGTTATTCACTATTTTATAACCCGTTGATGGGAATCTTGTTTGTTCCAACGCTGTACCGAAACCAGAATGTTTCATACCCGCAGTCGCAAAAATATGTTGTTTTATATATTCTTCGAGCGACTGTCCACTTACCTTCTCAGCAATGTAAGCAAGTATAGAGTAGTTCGAATCGGAATACTTCCATTTCTCTCCTGGACTCCCGATACGCTTTTGATTTCCTATCCGCTTTATCAGTTCTTCATGAGAAATATCCTCTTTTCCCTGCTCATATTCCGGAATGCCTGATGTATGTGTTAATAGATGTTTTAACTGAATGCTATTACCTTGAGGAAAGTCTGGAATATACTTTGCAACTGTATCCTCTACTTGTAACTTATTTTGATCTTTGAGTTGCATAATAGCAGTCGCCACAAATGCTTTTGAAATAGAACCAATATAAAAGGTCGTCTCTGAATTATTCGGCACTTGCTTCTCTTTATTAGCCATGCCGTATCCTTTATTCACAAGAACTTTTCCGTTCTTCACAATAACAGCTGTCCCACTAAATCCTGCGTTTTGTAAATATTGATCCAATTGAGCGTTTTCATTAATTTCTTGAGGCGGTCCTTCAGCAGGTTTCTCTATAACTTGCGCCTGTTTTATCTGTTCTTCCTGTTCTTTTTGTTTTCTTTGTTTTTCAGCTTCTTGCCTTTTCATTTCTTCTTTCTTTTTTATCTCTTCTTGCTTCTTCATTTCTGCTGTCGCTTTTAAAGTTTCTTCTTTCTTATTATGCGCAACAATTTTTGTATACATGAAATATACAAGTAAGAATATTAAGACGAGAATGATTGTTCTTTTTATGTATACAATCGGCCGATGTGCTTTCCCATTCGCATTATTTTTTTCCTGATCCATGATTGCCTTTTTCCCCTTATTCACCAATAATTTACTTCCTCTACTAAAGATTTATTTTAGTAGATTATGGATACTCCATTCTATATCATCCCTACTTTATCACGCACTGCACATATTACCAACCTATATGTATAAAAAAGAAAAAGAAAATTTACAAAAGTAAGATTCCCGTTAAATTTTTAACAAAAAAAAGAGGATATCCTCTAAAAAAACTGATGTTATCAATCTTTTTGGATATCCTCTTATCTAATTATTTATACGTGTTTTTTCATATCATCGGCAACAGATTCAACATTTGTACCTACGATAACTTGTACACTTGTGTTACTTAATTTCATAACGCCTTTTGCACCTGCGCGTTTTAATGCTGGCTCATTTACTAAACCTGCATCTTTCACTTGTAAGCGCAGACGAGTTGCACAGTTATCGATAACTGTTAAGTTGTCTTTTCCACCTAAAGCAGCTACATAAGTTTCACCAATTGAACCTGCAACTGGTGCATCACCATCTTCAGCTAACTCATCGTCATCTTCACGACCAGGAGTTTTTAAGTCGAACTTCTTAATTAAGAAATAGAATACTACGAAGTAAATTGCTGCGTAAATTAAACCGATTCCTGCTAGTAAGACTGGTTTTGTTGCAATACCGAAGTTTAAGAAGTAATCAATTGCACCGGCACTAAATGTGAAGCCATCGTGAATGCCAAGTGATGTTGTTACAAATAAAGAAATACCTGTTAACACGGCATGAATACCATATAATACTGGTGATAAGAACATGAATGAGAATTCAATCGGTTCTGTAATACCAGTTAAGAATGAAGTTAATGCTAGACCACCTAACATACCTGTAACCATTTTACGTTTTTCTGGTTTAGCAGCCGCAATCATTGCGAAACATGCTGCTGGTAAACCGAACATCATAACTGGGAAGAAACCAGTCATAAACATACCTGCTGTTTTATCCCCTGCAAGGAAGCGAGCGATATCACCATTTACAACATTGCCTGCTGTATTTGTAAAGTCACCAAATACGAACCAGAAGTATGTGTTCATTACATGGTGTAAACCAATTGGGATTAATAAACGGTTTAATAAACCAAATAGACCTGAACCAACTGCACCTAAATTAACAATTCCATGAGCCAGTGCATCAATAGCATTTTGAATTGCTGGCCAAATTTGTGCGAATAGAATTCCTAATATTAGCATCACAACCGATGTAACAATCGGAACGAAACGTTTTCCAGCAAAGAAACCTAACCATTCTGGAAGTTTAATTTTATGGAATTTATTATAAAGGAGCCCTGCTATAACACCGACAATAATACCACCTAAAACTTTCATATCCACTTTAGTCGATAATTCGGCTGCCTTAGATACTTGTGTCATTGTATCTGCAAGCTTAGAAGGATCTACATTCGCGCTATTGCCTATTAAATCTTGGACTTTACCTAATTTATCTTGTAATTCTGCAGTAGAATATCCCTTACTAAGTGCATCAATACTGTTTTTCATAACCAGATAACCAATTGCACCTGCAAGACCTGCTGCACCACTACCATCAACTGAAAGACCTATTGCAATACCTATCGCAAAAATAAGTGCTAAATTATCAAAAACCGCTGCGCCGGCCTGTGCCATAACAGGAATATCAAATACATCTGGTTGCCCTAAACGAAGCAATAATCCTGCTGCTGGTAGTACGGCGATTGGAAGCATTAACGCTTTACCAATACGTTGTAAAAACTGCAACATTTTAATTCCCCCTATCAAATTTATGAAATCGTTATCATTATAAGTACGCTTTAGAAAACGCTTTCTATTACATAACCATAATAACATATAGTTGTATAGATGTGTAGTTTTTATTTTCGAACTTTTTATGGATAAGTTTTCTATTTCCAAACTGTTATATAAAAGGAAAATTCTCCTTATTGAATACAAAATATGCAGGCAAAAAAACTAATTATAGCACAGATAACTTTCGTTTTATCATTCCACTTTTTCATGTTATTATTTATTTCCGAGCATATCGGGAAAAGTAAACTTAGTTAATTCGAAATAGGAGCGTTGGTACTATGCAGTGCATTGAAACAAACAACTTACAGCAGTTGTTAGAACAAGTAAAACCATATACGAAAAAAGGAAAACTTGCTACTTATATCCCCGAACTAGGAAATGCAAATCCAGATGATCTAGGGATTGCTATTTTCCATAAAGAAACAGAATATATCCATGCTGGTAACTCACAAACACTATTTACTCTTCAAAGTATTTCTAAAGTAATTACACTTGCACTTGCCCTTTTAGACCGTGGTGAAGAATATGTATTTTCTAAAGTTGGAATGGAACCAACTGGTGACCCATTTAATTCTATTATTAAGCTTGAAACAACAAGTTCTTCCAAACCTCTTAATCCAATGATTAATGCGGGTGCATTAGCTATTACAAGTATGCTAGCTGGTAATGATAACGAGGAGAAGATGGAACGCATTCTTCAATTTGTGCGTGATATAACAGACAATCCTACTATTAGTTATTCTTCTAAAGTTGCCACTTCTGAATTAGAAACAGCTTACTTAAACCGTTCACTTTGTTACTATATGAAACAAAATGGCATCATCGATAACGATATTGAAGAACTTATGGATTTATATACGCGTCAATGTGCAATTGAGGTTAACTGTATCGACCTAGCACGTATTGGTTTAATCTTTGCAATGGATGGATATGATCCTTATAAAAAGAAACAGATCATCCCTAAACATATTACGAAAATTTGTAAAACATTTATGGTTACTTGCGGGATGTATAATGAATCTGGTGAATTTGCAATTCGTGTTGGAATCCCTGCAAAAAGTGGTGTAGCGGGCGGCATTTTCGGCTGCGTAAAAGGCGAAATGGGAATCGGTATTTTCGGACCGGCTTTAGATGCAAACGGAAATAGTATCGCTGGTTTTAAAATTCTTGAATTACTTTCTGCCCAAGAAGGTTGGAGTATGTTTTAATTTAGAAGTTATCCTGCTATATTGGCAGGATTTTTTATTTCACAAAAAAATCCGTTCTACTAGGCATCAACACAATTCAAAAAAACAGTAATAAAAGTTCTCTTTATTATGCATATTTGTTCCCCCCTCCTGAATAATATAGTACAACCTAGCGCTGTATGTGGAGGTGTAAAAGATGAAACTCATATTTCAAATGGAGAAACAACCTGTTCTCGAAAAAACAATTCTTCTTTTCATATTGAGTATTGTAGAAAGTTTGAAACTAAAAGTTGTTTCACTCGATGAAGCTCACCGATACATATTCAATTTAGAAGTGCTTGAACTATTAATGGATCGGAACATCGATGATCAAGTACTAGAACTTATTCATTTCGGAATGGGACTTGAAGACATTTACCATGTACTTCCCGAAGAACTTGAGCATAGTATCGAAGAACTGAAATGGCTTTGTATTCAAGTTTTAAGTGAGTACAGTATGCATGATGATGAATGTGCACAACTAATTGAAGATATACGCTAAAAAGCACCTATGCAGGTGCTTTTACTTTTTTAAACCTTTTTACACACAAAGATTTGTATAATACTTACAATCTTTCATTACCGTGAAAAGATTTCACGTCGATATATGCAATTTCTTAGTGTATTTCCAAGGAAATACTCGAATACTGTTTTCCCTATCATTCTTACAACAATTGATCAATTCCAATAAGAATTAATAACACACCTGCAATTATAGTTGCCCATTTCCCTAAGTATTCAGCTAAAAATCTTTTACCAACATACGTAAAACCACTAATACAAATAAAACTAAAAACTCCAGAAATACATGCCGTAAGCCAAAGATTTAAATTTGTTACTCCAGCATCAAATCCACCTGCAATATTATTTATGGACAATGCAACTCCTAAAACAATTGCTTCAGAAAAACTAATTGTTTTAGAACCATCAAAATCTGCTTTTTCTGGATCACGTAAAACCCCCATAAGTACACTACCATCTTTAGATTCTACGGTATCTTTTTGACTCAAGAAAGGCTGACATAAAATAAACACCCCGATTATTCCTAAAACGATTGCTCCAATAAGATTTGCTGTGAACTCCGAAATAAATAATGCGATCCAATTCCCAAAAAATCCAGCTAGTAAAGTAAATAAAAATCCAAAAAATGCGATGATAAAATTGTTAAGCCACGAAATTCGAATTTTACGAATGCCATATGCAATCCCAACACCTGCATTATCTAAATTAGACGCAATCCCGATTAAAAAAATTGAAAATAAACCTGCCGTACTCATCGTACAGTCACCCCTTTTCTCACTTTTCATTGCATATTATGAAAATGTTGAGCAACTGTGCCTGTCTGTTTCATATACTTGTAATAAATGCTCAACATTTTTTCAACGATAGACAATAGAAAAGGAGTGCCTACATTATGCCCAATGAAAATCCAAATGAGCGGCTCGGTAAATTAATAAAGAAACTGTTAAAGGAGCGCGCTCTATCTATGCGCCAACTAGGAACACTTACAAATATTGATCCTGCAACAATTTCAAGAATAATTAATGGCAAACAACAACCGAAGCAAAACCATTTACAAAAATTCGCAAACTGTCTACAAGTTCCACCGCAATTATTACTTGATGAAATGTACCCTGACTCTCCACACATAAATAAGGAAAAAGCAGATATGTACACATCTCTCGATACAATTCAGCAAACATTACAATCCTCTAACCTATTCGACTTCGAATACACAACAACTCGTGTGAAACAAGAACTTGAAAATTACGAGCGCTATGCTCAAACTACTGAAGGCGAAAAACGTATTCACGAGAGTTTCAAAAGTAAAATAGAACAAATTGATAGTGCTGGTCCTTTCATTGAGCAATTAACAAATATGTACCAACAATTTTGTACAGAAACCATTTCAACCGAAGAGCGTGCAATTATTGGGGGTGCCTTACTATATTTCATTTTATCAACAGACATTATCCCCGATTATCTTTTTCCAATCGGCTATTTAGATGATGCGATTGCCGTTGAATTAGCTAAAGAGAAATTAATTGAAATAAAACGAAAAACATAGAAAAATAAAGAACTATTTCAGTTGTTTATGTTCAACTCTGAAATAGTTCACTAAAAAAGCGTACAAGTACATACCTGCATGATTTCAACATACTAATCTATTTTTTTGTATGACACCATTCATATATGAACGCTGTTATTACTTTTGTAAATTCAATTAACTGCTCAACTTCAACTTTCTCATTTATTGAATGAGCTTCTTCTAATGTACCTGGTCCGTAAATAACAGCTGGAATGTTAAACTCACTAAACCATCCGCCATCAGTTACCGTTGCTGACATATTTAAAATTGCATTTTTAGATAAAATAGATTCATGTACTGAACTTAGCGTTTTTACAGCAACATGTTCGCTATCTACTTCTAAAGAAGGAAAAATTTCGCCACGATCCACAATCATTGATTCTCCGCCCCACTTAAATTGTGGTGGGTTCTCGCTTAACCATGGATCTGCTGCTGCCACTTTTCCTAAATACTCTTCTATTTCTTCTATTATTTGTTCATGTGTTTCATTTGGATAAAAGTGAACCGTAACCCATAATCGGCACTCATCCGCAATAAATGCTGCATGGCGCCCGCCTTCAATTACTGCTGGGTTAATTGTTGTTGTTCCTGATGGATATCCTTCATAGGTTTTCATTACCGCCCAATGACGTTCTAGCTCCTGTAAACTTTGGACAATCTTCATCATTTTCTCAATTGCACTTGCGCCAAACAAACGGCCTCCAGCATGAATCATTTGTCTACGTGTTGCATCATGAAACGTTTGCGGGCTCTTCACAGTAATCCATCCCGTAATTACGCCGCCCTGTCCTTGCATATGTAAATCACTCGTATCCACTACTACCGCAAAATCAGCATCGTACCCTCTTTTGCAGCATTGAAGTGTACCAGCTTCTCCAACTTCTTCCCCAATTACCGATTGAAAAATTAAATCTCCAGGTAATTCAATCCCCACTTCTTCTAAAAGCTGAATAGCAAATAAGGCTCCAGCTAGTCCACCTTTCATATCTGCCGCGCCTCTCCCAACTAACCAACCATCTTTTATAAACGGCTCAAACGGCTTTGTTTCCCACGGCTCGTCCGCTGTTACTTCTGCAACATCTATATGCCCATTAATAATGAGACTTTTATGTGACTCACTTGCTGTCCCTTTTTTCACTCCAACAACATTCGGATCATTCGGATATACATCCCACTTATCAATACTAAAATTTCGTTTTTTTAGAAACTCTGCCACAAATTCTTGCGCCTCATTTGTATTTCTTGCTGGTGGTGCTGGTGTTTCAAAGCGAATTAAAGCTTTTGTAAGTTCTAGTAGCTCGTCTTTTCGTAAATCAATCTGTTTTAATAGCTGTGAAACTTCTTGATTCATTGCTAATTCCCCTTTGCATACGTAGTATGTTTCCAGCTTTATTTTCACAAAAAAAGAGACTGTTTACAATTCTACAGTCTCTAAATTCCTTGTTATTATAAATTCAATTTCAACTATAAACTTTCTAATTCTGTTGTATTCATCTTTTCGATATGTTCTATTTTACTTTTCTTACTTCTTGTAGCACGGTAAAACAGTAAACAAACGATCATAAATGGAATACCACAATATAATGCCATTCTTTGTTCTGGAATAAAAGCCATAGCTACAATTACTGTTAAATTTAATACTAAAGCAAGAATTGGAACAAATGGATACAGTGGTGTTTTAAATTTCAAATCCTTAATATCTCCCCCTTGCTTCACGTATGTCCTTCTAGCTAATAGGTTAGATAAAGCAATAGATGCCCAAACTAATATCGCTCCAAACCCAGCAATAGAAAGAAGCCATAAATAAACTGTATCTTCCGCATAAATACCTGATAGTAATGAGAGACACCCTACAAACGTACTTACAATCAATGCATAAATAGGAACACCGTTTTTAGATAACTTACCAAAAATCGGGCTAATCATTCCTTGATTAGACATAGACCATAGCATACGGGAAGTTGCATATAATCCTGAATTCGCAACTGATAGTACAGCTGTAATAATAACGAAATTTATAATATCAGCCGCATAAGGAATACCAATTTTATCAAATACAACTACGAATGGACTTTCTATCACTCCTGCTTGCTGCCAAGGAAATAGTCCCGCAAGAATAAAAATAGATAGTACAAAGAAAATAAGTATGCGCCAAACTGTATTATTAATTGCCTTCGGGATAGTTTTCTCTGGATTTTCACTCTCACCAGCTGCAATACCAACTAGTTCTGTTCCTTGGAAGGAAAAATTAACTGCAATCATCGTAATTAAAATGGCTGATAATCCATTTGGGAACAATCCACCATAATCAGTAAAGCTAGAAAACATCGGCGCTGGTTCATTTCCTTTCATATCTAGAAAACCAAACATTGCTGCCCCGCCCAAAATGATAAATGCAATAATTGTAATTACTTTAATACTTGCAAACCAGAATTCAACCTCCGCAAAACTTCTTGAAGATAACGCATTAATAACAAAGAGCAATACGGCAAACACTACGCACCAAATCCATGATGATACATCTGGAAACCAACGTTTCATTAATATACTAACTGCAATTAATTCAATGCCTATCGTAGCCGTCCAGTTTAGCCACGACATCCATCCCACTACATAACCCGCTGCAGGTGAAATATGTTTTGTAGCATATGTTTGATACGATCCTGCATCAGGCATCGCAACCGCTAACTCTCCAAGACAGAGCATCGTTAAATACATAACAAATCCACCGACAAGATACGCTACAATTGCTCCTCCAGGTCCAGCTTCATGAATTGTATAACTGGATCCTAAAAAAAGCCCAGTACCAATAACCCCTCCGAGTGCAATCATAAATATGTGCCGACTTTTCAATTCCCTTTTTAGCCCTTGGTTTTGATCCATCATATAAATCCCCCCTTTTCACTTAGCAAACCCTTTTAATGTAAGCGTTTTTAAAACCCTTCATAGTAAAAATAATTATTAAAAAGTGCAAAATACATATTACTACTATTAATCACTACCTGTTATTAAAAGGTCATCCCTCACTGTTATTAATAATTTTTGATCAGCGATAGCTTCTCCTTCTATCACTTCTAATGATTCAATATAACCACTGATTCCCACTTTAATTTCTACTTTCTGTTTATCTATCGTTTCAATTAACGCTAATTTTTCCCACTCATATACGTAAGAACTTTCAGTAACAAATAATTTCTCTACTTTCCCGTAACAAGGACTATACACACCTTCTACAACCGTCTTCACTTTATAAATTCCTCCCTCTTATTAATTGGCACTGAAACGTTGCATAACCTATAAAGATTCCTAATCCCCCTACTCTTTAAATTTAGAGATCTCAACTACTATTCATGCAAAATACGTACCAACCTCAATACCTATGTAAAATTAGGATTTCTTACGAAAAAAATCTGCATAACCGCAAAATTTTTCTATCATTTGAAAAGTTTTAAGAGAAAATAGCAAAAAAATTTTGCGATTTTATGAGAATTTTAATAAAATTATAAAAAGTCAGTCTTCATAGGGTATAACGAGGAGAAGATAATTCATGCATACAGAAGAAATCAATTTTAAAAAGATTATTGAAATGAATATGCTATATGAAACTTTACTAAATGAACTAGATATTGGGATTCACATTATTAATGAGGAAAGTAAAACGATTATCTATAACCGCAAAATGATGGACATTGAATCAATGGACCGCTTAGATGTGCTATATAAAAATCCTTTAGAAGTATTTGCATTTGAAGAAAATAAAAATAGTACTCTTATAGAAGCATTAAAACTTGGAAAAACAAACAAAAATATAAAACAAACGTATTTTAACAATAAAGGACAAGAAATTACGACGATTAACGATACTTTTCCTATAATAGAAAATGGAAAAATTAAAGGCGCTATTGAAATTTCAAGAGAGATTAGTCATTTAAAGCAAACAACGAAAACGAACCTTTCTCGCAAACAAAATACTAAGTTTACCTTTGATCACATAATTGGTGATTCTAGAGCTATTCAATCAGTCATTGCAGAAGCAAAGAGAGTAATACGTACATCCTCCTCCATACTTATCATCGGAGAAACAGGGACCGGTAAAGAGCTATTTGCGCAAAGCGTCCATAATGAAAGCCAGCGTTCAACAAAACCATTTATTTCGCAAAACTGTGCCGCTATACCAGAAACCTTAATGGAAAGTCTACTATTTGGTACAAATCGAGGTGCTTTTACAGGAGCAATAGATAAACCTGGTTTATTTGAAGAAGCAAACGGCGGGACTTTGTTATTAGATGAGATCAACTCATTAAGTCCAACACTTCAAGCTAAATTGCTGCGGGCTATACAAGAAAAAACAATACGAAGAATCGGAGGCACACAAGAAAAAGAAATTGATGTTCGTATTATAGCAACTATTAATGAAGATCCTCTTGAAGCCATAGCACACAATCGATTAAGACAAGACTTATATTACAGATTAAGCGTTGTTACTTTATGTCTTCCACCTTTACGGGAACGAAAAGAAGATATTGCATATCTTGTTCAACACTTTATTGAAAAATACAATATCCAATTTGAGCTTAGCGTAAAAGATGTAGATTTAAACGTAAATAACTTCTTCTATAAATACGATTGGCCGGGTAATGTGAGAGAATTAGAACATATAATTGAAGGTTCCATGAACTTAATAGAAGATGAAGATATCATTACAGCGTTCCATATGCCAACGCACTTTCGCGAACTAGCAAAAAAGGAACTCAATATGCAGACTCCGCTAACTAGTCACAATACTGATACACCACAGACTTTAAAACATATAATCGAAGAAATGGAAAAGAAATATATCCATCAAATTCTTAAAGAGAATAAAGGTAATATCTCACAAGCCGCAAAATTTTTAGGATTGAGCAGACAAAACTTACAATATCGAATTAAAAAATTGCATTTACACATATGAAATGAATCTTTCTCCAAGTGTAAAAAAATGGTAAAATATATTATAATAAACGTATAACATGCTAGAAAGGTGCAATGTATATGAGTAATGATAAGAAGTTGAAGTTATTACACTACTTAGGTCTTTTCCCTACCATTCTATGTATAATGCTATTCATTGATATGAGCAGCTTTCCTCATGCAAAGCTCTTAGGCACAATTAGTGGCTCCTTTGCAGCTATTATGCTTGCTGCTTTTTGGAATTTGAAGCTACGTATGAAGAAAGAACGCTCTTCTTGAACTAACAAATTCTATTGTTTACTTATTACCAGGTGTTTTATTATTAATCGGCGGATTAATGGGGATTTTCCGAAAAGATAAGACTACTGCATCAGCATAAAAGAAGAAGCACTCAAATGAGTGCTTTTTTCTTATCCATATCTTTTCTAAAACTCAATCTTCTCCAAGTACAATCCACTCGCCTCAGCAAGACAATTAATTTGATTACGTTGTTTTTCCTCTAAAATGTTTGGAATTGCGTCCGCCTCTAATTGCCCTAATCCAACTTCAATTAATGCTCCAACAATTTTCCGCACCATGTTATGAAGGAATCCGTTACCACTTACTCTAATTTGTACAAATCCTGATTCTTCGGAAACATCAAGTGTATACACTTCTCGAACCATAGATTTTTTCTTAGACTTTGCATTTGAAAAGGCAGTGAAGTCATGTGAACCAACTAAATGTTTCGCAGCTTCTTTCATGCTTTTCACATTTAATTGTTTATTCACGTGCATGCTGTATTTACGCATAAATGGGTTCGTATGCTCTTCATTCCAAATTTTATAAAGATATGTTTTTGCTTTAGAATTGTAACGAGCATGGAAACGATCTGGTACTTCTTCTACACTCGTAATACTAATATCATTTGGTAAATATTGATTTAAATACTTTTTCACTTTATGTTCTACTAACTTCTCATCACTTTGAAAGTTAGCTACTTGATTCAAAGCGTGTACACCAGCATCCGTTCTACTACAGCCGATAATTTCAATTTCTTTTCCGACCATTTCAGATATTATACTTTCGATTTTCCCCTGAATCGTATTGTCATTATTACCAAGACGTTGCCACCCTTTATAACGCGCACCATCATATTGAATCGTCAATTTATAATTGTTCATCGTATTCTCCTTACTTCCATTCGCTAAATAAAATATACCCTCACATAACTCCTGCTTTGTGAGGGACATATCCTTATTGAATGTTACTTTCTAACAAGTTTCACTACATTTTCTACATGAGCTGTATGCGGGAACATATCAACTGGTTGTACATACTCCACTTCATAGCTCTCCATTAATGTTTCCACATCACGTGCTAATGAGGAAGGGTTACAAGACACGTAAACAACTTGTTTCGGTTTCACTTTTAAAATCGTTTCAAGTAATTTATCATCACAACCTGTACGCGGTGGGTCGACAACAATGACATCTGGACGCCAGCCTTCTTTTACCCACTTTGGTAACCATTGTTCCGCTTTACCAGCTTCATACTTTGCATTTGTGAATCCGTGGCGTTTTGCATTTTTCTTTGCATCTTCAATCGCTTCTGGAATTACATCCATACCACGTACTTCCGCTGCATCATTCGCAAGCCAAAGTCCAATCGTACCGACACCACAATATGCATCCACAATCTTCTCGTTTCCTGTTAAAGCAGCTGCTTTTTTCGCTTCATCGTATAAAACAACCGTTTGTTCTGGATTTAATTGGAAGAATGCGCGTGCTGATAATTCAAATGATAAATCACCTAGTGTTTCTTGAATTACTTCTTTTCCAGCTAATTTAAATGTTTTATCCCCGAAAATAACAGATGTTTTACGCCAGTTTACGTTTTGCATAATTGATTTAACACTTGGCATTTGTTTTTGTACTTCTGCGATAAATTGATCTTTATTTGGTAATTCTTCTTTTGTTGTAATAAGTGTGACTTGTACTTCCCCTGTTTGAACTGCAGTACGTGTCACAATTGTGCGTACTAAACCTTTTTGTTTTTTCTCATTGTAAATAGAAACATTTAATTTTTCTAATATACGTCTTACAACTTTTGTCGCTTCATTCGTTGCTTTATGTTGAATCATGCAATGAGAAATATCAATTAACTGATGTGAGTTTTGCTTATATAACCCTGTAATAACCTTTTCGTCTTTACGCCCCACTTGCAATTGACTTTTATTACGATAATGCCATGGATTTTCCATACCAAGCGTCGGGCGAATTTTCTCTTCCAGACTGTTATTCATATACTTTTCGAATGCTTGTACAACGATATCACGCTTTTGATTTAACTGTTCTTTATAATCTAAATGCTGCAATTGACAGCCACCACACTCCTCATATACTGAACATGGTGCTTTCACACGATGTGGTGATGATTTACGAACTTTTTTCACTTTCGCTTCAGCGAAGCCACGCTGAATTTTCGTTGCTTCAGCAACAACTTCTTCTCCTGGTAATGCCCCTGGAATGAAAACAACTTGTCTCTTAAAATAACCAACGCCTTCTCCGTTAATCCCAAGACGTTTAATTGTCACAGGAAACGTTTGACCAACTTCCAACTTACTCTCTTGTTGCTTTTGTATCATTATTACACCTCTACTCTATACTTTTCCATAAATATAACGCTGCATAACTGCAATATGGTTCACACTCTTGTTTCACTTTTTCTAAAAATACATCATCAGGCTTATTATCTAATTGAAATATACCTTGAAGTGCACGCCTAATCCCGATATCTGCTTCCGGAAACATGTTTTTCCGGCCAAGCCCAAACATTAAAAAGTTTTGCACTGTCCATGCTCCAATACCCCTTATTGGTAACAATTGTGCCGATACTTTTTCTTCTGTTTCGTTTTCTATCCTTGCTAAATCTAATTTACCGCCCACAATATGTTTTGCTAATCCTACTATATATTCAGCTTTTCGCTGACTAAATTTCTGCTCTCTCAATTCCTCTATTGAAATATTCGCTACTCTTTCTGGTGTTGGGAAAAAGAAAACGCCGTTCTTCTCTGTCCCATATCGTTTTACAAATTGATCTGTTAGCGCCGTAGCAAATTTTAAATTTATTTGTTGATGAATAATACAACGAAGAAGACAAGCAAAATAATCAAATTCTAATATAATTGGAGTATAAGCATATGTTTCAAACAGTGGACGTAATGATGTGTTTAAAAAATGATCTTGTATATTTTGAAACGGCTCATTCCAGTGAAAAATGGACCTCATTCGTTTCATTACTTTCTCTTGATCTCCTGCCTGACTAGAAATCCAAAACTGTGGATTTTGAACAGTACCAATCCCTTGCAAACGAACAACAATTTGTTCTTCGTCTATAAAAAGCGGGACATAGATTATTTTCTCGTCTAATTGAATGACGTTTAACGGGTCGAAAGATAAACGCTTTAGCACTTCTTCAAAATGGTACGGATATTCTAACGTAACATGTTCGCTCCACATACGTTTCCCCATCCTTTTTACACATCATTATAGCATGAGAAAACCGCAAGCATACATGCTTACGGTTGATTGCTTTTTACTAAATCATCTAGGCTTTTAAAATGATACCCTTTCTCGCGCAAATCATCAATGATTTTCGCAAGTGCTTCTGCATTATCTTTTGATATTGCATGAAGTAACAAAACAGATCCTGGATGAATCATAGTCATTACATTATTATGAGCGTATTGCCATCCTCTTTGCTGATCTACTTTCCAATCAAGAAATGCAAGCGACCAAAACACATTATAATATCCCATTTCTTTCGTAACAGCTAACGTTCTTTCGCTAAATACACCTCGCGGAGGGCGTACATATTTCACTTCTTTTTGCCCTGTTACCTTTTTAATCTCTTCCGTTACGCTCGTTAATTCTTCACGAAGTTTTGCATCATTTACTGCTGTAAAATCTGGATGACTCCAAGAATGATTACCAATAATATGTCCTTCATTTTTCATTCTTAATAATAAATCTTTTTGTGTTTTTATATAATGTCCCGTCACAAAGAAAGTTGCTGGTACTTTTTTCTCCTTTAATACATCTAAAATCTTTCCTGTATATCCATTTTCGTATCCATTATCAAATGTTAAATAAATATCTTTTTTCTTCGTATCTCCTAAATAAAACCCACCATTTTTTTGTAGTAATTCTGTATATAGTTTCCCTGCATCTGGCACCGTTTCATTTTTAGGACGTGGGATTCCCCAGTTATGTGGTGTATTCGTATAAGCAAATGTTGAAACTGGAACAAGTGCCATCATAATTGAAAAAATGAGACCTATATATAACCATTTATATTTCATAAATAGTCTCCTTTCCATATATAATCGTACCTGTAGTTTCTGTTTTCCTGCTTTCTTTCATGCTGAACATGTTTTTCTATATATACCAAAAAATGCACCTCGAATAATTCGAGATGCACTTCTCTTTACTTAAATACAGGTTCTTTAAAGCTCGCCAATTTTTCAAGTGATGTTTTATCAACATCAGCATGTAGACTTTTACCATGAGAATCCATCGTTACAACTGCTTTAAAACCATCGATATGTAAATGCCACATTGCCTCTGGGATACCGAATTGTAAGAAATCAACATCTTTCACTTCTTTAATACATTCAGCATAATATTGTGCTGCACCACCAATTGCATTTAAGTACACACCACCGTGTTCTTCTAAAGCTGCTAATGTTTTAGCACCCATACCGCCTTTACCAATTACAGCACGAATTCCGAACTTTTTCATAATATCGCCTTGATATGGCTCTTCACGAATGCTTGTCGTTGGACCTGCCGCTTTAATTTTCCAATTGTCATTCTCATCTTTCACTACAACTGGACCACAGTGATAAATAATTTGTCCCTTTAAATCTACTGGACAGTCGTTATCCATTAAATGTTTATGAATTGCATCACGTCCTGTGTACATCATGCCGTTAATTGTAACAACATCACCAACACGAAGTTCACGAATTTGCTCTTCTGTAATTGGAGCTTGTAATACGATTTCACGCTGCTCTGTTTGTTCTTGCGCAGCATCTTGCTGAAGTGTATCTTCACCTTCTTGGTATAACCAATCCATAATTTCACCTGTTTCAGGATGAATTGTTACGCCAAGACGACGATATGCCCAACAATTATACGCAACAGATACGTAGAAGCTCGCTGGCAAACGATTATATACTCCAATTTTGCAACCTAATAAAGTTGTTTCTCCGCCAAATCCCATCGTACCAATGCCAAGCTTATTTGCATTCTCTAATACATACTCTTCAAGCTTTTGTAATTCTGGAACTGAATTTACATCATCTAATGTACGGAATAATTGATTTTTTGCTAATTCGTAACCTGATGTGCGGTCTCCCCCGATACCGACGCCGATTACCCCTGCGCTACACCCTTGCCCTTGCGCTTGATATACTGCATGAAGAAGGCATTTACGAATTCCTTCTAAATCACGCCCAGCTCGTCCAAGTCCTTCTATTTCACAAGGCAAGCTATATTGAATATTTTTGTTCTCACAGCCCCCGCCCTTTAAAATTAAACGTGCATCAATGTAATCTTTTTCCCATTGTTCGAACTTAATAACAGGTGTACCTGGTCCTAAATTGTTTCCGCTATTGTCTCCAAAAAGAGAATCAACAGAGTTTGGACGAAGTTTACCATCTTTTGTCGCCCGCTCAAGCGCACTATAGATAGCTTCCTTCAGTTTTAATTGATTCACACCAACTGGTGTATAAATTTTAAACGTTGGCATCCCTGTATCTTGGCAAATTGGCGAGATATTATCATCTGCCATTTTAATATTATTCGTAATTGTGCCAAGTGCCATCGCCGAACGAGTTCCTGCATTTTCTCGTTCTTTCGCTTGTTGAATTGCGCGACGAACATCTTTCGGTAAGTTCGTTGACGTTCCAACAATTAGTTGATACATGCTTTCTTGAAGCTTTTCCATTGTTACTTCCCCCTCAATTGTGAACGCTACCAAAACGTTATGAAATGAAAATTCCATTGTTATACTCTTCAGCTTTTTATTTATCCCGCTATTTGCGGTTTAATGAAATTTTTCACAACTTGATTATACCTTTTTTTCTATATTCCTTCTATTATCCGTACAGAAAAAGGCTGCCAATTTTGTAGTGGCAGCCTTTTTAATATATTATTCGTCTTTTTTAAATTGCTCACATTTCAGTTCTAATTCATCTAACATTGCAAGAAGACGATCTACATCTTCTAATTCTACCTCTTCTGGTTCAATCGTATCAATTACTTCAATGAACATATTTAAACGTTTTTTCAAATATACTAGTTGTGAATCTTTATCTTGAATTGCTTTTCCCATGAAGGCACTCTCCTTTTAATTCGAGTTGCTTTTATTATACCGCAAAAATGATGGCTATGGGCATGTAATTTCATCAAATTTGTCGCAGTAATTCATTATAATGTAAGCCCTCTCTCTTTTTTCACAAAAAAGTTTCACTTTATAAAAAGCACATATTCTTCTATTATAGAGAATGGACAAATTGTTATTTCAATAGTCAAAGGAGTATTTCATATGACGATATCACAAATAATGAAGCCGATTACTCCTTCTTACGATCCATGGGAAGCGTATATGGACCTTGAAGAGTACGGCAAACTACTATTAACAAACGTTGAGTTTACAACAACGACGTTATGCAATATGCGTTGCGAGCATTGCGCTGTTGGTTACACATTACAGCCGAAAGATCCAAATCCGCTTCCGATGGAGCTTTTATTAAAACGATTAGATGAGATTCCTTATCTACGTTCTTTAAGTATTACAGGCGGAGAACCTATGCTTTCAAAAAAATCCGTCGACAACTATGTAACACCACTCTTAAAATACGCCCATGAACGAGGCGTTCGCACTCAAATCAACTCAAACTTAACTATAGATTTAGCACGTTACGAACAAATTATTCCCTACTTAGATGTATTGCACATTTCACATAACTGGGGAACAATCGATGACTTCGTTGAAGGCGGATTTGCAATGATGGAGCGTAAACCTACTTATGAACAGCGCGCTAAATTATTTGAAAGAATGATTACAAATAGTAAAGCTCTATCAGAGGCAGGTGTACTCGTATCAGCCGAAACTATGTTAAACAAACGAACTCTACCACATATTGAACATATTCACCGTCAAATCGTTGAAGAAATGGGCTGTAAACGTCATGAAGTGCACCCAATGTATCCGAGTGACTTCGCTAGCACACTTGAAATTTTAACAAAAGAAGAAATTCGAAATGCAATTGAACATTTATTAGAGATCCGTGATGAAAATGTATGGATGCTATTTGGAACATTACCTTTCTATGCATGTAGTGATGATGAACGTGATTTATACACATTGAAGAGATTACATGAAAGTAAAAATGTAACTGTCCGCAATGATCCAGATGGTCGTTCTCGTTTGAACGTAAATATTTTCGATGGAAATATTATCGTAACCGATTTCGGTGATGTCCCGCTTCTAGGTAATGTACAAACAAATACACTACAAGAAGCTTACGACAAATGGTGTGACTCAAAAACAGCAAAATCATTAAGTTGCCATTGTCCTGCCGTGAAATGCCTTGGACCAAATGTTCTTGTAAAAAATAGCTACTATCCAAAAGAAGATTTCTTATCAAAAACATCAAACATTATGTTATAAATAAAAAACGTCAGCTTATAGGCTGACGTTTTTTATTTCATTGTGAATGCGATGAAGAAACAAATTTAAAAAACAAATGATCATGAATTGGAATAGCAGCTCCAATTCCTTGAGAAGTAACATTTTTTACGACAAGCCTTTTTTGATTTCCCTTTAAAACAAGGTACACTTCTCCAAACGTTACTTTTCCTTTTTCATTTACTGCTGGCGTATAAGCATATAAATACCCGAGTTGACTTGGACTAATATTATAAACACGCTCATGTCCTGTACCATAACCAATGGTCGTTTTAAACGAAAGTGGCAATTGTACTTTTTCAAGCGCTTTTAAAAGCATCATTTTTTTCACATCTGTAGCATCTTTCATATCCGCTGTTAAATCGCCTTCGATTGTCTTTTGAGTTTCTTGCTTATAGCGAAGTGGATATAAGCGATCTCCTCCGCGATTATCATATACATTTCGATTTACTTGCTTATATTCCCAATTAATCGATGTGTCTATTGACTCATAATTTAATGCCCATTGACCTAAATAAATTTTCGCTCGGTATCCTACCGCAAGCGGTGCATTCGAAATTGTTGTTTCATTAAACATTCGAATTAAATCAGGGTTTTCAATTTTGATATTTGCTGTTTTCAATAATTCTTGCGCAAACTTACTTGGCTGTAAACGCGGTAAATCTTGTGCGTCATTTGGAAATGTATTATCTTTTGAAATATTTAAAACAGATGAAGGCATTTTTACTTCTACCGTTGTCTTTGCAAAACTACTGTTAGGAAATAATAAAATAAACGAGACCATGGTTGAAAGACATATGCTGTATACTCGTTTCACCTGTCTGGCTCCTTCCTACATAAAGGTATATAAATCTGTATTTATTGTTTTCCCTCTGAAGCATTGTTATCCCTATTTTTCATAATAAATAAAAACCAATTCCCATAATGACATACGCCGCTAATAAAGTGCCTCCTTCAAACCAGTTTGTATCCCCATCATTTGAAATCGCAATGGTTAAGAAAACAGCTGTAATCATAGAAACAAGTTCTGGTATTGTAAATACTAAAGGCATCTTTTGTGCAAAAAGCATCGAAAGAAGTACTAACACAGGAGCAACAAACATAGCGATTTGTAATGTAGAACCTACTGCAATTTCTACTGCGATATTCACTTTATTTTTATATGCCATAATAATCGCAGATGCATGTTCTGCTGCATTACCAACAATTGCAACGATAATAACCCCTATAAATAACTCTGACCAGCCAAACGACTTTGCGACCGTTTCAAAAGTATGTACGAGTGCCTCTGACACATAAGCAACTGCAAGTGTTGCTATCGCTAAAATGAGTAGCGCTTTACCTTTGGACCACTCTGGCTCTTCCTCATGCGCTACTTCATCACTTTTATGTTGATATACACCACGGTGCGTAACTAACTTAAATAGCAATGCAGCAAGGTACATAATAATCATGATAATAGAAACACCAATACTTAATTGATACGTCTTTCCAGCATCCATCTTCATTGAAAAAATCTCCGGAATAACAAAGGCTACGACAACAGCAAATATTAATAAAGCTGAATTATGTCTTGCATCATAAACATTGAAACTTTGTCTTTTATACTTAAGGCCACCTATAAAGAAGGATAACCCTCCTACCAGTAATAAATTTCCAAGTACAGAACCAGTTAAGGAAGCTAAAACAACTTCTGTTAGTCCTGCCTGAAGTGCAAAAATTGAAATGATAAGTTCAACGGCATTACCGAAAGTGGCATTTAATAAACCACCTATCCGAGGTCCAGAAACGATTGCTAAACTTTCTGTCGCCCTCCCCATAAAACCAGCTAATGCAATAATAGTAATGCAGTATACAGTAAACATAATGGTTTGTGGCCAATGAAGTGTTTTTCCGATTACAGAAAGTGGTACACCTATAAGCGCTACTATAAGAAATATTTTATTAAACATGCTTTTCATCCTTCCATCGTATGTATTTCTCCTCGATATTATTATTATTCATCTCCTAACTTGTTCGATTTCATCACAATTACGTTTAAAAAATCGGGTTGAAGAAAACAGTATGAAAGATATTTAAATTATCTTGTTCAGACAGAAAAAATTATGAATTATGGAAAGAGGCTAAAAATATGCACTTAAAAGAAAAAATCGCAACTATTATTCAAGGTCAACGTACTGGTGTATTATCTACTGTACGTAACGATAAGCCACATAGTGCCTTTATGATGTTTTTCCACGAAGATTTTGTACTATATGTTGCAACAGATCGAAATTCAAAAAAGATAACAGATATCGAAAAAAATCCCAATGTACATGTACTACTTGGACGCGAAGGAAAGAAATTAGATGAAGATTACATTGAAGTTGAAGGTATAGCTTCCATCGAAGAAGATCAAACATTAAAAAACAAATTTTGGACTAATAGCTTAAAACGCTGGTTACTCGGTGCGGAAGACCCTAATTATGTACTAATAAAAATCAATCCCGATACAATTTATTACATCGATAGTGCCGGTACAACCAATCCTGAGTTTTTACGACTTTAAAATGAAAACAAGCCCTTTAAGCGGGCTTGTTTTGTCGAAAGGTTCTTCTGAAAAAAATAATAAAATAGGTGGAACTTTCTAAAGATTCTGTTATATAATAGCAGTAACTTAAATAAACTGTATTAAAACAGATTGAGGGGAGAAATAAAAATTGATGAAAAGAGAAGAACGAAAAAACATGATTGAGTTTATCGAAAAGAAAAAAGGGATTGAACGTGACGAATTATTATTTATGACGGATGATGAAGTAGAGCATATTTATAATGTAACGTACTTTTTATATGAAGAAATAGCAGAGTAGTATAATAAACCCCCACCTTATTAAAAATATAGGGCGGGGGTTTATTTCGTTATTTATACATGAGAATGATTTTCATGTATAATAATGTAAGATTGGAGGAATATCACTATGAGTTCATGGCTATTATTCGCACTATTATCAGCAATTGCTGCTGCCCTCGTATCTATTTTTGGAAAGATCGGCTTAGATGGAATCGATGCCAACGTCGCAACAACGATTCGCTCTATTATTATGGCATTATTTATGGTAGGAGTTATTATTATACAAGGTAAATTTCAAAATATCGGTGATGTACTCCTAAATAAAAAAGCACTGCTATTTATCACATTAAGTGGAATCGCTGGTGCTTCGTCATGGCTATTTTATTTTCTTGCATTAAAAACAGGAAAAGTTTCACAAGTAGCACCTATCGATAAATTAAGTGTAGTATTTTCCATTATTCTCGCGATGATTATATTAGGTGAAAAGTTAAACTTTATGACTGGTATTGGTGTAGTCTTTATTACAGCTGGTGTACTATTTATTGCTTTCAGCTAAAAAACCGCTATTATTAGCGGTTTTTTCTTTTCCTTATGTAAATCCACACAATCAATGTTACAATTGCCGAAACTAATAAGATCCATATTCCATAATGATGTAAACTATATTCAACAAAGCGCCACTTCTCTCCCAGTTTCCAACCTAGGCCAATAAAAACACTTATCCAAATTAGTGCACCACCGTAAGCATACAAACAAAAGCGCCACCATGTTAAATTTGAAACGCCAGCAAAATATGCTGTTAAATGACGTACTCCTGGTATAAAGTAGCCAATCATTAAAAGAAATGGACCGTATTTTTCAAATAAAATATGTGTTTTTTCAATATGATGTTCCTTAATTCTAACTTTCGGACCATATTTTTTTAAAACAGGGAGCCCAAGTTTTAAACCTAATATGTAACTTAATGTAATGCCAAGCATTGCCCCTGCCATTCCACTTAAAAAAGCAGCTGTTCCTGACATAACTCCTTTTGAAATGTTATAGCCAATAAAAGTCAATAAAAACTCATCCGGTATAGGTAATCCAACAATCCCGCCAGCTAGAGCTATAATAATTCCAAAATACCCATAGTGTGCGATTAGCTCACCAATATGTTGTTCCATTCGGAAGACACATCCTATACACGATCGTTATTCCATATTGTGCCCATTCTATCTTTAAGACAAACATGGTATACATATTCACTATACATTGTTTTTATAATGAACTCTACTTCTATTCCATTCCTTAAACAGAGATTTAATCAGTGGTTTTTTTATCCATCCTAACTGATTATTAGCCTGCACCAATCGGGATTAAAAAATAAAAATTCATAGGCTTATTTTTTTGTTACAATAAAGGAAAGTTAATTTTTGCAACGGTTTAACTCTCAGGAAAAATGATATATCTAGCAAAAACATAGTTTGGTCTATATAATGCAACTTCTACCTATTAGAGTAACATGCACCCTTTTACATACAACATCATTTTTCTAAATTATACAGGGGGAACGAACATGACCATTGAAAAACAATTTATCCAAAAGATTTACTATAAAACATTTTTAACAGAAGACTCTTCCATTCCGGTAGCGGAAGTACTCGGTGAAGCATATATAAATGAATCCAAAAATGAATTCTCCAACATATCTAATATTCGCTTCGCACAAGGTGAAGTTTATTTTCAAACTAACGACTTTGAAGCCGCTATATTCAAATGGGAGAAAGTAAATAATGAACTTGCTCTCTGGGCTATGAAGAATATTGCAGATGCTTATTTCGAATTAGATTTCTTGCCAAAAGCAGAAGAAATTTATACATCTATCCAAACAGAAGATACAACTCTTACGATGGAAGTTTCCCTACAACTTCTTTCTCTTTATATAGAGCAAAATCGTTTAGGACTAGCATTTAAGACGATTAGCGAAGCTGTTGCATTTCAACCAGACTATCCAAATATTACTGCAATCGCTCGATCGTTCTATGAAAAACAAGAAGATTGGAATAATGCTATTGAACTCGCTGTTCAAGAAGGAATTCGAACAAAGTCATTACACTGGTTCGATACTTTAATCAATTATGTGAACAGAGGCTTTACTAAAAAAATTAAACCTGAGTATTTCTATGAATCTTTAAAAGCCTTATATACAATTGATCAAGTTCAATTTAAAGGACTTGTTATTTCACTTTGGAACAGCTATGAAAATGAATCATTCCATCTACCTTGGATTCAAACAATAAATCACCTATTCTTACATATTGAAGTAGATGCTAATGACGATTGGAATGAAATTTCTACTCGCTATCAAGAGACGTACTTCGAATTGATTACTGGACAACATTTCATGCACGAATTACAAGGACTTGTACCAGATTTATTAACAAATTGGTTTAGTTTAATGAGAGCGGAAGATTCTTTACTTGTCTCCGCAGCAGTATTAGCATGGAATGAAGTTTCACCGACAACTCTAGAATCATTACTCGTAAAAAGCGCAGGTGCCTTACTTTCAAATGCATCAGCTCATGCAAATGTCGCTATGGCAGACGTATCAGCATTATTTGAAACGATTGCTGTATGGGCTGAGAAGAATGATGTAGATTTAGGTCATCAATTCACACTACTTGTTCGTGAGTTATACGATTTAACTGTTACACAACTTCTAGTAGCAGGAGCTAGCGATTATGATAAATCAGCCTTTATTAACTCTATACTAGGAGAAAATATATTAAATGAGGCTATAACAACTTCAATTACATTTAAAGATAATAGTCAAACTGAAATAACTGAGCTTACAGAGCTAGATATACGAAATATACCAAACTTTGACGAACTTCATAACATACTAGCGGTACCTTCTCAGTCAGAACTAGAAAGAAAATGTATTGAAGTTAAATTACCAAGTAGATTTTTACGAAAAAATAAGTTTTCATTCCTTGTCACACCTACTGTGCATGGACAACTTGACAAAAACAGCTCTCACTTTGAATACTTACAGGCAGCAGATAGTCTCATCTATGTACTAAATTCAGCTTCACCATTACATGATGAAGAGCTCGATACATTATTATATATTCGTAAGCAAGTACCAAATTTACAAATTCAATTCGTCTTACAAACAATTGATACGAATACTAGTGAAAATATCACGAACAGCATTAAAAAGAAAATACTCGTACATTTCCCAGAAGCACAATTTTTCCCTTACTCTCCTTCACAAGAGAGTAGTGAACAGCTAGGTAACGTAACAGACTCTATTCTTTCTAACCTTACTCAGCGTAACGTGGAAAAAGAACGCATTGAAAAATTATTATGGTTTATCCAAAAAACAATTGCATACCTTGTAAATGAACGTGTGGAATTAGAAAATACGTTAGTGAAATCCGTCCGCTGGAATAAACATATTTTAGTAAAACTTGATGGTTTTATTAATAATCTTACTGCCATTCAAAAAGATAAAATTCGTTCTATTACAGAATCTTATCTCTTAACGAAAGAAGAGATTACGCAGGATATACATTCTCAAATTCCTGAATTGTTGCAGAGTTGCTCTGATCTTGTTCAAGAAGATAGTGATTTCAAATTGGTCCATGAAGAACTAAATGTAGCAATGAATGAAAGAATTCAAAAACATGTACAGCAAGTGCTTCTTCCTAAATTTACTGGGTCTATTCAAGAATGGATTGAAACTGCTCATAATGAATTCATTCAAGCTCAGGCTTATTTAGATGAAATGGGCGATACCTTTAATAAACTCTATGAGGAAGAGCGTATTAAACTTCCTTGTGATTTCAAATTACTAGACGACTGGGATAGAGATGTTGCAAGAATGACGAATAGAATTACAGTAGCTAACATCAATATTTTATTACGCTTTACACCGACACAATTTTTCTTAAAGAGTGCAGGGAAATTATTCGGTAATATGCAAAAAAATCAATCTATGCTATCAAATAAATATAAACAATATATTGAAACAGAAGATTATACAGAAGTTGCTCAGATGATTTCAAAACAATTCTTCCTTCAATTTGAAGTATTTGAAGGTGCACTAGAACGTGATATCATGATGTTCTTTAAGGACCCTCTTAGCATATTGAAACAAACTGTAGAAGCAGCCCAACTTGAAATACAAGAAGATGAGCAAACTTTAACAAAGCTAAGAACGAACCCAGAAACTTATCATGATCCTTTAACACTCTTTAAATTGCAATTGTTACAACGAAAATTCATGTTAAATATCGACCAAAATAATGAACATATTGCTTCACAAGAAACAATAAATAAAACACCAACTGTTTAAATAAGAAAAACCAAGCAACTAATTCGCTTGGTTTTTCTTATTTCTAATTTGCAATTTTCACATGTTCAAATGGATAATATATCGCCATGAGCTTTCCTAATACTTCTGTTCTATCAATGAGTCCTAAGCCGTTCCTACTATCCCTACTAACTAAACGATTATCTCCCATCACAAAAATTTTATTTTTAGGAATTGTAATCGGTCCAAAATCTTCAGTTAAATTGATAAGTAATTTTTCTGCCTGTTTTTTATTATTCTTTAAATACTCTTCGTTTTTCACTTGATGATTAACATATAATTGATCATTCTTCATCTCAATTACATCTCCTGGCAATCCAATAACCCTCTTCACGTAGAAATTATCTGTCTTCACGACAATAATATCCTCTCTCTCATAACTTTCAAATCTCTTTGCAAGTTTATTAATAATTACTTTATCTCCATCTTGTAACGTCGGCCTCATCGATGCGCCTTTTACAGTCGTAGGAAAAAACAAAAAGATTTTTGCCAAAAACACCAATAAGCATGCAATTGCAATTATTTCAAAGAATTCACGCAAACTCTTTTTCTTTTGCATCATTCCACCATCTCATCATCTTTTTATTTTTATTATAAGTACTCCGACTGGTGAATTTCCACAAAATTCTGAATTACAACATTATAATATTACAAATATAAAAATAATAACCCCTATAAATTTGCTATTCTTATATACTATATTTTTCATCTGCTAAGCAGGACCTTTTCTATGAAATTCATACTTATAAAATACTGTACAAATTAAACAAACAAATATAGTAGCATAGCAATAAAAAAGATACTCTCAAAATAGTCTATCAACTATTTTTGAGAGTATCTTTTTATAATCCTACATATACAATACACATCTGCGCTGCGACATATGTAAACCAAATCCAAAGTGGTTCATACTTCAGTTTGCGCCCTCCGATATCTGTCACGCCTATAATAAAATCAGAAATCACAAACAGTAAACCACCAAGTGCTGGCACCCACCATATTCCTATATTCTCGTAATATAAGGCGAATGCAAAACATGCCATTCCTCCAACCCACAAACCGTAAATTAGAGCCCCTATTGTAAAAAGTTTGTCTTGTTTTTCATTTCGAATAAAGAAAAACCACCCTATAATTAGAAAGAGTCCGTATACGAGTAAACCGATCCAAAAACCATTCCATGAAATACCTGTTTGTAAAAATGCTTTCACGTAGAAACAATGTGCAAGAGCGAAAGTAACCATTCCTCCAATTAATCGATGACCAATTGGAATTAATCCTGCCATAAATAAATCCCCTACAGTTGATAAAGTCATACCGAGTGCAACCCACGTACTGTACTCAACCGATGGATCTTGTAACCATATCCAAATTGCACTTCCTGTTAAAGAAAAACTAAGAATAAGACGAACCGCTAAAGGTAACGGCATATTATTTCTCGTTCTCTTCGTCTGTCCTATTGCATAAATTGCTCCCATTACAAAAAGAATAATTTGCCCGACTAACACAATGTAAAGTACATTCATAATATGTTCTCCTCAATAAATGCTTTTTCTATCTTTTTTTCGTTACATATAGCACGTTCTCCTTTTTCTATGTAAAAAAAGAAGAACAATGCTGTTCTTCCATTTTAATCGTTTTTCTGTTCTCTATGCTACTTGTTTTTCTTGCTCAACTTGCTTTTTAACCGGGTTACGATTTACTACAATAATTCCCGCTGCGACACATGCTAAACCAAATAGTACAAAGGAATGAATTGCTTCCCCTAAAATCAGACTTGATAGTAGCACACCAAACACTGGTATAAAGAACATATACATCGAGACTTTCCCTACTTTGTTATACTTCATAATTGTATTCCATATACAGAATCCCGCTGCTGATAAGAACGATAAATATATGAGCATAAGTATTGCATGTAGATTAAATGCGAATGGCATCATTCCAACTTGAAATGCACCTATACATAGCAACCCAATTGATCCGAAAATCATCTGATATGCTGTCATATACCCAATATCTAATGTTTTACTACCTTCTTTCGCTAATATGTTTCCATACGAATACATCATTGCTGCCCCAAGAAGTAATAAGCTACCTATTCCAAAATGAAATGATAAACTTCCATCACTCGATACATTCACTAAAATCACACCGCAAAAACCGATAGCTACTCCAATTACTTTTCTCCTATTTAGAGCATCATCTTTATATAAAAAGTGTGCGAGTAAAATTTGAAAGAATGATGATGTTCCTGAAATAATCGCTCCTTCAATTCCTGAGCTGTAACTCATTCCAATATAAAAACATATATATTGAAGAAAAGTTTGAAATAAGCCAATTTGAACTAACTGCTTTCCTGTTCCTTTTTTGAACTTCATATCTCTTCCTAACGCTTTAAAAAATAATAAGAGCATTACACCAGATAAGAAAAAGCGATAGCCAGCAAATAATATTTGTTCCCCGACTTCTTGTGGCTGAATTCCAAGTTCAACATAGCTTAATTTAATAAAGGGAAATGCGCTTCCCCATAAAAATGTTGCTACTATTGCAGCAATAAACACGCCAATCGGATGGGTGAAAAATTTCTCTGTCTTCAACTTGATGTCTTCCTTTCCGACCTTTTTATGAACAATATTCATATATACCAAAGGAAATGCGAAAACACAAGTTTTCAGTTTATCCCGCTATTTACCGGGCAGTAAAACTCCCTCCTCCAAATTCGGCTGGGGCAAAGAAGTTAGGTGGGAGCCGGGCTGCCCGTAAAAGCCCGATTGGTGAAGGCTAATAATCAGTGAGGGATGAACAAAACCCCCACTAATTAAAGTTTCACTTTATACTAAAACAAAAACATATCATCTAAGAAAAACATATGCTATACTATAGAATAATTACAAAATAATAACTATTAAAATCAGATTCAACAGAAATGCTGCTATCCATTATGGATGGCAGCTTTCGTCGTTTTATAGGGGTTTCGATTTTGATTCTTTTTCTCAATAAGAATTTGGAAGGAGCGAGTATTAATGAACGCAGAAGTAAAAACATTACAAGCACAAAAAGATATTTCTCATCCCTCTTTATGGGATACATTAAAGAAACATTATGAACTTATATTTGCAATCGCATCTGGTATTTTTATTTTAGCTGGCTGGTTATTCACAAAAAATGATGCAATAAGTGCAGGTATTACTTTCTATATCCTTGCTTATGTAATTGGAGGATTTGCAAAAGCGAAAGAAGGTATTGAAGACTCAATTGAAGAGAAAGAGCTAAATGTTGAAATGCTCATGATTTTTGCAGCTATCGGCGCCGCAGTTATCGGTTACTGGGCAGAAGGTGCTATTTTAATCTTCATCTTTGCATTAAGTGGAGCAATGGAATCTTATACATTAAGTAAAAGCCAAAAAGAAATTTCAGCGCTTCTTGATCTACAACCCGAAGAAGCATTACGTATTTCAAACGGAATTGAGGAACGTGTTCCAGTTGGACAATTACAAATTAACGATATTATTTTAATTAAGCCAGGTGAGCGCGTTCCTGCTGATGGCACAATTCATACTGGTGAAACAAATATTGATGAAGCTGCTATTACAGGAGAACCCATTCCGAATGAGAAAAAATTCGGCGATGAAGTATTTGCCGGCACTGTAAATTTACGTGGTGCTATTGAAGTTAAAATTACGAAGCCGAGCGATCAAACATTATTCCAAAAGATTATTCGTCTCGTTCAAAATGCACAAAGCGAAAAATCACCATCACAACTATTCATCGAAAAATTTGAAGGAACATACGTAAAAGGTGTACTAATCGTTGTTGCGCTTATGATGTTCGTTCCTCATTTCTTACTTGATTGGAGTTGGAATGAAACGTTTTATCGCGCTATGATCTTACTTGTAGTCGCTTCTCCTTGTGCGCTAGTTGCAGCCATTACACCGGCAACTTTATCAGCAATTTCAAACGGAGCGAGAAACGGTATTCTCTTTAAAGGTGGTATTCATTTAGAACGTCTAGCTTCAGTAAAAGCGATTGCCTTTGATAAAACGGGAACATTAACACAAGGAAAACCTACTGTAACAGATGTATATGTTCGAGAAGGCATAGCAGAAAGTGAAGTACTTTCTATTACAGCAGCGATTGAAAGTCACTCTACACATCCTTTAGCAGAAGCGATTGTTAAATATGCAAAACATGCTTACGACATTACGATAAAAAAACCAGAAAACGTTGAAGATGTAACTGGTTTTGGATTAAAAGGAATATTAGAAAACAAAGCTTATAAAATTGGTAAAGCTGATTTTATCGGAGAAGAAATAAAAACATTCCATAATGGCATTTCTGCTTCACTTGAAAAAGAGGGGAAAACTGTCGTTTATATTAGTGATGAGGATGGTATTCTTGGACTAATCGCTTTAAAAGATACCCTTCGCCAAGAAACGATAGCGGCTATTCGTGATTTGCAAAGCATTGGTGTCGAAGCAATCATGATTACTGGTGATAATGAAGAAACAGCAAAAGCAATTGCCAATGAAAGTAATATAAAAGAATATTACGCATCATGTTTACCGGAAACAAAAGTTGAAACGATAAAGCAGCTAAAAGAAAAGTATGGCATAGTCGCCATGGTTGGAGACGGTATAAACGATGCACCTGCCCTTGCTACTGCTAGTATTGGTGTTGCAATGGGTGAAGGAACAGACGTAGCATTAGAGACTGCAGACGTTGTTCTTATGAAAAACGAATTATCTCGTCTCTCCCAAGCAATCCGTTTATCAAAACGAATGAACCGTATTGTGAAGCAAAACGTTATCTTCTCTTTAGCTGTCATTGCAATGCTAATTTGTTCAAATTTTTTACAGTTTTTAGCTCTTCCCTTCGGTGTTATTGGACATGAAGGAAGTACCATTCTTGTCATTTTGAATGGTTTACGATTATTAAAAGGAAATAAATAACGGGTCCCTGATGAAGGACCCGTTTTTTTAATGGTAGCTATTATGACCGTTCGCACTGCTGCTCGTTTTATGCTTTGGATGCGAACTACTCTTTTGTTTATTGTTACTTTTATTATTATGGTTCTTTTTATTATTACTCATGAAATATCCCCCCTGTTCCCTTTTATTATGGAACAAGAGCTCATTTTTCATTACGGGAATTATTGTCACCCGTTCTATAATGATGGAGTAAACCATTAATTTCACCACCAAGTAAAATCACCCACGCAGTTAAGTAAAACCATAACATTAAAATAATGATACCACCGAGACCACCATATGTATTAGCGTAATTTGCAAATTTATCTACATAATAGGCAAATGAGTACGATACCACAATCCACCCTACAGTAGCAAATAAAGCCCCCGATATGACTTCTCTTCGCTTTAATTTCCGATCAGGTGCAAACGTATATAAAAAGCTAAACAAAGCGACCAAAACGAAGAAACTCGCTACTAAACGTACAATACTCCACACATAAGCAAAACTATCCGATAAACCAATTGCTTTAAACACTGCTGCACCAATTACTTGTCCGAATACTGGAACAATTAGCGCAAAGACAATCATAAAAATAATGGCTAATGTAAACACAATTGATAAAGCTCTTGTTTTAATAAAGGAGCGTGTTTCTGTTACATCATAAGCACGGTTAAAAGCATTCATAATCGCATTTACTCCATTAGAAGCAAACCATAACATCGATAGTAAACCGAATGATAATAAACCACCATTTTGTTCGTTTACAACTTTATCTACGTTTACTTCAATTAAGTTCATCGCATCTTCTGGTACGTACGGTTCTAATAAATTGAGCACACTTTCTGTTTGAAGGTCAATAAAGCCAAGAAGCGTAATTAAGAAAACAAGCCCAGGAAAAATCGCAAGCAAGAAGAAATAAGCGAGCTGTGCTGCTAAGCCCGCTACATCATCGCGCATCGTCCGGTCATATAAATCTTTCCCAAACGAAAAAGTGCGATTTCTTCTCACCTTTTCTAAAATTTTTCTCATATATGTTTAAACGCTTTTCTTCTCTTCTTTATCTTGCTTTAACTCAATGTACGCTTCAGTTTTTTTTTCCTCTGCATTTGAGTCTTTCATAAATAATTCACGCGCTTCTTTCATACCGCCATCTTCAGCAACTACCGGCTCTTCTTCTGCTTTAAGCTCATCTACCTTTGGAGATACAGCTTGAATTTCAATCGTTTCTGGCTTTTCTTCTCGCTCAACTTTTCTCTTACTAAAAATTTCTTTCGTTTCTTTTAACGTTTCTACAACAGACGGCGTCAATTTTTTAATTTCTGCTACTTTCGCTTTCACTACATTGAAATCAGCAAGTTCGCGTCCTTTATCTGTAACAGTTTGCACTTTTTCTTTTATCTTCGCATTTTCACCAATTTCAATCATCTTTGTTTTTGCTTTTTCTGCCGTGTTTTTTACTTTTTCACGGTTTTCTTTCTTTAACATAGATACAGCTACCCCTGCAGCTACACCAATCGCAATGTTTCGAGCAATATTATTTTTCTTTGCCATATTCCTTCACCCTTTCATTTCTTATATTAGAAAGTATTACTTTCTAAGCTTCCTCATATTCCTTGTTCATTTCGAATGAAAGCTAATAGCTTTACACACCCTTCTGTTACAAGGTCATACACTTCTTGGAAGTTCCCTGTAAAGTAAGGGTCAGGAACGTCTGTCCAGCCACCGTCTGGAACAAAATCGGACAGTCTACCAATATAGCCTCCAGTTTTACCAAAACTTTTTAAATCCGCTATATTCTTGTTGTCCATGGCAATAATATAATCAAACTTTGTTAAGTCTTCTTTTTCTACTTGCCGTGCTTTAATTCCTTCAAAAGCGACTTCATTTTCTTTTAAAATTTTTTGTGTTCCTTTATGTGGTGGATGACCAATATGCCAATCTCCAGTTCCTGCAGAATCAATGACAATTTTCTCTTCGAGTCCCTCTTTTACGACAAGATCTCGAAAAATTGCTTCTGCCATTGGAGAACGACAAATGTTCCCAAGACAAACAAACAATACTCGGACCATATTTTTGTTTCTTCCCTTCTTGGTGCATTTATTACCATATACTTATATAGTATAAACAACCAATTATTAAATATAAAGGAAATCCCTACTAATTTAATAGGATTGAAAAGTTTCATTAACGAAAATGATAAAAAAATGTTAAGATAACCTTATGTTATTTTAAAGGGGGACACTTCGGTGGATTTATCCGTAAAATCAAAAGCAAACGTTGAATATATGGTAGAAGCTATTAAAGAAAAATTACGCATGGTTAATGCTGGAGCAATGAGAGCTGCTAGTTTTAACGCAGAAATGTACGAGGACTTACGTGACATTTATGAGCATGTTATGAAACGTGAAACATTCAGTATTAGTGAAATGCAAGCTATTACTGAGGAATTAGGTACATTAATTAAAAAATAACAAAGAGCCTCACGTATTCGAGGCTCTTTTAATTTCAACAAATTCATGACAACTCTTCTCTTTTCCTCATCACATTCTAAAATACTGTACAATGAAAGTAGAACCTCACCTTAGATTTTTTCTCCATACATACTACTCTAAAAAAATTGCCACACTACCATTGCTAACTGTTTTTACTGGGGGTGCTTACTTATGAGCAATTGGTACAGTAAGACGAAAAATCAAACATTAATCGACCTAGAAACAAATGAACAGCAAGGTTTAACAGATGAAAACGTAAATGAACGTTTAAAGCAATATGGTTCTAATGAATTAGCTACCAAACAAAAACGTACTTTATGGCAGCGTGTTTTCGCCCAAATTAATGACGTCCTCGTATATGTCCTTATTATCGCTGCCCTTATTTCCGCCTTTGTAGGAGAGTGGGCAGATGCAAGTATTATCGCACTCGTTGTCATTTTAAATGCAGTTATTGGTGTCATCCAAGAGTCCAAGGCCGAGCAAGCCTTAGAGGCACTAAAGAAAATGGCAACACCTAAAGCCATCGTAAAGCGAGATGGTGAACTAAAAGAGATTCCATCTGAGCACGTCGTTCCAGGTGATATCGTTATGCTTGATGCTGGGCGGTATATCCCCTGCGATTTACGACTTATCGAAACTGCGAATTTAAAAATTGAAGAATCTGCTCTAACTGGTGAATCTGTCCCTGTCGATAAAGATGCAGTCTACCACCCTTCCATGCAAAGTGATGAGCAAGTACCATTAGGCGATCAAAAAAACATGGCATTTATGTCGACGTTAGTAACGTATGGACGTGGCGTCGGTGTTGCTGTTGAAACTGGGATGAACTCACAAATTGGCAAGATCGCTACCCTTTTACATGAAGCAGACGATGATATGACACCACTTCAAAAAAGCTTAGCACAGGTAGGAAAATATTTAGGATTTGTCGCTGTAGCTATTTGTGCTACTATGTTTCTCATCGGTTTTTTACAAGGAAGAGATACGTTAGAAATGTTTATGACCGCAATTAGTTTAGCTGTTGCAGCCATTCCAGAAGGCTTACCAGCTATCGTTTCCATCGTTCTTGCAATTGGTGTTCAGCGTATGATTAAACAAAACGTTATCATTCGTAAACTACCAGCTGTTGAAGCTCTCGGTTCTGTCACGATTATTTGTTCAGATAAAACAGGTACATTAACTCAAAATAAAATGACTGTTACTCACTTTTATAGTGATCGCACATACGACCAGCTAGAAAATTTGAATGTAAATAATGATGCACACCGTCTATTATTAGAAAATATGGTTTTATGCAACGATGCCTCTTACGGTGCCGACTCACAAACAGGGGATCCTACAGAAATTGCCCTTCTTGTTGCCGGAAGCTCTTTTAACATTCAAAAAGATCATTTAGAAAATAAATATGAACGTGTTAACGAATTGCCTTTCGATTCTGATCGTAAAATGATGTCAACTGTACATACGTACGATGAAGGCTACTATAGCATGACGAAAGGTGCTATTGATAAACTTTTACCTCACTGTACCCACATTTTTATAAATAATAAACTGGAGGTCCTAACAGATTCTTATAAAAATCAAATATTAGAAGCTGCCGGGTCAATGTCGCAAGAAGCCTTAAGAGTACTTTCATTCGCATATAAACGATACGATTCAAACGATGTGGATATAAATCACCTCGAAGAAAATCTCATCTTTATCGGTCTTGTCGGTATGATTGATCCACCACGCACAGAAGTAAAAGATTCAATTACAGAATGTAAAAAAGCTGGTATTCGCACAGTTATGATTACTGGCGATCATAAGGATACCGCCTTTGCAATTGCCAAAGAACTTGGTATTGCTGAAGAAAAATCTGAAATTATGATCGGAACTGAATTAGATAACATTTCAGATACAGAGCTAGCAAGTAAAATTAATCACTTAAATGTCTTTGCTAGGGTTTCTCCAGAACATAAAGTGAAGATTGTAAAAGCATTACGTGCTGAAGGAAATATCGTTTCCATGACTGGTGACGGTGTAAATGATGCTCCTTCTTTAAAACAAGCGGATGTTGGAGTAGCGATGGGAATTACAGGAACAGATGTCGCAAAAGGCGCAGCAGATGTAGTTTTAACAGATGATAACTTCTCATCTATTGTGAAAGCTGTTGAAGAAGGAAGAAACATTTATCGTAATATTAAAAAGTCTATTCTCTTCCTCCTCTCTTGTAACTTCGGCGAAATTATCGCTTTATTTTTAGCCATTTTACTTGGCTGGGCGACACCACTACGACCTATTCACATTTTGTGGGTAAATTTAATTACAGATACACTGCCTGCATTATCACTTGGTGTTGATCCTGAAGATCCAGATGTGATGAAGGACAAACCACGACATGCGAAAGAAAGCTTATTTAGCGGCAGCGTTCCTTTTCTTATTTTCAATGGGGTTGTAATTGGACTTCTTACTTTAACAGCCTTTATCGTCGGGGCAAAGCTCTATACAGGAGATACAAATTTATTTCCTCTCTTCCCAGATCAAATTGATGAAGACGCTCTATTACACGCTCAAACGATGGCATTTGTCGTTCTTAGTTTTTCTCAACTCGTTCATTCATTTAACTTACGTTCAAGAATGAAATCAATTTTTTCAATTGGGATATTTACAAATAAATATTTAGTCTTCTCACTTCTAATCGGTGTTCTTATGCAAGTGTGTATCATCTCCATCCCACCTCTTGCCAATATATTTGGTGTGCATGCATTAACAATGCGAGATTGGGGATTTGTTCTTTTGTTAAGTATCATCCCGCTTGTTGTGAATGAAATCATTAAATTATTTAAGAGAAAATAAAGTGCAACTTGAATCAGTGGGGATTTTGTTCATCCCCACTAATTATTAGCAGGCAAATAGCGAATAAAAGGCACTGAGGAATATTCCTCAGTGCCTTTTTGTTTATCCTTGTAATTCTTTTTTAATGTTTTCTGTTAATGTAGCCATACGCTTACGACTTTCTTCACGCTCACGTTTATTTTGCTCTTCAATTTGTTGTGTTTCTTGCATACCTCTTGAAATAATGTTCCAAGTTTCCTCAAGTGTTTCCATCTTAATACTAGAAGAACCTGATATTCTCGCTACTTCCACACTTTGAGTTGCGATATTTTGTGCATTTTTCTTAAGTAATTCATTTGTACGGCGATCAAGTTCAGCCATAGAGTCCGCAACAAGCTTTTGACGTTTCGCATTTACCGCTTGAATGATACCATTTTTAAAGATAGGAATCGTTGTAATAAATGCTGTATTGATTTTACCGATTAATTTATTGTTACCGCGTTGAATCATACGAATTTGTGGCGCTGTTAATAGAGCAACCATACGTGCTTTTTCTAAATCATCAATACGTTGTTCTAAAATTTCAACAGAGTTTTTAAGCGATTCTAATTCAATACCTGCTAACTGATCATTATTACGTATGCGTTCTTCGTACATCGGAACTAACTCTGTATTTAAACGCTCTAATAACATTTCTCCTGCTACTACGTATTTTTCTAAGTCTAAATAATACTTTAAGTTTTGCTCATATAAACCATCTAACGTACCAATTGATTTTTTCATTTCATCTTGATACTTCGTAATTTCTACGTATACTTTATCCATTTCGCGACCCATCGTCTGATACTTACTAAAGATTTGTTCAATCATTTTATCTGCTTTTTTGAACATACGTGAGAAGAAACCACTTTTCTCTTCCGCAAAGTCTTTACTATCAAATCTGTCCATAATTTTACCAAGCTGTTTTAATAATTCACCAGAGTCTTCTACTTTCGATAAAGACATTGTATGTAAAATTTGATCAGCGAAACGTGAAATCTCCATAGAAGGCTCTTTTCCAAGCTCGATTAATTCTAATTGGTCTTTAATGTCTACTGCATTATAAATACGTTGTACTTCAGCATCTTGTCTAAGCTGCAAGCGAACATCTTGTGCGGTTTGCTCATTCAATTCTGTTTTCGAATCTAGTACGACTGGGTTATTCATATGGTATTCTCCCTTTCCTTATAAAAATGGACGAAATAGTCCTTTTATTGTTTGTGATAAATTTTTATAGGCTGATGAACCATGAAATTCAAGATCGAAATTAACTTCTTCAAGCCAATGTGAATCAAATGCTCCTGATTCAATATACGGTTCAATATCGTTTCTCCCCGTTGGATTAAAGTGGAATACATCTACTCCAATTTGATTTAAAAATAGTAATAACACAGCATCAGAACGACTTAATTCTCCGCTCTTCTCATTATTAAATATAACAATTTTCGGTACTTCTTGCGAATAATCAAATTTCTCAAGCTGCTCTAAAATGTTCGGTGGTATTTGAGAGAGTTGTGCGAAAACATACAGTGCTACATCTTGTTTCGTCTCTTTCGCAATTGGTTTACACATTCCACTTTCACACGTATGGATGATTGCTTCTGCAATACCATGTTGTAATCCTTCTGGTAAACGCTTATGTGGCCACCAATGGCTGTTCATAATTAAATCCGGATGTAACTTCCCCCCGCGGTCCAATGCATCTCGATAATGATATTGGAAATTCGCTTTTTGTTCTTTCGTAAACGGGAATGTATTAATCAAGAAACTGTTATCAAATGATGTAACAGCCTTTAATCGCTGAAAATATTCTTTATCATTCTTTGAAACACCTGATATTTTTGCAAATAAAGAAGGAATATAAATATGCTTATTTTCAACAAAGAATGTTGGACGTACAAATGCCTTTTCTTTCGTAATTAAAAAAAGTTCATCGTACGTCGTTTTGAGCGTACGGGCTACAGGTGTATACGAACGGAATTGCCACGGTTTGTATAATAATGAATTATCGTGGTGAAGTACTTGCTCGATTTCTTTTGAAGCTTGATAAGCTACCGTTGCGACGCGTTCACGACGCCGATCAGGAAATGGTTCCAATGAAATACGGCCTGAATGTGCTACGACAAAGGTCTTTCCTTCCTCATCTACACTCTCAAATCCATCTTTTCCTTCTGGGTGATAATAAAGCACATCGCAGCCGAGCATAATAAGAAAGTATAAGAAATATATACGACTCTCCGTCGCATCACCGTACCAAACGATACGCGGCATTTGTTTCTTATAATTAATCGTAGAGAACCACTTCGCTACGTAATTTTCACTTAATTTAATCATATCGATTAAGAAACGCCGGAATCCTTCTGTTTTTAAAGATTGATTATGTTGTTTCTCATACAATTTCAAGATAGAAATAAACGTCGTATGTATATAATGCTGTAAATCAGGATTGTCTACTTGCGGTAATAGTTGTTTCCCAGACAAATGTGCTACAAGCCTATTTACTGTAAGTCCATTCGGCGCTTCTTGATGTAATGCAAAAACTTCTTGAATATGGCGCAGTTTTTCGGGATCAATCACCTTATTTAAATTTTGTTCATGCAAAACCTCGATCCCTTTTGCTTCACTATAATCAAATAGCTCATTGAAATATTCATCTACATCATTAGGAACACCAAGAATGCGAGTTGCTATATAACTAAATTTCATCTCATTCTCTGTCAGTTCGTATTGTGGGCGTTTTTCTAAAGGCGCTTCAAATTGCTTTAAATCTGATTCATCTTTTAATGCACATGGTTGAAGTGTAAAACGTGAAAACACAACAGTTCACCTCCAAAAACATTTACGTTTTTTATAAAGTCTCTCTTCTATTATAAACTATTTTTAGTTATAAAAAATGGGCGCTCGCATAACGAGCAAACCCATTTCAATTATTTATGTTCATTTTTAGTAGCTGCAACTTCTTCTTTAGCTTGTCCAGAATTCTTCATGTAGTGAAGTATAAATGTTGCTCCAAACGCTATAACTAAAATAATAAAGAACAGCATATGACTTACTTCAATATGAACGACAGACAATAGCATTTTTGCTGCAATAATTAAGATTAAAATATATGCTGTCGTTTCAAGTTCTGGAATACGCTCTAACAATTTTAAGAATACGCCAGCGATACCGCGCATCATTAAAATACCGAGCATTCCACCTAATAGTAAAATCCAAACTTCATTCGATACACCAAATGCAGCAAGTACACTATCTACAGAGAATGCGATATCCATTAACTCAACCATCGCAACCGTTCCCCAGAAGACACCAAACATTCTGAAGAGAATACTATTTTGGTTCATACCATGAGCTTCCTCTTCTTCTGCATTACCTTTTCGTTTATCAATGAAGTATTTAATTGATAGCCAAGCTAAGTAAAGTGCACCTAACACTTTTACCCATGCTAATTTAATTAAGAACATTCCGATTCCAATTGCAATAAAACGGAATACATAAGCTCCAATAAGTCCATAGAATAATGCTTTTTTTCGTTTTTCTTCTGGAAGATGTTTTACCATTACCGCTAACACAAGTGCATTGTCAGCAGATAATAACCCTTCAAGTACAACAAGTGTACCTATTAACCCCCAAGATACTGGATCTTGTAACACTTTAATCCACATGTCCAAGTCGAAAAACTGAGCATACGTATCAAGGATTCCTTGCAAAATACTCATCTTACCTTTATCCCCTATTCTTTGCTAGATTTATAGAAAGGTCAAAAAAAGGAAACGAATACCGTTTCCCTTCTTATGCATCCAAGCCATACGCTCTTACAAGCGCACCTAATCCACCTTGGAATCCACTTCCTACTGCACTAAACTTCCACTGTCCATTATGACGATATAATTCACAAAAGACAACTGCTGTTTCAATGGAGAAATCTTCCCCTAAATCAAAACGAAGAACTTCTTCGTTTGTTTCTTCATTTGCTAAACGAACGAATGCATTTGCAACCTGTCCAAAGTTTTGATTACGGCCTTCTCCATCATAAATTGTAACTGTAATAGCGATTTTATGAACATCTGCTGGAACCTTTTTCAAATCGACAACAAGTTGCTCATCATCACCTTCACCTGCACCTGTACGGTTATCTCCTGTATGTAAAACTGATTCACAAGGAGACTGTAAATTATTATAGAAAATAAAATCAGTTTCCTTCGTGCATTTCCCGTTCGCATCTAATAAAAAGGCAGATGCATCTAAATCGAAATCAGATCCACCATCATAAGATTTAATATCCCATCCAAGACCAATTACTGCTCTTGATAAACCTGGGCTTGTTTTAGCTAAATCGATTTTCTGTCCTTTTTGCAATTGAATAACCATATATATTCACCTCTATATCTTAATTTTAAAAAATATATCCATCAGTAAATATGCGTTTCACTGATGGATATATAAATCTATTACTCTACATCTAAACCAAAGTTATTACATAGAGAACCTAATCCACCTTGGAATCCACTTCCGATTGCATTGAATTTCCACTCACCTGCGTGACGGTATAATTCGCTTACTACTACAGCTGTTTCAATAGAGAAATCTTCTCCTAAATCATAACGAATTAATTCTGCATTCTTTTCTTCATCCATAATACGTACGAAAGAATTAGAAACTTGTCCGAAGTTTTGGCTGCGGCCTTCTCCATCATAAATTGTAATTGTGAAACAAATGCGCTCAATGTTAGCAGGAACATTTTTTAAGTCTATTTTAATTGCTTCATCGTCGCCTTCACCTTCACCTGTACGGTTATCTCCTAAATGCTCTACAGCACCATTCGCACCTTTTGGGTTATTATAGAAGACGAAATCCTCTGCACCTGAAACTTTACCGTTAGCACCTACTAAGAAGATACTAACATCTAAATCGAAATCATTTTGTCCGTCATAACGATTCGTATCCCAACCAAGTCCTACAAGAACTTTCGAAAGACCTGGATTTGTTTTTGTTAAGTCTACCTTTTGTCCTTTTTTCAATGAAATAGATGCCATATTATACTATTCCTCCTTGGTTTATTTTATTGGTAACGTGATACAATCTCACTTAAGTTTTTATCTTGTGTTCCTTCTCCAACTGCTGAAAACTTCCATTCGTTTCCGTGTCGGTACATTTCACCTGCAATTAAAGTCATTTTGCCAGCATAATTATCTGACAAGTTATAACGCGCTAATTCTTCACCTGTTTGTGGGTTTTGAATACGAATATATGCATTGCGAATCATCCCAAAGTCTTGACGACGATTTACACAGTCATAAATATTTACAACGAATACTAAACGATTAATACGGCTCGGAACTTTATGTAATTCTACGAAAATTGTTTCGTCGTCACCAGCGCCTTCACCTGTTAAATTATCTCCTGAATGAATAATACTACCACAAGTAGAAAGTTTATTTCCGAAGTAAACTAAATCATTTTTGTTTAAAAAACGATCCTCTTCTAACATAACAACTGATGCATCACAATCTACATTTGGTTTACTTCCAAATAACGAAGACAGAAATCCACCTGATTGCCCAATTGGATCCCAGCCTAAGCCAACCTGTAGTTTTGCTACTTTTGGTTGTCCTTTCGTTAAATCGATTTTTTGACCTTTTTCTAAAATAATAGGCATGAAGTTTCTTCCTTTCTACAAAGCATTTTCCGAATCGGAAAACATTGTATTCTTCTCTTATATTGTAGCATTATTTATCTAATGAGAAAAAGGATAAATTCTCAATTATATGAAAACAGATACTATATTTATTTATACTGATGTAATAAGTGGTAAATAGAGCCAATCATTCCTGCACAATTACCGCTTTGCGCAAGTTTAATCTCACAATTACTATAAATCTCTTGATTTAAGTATGTTCCTATCTCTTCCTTCACTTCATTTAAGAAATCATCGCCTCTTTCAGTAATTCCCCCACCAATAATAATCATTTTCGGATTAAAAATATAAGCAAGATTGCTAATACCAATCGCCAAATGTTTAAAGAAAATCTTCACGGCTTGAGTAACACCGCTATCACCCTTATCATATAATTCGAAAATTGTTTTACCATCCCACTCCTTTTTACCTTTATATCTTCGTACAAGATGAATTAATCCCGAAATTGAGGCAACCTCCTCAAAAGTTTTCCCTTCTATTAACATGTTCCCCCATTCCCCAGCTCCAAACGAATGTCCACGGTATAACTCCCCATTTATAACAATTGCTCCACCAATGCCCGTTCCAAGCGTAAGCATAATAAAATCGCTTTCTCCCCTCCCTGTACCTTTCCATTTCTCGCCTAAGGCTGCACAATTAACATCATTTTCAATAGATACAGGAACTTTTAATACTTCTTGTAATCTCTCAACAATAGAAATATTAGCATAATGCGGAATATGATCCACACCTCCCGTTATAACTCCTTTATCAATATCAACAATTCCCGCTGTACTAATACCAATTCCGGAAATAGTATGTTCAGTCATTAACTTTTTTGATAAATATATAAGCTTTTGAACAATTTGTTCCCCGCCCAAGTGAATTTCTGTTGAGACCTTTTTATGTATTAGTACTCCCCCTATTTCTGAAACAATTCCATATTTAATTTGCGTACCACCAATATCAAATGCAATATATTCTTTCATCCGTTGCCACTTCCTCTACTGTTATGAGTATAAGTTCTCCATCACTCTACTATTTGCAAGGAATTTACATTAACTCTTTTCTCCCTTTAGAAATACACCACCTTTTTCTATATATAGTTTTTTTTGCATAAAACTCTTTTTCCTATGAAATATTACAAAGGGGTGTATTTTAGATGGAACAATAATTTTTTCTTCAGGAGGAAAACAATGACAAAAATATTCATTTTAGCATCAACACTTTCTTTATCCTTTTTTAGTGGCTTAAATATTGGTAATGCTGCAACTGAAAATTTCCATCCAATAACAAACGCTATTGTACAAAATAACGATAATTTAGCAGAAGGTAATTCAAAAGATAATAATAAACCTCCAGGAAACAATGGTTCTCAGGACGATAGTGGCTCTGGTGGCAACGGTTCTGGTGGCAATGGTTCTAACGGCAGTGGCTCTGACGGCAACGGCTCTGATGGCAACGGTTCTGGTGGCAATGGTTCTGGTGGCAATGGTTCTGGCGGCAGTGGTTCTGACGGCAGTGGTTCTGGTGGCAACGGTTCTGGTGGCAATGGTTCTGGTGGCAGTGGTTCTGGTGGCAACGGTTCTGACGGCAGTGGTTCTGGTGGCAATGGTTCTGGTGGCAGTGGTTCTGGTGGCAGTGGTTCTGGTGGCAACGGTTCTGACGGCAGTGGTTCTGGTGGCAATGGTTCTGGTGGCAACGGTTCTGACGGCAGTGGTTCTGGTGGCAACGGTTCTGGCGGCAGTGGTTCTGGCGGACATGGCTCTGGTGGCAATGGCTCTGGCGGTAGCGGCTCTGGCGGTAGTGGTTCTGGTGGCAACGGTTCTGGTGGACATGGCTCTGGTGGCAACGGTTCTGGTGGCAGTGGTTCTGGCGGACATGGCTCTGGTGGCAACGGTTCTGGTGGCAGTGGTTCTGGCGGTAGTGGTTCTGGTGGCAACGGTTCTGGTGGCAACGGTTCTGGCGGACATGGCTCTGGTGGCAACGGTTCTGGCGGACATGGCTCTGGTGGCAACGGCTCTGATGGTAATCGAGTTAAGGGCGATAGTAGTTCGCAAGATGGCAAAGGCTCTCAAGAGGGCAATCGAGTTAAAGGCGATAGCAGTTCACAAGGTGGTAACGTAAAAGATAATGCGACAAAACAAGGTGATAAGTTACCTAATACTGCAGCGCATTATCCTGCATCTATTTTAATGGGACTTTCAACATTCCTAATTGGTATGTTATTGTTTATTCGCCGTAAAAATGCAAAATAAAGACCAACATCCTTCCATCTAAAAAATACATGAAACCAATATAAAACTAAAAAGGACTTTGGATTGCAGTTTATTATGCAACCCAAAGTCCTTTTGGCATCTATCAGAAAGAGTATTAATACGCTTTTCCCCAATAGACCATGTGCTTTGCTTCTTTACTACAGCAAATACATTCGCCAGATAAATGTTCTTGTTCAAAAGGCATACAGCGTGAAGATACTCCAACTTCTTCTTTTAGTTTCTCTTCACAAGCTAGTTCTCCACACCACATCGCCTTAATAAATCCTTGCTTTTCATCAGCTGCTTTTTTCATCTCTTCGAAATTCGTCACACTATACGTATTCTCATCGCGAAATACTTTTGCTTTATTAAATAAAGAATGATGAATTTCCTCAAGTAATGATGGAATGCGTTCTTCTACTTGATCCATTGATATAAATTCTTTTTCTTTCGTATCTCTTCTTACAAGTACAACTTGATTCTTTTCAATATCCTTTGGACCAACTTCTAATCGAATTGGAATTCCCTTCATTTCATACTCATTAAATTTCCAGCCCGGTGTTTTATTGCTAGCATCTATTTTTACACGCGCAACCTTCTGAATACGTCCTTGTAACTCTGTTGCTTTTTCTAACACACCTTCTTTATGCTGAGCAATAGGTACAATAACAACTTGTACTGGAGCGACTTTTGGCGGCATTACAAGTCCGTTATTATCACTATGGACCATAATAAGTCCACCTATCATTCTTGTTGATACACCCCAAGATGTTTGGTGTACGTATTGCCACTTACCATTACGATCTAAAAACTTAATATCAAATGCTTCTGAGAAATTCGTTCCAAAATTATGAGATGTTCCTGTTTGAAGTGCTTTTCCATCATGCATTAAACTTTCAATCGTATAAGTTGCCTTCGCTCCTGCAAACTTTTCTTTTTCTGTTTTTTGCCCTTTAATAACCGGAATTGCTAAATACTCTTCACAAAAAGCAGCATATAGATTTAAAATATTTAATGTTTCAATTTGAGATTCTTCTGCCGTTTCATGAATCGTATGACCCTCTTGCCATAAAAATTCAGTTGTACGAAGGAATGGTCTCGTCGTTTTTTCCCAACGAACTACTGAACACCACTGGTTATATAATTTTGGTAAATCATTATATGATTGAACAATTTTTGAAAAATGCTCACAAAATAAAGTTTCAGATGTAGGGCGTACACAAAGTCTTTCCGCCAATTTCTCATCCCCGCCATGAGTAACCCATGCTACTTCAGGAGCAAACCCTTCAACATGATCTTTCTCTTTTTGTAATAAACTCTCTGGGATGAACATTGGCATATACACATTTTCATGGCCAGATTCTTTTAACTTTTCATCCATTACTTTCTGCATATTCTCCCATAAGGCATAACCGTACGGACGCAGAATCATACACCCTTTTACACTTGAATAATCAACAAGTTCAGCTTTTTTTACAATATCGGTATACCACTGCGCAAAGTCCTCTTCCATCTTTGTAATGGCTTGCACTTGTTCTTTTGCCATAGTCAGTCTTCCTCCTTCTAGAAAATACAAAAAAGCCCGCGCCCCTAAATAGGGACCGAGCTTTGCCGGCGTTACCACCCTGATTCATACACAAAAATTGTATATGCTCTCTTTTTGATAACGGGAATTTCCCGCTGCATATGCAGAACTCAAAGGTAGGTTCCATATCGTCTTTTAAGAATCTTCCAGCCAAAAGGATTCTCTCTCTGCAAAAAGGTAAGACATGTACTAGTCCTTTTTCATCGTTATAACGAAATAAATTTGTTGAATATCATAATATAAATTTCATTTCAAAACAAGTGAGAATTTTCTTATTTTTATACATTCTTTTCAATTATTACTGTTTTATACATAACTTTTCCGAACTATTTTTACAAGTTGATGAGCCACCATGCCAATTAGTGTACCAATTAAAACGAAGAAACAAATAAATCCGTATCCCATTCCTTCCCATCCACCAATAGCGATCATTGTTACAGGAAAGAAAGCTAAACAAAGAAGTACTAAACTAAGTGCAAATATAATATCAAACTGTTTGTCTGGAAAACGTTTCTTTAGTAAATATGACATAAAAAATACAAGGAGAATCGTGACCCCACCAATGATGTAAAAGATACCAAATCCATCTAACCAATTCATGGTATTCCCTCCTTCCATTCATTCCCTTATACTTATTATATGTTTAATTTTTCTGAAAATAAACAATAAAATTTTATTCGGAAATATATTTTTATTACCAGGTATTAATAGTAATATATAAGAATAGGTTTTATATGATCAGGAGGGAAACTTTATGGATAAAGCATTAACAAATCACGTCATTATTTTATCTTTCGACTGCTTATCAGCTTTAGATTTTCCTATATTACAAAAACTACCTAATTTCCAAACTTTAATAAAAAGGGGCGCGATTGCGAAAAAAGTGGAGCCAATTTATCCTTCTGTAACATATCCAAGCCACTCAACAATCGTAACCGGTAATTATCCTAATAAGCATGGTGTTGTCAGCAATACATTACTTCAACCAGGACGTGAGTCACCAGATTGGCATTGGTATCGAAAGTCCATTAAAGGAACAACTTTATATGATGAAGCACGCAAAGCAAATTTAACGACAGCAGCCCTTCTATGGCCTGTTACTGGAAGAGCAAATATCGATTACAATTTACCAGAAATTTTTCCAAATAGACCGTGGCAAAATCAAATTTTAGTTTCATTATTTAGCGGTAGCCCGCTATATCAATTAGATTTAAATCGTCGCTTCGGCCATATACGAAATGGATTGTCACAGCCTGAGCTTGATGATTTCGTCCTTGCTTCTGCCGTACATACAATTCAGACGAAAAAGCCTAATGTTATGTTTGTACATTTTACTGATTTAGACACTCAAAGGCATTACCATGGCTTCGAGTCCGAGGAAACAGTAGCTGCAATCCATAGACACGACGAACGCCTTGGAAAAATTATTCACGCATTAAACGAAAGCGGGATATACGAAGAAAGTACAATTATTGCACTTGGCGACCATAGCGCTTTAAGTGAAAACAAAGCAATCCAATTAAATGTCCTATTCCGTCAAAAAGGACTTATATCCGTAAATAAAAGTGGAAAGTTACTAGATTGGAAAGCTTATTGCCAAAGCTGTGATGGATCTGCCTACGTACATGTAAAAGATAAAAATGATACTGAAACGATTAAAGAGATTCAACTTCTTCTTGAAGGGCTTCTTCAAGATAAACAAAATGGAATTGAATTTATTCTGCACGATGAAGATGCAAAAGAACGTGGTGCTGATGGTAATTGCTTATTTATGCTAGAAGCCATGGAAGGTTATTACTTCATTGAAAATTATACAGGTGATTTCATAAAAGAAATTACTAAAAAGGATGTTACTTCTAGTAAGAAATATACATTTGGAACACACGGATATTCCCCAACAAAACCTAACTATGAAACAATTTTTATGGCTGCTGGGAGAGGCATTCAAAGTAGCGTTACAATCCCGTATATGAGACTGATTGATGAAGGTCCCACTATTGCTAGGTTACTCGGTTTGCACTTAGGTGAAACAGACGGAGCAATTGTAGAGGATTTACTTCAATTGTAAAGAACTGTGTATATATGTAAAAGTTATGTAAAAATCGTCACTGTTTCTCTTTTTACAATTTTTATTTTTGTACACTGATAGTAGAACAAATTTAAGGGGGAACATTATATGAAAAAAATGTCCAGACAAGAAAAAAGCTGGATATTATATGATTGGGCAAACTCGGTATATTCGCTCGTCATTACAACTGCATTATTTCCAATTTACTTTAAAGCAGCTGCAAAAGAAGCTGGATTATCTGGTGCAACTTCAACAGCCTATTGGGGATATGCAAACTCGTTCGCTACACTTTTAATTTCTATACTCGCTCCTATTCTCGGTACAGTTGCTGATTATAAAGGATTTAAAAAACGATTTTTCACATTCTTCTTTGGGCTTGGTATTATATTTACAAGTATGCTAGCAGTTGTTCCAACATCTCAGTGGTACTTATTACTAGGATGCTATATGCTCGCATTAGTCGGCTTTGCTGGAGCAAATATTTTTTATGATGCATTTTTAATAGATATTACATCTAAAGATAGAATGGACCGAATTTCTACAAGAGGCTTTGCATTAGGTTATATTGGGAGCACAATTCCTTTTATCGGTTGTATTGCTCTTATTATTCTTGCTCAAAAAGGAACTATCCCCTTATCAGTCGGCATTGCTAGTCAAATTTCTTTCGCAATAACAGCTCTTTGGTGGGGACTATTTACAATTCCAATGCTAAAAAATGTAGAGCAAACACACTATATTGAACGCCATCCAAGACCAATTGTAATGAGCTTCAAGCGCCTTGCTAATACTTTTAAAAATATTAAAGAATATAAAACTGTATTTATGTTCCTAATAGCTTACTTTTTCTACATTGACGGGGTAGATACAATTATCACTATGTCTACTGCTTACGGAACAGATCTCGGCATTAGTGCAACTAATCTATTAGTCATCTTATTTGTAACACAAATTGTCGCTTGTCCATTCGCTTTATTATATGGAAAACTATCGGAAACATTTACCGGTAAAAAAATGCTATATGTCGGTATTATTATTTATATCATTATTTGCACATATGCTTATTTCTTAAAAACGACACTAGATTTCTGGATTTTAGCAATGCTGGTTGCTACTTCTCAGGGCGGGATTCAAGCACTTAGCCGTTCTTATTTCGCAAAACTAGTACCGAAAGAATCTGCAAATGAATTCTTCGGGTTTTATAATATCTTTGGTAAATTCGCAGCAATTATGGGTCCAGTATTAGTAGGTGTCACAACACAATTAACAGGAAAAACGAACGCTGGTGTCCTTAGTATTATTGTCCTATTTATTATCGGCGGATTCTTATTAACTAGAGTACCTGAAAATGATACGTCCGTTACACCACCTAATCCGAAAACTAAAACAATATAAGAAAAAGATCCTCTTCAAACGAGAAGAGGATCTTTTTTATTTTTAACGATAACGTCGTACAATTAAAAACTCTACAGCCTGTACAAAAATAGTTTATCGACAGTTGTTCCTAATACTTCTGCTAACCGGAATGCTAGCGCTAAGCTTGGATCATACTTATTATTCTCAATTGCATTTATCGTCTGTCTTGATACGTTACACTTATCAGCTAATGCACCTTGTGAAATATTCTTTTCAGTGCGTAATTCATAGATTTGATTTTTCACACCGTTTCTCCTAACCTGTAAAATCATTTTTACAACATCAGTATATAGTTGGTACATTTCATTGTCAAAAGATTTCCATAGAAAAAGGAAGCAAACATGCTCCCTCACGATACCTATTTCGAAATTAAAGAATTGGTTAACTCCTTTTGATTTGCGTCTTCTTCTTTATTTATAATATTTTCACTTATCTTCATGCGTAAAACTGGTACAATCGCTAATAAAACAAATGACATCGCTATACAAAATACAATAACTAGTGAAGTCATTTCCTTCAATCCCCCAGCTAGTGAAGTTCCAATTAGCATTGCACCCATAAACAGTGGTAAAATTGTCCCATTTACCCTTCCAATCATATTTTCTGGTACAAGTTGAATCATAATCGTACCGACAACGATATTGACACAGGCTAAACAAATACCTGTTCCAAATCGCATCAAACTAGTAACCCAAAATGATGTAGACACCCCTTCGACTAAAAATGAGATTGCTAATATACTCATACCAAATACAAACATCTTTTTCGGATTTACTTTTGAAGCGAAAACTGCAGCAACAATACCACCGATTAGCATACCTATTCCATCCGCTGCTGCTAAATATTGAACAGCTTCTTTTTCCATGCCTAAACGTTCGATTACAAGGAATACTTCTAATGGGTTCGTTAATCCGACTGCTAAACCAATAATAGTAAAAGTAATTGTAATCATACGTAAATTTCGCGTGTGAAGAACGTATTTCCATCCTTCTTTTATATCATTTTTTAATGACCCTCTCACTGCTTGCTCTTGTTCAACCCATTTTGGTAAAAACGAAAGGACAATAGCCGATAACAAAAATAAAATGATCAAGCTATATAGTGACGTAAATAAACCAAGTTGTGTATACACAATTGACCCTACAACTGGTCCGAAAATCATAAATAACGACTGTAACGTTTGGTTAAATGCAATAGCACCCGCTACCTGTTCTTCTTTTACATAACGCTTAAATATACGTGAAGATGACGGTTGAGAAAACTGACCTACAATTGCGGAAACGAGTGTTGCGAAAAATATAGCCTGCCAATAATCAAGCTTTAACAACAAGAAAATCCCTATAATAGATAGTACGCTTAATACATCTCCAGCAACCATCGTTCTCTTCGGATTCCAGCGATCTGCTAATGCACCACCGATGAATGAAAAAATAAAAATTGGTGCATATTCCATAACCGACAATAAAGAAACTGAAACCGGATCATTATTCGTTCGCTCCATAATAAAATACAAAAGAGCCATATTTCTGATCCAAATTGCAAATTGTTGTAAAATATCAGATGCCATAACGAGCATAAATGCTCGGTTTTTAAATAAAGCGTTCATTTTCATTCCTCCCTTATAAACCGACCGTTCGGTCTAATTTATTTTGTAAGAAAAGCAGCTGACTTATTATTCAGATGCCATCCCTTGTAACAATACATCTATTGCCTTTTTATAGATACGTTTCAGCTCTTTATGATCTAATTCGTAGTAAAGTACTCCAAGCCCCGATAATAATCCATTCACAATATACATCAAATCGCGCGTATTCTCTTCACGAAACTCTCCAGACCGTATGCCTGCTTCAATTAATTTCTCAAACATAACATATGATTCTCTAGTTAAAGCTAACAGTTCATCCAGAATCTCTTTACTTACAACTTGGCTCATAGAGAATTCCTCTATTGCATTTGAAATTGGTTGCTGTATGTCCTCTACGTAATATTCTGCGAGACCATATAATTTCTCAATATTAGTAACATACAACTTCTCTTTTTCATTCCATTTCTCAAGCCAATCATACGTATGCTGTTTCACTACAAATAAAAATAATTCTTCTTTACTTTTAAAGTGATAATAAATACTTCCTTTACTTCGCCCTGTAACTTCACAAATATCTTCCATAGATGTAGCTGCATAACCTTTTTGTGAAAACAGACTTTCTGCTTTATATGCAATTTCTTTCTTTATCTCTTCTGCACTTCTTCTCATATTCACACCTCACTAAACCGACCGTTCAGTCTAATAATAACAAATGAAAAACCTCTATCGCAAGAGGCTATATCCCTTATTTAAGAAAATGTATTTTCAAACCAAACTCAACTGAAATGTATTGCTCCAAATTCAATCCCGGTTTTAACAAGAAATACACCTCCAGCAACTAATATGAATAATGCCACTTTCCCTTTGTTTTTTACTTTCGATCCCCTTCCCCTCATTACGTTTATAAAATTTAAACAAACGTTTGTTTAACTGGTGTTATGTATATGTAAGCCAACTAATCAAACGTTTGTTTAAAAAGAAATACGCCCATATAAGGCGTATTCTCATCAATCCCCGCCACCACCGCAGCTACCTCCACTATCTCCGCCAAAAGATCCTCCGCAATCATGCGAGCCACCATCATGTGAACTATCACTATCAGATCCAGCAAAGAAAAATGATGGTGATGAGCTGTTAGACGTACTATGTGTATTACTCTTTTTAGTAAGATTTACTCTTCGTTTATTTGATCTAACTGATGCTGCAATCATCCAAATTAAAACACAAAATAGTAATGCCGCTATAACAAACCCCATATAAAAACCTCCCTTATTTTTCTAACAACTGAAGTACTCTCTCAATATTTTCAAGTGAAATAAAGCGCGATTCACGAAGAATTTCTTTCCCATTATAAAATAATAAAACTGTCGGCCCTGTAAGTACTGAATACCGCCCTGCAATCTCTTGCATGTCTTGTAGTAATATCTCTACTTTCTCTACGTGATCATAATTCTCTAATACGTAGTTTACTTTTCTTAACATGACATCACAAACACCACAATTTTCCGTTTTAATAAACAAAAGTACTAATTGTTGTTCTTCAATATATGTTGCTAATTCTTCTATCGTTTCAAATTTACTCATCTTATCCCTCTTAACGTAATTTACGAAATACTTTATCTTGATACATATGAAATGCTGAACTATCTTTAACCTTTCTCTTTTCCATTAACTGCTGAAATCGCAGCGTTTTTACCGTTAACTCTTCTTGTAATTTCTTTCTCTCTTCCTCATCATAGCAACAAGCGATTAAATCCTCTATTTTCAATATATCTTTTTGCATTTCCATTTCTGGTGGAATCATCCCTGCATTTTTCAAGATTTTATAACTCATTCTTAATTCTGGAGGTACCATTGAAAGATCTTCTAATTGTAGTGGTTTTCCTTGTCCCGGAATATTGTCAAGATCACCATCCCGTATTGCTTGACGAATTTTTTCCTCAGCAATGTTCAAAAACACATCCACACTATCCCTCCTTTACATATTTTTACTATTATTTTACATGAAATTTCATCATCCTGCTATGTCATTCAAGATTGACTTCATACAATTTTCCCAAGTTTATTTAAACGATACTCGAACACAAATAATCATTATGAAATTACTAATGTATAAAAAACGGTGATATCCCTTCTCGTAAATCCATTACAATCGATGACGAAATCACAAGAACCCCCGCCAAACTTCTAATTTTGCGAAAAATTGAAAATAGATATTATAATAACCTATTATAATTATATTCGGTTTACAATATGAAGTTTATGTGAAGTTCATCTGAAGTTTACATGAATTCCTTTTAAGTTCTATTGTCTTCCCATACTAATCACATTATCCTTTACATATAGGAATCATTTTTATTCCATTTCAAACTATCTATATATATAAAGAAAGATAGTAGCCTATTAGGGAAAGGCATCTAGTATTATTATAAATATAACCAAAGAAAAAGCACTCTTATGGTACGCTTATAAGCGCACCATAAGAGTGCTTTTTCATACAATTCTCTCGTAAGAGTTCTTGAAAATCATGTTAATCACAAAGAAAAGGCATTAGCTCATAAAAGCTAATGCCTTTTCTTTATTCATATTGTTAAACGTTCCATTCTTCTATATTCCATATTTTCGTTATCCATGCTTCATAGAAAGATGGCTCATGTGAAACAATTAAAACCGTACCTTTATATTGTTTTAACGCTTCCTGTAAAGCCGTCTTAGTCTCTGTATCCAAATGATTAGTTGGTTCATCTAAAATTAAAACATCAGCTTTTTCTATTTTTTCATGTAAGGAGCCAATACTCTTAAAATTTCTTCCTTATCCTTCTTTAACTCCAGCGATGTTAACATATCCATCGTTCGCGGCCTAAGTAATTTCACTTGTACCTCTCCAACAATTGATGCCGGTCTTTGAGATAAAATAAATACGCGATCAGAAAGCAAAATTGCTTCATCTAAGTCATGTGTAACCATAACAATTGTCTGCTTTTCTTGGTGCCAAGAGTTTAAGAGCCAACTATGTACTTCCATTTTTGTAAATGCATCTAGTTTTCCAAAAGGCTCATCAAGCAGCATAATGGGCTTTTCACATAAATATGTGCGAAGGAAACTAATTCTTTGACGCATTCCACCTGATAACTCCTCTGGATAATGGTCTGCATATTCATCTAGCTCAAACTGTTTTAATGCTTCCATTCCTTCTGTCAGCCTTTGTTTTTTAGGCTTTCCTTCGATTTCCAATGGAAGAACAATATTTTGTAAAGCCGATCGCCACGGCAGTAATAAATCTTGTTGCGGCATATAACTAACAACATCTTGTTTTTTTACATGCTCCTCGTTATAAAACACTTCTCCATTCGTTGGCTCTTCAACACTCGCAATCATATTTAACAATGTGCTTTTCCCACAACCACTCGGACCTACAAAAGAGACAAACTCTCCCTCTTGTATAGAAGCACTAATATTTTCTAATACATTCTTTCCATCGAAAGCTTTTACAATATCTTTTATTTGTAATCCACTCATTTTTCACTTGGAAGGAATTCATTTGTAAAGGCATCTTTTACATCAATTTTCTTTTTAATAACTTTGTTGTCATATAAGAAATTCATGTAATTTGTCCAAATCTCTTCCTTCTGTACTCCCCACGCTTTTGCATCATCTTGATACTTTGTACTTAACCACTTTTGGCTTTCTTGTACTAATTCTTTATTCACATCTGGAACAGCTTTAATTAAAATATCCGCCGCTTCTTTCGGTTCTTTAATTGCAAAATCATAACCTTCTGTCGTTGCAGTCATGAACTTTTTCACAAAATCTTTATCTTGCTTCGTATGTTTTTCACTTGTAATAATAACAGGACTATAGAAATCGAGCGCTGGATCTAAGTCTTTCACCATAATTGCATTTAACTCTTTTCCTTGACGCTTCGCTTCAATTCCATCCCATCCGTAATAAATCCATTCAAAGTCTGCATCGCGGCCAATTGATTTGAAGAAGTCTGTTTGTCCAAGAATAATTTTTTCGACTTTATTAAAATCAGCTTGATGTTTATCCATAATTGTCTTTAACGTCGCCTCTTCCGCTGGTCCTCCCCAGCCGCCGTAACGTTTACCTTCAAAATCTTTTGGTGACATCATATTATCTTTTTTAAGTGATGCAAAAGCTGAAGTATTATGCTGGATAATCGCTCCTACAGATACAACAGGAATACCTTCAACACGAGCTAACGTTACATTTTCTTGTGCACTTATTGCAAAATCAGCTTTTCCTGAAGCTATCATTTGTTCCGCTGTAACATTATCACCTGGTTGAATAATTTCTACATCTAATCCTTGTTTTTTATAATAATCTTTCGTCTTCGCTACGTATAAACCAGTATGGTTTGTATTCGGGAACCAATCTAAAACGACTTTCACTTTCTTTTCTTTGCTTGTATTCTCTTCTTTCTTCGCCGTATTACATCCGGCAACACCAACTGCTAATAATGCAGCTAACATAATTTTCAAACCTTTTTTCATTTTCTGCCGCCCTTTCTGTATATCCATGGTGCTGTTATTCTTGCCATAAATTCAACAATAAAGTACAGGAATAATGTCACCATGACGATAATCGCTGCAACACCAAATACACGAGCTGTTAAAAAGGATTTTGTCGCTCTTGTCAGCATAACTCCTAATCCTTCACTCGCTCCAAGCCATTCCCCAATAATCGCTCCCATCACACTATATGTAACAGCTATTTTTAAACCTGAGAAAAAGTACGGGAGCACCGCTGGAAATTTTACTTTCTGATAAATTTGCCACTTTGTCGCCTTCATCGTTTGTAACAACTTCAGCATATTTTTATCTACCGTTTGGAAGCCTTCTAAAATGCTAAGCGCAATTGGGAAGAAACAAACAAGAATAACGACCATTACTTTTGGCAACATTCCGTACCCAAACCAAATAATAAATAATGGTGCGAGCACAACGATTGGAATTGTTTGCGAAATAACGAGCAACGGATTCATTAAAATCCGAAATAAAGGGATGACATCCATAATGATAGCAATACTCGTCCCAAGTAAAATTGCAAAAAATAACCCAATTATTACTTCCTGTAACGTTTGCACTGTATTCGGTAATAGTAAATCTTTCATTCCAATTAACTCTTGCACAATTGCAGACGGCTTCGGTAAAATCCACGGCTCAATTTTAAATAATGAAACAGATCCTTCCCATATAACAATGAGAAGGATAAGCCAAACTGTTGTGATTATTTTAGATCGCTTCTGGTTTTGCATATTCATCACGGTACTTCCAAACTTTTTCGTCAATCGTTACGCCCGTACTTGGACGATAGTGAATTTTAATAGAAGTGATCACTTCTTCTGCTCCAGCATCGACGCAAGCTTGTTGCGCGCGTTTAATGACGTCAAGAAGTACATCTAATTCTCCTTCCAACGTTGTTTCCATTGCCCCTACTTCATAACGAACTCCCGACTGTTGTACAACTTCAATTGCTTTATCAACAACGGAATACACATCTTTGTTCTTCGCTTGTGGTACTACTGAAAATGAAATTGTAACTTGTTGTGACATAATAAAATCCCCCTTACAAAATATGGTTTCCAAAAAAAGAAAAGGCTTTCCTACCATGTAGGAAAGCCTTGTATACAAGTTATTCTATAATAACTTATGCTACATCACTTTAAAGTAACTCCCTACGCTGGCATTATCCAGATCAGGTTGAGGGTCGATGTATACTTACATCCTCTCAGCCAATTGGCTCCCCGGTTCTTAATTCGTTTTCATTGTAGCATGATTTATTTTATTGAACAAATAAAAACATATTGTATTATTTAATCACCTTTGGGAAATAACCAACTTTTTCACCGTGAGATAATAACTTTTGAATAAACTGCTTATCAATTGCTGGTACCGACAGTGCTTTCTCATTTATCCATTTACTCGTTCTGCGAGTACCCATTACAATTTCAGATTGCTCTGCTCCATCTCCGGCAACTTGTGAAGCAATTAATTCTGCTATTACTTCATTTCCCTTCGCTAATTCAAGTCCTGTATCTACATATTGCGAGAGCGGGATCATTTCAAGGTCGTATCCACATTCCTTAATTAGTTGTATAAAATGTTCAAATTCAACTTGATGTGGATGACAAATATGCAACGTCTCTCCTACAATTTGTGGATCTTGTAAATACGATACAATTGACTTACTAGCAAAATCAATTGGTGTAAAATCAACTTTCCACTTCACGTTTGGTGCCTTCCCAATTAGAAGCATCGTTTTAATAAGACGATAAAATGCATTTCCTTCAATGTTTTGTTGGAATGAACCCGTTTCTGAATGACATGCTAGGTTACCTGCACGATAAATGTTCCCTTGTATGCCGTTCTTCAAAGCTTCACGAACAAGATTTTCCGCCTGTAGTTTACTATCGGAATACACATTCTCTAACTCTACATTATAATTAAAATCACCTGTTTCCATATATGTACCCCATTGCTCTACCGCTAATTCTATCGGAATACCAATTGTAGAAATAAAGTGGAATGTAGCACCATTCTCAGCTAATGCTAGCATGCGGCTCGTGCCTTGGACATTCACATTTTCAAATTGTTTTACATCTCCAAAATGTCTTACATCTGCACCGCAATGAATTACCGTATCAATCTTAGAGCGAATTAACATAAACTCCTCTTCACTCATCCCAAGATACTTTTCTCCAAGATCACCAGGAACAGCCTGTATACGCTGTAACCACTCTTCACATATATCACTAAAGTAACTTGCTAATGTATCGATAATTCTTTGCTGCACATCTTTTGTCGGTCTTACTAAACAATAAATAGTAGCAGATGTATCTCTCAGTAATTCATATAATATGTGCGATCCCAAATAACCAGTGGCTCCTGTTAAAAAGACATTTGAAATGTGGGTATCTTCCAAAGCATTTGAATACGTAATAGTATCAGGCTCGTGAATCACTTTATATTCACGGAATACTTCTTCTACCTCTATTTTTACTTCCCTCTCAATTCTAGCTAATCCATATATCGTTCTTTCTTTAAAGAAATCTTGAATTGTTAAATGTGAAAAATCTTCTTTTAACAATGTTAAGACTCGCAATACCTTCAATGAGTGTCCACCAATCGTAAAGAAATCATCATGTACTCCAATTTTTGAAACCCCTAATACCTCCGCCCAAGCGCTCGCTATCTGTTTCTCCGCTTCAGTAGAAGACGCAACATATTCTTGTAGACGGACCGGCTCGTACTCTTCTTCTAATTGGGCTAACTTTTTAACATCAATCTTTTTATTTGGTGTAAGTGGTAATTTATTAATATAAATTAGTTTAGATGGCACCATATAATCCGGTAACTGCTCTTGTAACTGATAAACTAATTCTGGTATTTCCTTTTTATTCAAAGTTGTATAGAATGCGATTAAATATTGGCTACCTTCCTTGCTCTTCTTAGCGAAAACAGCATTTTCTTTTATATTATGATTTTGAGAAATTTTACTTTGAATTTCTCCCAATTCAATACGATGTCCTCTGATCTTTACTTGATCATCTTTCCGGTGTAAAAACTCTATATTTCCATCTTCTAATAGTTTAACAATATCACCTGTTTTGTATATATTGACTATAGGATTAAAAGGGTTTGGAATAAAAGCTTCAACTGTTTTTTCAGGCTTATTAAAATACCCCTTTGCTAATCCTACTGAATCTATATACAATTCACCAGGTACACCAATTGGACAAAGATTCATATTCTCATCCAAAATTATAACTTGATAATTAGCACATGGCTTACCAATTGGGATACTCGCATCATCCTCATTCAACTGACTAGGTATTTGATAGGTTGTCGTCACTACAGTACACTCTGTTGGTCCGTATACATTATGAATTTCAACATTTGTACCTATTCTTTCTCTCCACAATTTAATAACCTCTACAGGCAACATTTCACCGCCAATAGCAATTCTTTTTAAGGAAGCTAGCTTATATACATCTTCTTTTGCTAAATAAGTTGCTACTTGTCGAACAAAAATTGTCGGCAACGCCAAGATTGAAGTCGCTTTTACTTTATGGATTGCAGTTGCAAATGCTTCTACAGACAATCGCTCCTCCTCTAATAATACATACAAGTTTCCTCCGCAAAATAAAGAAGCGAATGACTCCCATACAGAAGCATCAAAGCTAAAGGAAGGAAATTGTGCAAATACATCTTCTTCTGTCAATTCATATTGCCTTTGCATCCAAGTGTACAGGTTAATAACACCTCTATGTGCTAACATCGTTCCCTTTGGATTTCCTGTTGAACCAGATGTATAGATCATATATGCTACATCATCACAATGAATAGACAACTTTACATCTGTAGCCTCACAAGTTTCACTATCATAAATTGAGACAGTTTGAACCTCATCACATGTTATAGGTGTTTCTTTCATTAAAATAACTTTCGCTTGGCTATCTTGAATAATGTACTGAATTCTACCTTCTGGATAATCTGGATCAATTGGAACATACGCTGCACCAGCTTTCAATATGGCCACCATACTTACTACTGTGTCTATGCTACGTTTCATAAATATTCCAACATAGTCGCCTAACTGCACACCGTTCTTAATTAACAGATGGGCTATTTGATTACTTTTTTTATTTAGTTCCTCATATGTTAAAGTACCCTCTTTTGAAGATAAAGCTGTACGATTCGGAAATTGAGTAACAGTTTTGTAGAACATATCGACAATACTTTTCTCAGGGTATACTGCTGTCGTGTCATTCACTAGATTATAAAGTGCCATCTCGGCCTCTGTAATAATATTAAAATGCTTTATATACTTACTTGTATTTTGTAATGCATCAATTAAAACACCATTTATTTGTTGTGCATAACGAATAATTGTTGTCTCTTTCCAATTAACACTATTAAATATCATTTCTACACTTTGCATATTTTTATTCAATACAAATTGTAACGTATTCTTGTCTTGTAAATCATAATACGTTTCACCAATAATAATAGGTGAAATTTCAGATGAATTATTACTGTTTTGAAACTCTCCTATTTCTTCCTCATTCATTCCTTGGATTTGCTCCACTTGCTCTACAATCTGCAAATTCAAACTTTCATAGGAGAGATAATTAGAAACTTCAATAGTAATAGGAAATAAACTTCCTCTTGTATGATAGAACACGATAATGTGCTTTTCTTTAGAAATATGATATAACCACGTTACAGTTGCTCCTATTAAATCTACAATATGAGTCAGTTTTGGAGATGGTATAGTTTTTCCTTTTATTCTAAACTCCATCTCCTGCGCATCTTTAGGTATTTTAATACTTCCTTCTACTTTTCCTAAAAATTCTTTTACCATCTCATTATAAGAAATCGCTAATTTCATATTTATGTAAATTCCTTTCCTAAATATAATAAAGGTGTGAAAATCCACACCTTTTTTCATCCCGTATTTACAGGCAGATTGGTTCAATTCATAATCAGAGGGCTGGATAAACCAACCCCTGATTAGAATTTCACTTTCTCCTTATTCGCTTTTAAACTCACCAATTAGCTCTTGTAATTCCTGAGAAAGCCAACTTAAAGAAGTCGCCAATTCTGCAATATCTTGTACTGATATTTCTTGCTCCTTCATACTTTCTTCAACATTACTACTGCTATTCGCATAAGTATTCGCAATATGTGATAATTCATTTACGACTTGAACGATATTCTGGCTATTTTGTAAAATATCACCTGAGTTGCTAGAAACAGCCCTAACTTGATCTGTAACAGACTGTGCTGACTTTGAAATTTTCTCGAAGAACGCACCACTACTTTGAACAAGAGTAATTCCAGATTCTACTTCTTTTGAACCTTTCTGCATTGAAACTACAGCCTCTTCTGTTTCAGCTTGCGTTTCACTAATTAATTTCGCTATATCTTTCGCTGACGTTTCAGTTTGTTCTGCTAATTTGCGTACTTCATCAGCAACAACTGCAAACCCTCTTCCAGCTGCTCCAGCACGTGAAGCTTCGATAGAAGCATTTAAAGCTAATAAGTTTGTTTGATTTGAAATACCTGTAATTACAGTTACAATATCACTAATTTCTTTTGACCTTGTTTCCAACGAATAAATGATGGAAGATAAATCTTTTACTGCATTTTGGATTAAACTCATTTGATTAATAATTTGTCCAATCACTTCATTACCTTCAATTGAATGTTGCTCCATACCTTCTGAGGCAACTGCAACTTGTTTCGCTGCCCCAGTTATCTCTTCTACCCTATTTTCCATTCCATGCACAATTCCTAGGCATTGTTGTACTGAATTTCCTTGAGACTGTGCCCCTACTCTTAAACCTTCAATAGAACTTGCAATCTCTTGAACTGCCATGCTGTTTTCCTCCGTACTTGCCGACAATTCTTGTGAAGAAGAAGAAACTTGCTCAGCGGTCTGCCTTACTTTATCTATAATCCCTTTAAACTTCTCGATCGTGGTATTGAAATAAACATTAATAATTCCAATATCATCTGGTCTTTCTTTTAATTTAATACTTAGATCACCTTCACCAATTTTACGTAATCCCTCTCGTAAATCTTTTAATGGAGCTAACGAGTTACGTACGATAAAGAATTGAGTAATAGTTGCAATTGCTAATGAAATAATAATAAAGAGTAAACCTTGTATCATAAACTTCTTCTTCGTACTAGGAACGATAGAAGCATCTAAGTCAGCCGCAACAATTGCAACAATATTTTTTTCTCCATCTGTAATTGGTTCTAATATTGTCACCCATGAACCTAATTCATCTTCATATACTTCTGTCATTTGTGCCTTTTTCGTATCTATCACTTTGTCGTACGCCTTCATCCAATGAGCTGGCTGTTCATAATAGTCTCCTGGCTTTACAGGTACCGCATTGGTTAGCTCTGTAGTCAAACCAACGAGTTGTAATTCTCGTTTTTCATTTGGCTTTGCTCCTGTAACATACGTTTGTCCAACACTTTTCAACTCTTTTGTCACTTCATCTAATTGCTCTGTTAATTTTTCTTTTTTCACTCTTTCTGCTGTAGGATCTTTCGCCATATCTTTAACTAATTCTGCATCCAGGTTATGTAATACTATTTCTCCTGTTTCAATAGACTGTCTTTCAAATAAAGACATCATACTATTTTGAAACATATTGAAACTTAACGCACCCATACTTCCAACAAGCGTCAAAATAACTAATACGGTTAATAAGACGTTCTTTTGAAGAAACGATAACTTATGCCAATACTTTTTCATTAATATCCACCTTCCTTAATTATTACAAATAAAAAAACAAAATATATGAATATTTTGTTTTAAAATGATTCTCAATATGTTCGAGAATAAAAAAAGACCAATGAAAAGAGCATTGGTCAAGACCAACCCTATCCGTCCGGTAACTGGCTAGCGTAGCCTTTCGACCTTAGCTCCTGTAGTTTTGCGTCCTAATGTTTCCATCAGTTTGCCTTTCTCGCTGAACGAGTTGAACGATATGGGAGTTCTATGAGAATTAAATTATTCTCTATCAAATATTACAACATAAAAATTAAAATGTCCATCTATTTATAGATGTAAATATAAAGTTTTAACGTGTTATTTTTTCGAAATAATTTAACAAAGTACATGAATGTTACATTTCTTGTGTTATATAATAAAAAATGTATATAATACAAGGATTATTCCGGATATTTACTTAATTTCCATTTAAATTAAACTATCCGAATATATCTTAACTTACGAATTTCGGAGGTAGTTTATCATGTTTTGGCTACAATTTCTTACGTTACTACTCTGCATTTTTATTGGTGCACGCCTAGGCGGAGTTGGTCTAGGAGTAATGGGTGGCGTTGGTATGGCAATACTTGTTTTCGTCTTCCACTTACAACCTACAGCTCCTCCTATTGATGTAATGCTTATGATTTTAGCAGTAATTACAGCTGCCGGTGCTTTGCAAGCTGCTGGAGGAATGGATTATCTCGTCCACCTTGCTGAGAAAGCATTACGAAAAAATCCAAAGCGCATTACATTTTTTGCTCCTATTGTTACTTATTTATTCACGCTATGCGCAGGAACTGGTCATGTCGCTTATTCTGTACTTCCCGTTATCGCCGAAGTATCTCGTGAATCAGGAATTAGACCTGAACGACCAATGTCAATTGCCGTTATCGCTTCCCAGCAAGCAATTACAGCTAGTCCAATATCGGCTGCAACAGTTGCACTTTTAGCAATGTTAGCCGACTATAAAATTACCTTGTTAGATATTTTAAAAGTCAGTATCCCTTCTACTTTCATCGCTTGTATGGTAGCTGCATTCGTTGTTAGTAAAATGGGAAAAGAATTAAATGAAGACCCTGAATACTTGAAGCGATTAAAAGAGGGAATGATTCCTAAACTTGAAGAGAAAAAAGAATTTGTAGGTTCAAAAGGCGCGAAATTATCAGTTATTCTTTTCCTAGTCGCAACTTTCCTTGTTGTACTTCTCGGTTCATTTGAAACACTTCGTCCAGGATGGATGGTTGATGGGAAATTAGTTAGTCTGTCAATGCCAAACACAATTGAAATGGTCATGTTAACCATTGCTGCTCTTATTATTATTTTCTGTAAACCAAATGTGGAAAGCATTGTAACTGGTAACGTCTTTAAAGCAGGCGCAACAGCAGTTGTTGCTATTTTTGGTATCGCTTGGATGGGAGATACTTTCTTCAACGGAAACTTAAATATAATTCAAGGATCAATTCAACACTTAGTGACAAGTGCACCATGGCTATTTGCTATCGCACTATTCATTCTATCTATTTTACTGTATAGCCAAGCAGCAACAGTTCGTGCTTTAATACCACTTGGACTATCACTTGGTATTCCGCCAGCACTACTTATTGCAATGTTCCCTGCAGTAAATGGATACTTCTTCATTCCAAACTACGGGACAATCGTTGCTGCAATTAATTTTGATCGCACTGGTACAACAGGAATTGGTAAATATGTTTTAAATCATAGCTTTATGATTCCTGGCCTAATTGCAACCTTTACTTCTATCGGAATTGGAATGCTCTTAATTTCAATTATGTTTTAAATAAAAGCACAAACCTACAATTCTAAAGGGTTTGTGCTTTTTTAATCAAACGTTTGTTTAAATAAAGTGAAACTTTAATCAGTGGGATTTTGTTCATCCCCCACTGATTATTAGCCCGCACCAATCGGGCTTTTACCGGCGTAAGACTCCCACAAATAGCAGGATAAACGAAACAACTCATTTTGCGACTCTACAAACTCTTATTTACTTCCTCAACTAATTTCTTCGTACTTTCATACGCAGATTCCGCTAAGCTAATCGCTGAAATAACTGAAACACCATCCGCACCCGCTTCTATAACAGAAGCTGTATTTTCAATTGTAATCCCACCAATCCCAACGATCGGTATTGTAATCTCTTGTTCCCTAAAATACTTTAGACCTTTCGTTCCTTGAACCGCTTTTGTATCTTTTTTCGTACTCGTCGGGAAAATTGGACCAACTCCTAAATAATCGGCACCATTTTCAATCGCCCAGCGTGCTTCTTCAATTGTATGTGTAGATACTCCAATAATTTTATCTCCCATTTTTTTACGAACAGATGTAATTCCTTCATCATCTTGTCCAACATGCACGCCATCTGCATCTAACTCGAGGGCTAGCTCCACATCATCATTTACGATGAATGGTACACCGTACTCCTTGCAAAGCGCTTGTAGTTCTTTCGCAAAATCAATACGTTTCTCTCCCGTTAAAGCCCCTTCTCCCTTTTCACGAAGTTGAAAAATTGTTATACCACCTTCTAGTGCATCTCTCAATACTTGTAGTGGCTCCTTCGTACAATTGTTACTTCCCATAATAAAATATACTGGTAATAACCTAGACATTTCATCCATTGTAATGCGCGACATCTAGTTCCTCTCCTTACTGTATAACCTCAATCTTTCCATACTTCTCAATATCATCTGAAGTTGTATTCGCTAACTGATTTAAAAATTCAATTTGAAAGCTTCCTGGTCCATTCTCTACTGTTTTCGAAGCCGCTATTTCTGCTGCTACTCCATAGAATGTTAATGCGGCTACTGCTGCCTTTACATAATCCTTTTCTACCGCTACAAATGCTCCTATTACAGAAGTTAGTAAACAACCTGTTCCAGTAACTTTCGTTAAAATAGGATGTCCATTTCGAATAAGAATAGTTCGTTCTCCATCTGTAACAACATCTTCTTCTCCAGTAATTACCACAACTGTATTTAATTCAGCCGCTGCCTGTTTTGCAATATTTACAACATTACCATTTCCAGTACCAGCGTCTACACCTTTAATTTCCCATTTCTCATTAATAACATTAGCAATTTCAGCTGCATTTCCGCGAATAACAGCTAAATCTATTTCAGCTGGAATATATCTCGCAACTTCTGTTCGATAAGAAGTTGCTCCTGCCCCAACTGGATCAAACAATACTGGTACCTCATTCGTATTTGCTGATTTACCAGCAAGTAACATCGCTTCTACCTCTTCAGGCCGAAGTGTACCCATATTTAATACAAGGGCTCCTGCAATGCTAGCCATTTCTGCTACTTCTTCTTTTGCATACGCCATTACAGGCGATGCCCCTAATGCTAATAAACCGTTTGCTGTAAAATTTGTTACAACAACATTTGTAATATTATGAACGAGCGGATTAGACTCTCTTACCAAATCCACTACTTTACTAATTTCTTTCATATTCATCCTTTTCATCTCCTAACTATAGTGATGGGAGATACACAAAAAGGCACTTTGCGCGTACGCAAAGTGCCTGAACATGTGCTTTTACACTCTCCCTACGCTGGCATTATCCAACAGGTTCAAATGGTCAATAACGGACTAGTAGTCATACTCTCAGTTTGCATCCACAAACTCCCATGTGTTTATTATTCATCTACTTCAAAGTCTACTCTTATTCTAATAAAATAACAAGTTCTTTACTTTTATAGAATGATAGAGATCAGAACTCTCCTGGTTCAACCATTCTTCGCCTTTATATAAGTAAAACTCTCACACGTATATTTCACCACAAATAACTCAAACCGTCAGCAAGACTGAATAGAACAAAGATGTATGCTATATTTAACGTATGGAAATTTGAAAGGATGTTTTTAAATATGGCAAAAAGTATTGTAATTGCTGAAAAACCTTCTGTTGCACGTGATATCGCACGTGTACTGAAATGTGATAAAAAAGGGAACGGCTATCTTGAAGGTAGTAAATATATTGTTACTTGGGCTTTAGGTCATCTCGTTACATTAGCTGATCCAGAAAGCTATGATGTGAAATATAAACAGTGGAATTTAGAAGATTTACCAATGCTACCGGAGCGTTTAAAACTAACCGTTATTAAACAAACAGGGAAACAGTTTAACGCTGTAAAAAGTCAGCTTCTTAGAAAAGATGTAAATGAAATCATTATAGCTACTGACGCCGGTCGTGAGGGAGAGTTGGTCGCACGCTGGATTATCGATAAAGTTAAAATGCAGAAACCGATTAAACGTCTATGGATTTCATCTGTTACCGATAAAGCAATTAAAGATGGCTTCGCAAATTTAAAACCAGGAAAAGCATATGACAATCTATACGCTTCAGCTGTCGCACGTTCAGAGGCTGACTGGTATATCGGGCTTAATGCGACTCGAGCATTAACTACTCGCTTTAATGCCCAATTAAATTGTGGTCGTGTCCAAACACCTACTGTAGCCATGATTGCAAGCCGTGAAGATGAAATCAAACATTTCAAAGCTCAAACTTACTATGGTATCGAAGCTCAAACAGCTGAGAGATTAAAGCTAACTTGGCAAGATACAAAAGGAAATAGCCGTAGCTTTAATAAAGAAAAAACTGATGCAATCGTGAACAAAATTAGTAAGGAAAATGCTACTGTTGTAGACATTGATAAAAAACAAAAGAAATCGTTCGCTCCTGGTCTTTACGATTTAACTGAACTACAACGTGATGCGAATAAAATATTTGGTTACTCTGCGAAAGAAACATTAAACATTATGCAAAAATTATATGAACAGCATAAAGTTTTAACGTACCCTCGTACAGATTCACGCTATATTTCATCTGATATTGTCGGAACACTTCCAGAGCGTCTGAAGGCTTGCGGAGTTGGAGAATACCGTCCTTTAGCACATAAAGTATTGCAGAAACCTGTAAAATCTAATAAATCATTTGTTGATGATAGTAAAGTAAGTGATCATCACGCAATTATTCCAACAGAGAGCTATGTAAACTTCTCAGCTTTCACCGATAAAGAACGTAAAATTTATGACTTAGTTGTAAAACGTTTCTTAGCTGTTTTATTCCCGGCCTTTGAATATGAACAACTAACATTGCGCACGAAAATTGGTGACGAAACGTTCATCGCACGTGGAAAAACGATTTTACATGCTGGTTGGAAAGAGGTTTATGAAAATCGATTTGAAGATGATGATGCAATCGATGATGTAAAAGAACAAATCTTACCTCGCATCGAAAAAGGCGACACATTAAACGTAAAACTAATTGTCCAAACATCAGGTCAAACGAAAGCACCTGCACGCTTTAATGAAGCAACATTACTTTCAGCGATGGAAAACCCAACAAAATACATGGATACGCAAAACAAACAACTTGCTGACACGTTAAAGTCAACTGGTGGATTAGGTACTGTAGCAACGCGTGCTGATATTATCGACAAGTTATTCAATTCGTTCTTACTTGAAAAACGTGGTAAAGATATTCATATTACTTCAAAAGGCCGTCAGTTACTTGATTTAGTGCCAGAAGAACTGAAATCTCCTACACTAACTGGTGAATGGGAGCAAAAGTTAGAAGCTATCGCTAAAGGAAAATTAAAGAAAGAAGTATTCATTTCAGAAATGAAGAACTATACGAAGGAAATTGTTACTGAAATTAAATCAAGCGATAAAAAATATAAGCACGACAACATTTCAACGAAGTCTTGTCCAGACTGTGGTAAACCAATGTTAGAAGTAAACGGTAAAAAAGGAAAAATGCTTGTATGCCAAGATCGCGAATGTGGTCACCGTAAAAATGTATCCCGCACTACAAACGCACGCTGTCCTCAGTGTAAAAAGAAACTAGAACTTCGTGGTGAAGGAACAGGCCAAATTTTCGCATGTAAATGTGGCTATCGTGAGAAACTTTCTACATTCCAAGAGAGACGAAAAAAAGAATCCGGCAGCAAAGCTGATAAACGTGACGTCCAAAAATATATGAAACAACAGAACAAAGAAGAAGAACCATTAAACAATCCATTCGCAGAAGCATTAAAGAAATTAAAATTTGATTAAACAAAAAGGTTCCTACCACTATCGGTAGGAACCTTTTATTTTTAATGAATAATTTTACTTCCTTTTGCGTTCTCAACAAACTTTTCACTTGATTTGTTAATTGGTTTTTTCAGTAATAATGCAGCCACAACCATGATTACTACGAAAACACTTAACACAAGTAAATCTCTAGTTACTATATCCCAAAGCATTCCACCTACTGTTTCACGAATTGCACTAATAGCATATGTGAACGGTAAAAACGGATACAGTGCTTGGAAGAACGGCGGTGTCATTTGAATTGGGAACGTGCCGCCCGATCCTGCTACTTGCAGTACAAGTAAAATGATCGCCATCGATTTCCCAACGTTTCCGAAAATAGAAACGAGTGAGTACACGATACAAACAAATACTCCCCCAATAAATAAACTAAATAACACAAACCAGAATTTATCGACTACGTACGTACCGAGTAAGAATATATCACCCATCGATACGATAAACGCCTGTGAAAGACCTATCGTTAAGAATGTTAATAAACGTCCGAAGTAAACCTCATGGCTCTTATAATTCGCGCCCTCTTCGTGTACTTCTACCGTTAATAATGAAACCATTAATAATGCGCCTACCCATAATGCAAGCACTGTATAGAATGGTGACATTGCTGAACCGTAGTTCGGCATTGCAAATAATTTATTCTCTTTTAAATTTACTGGATTTGCAAAGTAGTCACTTTGCTTTTCAACATCGTTTTTCAATAAGCGTATGATGTCTTTTATATCCTCTTCAGATTCAAAATCACGAATTTTATCTGCTAATTCTTTAATCTTTTTCTCAGTAGCTGGCATTTCAGCTTTAATATCTGCAATTTTCTTTTGACCATCTACTAAGCCTTTTGATGAGTCTTCAAGTAATTTTTTCACATCTGGAAGCTTCTTATCTGCCTCGCCTAAAATTTGAGTTGTATTTTTAGACATCTCTTTTGTACGAGCAATTGCTGTGTTAAAGTTTGGAACAATTTCTGAATCATATGTTGCTAAGAAATCTCCTAATTGAGCTGAAGCATTTTTAGTTGCTTCATTAATACTTTCTACAACCTCTTTTGTAGGCTTCTGTCCATTGTTAATTAGTGTAGTTGCCTTATTCGTTGCATCTATACCTTTTTGAACAGTATTTTGTGCTTTATTCAATTTTGCAATTCCATTATTAAGGTTTTTGCCACTATTTACATCTGCTAATACCTTATTTGTGCTTTCTAGAACCGGAATCGCATCACCAATTAGATTCTTAGTAGCTTGTAATTGACCATTTAAATCGTTTAAAGCTACTTTTGTGCTATCTAATCCATTAACACCTCTATTATTTACGTCTGCTATAACACCTTCAAAATTATTTTTTGCCTTATCATATTCATTTTTCACAGTATCGTATGCTTCATTTGCATCAGCTTTAGCTTGATCAACTGTGCTAACTGCTTTTTTATAATCTGCTACAAATGTTTCACTGTAATCTTTTTCAGCTTGATCAATTAATCCATTTGCTGCATCTAGTTTTTGATTTGCTACATCTGTTACATCTTTCTTTACTTCTTGTCCTGTACCAATAACATTTACAATATCTTTAATACCGTTGTTTGCATTTTCCATACCGCTTTTAAGCTTAGTTAAGCGATCCACTCGCCCTTGGAAAAAGCTTTGACCAAAATCAGTCGTAGCCGATTTTTGAAGTTCAGTAAATACATTTATAAGGTATGCAACACTATCTGTACGACCTTGAAGATTTTCAGAAACCGCATTAAGATCTTGCTTTGCCTTTTCTGGATCAAACTGTCCATTTTGCAATCCATTCACAACACTTTTTCCATATGCTGTTCCTGCACGTGCTGAGTTTAAAACATTATTCACCGTTTGATTAATATTTCTTGCAATATTTTTATAACCTTCATCATTTAACTTTGAAAGATCTGGACGTGCTGGAAACTCAGGTAATCCCTTCATACCAGAAAGGTCTATCCCTGGATTCATTAAAAAGTTCGTAAACGTATTTGCTTTGTCCATTACATCTTTAGCCGTTGTTAAATGATTTCGTATCGTCCCAGGTGCATTTTGCAATGTTTGATCGTTGTTTGCAAAGAACTTATCTAAATTCCCTAACGCTTCTTGCCCATCATTAATAACACTTTCTACAACTGGTAACTCTTTTTGCGCTACTTTCACAACATCTTCTGCTCGCGTCGCATCATCTAATGCCTTATCCACAAGTGTATTCATTTCTGGGAACTGTGCTTCTAACTTAAATACGAGATCCTTGACCTTTTCAATACTCGGTAAGTTAGTTTCTAAATCGATTCCAAGGTCATTGAAGATTTTAAAAATCTCACCGTTTGCTGTTTTAACAAAGTTTTTACTAACCTCTTCTGTAAGACCCGATGCACCTTTAGCTGTAATTTTCGGTGCAATCGCATTTACTTTTTCATTTACATAGTAATCAAGTTCTGGTTTCTGTGGATTTTCATTCAAGACCGTTGCAATCTTTTCAGAAAAATCTTTTGGAATAGTAATACTTGCGGAATAATCTCCACGCTCTACTCCATAAATTGCTTGCTTTTCATCGACAAACTTCCATCCAAAATTTTTGTCCTTCTTAAGTGAATCTACAATTTCTTTCCCGATGTTAATATCTTTCCCTCTTAAATTTGATCCAACATCTTGGTTAGAAACTGCAATCTGGATTCCTTTCGTATTTCCGTAAGGATCCCAAGAGGCTTTAATGTTAAACCATGCATATAACGATGGTAAAATCATTAACCCTAAAACAATAACAATTGCAGCCCAATGTTTGGCTACATTCCGTAAATCTGTCTTATAAATACGCCAAATCTGTTTCATATAAGTTATCACCTAATTATATATTTTTCCTTCTTTAGAAAATGATACATGCATTTTGCAATTATATCACTTTCTACATCGTGGATTAACCGAAAACGCACTATTTTTTCCATTAAATATTTCACTTACTTCATTATATAACGAAGTAGAAAAAGTATGCATACAAAATGACCAAATTAGTTTTACATTCAATAATAACAAATATATAGGAAATGTCATAAAAAATACAAGTATTTTCTCTTGGGAATACTTGTATTCACAAAAAATCCTCACAGCTTTTCATTATCTGTGAGGATTTCTTCTATTATATACCTAATTGTACTTCTACACCGAAATGATCAGAAATTACATTTCGATTTGTTCCATTAAAAATGACTTTTGAAGAATTAATTGTTTTACTTTGAGTGCTTAATATTAGGTCGATTCGTAAGTTTTGTTTATTTTCATCCCAACCAGCAATCTCTCCTTGGACAGTCGTTCCTTCATCCTTCTCTATCGCTAGTTCATATGTGTCATATAAACCTTTTTGCATCATATACTCATAACCCTCTCCTTCCAAACGAGCATTGTTATTAAAATCACCCATTAAGAAGGAAAGTTCATTGCTATTTACACGCTCCATTAAACGATCAACTTGGTCTTTGAATGATTCTTCTTCATCATTCCACCAACCAAGATGGCAAGAATAAAACGTTATATTCTTATCATTATAAGCAATTGTTGCACTTACAATTTTGCGTGTTTTCCAATACGTTGTATCCTTATTTTTTGAGACAAAGAACGTATCTTCCTTTACAATGTTGTGCTTTGTTATAATTGCTAATCCTTCTTCGTACACATCATATCCAATATGAGAGAAATCCCAAATAATATTGTATTCTTTTACGTTTAATGCTCTTAACTCTTCTAGCAGTAAAAGCCCAAAATTATCTTTTTTCTTGTTACCGCATACATTTTCAGCTTGTATAGACTGACTTACTTCTTGCAATGCGATCACATCATAATCTTCTTCTTGAATTACTTTAGCAAGATACTTTATTTTTTCAATTTGATTCTCTTCTTGCCAAGAGTGACAATTTAAAGTTAGCAATTTCATATTATTACGCACCTAACATATCTTGAATATCTGACTTTAATACGTCAGCTTTCGGGCCATATACTGCTTGTACACCTTTATCTTTTACAATAAGTCCTAAAGCACCATTTTGTTTCCATTGTGCTTCTGGTGCAACAACATCTAAATCTTTTACTGTTATACGTAAACGTGTCATACAAGCATCTACGTCAGCAATATTATCTTTTCCGCCCAATAAATCAATAACTTTTGTTGCTAATGAACCATCTTGTACATTTCCTGTTCCTTCTGATGACTCATCTTCATTATCAATATAGTTACCTGCACGTCCTGGTGTTGGTAAATTGAATTTTTTAATTAAGAAATTGAATAACGTAAAGTTAAGACCGAAGAATACTAATGAAACAATGACAAAGTTAATTAAATCTCTTGTTAATCCTGCATTGACCATCATTGGTGTACGTGTAATTAACTCAATAAATCCAAATGCATGAACACGTAAATCAATTAAATCTACTAATGCGAATGCAAGTCCTGTTGTAATTGCATACACAACATATAATACTGGCGCAATAAACATGAACATGAATTCAATTGGTTCTGTTACACCTGTTAAGAATACCGCTAATGCAGCTGATAAGAACATTGGTTTATATTTTGCACGTTTTTCTTTATCAACATTACGGAACATCGCAAATGCAATCCCCATTAACGCTGCTGTTGAGCCGATAACTTGTCCAGCTTTGAAACGAGCTGGTACAACGTTATTTAATAAATCGTTATATGCTTTCGTATCTCCATTTGCTAATAAGTTATTTAAATCTGTAATCCATGCAAGCCATAATGGATCTTGTCCTGCTACAACTTGTCCAACTTTTGAACCAGTTAACATCGTATATGTTCCGCCTAGCTCTGTGTAGTTCATCGGAATCGTTAACATATGATGTAATCCAAACGGTAATAATAAACGTTCTAACGTTCCGTATACAAACGGTGCAACAATTGGTGCACTGTCTTTAGATGCTGCAATCCAGCGACCAAATTCATTTAATCCACTTTGGATAAATGGCCATACAAGTGATAATACAATCGCAGTAACTGTAGACCATACAATTACAACGAATGGTACGAATCGTTTTCCATTAAAGAATGCTAATGCCTGTGGCAGTTTATTATAGTTATAGTATTTGTTATATAAAGTAGCTCCTAGGAAACCTGTGATAATCCCTACGAACACTCCCATGTTTAATGCTGGTGCACCAAGTACAGAAGTAAAGTAATCTTTTACAAGTAAATCTCCTGCTAATGATGAAGAAACTGTCGCTTTTGAATCCGCTAACATTTGAGCGTTTACGCCAAATATAGCTCCTGTAATTCTGTTTGTTAAGACGAATGCTAACAGTGCTGCAAATGCACCACCTGCTCGATCCTTCGCCCAAGATCCCCCAATTGCTACTGCGAATAAAATGTGTAAATTTGTAATAATTGCCCAACCGATGTCTTCCATTACTCGAGCAATTGTATGAACTGCGTTAATATCCCCAGCAGACATCCCAATTAACTTACCGATAGAAATCATTAAACCAGCTGCTGGCATTACAGCTACAACAACTAATAATGCTTTCCCGAACTTTTGCCAAAAATCAAAAGACGTAATTTTCATCTGTTCTTCCTCCCCTTTATTTATAACAACATAATGATTTAAATTATAATTTCTGTTTCTCTTATGAAAGCGATTCCTTATGTTACTTTTTTATCTTTACGCAACCGTTTTCATAAATCTATTTTAATAAAAGCGTTTTCACATTGCAATAGAAATTTATTTTTTTTCATAAAAAAAGATGCTCAAGGAGCATCCTTTTTCATTATAAAACGCGATAAACCCTTGTTTCATAAGGTTTCAACGTGATTGTAGTTATTTGTTCATGTTCCGCAACTTCATAGTTATTTAAAAGCAAACGTTTGCGTTCTAATGCGAATAAACTCTCATTATACACAGCTTCCTCTTTTGAGATATTACTAATTACAATGACTTTTTCATCCTGTAACGTACGTGTATACGCATAAATTTGTGGATCATCTTCTAAAAGTAAATCGTACGTACCGTAGTTCAACACATCGTGCTCTTTTTTCAAGGCAATCATTTTCTTATAGAAATTGAAAATAGACTTTTCTTCATTTTTTTGCTTTTCAACATTAATTTCTTTGTAATTTGGATTCATGCCAAACCAAGGTGTACTTGTTGTGAAACCAGCATTCATCTCATCGTTCCACTGCATAGGTGTACGTGAATTATCGCGGCAAGAAGCCCATATAATTTCCATCATATCTTGATGTGATACGCCCTCTGCAATTTTCTCGCGATATAAATTTTTAATTGCTACATCATCGTAATCTTCAATATTTGGTAACTGAACATTTGTCATACCAATTTCTTGTCCTTGATAAATAAATGGTGTACCGTGCATAAAGAAATACATCGCTCCTAGAGCTGTTGCACTTTCACGCCAATATTGTTTATCATCTCCCCACGTTGAAACGATACGTGGTTTATCGTGATTCTCAATGTATAAAGCATTCCATCCTTTATTTTCTAATCCTTTTTGCCATTTCGTTAATACCTTTTTCAACCCTACAACATCAAGATCTTTCTTCTTTTCTGCATCCCATAAGCTTAAATGCTCAAACTGGAATACCATATTGAATTTACCTTGCTCTTCTCCAACCCAAAGCTCAGCATCTTCAATTTTAACGCCATTAGCTTCACCAACAGTCATAATATCGTACTTAGAAAATGTATTTTCTTTTAACTCTTCTAATAAAGGTTGAATACCATCCACATTCATATGTTTATCAAAAGATGGCACATATTTTAATTCTTTTGGATTTGGCATATCCTTGAGGCCATCTTCTTTCTTAATATGACTGATCGCATCCACACGGAAACCATCAATTCCTTTATCAAGCCACCAATTAACCGTATCGTATAACACTTCGCGAACTTCTTTATTCTCCCAGTTTAAATCTGGTTGTTTACGTGAGAATAAATGTAAATAATATTGTCCTGTTACTTCATCGTATTCCCATGCCGAACCATTAAAAATACTTTCCCAGTTGTTTGGTTCCGCACCATCTTTGCCATCATGCCAAATATACCAATCACGCTTCGGATTGTCTTTAGATGAACGCGATTCAATAAACCATGGATGTTCATCACTCGTATGATTAATAACTAAATCAATAATAAGCTTCATATCACGCTTATGAACTTCATCTAGTAAAGCATCAAAATCTGCCATTGTACCAAACTCATCCATAATGTCTTGATAATCACTAATATCATAACCATTATCATCATTAGGTGACTTATACATTGGACAAATCCAAATTACATCTATACCTAAATCTTTTAAATAATCTAGTTTTGCAATAATACCTTGTAAATCTCCAATACCATCACCATTTGAATCCATAAAGCTACGTGGATAAATTTGATAAGCAACTGCTTCTTTCCACCATGTTTTCTTCATAATAACTCTCTCCTTTTGCATCTCTATTTTTTATGCAAACGTTTTCGTAACACTATCATAACAAAATATGGAGAGTTTGCAACTGTTTTCATTGAACTCCATGTAGATTCCTTATTCTTATGCTTTATTTATTTCTCGCAAAGGTAAAATGAAACTTTAATCAGTGGGGGGTGTCCATTTCCCACTGATTATTAGCCCACACCAATCGTACTTTTACGAGCATCCTGATTTTCATCTAACTTCTTTGCTTCAGCCAGATTTTGAGGTGGGGGTCTTACTGCTCACAACTAGCAGGATAAATCTAACACTTCTCTGCTTCTTGTCCATACGCGTTAAACACACTCTTCATATACTAATACAAACTCATATTATTTCAGAAAGGAGATACAAATTGAAACAAACAAAATTAACTGGTCGTATCGTCGTTCCTTCGGATCCCGGGTATGACATAGCCCGAATGAATTTAAATTTAAGTATTCCAAAACTCCCTTGTATTATTGTTTTTTGTCAAAATAAAAATGATGTGTGTAACGCCTTAAAGTGGGCACGTGAGCATCATGTACCATTTCGCTTAAGAAGCGGACGTCATAACTATGAAAATTTCTCTCTTTTAAATCGAGGACTTATTATTGATGTGAGTGAAATGAAGCAAATTACGGTTAATACAGGGAAATTAACAGCAACAATTGAAGCGGGTGCAAATCTTGGCACTGTTTATAAAGAACTTTGGAAACACGGTGTTACAATACCAGCTGGCACAAGTGCAAGTGTTGGTATCGTTGGATTAACACTTGGCGGTGGCATCGGCATGCTTTCACGCTTATTTGGACTAACATGTGATCAATTAGTAGAAGTCGAAATGGTACAAGCGTGCGGAAAATTTGGTGCAAAACTCATTCGTGCAAATGGACAAGAAAACCCTAACCTTTTTTGGGCATGCCGCGGCGGTGGGGGTGGGAATTTCGGGATTGTTACTTCCTTAACTTTTCGTGTCCATCCTATAAAAAACGTCTCAATTTTCTCGATTACATGGGAATGGGAAGACTTTATTGCTGCATTTCAAGCTTGGCAAAACTGGGCACCTTATATAGATGAACGTCTCACTTCATCAATTGAATTATTCTCCAAACAACGAAATAAAATTGAGGTGAAGGGTGAATTTGTTGGCTCTCCCTCTGAACTCTATCCTCTATTATCTCCTCTTCTTGAAACTGGTAACCCCTCTCTCTTTATAGATGAAGTTCCTTATATAAAGGCTGTTCAATTCTTTAATAGCGGTAATATCCCTGAAAAATTTAAGCGCTCTGGTTCCTATGTATATAAAACGATTCCCCTTAAAGGCATTCAAATCATGCAACATTTTCTTTCTCATGCACCAAATAAAGATGCGAGTATTTGGCACCAATCACTCGTAGGTGCTGTAGAAAACATTTCCCCTAATGAAACAGCTTATTTCCACCGCAAGGCAATTATTGCTCAAGAATATATTACCTCTTGGAAATGCGATGATGAAGAAAACCGAAATATACGCTGGGTTAAAGATTTACGGGAAAGCTTAGATCCTTACACACTAGGAGACTATGTCAATTGGCCCGATATCGACATAAAAAATTGGCAAACTAGTTATTATGGCTCTAATTTTCAAAGGTTGCGTAAAGTGAAGACAGCATATGACCCTTGTAATATTTTTCGTTTTCAACAAAGCATTCCTCCTTTTCATACGTAAAAAAAGGGATAAAATAAAAAATCATCCAATATGCCGTTGCCTCGCAGCATGTTGGATGATTCAAGTTGATTTTCTATATCGTTTCAAATTATTGCTCCTACTCATAAACTTTCAATTACGGATTAATTGTATTTCTCATCATTTTTATGTAATGAATGTAATTTAATATTTGGTACTTTATCTTTTTCAATACCGCTATTATAAGCAACAGGAATTTGAAATTCGAATTGCTTTGTCTCATGTTTTTGTAAATAGACTGGTTTCGGTACTGGATAACTTTTTGAATTCTCGTTTGCATTATCATATAAAACAACTTTTAATGCTTGTGAATGATTACGATAATTTTTTAGAGTAACAATACACCTTTGTTCGATATCCTCTCCATTTTTCTCCATTCTACACTGGCTATCTTCTTTTTTATATTCTATCGCCTCTACCCCTGTTTTTCCTGCGTAGTACCATGTTTTATTCAATGTCTGGAGGATGTTATTTAAAATAAACGGCATCATTAAAATCAAAATACTGATGCCTACTACTTTTATCTTATTCATTGTTCTAAATGTACTAGATTTCTTTTTCACTAGCCATTTTACAAATAATATAAATGCGATTACATGTAGTACGAAAGAAACAATTAATATATTTGAGACTTTATAATCCATATAAATATATGTATATACCGGAACCTTATAGAAATTGAATAGTTTTTCCCCAATTAATTCATTATCGTTTGGAATTTTTAATAATAACAAAACCCCTATACTGTAACAAATAGCTACTAATCGATCATACTCAATTCGAACCATTCCTTCTCCCCTTCCCTTTGCTTTTTTATTATCGATTTTAGCTATTATTACCATACTATACAATCATTTTATAGAGGATAACGTAAAAAAGTTCCTTATAAATATATAAAGAACCTTATTAATATACAATATGAATTAGAAAATCAATATGCAATTTTCACATAGAGATCTCCTCAAAATATGTTGGATTATGTATTGTAATTTTTTTATCCAGAATTGTAACAATACTATCGTTTTTTAATTGTTTTAATACGCCGCTAACCGTCTCTCGGGACGTCCCAGATATTTTCGATATTTCAATTGTTGTAAGTGGGCATGAAATTACAATCGTTTCGCCACTCTGTTCTCCTAAATCCTGCATTAAATAATTTAATGTTTGAATGACCCGATCTTGTGCATTAGGAATTGTAATGTTTTGTACTCGATTTTCGTTTAGTTTTAATATCGATGATAATTGCTGAACAACGTACATTAATTGCGCCCTACTAGATTTCACCATATCTTCGAAAATTACTGTCGGAATATAATATACCTCTACATCTGTCATCGCTTCTGCCGTATAGTTATATCCTCTGTCTGTAAACATACCACCATAAGGAAAAATAGAATACCGCTTTACATAGTCATCATATAATAAATTCCCACTTTGATTTACCCGCTCTAACTTTACAAAACCATCTAACATGAAGTAAATTCTTTCTCTTGAATCCCCTTCTAAAAATAAAAATTGACCCTTTTTATAAGTTCGCCAATAGACAAACTCCGTCAAACCTTTCAATTTCTTTTCTGTTAAATGAGCAAATAATTCAAATTGCTTTAAATCTTTAACTACGTTCCGTCTATTCATAAGATTCCCTCTCTCTTGCTGTATGTTGGAGCGAAAAATCAAGAAAGCGTATTCAAATTAAATTTTATCATAATTAACTTATATATTCAGATTTCATCATGAAAACTTTATGAACAATGAGTACAAAAAATATTAATAAATAAAAAGAATGAAGTTACTACCTCCATTCTTTTTTACTAATAAATAGCGTACATAATTATTTAAACATACATGCATACATTCTGTTTAGAAATAATAGTACCAGCTTTTTCTTCTAGTGCTTCATATACTTTTTCTAAAGACGTAATAATTGTTTTTCTTTTTGGATTTGTATTAACAAAATTAATAGCAGCTTCAATTTTTGGAAGCATACTTCCCGCAGCAAATTGTTTTTCTTCCATGTATTTTTCTAATTGATTCACTGTGACATGCTCTAATTTCTTTTGATTCAGTTGATTATAATTTACATACACATGATCAACTGCAGTTAAAATTACGAGCGTGTCGGCATCTACTAATTCAGCTAATTTCTGCGCAGCGAAATCTTTATCGATAACCGCTTCAGTTCCTTTTAAACCTTCTTCGGAATCAATTACTGGAATTCCACCACCACCAACAGCTATCACTATATTTCCATCCTCAACTAAAGAATTAATTACTTTATGCTCATGAATACTTACAGGCTTCGGTGATGGAACAACACGTCTCCACCCTCTGCCAGCATCTTCTTTAAACACTGCTTTTGTTTCTTCCATTAATCTTCTGGCCTCTTCCTCTGTATAAAAAGGACCAATTGGTTTAGTTGGATTTTTAAATGCCTCATCTTTTTCATCCACGACAACGCGTGTTATAACCGTTGCTACGTCTTTTTTTATATTCCGTTTTTTCAGTGCCTTTTCAATCGCATTTTCCATCCAATATCCAATCATCCCTTGGCTCATTGCACCACAAGTATCTAATGGCATTGCAGGTGTCTTTTCCGTTTCTGCAGCTTTTTGCTGTAATAAAATATTCCCCACTTGTGGGCCATTTCCATGCGCAATTACTATATCTACATCATTTTCCATTATTTTCACAAGTTGTTCCGCTGTTTTTTCCAGCGCTTCTTGCTGTGCCCCTGCAGTAGCTTTTCCAGACTGTATCGCATTTCCCCCTAGTGCAACTACAATTTTTCTTCGTCCCATATTTCAGCCCTCCAGTTGATTTCGCTTTCACGACGCTTTATAAAGTAATACTGCCTGTAATTAATCCATAAATCGCAAAGAATGCTAAAGCACCTATTGCTACCGATGATGCTAATTCCACTCGAGTAAATATTTGCTTCGAACTCTTTTGCTTTTGAACATTGTAAAAAATAAAAATACCTGGCGCATATAAAGTCATTGTTAATAATAAATACTCTAAACCAGCTGCATAAACTAACCACACACCATAAATACTTGCTATCAAACCAATTATTATATTTTTATTTCGATCCGCTTCTTCAGACTTTAAGCTATGCTTCAGTTGATAAAATGCTGAAAAAGCATATGGGATTAAAATAGCCGATGATGCTAATGAGAATGCAAAGTTATACGCCTGATCGGAAACAACGAATGTTAATAAGAACATTTGAATTAAGCCATTTGTTATCCATAATGAATTTATTGGGGCCTTATTTTTATTTTCTTTTGCAAACCATTTTGGAAATACTCCGTCTTTAGCCGCCAAATACGGAATTTCAGATGCGAGTAAAGTCCAACCTAACCAAGCACCTAATACAGAGATAACTAAACCTAAATTAATAAAGATAGCACCCCATTTTCCAACAACACTTTCAAATAAATAAGCCATAGACGGATTTTTTAAATTAGCAATATCTGCTTGCTGCATAAGTCCAAGAGACAGTAATGTAATTAAAATGTAAATGATGAGTGTACCAACTAAGCCAATAACCGTTGCTTTCCCTACATCACTTCTATTTTTTGCTCGACTAGATAAAACAACAGCCCCTTCTACCCCAATGAACACCCATAAAGTTACAAGCATTGTACTTTTAACTTGGCTGCCAACCGCTCCCCATGAAAAAGAACCAGTTTGTCCCCAAAATCCATCTAGGAACGTATCAATATGAAACGCGAAGATTCCTATAACAATAAATACAAATACAGGTACTAATTTTGCGATTGTAGTTACTAAATTCACAAGTGCTGCTGATTGAACTCCACGTAAAATTAACATGTGAACACACCATAATAATACGCTTGCACCAATAATGGATGCTACATTTTGACCACCTTCAAAGATTGGGAAGAAATACCCTAATGAAGAAAACAATAATGTGCCGTAAGCTACATTACCAAGCCAGGCAGATAGCCAATATCCCCACGCACTATTAAATCCCATAAAATTACCAAATCCTGCTTTTGCATAGCTAAAAATACCACCATCTAAATCTGGCCGTTTTACAGTTAGATTTTGAAAAGATAATCCAAGCGCAATCATCCCAATTCCTGTTATAACCCAACCAATAATAATGGCTCCAGCACCAGCACCTTTTGCCATATCACTTGCTAAATTAAATGCTCCACCGCCAATCATAGACCCCACTACAAGCGCCGTTAATGTAAACAACCCTAATTTCTTATCTTCACCCATTCCACTCACCTCTCTTTAATTGCAATAACAATACGAAAGCAATAGTGAATGATAGTGTCTAAAGGAGGAGAAAGAAGAAAGGAAGACTCCCTTTCTTCTTTACTCCATGTTTCCTAAAGTAGCTGCCATAACCGCTTTAATTGTATGCATTCTATTTTCAGCCTGATCAAATACTTTTGAATGTTTACTGCGGAATACTTCGTCAGTTACCTCCATTTCCCTCAACCCATATTTCTCATAAACTTCCTCACCATACATCGTTTCAACATCATGAAATGCAGGTAAACAATGTAAGAAAATCACGTTTTCATTCCCTGTTTCTTTAATCATTTTCATATTTACTTGATAAGGTTTCAATAACTCGACACGTTCAGCAAATTTTTCTTCTTCCCCCATAGACACCCATACATCTGTATAAATTACATCTGCATTCGCAACAGCTTCTTCCACATTACTTGTTATCATTACCTGTTCATTATATTTTTTTGCTAAATTAATTACTTCTTGCTCTGGCCATAAAGATTCCGGTGTACAAATACGTACATCCATTCCAACGATCGCTCCACCAACTAGTAAGCTATTAGCAACATTATTTCGTCCATCTCCAACGTAAACGAGCTTCACATTTTTTAATTTCCCTACATGTTCTCTAATTGTTAATAAATCTGCAAGTGTTTGTGTTGGATGCCACATATCTGTTAATCCATTCCAAACCGGCACACGAGAATTTTGTGCTAAAGATTCTACAGTTTCATGATTAAATCCACGAAACTCAATTCCATCAAACATACGCCCTAACACTTTTGCTGTATCCTCTACGGATTCTTTTTTCCCAAGCTGAATATCACCTTTCCCTAAATATTCAGGGTTCGCCCCCAAATCTGTACATGCTACTGTAAATGCACATCGCGTACGAGTAGAGGTTTTTTCAAATAAGAGCGCTACATTTTTACCTTCTAAATAATGATGTGGGACACCGTTTTTCTTTTTCTCTTTTAATTCTGCTGCTAAATCTAGAAAATATAATAATTCTTCTTGTGTAAAATCTTTTTCAGCTAGAAAACTTCTTCCTTTTAAATTCGGTCTAGTCATTAACATACTTCATCCCTACTTTCTCCGTTATTTATACTAAATATCTTTACGAACAATTGGCATACTCATGCAACGTGGACCCCCACGACCACGAGATAATTCCGAACTTAGCACCTCAATGACTTCTATACCGTGCTCCCGTAATAAAGTATTGGATACATAGTTGCGATCATATGTAACAACTACACCTGGCGCAATTGCTAATGTATTAGAACCGTCATTCCATTGTTCACGAGCGGAAGCAATTGCATCTCCTCCTCCACAAGGAATAAGAACTAATTCACTTAAACCTAATACCTCTTTTAATGCTTCCATTAAAGAAGTACGATGTGTAATTTTAAGAGTGTCCACATCTGGGCCTTTTTCTAAAATATAAATATTCATATTTCCTTTTGGCCCTTGAATGGCTGGGTGAATTGTAAACTTGTCATAATCAACCATTGTAAACACTGTATCTAAATGCATAAATGCTCGGCATTTTGGAATTTCTATTGCTAACACTTTCTTAATTTTATTTTGTCGACTAAAAAGATTTTTAGCTAAACGTTCAATTGCTTTAGCTGACGTACGGGCAGATACTCCAATTGCAATTGTTTCTTCATTTAAAATTAGCTCATCGCCACCTTCAATTGGAAACTTATAATCACGATCTAGCCAAATTGGCACATTGTGATTTGCAAATCTTGGATGATATTTAATGATGTACTCCATGAATAATGATTCCCGTCTACGCGCCGGTTCTCTCATCTTATTTATCGTTAAGCCATCGCCCACGCTAGCTGCTGGATCACGAGTAAAATATAAATTAGGCATTGGGTCTAAGTAAAACGGATAATGATCTTCCATTAATTCGTATAAATGTGTCTTCTTACTTGTTTCAATTTCGTTTTTCCGTACACCACCCATAATTTTTTGAATTAATTCTTCATTTGAAAAGGAAAGTAAATATTCTTTTAAAGTTTGATGTGCAACATTTACGTCAGCCTGTCCTTCTTCTAAAATACGATCAACAAATTCTTCTCGAAGTTTTTTATCTACTAATGCCTCAGCAGCTAGTTTTTCTAAATAAAGAACTTCAATACCCCGATTGCGTAATGTTTGTGCAAAATAATCATGCTCTTTTTGAATAATTGGTAAATATGGAATATCGTCAAATAATAATTGTTGCAAATAATCTGGCGTTAAGTTTTCCACTTCTTTACCAGGTCGTTTTAATAACACCGTTTGTAATTCCCCAATTTCTGAAGTAACATGTATCGGATGCTTCATTTGTTGTACCTCCTTTTAAATATGTTTGATGTCTTACAAGTACATAATAAATGCTACGCGCTTTCATCTTTGTGAAAGCATCCACATTATCATTGTGAAATATTAAACAAGTTATTTTTTTAAAATCATATGGATTTGTATTTTTATAACACTCCATCCCGCTTTTTCAATAAAAAAATACATATATTACGCATATATGTTGAATATTTAACTTCCGTATTTAAACAAAAATCCTGTTTTTAATTTTTATTAAAAACAGGATTTTGCATCTACATAATTAAATTTAACCTTTCTTCTAAAATCTCCCTATCTGATTTCGACTGAGAAATGATAAGGCATGTATCATTTCCACATATACATCCTATTTTTTCTTTCCAATCTAACTCATCAAACAAAACACCAATAACATGTGCATTACCGGGTAATGTTTTAATAACCATTAATTGATCTACACAATCAATTTTTACAACAACCTCTCGTAATTTTTTCTTTAACTTTATATCAGTTTGTAAATGCTCTTCTGAGAAAACTTTATATATCATTAATCCTTCTTGAGAAGGTACCTTCGTTAAGTTTAACTCACGAATATCTCGAGAAACTGTAGCTTGTGTTACTAATACATCTTTTTTTGCTAACAATTCTACTAACCTTTCTTGCTTCTCTATTTCATACTCCTTTACAAATTGTTTAATTAATCGTTGTCTTTTTTCTTTTTTCATAAAAGACACCCCTTTTAACATTATAGCTCGCTATAATTTTCATCCGAAAGGGACAGAAAAGAATGTTGCGGAAACGTTCATAGTTTATACTTTTTAACTGTAGATATTAAATCTAGCTAAAAAAAAGAAGAACAGCATTCTGTTCTTCTCTTTTACATTGAAAATCGTTCAATCGTTTGTTTCAATTCAGCTGCTTGCTTCTCTAAATCCTTTAATAATCGATCGATTATTACCATATTTTTAGACTGTTGCAGAGTCACACGCGCCACTTCTTGTGAACCAGCTGACGTTTCCTCAGCGATGGCTGCTACAGCTTTTGTTTGTGCTCCTGTTTGATGAATGTGACTCACTTGTTCATTCATATAACTACTAATTTGCTTAGTTGCATCTGCTACTTCCATAATACTTGATGACATTTCTTTTAAAATTAATTCTGTAGCTCCCCCGCGTTTCGCCTCTTCTTTAGCTTTTTTCACTTGCTCGGTCATTTTCATCGCGACTTGTTGTACTTCATCTTGCATATTCCGTAATAATTGCGATATGTTTCTGGCAGAACGATCACTTTCATCAGCAAGTTTACGTACTTCTTCTGCTACAACCGCAAATCCTCTTCCATGCTCTCCTGCACGAGCTGCCTCAATAGAGGCGTTGAGTGCTAATAAATTCGTTTGGCTAGCAATCTCACTTACAACAGAAACAATATGTTCAACTTGTTTCATTCGTTCTTCTAACTGCTGTACATTTCGCATTGAATCTTCATTTTCTTTCGCCAATGTTTGAATACCTTGAATTAAGGAATTAAAGACACGTGTGCTTTGTCCTAAAGCTTGAACCATTTCTGAAGACAACTCGTCAGACTGTTTTGCTTTTTCTTCTACTTCACTCGCAATAGAAGTTGTTGTATCAACAGTAGAAACAATCGCCTGAATCGATGCTGCTGATTGCTCCGCGCCAAAAGAAATCTCTGCAAGGGTCTCAGATACACCTTGTGCTTGCTTCGTCGCTTCTCCTGTTTGTTTTCTAATTTGCTGAACTTGCTTATTTGTATACGAAAATGTAGTATCAATATTTTTTACCATTACTCTTAAATTTCCTAGCATCATATTAAATGCAACGCTTAAAGATTTAATTTCATCATCTGCCTTTGGCAATGGGACGTCCTCCCGAATGTCACCCTCAGCCGCTTTCCTTGCAGCTTCTTCCAACTTCCGAAGTGGTTTAATTAAAAAGATTGCTGCTCCATATGCTAAAATCCCAGACCATACTACACCTAATAACATAACGATAATATTATATACAGTTCGACTTACATAAATTTGAAAATAATCATATATAACGTAAATAAAAAATAAGCTTGTTGAATATGTAATGAAAGCTAAAAATGTAGTAAATAGCATAAGCTGTATACGTAAGCCAAAGGAAAATGTCTTCCTTTCTTTTTCCATCTCTTCTTTCCCCCTTATTTTAAGCAATATAAGTACTACCTATATATTATTATCCATATTTTCGTTATAGAAAGATATAGGGATTTTTAAAATCATTATTTCCTTGAATATCAAATCCCCTGAAAAAAATAAAGGATTCTGACAATTTATGACTAATAACAGAAATACGGGGCAACATTTGTAAATATATTTTTGACTGGGGGTTTTGTATGATTCAAGTTCGAAATCTAGTAAAATCATTCGGATCACTTGATGTTTTAAAAGGAATTGATTTAGAAGTAAAAGAAAAAGAAGTTGTTGTTTTAATCGGTGCCAGTGGTTCCGGCAAAAGTACATTACTTCGCTGTCTTAACTTTTTAGAAATGTATGATGAAGGTGAAATTCACTTACAAGGTGAGCGAATTGATCCAAAGCATTCAAATTTAAACAAAGTCCGTGAAAATGTCGGTATGGTTTTTCAGCACTTTAACCTCTTTCCCCATATGACCTCACTAGAAAACATCATAGAAGCACCTATTCATGTAAAAAAATTAAATGTAAAAGAAGCTAAAGATGCTGGAAATCATCTACTTGAAAAAGTTGGTTTACAAGATAAAGCGGATGTAACGCCTCACCTACTTTCTGGTGGCCAAAAGCAGCGCGTCGCAATCGCACGAGCTCTTGCCATGAATCCTAAAATTATGCTATTTGATGAACCTACCTCAGCTTTAGACCCTGAACTTGTTGGAGAAGTGTTGCAAGTTATGAAAGAACTTGCTGAAGAAGGAATGACAATGGTTATTGTTACTCATGAAATGAATTTCGCAAGGGATGTAGCTGACCGCGTCATCTTTATGGATGACGGGAAAATTGTAGAGGATGCTTCACCAGCGCAATTTTTTTCCGCTCCATCGCATGAACGAGCAAAGCAATTTTTACGCAACGTTTTATAATGTAACTTCTGTTTCAAGCATAAAGAAATTCATTCATACGGGACACAACTAATTGTCCAAATAAAATATCTCCATAGCATATTGAAAACAATCCGTATGATCAATATATAGGAGGGGTTTTATGAAAAGAAAACTATTAACCATTGTTGCGAGTATTACATTATGCACATCCTTCATACTAGGAGCCTGTAGTAAGGAAAGCTCTACCACTTCATCTAATGGTGAAAAAGAATTTCGTTATGCGATGAGTGGTTTATACAAACCTTTTAACTATAAAGAAAATGACGGGAAACTTGTCGGTTTTGATGTAGAAATAGGTGAAGCTCTCGGGAAAAAGATGGGAATGAAACCTGTTCCTGTTACAAATCCTTGGGAAACATTGATTCAAGGTCTACAATCAAAAAAATATGATGTGATATTAGGGAGTATGGCTATTACAGAAGAGCGATTAAAAGCCGTGAATTTCTCAAATCCATATTATCGCTCTGGTGCACAAATTTTTGTAACTAAAAAGAATACATCTATCTCTTCTCCAGAGGACTTGAAAGGTAAAAAAATAGGTGTTGTAAAAGCAAGTACTTTCAAAACCCTTGTTGCAAAACATACAGATCAAATTACAGAATATGATAGTGATATTACTGCACTTATGGACTTAGAACCAGGACGTGTAGACGCAGTTATTACTGATCAAATGGTTGGTCTTCGTATGATTAAAGAAGGTAAATCAAATATAAAAGAAGCTGGAAAACCGTTAAACCTTGATGAAATGGGAATTGCTATTCATAAAGACAATAAAGACATGGTCGAAAAGGTAAATAAAGCGCTAGATGAAATCATTAAAGACGGCACGTATGAAAAGATTAGTAAGAAATGGTTTGGGCGTAATATTCTTGGAGACGAGGCAAAAACAAAGTAAGTTAGCCATTTAGAGATTTCATAAATTATGTCCCACCTTGTATGTGGGGCATTTCATTCCCTACTAAAATCCATACAATATGAGGTGACACATATGTTTGAAATTTTTATCTCTACCTATCCCACACTCTTAAAGGCTACTATTGTCACATTACAATTAACATTAACATCCCTATTACTCGGTTCACTAATTGGATTACTAGTCGCTTTCTTTCGAATCTCTAACAATAAGGTTTTAAATAGTATTGCTCATGTATACATCGCCATTATTCGTGGTACACCTTTAATTGTTCAAATTGCCATTCTCTATTTTGGGATTACATCCGTTGTTGTTTTTACCCCTTTTTGGGCAGGAGCAATTGCTTTAGCAATTCATAACGGTGCATATATTACTGAAATTTTCCGCGGATCAATTCAATCCGTTGACCGAGGACAATTAGAAGCTGCTCGCTCTTTAGGTATGCCTTACCCTTTAGCGATGCGCCGGATTATATTACCACAAGCATTTCGCCTATCCCTTCCTCCTCTAGGGAATCAGTTTATCATAGGATTAAAAGATTCTTCACTCGTTGCTTATGTAGGATTGTCCGAATTATGGGGATCAGGTTTATCCATCGCTGCAGGTAACTTCCAACAATTAGATACATATATAATCGTTGGTTTATACTATCTCGTACTTGTTCTTCTATTTACTTATTTTGTTAATCTTTTAGAGAAACGACTACAACGGAAAGAAAATAACTCTGTCCAAGTCAAGACAAAGAACAAGAAAGAAGTTTCTTTATAACAAAAAGCAAGCTCTAAGAGAGCTTGCTTTTTCATCGTAAAATATATCTATTATTGATTTACTTTTTTTATAGTCTCTTTTTCCTCTATATGATCCTCACGATATGAAATATTATGAGGATCCAATCCATTTCCTAAAGAACCATAGAAATGCTCCCTATGCGGATCAACTAATTCACTTCCGTGATAATACACACGTGGTGTATTCCAAAGTGCTGCCAATGCTTTTGTCATCGGCATTTCGTGATAGCGTTCCGGCCACATTTCTTTAATTTTATCTTTTACTAATGGATAGTATTTAGAACTCATAGCAGGAAACAAATGATGTTCTGTATGGTATGAGAAATTGAAATGTAAAACGTCTACCCAGCGCGGCACTGTTACTGATAAACAGTTTGCTAACGGATCATTTACTGGAACAATAGGATTTAAGCGGTGATTTGTTGCGATATACGCCATTACAATAAAGTTAGCAATTAACAACGGAATCACGTATGCAAAGAACCACTTTGTAGGTCCCATAATAAACAATAAACTAATCCAAACTGTCCAGGGCAAAAGAAGTTGCAGCCATACAGATTTTTGATTGGATGACTTAAATTCTTTTATAAAATGAAAGAACATTCGAGTCGAATGTAACGTAAATTGAATTGTTAGTGACAGAAAACTAAAGAATGAACGTACATGAAGAGGCATGCGATATACCCAACTCAAAAACTTACTCTTTTTAAGTTTTTCAAATGTCGGCCATGCATCTGGATCATTGTCTTCATGCTGTGTGTGAACATGATGCGTTGCATTATGCCACTTTCTCCAAAGTTTTGGGCCAGTTGATAATGGCATAAATGCTATCGCACCTAAAAAATCACGAAGCCATGCCTTTCTTACAACTGTTCCATGTAAAATTTCATGTCCTAAAAATCCAAGTGAAGCAAAACATAATCCAAGAACAATTGCAATTCCTAGATTTGCCCACACATTCAATTCAAATACACCGATCGTTATTAAACCAGCCAATGCCACAAGTAAATAAGCCAGTCCACCAAATAAACGATTAGGAACTGGTTTAAATGCTTTTTTCGGCAAATGTGGTGATACACGCGCTGCATACCACCCAAACGTATGAAGCTCCTTCATCCTTTTGCCCCTTTCTTATGCCGCGCCCCGCGCAACTTGCATATATCAATTCTTGCTTCCAGATTGATTTTACTACGTGATCCAAAAAGCATTTATCATAAGGAAAATATACTCACTCTATCGTCACTTAATTTTCGCTTTTATTATCAATGAAAAACATTTCTCTTTTTACTCTCTATCAACCTTTCCACATGATGAATCATAACAATAGACTTTCTGTATTGTCAACAACTTTTATGACCTAGTAATAAAAGTTGGTTATATTTTTATAATTATACTTTATTTCACTAAAGAAAAAGCATAGATTTCATAAGGCTTTATCAGCTATATATACATATCCACTTAAACAACATAGACTCTATCTTATTCAAGAACTCTCTATGTAATCAACAAATGGAATCACTTGAATTTAGCTTTATATAAATCCTACTTCTTCATACTGCCCCAATAAAATAATTATATTAAAATAATTTTATCTTTCGTTTAATAAAAATAGAACGCTACGAAAACAACATACATGAATTCCATATAATATGGAAATATTAAAAGGAAAATTGTTCTAATTTAGGAGGTTTTCAAAATGACAGATGACACATTTCCGCAGTTACCATCATCCTATTGGATTGAATCTACTCAATTTTCTACTTTTCCTCATTTATCCGAAAATATAAAGACAGAAGTTGCCGTTATCGGTGCTGGTATTACAGGTATTACCACCGCCTATTTACTCGCTAAAGAAGGAATGAAAGTCGTTTTAATTGATTCTGGTTCTGTTTTAAATGGAACAACTGGGCATACAACCGCAAAAGTAACAGCTCAACATGATCTTATTTATGATGAATTAATAAACAATTTTGGTGTTGAAAAAGCTCAACTTTACTACGAATCAAATAGTAAAGCTCTACAATTCATAAATGAGACTGTACAAACATATAAAATCGACTGTAATTTCACAAATGAAAATTCTTATTTATATACAACTACCAATAATGGCCTGCGAAATTTAACGAAAGAATATGAAGCCTATCAAAAATTAAATATACCTTGTGACTATGTTCAATCTCTGTCGATTCCTATTCCCGTACAATCTGCACTTGTGATGAAAAATCAAGCGCAATTCCATCCCCTCCTTTATTTAAAAACACTTTTAGAAAAGTTTGTGGAAATGGGCGGAATGGTTTATGAGCAAACAACAGCTATTGATGTGGAAAAAGGAGATTATCCACAAGTAATTACAAAGGGTGACCATCGCATCACTTGTAAATATATTGTCTCTTGTTCACATTTTCCTTTTTATGATGCTAATAGCTTTTTCTTTACGCGAATGTACGCAGAACGCTCCTATGCTCTTGCAATAAAAGCAAAAACAGATTATCCAGAGGGCATGTATTTAAGTATCGATGATCCAAAACGCTCCATACGTTATACGACAAGCAATGGAGAAAAACTAATATTGATTGGCGGAGAGAGCCATAAAACAGGCCAAGGAATTAATACGATGCTTCATTATGATGCACTATATTCCTTTGCTGAATCTACTTTTGGAGTAGATGAAATTCCTTATAGATGGTCAGCGCAAGATTTAATCACGCTAGATAAACTCCCTTATATCGGACATATTAATGAAAGGAATCCAAATATATTTGTGGCAACAGGATATCGTAAATGGGGTATGACAACTGGAACTGCAGCAGCTCATTTACTGAAGGACTCCATTCTAAAAATCCAAAGTCCATATAAAGAACTGTTTGCACCATCACGTTTTCATGCAAATCCGGATATAAAAACATTTCTCTCACAGAACATTGACGTTGCGAAACATTTAATTGAGGGGAAAATTGAAGTTGCTTTACGTAAACCAGAAGATCTTGAAACTGGCGAAGGATCTGTTGTACGTGTAAATGGGAAACGTGCAGGTGCTTATAAAGATAAAGAAGGAAAATTACATATCGTCGACACAACTTGTACGCACCTCGGCTGTGAAGTTGAATGGAATAACGGTGATTGTACGTGGGATTGCCCTTGCCACGGATCTCGTTTTTCAATCGATGGAGACGTTATTGAAGGTCCTGCAGATCAGCCATTGAAACGAGTTGATAACGAGTAAAAAATAAAGAAGTTCAACGGAAATCCCGTTGAACTTCTTTATTTTCATGAAGCTTTTTTAGATAAATTTCGACAAAAGAAGGAAAAAATTAACATTTAACAAAATAATATATTAATTTACAAAAAAGAGGTGAATACTATGCAACCTTCTGCTCCACCTCATCTAGAATCTACAGAAACTATCTTTTCAAGTTCTATTACAAAACTTGTTGTTTTTATTTGTTGGCTAGCCATTCTAGCTGACGGATATGATTTAGGTATTTACGGCGCCGTTCTGCCAAAGCTCCTAGAAGACAAAAGCTGGGCACTATCACCAGCTCACGCTGGAACAATTGCCAGCTATGCTTTATTTGGGATGTTTATTGGTGCTATTCTAGTTGGAACCATTACAGATCTAATTGGACGAAAATGGACACTCATATGCTGTCTAGCCCTTTTTTCTATTACAATGGGCTTAGCTGCAATGGCTCCTTCCCCGGAATTATTCGGACTATCTCGATTTATCGGAGGAATTGGATTAGGTGGTGTTATCCCAACAGCTTCGGCACTCACTGTTGAGTATTCACCCCAAAAGCGACAATCTTTTATTTATGCACTTATGTTTACCGGCTATCCTTTAGGTATCGTACTAGGCGCCATTTTGTCCATGTTTATGTTAGAAGGTTTCGGATGGAGAATTATGTTTGGCATCGGAATGATTCCGCTACTTCTCATTCCTTTCATTATTCGTTATTTACCTGAGTCTATTCAATTTTTGCTATCACGTAATCGTCAAGAAGAAGCGAAACAAATTTGTGATCGTTTTCAAATCGAATTACATGTAAGAAAAGAAATTTCTCAAACATCATCTAATATACAAAAGAAACACGGATTCCTTACATTACTCTCAAAAGAATACATGAAAGCAACTCTACTTTTCTGGACTACTTATATAATGGGAATGTTTTTGATATACGGTTTAAACACTTGGCTACCACAGATGATGCGCCAAGCAGGATATCCACTTGGATCTAGTTTATCATTTCTACTTATACTAAACATTACTGCAGCTATCGGTGCATTATTTGCTGGAGCAATTGCCGATCGTATAGGAGCAAAAATTGTTATTAGCATCTCCTACCTTATGGCAGCCATATGTATTGGACTATTAACAATCAAACCATCTGTTACAATCATTTATCTTTTAATTGGTCTTGCTGGAATTGGATCAGTCGGTATTACTCAAATATTAAATGCTTATGTAACACAATACTTCCCATCACATATCCGAGCTACCTCTTTAGGATGGGGACTTGGGCTTGGCCGAGTTGGTGCAATTGCTGGCCCTATTCTTGTCGGTATTATTATGACAATGCAATATGACTTAGCTTGGAATTTTTACTTATTCTCCTTTGCAGGTCTTATCGCGGCTATATCTGTTTTCTTTATTCCTACAAAATAAAGTGAAACTTTAATCAGTGAGGGTTTTGTGCATCCCCACTGATTATTAGCCCTCACCAATCAGGCGTTTACGGCGGCTCCCACAAATAGCGGGATAAAAAAGAGCACAAACTCACTTGTGCTCTTTTTTATATACTTCAAACAACATATTTCTAAATAATGTATTCAAACTCTCAATATCAATCCCTAATCCCTTTTCAATCCCTTTTACGTATTGCTGGTAGTAATCAATTTGTTCTTCTAAAAATTGATTTAGCACCTCAATTTTCAATCCAATATCCAATTCAGTACCTGCTTTTTTCTTTATTAACAACTTTTCAATTTCATCTAATACACTACGTTCTAATGACAATTCTGTAATCAATCTATCAAATTCTACAGGAGGCAAAGTCGATTTCTCCTCTAACCATTTACAAGCTAAAATAGGACGTAATACATAAAAATACTTTTTCAGTTTTACATTCTCACCTTGCAAAAATTCACGATAATTTTTTGAAGCCATATGTAAGTAATGATATATCGTTGCTTTTGGATCAAAATTCTTTTCGCTCATTTGCTGAAGCTGTTCTGGAAAATTAGAGTTTTTCGAATAAAAAATTGGTGATCGAATCCACTCAAGTAAAGCCGGATTTGACTTTGCAAATAGTTGCAATGCCTTTTTAATATCCCAGCCACTTATATCTAAATCATCACTAATTGGATACTCGATTACATCACGTTTATCATGAATTGATAAATACCATTCTACTGGATGTATATAAACAAACCTAACATCATAATCACTATCTTTCGATGGAAATCCCCAAGCACGACTCCCTGATTCTACAGCAAATAAAATTTTTACATCATTCTCTTTTTCAATTCTTTCTAGTTCTAATTCAATTTTCTCTCTCATTTCATACCCTCCCCATTTTTTGATCATTTCCCTGGAAATTCGACAAATATAAGACTAATTTTACCAGATACTAAAATAGCTGTCAGAAAATTCCCGACAGCCTAACAAAACACCTATTTTTTCTTTTCAATTACAGTAACTGCAATTCGTTCAATCTCTTTTTGGATTTCTTCTTTATATGCATCGACTTTTGAAAAATCCATAGCGGCAATATAAATTCGTTCTAATTTATCACGAACTGATTTTGCCTTTGCTAAGAAAGACATCGCCTCATTCATTTTTGCTTTATATTGAATGGAAACGTCACGAATTTCTGTAGCATACTTCTCATCCGTCCCCGGTGTCACAATAAGGGCATACATATCTATAATTTCATCACCCACGCGACTTGGAAAATATTCATGTGGCGCAGTACTATCAAAAATTGCAAATCCTAATTCTCTTACGATAACCATATCAAGACTATTCGGGTCAAATCCGCAATGATATACTTCAACGTCAAAACCTTTTTCTTCTGCTGCCTTCGATAACTTTTTGAGCATTGTTGATTTTCCAGAGCCCGGGCGTCCTTTTATAAAATAACGATGTGGTAATCCCTCTGTTAAATTAGGAACGAAATCAACTGCTCCTTTCGGTGTAGCAGCCCCTAAGAAACGATGTTTCACAAGCGATTGTTTCCCCTTTTTATCTACAAATAACTTCTGAATCAGCTCATCTGTTAGTTCATTTGCTTTATTAAAATCGATATTATTAATATATATTTTCTCCCACTCATCATGTATAGCTAACGCCTCTTTAAAACATGCGTAAGCAGATTGAAAAGCCTTACTTGCTTCTGATACAAATCGTTCAATTTCTAACTTCTGCTTTCTTAATTTATTCGAGTCCCAGGCAACCCCTAAATTTATATACTCTTCGACAACTCCTGGCATTTTCGGCTCAATAACGTGTGGCGATGTCCCATCGACAATTCCTACATTTAACTTCGGAATAATTACACCGTCAACCGACTTATTGTCAGAAGAACAATGTAAAAATTCAATATTATATCCTTTTCCAGCCCATTCACGACCAATTGCTTTTATTAAAGAAGACTTCCCTGTTCCTGGACCGCCTTTTAAAATAAACAACCTATCTAGCCCTTTTAAACTCTCTTCATACAAGCTATAAAATCCTCTAGCTGTATTTCCACCAGCAAAATAGTTCAATACATTCCCTGTCACTGCACCCACCCCTTCGCAGCAGTCTACTTACATAAGCTACAATATGCGAGCAACTTTGTTTGGGTGAATACCTATTTTGTATTGCACTGAAAAAGGAAATGAATTACAATTTAAATATCTAAAAATTACAAACATTGAACTGGATATACCTTTATCAAGAGAGGCAGAGGGACCGGTCCTTTGAAGCCCAGCAACCTCAGTTTACAAAAACTGAATAGGTGCTAATTCCTGCAAAATGCTTTGCATTTTGGAAGATAAAGCTTAGCTACTGTATGTAAAGCTCATCTTTCTTGATTATGGAAGATGAGCTTTTTATTATTTTAAAACATATATTGGAGGTATTTAGAATGAAAGTAATTGACCTATCACAAACGTTTGAAAACAATATGTCTCAATTTCCTGGAACGCCTAAAATCCAACTAGAAGCAATTACAAGTGTTGAAGAAACAGGATATCAAGTTACAGATTTTCATTCTGTCGTTCATGTTGGCACTCATTGCGATGCCCCTGCACATTTCATCTCTGGTGCAACAACAATTGATAAATTACCTCTCGACCAATTTGTAGGCGAAGCAGTTCTAATCGATGTAACACATGTTCAAGGGCGAAAATTACCTAAGGAAGTATTAAATAATACCGACATAAAGGAAGGAGATATTGTTATTTTCCATTCCAATTTATCTAATAAATGGAACACAGAAGCTTATGCGAAAGAAGCATTTTATCTTTCTGAAGAATTAGCTGAAGAACTAGTTAATTTAAAAATAAAATCTGTCGGTTTAGATTTCATTTCTCCTGATGAGGTAACGACAGAAACATCACCTATTCATCACATATTGCTAGGGAATAACATTTATTTAATTGAAAACTTAACAAACCTAGATGCCATTAAAACGAAGCGTTTCTTTTTCTCAGCAGCACCTTTAAAAATTAAAAATAGTGATGGTGCTTTCGCAAGAGCATTTGCCGTTATTTTTTAAAATAAGAACTACTTGAGGACAACAAAAAAGCAAAGATCACTTTTGACCTTTGCTTCTATATTTTTTATTTAAATTAAGAAAGAATTGTTCCACCCGCGGACGTACCCAAGCTAAATAATCTTTATCTTTCTTCTTTGTACAAGCTATCTCTTCTCCATCTACCATTCCGACAAGTTCTAGCTCTAACAGTTGCCTCGTGAATGCTAACATATTTACTTCCTCAGCCGGATACTCTTCTTTTAATTTCTCCTCAATTTCTCCCAATAAAAAACCGTCACGCATCATTGCTAGTGCATCAATCCAAAGTGGCGGCATTTCATATTTTTCTCCTGTAATCGTATCTTTTACAATATAATTCTTTTGCTCTTTTCGAAATTGAATCGTGTGTAAACATACAGTCGAATTTAATGTTAATTCCATCATACCACCCCTTTCATCATATCTGCATAGGAAAAAGGATGCGCGTGCACCCCTTCTTTTCTTTTCATAACACTACCGAACCGTTACACGAGCTCAAAGCTTCATGTCGATATTTCCCTCCATTATAAACGAAGTGTTTTATAAAAAAAACCCTTCTTGAAACATTTTATAAAATGTTTATATTTACACAACAAGAGCACTTTTCTGAAAAATAATTTCTTCTAATGCACTACACTGTTGGTAAATAGATTTCCACTTTCGTTCCTACGCCCATACTACTTTGAATTACCATACTCCCTTGATGTTCTTCAATAATTTTATATGTAATCATTAACCCAAGACCTGTACCATTCTCCTTTGTTGTATAGAATGACTTTCCAATTTTTTCTATTTTCTCATTCTCTATACCAAAACCTTGATCTTCGACAGAAATACACAAATTATCTCCAGCTTTTTTGAATACACAAATATGAATGTCTCCACCTTCTGGCATCGATTCGATTCCATTTTTGATAATGTTTAACAACACTTGCTTCAATTGCTTATCATCGCCATTTATATCGGGTAAATTTCCATCTACTTGCAAGTGGAATTTCACTTTATATTGAGCCGCATAACTTTCCATTAACTGCACAACATATAAAAGGATTTCTCGTATATTACACCATTCATACTTAATTGGTTTTGGTTTTCCTAATAACATCAATTCACTAACAAACCCGTTAATTCTTTCAATTTCTTGTAACATAATGTCATAGCTCATCGTATCAGCAGGGTTTCTTTCTTTTTGCATTTGCGTAAACCCTTTTAAAGCTGTTAATGGATTTCGAATTTCGTGAGCAATTGTTGTAGACATTGTACCAATAACAGCTAAATTTTCCGTCTCTTTCATATTGTTCATCATTTCAACAACGGTTCTTACATAAGATTGAAATCGTTTTAACAAAGAATGTGAAATAATGAAATAGAATATACATAAAACAAGCGGAATCACAACTTTTAAATCTTTTAATATCAATGTAAAAAGTACGTACTTTCCAATTACACTAAAGGAAACTAAATAAAAATATTTTCTGTTCACGAAAACCGGTGCAAATAAAATTAATAACATTTCTACCATACTGCCATGTTCAAAAGCCCTATCCGTTCGCAAATAAATCATTAAATTATTAATAAGGTTGATAAACATGTACCCAAATAAAAATAAATATTTTACAGAATATACATAGCCTCTTTTTTGGAGATATATCGAAATAGGAAATAATGCTATTACAAATATATATACACCTATCCCAAGGCTACCTTTTGGCCACCCTACCTCTGTCCCATTAATATTCATAGCGGGATATACAAAATAATATATAGCGTCATATAAAAAGAATATAATATAGAATAATAATATAAATACCTTTAAAGCTTTTCTTTCTTCATAAATCAAGCTCTTGTATTTGTTCATATAAAAAACTCCTCTTGATCGATACAAAAAAACATTTCCACTGTTATCTCTTTAAATTATAAGTATGAAATTGCTTTCAGGGCAATATGTAACCTTATAATACTAAAAGGAAGAAAATCTCTCCTTCCTTTTTGGTCACAACTTATATCCATCTTACTCTATCGTGTAGCAGTCCATCCGTAAAATTTTTTTGCCCTATTACAAAATCCTTCATATATAATTTTAAATATTCGCCGTACTTACCTTCTGTATTTAATAATAATTCCTCGACATAATAAGCCCCTTGTCCAAAGTGATCTAAAAGTAAACTGCACAAGCCTGCATAAATTCCACACCCTACTTGGAAGTAAGTTGCATTCGTTTTATATTTATGAAAAACTTGGCTGCTATTCATCACATTATACATATATGTCTCGCTATTTTCATAAACGAGTAACACACCAACTAGATCCTCTCCCGCAACCTCTTCTTCCGCTGGATTAAATACTTTACGATTCCAGTTCCATAAATCTTCTACTTTATCTAAGTTCTGTCTAATTATATTTGTCGTATACTCATTAATTCGATAAAGAAAACCAACTTCCATATTGAAGTTTTTTCCTAAAATTAAAACTTCCTCATGCGGCATTAAACAACCATAAAACTCTTTTTCTCCCAACTTCACTTTATACTCTGAAGCATATACATCCTCATAAAAGTAAAGTGGACGATGATGGCTCATATACATAGGATAACTCCATATCGCTTCATCAAGAAAACGCTCTACTGCCCATGATGCATAAAGTGTATGAGGTTTTATTAGCCCTTTATCACCCAAAAATGAATTATCATGTTCTACAATATAGCATGCTCGCGGCTTTTCATTTGGACGTTCTTTCATAAGTTCAACAACCATCCATTGAACAACACCCGGATTCATACCTGAGCCTATAATCGCTCTTGTATTTGTAAATGTTTCTTTCTCCTTCTCAAACCTCGTATACCTTTCCGTAAGCTGAAAACCAAGTAAACTATCGTCCTGATCTACCGCCTCATTTTCCAAAGCCGAATTAATGTAACAAATGCCAAGGTCATTACAACAACTCAGTACCCTAATCGTATCTGTCCCTGAAACATCAATAACAACCTTCGTTCTTTTTTCTTTTAAATGTTGTTTAAATTTGACTACATCTTGAAGGTTTATTTCATATAAAAAAAATTGCTCTTTCAGATTTGGAAACAACTCATCATAATAACTTTTATCTTTTTATTTTATATCCACCAAATGGAAGTTCATATTTTTTATCACTTCATAAATTGGATCTTTTTCATTTACTACCGCTTGATTCAAAATTGCTAACACTGCTTTTGCTGCTCCACCAGCACTGCCAAGCAATGTAATCGAAAACGAATTTGGAAACTGCTCCACAAACAAAACCCCTTTAATAAAGTAGTTGAGCAGCACTTCCTCAAAAAGTGAATTGAATACACCAAAAGGTAGCTCGTACATCTTTTTTATAATTTCGTACAAGATTACCTCTTTATAAGTAAAAACAGTAACATACTTATATATTCAATTCACTTTCCCCCTCATATCCAAATAGCGATAAACAAATAGGCTCGACCTTTTCTTCCGCATATATAAAAGAAAAAGCCAGCCCTTTAAACTAGCCTACGGACAATGGACAGATTTTACATGTTGAAGATTTACATACATTTTTGCATCTCGGGCCTTTAATATTTCAATATGTCCTTCATCAATCTTCGCCATTTTGCCAATTTTATTGGATTCCTCGCCTAAATCGAATACCATAATTTTTCCAGACAATTTAATAAGTTGTTCTTCAAACGTTCGAGCTAACGTAATATTTAACGGATTTACGGGGAGTTCATTTTTATTGAGGGAATAAGGCACTTGGTTTTCTTTATACGGAATTAACCATTTCAAGTGCTTTAAAGATATATATACAGTTTTATAAACTGGACTATAAAAAACAATATAATCATTCATTACACTTGTAACATAACCATGTATTGGAGCATTTCCTGCCACATAAATTTCTGTGAAAATCCCTTTAGATGTGATTAATACTTTTCTCAAAGAAATTGAAGGGGATTCCCTCTTAATTACAGAATCCACATCTGGTTTTAATATTTCTTCATCATGCTCTCTTAAAAATTTATAATATTGGATATGGTATAAAGATATATATACATAGTCTTGTCCATTGTAGAGAACAACAATATCATTTCCTACATCAATTAATACACCTTTAAATCTTTTTTCACCGATTAATTTAACGTATATATTTTCCCCAATGTTCTTGTTTAACTCATTCATCTATATCCTCCTTTCTATAAATTTTTACTTTCCTATTTTCTATTTCTAAAAAAATAATCAGGGGCAATGTTCTGTCTTAATAGTAAGGACTTCCTTTTCATACTATCCGAAATAAGAAATCGTTCTTCACTTTCCATCATAATGCCCCTCTTATTTATTAAACATTATTCATCTTCATTCTTTTTACATTTAACTACTTGATTCACACTCTTAATATGATAAATAATCACGTAAATGACTTCATCACCATTTACTAGCGTAATGCATTCATCATGTACTTCACTTAATAAACCTTCCACACACTCTGGTCCACCACGATTAACCTTTATCCACTTATACTTCAGGTCTTTTAATACATCTAAAAAAGTATCTTCCTCAGAATAGAAACATGAACCATAGTAATCGTCACATTTTGTTTCTTTCACTTTCTTGACTAGACTCTTCACATGTTTCAACTGATAATATACTACTTCTCCATGAGGTAATTGTAGTGTAAGGTAATCTTTCCCCAACGATAAAAGTACACCTACTCGACTTTCCGGCCCGCGCAGATTTACCTTTACATTTTCACCGACTAAACCTTTAATTTGATCACAGCATAATAGACTCTCCAATTTCATATCCTCCTTTCTTATTATCTTCCTCTTCTTGATTGTCTTTGTGCACGAGCTCGACTTGAATCATTGCTACTTTCATCACTTTTCTCATCGCTCTCTCCACATACTGATTCGTTATAACTAACACTTTTAATATGAGCTAGTGCAATTAATATAACTTCCTCTTTTATAATTAACGTTACATAATCACAAGAAACGTCTTGTAAAATGCCTTCAACTTTCTCTGGACCACCACGATTAATTTTTACCCAGCGGTATTTGAAGCTTTGAAGTAGCTTTTCAAAATCTTCTGCACAGTCATATTCCAACCAGCCACAATCATCTGTTACACAATCTTTCGTATTCTTTGTAATACTTTTCAGATGGCGAAGCTGATAGTAATAGCGCTCTCCTTTTTCATTCTTTAATACGAAGTAGTCCGTACATACTGATACTATTGTTCCTTTTTGAGATTCTGGTCCACCTCTGTTTACTCTTACATAAGATCCAATTAAATCTTTCAAAAAATCACAATGAAGTAAACTCACGAGAAAACCCCTTCCATTAATTTATAAGCTTTTGCACTGATAGTATATGTATCTGTACAGGTTACGTTCTCTATGTTTGTCCCAGCTATGAAAAAATATGCTTTTAACATGTAGTACTCATGCCTACAAAATTCTCTTCCATTCAACTAAGTCACGAGATTCCAATGATTTTTTATACAAAAAAATCCCGTATTAAGATACATTCCTGCATATCTTAATACGGGATCTTTTCATAAGTTTAATCTTCGTCTTTAACATCCATATCTTCTGGAATTGGTTCGTTTAATATTTCTTCCACTAACTGCTTATATTTCTCCATTTGTTCTAAATGTGTATTAAACTGTTCCTTGTTTATTAAATATTGCTCTCCATCAAACAGTGCACGAACTTTCTTTTGCTGAATTAAGTCTTCAACATACGATTTTGGTAATTTCAAATACTCCGCAGCCTCTTCTATCGTTATATACAATGTGTTCATTCCTTTATTGTTTTTTCATATATATACTGTATCTTACTTTATTTTTGTAAACAAATAAAAAAGATTTTGTAAATGCGAATCAAAAAGCAGGTAGATGCATTCCATATATTGTATAATAGTATAGTAAGTATTTTTTTAAATATAGAATGGTATTACCCATTTACACAAAGGAGAGTTAACATATGGCTACTCGTCACATCATTACAATGTTAGAAAAAACATTACGAATTGAAACAGAAAACACAATTTCTCATCTATCTAATTCTTTATCCGATCGTATTCTTTCACAAAGTGCAGCAGTACATGAAATCAATTGCTATCATACGATTGGCGAATGGTACAAAAATCATTTCTTATTCCAACAAGATGATTTCCTTTGGGCTAAATACGTTTTCTATGACGCATATTGTGAGTCTATAAAAAAACAAGGTCATCTTACAAAACGCGTTCGCCAAATATTAGAATCATTAGCTCGAAAACACGGAAAACAATACATTGCATCTATACTAAATATGCCATTTCCTAATGAACAGGCAAAAGGGACAGCATAAACCAATCCTAGATTCATTGTTTTCTAGAGAGATTACAAATAAAACGTTCATGTCACATGAACTAATGAAACCGGTGTCATGATAATGATTGAAGATATAATAAACAGGAAAACCCCCATTTACCTCTCTCGTCCATACGAATAGAGAAGTAAATGGGGGTATACTTGTTCCTTTATCCCGCTATTTGTGGGCGGTAAGACTCCCACCTCAAAATTCAGCGAATGCGAGGGCGTTAGGTGGGAGCCGGGCTGCCCGTAAAAGCCCGATTGGTGAAGGCTAATAATCAGTGGGGGGATGGACACCCCCCACTGATTAAAGTTTCACTTTATGATTTCATTATCTGCTTAATTAACTCTCGATTTCTCTTCTTAAATACTTCATTATGAGAAGAAACCATTCCGTACTCACTTGCATCGGGTTGAATAAATTGTTTCGCTTTATTCACAGCGTTTCCAGCATCTTGGAATGCTCCTGCAATTAAATGTAATTTCCCTTCATGCTTTAAAATATCTCCCGCGGCATATAATCCATCTACCGAAGACTCACTATTTGCATTCCCTGCGATAAAGTAATTATCCACAATTGCGACATCTAGCTCACTATTTTCCAATAATGTAATGTCACGTTCATATCCATGATTAATAATAACTTCTTCAACAGGTAAATGAGAAACCTCTCCAGTTTCATGATTTGTTAATTCTACATGTTCAATCGCTTCATGGTTATCACCGGCAATTAATTTTGTAATCGATGTATTAAAGAAACATTCCGCTGAACTGTTCATAAGTTGTTTTACTTGTGCTTCATGACCAGATAATTCTTCTTTTCGATATGTTAAATAAACTTTTTTCGCGATTGGTTCTAATTCATTCGCCCAATCAATTGCAGAGTTCCCTCCGCCTGAAATAATTACCGTTTTATCTTTGAAACGTTTTAACGATTTAACTGTATAATTTAAATTTGAGACTTCGAATCTCTCCGCACCCTCAATTGATAACTTTTGTGGATTCAATATACCACTCCCAGTTGCGACAATCACTGTTTTGGAAAAATGTTCTTCCCCAGAGCTTGCTGTTAACGTAAAAATGCCATCCTGATTACGAATAATTGATTCTATTTTTGTATTCAATACAACTTCAGGCTGAAATGTTAATCCTTGTTGTACAAGTTTCTCAATTAATTTCTCACCAGTAACCGGTAATAATCCGCCAATATCCCAAATCATTTTCTCCGGATAAACATGTATTTTTCCACCTAACTGTGGTTGAAATTCTATTATTTTCGTTTTCATCTCTCTTAGTCCACTATAAAAAGCTGAATAAAGACCCGCAGGCCCTCCGCCTATCACGGTTACATCAAACAATTCTTCTTGATTCATTCGTGTTCACCCCTCAGCTACTAATAATTGATTATCATTCTCAATAAAATATAACTTGTTTTTATAAATTTTACAATCAAAATCACTATTGACAATACCCCTATATAAAATTATAGTATTTAAAGAATCAATAGTGATAATCATTATCAATTTGTTAATTATTAGCAACTGTGAGATTACATCTTCTTCTATTACTATGGTGAATACTATATGGTAAAATCTCAAATTCAAGATTATTAATAAGACTTTTGTATTACCACTAACTTTTCAAAAGGTTAAAGCTAAACAATTTATTGTATATCACATATCATCTATCAAAAGGAGAAAGACGATGAAAAAATTATTTATTTCACTAACAGTTCTGTTCGTCCTTGTTATGAGTGCTTGTAGCAATGGTTCAACAGACAAGAAGAACGACGCAAAAGGTAAAAAATCAGAAACAATTACATACCAATCAGAAAATGGTAAAGTAGAAGTTCCAGCAAATCCACAACGTGTTGTTGTCCTATCATCATTCGCTGGTAACGTAATGTCATTAGGTGTAAACCTTGTTGGGGTAGACTCATGGTCTAAACAAAACCCACGTTTCGATAGCAAACTGAAGAATGTCGCTGAAGTATCAGATGAGAATGTTGAAAAAATTGCTGAATTAAATCCAGATTTAATCATTGGGTTATCAAATATTAAAAATGTTGATAAGTTAAAGAAAATCGCTCCTACTGTAACATACACTTACGGAAAAGTTGATTACTTAACACAACACTTAGAGATCGGTAAATTATTAAATAAAGAAAAAGAAGCAAAAACTTGGGTTGATGATTTCAAGAAACGCGCACAAACAGCTGGAAAAGACATTAAAGCGAAGATCGGTGAAGATGCAACAGTTTCTGTTGTTGAAAACTTCAACAAACAGCTTTACGTATACGGCGAAAACTGGGGCCGTGGAACAGAAATTCTTTACCAAGAAATGAAATTAAAAATGCCTGAAAAAGTAAAAGAAAAAGCTTTAAAAGAAGGATACTACGCATTATCTACTGAGGTATTGCCTGAGTTTGCTGGTGATTACTTAATCGTAAGTAAAAACAAAGATACTGATAACTCATTCCAAGAGACAGAATCATATAAAAACATTCCAGCAGTAAAAAATAATCGTGTATATGAAGCAAACATGATGGAATTCTATTTCAATGATCCACTTACATTAGATTTCCAACTAGACTTCTTCAAGAAGAGCTTTCTTGGTCAATAATACAAACATGAGGAATTCTTAATTTAAGAATTCCTCTTCCTTTATTCTATGAAAAGAAAAGATGTGAAACGAATGAAAAAAGAGCAAGACAACCTACGTTCCAATGCTTTTACATACAAATTAATTTTGAGTATCATTGCATTCTTTCTTATTTTTATGTTTGCAATGGTGTTAGGTGCTGCAGATACTTCTATAAAAGACGTATGGTTAGCACTTACTTCCTCTGCTAAAGGAGATAAGCTATCCATCCTTCGTGAAATACGTTTACCACGTGAAGTTGCTGCTATTTTTGTAGGAGCTGGACTCGCTGTTTCTGGTGCAATTATGCAAGGATTAACACGAAATCCACTTGCTGACCCGGGATTACTAGGCTTAACTGGTGGCGCAAATGCTGCACTTGCACTAACACTTGCCTTCAATCCTTCTATAAGCTACCTTTACTTAACACTAGCTTGCTTTATCGGTGCTGCAATTGGCGCTATTATGGTATTCGGAATTGGCATGGTGAAAAAGGGCGGACTTTCCCCTCTTCGAATTGTATTAGCTGGTGCTGCTGTTTCAGCATTTCTACTTGCGATCTCAGAAGGTGTTGGCATTTACTTTAAAATTTCACAAGATGTATCAATGTGGACGGCTGGGGGCGTAATTGGAACGAGTTGGAGCCAATTAAAAATTATTATTCCGGTTATTTCAATAAGTATATTTATCGCTATCTTACTTGCAAAGAAATTGACAGTTCTTAGTTTCAGTGAAGAAGTTGCCGTTGGACTCGGTCAAAAAATTATCGTTATTAAAACGATTTTATTTATCATTATTATCTTGCTTGCTGGTGCTTCTGTAGCACTTGTCGGAAACATGGCATTTATCGGACTTATGGTACCCCATATGGTTCGTCCAATCGTTGGACCAGACTACCGTTTTGTTATACCAATGTCAGCGATCGCTGGTGCTTCCTTTATGCTGCTCGCAGATACAATCGGACGTACAATTAACGCTCCGTATGAAACGCCAGTTGCTGCAATCGTCGCAATTGTAGGATTACCATTCTTCCTATTCATTGTACGTAAAGGAGGAAGAACTTTCTCATGATGCAATCTATTCTAAAGAAACAACGCCTTATCATACTTGCATTACTTATACTTACCATCACAACAATTGTAATTGGAATGGGACTCGGTTCTGCCGCTCTCTCCTATGACAGATTAATCCCAACACTTATGGGACAAGGTACATTTAAAGAAGAATTCGTTTTATATTCTTTAAGACTACCTAGAATTGTCATTACATTATTAGCCGGTATGGCACTCGCTTTATCTGGTGCTATCCTGCAAGGTATTACACGTAACGATTTAGCTGAACCTGGCATTCTTGGAATCAACGCTGGAGCTGGTGTTGCAGTTTCCATTTTCTTTTTATATTTTCCAATTGACGTAGGTTCTTTTCTTTACTTACTACCAGTCGTTGGGTTTATCGGTGCTTTCCTTACTGCTGTTCTAATTTACGTATTTTCGTATAGTAAATCAACAGGACTTCAGCCAATACGATTAACCTTAACCGGTATCGGGTTTTCATTTGCACTATCTGGAATGATGATTGTTCTTATTTCATCAGCAGATCGTATGAAAGTCGACTTTATTGCAAAATGGATAGCCGGAAACATTTGGGGAGATGACTGGATCTTCGTTTACGCAATGCTTCCATGGTTAATCGTATTAATCCCATTTGTTTTCTATAAAGCAAATCGATTAAACATTCTAGCATTAAACGAACCGGTCGCAATTGGTGTCGGCATTGAAATTGAAAAAGAACGAAGATACTTATTAATTGCAGCCGTTGCACTTGCTGCTGCAGCTGTTTCCGTAACAGGAGGAATTAGCTTTATCGGACTTATGGCTCCTCATATCGCAAAATCTTTAGTAGGTCCAAGGCATCAAATATTCATGCCTATCGCTGTTTTAATTGGTGGATGGCTATTACTATTTGCAGACACAATCGGACGAAATATCGTTGAACCTAACGGTATTCCCGCTGGTATTGTCGTTGCTTTAATTGGTGCACCTTACTTTATGTATTTGTTACTTAAGAAAGCGTAAAGAAACACCCTCAAGAGCGAAATCTTGAGGGTGTTTTTTGCTTTCTACTGCTGCCCATACCCTTCAAACTTCTTCGCCAAATTCTCCATCTCGTCTTCTGGCAATAATTTCGGTTCCCCAACACTTTTCGTTTGATAATAAATTTGAGCACAAAACTCAATCTCTTCTGCAATAGTAAACGCCATTTTTATATTATTCGCTCCAGCCATTAAACCATGATTCGCAAGTAACACTGCACGACGATCAATCATTCCTTCAAAAGCAGCCTCTGCTAATTGCTTTGTACCAAATGTTTCATACGGTGCACAGCGGACATTCGGGCCTGCAAAAGCAATTAAATATGACACAGCAGGAAGTTCCCATCCTAATGATGCGATTGTCTTCGCATAAGGAGAATGTGTATGCACAAGCGCATTTATATCTTCACGATTTCTATAATAGATAAGATGCATATCTAATTCACTTGAGGGGTTTCTCTCTCCCTCTATCACTTCACCATCTAAATTCAATATAACTACATCTTCAAGCGTTGTTTCATAATAATCTAAACCGCTTGGGCTAATTGCAACAAGACCTTGTTCACGATTAAAAATACTAATATTACCGCCAGTCCCCTTTGTTAAACCACTAAAAATCATTTTCTTTCCGTACGCTACAATTTCTTCTCTTTCTTTTTGCAGTAACATATACATCCCCCTAAGTATGAAGCTTATGATGACTATTTTTCTAAAAAACTATCTACTTATTGAAATAGCTTTTTTAAATTCTCCGTAAACGGTGCTTTCACAATTCCTTTTTCCGTAATAATCGCTGTTACATTGTCAGATGGCGTGACATCAAATGCCGGATTGTATACTTTACTTCCTTGCGGAGCAGAGTATTGTCCGAAACGATTGATCACTTCAGAAGCATCTCTTTCTTCAATCGGAATTTCTTTTCCTGTCAGTGTTTTCAAATCAATTGTCGGCGTTGGTGCTGCTACATAAAACGGAATGTTATAATATTTAGCTAAGATCGAAACACCTAATGTTCCAATTTTATTTGCTACATCCCCGTTTGCTGCTACACGATCACATCCAACGATTACTGCATCAATTTTCCCTTGTGACATGACCATTGCTGCCATATTATCTGTAATGACCGTTACATCAATTCCCGCTCGCTGCAGCTCTAATGCTGTTAACGTTGAACCTTGTAATCTAGGGCGTGTTTCATCCGAATAGATTTTTAAGTCCCATCCTTTTTCTTTCGCTAAGTACATTGGAGCTGTCGCAGTACCATACTTAGTCGTTGCTAACGCACCTGCATTACAATGCGTTAATACCCCCATGCCATCATGGAATAATGTTAATGCATGTTCTCCAATTTGACGGTTAATTTCTTCATCTTCTCTATGAATCTCTTTTGCTTCTTCTAATAATCTATCTTTCAACTGCGCAATTGATAAGTGAGCATTCTCTTTCGCTACACTTTCCATTCTTTCAAGCGCCCAAAATAAATTTACTGCCGTCGGTCTTGATGTCGCTAAGTATGCACATACCTTTTTTACTTCCGCTATGAATTCTTCCGCCGAACTTTTCGCAACTTCCTTTACTCCTAAATACACACCGTAGGCTGCTGAAACACCTATTGCCGGTGCTCCTCGTACTTTCATTACTTGAATCGCATCCCACACACCCTCAGCCGTTTTAAAAGATTCATAGACTAATTCGTTTGGTAATACCGTTTGATCCAATAACACTAAAGCATCATCTTTCCACTGAATTGGTATTAATTGCTCTGCCATCATCTTCTCCCCTTATTTCGCACTATGCATTGACTGTTTTTTTAACTTTTCTACAAAGCTGCTACCTGTTTTATATTGATTCGCTTGTAAAATAAACTTCTTCGCTACTTGAAGACAAATTCGCTCCGCTCTTGCACGCGCTGCGTCATTCTCAATACAAGTCATATCCTTTACCTTCGCTAGACCAACAATACGACGAATTAACTCAAGGCCTGTCACTGCAGCTGTATCCTCTAATACAGATTGTAAATAAACTCGGTTAAAGCCTTCTTCCTTCGCCATAATCTCTGTCACATGAATATCCCAAGCATCTAAAAACTTCTTCTTAAATAAATCAATTACATCTATCATGGTAGATTCTATCCAGTTCATATATGTATCTTTCTCAATACCAGATTGCATCACTGCATCTGCATTCACCCATGCAAACATTAAATTTGCCATTATATTCCCAACGTCATATCCCATAGGTCCATAAAAAGCAAATTCAGGATCAATAACCTTTGTAGAATCACTTTTTACAAAAACAGAACCAGTATGTAAATCACCGTGAAGTAGCGCTTGTGCATTCGTCATAAACGAAAACTTAAGTTTTGCTACTTCCATACGAAGTTCCTTATCGCTATATATATTCTCTCTAATCCAACCTTCATTTAATTGAAACAATTCGTTGCGTTTATTATGATTTGTGAATGGCTCTGAATATACGAGGTCCTCTGTAATCTCGCATAACTCAGGATTTATATAATTTTTCACGAGTTCCTTCTTCTCTTTATGATTCATTACAACATCTGATGTTAATAGAAGAGTATTTACCATAAAGGTAGTTAAATCGTCAGCAAGACTTGGAAATATTTGATGATTCATGAGTGCTGTACGCAATATTGTGTGATCTGATAAATCTTCCATCACGCAACAATTCATCACACTATCAAACAAATAAACCTTTGGAACAAGCCCCGATGCTAACTCCTCCTCTAACTGCAAAACATCTGATTCAATACGAATACGATTCGTCGACAACTTAAACTCATCTGAAATACGCGCTGTATCCCCAGCTTGCTTTACAATGACAGAAATATTCTCTTTTTCATCCCAAACACGGAACACATAATTTAAATTGCCATCTCCTATTTCTTTACACTTTAACCCCTTTGCGTGTTCGAACTTAGATAGCTTCTCTTGCACATATGTCATCACATCTTTAGCTTCCATTAAAAAATACTTCGTGAACTTAGACATGGCTTCCCCTCCACACTAATTGTAAGCGTTTTCTAAAAGCTATAAAAAAAATAATAGGGTGAAATTTTTTATCCTACAACTAATGTCTTCTTTTTGAAAGATGTATCTAGATTTTATTATAGCTCGTTAAAGATGGGAGTCAATGCTTCCATTTCCCTAGTTTATTCTCTATAACTAAAGGAAAACTTTAATCCATCGAGGGTTTGTCTATCCCTATTGATTATTAACTCGCACCAATTGGGCCTCTACAGTCAGCCGGCTCCGCCCTAACTTCTTTATTTTCCATTCGAACTTCGATGTGGGAATCTTATTGTCCATAAATTGCGGGATAAGTGTTAAAAATTACGAATTTCATAACACATTGACACGTTAAATTCATATATCTAAAATATAAAATTTAAATACTAAGAATTTTATTATATATTATTGAAGAAGAGGTGATTACCCCATGTGGAAACAAGCCATTGGTTGGCTTCTCATCACTGTGATGATGCTTTTAATTATAAATATTAACTTTCGAGATAGTGATACAAATCTCATTCAAAAACGTGCACAAAATGGTACGCTTAATTTAAGTGATCTTCCTTCAAATGCGAAAATATTATCTTTAGCAGGCGAATGGAAATTCACCCCAAATGAATTTGTAAATTCGAACGAATTTCAAGACCAAGCTCCAAACCAACTCGTACCAGGACAGTGGGAATCCAAAGCACAATATGGTGCTTATCAATTAAAGATCTTGCTACCTAAGCATTTTTCTGAAGTTGGTTTTCGAATTCGAAATATTTGGTCAGCCCATACTATTTATGTAAACGACGAAAAAGTTTCTGAAGTAGGCCAGATCGGAAAATCAAAAGAAAATACAAAACCTGAAAACCCATCATATGAAATTTATTTAACACCGAAAACAAAAGAGCTACTCATAACAATTCAAGTTTCAAATTTTTATAATGTACGGGGAGGTATAATTTTCCCAATCGATTTCGGTGATGCTAAAGCGATGCGAGAAGACGTAGCGGAAGATACAAATATTGAATGGACAGCAGTTTCCATATTATTAGTTTTTAGTATTTTTCATCTCACTATCTTCTTGCTACGTAAAAAAGATGATGGCTTTTTTTATAGTGGTTGTTATTTCCTAAGCCTTGCACTAATTGTTATGACACGTGGGGAGCGTATATTACTTCGCGCTGTTCCTAATATCCCTTTTGAAATTTATTTTCGATTACAAGACTCTATTACATTTTTTAGTGCAATTTTATTACCATTGTTTATTTCAAAAACTATGCCTACTATTATAAATAAAAAACAAATGCTTTTATTATTTTCGCCTTTCTTTATTTATAGTGTAAGCATAATCTTATTTCCAGCTCGATCTCTATCTAATCTACAAACACTATTCTTTTTTTATATGAATATAATGTTGTTGTGGATTATCCTAAGAATGACTCAGCTAATCATACAAAAAAAGTGGATTATTAATAAAAATGAAATTTTAATTTTTATCCTTATGTTACTTACTCTATTTATGTTTCTCTTTAGCGGCACACTAGAACAACTTTTTGCATCAGGTCGTAATATATTTAATCGCTTTGGACTAATAGGTTTCATTATTATGATGAATGTCTTTTTAGGCACACGTTTTATTAATCGTACCGAAGAAGCTGAGCACTTATCGAAAAAATTAGAAGCTATTCATTTAACAAAAGATTCTTTTTTAAAAGTAACGACCCAAGAATTAAAAAATCCTTTATACCATGCAATTAATTTAATTAAATCTGTAAAATCTAATGATAAAAAAGAAAAGCATTCTAATGAGTTACATCTACTGGAACAACTTACGGAACGTTTACTATATCTTACTAATGATTTACAGGATTTCACAAAAATTAAATTTCATGATTATTCTTTTGTAGGAAAATCAACAAATATAAAAATGGTTGTGAATCACGTTTATAAATTAATGGAACTACCCCTCTCAAGAAAAAACATTATGTATCAAGAATACATACCGAAGAATTTGCATGGACTAGTAGACGAAGATCGATTAACACAAGTACTTTATCGTATTTTAGAAGAATGTTGTTACTATGCAGTAAGTGGAAAAATTGTTATTGATACTCAACATATAGGAGAAAATATTCATTTAACCTTTAAAGCTACTAGAGGTTCTAATTTTACGTATGAAGAAGCTCATACTGAAGTTGGATTATTAATAAGTAAAGAACTGCTAGAACGCATGAATGGGCAGTTACAAATTGAATACTATAAAACTTCTATTCTATTTAAAATAAAAGTTCCTTTTTATGAATATAAAGAAATACCTACTATTTTAAAGGAACGACATGGTTTTAAAGAAGTTTCCCAAGTAAATACTAGCCATCAACCAAAAATTTTAATTGTAGATGATGATGTCATACATACAGAGGTACTAAAATCTTTACTATCCGAAAAATACAATATTAACATTGTCCATTCAGCTCAAGAAGCTATTTTCTTGCTAGAAAAAACTAAAGATTTCTCGCTTCTTATTATAGATGAAACTCTTCCCGAAATTGGAGGAATTGAGTTGGCCAAACATATACGCAAAAAAACATCCATATTAGAATTACCTATTCTAATGTTAAGTTCAAAAGATTATCCAACTCATGTAGATAATATATTTGCAAGTGGAATAACCGATTACTTAGTTAAACCTTGTACAAAACAAGTACTATTAGCTAGACTGCATACTATTTTCCAAACAAGAGAAGCCATACTGCAAGCATTCGAAAATGAAATGGCCTTTCTACAGGCCCAAATCAAACCACACTTCTTATATAATGCAATGAGTAATATTATTTCATTCTGTTATACAGATAGTGAACGTGCTGCACATCTCCTAACGATGTTAAGCTCCTACTTACGCTATATCTTTGAGTCTGGAAAAGAAGCAAATTATTCTACATTACAAAAGGAACTTTCTATCATTCAAGCATATGTAGAAATAGAAAAGGCACGATTTGGCGAACGTCTTTCTTTTTCATATGAAGTTGATACCGTCCAATCTTTAGATGAAATATATATACCTAACTTACTCGTACAACCATTTGTGGAAAATGCAATACGCCACGGCCTATTTGAGAAAGAAGGAAACGGTCATGTACAAATTAATATAAAACAAATAAAACAGATTTTATTTATACAAGTAATAGATGACGGTATAGGAATGTCAGAAACAACTATACACAATTTATTAAATGGAACTCTTAAGAATCAAGGAATTGGATTTTCAAATGTTTTACGTCGTGTTCGAAAGTTTTCCAATGGAACTGTAGAGATTTATTCTATTGAAAATAAAGGAACAACTATTAATGTAACAATTCCATTAAAGGAGAGAAAGCAGTGTGGCGAATAGTAATAATAGAAGATGAAAAGCCCATTTTAGATTTACATAATCATTTATTAATAAAACATGGTGAATTTCAAGTTATTGATACTTTCCAGTCACCATTAGAGGCACTTAAAATGCTTCCTCTTTACACATTAGACGCTATTTTATTAGACATTGAAATGCCTAAAATGACAGGAATTGAACTCGCTCAAAAGTTAGTAAGTGAAGGCATTGATGTTCCGGTTATTTTCTCTACAGCTTATCCAAACTATGCTTTAGAAGCTTTTCGGGTACAAGCTCTTGATTATATTTTAAAACCGTTGACACCTAATGCTGTAAAAGATTTAGATTACCGCCTAAAAAAATATTATGGTGTTTCGAATCAACAAAGAAATTCAAACACCCTTCAAGTACAACTATACGGTAATACCTTTGTAAAAAAAGATCATCAATCGCTAAAATGGCCTACCCGTGTTACTGAAGAGCTTTTTTATTACTTCCTTCTCCATAAAGAAAAAGCTGTTTCAAAATGGCATATTATTGACGATATTTGGCCTAACATAGCGGAAAAACGTGCACTAGCAAATTTGTATAATACTATTTATCGAATACGTCAACTATTCAGTGAGCTAAATGTTCCTATCACAATCGAGCGTACAACAGATGGTTATGCAATGCATATTAACCAAACAATTCAATTTATAGAAAAGCATAATACTAACGACCTATTATTAGAGTCAAAAGGGTATTTATGGGCTTACAAACTTCAAAGCATATAACTTTAAAAAACCTGTCTCTATGTGGAGACAGGTTTTTCATTTTATAAAAAATATCTTGAGAGATTTTTGAGAGAAACGTTTGATAAATTAATTAATGGAGATAAACCATATTTAAAGTATTCCCTCATCAATGAAAATAATTTCTTAATACATATACTAAAGGAGAAGAAGATGAATACTTATAATAACCAAAATATTGTACTTACAAATATTGAATCCATTTCCGATAGAACGAATTTTAATTTATATTTACAAGAATCCAATGATTTCGATCCTAACCTAATAAAATGCACAATGTTAGAATTTATCGTCACGAAAGAAAATGTGAAAATTTATATAAAACATACGCCAAATTGTGATTCTGAAAATTACATGATCAAAGAGTATATGATTCCAAGCAAAGTATTCCATTATGTTTTCCCCACTATTCACGAAAGTAATGAAGATATATCCGTACAAATGCAATGTTTTGGTATAAATGGTGAACTACTAATTACGGAAAGACTATTTATCCATAAAAATAATCATTTAAACTCCAAGTTACGTGCATTTTTCGAAGCATTGAATAGCAATATACGTAGCGCCCTACATACATTAAAAATAAATTAAAAAATAATCCACCAAGCACCTTTACGCTTGATGGATTATTTCTTTACATTTAAATTGAGCAAAACAATCTTAGTTATTTCTTACCTCTTTACTCCTTCGCTAAATACTTTATGCTTCAATTTATGTCAAATAAAAGAACACTTAAAATAACAACACGTTTTCAAAAAGATTCCGATTCATTTTGTTTTATTTATTGCAAAATTCTTTGTACAATAAAGTAAGAAGTTACTTTTCAAATACACAATCTACTAAGAAATCTTTCCACTAATAAATTTAATTATCGTTTATACATTTCACTTTCAAATTAAAATTTACGTAGTAAAATACCTTCACCTATGACTATACTCACTCATTTAAAACTAAATTTTCTACTTCTATCACTGCTAAACTACTTCATCATCTCAATTGAGAATAAATATTAATTAAAATTACAATTACAATAAAGTGCTACATTCTCCTTGACAAAATAACCACTTCTATATGATAATTAATATCGAATTAGAATTATTATAGTTAATTAAAAAATATATTTTATGAGCAAACTAATTTCCGATGCTCAAAACCAACCTTTAGGAGGAATTTTAATATGTTATTAATCGGCACAGAAGTAAAACCGTTTAAAGCTAATGCTTACCATAATGGAGAATTTATCCAAGTTACTGACGAAAGTTTAAAAGGAAAATGGAGCGTAGTTTGTTTCTACCCAGCAGACTTCACATTCGTTTGTCCAACTGAACTTGAAGACTTACAAAACCAATACGCAACTCTAAAAGACTTAGGCGTTGAAGTATACTCTGTATCTACAGACACTCACTTCACTCACAAAGCATGGCACGATAGCTCAGAAACTATCGGCAAAATCGAATACATTATGATTGGTGACCCAACTCGCACAATCACTACAAACTTCAACGTTTTAATGGAAGAAGAAGGTCTTGCTGCTCGTGGTACATTCATCATCGATCCAGACGGCGTTATCCAATCTATGGAAATCAATGCTGACGGTATCGGCCGTGACGCAAGTATTCTTGTTAACAAGATTAAAGCAGCTCAATACGTACGTAACAACCCAGGTGAAGTTTGTCCAGCTAAATGGCAAGAGGGTTCTGCAACACTTAAACCAAGCCTTGACCTTGTAGGCAAAATCTAAGGAGTTCGATCAAAATGATACTAGATGCAGATATAAAAACACAACTATCCCAATACCTTCAGTTAATGGAGAACGATATTTTACTTAAAGTAAGCGCAGGAGACGATAACGTATCTAAAGATATGTTATCTCTAGTAGATGAATTAGCTACTATGTCATCTAAGATTACAGTAGAAAAAGTTGAACTAGAGAGAACACCAAGCTTTAGCGTAAATCGCCCTAGCGAAGACACTGGTGTCGTATTCGCTGGTATTCCATTAGGACACGAATTTACTTCATTAGTGTTAGCTTTACTACAAGTTAGTGGACGTGCTCCAAAAGTTGAACAAAAATTAATCGATCAAATCAAAAACATTCAAGGCGAATATCATTTTGAATCTTATATCAGCCTAAGTTGTCATAACTGTCCTGATGTTGTACAAGCTCTTAACGTGATGAGCGTTCTAAACTCTGGTATTACACATACTATGATTGATGGCGCTGCATTCAAAGAGGAAGTAGAAAGTAAAGACATCATGGCAGTACCAACTGTTTACCTAAACGGCGAATCTTTCGGAAGCGGTCGTATGACACTTGAAGAAATTTTAGCTAAAATGGGTAACGGTCCAGATGCATCAGAGCTTTCTGATAAAGATCCATACGATGTTCTTGTTGTTGGTGGCGGCCCAGCTGGTGCAAGTGCAGCAATTTATGCAGCACGTAAAGGCATCCGCACTGGTATCGTTGCTGAGCGCTTCGGTGGTCAAGTAATGGATACTATGGGTATTGAGAACTTCATCAGCGTGAAACGCACTGAAGGTCCTAAGCTAGTAGCAAGCCTTGAAGAGCACGTAAAAGAATACGACATCGATGTAATGAATCTACAACGTGCGAAACGTTTAGAGAAAAAAGAACTTATTGAAGTGGAACTTGAAAACGGCGCTATTCTGAAAAGTAAGAGCGTAATCGTTTCAACAGGTGCTCGCTGGCGTAATGTTGGCGTACCGGGTGAAGCTGAGTTCAAAAACAAAGGTGTAGCATACTGCCCACACTGTGACGGTCCATTATTCATCGGAAAAGATGTAGCGGTTATCGGCGGTGGTAACTCTGGTATTGAAGCAGCTATCGACTTAGCAGGTATTGTTAAGCACGTAACTGTTCTTGAATTCATGCCAGAATTAAAAGCTGATGCTGTATTACAAGAACGTCTTAACAGCTTACCTAACGTAACTGTTCTGAAAAACGTTCAAACGAAAGAAATCACTGGTACTGATAAAGTAAACGGTATTTCTTACATCGATCGTGAAACTGAAGAAGTTCATCACGTTGAATTACAAGGTGTATTCGTTCAAATCGGTCTTGTGCCAAACACAGACTGGTTAGGCGAAACAGTTGAACGCGTTCGCGGTGAAATCGTAACAGACAAGCACGGCGCTACAAACGTACCAGGAGTGTTTGGTGCAGGTGACTGTACAAATAATCCGTACAAACAAATCATCATCTCTATGGGTTCAGGTGCGAATGCAGCTTTAGGTGCATTTGATTACTTAATCCGTAACTAATTATATAGACGTGAGTTTTACAAAAGCAGGTGCCGTGGCACCTGCTTTTTTTATAATCCTAATGTATAAACTAAAAATCTCTCATTCCCATTCTTCTCATAAGCACCCGGTAATCTAACTTCTCTCTTCAATTCAAAAGCAGTCTGATTCTCCAAGAAGAAAATATAATCTTCAGAAGGATAGTATAAAATAATATCCACCTTCCTCTCTATTTCCTCTACCGAAAGCAAAATGTTATTTACTACATTCATAAACACTTGGACAGAAAATGGATTGAAGAAATAAAACCGGTTATCACGTGGATCAATCTCATATTCCTGTGCTAAACAACATTCAAATTGAATTTTATCTTTACTGTTTCTTACCTTCCTTGCATAACGCTCACGGTTTTCCATTGCTTCTTTATAAAACGCTTCATTCATTTCAATTCCAACCGCTGATGCATCGCACTTATGATGCATGTAAAAATTCAATCTCCCTTTTCCACACCCAAAGTCTACAATTCGATCGCTACTTTTTATTTCATATTGATTCAATAACTCATCCAACCCGCTATACGGTGTCGGTTCATAACGGTGATAGTGCATAGATTTATTAAACCCTTTTTGCTCACCAACGGTTTTTATATTTAATACAGCATCGTAATATTGTTCGTTCATTTTTTTCTCCTATTAACAAATGGTACTTATTATTATACACCATGTACTAGAGGAGAATTTTTCATCAAATTAATTGGTACGTGAAATTATATCGCCGCAAAATCGAATATATCGACTTAACGACAAATTCCTACAAAAAACAGGAGCTTTCTAGCCCCTGTCTTCCAGCACTTTCAATACAGTCTGTTTCAATATTTCTACTCCATCCATTATACAGCTATGATCAAACTTCATATACGGATGGTGTAATCCAGGTTGTAAGTTCGCCCCTAGTCCAAGCATGACAGCTTTTAAATGCGGTCTCTTCACTGTGTAGTAATGGAAATCATCGCTTCCTGTCGTATACAGTGGTCCAGTACATCCCTCTTCCCCGTATACTTCAAGAATACCTTTTCGCATAAAGCGCTCAGCTTCTTCTGACACTTCAGCTCCTGGTGCGAGATCAATCCACTCATAAGAAAGTTTAGATCCCATTGATTCAGCTGACTGAATTACTTGCTCTATTTTTCGCTTCAATTCATCTAGTAATATGTTATTTTCTGCTCTTACATCTAAACTAAAATGCCCGTTACCTGGAATAATATTTAGATTATCACCACCAGCTTGGCATCTCGTCATCTTAACAGAATAAGACGTCTGCGGTGGTAGCCATATATTTTTCAATCCGATATTGATCATCGAAATGACATCAATTGCATTTATCCCTTGATGCGGGCGTGCCCCGTGTGCATCATCTCCATGAATCATCCCTTCTAAAAATCCTGCTGCTCCGTGACGAATAGATGGTGCAGCTTGTTTCAAAGGCAGTTCTTCAATCGGCCTTAAATGAACACCAAATAAGAAATCAGCATCATCCACGGCGCCCTTCTCTACCATCTTTAAGGAACCATTTCCTTTTTCCTCTGCCGGCTGAAAAATAAATCTAACAGTACCGCTATCCCATCTCATATTTTTCAATTGTAAAATAAGGCCCATCACAATTGTCATATGAGCATCGTGGCCGCATGAGTGATTCGCTTTAAATTCTCCGTCTACTTCTTGCCATAGCGCATCCATATCAGCACGAATCGCGATAACTGGATTCCCGCTTCCGATTTCAGCAATCACGCCAGGGCAATCATCAAATATTTTATATGAAATTCCTTCTTCTTTTAGAAAGTTAGTAATATAAGCTGTCGTTTCATATTCCTTCCAGCTTACTTCAGGGTTTTCATGTAAATGCTGAAAAATTTCAGTTAAACGCTCTTGTAGTTCTAATGTTTTCAAAGCTCCATTCTCCTTCCCCTAATTACAAACCATTCAGATTAATTATACTTATGAAAAACAGATGTTTTTATGAACATATTGAATTTTAAGAAAAAAGTCAATTATTTATTTTTTAATACCGTTAATACCCGATTTCAACTCATCTTATAAAGATATCTATACAAATAGAATATTCGATATTTTCTGTTTTTATATTGACGCTTACATCTATTTTTAGTTATCATAACTTAATAACGTCTATTTTGCGACAATTCTAAAAATACAAACATACATAATGAGGAGGCAGTTTATGAAAAGAGAAATACCTTTTGGCATAGCAATAATCCCTATTATCATTACAGTTGCAGTTATGATGGTTACAATTGTTGTATTAGAACAAAGCCCTCACGTCCCACTTATTATCGGTACAACCGTTGCTTCGATTGTCGCTTGGCGATACGGTTACAAATGGAATGACATTGAAGAATCGATGTATAAAGGAATTCGCCTTGCATTACCCGCTATCGTTATCATTATTCTTGTAGGTTTAACGATCGGTGCTTGGATTGGCGGCGGAATCGTCGCTACTTTGATTTATTACGGCTTAAAACTTTTAACTCCATCACTATTTTTAGTTTCAATTACAATTATTTGTTCTATCGTTGCATTAGCAATCGGTAGCTCCTGGTCTACAATGGGAACAATTGGTGTTGCTGGAATGGGAATTGGCCTAAGTATGGGAATCCCAGCTCCAATGGTTGCTGGCGCTATAATTTCCGGTTCTTATTTTGGCGATAAAATGTCACCGCTTTCAGACACAACAAACTTAGCCGCAGGATTAACAAATACAGATTTATTCGTACATATTCGTCATATGTTATTTACTACAATTCCAGGTTTAATTATTACTCTTATCGTCTATGCTTTATTAGGAAGAAGCTTCGGTGATAACAATATTGATGCAAAAAGCATCGATCAAACGTTACAAGTATTGCAACAAAACTTTGTTATCTCGCCTTTCCTATTAATCATACCCGTAGTCGTTATGGTATTGGTCGCTAAAAAAGTACCAGCTATACCAGCTATTCTCGTAGGTATTATTTTAGGATTTTTATCACAAGTCTTTATTCAAGGTGGTTCTGTCTCAGCATCTGTCGGTGCACTCCAAACTGGATTTGTCATAGACACTGGAAACAAGCTAGTAGACGAACTATTTAACCGCGGTGGCTTAGATTCGATGATGAATACAGTCTCTATGACAATTGTCGCTATGACTTTCGGAGGAGTACTAGAACATACTGGCATTCTTCGCTCAATTGTAAATCAAATTTTAAAATTAGCGACATCAGCAAAAGGACTTATCGCTTCTACTATCGCATCTTGCTTTGCAACGAATCTTACTTGCTCTGAACAATATATTTCGATTGTTGTTCCTTCAAGAATGTATGCAAATGCGTACACAGAAAAAGGACTACATTCTAAAAACTTATCCAGAGCATTAGAAGATGGTGGAACATTAACTTCTGTTTTCGTACCTTGGAATACATGTGGTGTATTTATACTCGCAACACTTGGAGTCGGTGCATTCGAATATGCTCCCTATGCTATATTGAATTTCATCGTACCTATTATCTCAATCATTTATGGTATAACTGGCTTCACAATTACTAAGCTATCTGATATTGAAAAAGCAGATCTACTGAAAAAACAAAAAGCACAACTAGAAGCTTAAAATTTTTGAAACGAATACAACGGTAAATTTAGCTCATATATTGCACGAGGGCGCCCTTGTTGATAGGGCATTTCCTCGCCGCAAATATTGGCATACCTGTAATCAACTAATTTCTTTAACAGCCTTTCCGTCGATCGCCGAGTCACTTGTAAGTACTCAGAAAGATCGGCCGCTGTAAATTTCAAAGATGGATGCGATTGACTAAATTGAATAATTTTTGACAAGTTTGCAGGACTAAGCTTCGTTTCCTTCGCTATTTTCATAAATTCAGGATTATCGTTTTTTAAACTTTGTACTCTCTGTACTCTCTGTTCTTTCGGGAACGGACCAAATAATTCTTTATCACTTGTTAGTATATAAAAGCGGCGCTCTATCGGATTATTTTTTGCGAAACCTTGAGCGATTTTTGCATTTTGTTCCGCTTCATTTACTGTTTTTCCGTAACCAAATCCAATAGATACCGCTCCTTCTATATTCATAAATAAACGATCTATCGTATTTGTTTTTGTACTCGATTCGATATCACCACGAGTTGTATACAAAATAAAAGTCATTTCATCAACTTGTTTAAATGAACCACGTAATTCTTTTGAAATTACATTTAATTTTTCAAGCGAGCTTTCTTGTAACTCTATAAAGGATATAATACAAGCACCAACAGTAGCTGAATGGCTTTTTGCTAACTCAGCTTTTATTTTTGCATCTTTTAACCCGTGTATAATTGATTGCGTCGGATCTATCATACGCTCTGAAGGAATACCTATTTTTTGAAGTTCGTCGTAGACAGCGTGAATACTAGTTAAAGCTAAATCAACCTCTCCTGATTGATATTTAGCTAAATGAAAATCAATGATTCTCTTAATTTCATCATTACTCCATAACATATTTTCATAATCCATCACTTGCGGCGTTTCTTTTAGACCGATGTCATGGAACACATTTGTAATAAACGAACGATCTACTAAATCAATTGAAATTTTATGAGGTTGAATACCTTGATGATATAATATAGAAAGAAGTGAAGATGCGACAGTTGTCTCGTCTTGCTGCAAATATACACTTGGAATTGGTAATTGTTCTCTTATTTCTTTTGCCATATAATAAGGTAAAGCACCTGAGAAAAAGATAACATCACAAGGTTTTAAACGTTTTAATATTTCGGAAGATTCTGCCGGGTGAAGGTAAATATATGGATCAATCTCTATCTCTTCTAGTTTATGAGCAATAGGTAAAAGATTCTCCATAAACTTTTTTGAACCGACAACTGCAATTTTTATCATCATTTTCTCTAACTCCTTATCATCAATTAACGACTATTTAACGTCAACTATATCAAATGTACAAAACCATTGTAAACAGGAAGGGGTCTTTATTCAATGAAAATTACAGCTATTCATCTTTACGCAATTCGTTTACCACTTCGCGATCCGTTTGTTATTAGTTATGGTTCTTATTCTGATATGCCTTCTATTATCGTCAAAATGGAAACAGATGAAGGCATTATCGGTTACGGTGAAGGCGTTGCTGATGATCACGTTACAGGTGAATCATGGGAAAGTACTTTCCATGTTTTAAAACATACACTAGCTCCTGCTCTAATTGGGAAAAATCCAATGAATATCGAAAAAATACACGATATGATGGACAATACAATTTACGGTATTCCTACTGCGAAAGCTGCGATTGATATCGCTTGTTTTGATATACTGGGTAAAAAACTAAATCAACCTGTATATCAATTAATTGGAGGACGCTACCATGAAGAATTTCCTGTCACTCACGTCTTAAGTATCGCCGATCCAGAAAATATGGCTGAAGAAGCGGCTTCCATGATTAAGAAAGGTTACCAATCTTTCAAAATGAAAGTCGGCACGAATGTAAAAGAAGATGTAAAACGAATTGAAGCTGTACGTGAACGTGTAGGAAATGATATCGCGATTCGTGTTGATGTAAACCAAGGCTGGAAAAATAGCGCAAACACATTAACAGCACTTCGTTCATTAGGTCATTTAAACATCGACTGGATTGAACAGCCTGTTGTCGCAGACGATATTGATGCAATGGCTCATATTCGTTCGAAAACAGATCTTCCGCTTATGATTGATGAAGGACTAAAAGGCTCTCGTGAAATGCGCCAAATTATTAAATTAGACGCAGCTGATAAAGTGAATATAAAACTAATGAAATGCGGCGGCATATATCCAGCTGTAAAACTCGCTCATCAAGCTGAAATGGCAGGCATTGAATGCCAAGTTGGATCCATGGTCGAATCATCTGTTGCCTCTTCCGCAGGATTCCATGTCGCTTTCTCAAAAAAAATCATTACTAGCGTCGAGCTAACAGGACCATTAAAATTCACGAAAGACATCGGAAACTTACATTACGACGTACCATTTATTCGCTTAAACGAAAAGCCGGGACTCGGCATTGAAATAAACGAAAATACATTACAAGAACTAACCGTCTTTCAAGACGTTGTACGCTAAAGGAGGACTAACGCATGACGATTCTTTACGAAGGAACATTAAAACAAAACGAACAACCATTTCACGTTACATTACTATCACTAGAGCACATCGAACAAATTTTATCATTACAAAACGTTATAGTTGAAGCGCTAGAAGATAAAGGTCGTTTACAACCACTCTCGCTAGAAGAATTTCAATACATTCTAGAAGGAAACGGCATGATGATCGGGGCGTTTATACAAAACGAGCTCATCGCATTTCGTGCCCTACTAGTCCCTCCTATCGACGATGAACATTTAGGGCTTGATATTGGTCTACCAGAAAGTCAGCTACACCGCGTCATCTATCAAGAAATCTCAAACGTTCATCCGAACTGCCGAGGAAATGGCATGCAAAAAATATTAGCCACAGTCATCATGGATGAATTACAAAAAGAAGACAGCCAGTACGACTATGTTTGTTGCACCGTTGCACCTTTCAACATCCCTAGTTTAAAAGATAAGTTTGCGCAAGGTATGGAAATTGCTGCACTGAAGGAGAAGTATGGCGGGAGTATGCGGTATGTTTTTGTGAAGGAATTGCGTGGGGATAAGGAAAGAGATTGGTCCGATGTTAAGAGCGTTCCGATGAGTGATGCTGGTGGACAGCAGGCGTTGCTTTCGGAGGGGTATCGTGGGTATGAGATGGAGAGAATAGACGATACTTTCACTGTGAATTTTGGACGATAATCTATGTACAAAGAGAACCCTAATTCATTAGGGTTCTACTTTATTTCATTCCACAATCTAAAGTAATAACTAAACCGTCATCTTCCAGCTCGATAACGCTAACCAGTTTTCCATTTCCTTATAATCAGGCATTATCTTCCCGACAAGACGCCAAAAAGAGCGATCATGATTTAAATGAACCATATGACACATTTCATGAACAACTACATAATCAATTACCCTCTGAGGTGCCATTGCTAGTTTCCAATTGAATGTTAGTTGTAGATTTGAATCACAAGTTCCCCACGTACGACTACTATCTGTAATACGAATAGAACGCGGTTTTGTTTTAAAGTTGTTTTGATGCGCTTTAATACTCTTTTCCACTACCGCCTTACACTGCTTATAATAAAATCGCTTCAAAGCTTGCTGGATTTTCTCATCCTTAAGCTCTTTCACATAAATATGTAGCTTATCCCCTTCAAACACTGCATTGTCTTGCGTAATACTTACATCTTGAGAAACCTGTATCGGATATGTGTTTCCTAAATACAGAAAACCCTCTCCTTGATCATAACCTTTTTCCTGTGGTCCAAGCGCTCGCTCCTGCATTTCCTTACGTGTTGCCTGAATCCAATCCCATTTCTCCTCTAACAATTGGACTAAGTATTCAACAGGTGTACCTTTCGGGGCTTGCACCTCAACATTTCCGTAAGAATCTACATAAAGACGCACCGACTTTTTCTTCTTATAAGTTATATGAAAATTAATTGTCTCACCTAAATATGTATGTACCATTTCATCACCTAACGTATTCGTTCATAATTATTTTTACAAATAAAAAAGAGCAGGATACAAACGTCCTACTCTACCTATTATATCATTTACTGCTTTATCATAAATGTTACAATGCTTATTTCTTATCCTCTATAGCTTACAGCTAATCCCTTTAAGAAATTCCTTGCGTATCTATCACCGCACTCTTTGTAATTCTTATGGCCTTCTTTTCTTAATAGAGCGCTTAATTCTCCTTTTGTTACAATGACTCCTACGTCTTCTAATATATCAAGCATATCTTCACTTGTTAATGATAGTGCTATCTTCAATTTTTTTAGAACGAGATTATTAACACTTCCATTACTCTTTAAAGACATCGCTTGTCTATCCGATTGCCCTGGTTTTGGATCTTGTTTTCCTCTTTTAAAAGTAATAAAACCATTCAAAAATGACTCTAACATAACATTATTGCATTTTATTTCGTAATCATATTCAACTACATCAATATCATCAACTTCATCATAGTAACTGTTTTTTAATTTTGTCAGCATCTTTCGCACTTCTTCTTTTGTTACTTCAACGCCACCAAGTTTAAATATCTCCACCATATCTGTATCTTTTATATCCAGAGCATATCTTACTCGAATTAATATATCATTATTACTTATAGCCATTGTTTGTCCTCCTGAAATGTTGATTATAGTAATGCTTTTAGCATGTGTAAATTAATGTCGTTAAGTTACTACTTTAACATTTTAGAGGTTGGTTTTGTAGTCTTAGGTGGATTAATGGTTTTGGGGATGATTTTAAAACAGCAACATATGTTGTTTAGGTACTTTTAATTATCCATTTTAACCCAATTAAATTATAATGATACTAGAGTTAATATGAGAGGGAATCAATATTGAATTATCTAATTGGTTATAAAGATGCTGAACGAAACTTCGGACATGAGGACCCAATGCTAACAGAATATACATATGGAGAGCCAGGATCTAATACCGAAAAGCTCCTAAAAGTACAAAACGGAGATTTACTATTAATTAACACACTTGAAAATGGACTAACCTGATATAGGTTAGTCCATTTCTTTTTATTTTAGTGGGCAACTCAAACATGAATGTTACGCAAAATTCAGGTGAAATATATTGATTGTGTTTACTTAGGTTTTCCTTTTTATTTGTGGTACGGTTCACCGTAACTAATCTAAATGAGGTTATTGTTCATTATTTTCATAATTAAATTTAACAAAAAAGGTAGTGCCTTCCGAGCCTGTTTGAATTTCTATTTTCGCATTATGCCGGGCAGCAATAGCATAACATACGCCTAATCCCAATCCAGTTCCATTATCTTTGGTCGTGTAAAATGGAGTACCCAGTTTCTCTAATACTTCAGGCCTGATACCTTTTCCTTGATCCCGCACTGCAAGCACCACACAATTTCGACCTTCCTTGTAGGTGCTAATGGTTAGAACTTTCCCTGTGCTCATCGCTTCTAAGCCATTACGGTATAGGTTTATTAATAATTGCCGTATCTCATTACGATTTAAAAGTAATTCCGGAATGTCATTTGTATCGACTTGAATATATTTATTTTGATTATACGTATCAATTTTTATTAAAGGAATACTATCGTGGATAATTGAATTTAAATCTAACATCTGTAAATCCGATTTCTTTGTATTACCCATTGAGAGAAATTCCGTAATAATAGAATTGGAACGGTCAAGTTCTTCAATCATTAAATTAAAGTACTTATTATGTTTCTCATAGATGCTCTCTTCTTTTAATAACTGCAAAAACCCTCGTACTGTTGTCATTGGATTTCTAATCTCATGGCTGATACCTGCTGCCATTTGCCCTATTAAATCTATGTTGGATAACCTTTTCAATTCCTGCTCATATTGCTTTTTTTCCGTTATGTTTTTAAAAACACAACAAATACCATCATCATACGGGTATGCAATAACTTCGTGCCAATATTCATCAGAGATAGAAAAAGATTCGAAATGAACTGTAGTTCGCTCTGACATTGCACGATGAAATTCCTTATACATAACTGCGTCGACGCTACTCAGGAAAACATCCCATATATTCTTGCCTAATACATCTTTTGCTGTTTTTCTTTGTGGAAAATATTGATGCTTATTTACGTACGTAAATTCCCATTTATTATTCAAAGTAAAGAATCCATCCGTAATACTTTCAATCACACTTGTAACTTTTTCATTAGCAGCAGCTAGTTCTCTCGTTCGCTCTTCCACCATACTTTCAAGTTGATCCATATATAACAAGTTTGAAAACGTAGGAGCTGTGGCATCAACGATAGATTTTGCCAGTTGAATTTGGGAATTATCGTAATTGTGAGCTTTTCCCTCTTTGCCAACGACGATTACCCCTAATATTTCTCCCATTGAAACCAATGGAATCATCAGTAGACCCTTACTATCTATATTTTTTGTTTGAATAACCTCTTGGATCTTGGCTTCATAGCTTTTCTCCATCCAATCCGCTTCTGTCCAATCACAGTCCTTGCTTAACTTTGTTGTTTTAATCGTTGTTTTGTCTAGCGGATCTAAAAGGTGGGCAGCCATGTTTTTACTCTCTAAAATCTGTCCTAAGTAAAAAAAACATTTATCAAAACTCTCCTGTATCGAGGAACACATTGATAAATCACGGGTAACATCTAGTAATAGCTGCTTCTCGGCAATAAGGTTTTCCTTTTGTGTTAAATTATTTGCATTTTGAATTGCGACCGCAGCCATATTTACATAAGCTTCAACACTTTGAATCTCTGAATCTGTTAAGTTCATTGGAACTCCATAATCAAATAAAAAAACCAGACCAAATAACTCTTGTCCAAATGAGATAGGCAGGGCTAATAAGGACTTAATTTTGAACGCAGCAACTGGTCTCGGATCCGGCCGATGATCCTTTGATGTATCAGGAATATAAATGGTTTTTTTGGTTTCAATAACTTCTTTTGCCAGTAAGTCTATTTCAGGATCAATTACCTGAGTATCGAGCGTTACGCCATTTATGGTCTCTGGTTTTCCTGCAAAACCTCTAAATGTTCCATCTTCCTGAGGTAAATAAATTCCAACAGCGTTGCACCTAACAATCTCCTCTGATATCGCCATTGTTACACGCTGCAATACTTCACGTAGTTCTAATTTTGTATTTATTATTTTTGTTATATTCGCGAGCCTAGAATATCTCGTCTGATCACTTAACATTCACATAGCCTCCAAGTTATAGGCATAATAAAATAAACATGATAATATCAGTGGAAATCAAGACCAACCTGCCATTTTCAATTTTCTCCTGTATTCTTTTCTTACCCTTGTTTTACATAGAATACCTCACTTACTTATGATACGGTTCACCTTAATTAAAATGAAACAAACACTCATAAAATCGCTACACCCTATCCCCTCTAACTTTCAAAAGTTACACTGTTTCACTATCTCCATCCTTATCAACACTCGCCTCAAACTTATCAAGCAACGCACGCACTTCATCAGTTGATTTCGTGTTCATCAATTGATTTCTTAGTTCAGCAGCTCCAGGGAAGCCTTTTACATAAATTTTGAAGAAGCGATGAAGCCCTGTGATTGAGCGTGGTAGTACTTCTGCATATTGATCTTGAAGATCAAGCTGTAGTCTTAGAAGATCAAGGTGTTCTTTACTGCTATGTTCTCTTGGCTCTTTTTCAAAAGCAAATGGATTTTTAAAGATACCTCGTCCAATCATAACGCCATCAATACCGTATTTTTCAGCAAGTTCCATTCCAGTTTGACGATCAGGAATGTCTCCATTGATTGTTATTAGCGTATTTGGTGCAATGCGGTCACGTAATTTTTTAATTTCTGGAATTAGTTCCCAGTGCGCATCTACTTGGCTCATTTCTTCTCTTGTACGTAAGTGAATAGAAAGGTTCGCAATATCTTGTTTGAAAATGTGCGTTAACCAATCCTCCCACTCACTTAACTCTTTAAAGCCAAGTCGTGTTTTTACGCTGACAGGTAGTCCGCCCGCTTTTGCTGCTTGAATAAGTTCTGCCGCAACGTCTGGACGTAGAATAAGGCCACTACCTTTTCCTCTTGATGCTACATTCGGTACAGGGCAGCCCATATTAATATCGATACCTTTAAATCCTAGCTCTGCCATACCAATACTCATTTGGCGGAAATATTCAGGAGTATCTCCCCAAATATGCGCGACTATCGGCTGTTCATCTTCTGTAAAAATTAAACGGCCACGTACACTTTTCATACCTTCTGGATGACAATAGCTATCCGAGTTTGTAAACTCTGTGAAAAATACATCTGGGCAACCAGCTTCACTTACTACGTGACGAAAAACAACGTCTGTCACATCTTCCATTGGTGCAAGTACAAAAAACGGTCGTGGTAAATTATCCCAAAAATTATCTATCATTTCAAATTCAAATCCTCTCAATATGAATACAATTTCAAACTCTCAATTTAAAAATATAAAGCCAAATAGCAAAAGTACATTTGGACATTTATATTTTGTGAAAATCAGCAATATTCATTTTAACTAAAATCGTTGCTGAATGGTATTTTTATAAACCAAAAAGCAGGTGGTATAGATTTTTTCTATATCAACTGCTTTTCTATTATACCAACTTAAGCCAAGCCACACACTCTACGTGAGTCGTATGCGGGAACATATCAACAGGCTGTACTTCCTGTGTTTTATATCCGCCTTCTTCTAGTACTTTTAAGTCGCGTGCTAATGTTGCTGGGTTACATGATACGTATACGACGCGTTTTGGCTTCATATCGATGATTGTGTTTAGTAATGCTTCGTCACAGCCTTTACGCGGTGGGTCTACGACCATTGTGTCGGCAATTACGCCTTCTTTGTACCATTTTGGAATGACTACTTCTGCTTCTCCTACGCCAAATTCAGCATTTGTCATGTTGTTTAGTGCTGCGTTTCGGTTTGCGTCCTCGATTGCTTCTGGAACAATTTCAACACCGTACACTTTCTTCGCTTTTTGCGCTAGGAATAAGGAGATTGATCCGATTCCGCAATAGGCATCGATTACTGTTTCGTTACCATTTAACTTTGCGTATTCTAACGTTTTATCGTATAGCACTTTCGTTTGTTCTGGGTTTACTTGATAGAATGAACGTGCTGAAATCGCAAATTTAATGTCACCGATAAAGTCATAAATATATTCTGATCCGTACAGTACTGTCGTTTTGTCTCCGAAAATAACGTTTGTACGTTTCGTGTTTACGTTTTGAACAATTGATTTTACTTCTGGGAATTTCGCTGCGATTTCTTCAATGATTGCTTCTTTATTTGGCAGTTCAGCTGTACGTGTAATGAAGACAAGCATAATCTCCCCCGTTACTTGTCCGTAGCGGGCCATTACGTGGCGAAGTGTTCCTTTGTTACGCTCTTCGTTATACGCCGAAATACCGTTTTTTTCACAAATACGTTTTACTTCTTGAATTAATGCATCGTTTTCTTCTGCCTGAATTAAGCATGATTCCATATTAATGATGTCATGCGTTCCTTGACGATAGAAACCAGCTACAAGTCCACCTTCACGTTCTCCAATTGGTACTTGTGCTTTATTACGGTATACCCATGGGTTCTTCATGCCAAGTACAGGATGAACAGGAACATCGCTTAGTCCGCCGATACGCTGCATAACGTCACGTACTTGTTTCTCTTTCGCTTTTAATTGTCCTTCATATGTTAAGTGCTGAAGTTGACAACCGCCGCACTCGTTGTACACGGGGCATTCTGCATCTTTACGATATGGACTTTCTTGATGAAGCTTCATTAAACGACCAAACGCGAAGTTTTTCTTCACTTTAATAATTTTAATTTGCGCTTCCTCACCTGGTAATCCGTTTTTTACGAAAATAGGATATCCCTTCACTTTCGCAACACCGGCACCATCATGTGTTAAATCTTCAAACACTACATCTATAAACTCGTTTTTTTCAACTGGTGGCGTCATTTTTGTACTCATTTTCCGACCTCTCTTTTTCATAACACTGCGTTACATTTTATCATACTTATATGGTCTATTTCTATTGGAAGAAAAAAAGCTATTGACGATAGTTCTCTAGTAATGTTACGCTACTACTAATTTAATACGGACGATGTTACCTCATATATAGTCGATAATATGGATCGAGAGTTTCTACCCGGCAACCTTAAATTGCTGGACTATGGGGAAAACTAATGAATATTAGCCTATGTATAAAAAAGACTCCTATTGATTAGCTTTCTCTCATAGATGAAAGTGAATCCATAGGGGTCTTTTTTTTATTTTTCAAAAAGGTCAGACATCTTACGTATGACATGAAACTTCCATTACTTTATTTTTAGTAATATAACGAGCGTTTTATGTAAAAACTTTATACGAACTTCTGAAAGGGGCAACTACATGCAATATGTAATGAGCATTATCGGTATTCTTGTCGTTTTAGGTTTATGCTTTGCTTTGTCAAACAATAGAAGTAAAATCAACTTCCGTGCAATTGCTATTATGATTGGTTTCCAAATTTTAATCGGTTGGTTTATGTTTGGCACAAAGATCGGACAGCAAATTATCATCTTCATTGGTAAAGTTTTCAACAAACTAATTAAACTTGGTACGACAGGTGTCGATTTTCTCTTTAATGGAATTCAAAGAGATTTTGTCTTTTTCTTAAATGTATTATTAATTATCGTATTTTTCTCAGCACTACTTTCTATCTTTAGTTATTTAGGTGTTTTACCATTCATCGTTCGTATTGTCGGCGGTGCACTTTCAAAAATTACTGGTTTACCACGCGTTGAATCATTCCACGCAGTAAATTCTGTATTCTTCGGTTCAAGTGAAGCGTTAATCGTTATTAAAAACGATTTACAACATTTTAATAAAAACCGTATGTTTATCATTTGTTGTTCTGCGATGAGCTCAGTTTCTGCTTCTGTTACAGCATCATACGTTATGATGTTAGATGCGAAATATGTATTAGCGGCTCTTCCGCTAAACTTATTCTCAAGCTTAATCGTTTGTTCGTTATTAACACCAGTTGATACGAAAAAGGAAGACGAAGTGATTCAAAAATTTGATAGAAACCTATTCGGAGATAGCTTTATCGGCGCTATGATTAACGGTGCGCTTGATGGGTTAAAAGTAGCTGGTATCGTTGCTGCGTTAATGATTGCCTTCATTGGTGTTATGGAAGTTGTAAACTACGTAATTAGCGCTGCTTCAGGTGCAATGGGATATGCTGTTACTTTACAACAAATCTTCGGTTATATACTTTCTCCATTCGCATTCTTAATGGGTATTCCAACTCAAGATATTATCCCAGCTGGTGGTATTATGGGTACGAAGATTGTCTTAAATGAATTCGTAGCAATCCTTGATTTAAAAGGCGCTGCTGCAACATTATCTCCACGTACAGTTGGAATCGTTACAGTATTCTTAATTAGCTTCGCAAGTATTAGCCAAATTGGTGCGATTGTTGGTACAATCCGTGCCCTTTCTGAAAAACAAGGAAGCATCGTATCTAAATTTGGTTGGAAAATGCTATTTGCATCAACACTTGCTTCTATTTTATCTGCAACAATCGCTGGATTGTTTATTTAATAAAAAATCACCTTACTCGTTAAAGTAAGGTGATTTTTTGATTCTTTATGAAACCGAACGGAATTCAACTACTTCCTCTTTACTAATAAGCTTTCCTTCGTGTATACCTTTTACTGAAATATCAATAACAGATTTATTCTCTCCTTCAAGCTTGCCTAAGGAAAATAAATAGATTAAATCTTTTTTTTGTAACATCCATTGCTTGCCATTCACTGGACCTAATATTCTTTTTTCTGAAGATGGTTTTGTTTCTCCAACATACTGACATTCTCCAAAAGAAGTTTTTATTATATTCTTCTCTGTATCAATTACTAGCTGCTGAAATAGCTCCAGATTTTTACTTGAAACAATTTCTATCTCATGGTTACTTTTTTGCTTAAATTTAAGTTTTCCATCACTTGTATTAGATAAACTACTATTCTCAACGGCATTTCTAAAAAAATTATATTCTTCTTCTGTAATACCAAAATTCGGGTGATAAGGCTTCACCTGCTTATCTATATGCCCCGATATGTAGTTTACATACCACTCTTTATCATTTTTTACATGATCACTCATTTTTTTAGTAATAACCTCTACTTTTTTACGGGTATCACGATCCATCTCAATCGTCATAATATCCGCCGTAACTTCCGCGTTCATCAGATGCTTTGGAATATACTCTTCCACACTATTCGCCTTACTCACTTCACTTTGGCAACCGACTATGAATAACGATATGAGCAGAATATATACTATTTTTTTATATTTCATTTCTGTTCTCCACTCCGTACATCAGTATTACTTTCATTTATAGCGGTTCTTATTATAGTTTAAAATCCTGATATTTTAATAGAAACTACTCTAAATATGCAAAATTGCATATTAATAAACCTTCCTCTTACTTTAAAATTAGCTTAAATAATTTACCAAAATATACAAATCACAAATATAGAATGTTATAATTTGTAAAAAAAAAGAAAAAACACATTGGAGGATATTATGAAAGCCCACGCTCTTTTCGACTTCTTACATTTACTAGTTTTAAGCATGAAAAGCTATTATGTATGGGGAATGCCGATCTATGTCTTCATTATTCCTCTTATCTTTGTGGTCGGTTATATTATTATCAATTCTAATAAAAAACGAAAGAATACATCTATTCAAAGTCACTAATCTATCGCTCTAATAGCTCCCCCTAAAAATCATATTCCCCTCATTTTCTTCAAATGATATGATGAACAAGGGTATATCCCCACCACTCTTATAGCGGTGGGGATTTTAATGTAAATATGCAACATAATACACAATAGAAGGTGATTTCATGAGAAAGTACGCAGCAATTGCTTTATGCACGTCTGCCATTCTAGCAGGATGTAATACAAATAATGCTAGCCCAGAACCTGCAAAAGAGAAAAAGGTACAAGAAGTAAAAAAACAAGAAGAGACTGTACAAACACAAGGTAAAATTTCTTATAATCCAGTTACACACGAATCTACAAACACAGCTATTCATATAACAGATATAAAAGATGCTTTAACCGAAGTACAATATAAAATTTGGCGCACTGTGGATGGAAAGGAAAGTGCTAAATCTTTTTCTTCTAAAGAAAAAAATCAACAATTTACACTTCCCTTTGATATAAAAGAATTTGAAGGAAAACGCGGTGAATACCAAATTGAAGCTACAGGAACAACCGAGGGTGGAAAAGCTATTCCACTTACGAAATCTACTATTACTTTCGAGCAAAAAGTTCCTGTTCTTATGTACCACGCAATTGATGATTATCATGGACAAGGTATTAAAGATTTATTCGTATCACCCGCTAACTTTGAAGCACAAATGAAGTATTTAAAAGACAATGGTTATACATTATTAACATTTGAACGCTGGAGCGATATAAATAAAGTAAACAAGCCGATTTTCGTTACATTTGATGACGGTATGAAAAATAATATGAATGCATTTCGCATTTTACAAAAGCTAAAAGATGATACTTTTAAACCAACGGCAACGGAATATATGATTGTTGATAACGTTGATGTAGAAGGTGCCCTTTCTACATCTGAAATAAAAGAAATGGTTGATTCAGGTATTTTTTCTGTACAATCTCATACAGCAACACACGCAGACTTACCAAAGATTACAAACTATGAAGAAGAACTAAAAGGATCGAAGGAAACGCTAGAAAAAATAACAGGTAAGCCTGTTATCGCAATTGCTTATCCATTCGGTCATGTAGATGATAAAGTTGTCGCAGAGACAAAGAAATATTATCAATTTGCAACGACAACGAAACCTGGGCAGTTCATTACGAAAGGTGAACCAGATGAGTTGTTAAAGATGAAGCGTGTTCGTATACATCATACAACTACAGTAGAACAGTTTGCCTCTTCCATCAAATAAATTCGGGAGCTCAATATATTTTGAGCTCTCTTTTTACGTTATATTTATATATATTTTTTGAATTTTCTTGTATTATATATAGTAAGAAATCTTTCAAACTAAAGGAGATTATACATATGTCATTTGAACAAACGTTAGAGAAATATGCTGCCCTTGCAGTCAATGTTGGTGTTAATATTCAACCCGGACAAACTTTATCAATTAGTGCACCTCTTGAGGCTGTACAGTTTGTACGCCTCGTTACAGAAAAAGCATATAAATCTGGTGCAAAACACGTATATGTGGATTGGAATGATGAGACGTTAACACGCTTAAAATTCGATCTAGCTCCTGAAGAAGCTTTCTCTGAATTCCCTTCTTGGAAAGCACATGCTCGTGAAGAATTAGCAAAAGAAGGCGCTGCATTTATGTCCATCTATGCAGAGAATCCTGATCTATTAAAAGGTGTAGAACCAAAGAAAATTGCAACAGCTCATAAAGTAGCTGGAGAAGCGATGAAAGTATACCGTGATTATGTACAAGCAGATAAAGTAAGCTGGTGCGTAATTTCTGTTCCTACGAAAGAATGGGCTGCAAAAGTATTCCCTGACGTAGCGCCAGAAGAACAAGAAACAAAACTATGGGATGCTATCTTCAAAGCTACTCGTGCTGATTTAGAAAATCCTGTGGAAGCATGGAAAGAACATGATGAAACACTACATACAAAAGTAGATTACTTAAACGAAAAACATTATAAAGCTCTTCACTATACAGGCCCTGGAACAGACTTAACAATCGAACTTCCAGAGAAGCATGTATGGGCTGGTGCTGGTAGCTTAAATGAAAAGAACGTAGCATTTATGGCTAACATTCCAACTGAAGAGGTATTTACAATGCCACTTAAAACAGGTGTGAACGGCCAAGTGTCTAGCACAAAACCGTTAGCATTTGCAGGTAACATTATCGACAACTTTACGTTAACATTTGAAAACGGACGTATCGTAGACTATAAAGCTGAATCTGGTGAAGAGGCTTTAAAACATTTAGTAGAAACAGATGAAGGTTCTCACTTCTTAGGCGAAGTAGCTTTAGTACCTCATGATTCACCAATTTCAAACACAAATATTTTATTCTACAATACGCTATTTGATGAAAATGCATCTTGCCACCTTGCAATCGGAAATGCTTATGCATTTAACTTAATTGGCGGAAAAACAATGTCTAAAGAAGAACTTGCTGAAAATGGCGCAAACGCTAGTATTACACACGAAGACTTCATGATTGGATCAGCTGAGCTTGATATCGACGGCATTACAGCTGATGGAAGACATGAGCCGATCTTCCGTAAAGGTAACTGGGCGTTTTAATAAAAATAAAAGGCTATCTTCCACGCCGGAAGATAGCCTTTTATGATGCCGATGACACTTTCAGTCCAATTACTCCTAAAACAATAAAGAGAATACAAAATGCTTGGAATAAATTAATATGCTCTTTAAAAAAGTACACACTAATGATTGTAATAAGTAGCGTTCCCACACCAGACCAAATTGCATAAGCAATGCTTAAATGAATCTTTTTAACAACGATAGCAAACACGCTGAAACAAATTCCATAGAATACGAAAATAAGTACACTTGGAACGAGCTTTGTTAAACCGTTCGATAATTTCATTGCAATCGTTCCAGCTACTTCAAAAATAATTGTTACGAGTAATAATAGCCAATATACCATACTAGAATCTCCTTCTTTTTTAGCTTATGAAGATTCTAGTATACTACTTATAATCCTAACGAAATATATTTAATTTCTAAATATTCCTCGATGCCGAAGTGACCTCCCTCGCGGCCGATACCACTTTCTTTAAAGCCACCAAACGGTGCTTGTGCAACTGATGGAAGTCCATCATTTAAACCGATAATACCGTACTCTAACGCTTCACTAATTTGGAATGCTTGGCTAATATCTTTTGTGAAAATATAAGCAGCCAAGCCATATGGTGTATTATTTGCTCGCTCGATTACTTCTTCAACTGTTTTAAATTTAGCAACTGGTGCAACCGGTCCAAATGTTTCTTCATTCATACAGAGCATCGTGTCATTTGCCAATCCAATTACTGTTGGCTGAATGAAATAACCATCTAATTCTGCAAATTTATGGCCACCGTATAAAACTTCTCCGCCCTTTTGAATTGCATCTTCAATATGTTCTTGTACTTTCGAAACTGCATTCGCATCAATAAGTGGACCTACAGTTGTTCCTTCGCCGAATCCATCTCCAACTTTAAGCTGCTCTACAGCTTTTGTGAACTTTCCTGCAAATTCTTCGTACACTTCTTCTTGAACAAAGACGCGGTTTGTACATATACACGTTTGTCCTGCGTTACGGAATTTCGAACCAATTACCGCTTCTACCGCCTTATCTAAATCAGCATCATTCATAACAATAAATGGAGCGTGACCACCTAATTCAAGCGAAACCTTTTTCATCGTTTGCGCAGCGCTAGCCATTAATTCTTTTCCAATTTCAGTTGATCCTGTAAAGGAAACTTTTCGAACGCGCTCATCTTCCATCCACGTATCAGCAATTGCTTTTGCACTACCTGTTACAATATTTATTACACCTTTTGGAATGTCTGCTTCATGTGCTAATTCAACTAACTTCAATGCAGTTAATGGCGTTTGACTCGCTGGTTTCACAACTGCCGTACAGCCTGCTGCAAGTGCTGGAGCTACCTTTCTCGTAATCATAGCAGCTGGGAAGTTCCACGGTGTAATAGCTGCCATAACTCCAACTGGTTGCTTCATAACTAAAATACGCTTATTCGGGTGAGAAGCAGGAATCATTTCACCGTATATTCGCTTTCCTTCTTCTGCGTACCATTCAACAAAACTATTTGCATAATTCACTTCACCAAGTGCTTCTGCAAACGGCTTCCCTTGCTCTCTCGTCATGATTGCTGCAATTTCTTCTTTATTTTCATCAATGAGCGTGAACCATTTTTTTAACTTTACTGCGCGATCCGCTGCCGTTAATTTTGACCATAATTTAAAAGCCTCATGTGCAGCATCAACTGCTTGCTTTGCCTCTGTAATCCCGCCCTTTGGTACAGTTGCAAATACTTCCTTTGTCGCTGGATTATTCACTTCGATTTGTTCTTGCAGTGTAATCCACTCACCATTTATATACATCGCTTTTTTATCTAAGTTTACGAACGTCGCTTTTTTATCCAATGTTTTCTTCCTCCTCTATGAACTTCTTAATCTTCCTAGTGGCAGCAGATTGACTTATTTGTAAAAACTCAGCCACTTTATAACTTGATCCATACGTTTTATACGCTTTAAGAATAATATTTCTTTCTACCTCTTCCAGCATTCTATAAAGACTTTGTCCGGATTGTTCAACTGTGGCCTCTTGCATAGATAGTGGCAAATCTTCTACCATTACAAAATCATCTGCAGTGATAACAATTCGTTCAATTACATTTTCAATCTCTCTATTATTTCCTTCCCAAGGGTACCCTACAAACATTTGTAACGTACTAGGAGCTAACTTTACATCACGTCCGTACTTTTTATTAAAATGCTGTAAATAATGATAGATGAGCGGCAAAATGTCTTCTGTTCTCTCCCGAAGTGGTGGAATTGAAATTGGAATGACATTCAGACGATAGTATAAATCTTTCCGGAATGTTCCTTGTTTCACCATCGTACTTAAATCTCTATTTGTTGCCGCTACAATTCTAACGTCCACCTTTTTTAATTCTCTTCCGCCTATAGGACGAAACGTTTTTTCTTGCAATACTTGCAAAAGCTTCGCTTGAATTTCAAGCGGCATTTCACCAATTTCATCTAAGAAAAGAGTTCCTTTATGCGCTGATTCTAATAGCCCCTTTTTCCCTTCACGATTTGCACCTGTAAAAGACCCACCTGAATATCCAAAAAGCTCAGATTCGATTAAATTCGTCGGCAATGCCGCACAATTAATTTCATAGAAACTTTCATTCTTCCGGTGACTCACTTCATGCAAATGGCGTACTAATCGGCTTTTCCCCACTCCAGTCTCACCTAATACGAGAACAGTACTATCTACTACTGATACTTTTTTTATTGTTTCGATTATTTTTTGCATAGCGATACTTTTAAAAATAAGTCCTTCGTGTTCATATGTTTCTCTTAATTCTTTTTTATATGTTTTTAACTGATTATCCATTTCCTCTACCTTTTGACGTAATTGATAGAGTTCTGTAAGATCACGAGAATAACTAATCACTCTTCTTAAATTTCCCTCATCATCAAAAACAGGCCTTGTACGAACATGCAAATACTCTCCTGATTTCGTTGTTTGAACAAGTTCAACTGGCCTTTTCTTTTCAATTACTTCTAACGTTGCAGACGGATAAAAAATCCCTTCTTTTTGTAGTTCTTTTACATGCTTTCCTACTAATTCCTTAGCAGAGAGCTGGTAATGTCTTTCACACATGCTATTTACACGTACAACAATTCCTTTATCATCCGTAACAAAAATTTCGTCAAATGCATATTCAAATACATCTTGTAAATCCATCAACATTCGTTCCTTTTCTGCAACCATCCTAGCCACCCCTTACTTTAAATCCATCGATTCACTTCACTACCTTTATTATAAAGTGAATTTTCTGCATTTTATATAGAGTAAGCTAGAATGTTTTCAATTTGTTATTTATACAAATCTATTTATATTTTTCAACACATAATTCGCTGCCTTGAAAAATACAGAATACCATCGCAACCACACCCTCACTTTGTTTTAGCTTGGCATGGGGCAGGAAAAGGTGCTAACCGATTCTATGCATGGACAGATGCTCTCTTCCGCCTAAAAAGAAAGGTTTTATTCCCTTTTTTAAGTTATTCCAATTCTTTATACACGAGCGATATTTGCTTGCTCATAACAAGCTTGCAATGATTCTTCAATTATTGTTAAACCTTCCTCAAGTTGCTCATCTGTAATCACTAATGGCATTAAAACACGAATAACATTTCCATATGTTCCTGCTGATAGTAGAAGTAATCCATGCTTATTTGCTTCTGCACATAAATTAGACGCTAATGTTTTATCAGGCGCTTTCGTCTTGCGATCTTGAACGAGCTCGAATGCACACATTGCCCCTAAGCCGCGCACATCACCGATGCAATTATATTTGTTTTTCATCTCTTTGAATCGGTTCATTACGACTTTCCCTACTTCTATCGCTCTATCATTTAATTTCTCTTTTTCTATTACATCAAGCACAGCTAATGCAGCCGCACATCCTAGTGGGCTTCCTGCATATGTTCCGCCCAGTTCTCCCGGTGCAGACTCATTCATAATTTCTTTACGCCCAATCACGCCACTTATCGGTACACCAGCACCTAATGATTTAGATACCGTAATTAAGTCTGGAACGACATCATAATGATCAATTGCAAAGTATTTTCCAGTACGACTAAAGCCTGTTTGAATTTCATCAGCTACAAATAAAATACCGTGCTCTGAACAAATGCTGCGTACTTCTTGAACGAATTTCTTACTTGGAACGATAAATCCGCCTTCCCCTTGAACAGGTTCCATTACAACTGCTGCAATTGTTTCTGGTGCTACTTCTGATATGAAGAAGTTCTTAAACTCTTCAATGATAAAGTCATCATACTGCTCTTCTGTTAACCCTTCTGGGCGACGGTATTCATATGGGAATGGCGCTTTATATACTTCTGGAGCAAATGGGCCAAATCCAAATTTATATGGTTTTACTTTACTTGTCATCGTCATTGTCATTAATGTACGCCCATGAAATCCTTTAGAAAATGCGATAATTCCAGGTCTCTTCGTATATTTACGAGCAATCTTCACTGCATTTTCAACCGCTTCTGCCCCACTGTTTAAAAACAGCACTTGTTTATCGAAATTACCTGGCGCTAATGCTGCCAGTTTTTCTGCCAATTCAATATATGGCTCATACATCATCACATTAAAACCAGTGTGAATATATTGATCTACTTGTTTATGAAGCGCTTCTTTAACAGTAGGATGACAATGTCCTACATTAATTGTCCCGATTGCTCCTGCGAAATCAATATACTGGTTTCCATCCACATCTGTTACGAGTGCACCATTTGCAGACTGTACAAATGTTGGAATACCATTACTTACTCCTTTTGGTACTATATTTTGGCGGCGTTCTAATAAAGACGCTGCTTTCGGCCCTGGAATTTGTTCATTTACTTTAGCAAATTTTTTTGTGTTCATTGTGTACCCCATCCTTTTTTATACAATGTTTTCTCTTTATATTGCAAGATGTGTGCCAACTCCCCATTTCTAGTATTCATCCCATTCTCTAAATATCTCGTCATAAAAAATAAGTCTATAAAGACTCATATAGAGTCCTTATAGACTTATCAATTCATACATTAGACTTTCCTTGTTTCCAAATAAACTCACCTGTATGAGAAATTAAATCTTCAACAGATTGTAATACTAAATCTGCAAGTGGTTCTAACGTTTGACGATCACCCGTACCAGATAGTACGCCAATTGCATAGCAGTCGCCACCATTTTTCGCTAAATGTAAATCCGTCGGTGTATCCCCGACGACCGCTACTTCACATGTCTCTAAATTAAATCTCTCACAAAACGATTCTACAATTTTTTTATCTGGCTTCTGTGCTGGAAATGTATCTGAAGCTATAACACAATCAAAAAAATCTTCCAATTGATATTGCTTTAAAAATAATTCTGTCGGCGCGAAATCATCAGCTGTAACGACACCTAGAATAAATCCTCTATCCTTTAACGCTTGTAAAACTTTCGGTAAATCTGCCGTCATTCTCATATGTGAACGATGCTCGTACATAAGTGAAAATAACTTTTCACTTACCCACTCATGCATCTCCTCTTCCTTACATGACGCAATATACTTACAAAGCCCCTTTGCTACATCAAGGCTTGTTCCAGCCGCTAATGCGCTACGTGGGTGAACAAATGTCCCCTCCACACCGATTTCTTTTAATAAAGCCTGCTGCATTGATTCTGGAAGTTGATATAATTTTATCCATTCCGCTACAAGCTCTTCAGCTACTTTTATCCAAATTGAGTGAAAATCCATTAATGTCCCATCTTTATCAAATAGTATTGCTTTTACCTTCTCCATAGCACCGATACGATAAACTTAACTAAATCTATACAATTCAATCAAATTTACACAAGTTAGTGCTTCATCGTGTTCTCGCAACCCCGAAGGGACGAGGGGTATAACACTCCACACGAGGCAGTATCGTTACCTCCTATTATCAAGCATTTATTTTACCCATCTTGATAAATTTATCGAAGCATTTAAATCTCTATCGTGATGGCTATTGCATGGAACACAACGCCACTCACGTATTTTTAAACTCCACTGTCCTTCTGGTTGAATTGAATGGTCGTATTTTACTCCGCAACATGAGCAAATCTTGCTTGAAGCGAACCATTTATCAGCTTTTACATATTCAATGCCGTACTTCTCACACTTGTATGATAAACATTGAAAGAAGAAGTGTAATTTTTGAAATGAAAATGCTTTCGATAGTTTTTTGTTTTTTAACAGGTTTGAGATAGGTAAGTCTTCCACAACAATCCTCATTGGTTTGGTTTTCACCAATTTAGCTGTTGCTTGATGGATATGGTTATTTCGGATATTCGTAATTTTCCTAGACAACCGAAGGTGTTCGGTTTTTGCTTTTTCATATCCTGCGGATTGAATTTTCACACCTTTTGTAAATCTCCTAGACATATCTCTTTGCGCTGACTTTTTCCTTTTCAAAAGTTTTTTAACCTTGGCATCTTTGTTTATATTTCGTTCTTTCGTACCATTAGAAGCTACAAACAGCTCTTTTAAACCAACATCCACACCAATCGACTCATTGGTTAGTTCTTGTGATTCAAAGTCTTCTTGGAATCCTACACTAATCCACCAGTGACGACCATCAAATGTAACTCTTGGATTTGATGGTTTTTTGTTCCTTGGTAGTTGTTGGCTTGTTTTCACTTCTCCAATAGACTGAATATCAACTACTTTCTTTCCAATAATCAGTCTTTCATAATTGGCATAAAATCCTTGAATTAAATCTTTTTTGGATTTATAAGAAGTGTGATAACCATTTTTGTACTTTTGGAACGAATTTTTTCTCGCCTTGTCAAAATCTTTTGAAGCCTGTTTGGGAACTTGTGCGTTGATGTCATTTAACCACTCATATCTCTTTCGCTTCTTGATCTTTGTAAATCGTTTCTGTAAAGCTAACTGTGAAACAGATTTTCCAAATAGCTTATAGTATCTATCACTCATTCTTTTACAATAGTTATAAGCGAATCTTGCAGCGCCAGCATGGTTTCTAAGCACTTTTTCTTGTTCAGGCGTTGGAATCAGTCTGACTTTCTTCGCCAATATCATCAGAATTTAACTCCTTTACTGTGCGATTATTCGGGCACTCACCTTTCAGATAATGAAAGATTGGTTCTTCTGAATAGTAGCGTGTTCCACCAGCATTCTCCTAAGACTAATAGGATACAAACCTGTTAATTCCGATACTTGACTAACTCGTGAAAATTTCATTATTATTCTCACCTCATTGAACCCACAACAGCACATACATTCGATATATTCAATGAAGTTTGATAGATTCAATAAAATTTATCTTGTTCAACTAAGGGCGCAATTCCTTAGCCAGTTCTCTTATGAACTTCTCATGTTTTCACATGAGCGCAGACTATATGTTTATCTACTTAGAGATAGAGGATTTTTCCACCACCATAGGCTTGTGATGTACTCTCGTCAGTTATACGAGATAGTCGTTGAACGTTCATCTTATCCATTTTGACTTAGATGATTCGAGGCGGAAGACCCATTGTTCTAGTGTTTAGGATTTAACCTTGCACCATCTGATTGATTTTTTCTGCTTTCGCGACATTCACGCTCACTATTTCTAGCCACGTTGTAGTTCAATCAGCTTTAGGGATTGCCCGCAGTTAACCCTCACTACTAGCCAATCACTTGACTAGCAGGGCTTGCTGATATATTTAATTAACTTTAGTTATAATTGGTTAAATAAATCGTAACAGTTAATTACCCTACCTCTCATTTCTTATCTCCTCCAGTGTATCAATAAAGTATGTACATAAAATAAACAAATTGTAAAAATACCATAAAAATCAAACTAACTTCCAATTTACAATTCAGCTGTATAAAGTGAAACTTTAATCAACAGAGGCTTTTACGAGCAGTTGATCTCCAACCTAACTTCTTTGCTTCAGCCGAATTTTAAGATGGGAGTGCTGGGGAAAAGCAAAAAAGGATGCCTTTAAAGGGCATCCTCTTGATGTTCAGGAACAAATAGTTCCAGACAATGATATATATTTTCAAATTCCATTGGTGCGTCTCCGCCATATTCACCATCTAAGTTGATCATTAATTTATCAGGGGAATGAACTTTAATACGATTCGCTTGTGTATATAGCACTTTTGGATTGTTAATATGTTCCCCACGCTGCGCTTGTGTTGCTGCTTTAATTAAATCAGCGATAGAACCTTTTTTCAGTACTAATAAATCAAATAATCCATCGTTAATAGATGCATATGGTGCTACTTTTTCGAATCCACCAACTGAACGAGTATTCGTAATTAAAAACATCGTAATTTCTTCTTGTAGCAGTTTCCCATCATACTCAATTTCAACATATGTTGGATGTAATGATGGTAACATTTCGATTCCTTTTAAATAGTAAGCAAGTTGGCCTAATACCGTTTTTAGCTTGCTTGGTACTTCATATGTTAATTCTGTAATACGGCCGCCACCAGCGATATTAATGAAATATGTATCGTTCGCTCTACCAAGATCTAACGGTACCGTTGTTCCTTCACAAATAATATCCGCAGCCTCTTCAATAGCACGAGGTACACCGATCGCACGCGCAAAATCATTTGTCGTTCCAACTGGAATAATACCAAACTTTGGACGATGCTCATGTCCTACTAAACCGTTCACTACTTCATTTAATGTACCATCACCACCAGCTGCGATAACAACATCAAACTTACGATCAGCAGCTTGCCTCGCTGCCACAGTCGCATCTCCAGGACCAGTTGTCGCATGACAAGACGCTTCATATCCAGCTTGTTCTAATTTTTGTAATACTTCTGGTAAGCTCTTCTTAAATAGCTCGCGCCCAGAAGTAGGATTATAAATAATTCTTGCTCGCTTCATCATTTATTAGCACAGGAAATTCCTTATTCATTGAAAAACGAATACACCGAACCCTTATTCAGTATCCCTATGCCTACCTCCTCTCATCTTCCTATCCTTCTTTAATTCCGCTCAAACAGGCAGTAAGAACCCGATTCGTGTAGCCCATCAAAAGTAAATATTCACTCATGATGGTTTTGCTTTATTTAACCAAGAAATTTATCCCGCTATTTGCGGGCAGTAAAACTCCCACCTCAAAATTCGGCTGGGGCAAAGAAGTTAGGTTGGAGATCAACTGCCCGTAAATGCCCAATTGGTGAAGGCTAATAATCAGTGGGGGGATGAACAAAACCCCCACTGACTAAAGTTTCACTTTATGTCTATCCATTCTCTCACATCAATTTACATATAATGAATAATAATTATCTATTATTTCATGAGATGAAAAAACTCTCTATGTCTAGATTTATCATTATTCCCACCTTTTTGCAACTATCATACCATAGTTGCTATACAAACATTTTTTCACTTTTGACAGTTAATCAAACGTTTGTTTAAATTATTTTTCACCATTTAAACAAACGTTTGATTAACTCAGAAAAAACACCCAAATACGGGTGTTTTTTCTGTTTAATCTTTAAGAATCTATACTATGTTAGCGTTCAAAAATAAGAATTCCGCTCTTATTTTTAGCGCTTATTAATCTCTTCAAGTAAGATTTTGTTAACAAGCGGTGGATTTGCTTGTCCTTTTGTAGCTTTCATAATTTGACCAACTAAGAAGCCAATTGCACGGTCTTTACCGTTTTTAAAGTCTTCAATAGATTGCTCATTATTATCAAGAATTTCTGTTACAACTTTACGAAGTGTTCCTTCGTCAGAAATTTGAACAAGACCTTTCGCTTTAACGATTTCTTCTGGATCTCCACCTTTTTCAATTAATTCATTAAATACTTTCTTCGCGATTTTAGAAGAAATTGTACCTTTTTCAATTAATTGAACCATTTTAGATAAACCAGCAGGCGTTAATGCAACGTCTTTTAATTCTTTTTGTTGTTTGTTTAAGTATGCAAGTACTTCACCCATTAACCAGTTTGATGTTAATTTCGCATCAGCACCGTCTGCAACAGTTGCTTCGAAGAAATCAGACATCTCTTTCGTCAATGTTAACACGTGTGCATCATAAGCTGGTAAGCCAATTTCTGCAACGTAGCGAGCTTTACGTGCATCTGGAAGTTCTGGAATAGAAGCACGAATTTCTTCTTTCCACTCATCATCGATGTAAAGTTCAACTAAATCTGGCTCTGGGAAGTAACGGTAATCGTCAGATCCTTCTTTTATGCGCATTAAGATTGTTTTCTTCGTTGCTTCATCATAACGACGTGTTTCTTGTTGGATGATACCACCAGATAATAATTCTTTCTCTTGGCGCACTTGCTCATGCTCAAGACCTTTTTGCACGTAATTGAAAGAGTTTAAGTTTTTCAGTTCTGCTTTTGTACCGAACTTCTCTTGTCCAACTGGACGAAGTGAAATATTCGCATCACAACGAAGAGAACCTTCTTCCATCTTACAATCAGATACACCTGTATATTGAATGATTGATTTTAACTTCTCTAAGTACGCATATGCTTCTTCTGGAGTACGCATATCTGGCTCAGATACGATCTCGATTAAAGGCATACCTTGACGGTTGTAGTCTACTAATGAACCTTCAGCTGTATGCGTTGATTTACCAGCATCTTCTTCTAAATGAAGACGTGTAATACCGATACGTTTCTTTTTACCGTCTACTTCGATTTCAATCCAACCATTTTCACCAATTGGCTTATCAAATTGAGAGATTTGGTAAGCTTTCGGATTATCTGGGTAGAAATAGTTTTTACGGTCGAACTTCGTTTCCGTTGCGATTTCACAGTTTAATGCCATTGCAGCTTTCATTGCAAAGTTAACTGCTTCCTTATTTAAAGTAGGAAGTACCCCTGGGTATCCTAAGTCAATTACACTTGTTTGTGTATTTGGCTCCGCTCCGAATTCTGTTGGACTCGCAGAGAAAATTTTCGAATTTGTTTTTAACTCAACGTGAAGCTCTAAACCAATAATTGTTTCTAAATTCATCTATGCTCGCCTCCTTACAAACTTGCTTTTTTTGTATGATAGTCAGTTGCTTGCTCAAACGCATGTGCAACGCGGTAAATTGTCGCTTCATCGAAGTGTTTACCAATGATTTGTAAACCAAGTGGCATGTTGTTAGCACCGAATCCACATGGAACAGAAATCGCTGGAACACCCGCTAAGTTTACTGGAATTGTTAAAATGTCATTTGCATACATTGTCATTGGATCGTCCACTTTTTCGCCCACTTTAAATGCCGGAGTTGGCGTTGTTGGTCCAATAATAACATCGTAGTTAGCAAATACATTTTCAAAGTCGTTCTTAATTAATGTACGTACTTGTTGTGCTTTTTTGTAATATGCATCATAGTAACCAGAGCTAAGCGCAAATGTACCAAGCATAATACGACGTTTTACTTCATCACCGAAACCTTCGCTACGTGTGTTTTTGTAAAGGTCTAATATATTATTTACATTATCAGAACGAACACCGTAACGTACGCCATCAAAGCGTGAAAGGTTAGCAGATGCTTCAGAAGAAGATAATAAGTAATACGTTGCTAGAGCGTATTTAGAGTGCGGAAGAGATACTTCCTCCCAAGTTGCGCCCATACCTTCTAACACTTTTAAAGCAGCTAGTACTGACTCACGAGCTTCTTCGCCAACACCTTCGCCTAAGTATTCTTTCGGTACAGCAATACGTAAACCTTTAACATCGCCTGTTAAACCAGCTAAGTAGTTTCCTACTTCAACGTTTGCAGAAGTTGCATCCATACGGTCAATACCTGAAATAGCTTGTAATAAGTATGCATTGTCTTCTACTGTACGTGTAATCGGTCCGATTTGGTCAAGTGAAGATGCGAATGCTACTAATCCGTAACGAGATACGCGTCCGTAAGTTGGTTTTAAGCCTACAACGCCGCAATATGCAGCTGGCTGACGGATAGAACCACCCGTATCAGAACCTAGAGAGAATAATACTTCTCCTGCTGCTACTGCTGCTGCAGAACCACCACTAGATCCGCCTGGAACGTAATCTAAGTTCCATGGATTTTTTGTAGCGTAGAAGCCTGAATTTTCATTTGAAGAACCCATTGCGAACTCGTCCATATTTAATTTACCGATTGTAACTGTGTCAGCTGCTTTTAACTTTTGCACAACTGTCGCATCATAAATTGGATCGAAGTTTGCTAACATTTTGCTCGCACAAGTAGTACGAAGACCGTTAGTTACAATGTTATCTTTTACACCGATTGGCATACCGAATAATAAACCATTATCTTCAGCACCAATCTTAGCATCTAATTCTTTCGCTTTCGCGCGTGCATTTTCTTCATCTAATGTAAGAAAAGCTTTTACGTTATCTTCAACATCCGCAATACGTTTGTAAGATTCTTCTACTAAATCCGTAACGGAAATTTCTTTGTTGTTTAATTTCTTATGTAACTCTGATACCGAATGATCAAATAATGACATCGAAATTCCCTCCTCTATTCTAATACTGCTGGAACACGGATTTGATTATCTTTGTGATCCGGTGCATTTTTTAATACTTCTTCTACTGGTAAACCTTTTTCTGGTACATCTTCACGCATAACATTTTTCATAGCTAATACATGAGTTGTTGGTTTTACATCTGTTGTATCTAATTCATTTAACTGTTCTGCAAATGTAACAATTGCATCTAGTTGTTTTTGAAATTTTTCAGCTTCTTGATCAGTAATTGCAAGACGTGCTAAATGTGCTACGTGCTTTACATTCTCAACGGAAATTCTTGACACGGCTAGGCCACCTCCATAATATATCGTTCAATCTACAATACTATTGATGATACCAAATTTTCAGTACTTCAAGCAAGTCAACACACGGCACTTACAGTATTTTTACACAAAAAAAGAAAGGCAAATGCCTTTCTTTACAATTTACTCTTTATCTAACGGTTTATTTTTTGGAAATCTTTCATTATCTTCCTCATTATCACGAATTGTTTTTTGCAATACAAAACAAGACATCGTTAAAAATAATGTTCCGATTAAATAGTACCCTTTTACACTAAGCGTTTCATCTAACGTGTAAATCCCAATTAGCATCCCTGAAAGCGCACAAACAAATGAAGTCCATGCTAAAAACGTGAACGCTTGCGTATTTCTTCTCCTCATCGTTCTCCCCCTCGTTAGCTGCACATCCATTATAGATAAATATATTTACCATGATGGATTTTTATGTAAATCTTCTTTTTTCTATTTATTAATCTATCACAAAAAATTGCTATTTTGAAGATTATTTTCTTCCTAATCTGAAAAAACAGTTAAAATCATTGACATTTATTTCAATTCCACATAAAATAAAAACAAATATTACGAACCTCGAAATATACGGGAGTGGAAATAATTGTTGCAATATGAACATTTTTTAGACTTACTGCTAGATAACGCCAAGAAACTTTTCTATCCTGAAGAATGGGTAAGCCTTGATTTAACACTTTCCAAGACAGAAGTATTTTGTTTACTTTGGATGGAGCGAAATACAGATATTACAATGACAAAAATCGCTGATCTTCTTGATATACCGATGAGTACAACGACAGGCGTTGTAAATCGCCTTGTAAAAAAGGGATATATTGAACGCTACCGTGATGAAAGCGATCGACGCATTGTATTAATTCGTTTAACAGAAAACGGCGTACTGCTCGTTCAAGAAGTGAAACAAAATGCGGCCCATTACTTTAGCCTAGTGACGGAAGCATTGTCAGAAGAAGAAAAAGCATTCTTACTACAAATCTTCCAAAAGATCATGAATCACATTGCTACGTCACAGCAAAAAACAGAAGAAAAGGTTTCTACACCTAAAATGAAAAACATTCCGATTGAATAAAATGAAACTTTAATCAGTGGGGGTTTTGCTCATCCCTCACTGATTATCAGCCCGCACCAATCGGGCGTTTACGGGCAGCCCGACTCCCACCTAATTTCTTTGCTCCAGCCGAACTTTGAGGCGGGAGTCTTACTGCCCGTTAATGCGGGATAAAACCCTAGCTGGGTTTTTATTCAATTAAATATTTCGTAACTCGTAATATTCGATACTCGAAACAAAGGGGATAGAATGATGAGAATTATTTTGTATACGGGTAAAGGCGGCGTAGGAAAAACTAGCATTTCAGCAGCAACAGCAATCCAAAGTGCAAAACAAGGATTAAAAACATTAGTAATGAGCACAGATCCCGCTCATAGTTTAGGAGATTCATTCGGTATAAAGTTATCTTCTGAACCACTAGAAATTCGCGAAAACTTGTGGGCACAAGAAATTAATACTATTTATGAAATGGAAAAAGGCTGGGGAAAATTGCAGAAATATATTACACTACTCTTCACTTCCAAAGCAGCTGATGATATTACGACAGAAGAATTAACGATGTTCCCTGGTATGGAAGATTTAATTAGCTTACTTCGAGTACTAGATTATTATAAACAAAACACATACGATGTCATCATCATTGATTGTGCACCGACCGGAGAAACTTTAGCAATGCTCAGCTTTCCAGACATGCTCGGCTGGTGGATGGAAAAACTCTTTCCTATTAAAAGAAAGATTTTAAAAGTTGTTCGTCCTGTAGCTCAACCACTTCTTGGTGTCCCCCTTCCAACCGATGATATTATGGACGAATTAACGAATACGCTTGAACAACTTGGAGAAATGAGAGATATTTTATCAAACCGAGAAGTAACGAGTATTCGCGTTGTTGTGAATCCTGAAAAAATGGTCATTAAAGAAGCTCAGCGTAGTTTTACTTATTTAAACTTATACGATTATAACGTAGATGCCATTATGATTAACCGCGTCATCCCTAACACTGTCACCGATCCTTATTTTCAGGCATGGAAAGATACACAAAAGAAATATAAAATATTAATTCAAGATAGTTTTCAGCCACTTCCTATTTACGAAGCTCCGATGTTTGAACAAGAAGTTGTTGGTTTGCCTATGCTAGAGCGTGTAGGAAATGCTTTATTCAAAACTGATCCTTGTCCTACTGAGGTGAAATTTAACGGTCGCACACAATATGTCAAAAAAGATGGCGATGAATATATTTTCGTTCTGTCCATTCCCTTCTCAAACAAAGGTGAACTTTCATTAAATCAAAAAGGTGATGAACTTATTATTCGAACCGGTTCTGCGAAGCGAAATATCACCTTGCCAAAAACATTAACCCACCTTTCTATTCAAGGAGCTAAGTTTGAAGATGATGTACTAAACATTCGGTTTGGAGGTGTAGTACATGCATGATGAACTACTAAGAAAGGTAATTCGTACAAAAATAAAGGTCGGTATGCGTATATTAGAAGAGCTACCGAATCCAATTCAGCAACACGCTAAACAAGCGCTAAATATTTTACAGGAGGAGCTCTCCTCTTATGCGGAAGAACCACCACATCCTGAAGGTAATTTAAAAAGTATCATAATTGAATAATCATAAAAAAAGACCAGGAAAACTCCTGGTCTATCACTCTACTTAACAAACATTGGATTTCTATGTTATACAAAATTGGAAGGTACAGAATTAGGGTTTTGTTTGTTAAGTAGATTATATGTTGAACGAGCTAACAGCGGAGGGGTTCCTACTGTTAGTCGTTAAACCCGATAATTATTTTACGATTTTTGCAAGCTCATCTAGTGAAAGATCTACTGAAATGGAACCACCATTTGTTTCTTTCTTAACTGCATCTGTTACTTCTTTTGAATGGTATAATTCAATTACTTTTTTCAGTGTTGGATCATCTTTGTCTTTCGTACGAGCTGCGAAAATATTAATATAGGCCTTTGCATTTTCATTCTTTGGATCTTCTAAGAAAATAGGATCCTTCGCTGGATCTAATCCAGCTTGACCAGCAACACCGTTATTAATAACTGAAGCTGCTACATCTTTTAATACACGAGGTGTTTGCTGTGCGATAACCGGTGTAATTTTTAACTTCTTCGGATTTTCAGCAATGCCGCTTGGATCTCCAAATAAACCAAAATCTTTCTTAAGCTTTAATAATCCAGCTGCATCAAGAAGTTTTAATGCGCGCGCTTGGTTCGTTGGATCATTCGGAATAGCAATTTCTGAACCATCTGGGATTTCATTTGCTTTCTTATATTTTTCAGAGTATAAGCCCATCGGTGCAATTTGTGTTGTACCAACAGCTGTAATATCTAACTTATGCTCCTTCTTAAATTGCTCTAAGAAAGCAATATGCTGAAATGAGTTTAGTTCAATATCTCCATCAGCTAACGCTTTATTTGGCGTTGTGTAATCAGAGAACTCAACTAGTTTAATTTTAATCCCTTCTTTTTCAGCTTTTTTCTTTAAAATTTCCCAAGCGTCTCCATCTGTTCCAGTTACACCGACGCGAACTACTTTCTCTTTCGCCCCTGCACCTGTGTCTCCACCTGAGCAGCCGCTTAAGGCTGTAATTCCTACAATCGCTGATAATGCAAATGCTAAAATTTTCTTCATTTTCTTTTCCCCTCTTCCTTTTTATGATCTGCGTAAAAAGACTTTCGCAAAGTAGTTTCCTAAATTTTGAGCTACCTGTACAAGAATAATAAGTAAAACGACCGTTACGAACATAACTGACGTATCAAAGCGTTGATAACCATATGTCATTGCTAAGTCACCAAGACCGCCACCACCGACAAGCCCAGCAACTGCAGAAAATTCAATTAAACCAACTGTCATAAACGTGACACCTAAGATTAATGGTGCTAAAGCTTCTGGCACTAGGATTTCAAAAACAATTCTAAGTGGTGAAGCGCCCATTGCTTGTGCTGCTTCAATTACCCCTTTCGGAACAGAAACAAGATTTGTTTCAACCATTCTAGCAATACCAATTGATGCAACTAACGTCATTGGGAAGATTGCTGCTGCCGTTCCAATCGTCGTTCCGATAACACTTCTTGTTATCGGACTTAGAGCTACTAAAAAGATAATGAATGGAACCGGACGAATTGTATTAATTACGATATTAAGAATAGAAAAGACCCATTTATTTTCTAAAAAGTTTCCTTTTCTCGTTACATATAAAAGTAAACCTAGGGGTATACCAAGAATTGTAGCGAATATAAGGGTTACAATTACCATTAAGAGGGTATCCCCTGTCGCATCTAATATGCGAGGCCAAAATATACTCCAATCAACTCGCATGAGCTTCTACCTCCTTCAGCTGCACTTGCAGTCTTAGATGTTGTAATGCTTTTTGAATTTCTTTCTGTTCACCTTGTAGTTCTACAAGAAGATTTCCAAATAGCACATTTTGGAGTTCAATAATATTTCCGTAAAGAACATTTACATCGACGTTATAATTTTTCGCAATATATGATAGTACAGGCTGCCCTGTCTCTTCCCCAGTAAAAGTCAGGCGATAAATCTGACCTCCTTTTTGAATTTTCGCTAGAACACTTTCTGGTAAGTGATCATTAATAACAGAGCGTACAAAATTTTGAGTTGTCTTTGTTTTTGGTTGTGTGAAAACATCAAACAGTTTTCCTTCTTCAATAACTTTTCCCTTCTCCATAACAGCTACACGATGACAAATTTCCTTCACAACATGCATTTCGTGTGTAATAAGTAGAATCGTTAAATTGTACTCTCTATTTACTTTCTTTAATAAGTTCAAAATCTCTGTCGTTGTTTCTGGATCTAAAGCTGATGTTGCCTCATCACATATGAGAATATCCGGTGATGTCGCAAGTGCTCTTGCAATCCCAACGCGCTGCTTTTGTCCACCTGATAACTGTTCTGGATAATAGTTCGCTTTATCTTCTAAACCAACAAACTTTAGTAGTTCATTCACTCTTTCTTTTATCTCATTCTTCGGCAATTTCGCTAACCTTAATGGATAAGCAATGTTCCCAAACACTGTTCTTGAATTAAATAGATTAAAGCTTTGAAAAATCATCCCAATTCTTTGTCTTAGTTTCCGTAACTCTTTCGCCGATAATGATGTAATTTCTTTATCATCTATTGAAATTGTTCCTGCAGTTGGTCTTTCTAACATATTTACTAAGCGTAATAACGTACTCTTTCCAGCACCACTAAATCCGATAATGCCAAAAATTTCTCCCTTTTCAACTGATAGCGTTACATCCTCCACCGCAGGAACAGATTGCCCACCTGATTCATATACTTTACTTACATTGTCAAAAGAAATCATTTTCTTCCCTCCTATATGCTGTAAAAACTTGAAGTAGAGCTTTCGAGGTAAAACAAAAAGTGCTCTCCTTCTTATCAGTAATAAAAGATAAGAAGGAGAGCACTTTTATATGTACTCATTCACATCTTCTCATCTTCCAAGCCTTTATAGGCTTGCTGGAGTTAGCACGGTATTAAAAAATCCGTTGCTGAGGTATCGTAGGGCCAGTCCCTCCACCTCTCTGGATAAGAGTGTATCGATTAAATTGTCGTTTAATTAAGTCTTATTATAGAACTCAGAATAATGAGAGTCAATACAATTTTTAGAAAAAATATTAATCATTTCTCTATTTAAATTTTTAAATAAAAAATCACAATACAATAGTAATTTTTATAGTTATGTAAAATCCTCCTCACTCATACTTTTAAAGAGGAGAATCTTCTCTACTAATTGAATAACAGTATTTCAATATGAATTCGGAGGAAGATAAATATATGAAAACAGCCCTTCTGCTCGTCGATATTCAAAATGATTATTTTCCAAATGGCAAGATGGAATTACGTAATCCAGTAGAAGCAAGTGAATATGCTGATCAGCTACTACAACACTTTAGAGTGAACAACGAACCTATTTTTCATATCCAACATGTAGCTATAAAAGATAGCGCTACTTTTTTCCTACCCAATACAGAAGGTGTCCATATTCACGAGAATGTCCGTCCGCTTAGAGAAGAAACTGTTATACTCAAACATTATCCAAATAGCTTCCGAGAAACTAATCTTCTAGAGCAATTACAACGTTTAGATATTGAGCACGTCGTCATATGCGGGATGATGACTCATATGTGTATTGATGCTACCGTAAGGGCTGCATTTGATTTTGGTTTTCGTTGTACCGTTATACATGATGCTTGTGCTACAAAAAATCTTTCCTTTAAGAATGCTACTATACCAGCTGTTTATATTCATAATACAATTTTGGCGAGTTTAAATGGAGTGTATGCAAATGTAATGAGTACAGAAGAATTTTTAACGACCTAAAAAAACACTCCGTTCAGTGAGCAAAGCCGAAAGGAGTGTTTTTTTGTCTAACCATAGATTTTCTTTCAAATTGTATTATACAGGAAATCCTCAAAATGAATACTAAAAAATATGACTAATAAGTCAATTTTTCTCGTTGTTTTGTTTCTATTTTCATGTTTATCCCGATATTAATAGGGTTTAACTAATTCTAAAGAATACATAGTAATATTTGGTAACTATTTCTCAATTCAAATTAACTAGCTTCTATTATAGAGAATTTCTCAAAAAAAAAGAGATCTTCACAAACTGTGAAGATCTCTTCTACTATTCCTTATAAAGTTTCAGAAGTAGTTTTTGCTTGCATGTGAAGTGCTAAGTAATCAGGGCCACCAGCTTTAGAGTCTGTACCAGACATGTTAAAGCCACCGAATGGTTGGTAACCTACGATTGCACCAGTACATCCACGGTTGAAGTATAAGTTACCAACGTGGAAGTCTTCACGTGCTTTTTCAATATGGTCACGGTTGTTAGTAACAACTGCTCCCGTTAAACCGTATTCTGTATTGTTTGCAATTGCAAGTGCATGATCAAAGTCTTTTGCTTTACAGAATGCTACTACTGGTCCGAAGATTTCTTCTTTCATTAAACGAGCATCTTCTGCAACGTCAGCAACGATTGTTGGTTGGATGAACCAGCCTGTAGAATCGTCTCCTTCGCCACCTGATACGATTTTACCTTCTTCTTTACCAATTGCAACATAGCTCATTACTTTATCGAATGCAGCTTGGTCATTAACAGGTCCCATGTTGATATCTTTTGCATCTGGGTTACCTACTGTTAATTCTTTTGTTAATTCAACAGCACGATTTAATACGTGATCATATACATCTTCATGGATTACTGCACGAGAACATGCAGAACATTTTTGTCCTGAGAATCCGAATGCTGATGCAACGATAGATTTAGCTGCTAATTCAAGATCTGCTTCTTTATCAACAACGATTGTATCTTTACCGCCCATTTCAGCGATAACACGTTTTAACCAAATTTGTCCTGGGTTTACTTTTGCTGCACGTTCGTAAATACGAATACCTACATCACGAGATCCAGTGAAGCTAACGAAACGTGTACGAGGGTGATCTACTAAGTAATCACCAACTTCAGAACCATTACCTGGAACGAAGTTTACTACGCCAGCTGGTAAACCAGCTTCTTCTAATACTTCCATAAATTTCGCTGCTACTACAGGAGTTGTACTAGCTGGTTTTAGTAATACTGTGTTACCAGAAACTAAAGCAGCTGTTGTCATACCTGCCATAATTGCGAATGGGAAATTCCAAGGAGAAATGATAACACCTACTCCTAATGGAATGTAAGAGAAACGATTATATTCAATTGGACGGCTTTCTACTGGCATACCGTCTTTTAATTTCAACATTTGACGAGCATAATATTCCATAAAGTCGATTGCTTCTGCTGTATCAGCATCTGCCTCATTCCATGGTTTACCTGCTTCTTTTACAAGAATAGCAGAGAACTCATGTTTTCTACGACGAACGATTGCTGCAGCACGGAATAAAATGTCTGCACGCATTTCTGGTTTTGACTTTCTCCAAGTTTGGAATGTTGCATCCGCTACTTGCATTGCTTTTTCAGCTAATTCACGGCTTGCTTTTGAAACGCGACCAACAAGTTCCTCTTTATTTGCAGGGTTTACAGAAACAATTTTGTCTTCTGTAGTGATTTTTTCTCCCCCGATAATTAATGGATAGTCTTGTCCAAGATAAGATTCTACTTTCTTTAAACCCTCTTCAAACGCTAATTTGTTAGCCTCTACTGAAAAATCTGTAAATGGCTCATGTTTGTATGCTACTACCATTTTTTTAGCCTCCCCTTAGAAAAACGTTTACATTTTACAACATTATTCTACACGATAATTTAGATTTATTCAAATATTCCTAGACTTATATTTTAAAAATTAATAAATTTTTAAAATATAATAAAAAAAAAGAGATTCATACATACGTATGAATCTAAAAAATATGAGTATATTCCAAAACATTTTTCCCGATTAATAAAATAGTAACTAACAAAAATAAAGTCCTTACATATCCAACACCTTTTTGAACCGCAAACTTCGATCCGAAATACGCACCTAAAATCATTGATAATCCCATAATTATACCGTATTCAAAATGAATCACATCTAAAAATAAAAAAGTAATTAAAGATACGATATTACTAACGAAGTTCAAAAGTTTTCCAGATGCTGCCGCTTGAATAAAATCCAAACCAATTAATAAAAATGCAAAAATTAAAAAGGATCCTGTCCCTGGTCCAAAAAATCCATCATAAAACCCTATCATTAAAATAACAAAGAAAAACATTAATGTTTTCCCTTTTGTCATCTTTTTATAGGTAGATGCACTTCCCCAATCTTTTTTCGCAATAATATAAATAGCAATAAAAACCAACATTACGAGCACTAATGGACGCAAAATATCAGGTGGAATAAACTTTACTACTAAAGCGCCTGCGACTGCTCCAATAATAGTTAACGGGATTAACTTTCCTACAATCCGAAAATCCACCTTGCCTGATCGAATAAAATAAATTGTACTCGTAAGCGTCCCCATCGTTGCAGCTAATTTATTCGTTGCGATTGCCGAAGCTGGTGATAAACCAACAAACATAAGTGCAGGAAGCGAAATTAACCCTCCCCCTCCAACAACCGAATCAATGAAAGCCGCTAAAAACCCGAATGCAATTAATAAAATAATGACTTGAAAGCTTAGTTCTTCCATGACTTTGCCCCTTACCCCTTTATTTGTAACATTTAAAATTATAACAAAATTTTTCAAGAAAAAAAGCTGTTCCTTTACGGAACAGCTCTCATCTTTAATCTAAAACTTTCACAAACGGTTCATCTTGCTTCGCTTCACGTATAATAATTGCTTCTGGACGTTCTACAGATTTAATTGTTACTTGTACTTTCATATAATTCGGGAAGTATTCCATAACAAGTCCAGCTACATATTGTGTAAAACCAATTACTTCAGCTTTCCCATTGAATTGGACAGGAATATCGAGCTTCATTTCTTTTAATTCATCATCTCTATACATTCCAGTACCGATAACAGCTGTATAATCACCTTGGAAATACTCACTTAACTTCGCTTTAAAGTTTGACACCCTTGCAAGGTCTTCACGTTTATTATCCGCTTTTGCTTGTTCAGACGGGAACAAATAATATTTCTCATTGATTGCTTTCCAATCCTCAACCGTTTCACTACCTTTTTCTACCTTAGCATAAGAAACAAAATTCCCTGGCACAAGTGAAGACTTTGGACCTTGACGATAAATTGCAAATGTTATCGGAATATTTTTTGTGTTAGCGTTTTTTTGATGCATGACTTTCAAGATTTCTTGTGCCATTCTTTTCCCTTCAGCTAACATTTTTTCATCTGGGATTGCAGCTTCACGTGGATACCCATGCTCTTCCTCATAATATTGAATAGAATTCATCGCTAATCCAATTACAATGCCGTCAGGTTCAACATCGTTCCCACCTTTTTGTACGTAGTAATCATGCTCTAAAATATTTGAGATATACATTGGATTTTTTTTATTTTTCACTTCTAGTGACTCCGAACCTTCACTTAAGGCTGGATTCAGTCCGATATTCGGAAATTTAACTGCATCTTTTTTCAACTTATCCTCTAGCTCTTTTTGTTCAGCATCTGTACGCTTCCTTTTTACAAGCATTTGTATATTTTGAGCATCTAGAACCTTTCCGCCTTTAAAGAAATAATCTTTCGTACTAAATGATTCTTTGGCAATGCGCATTAGTCCTGTTTCAAATTCATCTATATCAAGGCGACTATTTAAACCTTGTACAACTAAACCACGTGCCTTACCTGGATCAAATGGAACCGTTGTCTTATAATATTCATCCGAAATGGAGTATTTCGGGATAACTGCTTGTTCTTTCGCTTTCCCCGATTTCTCAACTGCTTTTTCATCTTTATTGGAACCCATACTACACCCACTTACAAGTAGGCTAAGACTTAATACCGCTAACGCTATTTTTTTCATTGTAAGTTTGCACCTCTTACTTATTCAGCTCTTGTAAGAACCTCTCTTCATTCCAAACTTCAACATTGTGCTTCTCTGCTTGCGCTAATTTCGAACCAGCAGCTTCACCAGCAACAACTAAATCCGTACTTTTACTAACACTTCCTGTTACTTTTCCACCTAATGCCTCAATCTTCTTCTTTGCTTCACTGCGTCCCATAACTTCTAATTTCCCTGTTAAGACGACAGTTTTTCCTGCAAAGTACGATTCAACATTTTGTAGATCAGCAACTTTTATACCTTTGTATGCCATGTTCACGCCATACTCTTTAAATTGTTGTAATAGCTCTAATACGTCTTCATTATCGAAATACGTTACAACGGATTGAGCCATTTTTTCACCAATCTCGTTAATTGTTTTTAGTTCTTCTTCCGTTGCTTTCACAAGCTCATCCATCGTTTCGAAATGCTCAGCAAATGTACGTGCGGCTTTCACACCGACGTGGCGAATACCAAGACCGAATAATAATCGCTCTAATGAGTTTTCCTTAGAGTTCTCAATTGCTTGTACTAGATTTGTTGCTGATTTTTCACCGAAACGTTCTAGTTGTAATAATTGCTCTTTCGTCAATGAATATAAATCAGCAAACGTACGAATATAATCCGCATCAAAGAGTTGTGTAATTACACGTTCTCCAAGTCCATCAATATTCATTGCATTTCTTGAAACGAAATGGATTAATCCTTCACGAATTTGAGCTGGACAAGTCGGATTTATACATCGAAGTGCTACTTCTTCTTCTAAACGAACAAGTTCACTCTCACATGCTGGACAATGCGTTGGCATATGATATTCTTCTTCCTCACCAGTACGCTTATCAAAAATAACGTTCACAACTTCAGGAATGATATCTCCAGCCTTTTTCACAACAACGTAGTCACCAATTCGAATATCCTTTTCACGAATTAAATCTTCGTTATGTAAAGAAGCACGACGAACGATAGTACCAGCCACTCTAACTGGCTCGAGCTCCGCAGTTGGTGTTACAACCCCTGTGCGGCCGACACTTAATTCAATCCCTGTTAATCTCGTCACAACTTCTTCAGCTGGGAATTTATAAGCTATTGCCCATCTTGGACTCTTTGCTGTAGTTCCTAAGCTTTCTTGAATAGCAACATCGTCTACTTTTATAACGATTCCATCAATCTCATAATCAAGATGCGGACGTTTTTCTTGCCACTCTGCTACATACGCTATTACATCTTCAATTGTTTCACATGTACGACGATTTGGATTCGTCTTAAATCCAAGCTCACCTAAGAAATCCAGCGATTCACTGTGGGATGGAATTGTTTTTTCTTCTACATTAGCAAGACCATACACAAACATAGATAAGTTACGCTTCGCTGCAATTTTCGGATCAAGTTGGCGTATCGATCCTGCTGCCGCATTACGTGGATTCGCAAATACATCTTCACCATTTTGCTCTTTTTCCTCATTTAATTTAACGAATGAACGCTTCGGCATATAAGCCTCGCCTCGCGCTTCTAACGTTACTTCTTCATTTAATCGAAGTGGAATTGCTTTAATCGTTTTCAAGTTTTGGGTAATATCTTCACCCGTTACACCATCACCACGTGTTGCACCTTGAATAAAGCGCCCTTTTTCATAATGAAGTGAAACAGCAAGTCCGTCAATTTTTAATTCGCATATATATCTTACATTCGTATCATCAATTCCTTGACGTACTCTTCGGTCAAAATCACGCAAATCTCCTTCATTAAATGCGTTACCTAAACTTAACATCGGTGATTTATGCGTTACCTTTTCAAATATATCAAGTACAGCTCCCCCAACTCGAATAGAGGGGGAGTCTTCCGTTACAAATTCAGGGTTCTCTGCTTCTAATTTCATAAGCTCCTGCATATCACGGTCATATTCCGCATCAGAAACAGAAGGATTGTCTAATACGTGATATTGATAGTTAAATGTATTTAACAAATCACGCAGTTCTTCTATACGTTTTTTTGTTATCTCTTTTGACATATCCTCAGTCCTTTCCTATTGTTTCGTCACAGGTGCAAATTTTGCTAATAAACGTTTAACACCAATTGGGCTTGGAAACGCAATATCTAACTCTTTTGCATCACCTTCACCCTTTACACTTACAACTGTACCGACTCCCCACTTCTGGTGAGAAGCTTTATCGCCTACTGCCCAGCCAATTTGCTCGCCACCTGTTGTCTTAACAGCCGGACGCACGAAAGCTGAACGAGAACGTGTTGTAGTTGCGCTTGTCGTTCTTCCTTTTGCACCAAACGAAGTTTCACGCTTCGGTGCTGTTTCATTTAATGATTCCACCAATTCTGCCGGAATTTCTGTAATAAATCGAGATGCTGCATTCATACTTGTTCTACCAAATAAAGTACGCATTTGCGCATTGGATAAGTATAACTCTTCTTCTGCACGAGTAATACCTACATAAGCAAGACGACGCTCTTCTTGCATTTCATCCTCTTCCATAAGAGAACGAGTATGCGGGAATATCCCTTCCTCTAAACCAACAATAAAGACAACTGGGAACTCTAACCCTTTTGCTGAGTGCATCGTCATTAAAATAACTTCTTCACCAGCAGTTGGATCTTCATCTACACGATCAATATCCGCAACAAGAGCTAAGTCCGTTAAGAATGCAACAAGGCTCTTATCTTCACTTTGAGATTCGAATGTTTGCGTAACAGATAAAAACTCGTCTAAGTTTTCTAAACGACCTTCTGCTTCTAAAGAACGCTCATTTTTCAACATATCGCGATAGCCTGTTTTTTCAATAACTTCTTCTACTAATTCCGTAACAGATAAATACTCTTGCATATTTACCCAGTTGTGTAATAAACCTGCGAATTCTTTTACTGCCTTTGTAATTTTTGCACTTACTCCAACATGCTCAATCTCATCTAATACAGCAGTTAATGAAATTCCATTTTGTACACCGTAATTAATAATTTTATCAATAGAAGTCGCACCAACCCCGCGCTTTGGCATGTTAATAATACGCGCGAAACTAATCTCATCATCTGGATTCCCAATTAAACGTAAGTACGCCAAAATGTCTTTAATCTCTTTACGGTCGTAGAACTTAGTACCGCCCACAATTTTGTAAGGGATATTAGATTTCAGGAAAATCTCCTCGATCATACGAGACTGGGCATTTGTACGATATAACACTGCAAAATCAGTATATTTTCGGTTCCCCATTTGAATATCATCACGAATTTTTTTCGCAACAAAATACGCTTCGTCCTTTTCGGTTGCAGCACGATAATACGAGATTTTGCTCCCAATTTGATTGTCTGTCCATAATTTCTTCGGTTTACGGTTTGAATTTTTTTCAATTACAGCATTAGCTGCATTTAAAATATTTTGTGATGAACGATAGTTTTGTTCTAACAGAATAACTTGCGCATTTTCATAGTCTTTTTCGAATGACAAAATGTTAGAAATGTCAGCCCCGCGCCAGCGGTAAATAGACTGATCCGAATCACCAACAACACAAAGGTTTTTAAAACGTGATGCCAAATGTTTAACAAGAAGGTACTGGGCTTTGTTCGTATCTTGATACTCATCAACGTGAATATATTGGAACTTACGCTGATAGAACTCTAGCACTTCTGGAACACGTTCAAATAGCTGAATCGTCGTCATAATTAAATCATCAAAGTCTAATGAGTTATTTTTCAGAAGGCGTTTTTGATATTCTGTATATACATCGCTCGTTAATTTTTCATATGGATCAGCGGTTGTAATTTTTTTTGCATATTTATCTGCAGATAACAGTTCATTTTTCGCATTACTAATACCCGCTAAAATAGAGCGTGGTTCAAACTTCTTCGGGTCAATATTGCGCTCCTTCATAATTTTCTTTACTACAGTTAACTGATCACCTGCATCTAAAATCGTAAAGTTACGATTAATCCCAATGCGGTCAATATCACGTCGTAAAATACGTACACACATAGAGTGGAACGTAGAAATCCAAATATCTTCTGCTTCTGGTCCAACAAGTTTATCAATACGCTCACGCATTTCACGAGCAGCTTTATTTGTAAAGGTAATTGCTAGTACATTCCATGGCGCCACACCTTTTTCACCAAGTAAATACGCAATACGGTGTGTTAACACACGTGTTTTCCCACTACCTGCGCCTGCCATTAATAGAAGTGCTCCATTTGTTGTTTGTACTGCTTTTTGTTGCTGCGGATTTAAACCATTTAATAACCTATCTGTCGTACTCATATGCGCCTGCACCTACTCTCCTTTTACTGCTTTAACTGTTTTTAACGCCAATTTTATATCATCATAAATAACATTTCCAACAACTACTGTATCAGCATACTGTGCCATTTCTTTCGCTTGTTCTGCATTAGAAATACCACCGCCATAATATAGCTTAGCTTGCTTCAATTCTGCTTTTACATTTTTAACAAGTTCAATATCTCCATACGTCCCGCTATATTCTAAATAGAATATCGGTAAATGTAATAGCTTGTCTGCTAAACGTGCATATGCAATAACATCATCTTCTGTTAAATCACATTTTGCATCTGTAAGCTGGGCTACTTTCGCTTCTGGATTTAAAACACAATACCCTTCCATGAAAATTTCGTCCCAGTCCATAATATCCCCAAATTCTTTCAATGCCTCATGATGAACACCTGTTACCCATTCTACTTTTCGGCTATTTAAAACACTTGGGATGTAATAAAAATCAAATCCCGGTGTAATTGCTTCCAAATCAGAAACCTCTAACACACAAGGAACTGCATATCTACGAATGCTAACTAGCATGTGTAATACGTTATCAATTGTAACTCCATCACTTCCGCCTACAATAACAGCATCCGTTCCAGATTCACAAATCATTTCTAAATGTTCGTCACTTAACTCCTTATTTGGATCAAGCTTAAATACATGTTTCCATTTGGAAATATCGTACATGAAAACACCCTTTCTTTTCTCTAGTTATATCTATATTTCTGTTCAAAATAACAGTTAATTTTTATCAGGAGTTTTTAAATTCCTTGCTATATCTTTACCAGACTTTTTGAACTTCCTTACTATATTTGTTCAAAAAGGAGGATATAGAGAGCCGAGCAGGTCGAGGCGCATTCGCCTGGAGGAACGGAATGTAGTTTTCCCTACATGAGTACCGGACTGGCCGTATGCAACGATGAAATGCGACAGCTATCTTTACCGGACTTTTTGAACTTCCTTTTACGCATTCTTTCATTATAACAAAAAAAGCTTCCTACACACACGCCCAATCCAACATCTTTTTCAACGTCAAATGTTGGATTACATATCAAAAAGCTTATACGGAATACTAACAAATGAAATAGTATTTCTATTTCGAAGTTCATCAAAAAGGAGTGTTTTTCTAATGAAGCAAAACATCGGCACAATTAGTGCTCTAATTCGAATTACACTCGGACTCATCCTCTTCGGTTGTAGTACAGCTAAACTCGTACGTAAACCTTGGTGCACTTGGTCTAAAGTTTTGCTATGGATTGGTGCCATGAAAATTGCGGAGGGAATCGTTCGTTTCTGCCCTATTGTTGAAGCCTGTAAGTTTGGAAAATATATGAATATGAGCGCATTTAAAATGCCTAGCATGAACTTTACTGAAAAAGGCCATAATAAAGAGGAAGTTAAGCAAGCTTCCAGTCATGACAAACCAAAGTCAAATGGAAGTTATGACACTTCTGACAAAGAGATTGAGTCAGCGATTGAAGAATTAATCCTGGCAAAACCGCTTTGAATCATTTGTCACGATGCAAGATGCTCTCAAAGAGACTTAGCTGCTGCAGTGGGCGGTTAAGTCTTCTTTATTTTACCACAAACAGAACGTACATTCTTTTTTTACCCTTAAAACGTACATAAAAGATATCAAACAATAAAATTCAGAAAATTAGGTTTAACCCCCTTGCATGTAATGATATAAAAGTGATATCATTTTTATATCAAGGAGGCGATCATATGAAAGAAAAACAAGTATTTTATGTCAATGGATTTCTCGGCGTTATTGGAATTTTAGTTTTAGCCGCTATCGGTGTATTTTGCCTGGTACAAGAAATGTTTGTAATAGCTATTTTAGCTCTCATATTAGCATCTGTTTTAGCTACAGGTATCGGTATCGTTCAACCTAATCAAGCGAAAGTTATTACGTTCTTCGGTAGTTATTTAGGAACAATTCGTCAAAATGGTTTATTTTTAACAATTCCATTCGCGTTTCGTCAAACTGTATCTTTACGTGTTGAAAACTTTAACAGTAAGAAATTAAAAGTAAACGATGTTGAGGGCAATCCAATTGAAATTGCAGCCGTTATCGTATATAAAGTTGTTGATTCCGCAAAAGCAATGTTTGGTGTTGAGCATTACGATCGATTCGTAGAAATTCAAAGTGAAACAGCAATTCGCCACGTTGCTACAAAATATCCTTATGATAATTTCCAAGATGAAACTTGTATCACGTTACGAGGAAATACTGAAGAAATCTCTGAAGAATTAAAGCGTGAGTTAGAAGCACGCCTTGAAATCGCTGGCGTAGAAGTATTAGAAACTCGTTTAACACATTTAGCTTACGCAACAGAAATTGCCCATGCAATGCTCCAACGTCAACAAGCAAAGGCAGTATTAGCTGCTAGAAAAGAGATTGTTGAAGGTGCTGTGAAGATGGCGAAAGATTCAATCCATATGTTAGATGAAGAAGGCGTACTGGAACTCGATGACGAGCGTAAAGCAAATATGGTGAACAATTTATTAGTTGCCATCGTTTCAGATAAAGGTGCGCAACCAGTTATTAATACAGGAAGCCTATACTAAAGGTTGTAAGTGATTATGGCCAAAAAGAAAAGCTTTCCATTACGTATTGATCCTGAATTACACGCAGTCATCGAAAAATGGGCGAATGATGAGTTTCGTAGCGTCAATGCACACATCGAGTATTTACTTCGAGAAATGGCAAAGCAAAAAGGGAAATTAAAAAAAGATAAAGATGCATAAAAATCCCACTGAGAAATCAGCGGGATTTTTTATACATTAGCTTCTCGTCATCTCATGCCCAATTGCACGATATCCTATATCACTTCGGTAAAATAAACCATCACTCTCAATTTTACCGATTTCTTTATAGACCTTATCTTTCGCTTCTTGTAAACTATTCGCCTTACAAGCAACAAATAATACACGGCCACCGTTTGTTACAAAGTCACCATGTTTCATCGCTGTACCCGCATGGAAAACAATCACATCTTGCAGTGCATCTAATCCTTTAATAATTTCACCTTTTTTATATGCTTCTGGATATCCTTTCGAAGCAAGTACGACACCAATAACTGCTTCCTTTGACCATTCTAACGTCAATTTACTTTCATCTAATACAGCGTTACATACATCAACTAAATCATTTTCTAAGCGAGGTAATACAACTTCTGTTTCAGGATCACCAAAGCGTGCATTGAACTCAATTACCTTTGGACCATCATTCGTTAAAATAAGCCCCGCATATAAAATTCCTGTAAACGAACGATTTTCTTGGATCATCGCTTTAGCAGTTGGATGTAATACTGTTTGAATCGCTTCTTGAACCGCTGACTCCGGAATTTGTGGTACTGGGGAATATGCACCCATTCCGCCTGTATTAGGACCTTTATCGCCATCAAAAGCTCGTTTATGATCTTGAGCAATTACCATTGGATGCACAGTTGTTCCATTTACAAATGCCATTAATGAAAATTCTTGTCCATCTAAAAACTCTTCAATAACGACCTTCTTGCTCGCTGCGCCGAATTTCACATCTTGTAGCATTTCTTTCACAGCTTGCAATGCCTCTTCAAGCGTCATTGCTACGGTTACACCTTTACCAGCAGCTAACCCATCTGCCTTAATTACGATCGGTGCACCAACTTTCTGAATGTACTTTACTGCCTCTTCATAGTCTGTAAAAGTTTCATATGCCGCAGTTGGAATATCATACTTTTTCATCAATTCTTTTGTAAAAGCTTTACTACCTTCAATAACAGCAGCCGCTTTATTAGGCCCAAATACACGAAGTCCCTCTTCCTTAAAGCGATCAACGATTCCATTCATAAGTGGAATTTCTGGTCCAACGAAAGTTAAGCCTACATTGTTTTCTTTTGCAAATAAGACTAATGCATCAAAATCATTCTCATCAATATCAACTGGTGTTGCAACGTCTCGCATACCTTCATTACCTGGCGCTACATATATTTTTTCTACCTTTTCAGATTGTGCAAACTTCCAAGCTAAAGCATGCTCACGTCCACCACGGCCGATTACTAAAACATTCATATTTCATCCCCCAATAATTAAATAAGTACAAACTAGAAGCTATGCTCCTAGTTTGTTTTCATATCAATGTAAGTTTAAAAAGGAGGATCAAGAGAACCGAGCAGGTCGAGGCGCATTTGCCAGGAGGACACGGAGTGTAGCTTTCCTACATGAGTACCGCACTGGCATTGCAACGACGACATGCGACAGTTATCTTGACCGGACTTTTTAAACATCCTCTATTAATGTTTGAAATGACGTACGCCAGTGAACACCATCGTAATCCCATACGCATCTGCCATTTTAATAGAATCTTCATCACGAATCGATCCGCCTGGTTGAATGATCGCTGTAATTCCAGCTTTTGCTGCTTCTTCTACTGTATCTGGCATTGGGAAGAAAGCATCAGATGCAAGTGCGCTACCTTGTGCTTTTTCGCCAGCTTGTGTGATTGCAATCTTCGCAGAACCTACACGGTTCATTTGTCCAGCACCAACACCAATTGTCATATCATCTTTCGCTAAAACAATTGCATTTGATTTCACATGCTTTACAACTTTCCAAGCTAGTTTTAAATCTTTCCATTCTTGCTCTGACGGTTCACGTTTCGTTGGAATTGAAATTGCACTTTCATCTAATGATAATGTATCTTCCTCTTGAACAAGAAGACCACCTTGTACAGAAGTTAGCTTTTTGCTTGCAGTCGTTGCCTTTTCAATATTTACAGTTAGTATGCGCAAGTTTTTCTTACTTTGTAACACTTCTAAAGCTTCTTGTGAGAACGAAGGTGCAATAATAATTTCTAAGAAAATTTCGTGTAACTTTTCTGCTGTAGCTTTATCAATTTCACGATTTGCTGCAATAATACCGCCGAAGATTGATACTGGATCCGCTTCATAAGCACGTGTGTATGCTTCATGAATATCCATGCCTACTCCAACACCACATGGATTCATATGTTTTACCGCTACTACTGCCGGTTCTGTAAATTCTTTCACGATGCTAAGCGCTGCATCCGCATCATTAATATTGTTGTAAGATAATTCTTTACCGTGCAATTGTTCTGCATATGCAACAGAAGACGTTGCTGCGAATGGTGCTTTATAGAACGTTGCTTTTTGATGTGGATTTTCGCCATAGCGTAAATCTTGTTTTTTCTCAAATGTCACCGTTACTGTTTCTGGGCTTTCTTCGCCCATTTGCTTTGTTAAGTAATTAGAAATTAACGCATCATATGCCGCTGTATGACGGAATACTTTCGCTGCTAATTTACATTTCGTTTCCTCTGTTACTTCACCGTTCTCTTTCAGTTCTGCTAATACAACATCATAATCTACTGGATCTACAATTACCGATACAAATTTATGATTTTTCGCAGCAGAGCGAATCATTGTTGGGCCACCGATATCAATATTTTCAATTGCATCAGCAAATGTTACATCAGGCTTAGCGATTGTTTCTTTAAATGGGTATAAGTTAACAACAACAAAGTCAATTGGTTGAATACCTAATTCATTCATTTGCGCTACATGCGTTTCATTATCACGAACTGCTAATAGACCACCATGAATATTTGGATGTAATGTTTTTACACGGCCATCCATAATTTCTGGGAAACCAGTTACTTCAGAAATACCAATTACTTGCAAGCCGTTTTCTTCTAATAATTTTTTCGTACCACCTGTTGAAATAACTTCAATCCCTTGTTCAAGTAAACCTTTAACAAATTCTACTACTCCTGTTTTATCTGAAACACTTACTAATGCACGCTTTTTCATTTATCCTTCACCCCTGGTTGTATGTTAGTTAACAGTTGGTTTTTTCACAGACTGAACAATTTGATTCACTGTATTTACGTATAATTTATGTTCAACTTGTTGAATTTTCTTTTGTAAGCTTTCTCTCGTATCCCCTTCAGAAACAACTACTGCTTCTTGCGCAATAATTGGACCTGTATCCATACCTGCATCTACATAATGAATCGTTACTCCAGTTACTTTCACACCTGCTTCTAACGCTTGACCAACAGCATCTTTACCTGGAAAACTCGGTAATAGTGATGGATGAATATTAATAATTTTTCCGCCGTATGCTGCTAGTAAAGTCGGTCCAATTAAACGCATATATCCAGCTAAAATAACATAATCAATTTCATACTCTTCTAGCTTCTTTAATATCTCTCTTTCAAATGCTTCTTTTGACTCATATGCTTTCGCTGAAAAGGTGAAACACGGAATATGGTGATAATGTGCCCGTCCAATAGCGCGTGCCTCTGGTTTATCACATACTAATAAACTAATATCTGCATCCAATCTTTTTTCTTCTACCGCATTAATAAGAGATTGAAAGTTAGAGCCGCTCCCAGAAGCAAAAACTGCTAATCTACTCATACTTCTGTTCCCTCAATAAAGGTAACACCAGATCCTTGTACAGTGTGTCCAATAATATGAGCTTTCTCGCCTTGTTCCTCAAGAAGACGAACAATATCTTTTGCCTCTTCTTCCTTTACTGCTACTACCATACCAATACCCATGTTAAAAATATTGAACATTTCTTTCTCTTCTAGTTTTCCAACCTCTTGAAGTAAACTAAAAATCGGTTGAACTTGCCAAGATCCTAATTCAATTTCCGCACCGATTCCTTCTGGCAACATACGTGGAATATTTTCAATGAATCCACCACCTGTAATATGTGCCATACCGTATACTTCATGTTTCTTCAATAGTTCTAAAATAGGTTTGACATAAATTTTCGTTGGTTTTAATAATTCTTCACCAAGAGGTAGTTCTAAACGTCCGTAAATACGATCTAAAGATAGCTCTCCATCTTCTAGTAGTACTTTTCTTACTAAAGAATAACCGTTACTATGAATACCGCTAGATGCTAAGCCAATTAATACGTGACCAGCTTCAATCTTTTCACCTGTTACAATTTTCTTTTTATCAACAATTCCAACTGTAAAACCAGCTAAATCGTATTCTTCCGTAGAATACATTCCTGGCATTTCAGCTGTTTCTCCACCAATTAATGCACAACCAGCTTGGCGACAGCCCTCTGATATACCTTTGACGATGTTTTCAATTTTACTAGGTTCAGCTTTACCACAAGCAATATAATCAAGGAAGAAAAGCGGCTCTGCTCCTTGGACAACAATATCATTTACACACATTGCTACTGCATCAATACCAATTGTGTCATGTTTATCTGCCATAAAAGCGAGCATCAATTTCGTTCCCACGCCATCTGTTCCAGATACTAATACAGGTTCTTCTAATGCAAATTTTGATAGATCAAACATACCTCCAAAACCGCCTAAACCGCCTAGCACTTCTTTTCTCATTGTTGTTTGTACGTGTTTTTTCATGCGAGATACCGCTTCATATCCAGCTTCAATATCTACTCCTGCTTGCTTATATGCATTCGCCATCGTTTTTTACACCTCGTCTTTTAATTTCTCCCCATCCAGGGCGGCCGTTTTAAGAAAGAAGCTAGCTTCTACATCAAAAGAAGTAGAAGCTTTTTTCTTCTTATTTCATACTTTCTAAAAGCTCTTGCTCATAATCATAAAGAGCTGTTGGATAGTCTCCATTGAAGTAAGCCATACATAGACCACCGTATTTCCCTTCATATGGGCGTCCAATTGCATCTACTAATCCATCTTCACTTAAAAATGTTAAAGAATCTGCTCCGATGATTTGACGGATTTCTTCTATTGTATTATTTGCTGCAATTAATTCTTTTCTCGTTTGAATATCAATGCCATAGAAGCATGGATACTTAAGAGGTGGTGAAGCAATTCTTACATGGACTTCTGTCGCTCCAGCCTCGCGAAGCATACGAACAATTCGTTTACTTGTCGTTCCTCTTACGATAGAATCGTCAATCATAACAACTCGTTTTCCTTCAACTACACCTCTTACTGCTGAGAGCTTCATCTTAACCCCTTGCTCACGCAGTTCTTGAGAAGGTTGAATAAACGTACGTCCAACGTAACGATTTTTAATTAATCCTAACTCATACGGAATTCCTGTCGCCTCCGCATAACCAATTGCTGCTGAAATACTAGAGTCTGGTACACCAGTAACAACATCAGCTTCAATAGGAGCTTCCGCCGCTAAACGTTTCCCCATGTTTTTGCGTGCTGCATGAACATTAATACCAGCGATATTAGAATCTGGACGTGCAAAGTAAATGTATTCCATACTGCAAATCGCATGGTCTACTTCATTTGTAAAACGATCTACGTGAATTCCTTCATCATTGATAATAAGCAATTCACCAGGTTCTACATCACGAATGTATGTTGCACCAACTACATCGAAAGCACATGTTTCCGATGCTACAACGTAAGCATCCCCCATCTTTCCAATTGAAAGAGGACGGAATCCATTTGGATCTAGCGCAACGATCATTTCATTTCCAGTTAGTAAAAGATATGCAAACGCACCTTTCACTTTATTTAGGGCCTCTTTTACACTATCAATTAAAGAATCTTTTGTACTACGTTTAATGAGGTGTAAAAGTACTTCTGTATCTGAACTTGTTTGAAAAATACTTCCCTCTGCCTCTAATTCACGACGAAGCATTTTTGCGTTAATTAAATTTCCGTTATGAGCTAACGCCATGCTATGATCAGAAAAACGGAATAATAATGGCTGAACGTTAGCAACTTCACTTCCACCAGCTGTTGCATATCGTACGTGTCCAATTGCTGATTTCCCGTTTAATCCCTCTAGCTCACCTCTTGAAAACACTTCTGATATTAAACCTAATCCCTTGTGACCGACGATCTTTTCCCCATTATTTACAACAATGCCTGCGCCCTCTTGCCCACGGTGCTGCAAACTGTGCAATCCATAGTACGAAACTTGTGCTGCATTTTCATGCCCCCAAATTCCGAAAACGCCACATTCTTCATTTAACCCCTTTATTTCAGTAAGCATGGGATTGCCCCTTTCCAAGCCTTTCTCATTTCATCTACATTTGCTGTAAGTAATACTTCATTTTCTTCATTATGAATTGTTACTTCATTTGTATTTGTAACTTCTCCAACTTGAATTGCTTCAACCGCTTTCTCAAATGCTTCTTTATTTTCACGTTTTACAGTTATAACGAAGCGAGATTGTGATTCTGCAAATAATACTGCTGTTGCTTCTCCATCTAATTTCACAGTAGCACCTAAACCGTTAGCACCAATTGCACTTTCAGTAATTGCAACTGCTAAACCACCTTCTGCAACATCATGTGCAGATTGAACAAGTCCAGCTTGAATTGCTGCTAGTAATTGTTTTTGGCGTTTTAATTCTACATCTAGATCGATGCTTGGTGATTGACCGAAAATTTTCCCATAGATCATTTTCTGTAATTCACTTCCGCCAAACTCAGCTTTCGTCTCTCCAATTACATAAACTAAATCGCCAGCTTGTTTAAATTCTTGTGTTGTTACGTGTTTTAAATCGTGTACAAGTCCAACCATCCCAACAGTTGGTGTTGGATATACAGCTTCACCACTACGCTCGTTATACATTGATACATTCCCGCCGATAACTGGCGTTTGTAACTTGCGGCAAGCTTCACTCATACCGTCTACTGATTTCTCAATTTGCCAGAAGATTTCTGGTTTTTCTGGGTTACCGAAGTTTAAGCAATCTGTAATTGCAAGTGGCTCCCCGCCAGAACATACGATATTACGTGCTGCCTCTGCTACTGCAATTTTACCGCCCACTTCTGGATCTAAATAAATGTAGCGAGAGTTACAATCTGTCGTCATTGCTAATCCTTTTTCTGTACCGCGTACACGTACAACCGCTGCATCTGAACCTGGTGTAACAACTGTGCTTGTGCGCACTTGATAATCATATTGATCATATACCCACTCTTTACTTGCAATCGTTGGTTGTTGTAATAGAGATAATAATGTTTCTTTATAATCCTCTACTTGCGGTGTTTCCATTTTCATCTGCTGGAACTCAGCAAAGTATGCTGCTTCTTTTGACGGTTTATAATAAATTGGCGCTTCTTCTGCAAGAGCATCCGCTGGTACTTCAGCTACCATTTCGTCTTTATGGAATAAGCGAAGCATTTTATCCTCAGTTACTTTCCCCATCGTAACCGCTGCAAGACCATACTTCTCAAATAAATCTACTATTTCTTGCTCTCTACCCTTTTTCACAACGATTAACATACGCTCTTGTGATTCAGATAACATCATTTCATATGGAGTCATTCCTGTTTCACGCTGCGGTACATCATCTAAGTACATTTCAATACCCATACCTGCTTTACTTGCCATTTCTGCAGAAGATGATGTTAAACCAGCAGCTCCCATATCTTGAATTCCAACAAGTGCATCAGACTGAATAAGTTCTAAACATGCTTCAATAAGAAGTTTCTCCATAAATGGATCCCCTACTTGAACTGCCGGACGCTTCGCTTCTGAGCTTTCAGATAACTCTTCAGATGCGAATGTTGCACCATGAATACCATCACGACCAGTTGATGCTCCTACGTACATTACTGTATTACCAGCACCATGTGCTTGCCCTTTTTTTATATCTTCATGATTAATTAGGCCTACACACATTGCATTTACAAGTGGATTTCCTTCATAACATGGATCAAACTGTACTTCTCCACCAACAGTAGGAATACCGATGCAGTTACCGTATCCTGCGATTCCTGCTACTACTTCTTCGAATAAATATTTCACACGTGGTGATTGTAATTCACCGAAACGAAGTGAGTTTAATAGAGCTACCGGACGTGCGCCCATAGAGAATACATCGCGAATAATACCACCAACGCCTGTTGCTGCCCCTTGATATGGCTCAATTGCAGAAGGATGGTTATGACTTTCCATTTTAAATACAACCGCTTGATTATCACCGATATCTACAATTCCAGCGCCTTCTCCAGGTCCTTGTAAGACACGCTCACCTGTCGTTGGAAACTTACGAAGAACTGGCTTTGAATTTTTATAACTACAATGTTCAGACCACATAACAGAGAATAGTCCCGTTTCTGTATAATTCGGCAAACGGCCTAAAATCTTTTCAACCATGGCAAACTCTTCGTCTGTTAGCCCCATTTCCGCATATATACGCTCTTCTTTAATTTGTGTTGGATTTGGCTCAAGCATTAACGACATATGTTTCCCTCCACTGTTTTAAGATAGATTGAAAGACTTTTAACCCTTCAGCACCGCCAAGTAATTCATCTACAGCACGCTCTGGGTGTGGCATCATACCAAGAACATTTCCTTTTTCATTTACAATACCTGCAATATCTGAAACGCTTCCATTCGGATTTTCTACGTAACGGAATGCGATTTGATTATTCTCTTCTAATTGTTTAAGAGTCGCTTCATCACAATAGTAATTTCCTTCGCCATGTGCAATTGGAATGTTAATTACTTCATCTTTTTCATATTGTGATGTAAACATCGTTTCATTATTTTCAACACGTAACTGAACAGTACGGCACATAAACTTTAAGTTTTCGTTTCTCATTAATGCTCCTGGTAGTAATCCTGATTCAACAAGAATCTGGAATCCATTACATACACCTAAAATCGGCTTTCCTTGCTCAGCAGCTTTTTGCACTGCTTTCATTGCATTAGCAAAGCGAGAAATAGCACCACAGCGTAAGTAGTCACCGTAAGAGAACCCACCTGGTAATAGAATCGCATCATACTCATCTAAGTTCTCTGTATCATGCCAAACGTAATCTACTTCTTCGCCAAGCTCATCTTTAATTGCATGAAACATATCAACATCACAGTTCGAACCTGGAAATACTATTACGGCAAATTTCACTGTGCGACAACCTCCTCAACTTCATAACGATAGTCTTCCATTACAACGTTTGCTAATAGTTTTTCGCACATTTCTTTTACCTTGCTATCCAAATCAGATACTGATTTATCAATTGTTAATTCCATATACTTTCCGATTCGAACGTCTTGTACTTCTGTAAATGAAAGACTATGAAGTGCTCTCTTTACCGCAGTTCCTTGTGGATCTAATACACTTTCTCTTAACGTTATATATACCTTAACTTTATACATGTGAAGCTCCCCCTAAACGTTTTAAAATTTCTTCATATGCTTCTGTTAAATTCCCAAGATCACGACGGAATACATCTTTATCAAATTTTTCATTGCTCGTTTCATCCCATAAACGGCAAGTATCTGGTGAAATTTCATCTGCTAATATGATTTCCCCTTCTTCTGTTACGCCAAACTCTAATTTGAAATCTACTAATCTTACACGACAGCTTGCGAAATGCTCAATCAACACTTGATTGATTTGTAGAGCTGCATCTCGTAATACGCTTACTTGCTCTGGTGTTGCAACATTTAACAAACGAATATGATCTTCCGTTACAAGTGGATCTCCTAAATCATCATCTTTGTAGTAAAATTCTACGATTGGTGTTGTAAGAGCAGTTCCTTCTTCCATTCCTAGTCTTTTTGAAAGACTACCTGCAATTACGTTTCTTGTGACAACTTCTAATGGAATAATACTCACCTTTTTGACAAGTTGTTCTGTATCAGATAACTTCTCCACAAAGTGCGTTTCAATTCCGACTTCTTGTAACTTTCTGAACAATAAAGTTGTAATCTCATTGTTCAAACGACCTTTTCCTGTAATTGTCGCTTTTTTCTCCCCATTGAAAGCAGTCGCACTATCTTTGTACTCTACCCAAACCATATCTGCTGCTTCTGTACGATAAATTCTTTTTGCCTTACCTTCATACAGCAATTCTAGCTTTTGCATTTCGCAAGCCCCCTGTAGTTTGAAAAATGTGAATAATATTTTTATAAAGAATGGCACAGAATGACTCTATTCTGTGCCATATGAAATTTTACGCTTCGTTTAATCCAAGGCGTTCAAAGATTGTATCAACGTGTTGCATATGATGTTCATAATTGAAACATTCGTTAATTTCTTCTTGCGTTAACTTACTTGTAATACGCTCGTCAGCTTCTATGAGCTCTTTAAATTGTACTTGTGTTTCCCAAGCCTCCATCGCTTTAGGCTGTATGATATCATAAGCTTCTTCACGTACCATGCCTTTGTCAATTAGTGTAAGCATTACGCGCTGAGAGTAAATTAAGCCGTATGTTCTTGTCATATTGCGTTTCATATTCTCTGGGAATACAGTTAAGTTTTTAACGATATTACCAAAGCGATTTAACATGTAATTTAACGCAATTGTAGCATCTGGTAAAATTACGCGTTCTGCAGAAGAGTGAGAGATATCACGCTCATGCCATAACGGAACATTCTCGTAAGCTGTCATCATATAACCGCGGATAACACGAGCTAAACCAGTCATATTTTCAGATCCAATTGGATTACGTTTATGCGGCATTGCAGAAGAACCTTTTTGACCTTTTGCGAAAGCCTCTTCAACTTCACGTGTTTCACTCTTTTGTAAACCACGAATCTCAACTGCTATCTTTTCAACAGATGTTGCGATTAGTGCAAGTGTTGACATGTAATGTGCATGACGATCACGTTGCAATGTTTGTGTTGAAATTGGTGCTGCTTCTAATCCTAAGTTTTCACAAACATACTTTTCTACGAATGGATCAATATTTGCATATGTACCAACCGCACCAGATAATTTACCAACGCGAACTGTATCAGCAGCTTGTTTGAAACGCTCTACGTTACGTTTCATTTCTTCATACCAAAGACCAAGTTTTAAACCAAATGTTGTTGGCTCTGCATGTACACCGTGTGTTCTTCCCATCATAATCGTGTACTTATGCTCTTTCGCTTTATTAGCTAAAATGCTAACAAAGTTTTCTAAGTCTTTTAACAAGATTTCATTTGCTTGTTTTAAGATGTAAGATAAAGCTGTATCTACTACGTCTGTAGATGTTAAACCGTAATGAACCCATTTACGTTCTTCACCTAATGTTGGTGTTTCTGATACAGCACGAGTGAAAGCAACTACATCATGACGTGTTTCTTTTTCAATTTCATAAATACGATCAATATCAAATGATGCATGTTCACGAATTTTTTTCACATCTTCTTTTGGAATATCGCCAAGCTCAGCCCATGCTTCACACGCTAAAATCTCAACTTCTAACCACGCTTTAAATTTGTTCTCTTCCGTCCAAATCGCACCCATTTCAGGGCGTGTATAACGATTAATCATCTTTTTCCCTCCAGCAGTTGTTCTTGATGGTCCCAAATATGCAAACTCTTCGCTTTTTCTAGAGCGACTTCAATATTATCATTTAAAATATTAACATGCCCCATTTTCCGCTGTGCTTTTGCTTCTTCTTTTCCATACAAGTGTAAATAGCACCCGGTTAGTCTATTCACTTGTCCTAGGACCCCTTCTATATGTTCGCCTAAAATGTTCACCATGACAACTGGTTTTAACAAATTTGTTTCTCCAAGAGGTAAATTACAGATTGCTCGAATATGTTGACCAAACTGACTCGTTTCACATGCATCAAGTGTATAATGCCCTGAGTTGTGCGGTCTTGGTGCTAATTCATTAATGTAAATCTCACCATCAGCTGTAGCAAACATCTCTACCGCTAGTGTTCCCACAAGCTTTAATTCATCCGCAAGTACTTGTGCATATTCAATCCCTTTTCGCGAAAGCTCTTCTGTAATACGAGCTGGAACGATAGATTCGTGCAAAATGTTATTCACATGAATATTTTCTGCGACTGGGAATACTTTCGTTTCACCACTTACACTGCGAGTTACAATAACTGATATTTCCTTTTCAAATGGCACCCATTTTTCTAGAATACATTCAGCTTTACTAACAAGCTCCCTTGCCCTCTCAACATCAGCTTCACATCTTAAAACAACTTGCCCTTTACCGTCATATCCACCTGTCGTTGTTTTTAGTACCGAAGGGAAGGACAGCTCAGCAATTGCTTCTGAAAGTTCATCTTGATTCTGAACTAGTTTATAAGATGCGACTGGTAAACCAGCCTTTACAATCGCATTTTTTTCTGTAAAACGATTTTGCGTTTTGTTTAATAATTGACTACCTTGTGGTAAATACGCATGTTTCTCAAGCCATTGTAAACATCTATAATCAATATTCTCAAATTCATATGTGACAACATCGCTTATCTCTGCTAAATGCTGAATCGCTTTCAAATCATCATAAGATGCAATAACTTCAACATCGGCAACTTGTGCACATGGTGAATGTTTAGTAGGATCTAAAACAGCTATTTTATAACCCATTTCCTTAGCTGCCAGCGCCATCATTCTTCCAAGCTGGCCACCGCCAATAATTCCAATTGTCTTTCCAGGTAAAATGATTCTCGTCATACTAGTTCACTACCTTCACGCACAGTTTTCTCAATAGCTTCTCGTCTCAACTCTAATACATCATGTATATCATCATGAAATGATCCAAGTATTTGTGCTGCCAGTAGTCCAGCATTTGTTGAACCAGCCTTACCAATTGCAACTGTTGCAACTGGAACCCCTCCTGGCATTTGGACAATTGATAATAACGAATCTAGGCCGTTTAACGCTTTTGATTGAACAGGGACACCAATTACAGGAAGATTTGTCTTCGCTGCAACCATTCCTGGTAAATGTGCTGCTCCACCAGCTCCAGCAATAATAACTTTTAGTCCACGTTCACGAGCTGTTTCTGCATATTCAAACATATAATCCGGAGTCCGATGAGCGGATACAACTTTTTTCTCATACGGTATATTTAATTCATCTAAAATGTCACAAGCATATTTCATTGTTTCCCAGTCTGACGTGCTTCCCATTATGACTCCAACTAGTGATTTCATATTAGAATCCCCCCGATTCAAATAAAAAAAGCCTGAAATAGAACAGTTTCTCTTTTACTATGAGAGAAAGCGCTCTACTCAGGCATACGTATCCCTTGTGAATAGAAAAATACCGAGTGACTTTCCCCCATAGTCCAACGAATAACGGTCGTTAGGTAGAGACTTGCAGGCCATATCCCCGCGATTATATGAGGTCTTATATATTATTGTTTCTATGGCTATATTAACAATATTTCATAAACAATGTCAATAAATAATCGAATGTTTTTTTATTAGTCATCGATAACGTTCGTGTTTTAGTTATATTCAAAAGAAGAATTGCAACTATATACAAGAAGGAAGGGAAATTAGAATATATATTTCTAGAGATCTATTTTACGTATAACTGTTTATATGGTACTTCCGTATATTTTAATTAAAATATATACACTCTTGTATTCTATACATCAATAGAACTTATATTATAACGATTTAATTTCTAAGGAGGAATAACCGTGAAAAAAATAACTGTGTTATTACCCTATTTATTTTTCTCCAGCGCAGTAATTGCTGTAATTATTGAATACTTATTTATATCATCCCATTTTTTCTACTCTCATTATTTAAAATATACACTTATGATAGAAATAATCTTTCCTATCTTAGGGATTATTTTAGGAGCATTCGGAAAATCAGGAGTACAAAAAATCATTGCCATTATTTTAAACAGCCTCTATTTCATTCTTTTTTCTTCTTTAGCGTTATTAAATTTATGGATTTTAACATTTGGTAAATAAAAATAAACACAAAAAAACCTAAGTCGAAACGACTTAGGTTTTTGCTTGGCAACGTCCTACTCTCACAGGGACAAGGTCCCAACTACCATCGGCGCTAGAGAGCTTAACTTCCGTGTTCGGTATGGGAACGGGTGTGACCTC
>NZ_JBHVNG010000005.1:222413-280817 GCF_042796455.1 Bacillus sp. NPDC057893 | reverse complement strand
TGACTGCATTCATTTTGTCTTCTGAAGTAAATTTAGTCATAAAAAAACTACACCTCCGATTGTTAGACTGTGTCTAACAATCGGGGTGCAGTTCATTATTTAGCTGTCTTTTTACAGGGAGATTGAAAAATATTGGAGGTCAGTCATGAGTATAAGCTAAAATAGCTTACATATAGTATGCACATTATTTATAGTTTTATCCCGATATTTAGTATGAAATAAACGCAAGTCTATCGTTTGCAAATGCAAAAAAGAAGAACTTGAGTATTATGGATAAAAAGAAATTATTTAGTTTTAAAAAATGATGAAAATATATTTATTTGTCTTATAGAAGCTTGCTATTAGGTATATGGGTCTAGCAATAATACAAGCTTTGAATAGGATAATAAAAAGGAGTTGATTAGTAATGGGTTATATTGTAGATATTTCGAAATGGAATGGAAATATTAATTGGGATATTGCAGCGTCTCAAATAGATTTAGTTATTGCTAGAGTTCAAGATGGTTCGAATACGGTCGATTTTATGTATCAAGGTTATGTGAAAGAAATGAAGAAACGTAGTATTCCATTTGGAAATTATGCATTTTGCCGTTTTATATCTATTTCAGATGCAAAAAAAGAAGCGCAAGATTTTTGGAATCGTGGCGATAAAAACGCCAAATTTTGGGTAGCAGATGTAGAAGTTCAAACAATGGTAGATATGCAAGGTGGGACTCAAGCATTTATTGATGAATTACGCCGATTAGGTGCAAAAAAAATTGGTTTATATGTAGGGCATCACACGTATATATCATTTGGAGCTCGCAATATTGATGCTGATTTTATTTGGATTCCTCGTTATGGAGGGAATAAACCAGCATATCCTTGTGATATTTGGCAATATACTGATTCAGGAAATGTTCCTGGTATTGGAAAATGTGATTTAAATCAATTAATTGGGAATAAAAATCTTTCTTGGTTTATAGGTTCAAATCAATCTAGTATTGGAGATAGTAAGCAACCAAATGGAATTGGTATTGCAGTTTCAAAATATGATGATGGATACGGCATTAATTTATATGAAAATCCTGCGAATCCACAGTTTACAGGAAGACTTACGAAAAAAATCCCATATTTAATCTTTAAAGGTTATTGGGGAGGTGGCGAAAAAGATATGATTTGTTTAGGTGGTGAACAGCAGTGGGCTAAGTTAGAGCATTTCAATGTACAATGGTTTTATGCATATTCAAAATACACACCTGGATATGAAATTAGAACGTACGATGGACCAAACGGGAATGATACAGGTGCGGTCGATGGGAAGGTCCCTTATCGTATTTGGAATCGTCAAGATGGATATATAGATATAGGTGGGAACAAATGGATCAAAGAAGAACATGTGCAGATTAAATGATGTTAAAAAGTCGGCTTTATGCCGGCTTTTGTATTTAATAAAGCTTGTCTCTGGCATGAAGAGAAATACTTGCGGAAAACACATTAATTTCACAATAGCGCTGTATAGTTCCTAATATACATTTATCAAAGTGAGGTATTTGAATTGAAAAAGAAAAAGCTATTTATGGGAACTATTATTACATGTGTGGCGCTAACATTGTCTGCGTGTGGTTCCTCAGAAAATGTTGCAACATCAAAAGTAGGAAACGTGACAGAGAACGAGTTAAGTAAAGAATTAAGGCAAACATATGGAAAAAGTACTTTATCTCAAATGATGTTAAATAAGGCATTGCTAGATAAATATGAAGTATCAGATGAAGAAGCTAAAAAACAAGTAGAAGCAGCGAAGGAACAAATGGGTGACAAGTTTAAAGTGGCTTTAGAGCAAGTAGGATTAAAAAATGAAGATGAATTAAAAGAGAGAATGAAGCCAGAAATTGCACTTGAGAAAGCGATTAGAGCGACTGTCACAGATAAAGATGTGAAAGATAACCATAAACCAGAAATGAAGGTAAGTCACATTTTAGTGAAAGATGAAAAAACTGCGAAAGAAGTAAAAGAGAAAATAAATAATGGTGAAGATTTTACCGCTTTAGCGAAACAATATTCGGAAGATACTGGTTCAAAGGAACAGGGCGGAGAAATAGCTGGTTTTGCCCCTGGTCAAACTGTGAAAGAATTTGAGGAAGCTGCATATAAATTAGATGCAGGACAAGTAAGTGAGCCAATAAAAACATCATATGGTTATCATATAATAAAAGTGACGGATAAAAAAGAATTGAAACCATTTGATGAAGTGAAAGATACGATTCGAAAAGATTTAGAACAACAAAGACTACAAGATACGACAGGTAAATGGAAACAACAAGTAATCAATGATCTATTGAAAGAAGCAGATATTAAAGTAACAGATAATGAATTTAAAGATACATTTAAATTCTTAGATGAGAAGTAAGGTTTAGAAGAAAAACAGAGATTTAGCATAGTGCTATATTTCTGTTTTTTAATTTTTAATAGAAAAGGGAACTCATATAGAGTTCCCTTTTCTCGTTAGTGTGTGAGTTATAAATAGATAGTAAGACAATACAATATTACATTTAAATATTAAGAATTACAATAGAAAATTTTGGTGTAAATAAAAAGGAATAAGCAATTACTTCGCAAAATGTTGAAATGATAGTGTTTTAGTTAATTAATTTTGTTAAATATAAACTAAATATATTTTCTTAGAAATTGAATAGAGGACATAATTTAAAGGATGGTACATATCATATTTATTGGAGTATAAATTAACTTTTTAGGAAGTGCAAAGAAATTTGATTAATAAAAGGGAGTAATCAATGAGTATGAATAAACTTCATATATTAAAGTTGCATTTTGTTTAAAAAATTTACATGTTGCACTTTCGGAAGAACGTTAGTTCGTGTATAATTAGAACAAACGTTCTTTTAAGGTGGAGATTTCTACAAATGTATAAATAGTTTTGAATTAGAAAGCTACGCTACATATAAATAAGAGATGGATAAAGTGTATTTAGAAGTAAAGTTTCTGTTTTTATGAATAGATGGATGTAGAAAATTGAGGAGTAAAGAAAATGAATTATGTAAAGATACAGGAAAAAGGAAGAGAGTGGGTTCCGTTTACAGTAATGTCGGAACAATTATTAAGTATGAGAAAAATTATTGGAGAGAAATTAAAAGTCCAAAGACCGCTAATAACGAATGAAGCGAAAGAAAGCATTTCAGACAAATTATTAACTTCATTATTGTCTGAAGAAGAGATGTTAGTGACCTATTTTGAAGAAGGATACATACTTACGAGTTATATGACAGTGGTTCATATAAATCCAATTCAACAAATTGTAAAATGTACAGATGCATTTTATAAAACATATATATTTGCTGCAAGGGACATAATTGATGTAACTTAAAAGAAGCTGAATTTTGAAGTTTAGCTTCTGTAATTTATCCAGCTATTTGCGGGCAGTTAGATTTACGCCTCAAAATTCGGCTGTGAGTCAGGCTGCCTGTAAAAGCCTAATTTTTTTGAAGAGGTGAAGAACTAAATGAAAAAGCAGCTAGATGCAAGCTAGCTGCTTAGTCCCAGGGAAAGGGAGAAAAAGATTGGCACTCAAAAAATCGACGATAGCTGTGTATCAGCCTGAGTATAGTATAGACAAATTTAAAAATGTTATACAAAGATGATTGCAGATTTGGTTAGGCCGTACCAACTTGGTTTTGATCTGCTAGATCAGAATCAAATGTATTAGTCGCGCTAACCCCACTAAAAGTGTTCACTACGAAACCAACGTTAGATGCGCCAGAGCCGTTATAAGCTTTCGTATTCTCTTTTGGAGAAACATTATAGAAATCACCTAAGTTGAAAGATCCGTTACTATTTTGTACAACTAAATTCCCAACAACAGAGGGCATAATTTTCACCTACTTTATAAGTAATTGTTTGCATTACTATATGAAAGTATAGTCTAATTGGTTCATTTGACAAATATTCCGGAATAGAAAAATGTTTGAAGCTTTGTTTAATCAATCGAGCAAAAAGTATGTTAAAATTAATGAAGAGTTGAATTTTAAAAAGAATAAATTCGAATAATTAATATATACGGAATTAAAGGAGGCGAAATGTTATGAATAATGTTATGAAAAAAGTAGATTTAACAGATGCAAAATCAAGTAATCTTGTTGCACTTATTTATAGTAATGATGTTACATTGGTTGAAAAAGCATTTTGTCCTAATGAAATAAAACTAAAGTTAAATGAAATAGCAATTTTATCGGCAATTAAAACAGCACATATTACGAAAGTATCTATAAGGAAAGAACTCGAAGTGATTTTTCATGATACCGGTGTTTTGTTAGTACAGCACAACGCGGATAATAATAGTAGTCGATCTATAACAATGCACTTTGAACAATTTAAAAAGTTACAAAATGAAATTGAGAATTCACATAAAAATATGCAATTAGACTAAGTGAAAATTCTTCGATAAGGTAGGTTATATTATGTTAAAAAAGTGGGTTGGAAAATATTTAGATAAATCGAACTGTAAACATAAATATAACTTCATTAGGATGCAAGATAACGAAGATTATAAAAATGGTAAATTGGGTGTAGCCTATATTTATCGGTGTGAGAAATGTGGGAAAGAGAAAATGAAAATTAAAAATAATAACGATATAAACAGTGATTTTTTGGATATTTAAACAAAAAGAGTAACTATGATGGTTACTCTTTTTATTTGTAATATGTAATATCAAAAATACTTCTAAAGTATGAAATGAATTGATACTTAAGTGAGAAGTTGAATAAGAATAAAAAGAGTAATATTAATTGAAAGGAGGAGATGCAGTTGGAGCGAAACGACATTGGGAAACTTGTAATTATTACTGGAGTAACGCAAGGGTTAGGACGTGCAATGGTTGATAGGTTTCATGAATTGGGATGGAACATAGCAGGGTGTGGACGCTCAAAAAATAAAATTGAAGAGCTTAATAAATATTACGGTGCTTCACATGATTTTCAAATAATTGATGTTTCAAATCATCACCAAGTTAGTAAATGGGCAAGTCGTATTCTTAATAGGTATAGGGCTCCCGATATGTTAATAAATAATGCATCGATTGTTAATCAAAATGCACCGCTATGGAAAGTTACCGCTCAAGAATTTGAAAGTGTAATGAGTGTAAATGTGAACGGGGTAGTAAATGTCATTAGGGCGTTCGTCCCGGCGATGATAGCTAGGAAAGAAGGGATTATTATTAATATGAGCTCTAGTTGGGGAAGAGAAGGCGAGGCTGAACTTGCGCCATATTGTGCTTCGAAGTTTGCTATTGAAGGTATCACGCAGTCTATGGCAATGGAACTGCCAAATGGCATGGCCGTAGTTGCTTTAGATCCAGGTGGAAGTGTTAGCACTCCAATGCTTCATTTATGTGCACCTCAATATGTAAAAGAATCTCCTACACCTGAAATGTGGTCACATAAAGCAATTCATTATATATTAAATATATCAATAGATAAAAATGGAGATTCATTGACATGCCCGGTATGCATTTAATGTTCAGATGAGTATTAAATGTTATATTCACAGTTTTGAAGGACAAGTATATATTGAATTATGTAGGAAGCATTTGCAAATTATACATTTATCGAGAAACTCCTTGTCAAAAAGAGCGCCTGAAAGGTGCTCTTTTGTATTATTAGTACATTATGTGATGCACAAAATTACATATGAAAAATAAAATAATGAATTAAAGGTGATATTTGTTTATTTCGAATGTACTAGAAAATTTAAATATAGGTGATGGGAAATGAACCTACGCGATTTAGAATTGACAGGGGCATGGTTTCAAGTAGGAGGAAATCTTATAGCAGCTATTGGAACAACTAGAGGGTTTACAGGAGAAGAAAAGATTGAGTCGGATCTTGTTATTGTAGGGAGTTCATTACAAGCCCTCGGATATATATTACAAATTATAGCAACTATTGATGCGAAAGATGAAGATAAATGTGAGAAGCAAGATGTAACTATAGATAATAAAAATAAAGCGCTAGCGAAGACGGGGATTGAGTTATTAGCTTTAGGTAATATTTCTAATGTAATAGGAACGTATTTTAATCTAAATGAACAAATGAAAGAAAATGATTTTCTTATAATTACTGGAAATAGTTTGCAATCAATTGGAGCTTTTTTAGGAGTAGAAGTAGCATTGAATGAGATAAATGAAATACAGTGGATTATTGTATTAGGGAATTCAATGCAAAGTTTAGGTGCGGGATTACAAGCATATGAAGGTATTCACAATATATCAAAAGAAGAAAAGGGAAATGAAGACAGTAATTTAGATAAAGAAGATCAACGTATAATAGGGCTAATAGGTATTTGGATACAGGCAATAGGTACTGTAATTTCAGCAATTGGATTAACCGAAATAGTAGAAGAGCAAAGATTAGAATCTAAGAAATGACGTTGAGATACTCATTTAATAGGAGTTTGGAGTATTTCATCTTTATAAGTGGGACAAGATTGATGTGATAATTCTTTTTGTAGGCTTTTTCATATAGGTGTAGAATATGTACATAGAAGAAAAGGTGAATATTGCTTTTGTATGTTAGTGAGTGGTTTCTCAATTATTTTCACTCAGACATCTAATACTCGTAATAATGAGTTCTAATTTGCATTTGTGGAAATAATATAACTTTGTAGATTTGATAGTGTAGGAAATGAACGAATAAGGATTGAAAATAAACAAAAAGGGGTTATTTTAGAGATGATGTACTTATTAGCAATTCTACTTCCGCCGGTAGCTGTTTTATTTTGCGGAAAGCCGTTTCAAGCGATTATTAATTTCATTTTAACCTTAATTTTTTGGGTTCCAGGAGCGATACACGCAGTTCTTGTCGTACATGATAAAAAAGCCGACAGGCGACTTAAAAGACAAGTTCAGGCGTACGATGAAATTAATAAAAGAAATAGAAGGTAAATTACGATTGAAAACATACAAAAAAGAAAGGGGATTTGATTCGCCTTTCTTTTTTGTATGCCAATCAAGTTTAAATTTTAGTATAGCGGTAAGAATTTTTAATATAAGTATTATGATAATAACTTTTAGAGTGTGCGTTTAATAAACCGGTGTAAATGCTTTCTGGCACGTTAAAGAAATCATACATACCATTCTTTAGTTGAATACGTAAAATCATAGAAAAAGGATTATAGCCAACAGCAACTAAATTTTTTGAGGTAACGGGAGAGAGCTTCATCATTACGCAACTCCTTACTTTTCATTTTAGATGGTTTCTTGTAGATAAGGGGATTGTCGTGTTGAAATCCTAATAATTAAAGAGGTATTATATTTACATGCAATATATCAAATGTTCTTTATACGTAATTATAAGGAAGTTCACACGAAGTACATATCGTTGTGCTATTTTTATTTCACCTTTGATTTATAAATAAGAAAATATTGACCATTTGAAAAAAAGGTATATTATTTATACGAGGTATTAAAAATTCACTTCTTACATTCTATGCTTTAAGGGGCGGTATTATTAGAAGAAAATAGAGGTGAATATAGTTTGTATAAGAAGTATTCCAAAATTTATAATCTGTGAATTGGGAAAATATTGAATGCTTCCGGTTAATAAACTTTCTAAATATAAGTATATTTGTGAAGGTGACCTCAATATTTTATGTAAATCAACGGGAGAATTGAAAGGCAGGAGAAAGTAACATGTCAGAAAATTATCGTTCTCGAGAGGAGCGACGACAAGTTCAAAAGAAAAAACAGCCAGCTTCTAAAAAAACAAAACCAAAAGGTAAAACATCGTTTTTTCGTAAATTTTTAATCAGTTGTTTACTACTTGGTATTGTAGGTTTAGTGGCAGGGGTTGCTACCTTTTTTGTTATGATAAAGGATGCGCCAAAACTTGAGAAATCAAAACTTGTTAATCCGTTATCCTCAAAAATTTATGATAAAGACGGGAATTTGGTATATGAATATGGGAAAGAAAAGCGAACGAATGTTACGTATGATCAAATTCCAAAATTAGTAGAAAATGCATTTTTAGCAACAGAAGATGCACGTTTTTACGAGCATAGCGGGGTAGACTTTAAAGGTACTGCCCGTGCGGTTTTAGTCAGTCTTAAAGGAGATTATGGCTCTCAAGGTGGAAGTACGATAACGCAGCAAGTTATTAAAAATTACTTCTTATCGATGGAAAAAACGTCAAAGCGTAAGGTTCAGGAAATATATTTAGCGTATAAGCTAGAACAACAATATTCAAAACATGAAATATTAGAGATGTATTTAAATAAAATTAATTTAGGTAACCGTTCATATGGAATCGCAACAGCAGCGCAAAACTACTACGGTAAAGAATTAAAAGATTTAACATTACCAGAAGTTGCGATGCTTGCCGGTTTGCCGAAAGCACCGAATAACTATGATCCAACGAAAAAAGAAAATGTCGAAAGGGCGACAGAAAGAAGAAATACTGTACTAAACTTAATGAATCGACATGGTTATATTACAAAGGCAGAAATGGAAGAAGCATCAAAAGTTCCAGTAACAGATGGGCTTAAGACTGTAACTGAACAAACAATGCCATATCCTGCATTTATGGATGCGGTTGTGAAAGAAGTAGAAAAAGAATTACCAGATGCTAATATTGGCTCTGATGGTTTAGAAATTTATACAACGTTGGATCCAAAAGCACAGAAATTGGCTGATAATATTTTAAATACAAATATTATTGATTATCCAAATGATAAATTCCAAGGTGCTTTCACATTTATGGATACAAAAACAGGGGAAGTTCGCGCTATAGGTAGTGGTCGTGGCGAAAATAAAGCAGTATTTAAAGGTCATAATATGGCGATTGAATTAGATCGTGCAGCTGGTTCAACGATGAAGCCAATTTTTGACTATGCTCCTGCAATTGAATATTTAAAATGGGCTACTTATCACCAAATTGATGACTCTCCATTTAAGTATTCAACAGGACAAGAAGTTAGAAATGCTGATAGAAATTATTTAGGATCAGTTACAATGCGTGATGCATTGAAAATGTCACGAAATATCCCGGCTATTAAAACAGCGAAAGAAGTGGGGATTAGTAAATCGAAAGACTTCTCTGAGAAACTAGGTATTACATTTAATAAAGCACCGACAGAATCTACAGCGATTGGTACAAACGAAGTATCACCAACTGAAATAGCGGGTGCTTATGCGGCATTTGGTAATGATGGTAAGTATACGAAGCCGCATTTTGTTAAGAAAGTAGTTTATCCAGACGGCAAGTCACAAAGTTTTGGACAAAAACCAAAACAAGTTATGGCCGATTCTACAGCGTATATGATTACCGATATGCTTCGTTCTGTAGTTACATCAGGTACTGGTACATCTGCAAATGTAGGTTCTTTAGATATCGCGGGTAAAACAGGTACAACAAACTATGATTCAAAACAACTAGCGCAATATAAAATTCCAGAAAGTGCAACTCGTGATAGTTGGTTTGCAGGATATACATCGCAATATACGATGGCAGTATGGACTGGATATATGAAAGATGGTAAAGACGAGTATATTAGTAGTAAAAATACGAAAATTGCACAGTTGATCTTTAAAGAAATGATGAGCGAGATGGCTACAGATAAATCACGCTTTAAAATGCCAAGTAGTGTTATTCAAGAAGGTAGTGAATTGCGTATAAAAGGTGAAAAACGTGATTCATCTCCAAATACGAGCGTACCGGATACAACGGAACAACCAAAACAAGACCAACAGCAAAAAACTGAAGAAGAGAAAAATCAAGAGGAATTAAAGAAACAGGAAGAACTTAAGAAACAAGAAGAGCAAAAGAAGCAAGAGGAACTTAAGAAGCAAGAAGAGCAAAAGAAACAAGATGAACAGAATAAGCAAAATGAACAAAACAATGGAAATGGTCAAGGAACGCCAAATCCACCAACTAATGGAGGTGGTCAAGGAACGCCAACCCCACCAACCACTGGAGGTGGTCAAGGAACGCCAAATCCACCAACCACTGGAGGTGGCCAAGGAACGCCAAATCCACCAACCACTGGAGGTGGTCAAGGAACGCCAAATCCACCAACCACTGGAGGTGGCCAAGGAACGCCAAATCCACCAACCACTGGAGGTGGCCAAGAAACTCCACCCCCACCAACTACTGGCGGGAACACAGGAGAGGCTCCTTCCAATAATGGACAATAAATAATGCATTTAAAAAGCACCAAAGGTACCGGGAAAAACGGTTTCTTTGGTGCTTTTTGTATTATAAAGAGTAATATTATTTTTAAATGTTAAAAGTACCATAGAAATTTTGAAAGTAAATTGACGGGAAATGATAAAAAATTTGAGTTGGAGGTATTGGATAACTAGGGCTATAAAAAGTAGTACTACTAGGGTGTGTACCATGATGCCAAAATGAAGGGGTGACTTGGTCAGTCGATTGATATTGTTGCCAAGCGGCAGGAAGTTCGATACCAACATCAGAACTAGCTGTATGAATGGCAGGAACATGTATTGAGGGAACTGATGGGACAACGGCAGTTATTCTTGGTGATACCCACATGAAGACGATCACTCCTAAGTTACAATGATAAAGTAGTATATTCTTTTAATACTTATAAAGATACATATAGATAGGACTTTCGGTTGAAACATACGTACAAAGTCGTAAGACCAATGTGAATTGATGGTGGACCATTTATTACGAAAAGATACGTCTAATAGCGGAGGGAAAAGGAATATGAAACATATACAATTGATGTGTTGATTGCAATATTTTACGTGTTTATGGAGGAATTTTAATGGAACGATTATGGACGAAATCATTTATTCAAATGACTATCGCAATGTTATTTTTATTTACAGGGTTTTATTTACTTGTTCCAACGCTCCCGCTCTTTATTAAAGAGATTGGTGGAAATGAATCACAAGTTGGACTGATGATGGGAATGTTTACAATAGCGGCAGTAATGATACGGCCGATTATTGGAGGTATGTTAGATAGATATGGTAGGAAATCTTTTATTATTTGGGGACTTATCTTTTTTGGACTAACAATGTTTTCTTATAATTTAGCAACAACTATTATATTTTTAGCGGTTTTACGCGTTATTCATGGCGTGACATGGGCCGTTTCTACAACTGCTGTTGGTACGGCTATAACTGATATTATTCCAGATTCACGCCGTGGTGAAGGAATGGGATGGTATGGGATGGCGATGACAATTGCAATGGCAATCGGCCCGATGATTGGATTATGGGTTGTACAAAATTATTCATTTCATGGCCTATTCTTATTAGCAACTCTTTTATCCTTTATGGCAGTCGTATTATCGTTAATAACGAAAATGCCATTCACGCCACAAAAAGAAAAAGGGAAAATTCAGCTATTTGAAAAATCCGTTTTATCAATTACAATTGTTGTTTTCTTTTTATCGTTTGCATACGGAGGCATAACAACATTTTTACCGTTATTTGCGTCATCAATTGATGTAAATCCTGGGACGTTCTTTCTTGTATATGCAATTGCCTTAACAATTGTAAGGCCGATTTCAGGCAAATTATTAGATAAATATGGAGAAGTATTTATCATACTCCCGGCACTATGTATTACCATTTTAGCTATAGTTATATTAACTATTTCAAATAGTTTAATGGGTGTAATTATCGCAGCGGCATTATACGGTGTTGGATTTGGTTCAGCACAGCCTGCTTTGCAAGCAGCGATGCTTACAATTGTTGCTCCGAGTAAAAGAGGAGTTGCTAACGCCTCATTCTTTACCGCATTTGATTTAGGTATTGGATTAGGTGCGATTTTACTTGGATTTATTTCACAAATATTTGGTTACCGTATTTTATTCGCAGGCAGTGCAATTTCAGGATTAATAGCTTTAATTATATTTGTCATTTTTGTAAAACAACGATTAGGCAAAAAAGATTTTGCGTAAACAGGAGGAGCGAAGATGAAAATTTCAATTGATCATGATGCTCTACAATGGTTTAAGGAAGAATTGCGTATAAAGCATGATGAATCTATTTGATTTACCCCGCTATTTGCGAGCAGTAAGACCCCCACCTCAAAATTCAGCAAATACAAGGGAGTTAGGCAGGAGATTAACTGCTCGTAAATGCCCGATTGGTGTGGGCTAATAATCAGTGGGGGAGGGACAAAACCCCCACTGATTAAAGTTTCACTTTATTGTAAGGTACGGAGGAAATAGCTCAATTCAGCCAGGATATTCTTTAGGAATTGTTTCTGAGAAAACAGACGGGGAAATAGTGTCAGTTGAGAAGGACGGTATTTTATTTTTTATAGATTTTGATGATCTTTGGTACTTTCAAAACTATGATTTAGTTGTAAGCTATCGTAAAGAAACGGAAGAAATTTAATTTAATTATGTGAAATAATAATTTTATTAAAAATAAATAAATTTTATATAAGAATTATATTTATGGGAATATGAAATAAATATTATAAAAAACGAGCTGTGCATGAATGCAGCTCTTTTTTTTATATTTGTTAAAAAAAAGAGATTAAAGGTATATCCAGTGGGATTATATGGAAAATCGTTATATTTCGTTTTAGAAAATTGAAAGAGATGTCTGGCCTTTCTTTATAAAAGATGAAAGTTATTTTTGAAAAATTGTATTATTACATCGGTAAAAGTATAGAAAACTTATCATTATAAAATAAATTGAAATCTTCTAAAAACTCTGATACATTGAAATAGAAATGTAGTTTCACAGTATTGTAAAGGCTTACAGTTATGTGCACGAAGATCTATTAGGATTGGAGGAAATAATGATGAAAGCTGAAGAAAAATTTTCCCCGGGATTAGATGGTGTAGTAGCAGCGGAGACGAAAATTTCGTTTCTTGACACAGTAAAAGGTGAAATTGTAATTCAAGGGTATGATTTAATCGAACTCTCAAAAACAAAAGAGTATTTAGACATTGTGCACCTTTTATTAGAAGAACGTTTACCGAATGAGGATGAGAAAGCAATAATTGAAAAGAAATTAAAAGAAGAATATGCAGTGCCAGAAGGTGTATTTAATGTGCTAAAGGCATTGCCTAAAGAAACGCATCCTATGGATGGGTTACGTACAGGTGTGTCTGCATTAGCTGGTTACGATAGTGATATCGAAAACCGCTCGTTAGAAGTGAATAAAAGTCGAGGGTACAAGCTTTTAAGTAAAGTGCCAAATATTGTAGCGAATAGCTATCATATTTTAAATAACGAGGAGCCAATTCAGCCCCTTCAGGAATTGTCATATAGTGCGAATTTCTTCTATATGTTAACTGGTAAAAAACCAACTGAACTTGAGGAAAAGATCTTTGATCGTTCCCTCGTTTTATATAGTGAACATGAAATGCCAAACTCTACATTTACAGCTCGCGTAATTGCATCAACACAATCGGATTTATACGGTGCTCTAACAGGTGCAGTTGCATCTTTAAAAGGAAGTTTACATGGTGGTGCAAATGAAGCTGTTATGTACATGCTTTTAGAAGCTGGCAATGTTGAGAAATTTGAAGAACTATTACAGAAGAAACTTTATAACAAAGAAAAAATCATGGGCTTTGGACATCGCGTATATATGAAGAAGATAGATCCAAGAGCACTTATGATGAAGGAAGCTTTAAAACAGCTTTGTGATGTAAAAGGCGATTATACACTATATGAAATGTGTGAAGCTGGAGAGAAGATTATGGAGAAGGAAAAAGGCATTTATCCGAATCTTGATTACTATGCTGCTCCAGTATATTGGATGCTTGGTATTTCAATTCAACTTTACACACCAATTTTCTTTAGCTCTAGAACAGTAGGACTATGTGCGCACGTTATTGAACAACATGCGAACAATCGTTTGTTCCGTCCACGTGTAAATTATATTGGCGAGCGACATGCATTTAGTAAATAAAAACAACTGGGGAGTTGTTAGCGCCGCCCGCCAGATGGGTGTTTGACCGACACCCATCATTAATAATAACGAATTTTCGACAGAAAGGGAAGAATAGCATGATTAAAACAAATGAAATTAAACAAAAAGATGCATTATTAGAAGAAATTACGGACTATGTATTAAATAAAGAGGTTACAAGTGCAGAAGCATTCAGTACGGCCCGCTACGTATTACTTGATACACTTGGATGCGGAATTTTAGCACTACAATACCCGGAGTGTACGAAATTATTAGGACCAGTTGTACCAGGAACAATCGTGCCAAATGGTACACGTGTACCAGGAACATCTTATGTGCTAGATCCAGTAAAAGGCGCATTTAATATCGGATGTATGATCCGTTGGTTAGACTATAACGATACTTGGCTTGCAGCAGAATGGGGACATCCATCTGATAACTTAGGCGGAATTTTAGCAGTAGCAGATTATATTAGCCGCGTTCGTATTTCAGAAGGAAAAGAACCATTAAAAGTACGTGAAGTACTAGAAATGATGATTAAAGCACATGAAATTCAGGGTGTACTTGCTTTAGAAAACAGCTTAAATCGTGTTGGTCTTGACCATGTATTATATGTAAAAGTAGCAACAACTGCAGTAGTTGCGAAAATGCTTGGCGGAACGCGTGAAGAAATCTTTAATGCATTATCACATGCGTGGATTGATAATTCTAGTCTTCGTACATATCGTCATGCTCCAAATACTGGTTCACGTAAATCATGGGCAGCAGGAGATGCGACGAGCCGCGGTGTTCATCTTGCAATGACTGCTCTAAAAGGTGAAATGGGTTACCCAACAGCATTATCTGCGCCAGGATGGGGATTCCAAGATGTATTATTTAATAAGCAAGAATTAAAATTAGCAAGACCGCTAGAATCTTATGTAATGGAAAATGTATTATTCAAAGTGTCATTCCCAGCAGAATTCCATGCACAAACAGCTGCAGAATGTGCTGTGAAATTACATCCGGAAATTAAAGAAAGATTAGATGAAATTGATCGCATTACAATAACAACTCATGAATCAGCAATTCGTATTATCGATAAAGAAGGTCCATTAAATAACCCAGCTGATCGTGATCATTGTTTACAATACATTACAGCAATTGGTTTATTAAAAGGAGATATCGTTGCGGACGATTATGAGGATGTAGTAGCAAATGATCCACGTGTAGATGAATTACGAAATAAGATGGTTGTTGTTGAAAACAAACAGTACAGTTTAGATTATCTTGACCCGAACAAGCGCTCAATCGCCAACGCTGTTCAAGTTCATTTTAAAGATGGTACTGTAACAGAAAATGTGGAATGTGAATACCCACTTGGTCACCGTTTCCGTAGAGACGAAGCGATTCCAAAAGTTGTTCGAAAATTCACTGCAAATATGGCAGGTCATTATTCTAGTAAGCAACAAGAACAAATTCATGAAGTTTGTTTAAATGAAGAAAAACTAGAAAATATGAATGTAAACGAATTTGTAGATCTATTCTTAATTTAATAATAGGGGGAATTTAGAATGGCTTGGGTTGTGAATAAACAGTCAACACAAGAGGAGCTTGCGAATGGCTTCCGAGCTTTAGTAGAAGCAAATGAAATTTTGCAAATTCCAGGTGCTCATGATGCAATGGCGGCTCTTGTTGCGAAAAATACAGATTTTTCAGCTCTTTATTTATCGGGAGCTGCTTACACTGCAAGTAAAGGTCTACCAGATTTAGGTATCGTGACATCTACTGAAGTAGCTGAAAGAGCAAGGGATCTAGTTAGAGCTACAGATTTACCAGTTCTTGTTGACATTGATACAGGATTTGGTGGAGTACTAAACGTAGCGAGAACAGCTGTAGAAATGGTAGAGGCAAAAGTAGCGGCTGTTCAAATTGAAGATCAACAATTACCAAAGAAATGTGGACATTTAAATGGTAAGAAACTTGTTACTACAGAAGAATTAGTTCAAAAAATTAAAGCGATTAAAGAAGTTGCGCCAAGCTTATATATTGTAGCACGCACAGATGCACGCGGTGTAGAAGGACTAGATGCTGCGATTGAAAGAGCGAATGCATATGTTAAAGCAGGTGCAGACGCAATTTTTCCAGAAGCGCTTCAATCGGAAGAAGAATTCCGTTTATTTACTAGCAAAGTGAATGCACCTTTACTAGCAAATATGACTGAGTTCGGGAAAACACCATATTATAGTGCTGAGGAATTTGCGAATATGGGCTTCCAAATGGTTATTTACCCTGTAACTTCACTTCGAGTTGCTGCGAAAGCGTATGAGAATGTGTTTACTTTAATTAAGGAAACAGGTTCTCAAAAAGATGCACTTTCTAATATGCAAACGAGAAGTGAATTATATGAAACAATTTCATATCATGACTTTGAAGAATTAGATACTGGTATTGCAAAAACAGTATTATCTGAAGATCAATAGGTAGAACAACTAAGGCGATGAGAATACATCTTTGGCAAAACGAACTGCTTGATGTGAAAATTCATCGCCTTCTGTTTTCAATAATAAGATATTCCACTCATCGTAGACGAGCATATGCAAGGAGCAATGAAGGCCGAAATGATAGGGGGATTCAGATGGAGAAAACGAAGTTACCTTGGGATGAATTTTTTTCACTCAATAAAGATGTGAACAATACTTTCTTTACACCAGAAGATTTTTCAGGGGATGAAGATTTAATTGCAAAAACGATTGAACAATTCGTTAAACAAGAAATTGTTCCACAAATTGAGAACATTGAACAACATAATTATAAAGTTTCTCGTCAATTATTTGAAAAAGCTGGAGAACTTGGATTATTAAGTATCGAGGTCCCAGAAGAATACGGTGGGTTTGAGCTAGGAAAGGCCGTTTCAGGGCTTGTAGCAGAGAAAATGGGATACGCTGGTGCATTTAGTGTTTCATTTAATATACATGCTGGTGTAGGTACATTGCCTTACATATATTACGGAACGAAAGAACAGAAAGAAAAATATTTGCCAAAAATCGCATCAGGAGAATGGATTGGTGCTTATGCTTTAACTGAGCCAAATGCTGGTTCTGATGCATTAAGTGCAAAAACGAGTGCAGTATTGAATGAAGATGGTACAGCTTGGAAGTTGAATGGTGAGAAGCAGTGGATTACAAATGCTCATATGGCAGATGTATACGTTGTTTTTGCGAAGACAAATAAAGGAATGACAGCGTTTATTGTCGAAAGAACATGTGAAGGTGTATCAATAGGACTAGAAGAAAAGAAGATGGGGATTAAAGGTTCTTCAACAGCGACGCTTATTTTAGAAGATGTTGTCATCCCAGCTGAAAATGTTTTAGGGGAAGTTGGGAAAGGTCATCACGTAGCTCTTAATATTCTTAACTTCGCTAGGTTGAAACTTGCTTTTGGAAATATTGGAACAGCAAAACAAGCAATCGGTTTGTCAGTTCAATATGGAAAAGAACGAAAACAGTTCCAAACTGAATTAGTGGACTTTACGATGATTCAAGAGAAAATTGCCAATATGATTATTTCTACATATGGAGCAGAAAGTGCAGCTTACCGCACAGCAGGTGTAATTGATGAAGCAATTCATGAGAGTGATGAAGATCTTATGAAAAAAATGTCCCAATTTGCAATTGAATGTGCACTTAATAAAGTAAATGCTTCTGAAACACTGGGCAATATTGTAGATGAGGCTGTACAAATTCATGGTGGATACGGTTATATGCAAGAGTACGAGGTAGAACGTTTATATCGTGATGCTAGAATTAGTCGTATTTTTGAAGGAACGAACGAAATTAACAGATTAACAGTTGCCAAAATGTTAATGAAACAAATAGAGCAAATAGAAGAGCATGAAGTAGAAAGTGATATGGAAAATGTAGAAAGAAACCATCGTTACATTTTATTAGCGAAAAAATTGTTGAAACAATCTTTGAAAACGCTCTCTAAAACTCCGGACTTAAAAATTGATCAGGAGCAAGAATATTCACGTGTATTATCAAATATGTTGACGGACGTGTACGTCATGGAATCAGCATTTTTACGTACGAGGAAAGCAGTTACTAAAAATGGTGAGGAAAAAGAGCGTACGAAGCAAATGATAACAGATGTTATTTGTGAAGAAGGATATCGTAAAGTAGAAGAAGCTGCGATTTCCATCCTTTCAGCAGCTGTCACAGAAGAACAAGATAGAAGTGTAGTTTTAGCTGAAATCCGTCAATTATTAGTGCCTTTATACACGAACTTATTTACGAAAAAGAGAGATATTGCGAAAGCTATTATAAATCGCGGGAAATATATTGTGTAAATAGGAGGAAAGCGATATGAAAAAGATTGGTTTTATCGGTTTAGGTAACATGGGTCTTCCGATGTCTAAAAATTTAGTTAAATCAAGTTACACAGTATACGGAGTGGACTTGAATAAAGAAGCTGAAGCTTCCTTTGAAAAGGAAGGCGGAATTATCGGTTTATCAATTTCGAAACTAGCAGAGACATGTGATGTGATTTTTACAAGTTTACCGTCACCTCGTGCTGTTGAAGCAGTATATTTTGGAGCAGAAGGGTTATTTGAAAATAGCCACTCAAATGTAGTTTTAATTGATACAAGTACAGTATCTCCACAGTTAAACAAACAGTTAGAGGAGTCGGCGAAGAAAAAGAAAGTAGACTTTTTAGCAGCACCTGTTAGTGGTGGGGTAATTGGTGCAGAAAACCGTACATTAACGTTTATGGTTGGTGGATCGAAAGAAGTATATGAAAAAACTGAATCTGTCATGGAAGTACTTGGAGCGAATGTTTTCCATGTTAGTGAGCAGATTGATAGTGGTACAACTGTTAAATTAATTAACAATCTATTAATTGGTTTTTATACAGCTGGTGTGAGTGAAGCTTTAACATTAGCTAAAAAGAACAATATGGATTTAGATAAAATGTTTGATATTTTAAATGTAAGTTACGGTCAAAGTAGAATTTATGAGCGTAATTATAAAAGTTTCATTGCATCAGAAAATTATGATCCGGGCTTTACTGTAAATTTATTAAAGAAAGATTTAGGATTTGCGGTAGATTTAGCTAAAGAAAGTGAACTTCACTTACCAGTAAGTGAGATGTTATTAAACGTATATGAAGAAGCGAGTGAGGCAGGATATGGTGAAAACGATATGGCTGCTTTATATAAGAAAGTTAGCGAACAATTAATTTCTAATCAAAAATAGTGCACTTATAAAAACCATGATAAAAAAGGAGAGAATATAATGATTACAACTGAAATTAAACGAGTGAAAAATCATATTAATGGCGAATGGGTAGAATCTACTGGTACGGAAGTAGAAGCGGTTCCGAATCCGGCAACTGGAAAAATCATCGCTTACGTTCCACTTTCTCCAAAAGAAGATGTTGAAAAAGCTGTTGAAGCGGCAAAAGCGGCATACAAAACATGGTCTAAAGTACCAGTTCCAAATCGTTCAAGACAATTATACAAATATCTACAACTGTTACAAGAAAATAAAGATGAGCTTGCAAAAATCATTACGCTAGAAAACGGTAAAACGCTAACGGATGCAACTGGTGAAGTACAGCGTGGTATTGAAGCGGTAGAACTTGCAACATCAGCACCAAATTTAATGATGGGACAAGCTCTTCCGAATATTGCTAGTGGAATTGATGGATCGATTTGGCGCTATCCAATCGGAGTTGTTGCTGGTATTACACCGTTTAACTTCCCGATGATGATTCCATTATGGATGTTCCCACTTGCAATTGCTTGCGGTAATACATTCGTATTAAAAACATCTGAAAGAACACCACTTTTAGCTGAGCGACTTGTAGAGTTATTCTATGAAGCTGGTTTTCCAAAAGGGGTATTAAATTTAGTACAAGGCGGAAAAGATGTTGTAAATAGTATTTTAGAAAATAAAGATATTCAAGCAGTTTCGTTTGTTGGCTCAGAGCCAGTGGCACGCTACGTATATGAAACTGGTACAAAAAATGGTAAACGTGTACAAGCGTTAGCAGGTGCGAAAAACCATGCGGTTGTTATGCCAGATTGCAACCTTGAGAAAACAGTACAAGGTGTAATTGGGTCTGCGTTCGCAAGTAGTGGAGAGCGCTGCATGGCATGTTCAGTAGTAGCAGTAGTAGATGAAATCGCTGATGAATTTATCGATGTACTAGTAGCAGAGACGAAAAAACTAAAAGTAGGTGACGGTTTCAACGAAGATAATTACGTTGGACCATTAATCCGTGAATCGCATAAAGAGCGTGTTTTAGGCTATATTAATAGCGGTGTAGCAGATGGAGCAACTTTATTAGTAGATGGTCGTAAAATCCATGAAGAAGTTGGGGAAGGTTACTTTGTTGGAGCAACAATCTTTGATGGTGTAAACCAAGAAATGAAAATTTGGCAAGATGAAATTTTCGCTCCAGTACTAAGTATTGTGAGAGTGAAAGATTTAGAAGAAGGTATTAAACTGACGAATCAATCAAAATTTGCAAATGGTGCTGTTATTTATACTTCAAATGGTAAGCATGCACAAACATTCCGTGATAACATCGATGCTGGTATGATCGGTGTAAACGTAAATGTTCCTGCACCAATGGCATTCTTCGCATTTGCAGGAAATAAAGCTTCATTCTTTGGTGATTTAGGTACAAATGGTACGGATGGTGTTCAATTTTATACACGTAAAAAAGTTGTAACTGAGCGCTGGTTTTAATAAAGTGAAAGGATAATGAGTGGGGTGCATTCCCATTCATTATCAAAATAATACAAACGAAAATACACTACTCATAATGGAGTAGTGTATTTTCGTTTGCATTGTGTTAACTATTTCTTTCAAAGGCTAATTTAATACCAAACCCAATTAAGACGATTCCTGTAATTCCTTGAATATAACGCTGTGTCTTCGGTTTTTTCATAAAAGCACTAATTTTATCAATTAAAAATATATAAAAAGCAAACCAAATGACTGTTAAAATGAGATAAGTAAGTCCCATAACGAGAAGTTGTATAAATGTATTATGATTTGGATTTAAAAACTGTGGTAAAAAAGTTAAAAAGAAGACTGCAATCTTAGGGTTTAGTAAATTTGTAAGAAACCCTTGGCGAAAGCAAGAAGTATGTTTATTGTCATTATTTATTGGAACGTCATTTGTGTTTAAGTCTCCGGTGTTTCTTACTGCTAAAAGGGCTTGAATACCAATATAGACTAAATATACAGCACCAACATATTTAAAAATAGAAAATAAAAGAGCAGACTTCACAATAAGTGCTGAAAGACCAATTACAGCAGCTAAAGTGTGAATTAAAAGCGCAACACAAGTACCAAAAACAGTTTTTACGCCACCGATTTTGCCAGCAACCAATGTGTTTTTCGTAGCCATTGCTGTATCAGGACCGGGTAGAATAATAAGACATATAGACATAATAATAAACAGAAAAAAATTTTCCAAAATGTTATCCGCCTTCCTTTGTTGTTTTTAGAAAATTCGATTAACGTTAGTTTAACATATATTTCAGTTAAATAAAATTACATTATATTTAAAATTATTTAACTGAAAAGAAGAGGCCATATAGAGTAGCTGAGAGTGAGCTACTCTATATGGCCTTTTTGTTTAGGCGTTAAGTAAGTTAAAGAATCGATTTACATCTTCTTCTGAAACATCACTTAATTGTTTATATTTATAATTTGGATTTTGGTCTTTATCAACTACAACGGAGCGTACTCCTTCAAAGAAATCTTCATGTCGCAAGAAGTTTTTAGCGAGTATAAGATCTGTCGCGAAACATTCTTCAACTGACTTTTCTTGGCCATCGATAAACTGTTTTAATGTTACCTTTAATGAAACAGGGGATTTGGATAATAGCTTTTCTTTCGTTGTTTGGGCAAATGTACTTTGATCTTTCTCTAACGATTGAATGATTCCCTCAATTGTATCGAATGCAAAATTCGAATTAATTTCTTCTAATGAAGAAGAAAGATTGCCATCTAAGTTTGGAGCAGTTGCAAATGTACGAATAACATCTTTTAAATGAGTATGTACATCTTCGTTTTTCCAATTTACATTTTCAAGTGCGGTAAGGAAATTTGGTAATGAATCTGATGTCATAAAGTAATCAGCAGCGTTAATATATAATACATCAGGAGCTTTTAAAATGGATGCTGTTAAAGCAACATATCGACCAGTATATCCAGGTGCTTTATTTAAGAAATAAGCAGCACCGACATCAGGGAAGAAACCGATGTTCATTTCAGGCATTGCCCACTTCGTACGCTCTGTTACAATTCGATACGTAGCTCCATTTGTCAGACCGACACCACCGCCCATTACGATTCCATCTAAACAAGCGATAATTGGTTTTTTGTATTGATAAATAAATGTATCAATTTCATATTCTTCTTCAAAAAACTGCTCTGCATGTTGTAATGCAACTTCGTTAGAACGTGCTTCGTAAAGCGTTTTAATATCACCACCTGCACAAAAACCTTTCGTCCCAGCTCCTTTTAAAACGATGAGTTCAATACGCCCATCTTGCTCCCATTCTTTAAGTTTTTGCCCAATTGGTTGTAACATGTCATAGGATAAAGAATTAAGTGCTTTTGGACGGTTTAAAGTAATAGATGCAACGCCGTTTTCGCTAACAGAAAATAAAACGTGTTCGGTCATAATAAATCCTCCCTTACTTATCTTTCTATTCTTATTTCTTGATACATGCTGAAATGTCCTCTATAATTTTTGTCTAAATTAGGTGCTTAGTGTTATTATTTATCGCATATTTTGACGAGTTATATTTGCAGGATTTCAGAGGATGAAGAGGAATATTACAACATTACTGTAAGCGCAATTATTTGAAATCATAGTGTTGAAGGCGCTATTATATGTATAACTTATATTGAGTTAGTATACGTGGCGTAACAATACATTAAAGAGTGGATGTAGAAAAGGTTAAAAGGCTGAATTATCTAACTTTTAAAGAGTGTGGGGTTTGTATATAATTAGAAATAGAGAAAGGAGAGATCGGAATGCCAGGACCTTTACTATTGTCGGTAATTATTTTGTCATCTCTTATGGTAGGAATTACACAGTATTTTCATCATACAGATACGACAGAAGAAGTGAAGGATAAGGTGCGTCTCGTGTTTCCGATTTTTATAATATCTATTTCCATATGTTTTTTACTAAATAAAGATGGGTATGTTGTGGCCGTATTCGCGTTTTTTGTAGCAATTGTCTTAATAACTGTATTGTATTACGTTATGAAAGAGTACTTGCAAAAATAAGGATGCCAGAAAGGGCATTTTTATTTTTGTATATTGATAATTTCACATACCGTATTTTATGTAAAAAAAACATAAAATACTTATAATTAAAAAAGTATGTACATCGCAGTGTATTTACTTGTCAATCTTGCATGACCACTATACTATTAAAATGTAGAGATTAGAAAAAAAGGGGTTGTATCTAGCATGAAATTTGAGATGCACACAAAAATTATTTCAAATGAAAAAGAAGTAAGAGTACATATAGAAGATAATTTATTTCAATTAATTTTAGATGGTTATCATCTATTTACTATTCAAGAAATATTGCCTTTATATAAATCAAACGAAGAAAGAATCGGTAGTGCAATTGTCCAAAAGTTAGAATGGGAGAACGGAAAAACTACACTAAACTATCAGCTTGTTTCACTACAATCAGTAAACTAAAAGGAGAAGGGTAATATGAAGTTTTTTCATACAGCGGATTGGCATTTAGGTAAGCTTGTTCATGGTGTATATATGACTGAAGATCAAAGAATTGTGTTAGATCAGTTTGTGCAAGCTGTTGAAGAAGAAAAACCGGATGCTGTAATTATTGCAGGAGATTTATATGACCGAGCAATTCCACCTACAGAAGCAGTAGACTTATTAAATGATGTATTACAAAAGATAGTTATTGATTTACAAACACCAATAATCGCAGTTGCGGGAAACCACGATAGCCCGGACCGCATACATTTTGGTAGTAATTTAATGAAAAAACAGGGATTACACATTGTTGGACAATTTCAATTTCCATACAATCCTGTTGTTTTAAATGATGAATACGGAGAGGTTCATTTCCATCTCGTTCCGTATGCAGATCCAAGTATTGTTAGACATATATTGAAAAATGAAGATGTTCGTTCTCATGATGACGCGATGCGTATTTTTATGAATGAACTCTCTGAAACGATGGATAAAGAAGCGAGACACGTATTTGTAGGACATGCATTTGTAACTTCTTCAGGAGAGGCAGAGGAAAATACGAGTGATGCGGAACGACCACTTTCAATTGGTGGTGCTGAATATGTAAATAGTCATTATTTTGATAAGTTTCATTACACGGCGCTTGGCCATTTACATCAAGCGCATTTTGTACGTAATGAGACAATTCGTTATTCAGGTTCACCACTTGCATATTCTATTTCTGAAGAAAAGCATAAAAAAGGATATTATATTGTGGAACTGGATGAAAAAGGTGAAACAACAATTGAAAAACGTTTACTTACACCACGTCGTAAAATGCGTACAGTAGAAGCGAAAATAGACGATTTATTACTTCATCCAGTGAGTGAAGATTATGTATTTGTGAAATTATTAGATGAAAATCCTGTCTTGCAGCCAATGGAAAAAATACGTTCTGTATACCCAAATGCAATGCATGTTGAAAGATCTATTCAAAGACGAGAGTTCACAGATGAAAATGAAGTAACTGTTTCAAGACATAAAACGGATGATTTATCTCTTTTAAAAGCATTTTATAAAGAAATGAAAGGGCTAGATTTATCAGAAGAGAAAGAACGTCTATTTTTAGATGTTTTGCAAACAGTGCAAGAACGGGAAGGTGAACGAGGATGAGACCGATTCAGCTTATAATGACCGCATTTGGTCCATATAAACAGAAAGAAGTAATCGATTTTAAAGATCTTGGTGAGCATCGTATTTTCGCTATTTCTGGAAATACAGGAGCTGGAAAGACAACGATTTTTGATGCGATTTGTTATGTATTATATGGAGAGGCTAGTGGAGAAGAGCGCAGTGATACAAACATGCTTCGTAGCCAATTTGCTGATGATGATGTTTATACAAGTGTGGAATTAACTTTTCAATTAAAAGGAAAAAGTTATGAAATTAAACGACAACTGGGCCATAAAAAACAAGGGAATAAAACAATTACAGGACATGCAGTCGAATTATATGAAGTAATTGATGAGGAAAAAGTTCCATGTGTCGATCGTTTTCATGTAACGGATGTAAATAAAAAAGTTGAAGATTTAATTGGATTAAGTAAACATCAATTTAGCCAAATTGTCATGTTACCGCAAGGAGAGTTCCGAAAATTATTAACATCTGAAACGGAAAATAAAGAAGAAATACTACGCCGCATTTTTAAAACAGATCGTTATAAATTAATGCGTGAGATATTAGATCAAAAGCGTAAACAATGGAAAGACGTCTTACAAGAAAAACAAAAAGAACGTGAGCTATATTTCCGTAATGTATTTAAATTACCAATACGTGATGGGGCATTATTAGAGACATTAGTGGAGCAAGAGCATGTAAATACACATCAAGTAGTAGAGGCATTAGAACAAGAAACAATTTGGTACAATACAGAGGTTGAGCAATTACACTTAGAACAAAATGACAAAACGAAACAATTAAAAGAAGCAGAGGCACGTTTTCATGCAGCAAAAGCTGTAAATGAGAAATTCAAAGATTTAGAACAAAAGAATGAGAAGTACAGTACTTTACAAGAAAACCGTGCCGTAATCGAAATGAAAGAAAAATCTTTTAAACATGCGGAACAGGCGAAGCGATTATTACCATTTGAGCAATGGTATGAGGAAGCGATGCAATATGAACAGCAGTCTGAAAGTTTGTTAAAACAGATAATCGCAAAAAAAGAGCATATAATGAACAGTTTTGCACTTGCTCAGGAGAAATATGAAGCATTAAAGAATAAGGCATCCGAGCGAGAAAATGCTAAAAAACAAGTTCAAAGACTAGAAGAGTTACAACCAATTATTGCATCATTAGCTGAGAAAAAGTTAAATTTGCAAAATGCTGAAATTCAAATAGGAAAATTAAAAGAAGGTATGCAAAAGTTAGATGAACAACTAGAAGCGCATAAAAATGAAAAACAAAGAATGTCTGGCGAATTACAGCAATTAGAAGTAGCGCTTGAACAATATGTAGCTAAAGTAGAAGAACTAACGAATATGCGAGAAGATGCAAAAGTATTAAAGCAGGCATATGATGTATGGCAAGAAAAACAAAAATACGAGCAAGAAAAAGAAATTGCGTTTCATAAGATGCAACTTGCAGTTAGTGCGTATGAAAATATGGAACGCCGCTGGTTAGGTGAGCAAGCTGGTATATTAGCTCTTCATTTACATGATGGTGAATCTTGTCCAGTATGTGGTAGCATGGATCACCCGAAAAAAGCTACAGAGCAAAGTAATGCAATTGATGAAAAAGAGTTAAATGGGCTAAGAGAAAAGAAAAACGTTGCGGAAAAATCACATGTTCAATTAGAAGAAAAGTGGAATTTCTATCGAGTTCAATATGAACAAGTGATAGAAGAAGTCCTAAAGCGAGGGTATCGCTCAGAAGAATTAGTAGAAACATATAGTGCGCTCGTTCAAAAAGGAAAGCAATTAGCAGCAGAAGTAAATACGTTAAAATCAAGTGAAGAAACGCGTAAGCAAATTGCTGTGAATATAAAAAGCGTAGAAGAAAAAGTAGAAGAACTCCAGAAACAAAAGCGTGAAGTAGAAACCGTGCAGCACAGTACTGAAATGGAGTGTATGCAGCTTCGTACGTCATATGAACATGATAAGCAAAATATTCCGGAAAGCTTGCAAACGGTACAAGTTTGGAAAGTACAGTTTGACCAAGCTCTACAAGAACTTCGTTTAATGGAAGATGAATGGGAGAAAGTACAAGAAGCGTATCAACATTGGCAAAATGAAAATATACGTATTCAAGCAGAACATGATAGTGCTTCTAATCAATTTAATAGTGCAAAAGAGAAGAAAGAAGAGACTTTCACACGCTTTATGAAAGAGCTAGAACAAAGCGGATTTACAGATCAATTAACATATACAGAATCCAAATTAAATGATGCTGAGATGGATAAGTTACAACAAGAAATCCAAAGTTATTACTCATCTCTAGAAGTACTTACAAAACAAATTGAAGAATTAAAGACACACTTAAAAGATAAAGCGTATATAGACATTTCTTCATTAGATGAGCAAGTGAAAGAATTGGAAATTAACCTTGATATTATTAAAGAAAAACGACAACGTGCTCAAAACGCCGTATCATATATTACGGATTTACATGAAAATATTAAACGAATTGATGAACAAATTCATGAGGAAGAAAAAGCATTCCAAGAACTTGTTGATTTATATGAAGTAATGAAAGGGGATAACGATAGTCGTATATCCTTTGAACGTTACATCTTAATTGAGTATTTAGAACAAATTGTTCAAATTGCGAACGAACGACTACGTAAATTATCAAATGGACAATTTTATTTAAAACGAAGCGAACGAGTTGAAAAGAGGAATCGACAAAGTGGATTAGGCTTAGATGTATACGACGCATATACAGGTCAAACTCGAGATGTAAAAACATTATCTGGCGGTGAGAAATTTAACGCATCACTTTGCTTAGCGCTCGGAATGGCAGACGTTATTCAAGCGTATGAAGGTGGTATTTCCATCGAAACGATGTTTATCGATGAAGGGTTCGGCTCATTAGATGAAGAGTCATTAACGAAAGCAGTTGACGCCCTAATCGATTTACAAAAATCAGGCCGGTTTATCGGTGTAATTTCACACGTTCAAGAACTGAAAAACGCAATGCCAGCTGTATTAGAAGTAACAAAGCAGAAGGATGGGTGTAGTCAGACTAAGTTTGTGGTGAAGTAACAAGATTTAATTGCGGAGAAATTTAGTGAAATAATAAATAAAGCGCCGTCTCCTTATTGGAGGCGGCGTTTGTATGAAATAAGGAACTATGAGTTATCTGAAGTAGGCGGCGTATGTGATAATCGATTATAAGTTTTAAAAGCAGAAATTGCCGATATAACACCACCCGCTAAAAATAATGCTGATCCACCTACTAATATGATACGACTGACATATGTTTCTCGTGCTTCTTCAACTTCTTCTTGTAACATTGTAGGCATATGATTCCCTCCTTTATAAAAATGTGTTTTGTAATAGTATATACAAACGCCTAACATGTGTTAAAAATGAAGAAGTTGTATGTATAAGCATCTAAGTGAATTTAATATTTAGCTAGTGTTAGTATTAAGTTCGACGCTTCTGCACAATTTCTGCACAAGTTTTAGTAGTTTATATGTCATGATATATCCGTAAAGATAAATATTCAATAATAATGAATGGAACATTCGTTCATTATTAAGTGTGCGTTTCTTACGCACTCTCCAAAACAAGTGTCTTTATTGTTATTCTTTTGCATCAAAGCCCTCATCACACTACGAAGTATAACAAGAAGGGGATACGAACATGAATAATCGAATTTTAAAACACCTACTAAATATGAAGATGAACAAGAAAAGTCTGGGAGCCGTTGCATTAACGGCTGGAATCATAGGCACGACTCTCATTCCTCAAAATGCATATGCGCACGGTTTTGTTGAAAAACCTGGAAGTCGTTCTGCTTTATGTAGCCCAACTTACGGCGCACTGAACGTGAACTGCGAAAGTATTATGTATGAACCTCAAAGCTTAGAAGCTCCAAAAGGATTTCCACAAGGTGGCCCAGTTGATGGGCAGATTGCTTCGGCAGGTGGGAAATTTGGTGGTATTTTGGATCAACAAACAACAGAGCGTTGGTTTAAAAATACGATAACAGGTGGAGAAAATACGTTCACATGGAAGTATACAGCTCCTCACTTAACAAGCAAATGGCATTACTATATTACGAAAAAAGGTTGGAATCCAAATAAAGCGCTAACAAGAGCAGACTTTGAGCCAATTGGAACTGTACAACATGATGGCTCTGCAGCTTTAAACAATTTAAATCACAAAATTAACGTACCTACTGATCGTAGTGGATACCATGTTATTTTAGCGGTATGGGATGTAGCTGATACAGCAAATGCATTCTATAATGTAATTGATGTAAATCTAGTCAATAATGAAAAACCAGACACAGAAGCACCAAGTAATCCAAATGGACTTGAGGCAACAAAAGTTACAGCAAATAGTGTAGAACTAGCATGGACCGCTTCTACGGATAATGTAGGGGTAAAAGGTTATCAGGTCCTACGCAATGGAGAGATTATTGACACAGTACCAGGCACTCATTTTATTGATAAACATTTACAACCAAGTACTGAATACTCTTATACTGTAAAAGCGATTGACGCAGCTGGAAATGTATCGAAAGAAAGTACGGCAGTTAAAGTGAAAACATCAGTAGCGATTCTTGATACAAAAGCACCTACACAGCCAAAAGGATTACACAGCATGGGAACGACAGCATCAAGTGTTGATCTGATGTGGAGTCCGTCTGACGATAATGATGGTGTAGACCATTACGATATTTACAGAGAAATATCAGGCGTAATGAAAAAAATTGGAACATCCAACACTACTTCTCATATGGACAAAAATTTGCTTGCTAATACTACATATAAATATACGGTGAAAGCTGTTGATGTAGCTGGAAATGAATCAACACAAAGCGATGTATTCAAAGTTACCACAAAAACTGAGAGCGCTTCATACGAAGCGTGGAATTCAAAGAAGGCATATAAAAAGGGAGATAGAGTCGTACACGAAGGGAAAGTGTATGAAGCTGTCCAAAATTACCAAGGAAATGGGGATCCAAACTGGATTTATGCTTTATCATTATGGAAAACAGTGTAAGCTTTTACTGGTTTTGAACTAAGGAATGACTGACGGGCTTTGGTGTAATAAAGTAATAATGAGAGTTCACTTTAAAGTTGAAACAAAAAAGACGACATATAAAATGTCGTCTTTTTTGTACGGATTTATTTTTCCTCCTGGTTTTCTACCTTTTCCGTATTAGAAGCAAATCCGCTTTTAAACCCATCGATAAAATTACAACCACTTAATGAAAATACAAATACACATATAAGACCAACTAAAATACCCTTTTTGTAATTTACTTTACAACAGCCTCCTAATTATCAATTCGTAAACTAAATATCACTACATTTAAATGTTTAATATACATTGGAATTACCGTAAAAACGAATAGTTAAATTATATAGTTGTAGGACATGACGTCATCTTATGAATATTTTTATACAGTAGATATATTTATTACTCATATAGTATTACTTCGTAAAGCAATTGTATTACAAAGAGGTATCTCTATACCTCTCCACCATACCACTAGACTGTAAAAATACATAATGTGTGTACCTTTTTGGATAGGTAAAGATATGTAAAAATATGAGGGTGAGAGTGAATGTGATTTTTAACGATTTTAGCTCACGGAAGGTTACGAGGTAAAAATAACTGAAGGAATACTCAAAAAATAATAACCGACGGATTTTCGTTTGAATACTAATGACTTTTACGGATTCATGAACTTGGCTATTCAGGAAAAGCATTTTTGATAGCTTAATATAGGAGGTAAATAAATTATGAAAATTAACTACGGTAGACATACTATTATTGAAGTTGATTTAAATGCACTGCAACGTAATTTCCAACAGTACAAACAAGCTATTCCATTTGGTACAGCGATTATGACAGTTGTAAAAGCGAATGCCTATGGACACGGGGCAGTTCCGATTGCGAAGGCGGTAATAGAGGCAGGCACAAGTCACTTGGCAGTTGCGTTTGTAGATGAAGGAATTGAACTTAGAGAAGCTGGTATAACTGTACCAATATTAATCTTTGGATACACACCGTATGAAGCGATAGTAGATGCAATTACGTATGATTTAAGCATGACAGTATATACAATTGAGGATTTGCATGCTATAGAAGAGGTTGCTTCACAAATGGAAAAGAATGCGTACATCCATATTAAAATTGACACTGGAATGAGCCGACTCGGTTTACAACTTAATGAAGTCACATTGTTTTTACAAACATTAAAGTGTACAAAATATATTCAGGTTGAAGGAATGTACACGCACTTCGCTTGTGCAGATGAAAGGGATAAAATGTATACTCTCATGCAACAAGAGGTATTTCAAAAAGCCGTAAGCAAAGCAGAAGAGTTACAAATTGTTATTCCATGGATTCATGCCAATAATAGTGCTGCTACAATTGATATGAGAGAAACAAAAGGAAATATGGTCCGCCTTGGAATCGCGTTATACGGTCTCTATCCATCTGCAGATGTCAATCAAGAAGCTATTTCGTTACAGCCTATCCTGACATTTAAATCAAAAGTTGCGCATATCAAAAAAGTAAAAAAAGGAAATGGGGTTGGCTATGGAGCAACATATACAGCGACAGGAGAAGAATGGATTGCGACGATACCGGCTGGATATGCGGATGGTGTCAGCAGGCAACTCTCGAATAAAGGGTTTGTATTAATAAAGGGTATGAAAGTTCCTATTATAGGACGTATTTGTATGGACCAGTTAATGTTGGACGTAACAAAAATCATGCCAATACATGTTGGGGATGAAGTGGTCTTTTATGGTAATCAAGGCAAGGAATCAATAAGTGTAGATTGCGTTGCAGATATATTAAGTACAATTAATTATGAGATTACTTGTATGTTAAGTAGAAGGATACCTCGCATCTATATAAAAGACAATAAGCCAATCGAAATAATAAATGAACTACGAAGAAGTCCTATCAGTTTATGTATAAATGAATGAAGAATCTTCACCATAAATTTATGCTAACTTCACATGCAGCACATATTAAAATTGTATTATGTATATGTACCAAATAAATAAAATAAATAGCATTGCTGTTTTTAAATAATCAAAATCCTATTATTTCTATATAAGGGTCTTAATTGTATTTTAGAGATTACATTTTATTTAGAAGCAGATTTTAATAAAAAGGAATTCAAATAAAAGGGGAATGTCTTATGACAACATATACGAGCGAGATAAAAAAAACTTTAGTTACTGAAGAAGATGTAGATATTTTAAAAATTATGGCGCATCCAATACGTTTACAAATTGTAAATGAATTAAGTGTCCGTAAAACTTGTAATGTAACTCAATTGACAGAAATATTAAACATTCCGCAATCGACTGTTTCACAGCATTTATCAAAAATGAAAGGTAAAGTGCTAAAAGCAGAGAGAAGAGGATTAGAAATTTATTATTACATTAATAATTTAAAAGCAAGCAAGATTGTTAATGTATTAGGATATATAAACTAATGGATGTTCATTGTACAAAACAGTCCCTCTGTTATAAAACAGAGGGACTGTTTTGTATTTCATTATTTGTTTGTATTTAAGATTTTATAGTTTTTATGATTCACAATAGTTCGATCAAATTCAAAAGTACCACCATTTACATCTGTAATTTCAACTAAGACAGATTCAGTGTACAGTTTTAATACAGAGCCAGTGATTTTCAGGTTATTTCTTTGAAAAAGTATAGTATCCCCTACGTTTGCTTTCATAGTACCTCCTCATAAAAGACAGAAATGTTTGTTTATTATATATATTAAACCACGTATAGTTATAATAGTGAATATTTAGTTTTGTTTATCAATAAAATATTTGTTATTTAATAAAAAACATAGAGTAACATTATGTTAATAAATTGTATATTTTCTATTTATGTGTAGGAAATTGTGAAAATCCACCCCTTTAATTCCAAATATTTTGCTAGAAAAATAAAAAAAGTGAAAGTGGAAATACACTTTATTCTCTGTTAATAATTGTATTAATATGTAGAACAAAGAGAGGGTGGGATATTTGAGTACAAGCATTGTAATGAAAAGTCAAATTATAAGACTATTAAATAATTGGTATCAAGAGATGCTAGTGCAACATGTAATTAAAGCTGGGGAGTTAAAAAAAGAAATAGATAGTAAAATTTATAATATGGAAGAAGATCAAGAAATCTTAATTTATTATTCTTTGCTTAGTTTTCGATATAAAATGTTGATTGGGGAATTTGATAGTAAAAAAACTAATATAAATTCGATTTCAGAAAGAACGGATACGTTTTTACAGTAGTATTATTATTTTTTTGAATTTATTTACGAAATGGAGCTAGGGAATTATTATAACGCAAAAAAGCATTATAAAGTCGCTGAGAGTTTGCTGGCTTCAATACCAGATGAAGCGGAGAAAGCGGAATTTAATTATCGAGTATCGTTATTTCATTGTTGTATATCACAACCGACTTTAGCGATTTCTTATGCTTTGAAAGCACAAGATTTTTTTGGTAAGAGTTTAGGGTATGAAGTTAAAACTGCGGCTTGCAAAAATACTTTAGGGGTGTGTTGTATAGCACTAGGACAATATGAGCTTGCAGAAGAATATTTAGTGTCGGCGATGAATACATTTACAAATCTAAAAGAAGAACAACTAATAATAAAAGTTAGATGCAATTTATGTTTATTATATGCAGAGCAAAAATTTTCAGAATTAGCTATCCAACATTTAATTTATTCTTTTGGAGAAATTGAGAAAGATTATAGAACAATATTTTTATTAGCGAGTGAATATTCAAAACTAAAAAAATTCAAAGAAGCGAGTCGGTATATTGAAAAGGGATTAAAAATATGTAACAGAGAATATGAGTATCATTTCAATATTTTAAAAGCATTAAATGAAGAAATGCCGATTGAAGAGTTAGAAGTGATTATCGAAGAAGCAATTCAATATTTCAAAGAACAAAATTTATGGATAGAAGTAAAAAAATATGCGGAGCGGTTAGCGATTCAATATTTTGATGTTGCAAATGAAAAGAAAGCTATCCAGTATTTTTATTTAAGTTATGAAGCTAGAAAAATTATTCAACAAAAAGAGGGTGTATACGTCTAAATTAAATGTAGGTATTTTAAGTGTTTTTAGGATTAGCAGTATTGTTTTTCAGAGTATAGGGATCATTTTTTTTACAAGACGCATTAAAAACGCATTCGTTATTATGGAATTTGTAGAGCGAATTGTTACATTTGAAGAAACAATTGTAAACGTACAAAGAAAGTCAGCCTTATAAAGTGATCGCATAAAGTAAGAAGACTTTTAGACATATAAAAGGGAAGGTTTTTTTGTGTTTGTTTAAACAGCCTGTAGTTTCTAAAAGAGGTTATATATTTTAGTACCCTATTATTAGGGTGCTTTTTTGTTTGTATACGGTAATCAAAATTCTGAAGTCCAGCCATGGTGTAACTTTACGCATAACTTTTTATGAAAGAGGATTCAAAAGTACCTGTAAGTCGTACTTATGCAAAACAATACAAAAATTTGTTACGTATTTAACAAGAAGTTTTTTGTATTTCACCCTTCGTTTTATGTAACTGGTTCCATATATTTGACGTTCTGCCTTGTAAGTGCTTACATAATCAAAAACATCCTATACAATGAAGTTGTTAAATCGAATGAGGTGGCGAAAATGAAAATGAAAAAAGCATATTTAGCGAATAGCATTGAAATAGAAAGAGGAGGAGAGATGGTATGAAAAAATCATCGGTTAATCCATGGCTTGTTGTTCTTGGAACAGTCATAGTACAAATGGGGCTTGGAACGATATATACATGGAGTTTATTCAATCAGCCCTTAGTGAGTAAATACGGTTGGAGTCTTAACGCTGTTGCTATAACTTTCTCAATTACTAGCCTTTCTTTAGCATTTTCAACTTTGTTTGCGAGTAAATTGCAAGAAAAATGGGGACTTCGTAAACTTATTATGATAGCTGGACTAGCATTAGGAATCGGATTAATACTTAGTTCACAAGCTTCCTCATTATTGATGCTTTATGTACTAGCAGGAGTTGTTGTAGGTTACGCAGATGGTACAGCATATATCACTTCACTATCCAATTTAATAAAGTGGTTTCCAGAGCGTAAAGGTTTAATTGCCGGTATATCTGTTTCTGCATATGGTACAGGTAGCCTAATATTTAAATACATAAACGCAATGTTGATTGATTCAGTTGGTGTATCGCAAGCGTTTATATACTGGGGTTTAATTGTTACAGCTATGATAGTAATTGGTGCTTGTTTAATCCATCAAGCCGCTGATCAAGGTGCAGTTCAGGAAACAAAAACTAAAGAATATACAACAAAAGAAATGTTAGGAACAAAACAAGTATACTTATTATTTATTATGTTATTTACATCATGTATGAGTGGCTTATACTTAATTGGTATGGTAAAAGACATCGGTGTTCAACTTGTAGGGCTTAGCGCAGCAACAGCAGCTAATGCGGTGGCTATGGTTGCAATCTTCAATACATTGGGTCGCATCATTCTGGGACCGTTATCAGATAAAATCGGCCGTTTGAAAATCGTTACTGGTACTTTTGTTGCTATGGCGACTTCAGTCTTGGTTCTAAGTTTCGTAGATTTAAATTATGGTATCTACTTCGTCTGTGTAGCAAGTGTAGCGTTTTGCTTTGGTGGAAATATCACTATTTTCCCAGCTATTGTTGGTGATTTCTTCGGTATGAAAAACCATAGTAAGAACTACGGAATTGTGTATCAAGGATTTGGATTTGGAGCGCTTGCAGGTTCCTTTATCGGTGCACTTCTAGGTGGATTCAAACCAACCTTTATGGTGATCGGCGTATTATGTGTCGTGTCATTTATTATCTCAATTTTAATTCAAGCACCTAATCAGAAAAAAGAAAACGAAGAAGAGTATCGCAGCGTAGCGTAAGTATTTAAATTTTCTATAGCACTAAGGTAACTAAAAAGTACCCTATAAAATGGGGTGCTTTTTTCTTTATGAACTAATTTTAATAGTTTTTCTCTAACCAGTCTTTATTATTTACGGAAATTTACTGATAAAAGAGGCATTAAAACATCGGATTGGATTATATTGGAATATCATTGAGTCACGCATAATATATGAAAATCTTAGATTATATACAGGATATTCATTGAGAAATGCAAGATGTAAAATAAAGTATTTTCAGAAAAATATTGAGAAAAGAAAAACTTAAATTTTTGATAAAGTATGTAGGTGAAGAAATCTACAGGTTCTCTTTTTCAATTACAAAAAAGATGATAAGGAATTATGGATTAAATTTTTATTTGAAGTACGTTTTAATGCTTATAGATGCAGTCTGGCATAGAAACGTAAAAATATTTTATCTGAAAAATAAAAAAAGATTGACAAGTATATTGAGAAACATTATCATTTCGATGTAGATAGAGAAAATGAAAATCATTATCAATTGGTTTCGTTTTGATGAAAAGTACACTTGACCAATTAGTTTAGTAAGTGTATTATTTTTTACATCATTAGTGATAATGAAAATCGTTATCGTTTATATTGTTAAACTTGATTAATTTTTATATGAAAGGATAGAGGAAATGAACCTAGGGGAATTTGATGGAAAAATCGTTTTAGTGACAGGTGCAGCTCAAGGTATAGGTAGTGTTGTCGCAAAAATGTTTTTAGAAAGAGGAGCTACAGTTATTGGGGTTGATCAAAATGAAGAAGGGCTTAATATGTTTTTAAATCATTATGCATCAAATGAAAGCCGTATTAAGACGTTTCATTTAGATGTGAGTGATAGTGCCGCTGTTGAAGAGGTAGTAGAACGAATTGAAAATGATATAGCGCCAATAGATATATTAGTAAATGTTGCAGGGGTTCTACGTATGGGAGCGATTCACTCTTTAAGTGACGAAGAGTGGAATAAAACATTCTCTGTAAATACTACAGGAGTTTTCTATATGTCCCGAGCAGTAAGTAAGCTTATGATGTTAAGGAAGTCAGGGGCAATTGTTACAGTTGGTTCAAATGCGGCAAATACTCCGAGAATCGAGATGGCTGCGTATGCTGCATCAAAAGCTGCAACGACGATGTTTATGAAATGTTTAGGGTTAGAACTTGCAGCATACAATATTCGCTGTAACTTAGTTTCTCCAGGTTCTACTGAAACTGAAATGCAAAGGTTATTATGGGCTGATGAGAATGGAGCTGAAAATATAATTGCTGGTTCTCAAAATACATATAGACTCGGTATTCCGTTACAAAAAATTGCACAACCTTCAGAAATTGCTGAAGCAGTATTGTTTTTAGCTTCTGATAAAGCGAGTCATATTACAATGCACAATTTATGTGTCGATGGCGGAGCTACATTAGGAGTTTAATAAAAAATTCAGGAGGTTTTAATACTATGAATGAACTTACAGCCGTAAAGGAACTGTCAGAAAAATTATTAGAAGATTATAAAACTGAATCTTCGTTCTTTTTCGCTTCACCAACTCGAACGATATTGACAGAAGGAGAGTTTACTACAGTAAAACATCATGAAATTGAAAGTTTTCCAGAACTTGTACAAGCGGTATTAAGTAATGCAAAACAAGCCGGAAATCCGAATCCTATCGTTGTTGGTGCTTTGCCTTTTGATCGTAGAAAAGAAGTTCAACTTATTGTACCGGAATATTGCAGAATTACTGAGCGTTTACAGTTGGAGACAACAAATGAGATAAAACGAAATGAGAAACTGGCATTTGAAATGACACCGGTTCCAGCTCCTGAAGTTTATATGAATGGTGTGAAGCAAGGGATTGAAAAAATACAGGACGGAGATTTAAAGAAAATCGTCCTATCTAGATCATTGGATGTTAAGTCTTCCGAGGTAATTAATAAACAAAAGCTTCTTCGTGAATTAGCAGAACATAATAAGCACGGCTACACATTTGCTGTTAATTTACCGAAAGATGAAAATGAGAGAAGTAAGACGTTAATTGGAGCAAGCCCTGAATTACTTGTTTCACGTCATGGTATGCAAGTAATTTCTAATCCGTTAGCTGGTTCAAGACCACGTAGTGATGATCCAGCAGAAGATAAAAGAAGAGCAGAAGAATTACTTTCTTCTCCAAAAGATTTACATGAACATGCGGTAGTAGTTGAAGCGGTTGCCGCAGCACTTCTTCCGTATTGTCATACATTACATGTTCCAGAAAAACCATCTGTTATTCATAGTGAAGCGATGTGGCACTTATCTACAGAAGTGAAAGGTGAACTTAAGGATCCAAATACTTCTGCTTTAGAATTAGCAATTGCTCTTCATCCTACGCCAGCAGTTTGCGGAACTCCAATGGAAGAAGCGAGAGAGGCTATTCAAAAAATTGAGCCATTTGACCGTGAATTCTTTACAGGAATGTTAGGGTGGAGCGATTTAAATGGAGATGGTGAATGGATTGTTACAATTCGATGTGCTGAAGTGCAAGAAAATACACTTCGCTTATATGCAGGTGCCGGAGTTGTTGCTGAGTCTAAGCCCGAAGATGAGTTAGCAGAAACATCAGCTAAATTCCAAACAATGTTAAAAGCTTTAGGGTTAAGTGATAGCTCATTGAATGAAAAGTAGGGGGATGAAAGAATGTTAGCAGGTTATACGGAATGGCCAAAAGAATTTGTAGATCGTTATCGAGAAGAAGGATGTTGGCTAGGTGAAACATTTGGCGGAATGTTAAGAGAGCGTGCTGAAAAATATGGAGATCAAATTGCGGTTGTAAGTGGTAATACGCAAATAACGTATAGTGAACTTGATAAAAAGGTAGATCATTTAGCTGCAGGTTTATTGAATTTAGGCATAAAGAAAGAGGACCGAGTTGTAATCCAGTTACCCAATATTATAGAGTTTTTCGAAATATGTTTTGCACTATTTCGAATTGGAGCGCTTCCTGTTTTTGCACTACCTTCACATCGAAGCAGTGAAATTAGTTATTTTTGCGAGTTTGGTGAGGCGAGTGCTTACGTTATTTCAGATAAGGCTCTCGGCTTTGATTACCGAAAACTAGCAAGAGAAGTGAAAGAGAAAGTTCCCACTTTACAACATGTAATCGTAGTGGGGGAAGAAGAAGAATTCGTGAACATAAGTGATCTTTATATGGATCCAGTTCCATTACCAGAAGTTCAGCCAAGTGATGTTGCGTTTCTCCAATTATCAGGAGGGACAACAGGACTTTCTAAATTAATTCCTAGAACGCATGATGACTATATTTATAGTTTACGTGTTAGCGCTGAAATTTGTAATTTGAATGCAGAAAGCGTCTATATGGCAGTTCTTCCAGTAGCACACAATTATCCGATGAGTTCTCCAGGGACATTTGGAACTTTCTATGCGGGTGGAAAAGTAGTGTTGGCAACTGGAGGTAGTCCAGATGAGGCTTTTGCACTTATAGAAAAAGAAAAAGTTACGATTACAGCGCTCGTTCCACCATTAGCAATGATTTGGCTTGATGCAGTTGATTCGCGTACCAATAATTTATCGAGCCTACAAGTACTTCAAGTAGGTGGAGCGAAATTTAGCGCTGAAGTTGCAAAACGGATACGTCCTACATTCGGATGTACGTTGCAACAAGTATTTGGTATGGCGGAAGGATTAGTAAATTATACCAGACTAGATGATCCAGAAGAAATCATTATTCATACACAAGGTAGACCGATGTCTACATTTGATGAAGTTCGAGTTGTTGATGAAAATGATAATGATGTTAAGCCTGGTGAAGTAGGTAGTTTATTAACAAGAGGGCCATATACAATTCGTGGCTATTATAAAGCGGAAGAGCATAATGGAAGATCATTTACAGAAGATGGCTTTTATCGCACAGGTGATCTTGTAAAAGTAAATGAACAAGGTTACATCATTGTAGAAGGAAGAGATAAAGATCAAATTAACCGTGGTGGTGAGAAAGTTGCCGCGGAAGAAGTTGAAAATCATCTATTAGCACATGATGCAGTACATGATGTAGCAATTGTATCTATGCCTGACGATTATTTAGGAGAACGCACTTGCGCTTTTGTTATCGCTCGTGGACAAGTCCTAACTGCAAACGAATTAAAAATGTTCTTAAGAGAACGTGGTATAGCAGCTTATAAGATTCCAGATCGAATTGAATTTATTGAATCATTCCCACAAACAGGTGTTGGAAAAGTAAGCAAAAAAGAATTACGTAAAGTCATTGCTGAAAAACTTATTACAGTAAAACAATAATAAAAATCGGAAGGAAGTGATTAGATGGCTATCCCATCTATTTCAGTATATAAAATGCCAGTTGAATCAGAACTACCAAAAAATAAAGTGAATTGGACACCGGATCCGAAACGTGCAGTTCTTCTAATCCACGACATGCAAGAATATTTTCTTGATGCATATAGCGATAAAGAATCGCCAAAAATAGAACTAATTCCAAATATTAAGGTGATAAGAGAAAGATGTAAGGAACTTGGTATACCGGTTGTTTATACAGCACAACCTGGTGGACAAACGTTAGAACAACGAGGGCTATTACAAGACTTTTGGGGTGACGGTATTCCTGCTGGACCGGATAAAAAGAAAATTGTCGATGAACTCACTCCAGACGAAGATGATATCTTCCTAACAAAATGGAGATATAGTGCATTTAAAAAGACGAATCTATTAGAAATTTTAAATGAACAAGGACGAGATCAACTCATCATTTGCGGTATTTATGCGCATATTGGCTGCCTTTTAACAGCTTGTGAAGCGTTTATGGATGGTATCCAGCCATTCTTTGTGGCAGATGCAGTTGCTGATTTTTCATTAGAGCATCATAAACAAGCATTGCAGTATGCATCTAATAGATGTGCAGTAACGACATCAACAAACTTACTGTTAAAAGATTTACAAAGTTTAAAGGGTGCTGAGAGTGAAGGAATCACTTTACAGGAAGTGCATGAACTAGTTGCACAACTACTCCGTGAGCCAGTAGAGAGTATTGAAGTGGATGAAGATTTATTAAATAGAGGACTTGATTCGGTCAGAATTATGAGTTTAGTAGAGAAGTGGCGTCGCGAAGGGAAAGAAATCACTTTTGCAGATTTAGCAGAACGTCCAACAGTTGCCGATTGGTACCGTGTATTATCTTCACAAGCAGCACAGGTGCTGTAACAAATAGACTACATAATAAAGGGGTAGTAAAGAATGCCTAACAGTCAAAAGATTCGTCATTCGTTATCATCTGCGCAGTCTGGTATGTGGTTTGCGCAACAATTAGATCCGCTTAATCCGATTTATAATACTGGGGAATATGTAGAAATAAACGGAACGATTAATCAAGAAATTTTCGAATTAGCTGTACGTAAAGTTGTAACAGAAGCAGAAGCACTTCATGTTCGTTTCGAAGAGGATGAAATTGGCCTATGGCAAGTTATTGAGGAATCGTCAAAGTTTCATATGCATTTTATTGACGTTCGTAAAGAAAAAAATCCTGAAGAAGCTGCTAAGGTATGGATGAAAAATGATTTATCTATGCCTGTGGATTTAACAGAGGATAAATTATTTACTGAAGTACTTATTCAAGTTGAAAATAATCGTTTCTTTTGGTATCAGCGCATCCATCACATTGTGATGGATGGCTATGGATTTTCACTTCTTAGCCAAAAGGTAGCGAATGAGTATACATCACTTATAGAAGAAACAAACAAGAATGAAAAGCCATTTGGCTCTCTTGCAAAAATTGTACAAGAAGATAATGAGTATCGTGAATCTAAACAATTTCAGGAAAATCGTACTTTTTGGTTAGAGAAGTTTGCAGATGAACCGGAAGTTGTAAGTTTAGCAGAACGAGCGCCGAGAACATCAAATGGATTTTCACGAGAAACTGCTTATTTATCAAATTCTAGTACGAAAACGTTACTAGAAGATATCAATATTTCGTTAACGAGTTGGCCCGAATTTATTGTAGCCGTAACAAGTATTTATATGCATAAACTAACAGGTGCAAATGATATTGTTTTAGGTTTACCGATGATGGGGCGTCTTGGTTCTGTATCTATTCATACACCAAGCATGGTAATGAATTTAGTTCCACTTCGTCTAAAGTTAACTCCAAATATAACTTTTGCAGAATTAATACAGCAAGTTTCTGAAGAAATTCGAGATATACGTCGTCATCATAAATATCGTCATGAGGAATTAAGAAGAGACTTAAAGTTACTAGGTGAAAATCAAAGGTTATTTGGGCCGTTAGTGAATGTTATGCCTTTTGATTACGGGCTTAACTTTGCTGGAAATCGTGGCATTACACATAATTTATCAGCAGGACCTGTCGATGATTTATCGATAAATGTATATAAGCGCTTCGATGAAAATGAGCTAATGATTCATTTTGATGCGAATCCGGAAGTATATAGCGATACGGAACTAGCATTGCATAAAGAAAGATTTATGAATCTATTAGAATTAGTGATAAATAATTATCACAAAGACGAGCCGATTGGAAAAATAAACATTACTCTTCCTGAAGAAAATCATAAGGTTTTATTGGAATGGAATGAAACTAAGAGAGCTGAAGAGCTAATTAATCTACCTATATTATTTGAAAAACAAGTACAAAAAAATCCAAATAATATAGCAGTTACTTGTAACGGGATAAAACTTACGTATAAAGAGCTAAATGAACGAGCGAATGAACTTGCAAACTATTTATTAGAAGAAGGAATACAATCAAATCAGTTTGTAGCCTTAGTATTTCCAAGGTCAATAGAAATGGTAGTTAGTATGTTAGCAGTTCTAAAGACGGGTGCAGCGTATTTACCGATAGATCCAGAATACCCAGTTGAACGTATTAGTTATATAGTAAATGATGCAAAACCGGTGTATATCATAACACATTCATCTGTTTCATCCTCTTTAGTTATAGAAAATGATATTAAAAAAATCATATTAGATAGCGAAGAAACGAAAATAGTGTTAAAAACATATTCTCATATGAATATACCATTTAAAAATGATGAATCACTTTTAAACCCAGCGTATACAATTTACACTTCAGGATCAACAGGAAATCCAAAAGGTGTAATTGTTCCTATGAAAGGTTTAAGTAACTTTTTATTGGCTATGCAAGACATGTTTTCATTAAATGAAAACGATCATTTATTAGCAGTTACAACGTTTGCGTTTGATATTTCTGCTCTAGAAATATATTTACCTCTTATTAGTGGTGCAAGTATAACAATTGCTCAAAAAGAAGTAATCCAAGAGCCTTCTGCATTAACGACACTTTTACAAGAAGAAAGAGTGACAATTATGCAAGCTACACCGACGCTCTGGCAGGCGTTAGTAACTGAATATCCAGAGCGGCTACAAGAACTAAACGTACTCGTTGGTGGTGAAGCTCTACCAGCACATTTAGCAAATAAATTAAAAGAATTAGGTTGCTCTATAACAAACTTATATGGACCAACTGAAACGACAATTTGGTCTACCTTCATGAACATTGATGAAAGTGGTATACCTCCTATTGGAAAGCCAATTTGGAATACTGAAGTGTATGTGTTAGATGCAGGGTTACAACCAGTTCCGCCTGGAGTTATTGGTGAATTATATATTGCGGGTGAAGGACTTGCGAACGGATATTTAGGAAAACCTGAGTTAACAGCTGAACGGTTTGTTGCAAATCCTTATGGAAAAGATGGAGCACGTATGTACCGCACAGGTGATCTTGTGAAATGGCGTACCGATGGTGTCTTAGAGTACATTAGTCGCGCAGATCATCAAATTAAAATTCGCGGTTTCCGAATTGAATTAGCTGAAATTGAAACGGTATTACAACGACATGAAAATATTCAACAAGCAGTAGTAATGGTACGGGAAGATCGCCCAAATGATAAACGGATCATTGCGTATATCGTTGCCGAAGAGAAGGAACCAATTAATCTATCAGAAATTCGTTCTTATGTTTCAGAAAGTTTAGCGAATTATATGGTGCCATCGGCATTTGTTGTGCTAGAAGAATTACCATTAACACCAAATGGTAAGGTTGATAGAAATAAATTACCTGCTCCTGATTTTAATGGAATGAACAATGAGAGAGTTGCTAGAAATCCGAAAGAAGAAATACTATGTGATTTATTTGCAGAAGTACTTGGTGTTTCGCGAATTAGTATAGATGATAATTTCTTTGAAATGGGTGGCCATTCGCTTCTTGCATCTCGTTTAATGGCAAGAATTCGTGAAACATTAAGTGTAGAATTAGGAATTGGAAAGCTATTTGAATCACCAACTGTTGCTGAATTAGCAAAACAATTGGATCGTGCAAAAAGCGCAAGACCAGCTATTAAGAAAGTAAGTAGGCCAAATGAAGTTCCACTTTCATTTGCACAGCGCAGGTTATGGTTCTTAAATTGTTTAGAAGGTCCAAGTCCTACTTATAATATTCCGTTAGTCATTCGTATGTCTGGAAAATTGAATGAGGAAGCATTACAAGGAGCCTTTTATGATGTTGTTGAAAAACATGAAACACTTAGAACGATTTTCCCGAATTCACTTGGTAGTTCATATCAAAGAATTCTAGAAATGGATAAATTGAATCTAAAAATGACCATAACAAAAACATGTAAGGATGAATTAGAAAGTGCACTGTCTGAAGCTGTAAAATATAGTTTTAATCTTGATATCGAACCAGCAGTTCGTTTACAACTTTTTAAAGTGAGTGAAAACGAACATGTTTTACTAATTCTTTTGCATCATATTGTAGGAGATGGATGGTCATTACAACCATTAACGAGAGACTTTACAGCGGCTTATAAAGCACGATGTCAAGGTGATAGTGTTCAACTAGAAACCCTTCCAGTTCAATACGCAGATTATTCATTATGGCAACAACAACTATTAGGTGATGAAACAAAACCAGACAGTATTATTTCAACACAATTAGATTTTTGGAAAGAAGAGCTAAAAGGTTTACCAGATCAAATGGAGTTACCTACAGATTTTCAACGTCCAATTGAAACGAGTTATCGTGGGGAAACACTTCATTTTCATATAGATGAAGGTATGCATAGTAGGTTAGTAGAGCTCGCTCGTAAAAATGGAGTTAGTTTGTTTATGGTGTTGCAAGCGGGACTTAGTGCACTATTTACAAGATTAGGTGCTGGAACTGATATACCATTAGGTAGCCCGATTGCTGGAAGAAACGACGATGTACTCTCGGATATAGTCGGTTTATTTGTAAATACATTAGTGTTACGTACAAATACATCAGGAGATCCAAGCTTTAAAGAGTTATTGGATAGAGTGAAGCAGGTAAACCTTGCAGCCTATGAAAATCAAGATGTTCCATTTGAACGACTCGTTGAAGTGTTAAACCCAGTACGAACTCGAAATAGTCATCCGCTGTTTCAAGTTATGTTAGCTTTCCAAAATACACCAGAAGCAACGTTTAATGTACCGGATATAGAAGCGAGCCTTGAAATTCAAAGTGTTGGCTCTGCAAAATTTGATTTAACATTTGAAATTAGCGAGAGTAACGGAGTTGATGGTACTCCAAACGGCTTACACGGATTGTTAGAGTTTAGTACCGATTTATATAAACGTGAAACGGTTCAAAAACTAATAGAACGATTCATTCTGTTATTAGATGATGCAGCGAAACATCCGGATCAATCAATTGGTAGATTAGAAATATTAACTTTAGCAGAGCGAAATACAGTTTTAGAAAAGTGGAATGGTGGTTTTCAAATTGTACCTGAAATGACATTGCCACAATTATTTGAAAAGCAGGCTTATGTAAATCCAAATTCTATTGCTGTCGTCTTTGAAGATGAAATGCTAACTTATGAAGAGTTAAATAGAAAAGCGAATAAAATAGCTCGGTTGTTAATAGCGCAAGGAATCGGCCCTGAGCAACTCGTTGCTTTAGCAATGCCGAGATCATTAAATATGGTTGTAAGTTTACTAGCTGTTCTTAAAGCTGGTGCGGGATACCTACCGTTAGATCCGGATTATCCGTCAGATCGTATTTCATTTATGCTACACGATGCGAAACCATCATGTGTTTTAACAAATTCAGATGTGGAAATTGAATGTGATGAGGCATTAAAGATTTTAGTTGATGATGTGAACGTAATAGAAGAAATTGAGAAATATAGTGAAGACAATATTGATGAAATGGAGCGCATTAAGCCGTTATCTCCTTCACATATTGCTTACGTTATTTATACGTCAGGCTCAACAGGTAGACCGAAAGGCGTTATGATACCTCATCAAAATGTAGTAAGACTTTTAGGAGCAACTGATCATTGGTTCCAATTTGACGCAGACGATGTGTGGACGATGTTCCATTCATACGCTTTTGATTTCTCAGTTTGGGAAATTTGGGGACCTTTATTATACGGGGGACGCCTTGTTGTAGTACCACATACTGTAAGTCGCTCGCCGAAAGAATTTTTACAGCTTCTTGTTAAAGAAAAGGTTACTGTTTTAAACCAAACTCCATCAGCGTTCTATCAATTGATGCAAACCGATCGTGAAAATGAAGAGATTGGTCAAAAATTATCTTTACGATATGTTGTTTTTGGAGGAGAAGCACTTGAACTAAGTCGATTAGAAGATTGGTATAGTCGTCATCCTTATAACTCACCGAAGCTTATTAATATGTACGGAATAACGGAGACGACGGTACATGTTAGTTATATTGAGCTAGATGAGGGTATCGTTTCTTTACGAGCAAATAGTTTAATCGGGTGCAGTATACCAGATCTTAAAGTATACGTATTAGATAACTATTTACAACCAGTGCCACCTGGGGTAGTTGGAGAAATGTATGTTGCAGGTGCTGGACTAGCTCGTGGATATTTAGGAAGAGCAGGATTAACAGCTGAACGTTTTATTGCAGATCCATTTGGTAAACCAGGTACAAGAATGTATCGTACAGGAGACTTAGCACGTTGGCGTCAAGATGGGACGTTAGATTATATAGGACGTGCAGATCATCAAATTAAAATTCGTGGATTCCGAATTGAATTAGGGGAAATAGAAGCGGTAATAATGAAACACGATAAAGTTGAACAAGTAGCCGTTATTGTACGGGAAGATCAACCAGGGGATAAACGATTAGTTTCTTATATCATCGCATCAAATAATGAAACGATCGATACGAATGAAATGCGTCAGTATGCTGGAGGTAGTTTGCCAGATTACATGGTTCCCTACGCTTTTGTAGTAGTAAATGAGTTACCTTTAACTCCAAACGGTAAATTAGATAGAAAGGCATTGCCAGCTCCAGAATTTATTGCATCATCTTCTAGCCGCGGACCAAGAACACCACAAGAAGAAATGTTATGTGACTTGTTTATAGAAGTTTTAAGTGTGCCTCAAATTGGAATTGATGACGGATTCTTTGATCTTGGTGGTCATTCACTTCTTGCAGTGCAACTTATGAGCCGCATTAAAGAGGCACTTGGAGTTGAACTAAATATTGGAACTTTATTTGCAGCACCTACTGTTGCAGGGCTTGCTGAAAGACTTGAAATGGGGAATGTTCAAAGTGCACTTGATGTGTTGCTTCCATTACGAGCAAGCGGAGATCAATTACCACTATTTTGTGTACACCCAGCAGGTGGATTAAGTTGGTGCTATGCAGGACTTATGAAATCTTTAGGAACAGATTATCCAATCTATGGCGTACAAGCACGTGGTATCGCTGAAAATGAAGAACTCCCAAAAAGCTTAGAGGAGATGGCGGCGGATTATTTGAAACACGTTCGTGAAGTACAGCCTCACGGACCGTATCGTTTACTCGGTTGGTCGCTTGGAGGGAATGTTGTTCATGCAATGGCGGCGCAACTACAAAATAAAGGGGAAGAAGTAGAATTACTCGTTATGCTTGATTCTTATCCTGGTCACTTCTTACCGAATACGGAAGCACCTACTGAAGAAGAAGCGTTAATCGCATTACTTGCTTTAGGTGGATATGATCCAGATAACATGGATGGTAAACCACTTACTATGGAAAGTGCGATTGCAATACTTCGCAAAGATGGAAGTGCATTAGCAAGTCTTGAAGAAGAGACTATTTTGAACTTGAAAGAAACATATGTAAATTCGGTAGGTTTGTTAGGGAAATACGTACCGAAAGTTTATAACGGGGATATTCTATTCTTTAGATCTACTGTTATACCAGACTGGTTTGATCCTATTTCTCCAAATACATGGCTAAATTATTTAGATGGAGATATCGTGCAACATGATATTGATTGTAGACATAAAGATTTATGTCAGCCAGGGCCGCTTACAGAAATTGGACAAGTGCTAGCGAAATATTTGCAGAATAAGAAAGGGGTAAGTAGAGTATGACGAATCCATTTGAAAATGATAATTACACATATAAAGTATTAATGAATGAGGAGGGCCAGTATTCTCTCTGGCCTACCTTTCTCGATGTACCTATTGGATGGGATATCGTACATGAAGAAGCTAGCAGACAAGTTTGCTTAGAATATGTTGAATGTAACTGGAACGATTTAGACCCGAAAAAAAATCAAATTAGCGAAAAAATATTAGTAGGAAAACAATAATGAAAGCAATAATAAATCCAAAAGTAGTTGTAAGCATCGTTTATATAACAGCGATGTTTATGGCTGCGATGGATGCAACGATTGTGAATGTAGCACTGCAAACGATAAGCAAAGAACTGCAAGTGCCCCCATCTGCAATGGGAACAGTAAATGTTGGGTATTTAGTTAGCTTAGCTGTTTTCCTTCCGATTTCTGGTTGGTTAGGCGATCGCTTTGGTACGAAAAGAGTATTTTTAATTGCCCTTTTCGTTTTTACAATTGCATCTGCATTATGTGGAATTGCTAATGATATTACTTCATTAAACATTTTTCGTGTCATTCAAGGTGCTGGTGGCGGACTTTTAACACCAGTCGGGATGGCGATGTTATTCCGAATATTTTCACCAGAGGAAAGACCAAAAATTTCTCGATTTATTGTACTTCCAATTGCTGTAGCACCAGCGATCGGACCAATTATTGGTGGTTTCTTTGTAGAACAAATGTCTTGGCGCTGGGCATTTTATATTAACCTACCGTTTGGTATCATTGCGTTGCTATTTGGACTTCTATTTTTAGCAGAGCATATTGAAAAATCGGCTGGTCGTTTTGATTCTCTCGGTTTTGTTCTTTCAGCACCAGGTTTTGCAATGCTCATCTATGCACTTAGCCAAGGACCATCAAAAGGTTGGATTTCTCCAGAAATAATAAGTACTGGGATAGCTGGGATTGTATTCATTACATTGTTTATAATTGTAGAACTGAAAGTAAAGCAACCGATGTTAGATTTACGCTTATTAAAAGAACCAGTTTTTAGAAAAATGAGTCTCATATCTTTGTTTTCATCAGCTGGTTTACTAGGAATGTTATTTATTTTTCCGCTTATGTATCAAAATGTAATAGGAGTTTCCGCGCTGGAATCAGGTCTTACGACATTCCCAGAGGCGATTGGATTAATGATTTCTTCACAGATTGTACCATGGTCGTATAAGAAATTAGGAGCTCGAAAGGTAATCTCTATTGGATTAATAAGTACAGCGGTTATATTTGTTTTATTAAGTTTTGTAAATCATGATACGAATCCCTGGCAAATTCGGGCATTATTGTTTGGCATAGGTATTTTCTTAGGTCAATCTGTCGGTGCAGTTCAATTTTCTGCTTTTAACAATATTGCACCACCTTCTATGGGGAGAGCAACTACTATATTCAATGTACAAAATCGATTAGGATCTGCAATAGGAGTTGCTGTTTTAGCTAGTATACTATCTGGTTTTGGAAGTAATAGTGTACAAAATAATGCTCCAGCCAATTTCTTGCCATATCAAGCAGCATTAATTGGATCAGCAATATTTTTACTCATAGCATTACTATTTTCTTTACGCATTTCTGATAAAGAGGTAATGTCAAAGAAGAATAAAAAGCCGTTATCTGTATTACAAAAAGAGAAAGAAGTTGTAAATGAATGAGGTGCAGCATGCTAATACTCTTTTGAAATAAAGTGATATTGGTATTTAAAAGGAGAGAGTTTACATGATAGAGAGTAAAGGAATAGATTCTGTACCAACCCTTAATGAGAATAGTTGTCAAATATGGTGGGCAAGAATTTCAGATTTACAATCATGGTATTACAATTTACTAAATGATGTAGAGAAAGAGAAAGCAAATTCATATCATCATTCGGCAGACCGTGCGCGTTTTATAATTGGTTGCGTAATTAGTAGATTAGTACTTGGAAAGATACTTTCGATGTCGCCAGTTCAAGTACCAATTGATCGAATGTGCCCAGTATGTAAATTACAACATGGCAGACCACAGTTACCAGAAGGTATGCCGCAAATATCAGTCTCACATTCGGGTGAGTGGGTTGTTGTTGCATTTACTAAATCTGCACCTGTGGGTGTTGATGTTGAGCAAATGAATCCAAATGTAGATGTTATGAAAATGGCAGAGGGTGTATTAACAGACATTGAAATAGCACAAGTTATGAAATTACCTAATGAACAAAAAATAGAAGGGTTTTTAACATATTGGACTCGAAAAGAAGCAGTGCTGAAAGCGACAGGTGAAGGACTATTGATTCCACCAGCAGATATTACAGTATCAGCTCCAAATGATCCTCCAAAATTGTTGGTTTTTAAGGATAGACAAGAGTTAGCAGAAAATACAATGATGGAAGACGTAAGGCCAAGTTTAGATTATATGGCTTCTATTGCAATATTTAGTAAAGAAGTAACTGAAATTACGCAATTAGACGCGGTATCGCTTTTAAATCATAAATAAGTTTAATAAAATATTTTATAGAAGAGGTGTTCCTCATGTTAGTGGCGGAAAATAGAAAAAGCGAATTAACTTATAATGTACAAGCAATAAAAAATATTTTATTTTCTGGAGATACATCATCTATTCTTGCTTTAGAAAAGCTTTTGAATGATACAGTTCAGTTTGATGTTCTTGAACAAGAGGTACTTGATAGACAGTACATTCCGAAAGAAGCAAAGAATTTCTTTGATAAAAACGGAACATTTCTTTACCGTGTATCCAATGTTAGTTATAAAGGTAAGGTGTTATCTGAAAATCTAATTTTTGCTGACACCTCATTTTTACCAAATACTATAAAGCAAGAATTAGAGGATGGAAATATTCCAGTTGAAAAGCTTATAGAAAAGATGGAAGCAAGAAGAAACGTATTATACGAAGGGTATCAGCCATCTGGAAATATTATCGAATTATTTGATGGATGTTCTGTTGCAGCGAATGTTTATCCAACTAGAAAATATCAAATTGTAAGTAACTGCAAATGTATATTTTATATTTGTGAAGTGTATCATGCAGAGAATATAAAGGAACTGCTTAAATAAAAAATAAACAAGAAACCAGCCTATAAATGGCTGGTTTCTTGTTTATTTAACAGCTTCTTTTAATTCTTTACCTGCTTTAAATGCTGGAACTTTACCAGCAGCAATCTGAATTTCTTCGCCAGTTTGTGGATTACGTCCTGTACGGGCAGATCTTTCACGCACTTCAAAAGTTCCAAAGCCGATCAGTTGAACTTTATCGCCAGATTGTAATGCATTAGCAATTGTGTCAAATACGGATTGTACAGCTGCAGAAGCATCCTTTTGAGAAATATCAGCTGATTGTGCTACATTTTTAACTAATTCTGTTTTGTTCATGTTTTCACCTCATAAAAAATTTTTTAGAATGAATGTTTTAGTATAATGGTTAGTAAAGATAAAGCTATCTTCGTGATTAGGAAGAATGCTGTATAGTTATGTTAATTTCGTTGAAAGAAACTGAATCCCTGCAATTATAAGGGAATTTATTATGAATTGATGTATAAAAAAGCTGTAAAATGAAGATGAGGGGGAGTATACGGATGATTTTTCGTGAAAAGAATGAGAACGAGAACGAGAGTATATTAATTCGTCAACATGATCATGGCTTTTTAGCAGGAGAGATTGCAAGTTATATGAAAGAAGATTTCTTTGAAGGTAAAGCATACTTAAAGGAGACTATTGATGCTATATATGAGCATGATAGAGGCTGGATAGGGCTAGATAAAATCCCGATTTTGAACGATGCTAAAAATATCCCATATACATTTATGGATTGTCCAAGTTCATTACGCTTTGTTTTTTATACGATTGGTTTGAATGAAATCGAAAGTTCTAATCCATACGGGGCGTTACTTTGTAGTAAACACTTTTTATCATTTCCACTAAATGAAGAAGATGAAGAGATGATGTCTTTTTATAAACATGAATTGAAACGACAAAAAAGAATATTGAAAACGTTAACAAAAGAACAATTTTCGATTTTCGATAAACATTATAGATTATTAAAGTTTTGTGATGAACTTTCTTTATATGTATGTATGAACAAACCAGGTGTAAAAAAGAAAGATGAGATTGATTTATTTAAAGATGGTTTTGAAGGAACAGAAATGTTTAATAGAAAGGAGGATAAATCTATTCAAGCTGAATGGGTGGATGAAGAAACAATTCGAATCACAACGTTTCCATTTAAAACAGAATTTCATGCTTATGTAAAATATAAAACTATAAATAAACATGAAATTGAAGAAAAAGGAATTGCAAAGGCTGATAGGGAATCGGAAGTTCAGAAGCAAATGATATATTTTCTACAATAGAGAGGGCATAACAAGAAAAAGGAATGATCTCACTTTATGAGTCATTCCTTTTAGAAATAAATTAACTTACACGTTTTTTATTTAATTCCTTTAATTTCTCTGCTTGTAAAAACCGATTTGTTTCAGCGACAACTACACCACTTAATCCAATTAGACCAATTAAGTTTGGAATCGCCATAAGTCCATTCGCAATATCGGCAAATGTCCATACAACACCTAATTTTAAATTAGCGCCAATAGCAATCATAACGATAAAGATTGCTTTATAATATCGTACAGCACCTTGTCCGAATAAATAAGCAACACACTTCTCTCCGTAATACGACCAACCTAAAATAGTAGAGTAGGCGAATAATATAATGGCGATACCGAGAATCATACTACCAGCAGTACCGAATACGGATTGGAATGCTAATGTTGTAGCTTCAACACCAGTTTTACCTGATTTCCATGCGCCTGTAGTAATTAATACTAGCCCCGTAATTGTACATACAATAAATGTATCTAGAAAAGTACCAGTCATAGAAACTAAAGCTTGTTTTGCAGGTGAATCTGTTTTGGCCGCAGCCGCAGCAATAGGAGCACTCCCTAAACCAGCCTCGTTAGCAAATACACCACGCGCCATTCCGATTTGAATTGCAGATGCAACTGTTGCTCCGATAAAACCACCAGCAGCTGCAGTACCTTGAAATGCACCAGAAAAAATAAGTGAAAACGCTTCTGGAATTTGATCAAAGTGATAGAAGATAATAATAAGGCCAGCGATTACATAAAAGAAAGCTTTAATAGGAACGATATATCCAGTAACTTTACCAATCTTTTTTACACCGCCTAAAATAACGATAGCGATTAAGAATGACATGAGTATACCAGTTAATGCAGGAGGGAAAGAGAAATTGATTCGCATTGCCTCTGCAACTGAATTAGATTGAACCATATTACCGATACCGAAAGAAGCAGCTGTGCCGAATATAGCGAATAAAACAGCCAGCCACTTTTTCCCTAAACCACGTTCTAAATAATACATTGGTCCACCGGAGTATTCACCATTTTCATTACTAACACGGTATTTCACTGCAAGGATTGCTTCGGCATACTTTGTTGCCATTCCGAATAAAGCAGTAATCCACATCCAAAAAATTGCACCAGGACCACCAATTGTAACAGCGGTTGCGACACCGGCTATATTTCCCATACCAATCGTTGCAGCCATAGCTGTCATCAGTGCTTGGAAGTGACTAATATCTCCAGAAGATGATGTATCCTCTGATTTTTTAAAAGCTAGTTTGTGAGCGTATATTAGTTTACTAAACTGTAAACCTTTTAAGCGCACTGTGAGAATGATACCAGTTCCAACGAGTAGCAACAAAGTTGGTAACCCCCACACATACTGATTAATTTGTTCTAATACTTTACTTACTGTCTCCATCTGTATTCTCCTTTTTTAGAAAAAATAAAAACCACTTCAAGGAAATGAAATGGTCTCTGGAGAAACAAGGGATAGAAAAATAAACCGATACAAATCGGCATTTTCTTTCGCTTGTCTCTGTCCTTTTACCTGAGAGATTATCCGCTAGATTAGCGGATTTGCTCCTTCGGTGCTCGTTTTCCTCCGCGCTATATAAAAGCGAGAGGGAGTCTCTCCAGAGATTCGTCCCCATGCAGTTCTACTTGTAAACAAGACCTGAGAGTTTCAAAGTTGGTTCAGCAACTTTTTGCCCCGTCGGTAGATCAATAGATCTTCTCCTGAATGGTTCATCCGAATTATAAAACTAATAACTAAATGTATTGATCATAAGTATATATAATCAATAAACACATTATAGATACACAATAAGTGAATTGCAATCATTTTTTATTTTAAAATAGTAAATAAACTTATTTTTTCGATATTCCTAATTTATCTTCAACTTCATTTAAAGTAGATAAAGCGATGACAATATGTTGATCCGCAAGTCCTAATGCATGCTTTGTATTTTCAATTGTTTCATTGGTTGGAGTAGAATTGTTGTATCCGTCTATAATCAAATCTGCTGCATTTTTCATAAATTTAGAAGCTGCCTTAAATTCAATTGTGAAATAAACTAGTTGCTTTTGTATATGTACTTCTGTTATGTTTTCTTCAATTTGTATTGTGTCTATTTCTTTCATAATTTTTTCATACTGTTTGGAAACAGCACTCATTGTAACTAATAGTTTATTTCTGTCCACTGAATCTCCGTTCGTGTTAATCTCTTCCCAGGCAGGCAACCAATCATTCTCAATAATGTCATTATAATTAGTAGTTAATTCATTCATTTTAGGTTGCAATTGAGTTCGGAAAGTTGTAGTATCAACGGTTTCTTTTTTAGCATTTTTTCGATCTTTAGTTGCGTAGAAAATAGTGCCGGCAATAATAAGAATAGAAACCACAAGCAACCATTTGTTTAAAAGTAATTTCTTCAATATATAAATCCTCCAAATTCTAAAAACTTATAATTATAATATATAACAATAATGTTATTGAAGGCAAAGAGTAAAGTACAGAAGTGATTTGAATCATATTTATTCTATACATGAATAAATAAAATTAGTAAAATAATGAAGATATTATGTTAGAAAAGGGAATTTTTAGTGGGGACGAAAAGAAAAAAACGAGCTTCAAGTATTGCAACGGCTATGTTATTAGTTGGTGTACTTGCACTCATATATATGAACAAGGGATCAAAAATTGAAGATTTTCCAATACCAATGTCAGTAATACATATTAACGATGATAACGAAGAGAATTATAAATATATAAGTGTAATGCCTATTACGAAGGCAAGTGGATGGGAGAACTTAGGGGAAAACGGGCATACTGTTAGTTTTAAAAAAGGGGATCGGAAAGTAACTGTATTACATTATCCGGGAGAGATTACTTATTATTTATTTGAGCAATAGATATACAAGGGAGATAAGATTTAGATGTCATTCGTATAGGGTTACATTTTTTATATTCCGAATTATTTGAAATTAAAATAGATAGATGGTTTGATAGATATAGTGTTAAAAAATGATTGGTTGTATATTTGTAAAAAAAATAGAATATTTAGTTACCATAGTTTTATTATGTAAACTGATTATTGTAAGAGAGAGATTGTATTATAAGGGGGAATTAGAAATGTTACTAAAAACAATCTACTGTAGGGTGGAAGAAGAGAAAAAGGAATTGTTTTCAAAAGCACAAGAAAAATGGCGTGATATACAGCATCTAGATGGTTTTCATGGGCAATTTGGTGGATGGAATGAAGATGAGGCATGTGTATATACTTTATGGGAAGATAGAAATGCATATCAATCGTTTATGAATGAGGCTCACGATACAATTTATTTAAATAGTAATCAAAAAGATACGTTTCTTTCATGTGAAATTGAACTATTTCAAACGTTGTATGATATAACAGAAACTCCTTTGAAAGACGTAATTGCACAAGGGTCATTTGTAAGAGTTGCAATTTGCGATGTGAAAGAAGGAAAAGAAAAGAATTTTTTACATACGCAAGAAACAATTTGGAATAAAGGAATGGAAAATGTAAAAGGGATATTAGGTGGAGTTGTAGGGAAGTCTTTAAAGAATGAAAATCGTTACATAGTATTAACTTATTGGCAAGATGAAATAGTACATGAACGTTATATGAAAGAAATTTTTCCTGAGTTATATCAGTTAGCAAATGTAAATGAGTATGTTGAAAATATAAATGGAAAGAAAGTTATTAGGAAGGAAGAATGGTCTGTTGCCGCTTCGAAATAAAGTTAGAACTTGTTAAAGTAGCTGGTTTAGATAAAGTTGAAACAGAACGTTCGTTCTTGTATGATTGTTTTGTACAAGAACAAGAGGGGGTATTTAAATGAGTAAAGTTTTAAGATTTGAATTGCAAGTCCCAAACCCTGAAGAAGCTATTCAATTTTATACAAATAGTTTTGGATGGAAGTTTGAAAAAATGCCTGGGCCACATGACTATTGGTTCATAATTACAGGGGAGAGTGATAGACCTGGTATCGATGGTGGATTAATGAAATCACCTGATGGTGCTACTAGGACGACTAATTCGATTGAAGTACCTTCAGTTGATGAGTACATAAATAAAGTTATTGAAAATGGTGGACAAGTAGTTGTACCTAAAACTGCTATTCCTAATATGGGTTACTTTGCTTATTGTATGGATAATCAAGGGCTTCTTTTTGGAGTATGTGAAGAAAATATTGAAGCGTAAAAAATTAGGGGCTTTTGAGATTATTTTGTTTGTTGAACGATGTTTTCTATCAAAGATTATAATTATTGAACACATTTGTATAAAAACTAGTATTATTTTAGCTGAAGAAGGATCCATTTTGATTATTTTCAAAAGGATTCTTTTTTGTTTTTCACATATTGTGAGTTATTTAGGCATTATTAATCAAACTTATATCGGTATATTATCTATGAAAAAAGTAAATAAATGATGTTATATTCAAGGATTAATCTATTGACTGCTAAACAGTTGGATGTGAAAAGGAAAAGAGGACCAATTGTTTTCTTATAAACATGTAATTAAGTGAAGACGTCATATACCCTTTCATGTTAATATATTTAAGTTATAATAGGAGGCTTACCCTTTTGTATTGTACGGTAGAAGCAGTGTGAGCTTGAAATTTTTTATGAAAAGGATGTGCCTAACTTGCGTATAAATAAATTTATTAGTGAAGCTGGAAAAGCGTCTCGACGTGGAGCAGATAAGTTAATTAACGAGAGAAAAGTAATTATTAACGGTAAGGTTGCAAAAATTGGTGACCAAGTAAATCCAGGTGATGACGTACGAGTAAATGGAGAGCAACTTCGTATTGCTCGAGATCATGTGTATATCGCTTTAAATAAACCAGTAGGTATTACATGCACAAGTGAAAAAGCAGTAAAAGGTAATATTATCGATTTAGTGAATCATCCTTTACGAATTAATCACATCGGGCGTCTCGATAAAGACTCAGACGGTTTAATTTTGTTAACGAATGATGGCGATATTGTTAATGAGATTTTACGTGCTGAAAACAAGCATGAGAAAGAATATATCGTTTCAGTAGATAAGCCGATTACACCGGAGTTTTTAGAGGAAATGGCAGCAGGTGTTAAAATTTTAGATACAAAAACGCTTCCTTGTGAGATTACACAGTTATCAAAATATGAGTTTGAAATTATTTTAACACAGGGGCTAAATCGTCAAATTCGTCGTATGTGTGAAGCGTTAGGTTATCAAGTATATACGTTAAAACGTACGAGAATTATGAATATTGAATTGAATAATTTACCGGTTGGACAGTGGAGAGATTTATCGAAAAAAGAAAAAAAACGCCTATTTTCAGACTTAAATTACGAACCACAAGATTGGTAATAAAGAGAAGGAGAAACCAAAAAATGTTTTTGGTTTCTTTTTTTGTTGAATAAAAAATATATTTTTAACACTTGTAAAAATAAAATGAATAGGATATATTAAATAACAATAAATGGATTTGTTATAAAAGCAAAGAAAAGGACACGAGTTATTTTAAACGGTTATACAGAGAAGGAAGAAAAGCTGAGAACTTCCTAACGCAGAAAAATAACTTACCACCTTAGAGCTGCACTGGGGAAATGAAGTATCTAGTGCCGTGTATGCGACGTTATCGCAAAGGAAGCCATTGCATTTTGTGATGGGAATCTGGGTGGAACCACGGATATAAGCATATTCGTCCCTATTTACTAGGGATGAATATGCTTTTTTATATTTAATTTCATAATAAGCGAAGAAAAGGACACGAGTTATTTTAAACGGTTATACAGAGAAGGAAGAAAAGCTGAGAACTTCCTAACGCAGAAAAATAACTTACCACCTTAGAGCT
>NZ_JBHVNG010000005.1:162825-222315 GCF_042796455.1 Bacillus sp. NPDC057893 | reverse complement strand
CTGCACTGGGGAAATGAAGTATCTAGTGCCGTGTAAACGACGTTACCGTAAAAGAAGCCATTGCATTTTGTGATGGGAATCTGGGTGGAACCACGGGTATAAGCACACTCGTCCCTATTTTAGGGATGAGTGTGCTTTTTATTATGAAATGGAGAGATGAAAAATGAAAGAACAGATGATTGAAATTAAATTTCCAGATGGTAGCGTTAAAGAATTTGTGAAAGGTATTACTTTGGAAGAAATTGCTGGTTCGATTAGTAGTAGTTTAAAAAAGAAAGCAGTCGCAGGAAAAGTTAATGAGCAGTCTTTTGATTTACGATGAAACATTGAAGAAAGTGCGAAAGTAGAAATCATTACTATGGATTCAGATGAAGGGGTAAAAATTGCAAGACACTCTGCGGCACATATATTAGCGCAAGCTGTGAAAAGAATTTATGGTGATGTGAAGCTTGGAGTAGGGCCAGTTATTGAAAATGGATTTTATTATGATATGGATCTTGCAAGTAGTGTAAATGTTGAAGATTTACCGGAAATCGAAAAAGAAATGAAAAATATTATAAATGAAAATGTAAAGATAGAACGAGTTGAAATCTCTCGAGAAGAAGCAAAAAAACTGTTTCAAGAAATGAATGATAGTTTGAAATTAGAGCTTTTAGAAGCAATTCCTAATGATGAGAGTGTAACACTTTATAAACAAGGTGAATTTGTAGATTTATGTAGAGGACCACATTTGCCATCTACTGGTTATTTGAAAGCATTTCAATTAACTCATGTTTCTGGTGCATATTGGCGAGGTGATAGTAATAATCAAGTGCTTCAGCGTATATACGGTGTTGCATTTGCTTCACAAAAAGAATTAGAAAATTATTTGCATTTTGTTGAAGAGGCTGCGAAGAGAAATCATCGGAAATTAGGTAGTGAACTTGAATTGTTTATGTTTTCGGAAGAGGCTCCGGGAATGCCGTTTTACTTGCCGAAAGGACAGATTATTCGCAATGAATTAGAAGCATTTTTAAGAGAAATTCAAAATGAGTACAATTATCAAGAAGTGCGTACTCCATTTATGATGAATCAAGAATTATGGGAGAAGTCAGGACACTGGGGACATTATAAAGATAATATGTATTTCTCAGAAGTAGATCATAAAAGTTTTGCATTAAAACCGATGAACTGCCCAGGACATATGCTTATGTTTAAAAATAAATTGCATTCTTATCGCGAATTACCGATTCGCATGTGTGAGTTCGGTCAAGTGCATCGACATGAATTTAGTGGCGCTTTAAACGGATTATTAAGAGTTCGTACTTTCTGCCAAGATGATGCTCATTTATTTGTAACACCAGAACAAATTGAAGATGAAATTAAATCAGTGTTGGCGCAAATTGATTATGTGTATAAAACTTTTGGATTTGAGTATGAAGTAGAACTTTCTACTCGCCCAGAAGATTCAATGGGTGACGATAAATTATGGGAGCAAGCAGAATCGGCATTAGAAAATGTATTACAATCATTAAATTATAAATATAGATTAAATGAAGGTGACGGTGCATTTTACGGACCGAAAATTGATTTTCATATTAAAGATGCTTTAAATAGAAGTCATCAGTGCGGAACAGTCCAGCTCGATTTCCAAATGCCAGAGAAATTCGATTTAAATTATATAGATGAAAATAATGAAAAAAGAAGACCAGTTGTCATCCACCGAGCAGTTTTAGGATCTTTAGATCGTTTCTTAGCCATATTAATTGAGCACTTTGGCGGCGCATTCCCTACATGGGTGGCACCAGTTCAAGTGAAAGTACTCCCAGTTTCAAATGCAGTACATGTACAATATGCAAATGAGGTTGCAGACAAACTAGCACAAGCTGGAATTCGTGTTGAACGAGATATACGAGATGAAAAATTAGGATATAAAATAAGGGAAGCACAAATGCAAAAAGTTCCTTATGTTCTTGTTATTGGGGATAAGGAAATGGAAAGCGAAGCTGTAAATGTACGAAAATATGGTGAAGAGAAGTCAGAAGTTGTTGCGCTAGATGTATTTGTGGCAAGCATTGAAGAGGAAATAAAGGATAAAAAATAATAATTGATTAGAAAATACGCCATTATAATGAAGTGAACTCGAATAATGGCACATGAAAAAAACACCTCCTGAATTCGCATACTAAGTATGTCAATTCAACGGAGGTGTTTTTTATTTGAAGGGAAGAGTACATTACCTGGATGAGGTAAAGTGGAAAGTGATTGATTTGATATTGAAAGGCCCACAACATTGTAGACATATCTAAAATGTTGGAGGCGATTTGTTTTCTAGTTAATCACTTATTAAAAGTAAAGCTGTTAACTTGTCTTACAAATTTTCTTTAAAAAGTTTCGGTAAAAATTTGCTGAACTGACTCATTTCTTCTACATTGTGTTTATATAAACCACTTAGGTTAATAAATGGTGGTAATCCTTTCGGGAAAATGAATGTAGAAGTCATTACTGTACCGTTCTCGGATTTTTCGTATTGATGTATTACTTGTGAAATTACATCGTCATTATCATCTAAACATGAACCCATTAAAACATGGCTGTAATGGGTATTTATAGGACAATCTTTAGGATCTTCCCATCTAATTCTTAGCGGAAATTCTAGTCCATCCCCAGCAGATTCGATTGAAGCTGATATGGCTCCTACATGCCCATGCACTTTAGGATCAACTAGCCACTTAAAATCAACATGTTCTTCTGGGTGCCATAGTTTATATCGTTCAGAGTTATCAATATTATCCCACCACCAGTCAATCATTTCTGGTGTTACGTCATTCAATTCATGTTCAACTACTAGTGATACTTGGTTTTTCATTTCTGTACCTCCTATTTTTTAATCAACATAGTGTTGGTTATTTATATTTAGTATTATAGTATGGGTATCTTATGGGTTCAATAAACAGAAATAGCTGATCTGTTGCATTCTGAACATTATATAAAAATATGTCTAAAAAAAGTTATGAGGTAAAAAATGAAAAGTGCATACACTGATTTACGTGTAGCTCGTACTAAAGAAGCGATACGTGATGCACTAACTGAATTAATAAATGAAAAAGGGTTTGATTCCATTACGGTTAAGGATATTACAGCTAGAGCCAATATTAATCGAGGGACATTTTACTTACATTATCGTGATAAATATGACCTATTTGATTTGTGGAGTAGTATTGGTGATTTATATTTTATATTCATTTTTTCTAAAAGATGAAAGTGATTTGAATGTAATTATTATATTAACTGTCTTGCTCATTATTTCTGTAATTTTAGACAAAAGAAACATAAAAAAACGGATCGATTAAAGATCGGTTTTTTTTATATTTTTTAATAATAATGAAAGTAAACCAATATTTAAAAGTTTACTTTGGAACGGCTTAAGAAAAATAACATTCACTTCTTATGGAAAGTAGTCATAGGAATACAGCCTTCATTGTGGGCGGGGTGCACATATTTATAAAAAAATACCCTTGTCCAATCCATTATCATTCTTTAGTCATTTAATATTACAAAGGGGGTGAGAACATGGAAAACAATGAAAAAATCACGTTTCGATTTGTAAAAAAAAATGGGCAAGAAATTAATTTGGGAAATCTTGATGATAAACGAAAAATTGTCATTGTCATTAATAATCAGATTACATTTGCACCGAATACAACACAAATCGCCAGTGGAGCCGGACAAAATAGTGCAGCAGGAAGTAATGCAGCAATCGATTCATCGAATACCCGACAGCAAGAAACGGTGGGCGCTGGAGGCGAAGCGATAAATAAAGGAATTAGTGGGGATCAGATTGAGCCGCATAAAATGAAAAAAGAAACTTCGGATGAAGAGGCAGAATTTGTACTCATCATCAATAATCAAATTAATAGAACCCGTGAGAAACAGGCTAGTGCTACTCAAGTGGCAAGTGGTGGTGGAGATGACAGTGCAGCGGGAACCAACGCTGCCATCGAAAGTTCTAACACCAAACAGCAGCATGCAGTGGGAGGCGGAACGGATAGTTCGGCAGTAAACACAGGTGAAGAAGGCGACCAAATAGAAAAATGCGATTAAAGAAGGAAAAATAATGTGAATTTTAAAGGTTCTCTCAGTTTATCTGAGGGATTTTTTTTACTTTAATTGTATTGGTAATTTGATAATAAACTTAAACCGTATGTATTCAAAGTGAACAAATAATGGATACAGGATTTGGTGCTAGCCTATAAAGAAAAGAAACCCTAAGGTGCCTTCCTCCGACTTGAACCACTTTTTTTAGTAACCGAATTCTCCATCAAAATCACTGCAAGTACCGCCGTAACTCATAATTCTCCTTAATTCAAACGTAACAATTTAGAGTATAAGAATATTTTCTGGCCTTTAATATAATGTGAAATTAGTAAGGAGCTTATTTTATGAAAAAATGTTAACTAAAAAAGCGTTAGAAGTGATTATTTGAATAAATTAATATTATTGTTTTCATTGGCTACATTCTGTCTAAATATTGCAGGATGTTCTAATGATATGGCTACACTAAGGAATAAGTCTAAACCTTCAACAACTGTGAAGGTTAAATGCATCAACAAAGCGTGGTACAAAAAACATATGTTATGCAATAGTCTAAATAGACTTTAAATAGTTGATGATAAAGGTCATAAAGAAAAGACACCCTAAGGTACCTTCTTCAGACTTGAACCATCTTAATTTTAATAATATGTATTGGACTCCCATCCAAATAGTATTTTACCATGTTAAGTTATTTTATTCATTGAGAAATATGGTTCAAATCTATATTTTAATAAGTTATATAGAAGAGAACAAGCTATTAATTAGGGATAAAACTACATGCCGAGCCGATCAAGTTAAGACATCATAATATCCCAGAATGAAAGTTTTGAGCATGTTGCTCGTATTTATTGTTTGGGGATAACTCGTTCTTTTAGCTTGATGGAGATGGGGTACCGTCAGTATTTCGGAAAAAACCCACGCTAAGAGCATGCAAGATTTTATACAGTTTTTCGGCTAATCTAGTAACAAATAAGAACCCTAAAACCGCGCCAGGATAGGAATGTATAAAAAATGCATAGATCCATAGAACAAAAAAGAAGGTCCCTTGTGAGAATAGGATTCCCCCTTTTCGGGTTCACTTCAATTTCAAAGTGGTGTGTTTTCTTTTTTACCTTACAAAATTGTAAGGTAAATGTAAGAGAAATCGAATGAACGAGTTTTAGAAAAATGAGAATATTAAGAAGTGATATGATTCATATTTCTTTTAAGTTTGAAAAGTTAAAAAATCCTTAAGGATTTATATGACAAAAAGATAAGAAATATATGAGAAGTTAATACTATACAAAAGGGATGGAGTGAAAGAGATGTCAACAAATGTAGTTACTGTAGAAAGTGTAGAAAAAACGTATGGGAAAAGAAATGAGAATCAGTCAAAAGCATTAAGGGGTGTTTCATTAAGTATTAAAGAAGGAGAGTTTGTAGGGATTATGGGTCCATCTGGATCTGGTAAAACGACATTACTAAATGTGATTAGTACACTTGATCAAGCGACAGGTGGCAGTGTAACAATAGCTGGCACAAATATTACTTCTATGAAAGGGAATGCATTATCAGATTTTCGTTCTCAAAAATTAGGATTTATTTTTCAAGATTTTAATCTACTAGAAAATTTATCAATTTATGAAAATATCGCTTTACCACTTTCCTTGCAAGGCGTACCGTCAAGTGAGATTACTGGAAAAGTAAATGAAGTAGCAAAGAAATTAGGGATTACTGAAATTTTAACTAAATATCCGACTGCTGTTTCTGGTGGACAAAAACAAAGAACAGCGGCAGCACGAGCTTTAGTACATAATCCGGCAATCGTATTAGCAGATGAACCGACAGGAGCACTTGATAGTAAAAATGCAAAAAGTTTATTAGAAGCGATGCAAGATTTACATGAAAATCACAATGTAAGTATTTTGATGGTAACACACGATGCATTTAGTGCGAGCTATTGTGAACGTATTTTATTTATACAGGATGGACTTCTTTATAAAGAGTTAAAACGTCAAGGAACACGAGAAAATTTCTATCAAGATATTTTAGGTGTGCTTGCCCAAATGGGCTCAGCGGCTGAGCCTAAGTAAGGGGGCGAGACTATGTTATTCAAATTATCACGTCATAGTATGAAAAAAATGTTAAAGGATTATATGGTTTTACTTATTGGTCTAGTCATTAGTATTAGTATTTTTTACATGTTCCAAACGATGGCGATGAATAGTGAATTTACAAAAGATAATAGTCTCATTAGTAGTATTAGGCTCGTCTTCTGGGTTGGTGCAATATTGCTTTCTTTCATTACAGTTTTTTACATCATATATGCCAATTCTTTTTTACTTACATTAAGAAGAAAAGAACTCGGTATGTACATGATGCTTGGAGCGAAAAAGAAAAAAGTAGCGCAATTATTATTTATTGAGACTTTTGGTATGGGGATTGTCAGTATTATTATCGGTATTTTAGTAGGAATAGTACTTGCTAGTGTAGCAGGAAATTTTTTAATGAATGGAATGGAAATTTCAGCAAAAGGTAATTACGCATCTGTGTACACACCAGCTATATTAGTTACATCTATTTTCTTCTTAATATTATTTTTCATTACTGGTTTAATGAATAGTTTCCGATTATTACGTAAAACAGAATTAGAGTTAATACGTGAAGATGAAACGCAAGATGAGGTGAAGAAAAGTAAAACTCGCACAGTTATTATGACAGTACTAGGTGTATTGCTAGTAAGTACAGGATACTATTTTATGGTAAATATACAAATGTTTGCTGAACTAGGATTTATAATAGCGACAATCGTTACGACATTAGGAACGTATTTCATTTTCAACTCATTACTGCCACTTTTTGTAATGAAAATTAAGGGGAATAAAAAGCGAAATGAAACGGGATTAAATAGTTTTACTTATGCACAGTTACGCTTTCGAGTGACTAGTTTATCGAGAGTACTAGGCACTGTAGCGATGTTAATTGCATTAGGTGCAGGTGCGATGACAGCAGGTATGGCGTTTCAAAAGAACGTCGGTATTATGACAGACTTCTCACGTGTGTATGATGTCGTAATTCATGATCCAAATGAACAAGATAAAGCAGCATTAAAAGAAATGGAAATTGTTGAAGAAAGTAAGTATAAGTATAAAGTAGATGAAGAAGCAGTTTATTACTTACGTAACGACTTAACTGAAAAACCACCACTTATTTCAGATCATTTTGATACAAAGACTTTAAAAGAACCTGCTCGTAAACGTGTAGCTGAACCTTTAACTGAACCCGTATATTCTGCTTTGGAAGCTCCTGAAGTAGCGAATAAGCTTCCTCGTATGCCAAAAGATTGGGAAGATGCGGTTGTAAGAGAAATACAAATTACACATAATCAATTTAACGGAAAACCTGTAAGAATTGCTGATGAAGAGCATTATAAAGGAATTCAAGGAACAGAACACACTGTGACATTAGCAAAAGTAGATGATATGAAAAAATATAAACCGTTGTTGATCGAAATAGATAAGAGACAAAAAGAACAAATTGAAAAAACAACAGGTGCAAAAGTAGACTTATTTACTAAAATGACAATTTATCAGTTTATGAACAGTTTCATGAGCGGGACAATGTTTATGGGATTTTTCCTTGGAATTGCCTTTTTGGCAATGATGGCAAGTTCTCTTATGTTCAAAATATTAACGGGCGCTTCTCGTGATGTACGCCGTTATGAAATGTTACGAAAAATTGGTGTGAGACGTAGTATGCTGACAAAAAGTATATATAAAGAAATTTCATATTTATTTATCTTCCCAGCAATTATTGGAATTTCCCACGTTTTAGTAGGGCTTAACTTATTCAGCTTCATATTAGTTGACCCGTTTGTAAAAGTGTGGATGCCAATAGGAATCTTCATAGTAATTTATTTCATTTATTATTGGATTACTGTCCAACTTTATAAAGGGATGGTAATGCCGAAAGAAGAAGTAGCGAAATAGTTTAAGAAAAAAGTCCTTGTTATGAAAACAAGGGCTTTTTTCTATAGGTGTCATACATAAATATGTGTATGCGAGATGTTATAAAGTCTTTCTGAGGTTAGAATATTGAAAATTAAGAAAATATTAAGAGTTTATATAGAGGAAAGTTAAGAAGTGTATGGGACATTAATAATGTATAAAAAGATTGAGATGAAATTGGAAAGTGTAATTGCCCTACGTTCTTATTTTTTGAGGCGATTTGATGTAGTTTTATAGAATTAAATCGATATTTTTATAAATTTAGATAGAAAGGAAGCGTCTTATGAAGAAGATAAAAAAAATAATAAAACTTATTGGAGTCACTGTTATACTACTAATAATCATTGCACTAGTATTTCCTACATGGACTTCACAAATAAAAGGTAATAACAGTATAAGTACATTAGAACAAGTAGAGATAAATGGAAGTGATCATGAAATTATGATACGCGGCAAAGATAAGAGTAATCCAGTTATTATCTTTGTACATGGTGGACCTGGTTCTTCAGAAATACCGTATGCTCAAAAATATCAAGACTTATTGGAAGAGAAATTTACAGTTGTTAATTATGACCAAAGAGCAAGCGGGAAATCGTATCATTTCTTTGAAGACTATTCTAACCTTTCGTCAGATCTACTCGTGGAGGATTTATTAGCTATGACGGATTACGTTTCAAAACGTCTCGGTAAAGAAAAAGTAATATTGATTGGTCATTCTTACGGTACATATATTGGAATGCAAGCTGCCAATAAAGCTCCTGAAAAATATGAAGCGTATGTTGGTATAGGGCAGATGAGTGATACAGTAGAAAGTGAGATGAATAGTTTAAACTACGTTATTGAACAGGCACAAAATGCTGGGAATGCGGATGAGGTTTCACATTTAAAAGGGTTAACTGAACAAATTAAAAATGGCGATACATATCCCCCGCGAAATTATGTTGCGAAATACGGTGGAACGTCAAGACTTATTGAAAATCCAGATGGTGATAACATAGGGATGTTATTCAGTAATGAATATAACTTGTTTGACGTAATTCGTTATAACTATGGATTATCCTATTCTCAAACAGTTTTATTAGAAAAAGATTTAAAGAATCCATTACCTACTAAAGTAACTAAGCTGAATCTACCGTTTTATTTTCTTATGGGAAAATATGATTATAATACTTCATTTCTTGCAGCAAAAAAATATTTTGATATGATTGAAGCTGATAAAAAAGAATTTATTACTTTTGAGAAATCAGCTCATTATCCGCAATTTGAAGAGAAGGAAAAGTTTTATAAATGGATGTGCGACACATTCGTCAAGTAAATCAAATGTATCCGAACTTTAGGAAATTAAAAAAATTGAGAGATTAAGTAGGTATTAGCGAGAAGTTTAAAGATTTTAGATAAATATCCACAACAAATTCGTGAAGTGAAGAAAAATGTAAAGACTCTTGTATTTATGAACAAGGGTCTTTTTTTTAGCTTGTTTTTTATAAAGAAGGAAAAGATTGGATAATGGTCGAAAAATATAACAAGACTTCCGAGAAATGACCGAAATAATAATATTTTGTCGAGAGAAAGGATATTGAGTATGAAAGAAATGCTACAGTTATTTCGAAAGAAAGTGTATGCACGCTTTTTTCTAGCAAATATTTTAGAGCGACTCGGTTCTATGATTGCTGGAATTTCTTTAATGTTTTACTTGTTAGACCAATACAGTGCAGCAACAGGTATTAATCAAATGGTAAATAGTTTGTATGCTCTATTTGGTTTATTATTATTTGTTACGTGCCTTTATCAAGCTATATTACCTAGTGGGCAAAAGAGAGTGCAGGGTATAGCTGAAGAGATGTAATATGTCCAACTTTTTATCTCTGAATATTCTATCAAATTCTAAGGGGAATAGTTATGTTGATGCGAACTGCTAAGTGGTGTGGTATTACTTGTTTACAATTATTTGCTGCAATCTTATGTATAATCTGTCTAGGTGCGCTCCCTCGGTTATTTAAGGGATTGCAAATTGATTTAATCGGTTTTTGGAATGCAATTATATATGTTGGTGAGAAAGTACTTCACCCAACTGAAATTACATATGGTTTTCAAGCGCCGAGAAAATTATTTCCGCAAATTTGGATCCATTATATTGAAACGATGATAGTATTTCTTTCAGCTTTTTTACTTTCTTTATGTATAGCGTATGTACTTGTTGTTTTTGTACTGCAACGAACTCATATGAAACAAAGAATATGGAATGGGATTTTTCTTACCCTTGAGAGCATACCAGATATTTTACTTATTTTATTATCGCAACTTCTTGTCGTAATATTTTTCAAAAAACAGGGTTTATGCCAATCAAACTGGCTGGATTAGGGGAAGAAAGAGTACGTTTGTTACCGATTATATGTCTTACAATACCAACAACGTTATTGTTTATTAAACTTTTGTTATTAAGGTTCAGAGAAGAATTAGAGAAAGATTATAGTATGTTTGCCAAGAGTAAAGGGTTAAGCTTACGGCATATTTTGACACATCATATTTCAAGAAATGTTTTATTGACGACAGTTTATTATGCGAAAACAAATATTTTATTTATGCTATCCAATTTATATATTATTGAATGGATTTTTAACACGTATGGAATGTTTGTATTTGTAAAAGAACATTCGAACATAGAAATTTTCACAGTAAGTTTAATTATATTATATGTACCGATTTTTATCTTGTTTCGTTTATTACATACGCTTTTACAAAATGTTATAAAGGAGCGTGCGTAATATGTGGCAAGTTGTTAAAAGAGATGTAAGATTTTGGTTTGGTGTTACTTTTTTAAGTGTACTTATGATTGTTAGTATTGGGAATACGTTGTTTTTCGATGGGAACATTCGAGAACTAACGATGTTGTATAACGAAAAAGGAGAATTAGAGGCTGCTCCGTTTTCGCCATCGAGTAAATTTTGGTTCGGAAGTGATGACAAAGGTCGCGATCTTTTCCAGTTAATAATAGAAGGAGCAAAATGGACTGTAGGTGCGAGTATAGTTATTGCAGTTTTACGTGTAGTGATTGGGGGAGGCATTGGTTTATTACTTGGTATGTACAGTAAACGCTCATTTCCAGTTATCTCATCTTTTTTTGATCCATTCAGTATCGTGCCAATGGTTATGATTTCCTATTTTATTTTAAAGGAAGTTTTAATGTTCGACAGTGGAGAGGCAGCTGCTCCGTTTCATTTGCGAGTTGCGTTTCAAATTATAGTTCTTGCATGTCTTGCAGTACCGACAGTTATGTTGTATGTAGCGCAAGAAGTCAAGCGAATTAAGAAAGAAGAATTTATGTTGGCGGCAACAGTGCTTGGAGGAAGTAAGTGGCAAAGACTGAAGCGTCATGTATGGCCGCATATGTTACCATCATTTCTTTTATTAGTAGCCCAGCAATTTGTTAGCACTTTATTACTTCTCTTACATCTGGGTTTGTTGCGATTATTTTTTGGCGGAACAATAATTTTTGGCGCTATAGATGCAGATAGTGTAACAAAGGAATGGACTGGCCTAATTGGTCAAAACTTCCGTCACTTAACTACTCATACATGGATTGTACTTATACCAATCGCTTTCTATAGTATGACAATCTTGTCAGGAAATCTTATTAGTAATAGTATGCAAGATGCGATTAAACTAGGAAATGTAAGAATGCCGAAGAGGAAGGATAAAGAAGTGAAAGTAGAGAAGCAAGTACAACCTACTATGAATGATTTTTCTTTCTATAAAGAGGTACAAAAATAAAGAAAGATAGCTGAAGACAAATTGTTTTCAGCTATCTTTTTTGTTTAAAGTGGTGGTAAATCAATCTTACCTTCTTCAAATAATTCTTTTATCATATGTTTCGTATAACCAGCTGCTTGACCAAATGTGATTTTTGCTGGCATTGGTGCTTCATTTACATCTACAACTACATCAATAATGCATGGTTTACTTTGTTTTACCGCATTTTCAAAGGCAGGAAGTAAGTCATCTAACTGTTCTACACGGTATCCAATACCACCGCACGCCTCTGCGTATTTTGCGAAATCAGGATTCGTTAAGTCTGTACCAAATTCAATATTCCCCATAACTTCTTGTTCGAATTTAATCATAGCAATTTTATTATTGTTTAATACAATGACAACGATTGGTAGTTTATATTTAACAGCTGTTACGAAATCGTTCATTGTCATTCCGAATCCGCCGTCACCACAAACTGCAAACACTTGTTTATCCGGGAAAGCAATTTGTCCAGCAAGTGCACCAGGTAAACCGCAGCCAAGTGTTGCAAGCCAACTAGAAATGATAAATTTCTGGTTTGTCATACGGAAGTGCCTCGCAGTCCATACTGTTACATTTCCGACATCGACTGAAAGAATTGCATCATCTTCTGCTACTTTCTGCAGTGCATGCATAACTCGTTGTGGTTTAATTGGAGTAGAAGAATCTTCTTCTTGAGTGTGTAATTTTTCTTCCCACTTTTTCATCATTTCTTGATGATGCTCTAAGAAGGAATGATCCTCGTGTTTTTCTACATTTTCAATTAACCATTTTAATGTTTTATCAGCATCACCAGCTAAGCCGATATCTGTCGTATAACGTTTCCCGATTTGTGCGGGGTCTGTATCAATATGAAGTGTTTTTGCTTTTTCGGGTAAGAAACCAGTGAACGGATAAGAAGTGCCCACCATAATTAAAGTATCTGCATGCTTCATTGCTTCATAAGAAGGTTTCGTCCCGATTAATCCTAATCCACCGATACAAAGAGGGTGTTCATCAGGAACAATCCCTTTAGCTGGTAATGTAAGTACGATTGGAGCACCGATATGTTCTGCAAATGCAAGTAAAGACTCTCTCGCATGTTTCGCGCCTTTCCCGGCTAAAATAACAGGTTTTTTCGCTTCATTAAGTGCGAGTTTCGCTACAGTTAAATCTTCTTCTTGCGGAAATATTTCAGGTAATGTAAAGGAAGAGTTCGTAATACGTGCACCATTTTTCACTTCAAATTTCGGAACATCATCTGGAATGGTTAGAACCGATACACCTTTTTTCGTATATGCCATTCGAATCGCTTGATTCACTACAGCAGGTAGTTGTTCAGCTGACATTATTCGTTGGTTATAAACCGCAACGTCATCAAACATTCTTTCTAAGTTTACTTCTTGGAAAAAATCCGTCCCGAGTAAATCGGTTTCTACTTGTCCTGAAATTGCTAATACAGGAGCTTGATCGAGTTTTGCATCGTATAAACCATTTAATAAATGAATAGCTCCAGGTCCTGCAATAGCCATACAAACACCAAGATTCCCTGTTAATTTCGCATATGCCGCCGCTGCTAACGCGCCAGCTTCTTCATGGCGAACTTGAATAAATTTAATTTTATCTTGTTTTTTTCTTAAAGCTTCAATTATAGAATTGATGGAATCTCCAGGCATACCATATATGTGTTCTACGCCCCAATCAATTAAAAGATCTACTAATGCTTCACCGGCTGTTTTCCCAAACATAATCGTTCCTCCTTATAATAGGTAGATACTATTATGTTTTGGAGAAAAAGGAAAAATATACAAATGATATAACTTATTTGTTTTAATGATGTCCAGTGAAAAGAGTGAAGACTATTATTAGTAAAAATCCACTTGTAGACCACGATAGAAACGGAAGGAAAGGTAGCTGTTTTTTTGCTTTCCAAAGCATTTCGTGAATTGTGACATAGCCAAGAGAACCAATTGCACTTCCCATAGTAAGTCCTTGTAAATGGAGAGCTTTCCCATCCATCATAATGCCAAAAACAGTACCGGTCCCTAGGATGAGAGAAAGTAATAAAGTTGTTAATAAAAATGAAATATATTTATGTTTTGTAAAAAGAAATGGAATAATTAAAGCTAACCCTTCTGGAATATGGTGAATGACAATCGCAAGTAAGAAAGGAATGGCAGAGTCGTTATGATTCGTAAATGCTGTACCTAAAGCAAACCCACTCGGCATATTATGAATGAATATAGCGAAAGAAAGAAAAAGGAAGGTTTGCCATGCTTGTTGATCTTTCTTATGTATAATCGGATGATGGCAATAGTTATCTAATAAACTCATAACTAATACTCCCATAGCTATCCCAAGTATAGGACCTATTATTTCATAGCTTGAAAATGTCTCAGGAATAATTTCAAGTGATAAAAGCCCAAGCAAAATCCCACCACATAATGCGTATAAGCGATGCATCTTTTCTTCAATTAGTTGGCGTGTTGCTACTCCAACAGCACCTCCTAATAGTAATCCACCGAACGAAAAAAATGTTACAATCATTGGGATCCATAATCGTTCCACTTTATCACACTCCGATTCTTTCCACTTATTTTTAGCTTACGAAAAGGAAAGTTAGATTAGTCCAAGTAATTGTGTTTGATTATAGAGAAAAAACTGTGAATTCATTATAATTTATATATTAAAATGAAATGGGGAATGTAAGTACAAACAAAATGGAACTTATCTGAATATGAAAATCCAAAACGATATGATATAGAAAATAAAAGTTTGTCAGATTTTCCGTTTTTACTATCATGGGCGCAAAAACTAAATATACAAAATGAATGTATTCTAGATATAGCCTGTGGAACAGGGAGAGTTACAATTCCATTCATAGAAAACGGGTATCAAATGATTGGTATAGATATACATGAAGGAATGCTTGCTGAAGCGAAGAGTAAATCTGCGAGTTTAAAGAATATAAAGTGGTTACAGCAAGACTGCTTGCAATTGAGGGTCGAAGAAACAATTCCGTTAGCATTTATGGTAGGACATGGATTCCAACATTTTCTTACTAATACACATCAAAATCAATTATTAGCATCGATTCATAATGTAATAACTGATAATGGTATATTCATATTTGATACACGTTTTCCGTCAAAGGAAGAATTAATACAACCATCTACAGAAGAATATTGGACAACTATTACAGATGAAAAGGGAAGAAGATGCGATTTATATACTGAGATGAATTATGATTCAATTCAACAAATACAGCACTACATAACAACAAGAAGGTTTTATGAGGAGGATACGCTAGTAGAGGAACTGAAAACAACAATAGATCTTCGGTATACGTATCCACAAGAATTAGAAAGATTACTAGTAGCGAATGGGTTTGAATTGTTACATATATATAATGATTGGGATGGGAATGAGTTGCAGGAGAATTGTTATTCTATGGTGGTAGTTTGCCGAAAGAAAAGATAGGGATGCTGATTATTAGTTGATAAGTGACATAAAGAAGTGTTCCTTATCAAACAGAAGAATGGGAACATCCTGATATAAGTGATGATCAAAAACCGAGTGAGAGCATCTTTTTTCAAAGTTTAGCTAAAGCGATTGAATTAAATAATGTGAATTTGATTACTGTAGGGAAAGTGAATAATGATTGGACCAATTGGACATGGAGTGATTTTGAAAAACAAGAAGAGGATGACCTTTAAATCAGAAACTGTTTTTCACCACCTATGATACATTGAAAAATTTTTAACAATATTTTATCGGCAAAGCCACGTATGAACTTCGCTTTCACATCTAAATCATTTGAGTTGAACAATTGTATTCACTCCAATCGTATTAGTTATTACTAATATGTGTGTCAAAATATTTTAAAAAAAGATTGATATATGTTTCTTCGCTTTATTTTTAATGTGAAAAGGAATGTAAATAAGGAATAAAAAAATAATAAAGTTAGTAGAAGTGAAGGGGGGATAGTGTTTGGTGCACGCATTAATAGATTTTATGTAACAGGGAAGAGAAGCCCTTTGTTTAAATTTCAGGGGATATAAAATGTAAAAGTTGACTGGGATTTATTTCTCATGCTAACATATAGATAATTTAATCAAGGCGGTGGAAATGTATTGGACTCAGATGTTGACTCGGATAGGTGGCTAAATGACCTCGATTTTCTCAAAGTACCTCTCATCATTTTGAGAATGTAGATTGTATTCAATCTCATGTTAAAGTGTATGAAATTGTAGGTATGGAAAGAGAAAATATATCAGGAGGTGAATCCTTTAGTTTCAAGGAAGCTAAGGGAATTAGTTGGACATATTTAATTTAATCATGGTAGCGGTTTTAATCGCATGTACTGCATTTTTCGTGGCAATTGAGTTTGCTATTGTAAAAGTAAGAGGTTCAAAGATTGATCAATTTGTATTAGAAGGAAAGAAGGGTGCGCTGGCAGCTAAGAAAGTGACATCAAACTTGGATGAATATTTGTCAGCTTGTCAATTAGGGATTACAGTTACAGCAATGGGACTTGGGGCACTAGGTGAACCAACGATTGAGAGACTTTTACACCCTTTATTTGATAAGTGGAACATCAATCCTTCCATTGCAGGTGTATTATCTTTAGGGATTGCTTTTACTATTATGACGTACTTACATGTTGTAGTTGGTGAATTAGCACCAAAAACATTGGCGATTCAAAAGGCTGAGAAGGTTACTTTATTACTTTCGGCTCCGCTTATCTGGTTCTACAAAATCATGTATCCGTTTATTCGCTTGTTAAATGGCTCTGCAAGGATGATAACAGGAATGTTCGGCTTAAAACCTGCATCAGAGCATGATGTAGCACATACAGAAGAAGAATTACGACTGATTCTTTCTGAAAGTTATGAACGTGGAGAAATTAATCAAGCTGAATACAAATATGTAAATAATATTTTTGAATTTGATAATCGTATTGCGAAAGAAATCATGGTCCCTCGTACAGAAATTATAGGGCTACATGTAGATAATTCTTTAGCAGACCATATGAAAATAATCCGTGATGAAAAGTATACACGTTACCCAGTATTTGGGGAAGATAAAGATGAAATCATTGGCATGGTGAATGTGAAAGACTTCTTTATTCGTTATATGAATAAGGAAACAAAAGAATTTAGTTCTATTCAATCGTATACGCGTCCAGTAATTGAAGTAATTGAGACCATACCAATACATAATCTTTTACTACAAATGCAAAAGAAACGTATTCCGTTGGCTGTCTTATATGATGAATACGGCGGTACGGCTGGTATTGTAACCATTGAGGATATACTGGAAGAGATTGTAGGAGAAATACGTGATGAATACGATGAAGATGAGCGTCCGCCCATTCAGCAAATGAATGAAGGACATGTTGTCGTAGAAGGTAAGGTATTAATTAGTGAATTAAATGATTTACTAGGATTACATATGAATGATAGTGATGTTGATACGATTGGTGGTTGGATTCTGATGCAGAATTATGATATAGAGGAAGGGCAAACAGTAAATAGCGAAGGATATGCATTTAAAATTCTTTCTAAAGACCCTCACCAAATCAAACGTGTTGAAATACAAAAAGAAATGATGGAAGCAGCAACTGTATAGTTGCTGCTTTTATTTAGCTGGTAATATGTTAGCATTCTTCATTAAACGAATTGATTGATCAACTCTTTAGCTGCTAACGCATTACCGAAATAGGGAATGATTGTTTCCTTTGCATTCAAGGTTCAACACTCCTTCGATATTGTAAAATATATCTCATTTATACAAATTGTAATATAATATAAAGGTAAATTCGTAGCGTAAAATAGATTAAAAGTAACAAATGTTGAGAAATGATTCCCTTGTCAAAATTAGTATTTGTATTTCACTAGATAATAAAAAATGTAGAATGATTTTATTTTTGACATTGTTATTTACTAATAATCAAAATACAAAATAAAGAAATTTCTTGGCTGGAAATTTTCACACAGTCATAAATGGAGGCAATAGTTATGCAGCAAATTAAAAAAATAGGAAACTCATTTTGGTATATGACACCTGTTTCTGAAACAGATAGACCTATATTAGGAATGGTCGTTGGAAAAGAAAAAACTTTAATGATTGATGCAGGAAATTCAGAAGAACATGCACAATTGTTTTTAGAAATGCTAAAAGAACAGAATGTATCAAATCCTGATTTCGTAGCATTAACGCATTGGCATTGGGATCATATTTTTGGATTGCCTGTATTACAAGATGCAGTATCTATTGCACATATTGAAACGAAAAAAGAGATGAACACACTTGTTTCTTACGAGTGGACGGATGAGGCATTGGACGCACGTGTAAAAGAAGGTACAGAAATTGAATTTTGTGCGGAATGTATCAAAAAAGAGTTCAGTGAAAAACCAAGAAATATTAAAATTATTCCTCCGACCTTAACGTTCCAGGATCAACTTGAATTAGACCTTGGTGATGTGACATGTGTGTTAAAGCATGTGGGCGGAGATCATTCACATGACTCTGTTGTTATGTATATTAAAGAAGAAAAGATATTGTTTTTAGGAGACTGTATATATGCAGATATTTTTTCTTCAAAGTGGAACTATACGACGAAACGAACGTTTACATTAATAGAAGAATTAGAGAAATTTGATGCTGAGACATATATTCTTTCTCATGGGGAAGCAATAGATCGAAATGAGTTTTTGCGAGAGATTTGTTTGTTAAAAACAGTAGGAAGTTATACGGAAACTCATAAAGGCGATGAAGAGAAGATAAAGGCAGCGTATAAGCAAGAGCTAGATAGAGAATTAAATGAAGATGAGCTAGAAACAATAGCGTATTTTGTAAATGGTTATGAAATGGTTAATCTGTAAAACCTAACTCTAATGAAATTAATGCTTATTCTGACCAAATGCAATTTAACTGCACAAAAAGAGTATTGAAAGTTAATTCAATACTCTTTTTAATAATTAAATAATTAGTTCCAACCAATTTCTAAATCTTTTAGATGGCTCATCATCTGGATTTATACCACGGTTGTGAAAGTTAACATAATAAACCTTTCGTTGCAATTCCTAGCCTTTAAACAAGTGTTAGTTTTCATTCCCTAAGTAGAATACGTTAATTAGCGGGGGTTTCGAGTAGAAGCTTTCTTAGCTAATTCAGTTATATAGTCGAAAAATGCATTGTGGTTTACATCATATACTACATTTACAGGTCGTCCATCAGCAGTTTTCACTGTACGCCCTTGGCTAGGACCATATGTATGAACAATACTATTAATCATTTGTGTTTTTGCGAGATCACTTTTTCCAACAAATGCAGTAGTTAATACATCCCACAAATAGTAGGTAGAGTTAGTTGAAAAATAAACGAGAGGTGGGACCATTGCATAACATTGACCAAGGAAATCGACACCAATATATTTACGGTCTTTTGCCCAGCGTTCACGTACGTCTAAAGTTAGCGGAACTTGGTTTGTACTTTCTAGTGTTACTAAATCAATTTTTATATTAGTATCCCATACATGAGCGACTGCTTCGGGATCCCAAAACGAATTCCACTCGGCTGTTCCATCATGCCCAGGTTCATGTACGTTGCCCGCAGTACGAAATGTACCGCCGATCCAAACGAGGCTTTCAATTTTTTCTTTGATTACAGGCGCTTCATATAGTGCACGGGCAAGATCGGTAAGAGGACCTGTAAATAATAAAGTTGTTTTCTCCTCAGTTTGTAGAAGAGTTTCTATTAAATGGTGATGCGCAGGTTTGGCCGCTACGGGTGTCACAACTTTCCCAGACTCATTTAAAATTGGTAAAGCATCTACATAAAATGCATGCATCCGCCAGTCTTTTGGAAATGGATTTTTCCCACGAGAGTTTGACGCTGCTACTTCAATATTACTTTTGCCGAAGCGATCGATAATTTTACGACTTGCAGATATCGCTGGTTCTAAATAGCAATCTGCTGGGATAATAGAAACACCTGTGAGGTCAATATTGTCCATCTGAAGTAATAGGAACAATGAAATTAAATCATCTACACCACCATCATGATTGAAGTACACTTTTTTCATCATTGTAATCTCCATCCTATAATATTTAGTCAGGAATTAGATAAGAATTTGGGGAAAATCATCAATAATTTCTACCACTTCAATTCTCCCATTAATTAATAGCTCAGGAAGTTCATTTCTAACGTTTCCTTTCCAATACTCTCTAGCCTGTTCAATTTTTTGAGCGAAAGGAATACCATCTTCTTTCGGTAAAAGATTTCCGTCACCTTCAAAATAACTACCGATCACTCGTAGTTTAACAATCTGCAAAACTTCTCGATTGTAAGAATCAAATAGCGCTTTCCATTTCAAAGCAGCTTCATAGCTTTTGGAAGCATATAAGCAAGACAACCTTGAAGGATATTCAGGAAATTCTTGCAGTCTAACCATTTCTACAATAGTTTCTCTAACCGCTCTAATTGTTTGATCTATATAATTCATAACTACTCTAGCATTTTCATTATTTATATGTAATTCTTCATTTGTATAATGATTTTTTAAAATTTGAATAGAATCTTCACTGTTAGAATTTAATTGTTCTCTTTCAAAAAAGAAGTGATATAAGGTATTAGTTTGATTTTTGTCAAAGTGTATTGTTTGTCCAAGTTTCATTTTATTTTTTGTAACGATGTGATATGAGTAAAATTCAGATTCATTCATGTTAAACCTCCTATGGTAAGTGTCATAAATTTAGTAATTCAACATTTAAATATATAAAACCTCTACAAATAGAAAGTTATAAAGTAAGTTAAGTAGATTTGAGTGAAAAGTAGGGGAGGTATTTGAAACTGTTTCAAAAAACGTTCACAAATTGTTCACTTACGAAGAGGTTTCCACTATAGAAAAAGAGAAGGCATTGGTACAGAATTACTTTCTATAATTACAAATGATCAAATTGAACGTGGTGCAAAAGAGCAATGGGTTTCAGTTGCAAAAGATAATGATATGGGAATTCCATTTTATGAATCAGTTGGATTTAAATACCAAGATGAAAGACCAGCTTATGGGCTACCTGTAAGCGAAGGTTTCACATCTATTCGATACAAACGTGAGCTAGCAATTAGCTTAGTTGAAAGATAAATAAAAAAGACCTCGTCCGAATTATATTTAGGTTATAGTTGTTGAAGTCAATAAAAGTAAAGGCAAGGACCTATTTGATATGTACAATATGTTTTTGCCTTTATATTATAGTTAGTTTTGAAAAAAGTTTGACAAAAAGGTCTATTTGGTAGGGTAAGTACTTATGCATAAAATAACACTAATTTTTTGTACACTGTGCTATAAACTCTCGCGAGAGTTGGAAAACCGGTTGATTCGCGAATCAACCGGTTTTCCAACCTGATGACTATTATGAGTGCAGTAACATAACTAGGAGGTTTCCGCTATGACAGCTTTATTTAAAGCTATGGAGTTCCAGCTGAAAACCGAACGACTTGACCTGAGTATGTGGGAGGAATCTGATTCAGCTTGGATGAGAAAATTAATTGGCGAACGTGGTGTGGATATGCCAACCCTTGACGCCGTTCGTAGCAAGCTTATCGAGATGCGCAAGAGAGCAGTCGAAAATGGCATTTCCCTTCTCACCATTCGCCGACGAGACGAAGGTGATTTCATCGGATACTGTGGCTTGATTATCGGTCGTTCCACACTGGAAGAGCCGGAGATCGCATACGAGTTGTTCCGCAGTGCTCATCGTAAAGGCTATGCGACTGAGGCAGCATCCGTTGTGCTAGACGCTGCGATTGCTACCGGGCGCCACAGACTTTGGTCGACTGTAGGTGCTTGGAATGTTGCGTCTTTCCGGGTGTTAGAAAAGATAGGATTTGAGCGGCATCACAGTACGTGGGACGAGCGCGGTGAGATTGTTTGGAATGTACGCGATCTTTAGAAATCCCGACCTAAATCGAAACTATTGAAAAGGAGAAGAGGTCATTAGTTTGGGCGAGAATCCAGATAAAGATAAAAGAACTGATTTATAATCCAAATAGCTTCCGTATCATCTAAAATATCCTTATTGTTCTCACTACCATATGCTCGTCCCCATAGGGGGATAAGCATAGTACCTTGAACTGATTGTAAATCTATTTCTTTAACCATGGAGCATCCTCCGTTTAATAATAAAAATATTTTTTATATATGATTAGTGGTTATTTAGCATTTTTGATAGCATTTTATTTGTTTTATACAGTCCGTAAGTTAAATCATATAGATCTTCTTCAGAAAGTTTTTCAAGGTTATCTGTGAAATTATTATATATTTGTTTCCACTTTTCATAGTGCACCTTTTCAGCCTTTTCTGTTAGGGAAATTAAAACGGCTCGTTTATCTACTGTATCTTGTTTTTTTACAATGTATCCGTTTTTCTCTAAATTACGAACGGTTACACTTAATTGTTGTTTAGGTATGTTTAAATAACTAGCAATCATTTTTAAATTTACAGCGACTTTTTGCTGGGCGATATACTCCACTACGTGTTGCTCTAAATGTGTAAATTCAGGAGATTTCTCTGATAGTAATTTGAAAGTACCTGACATATTTAATAATAAATTCATGTATTCATTTAATAATTCTTTATGGGACATTGTTTTCGCTTCCTTTTTGGATTTAGTCACTATTTTATTGCTATTTTAGCTATAAATCAAATGATTTTATTTATTATAGTAAATTAATGTTTACTAATTTGTTGTTTTAGTAATTGTGTGGACTAAAGAAGGGAAGGATGAGAAGTGATTTTAGGAAAGGCGAATAGGGCCAAAAATAAAATATTACTAAATATACATAACTAATGAATGCAATGTCTTTTTCAGATATTATGCTGTAAATAATTTTATGGTAAAATCTTTTACATAAGTAAATAAAGGGGCAGTATTCAATGGGTAATTTCTCAAATAGTTTATTGGTGTTGTTTGTTCTTATCGTATGTAGCTGTATAATTTTTGGTTGATAATATAATGATAGATTTATATAAAAGAAGTTATCTCAGGTGAGATAATTTCTTTTTATTTTGAGAAGGGATTCTATTTTTCTTATTGAAGTTTGTTCTAGTTAATTTGATGACAGCTTGAAATTTTTAATAAAATAATTTAATAGGGAATACAAGTAAATAGGGAGGAGTTTATGAAAATTAAAATAAGCTACACAATTGAACATCCAACAGATTTCAATGAATTATTAGCTTTATACGAATCTTTAGGATGGAATTCTCTGAAATTAACGGTTAATGAATTGGAACAAATGTGTAAACAAAGTTGGTATGCAATTTATGCTTTTAAAGAGCAACAATTAATTGGGATGGGACGAGTAATATCAGATGGTGTAATAACGGGCATTATTTGTGGTGTATGTGTATTGCCAAAGTATCAGTCCGTTGGCATTGGAAAAGAAATAGTGAAACGATTAATCCAGCACTGTGAACAAAACAAGGTCATTCCCCAACTTATGTGTGTAGAAAATTTGCAATCTTACTATGAATCTATAGGGTTTGAGGCATTCTCTATTGGGATGACAAAACATATTATAAGATAGCGGGTCCGTGTATATTTTCGGTGTACTCGTACATATTTTCAAACTTCATTATAAAGGAGAATTGCTGTATGGAGATTGCTAAAGGAGTAGAAATGCTACACCTTGAATTTCAAGAATTTATTATTCATCCAATTCTTTTATGGGATGATGAAATGGCAATATTAATAGATACTGGCTTCCCTGGACAAATTGAAGATATACAAGTAGAGATGGAGAGAGTTGGGGTATCTTTTGATAAGTTAAAAGTCGTCATTTTGACACATCAGGATATAGATCATATAGGGAGTCTTCCTGAATTATTGAAGAACGGTGTAAGTAATATTAAAATTTATGCACACGAGTTAGATAAACCTTATATTGAAGGGGATTTACCATTATTGAAAGGTGCACATTTAGAGAACCTACCAAAAGGAAAAGTAAGTGAGATTGTGATTGATGGGCAAGAACTTCCATATTGCGGTGGTATTATTATTCTCCATACCCCAGGGCACACTCCCGGTCATATTAGTTTATATTTGAAACAAAGTAAAACTCTTATCGCTGGGGATTCCATGTACAGTGTGAATGGAATGTTAGGAGGAGTTCACGCCCCAACTACTCTGGATATTAAGGAAGCTCAACAGTCTTTGATGAAGTATTTAAATTTAGAAATTGAATCCGTAGTTTGTTATCATGGGGGATTAAGTAAGGGGAATATACATGCACAAATTCAAAAATTGTAGAAGGTGAAGATCAGACTTCTTTGTTAAATAATGCTAAAGTATAATTTAATTATTAGTATATAAATAATAAAAGAGCATGTTTGAAGGGATTTCTCCAAACATGCTCTTTTATTTTGGAAAATGTATTACATATTAATGACTTAACCCATTCCAATAAAACGAAACGATTTGTTTTGCTAATTCATCTATATTTGCAAGAGTAGGATTGTGATTCTCATCTTTAAAATTCCCGATTGATAATAAAGCTACGAACGCATGGGCAGCAAATTTAGGATCTCCTTTAGGTATTTCTCCAAGGGCCACCGCATTGTCAAGTGCTTTTTCCAATACTTCATACATGTTATCTTCGGCATTTTTTAATTCCTTTAATTGCTCTTCAGATAAAGAGAGTTTTGCATCTTTCATAAAATTATTCATATCAATATCCATCGTTGCGTGTAAGTATACTGTAGCAAAGTCCAATAATCTTTCTTCCAAAGTCTTATTTGTAGAGAGGATTTGATCCATATTTTCTTTTATTCGTACCATCATTTGAATCATAGTAGCGGTAAATAAATCCGCTTTTGTTGAATAGTAATAGTAGACGGTTGCTTTTGTAACACCACATTCTTTCGCGACCTCATCCATTGAAACAACTTGATAATTTTGGGTGAGAAATAACCTAGTTGCAACTTCTAAAATGATTTCTTTTGTAGACTTTGTATTTTTATTTTGGCGAGGCCTTCCGAGAGGACGTTGTTTTTGATCCAAATACATTCGCTCCTGACATTTATTATTGAGATAATTATAACATAATTTTTTAATCATTCTTGATTAATTAACCTCCCAGTATATATAATTAATATTGGAGGGAAAAAGGAAGGTGGGTTTTTATGAAAAAGCACCCGTTAAATATGTTAGGGAAGCTTGTAGCAGGGAAGAATACGCAATGGATAACTTTATCGATTTGGATTCTTATTACATTAGTACTTTCATTTACGTTGCCACAAGTAAACAGTATGAAAGAACCGAATCCGAAAAATTTACCTGAAACAGCTATGTCACAGCAAGCTGAAGCACTTATGAAAAAAGAATTTCCTAATAATGCAGGAAATCCGTTGTTAGTAGTATGGCATCGAGAGGGTGGATTACAGTCAAAGGATTATAAACTCATACAAGACGTTTATAAAGAATTAAAGGACAGTCCTTTAAAAGAACAATCAACATTACCACCATTTGATACAATTCCAGAGCAAGTATTATCAAAAAGTGCATCAAAAGATGGGACATCATTTGTTACACCAGTATTTTTTAATAAATCAGCTGGAACGGATATATTAAAAGGGAATCTTGAAGATTTAAGAAAAATAGTGAATAGTAAGGTGGATGTAGATCCATTCAAACAAAAAATTACCGACTCTGGTTTACATGTTCGATTATCTGGACCTGTAGGTATTCAAACGGATGCAGTAAGTTTATTTAGTCAAGCTGATGTGAAATTATTAGTTGCTACTGTATTACTTGTATTGGTTTTATTAATTTTATTGTATCGCTCTCCAATTTTAGCAATTTTACCTTTACTTGTTGTTGGCTTTGCATATGGAATTATCAGTCCGACACTGGGCTTTTTAGCAGACAATGGATGGATTAAAGTAGATGCACAGGCTATATCGATTATGACTGTCTTACTGTTTGGAGCGGGAACGGATTACTGTCTATTTTTAATTTCAAGATATAGGGAGTATCTGTTAGAAGAAGAAAGTAAATATAAAGCACTGCAACTTGCGATAAAAGCATCAGGCGGAGCAATTATAATGAGTGCACTAACTGTAGTATTAGGATTAGGAACATTATTACTTGCACATTATGGAGCGTTTCATCGATTTGCAGTACCATTTAGTGTTGCTGTTTTCATAATGGGAATCGCTGCATTAACAATTCTTCCGGCATTTTTATTGATTTTTGGTAGAGTTGCATTCTTCCCATTCATACCGAGAACAACTGCAATGAATGAAGAGTTTGCGAAAAAGAAAGTTTTAAAAGTAAAAACTACAAAGGGGGCCTTTAGTAAAAAGCTTGGTGATATTGTTGTACGTAAACCGTGGACAATTATTATGCTAACTGTATTTTTATTAGGAGGATTGGCTTCATTTGTACCACGTATTCAATACACGTACGATTTATTAGAATCATTTCCGAAAGATATGCCATCACGTGAAGGATTTACATTAATCACGGATCATTTTTCAGCTGGAGAATTAGCACCAGTAAAGATAGTAGTTGATTCAAAGGGAAAAGATTTACCTATTAAACAAGAAATAGAGAAATTATCTTTTGTTAATAAAGTGAAAGAACCAATGAAGGGAAAAGAAAATAATCAATTACAAATGTATGAAGTCTCTTTAGCGGAAAATCCATACTCAATTGAAGCATTAGATCAAATCCCTAAATTGAAAAATAGTGTAGAAAAGGTATTAAAAGATGAAGGAATCAGTAAAGCTGAGAATCATTTATGGATTGGCGGAGAAACAGCTTCCTTATATGATACAAAGCAAATTACTGAACGTGATGAAGCGGTTATTATTCCGGTTATGATTAGTATCATCGCTTTACTTTTACTCGTGTATTTACGTTCAATCGTTGCGATGATTTACTTAATTGTAACTGTCGTTTTATCATTCTTCTCTGCATTAGGAGCAGGCTGGGTCTTACTGCATTTCGGTATGGGGGCTCCCGCAATACAAGGTGCGATACCGTTATATGCATTCGTATTTTTAGTTGCCTTAGGAGAAGATTATAATATCTTTATGGTTTCTGAAATATGGAAAAATAGAAAGAAACAAAATCATGTAGATGCAGTAAAATCTGGTGTTATACAAACAGGAAGTGTAATTACATCAGCTGGTTTAATTTTAGCAGGAACTTTTGCAGTGTTAGGTACGTTACCAATTCAAGTTCTTGTTCAATTCGGTGTTGTAACCGCAATTGGAGTTTTACTTGATACATTTATTGTAAGACCATTACTAGTACCAGCAATTACAGTTGTATTAGGACGCTTCGCTTTTTGGCCAGGAAAGCTTTGGAAAGAAGAAAAGCAATTACAAAAAGAAGATACTTTATAAAAGAAGGTTGCCGATAAAGTCAGTAAAACTGATTTTTAGGCAACCTTCTTTTTTGTTTCTCTGATAAAGAATGACCATTTTGAATATGCAACGAAAAATAAAGAGGAAATGTAACATGAGGTTTTAAGTGCATCAAAATTTTTCTTATCAGACATAACAATTAACAATAAATTCCAATTGAGTGAAGGATTTCTAAAATCATGTATTGTTATAGGATGATAAAAATGTGGGACACAATTGTTTCTTATGTACCTGAGTGGAAAGTTTTTATACAAGCTTTCATCGTACTTTTTATTCCATATATAATTTCAAGATTCTTTAGTTGGATTCGCGCACTAGAAAAAGAATAATATAACGAACAATACGGGGGACTTAAGTGAGAATAAATATTGACATGTTAAGAAGATTAGTATAGGAAGTTTTTTGAGAAAGAGTGATGAAGGTGAAAGCGCAGGATTCAATAGTTAATCAAAGCCAAGAACAAGGAAATACATATGAGAATAACGCGACAAAGGTTTCTGAAGATTATTTTACAGGAGATTTCAACTTAGATTTAGAGGTCATAAAAAAACAAGCTCTTGATAATTCGGACGTTTATTGTCGAGAATTTAATATCGGCGGGACTAGCATTCGGGCAGTTCTTGTCTTTGTTGAAGGGCTGTCAAATAAAGATCTTATTGATACGCACATTTTGAAATCATGGAAAGTAAAATTACGCCCCATGTTAAAGGGGATAAAATCTCTTTCGATGTCAATGTGCAGTCTGTGGGACGGTTATCCGAAAACTGGTCTGAGTCAGAGGAAGCATTTAAAAATACATTTCTCAAAAGAGCGGAGCAATCTGCTCAGCAAGAAGTTAGGCAGTTAGTGAAGCATAAATTACACAAAATTCAAAAGGAATATAAAACTGATGTTGCTGGCTTTAATACTAGTTTGAAAATCAAGTATCCAAAAGTATGGAAGAAAGTTGAAAAAAATTGGGATGAAGTGTTTAGTAAGACACCTATCAAATATAATGTTAAGCTAACCATTGAAGACTATGGTTAGCTTAACGAATGAACAAAATGAAATATACAAAAGCTCTGAAGTATGAATTGTTTCTTGAATATGCTCCAGAGCTTTTTATTGTGCAGATTTATTGTGTTTTGTAAATGAATAAAAATATTCCGTTTTAATATAGCAGATATTGAGGCGAAGAAAAATAAAGACGGGATTCCTTATTGGAAATACGAAGATGACCAAACAAAATTATGGAATATACGACTATGGAACTGGAAAATAATAGCTTAAGTCTAAATGTTATTGTTTAAATTCATATTTTATAATTTCCACTTATAAAAATGAGCCTATAGTAAAAATAACATAAAAATAGGCATATGAACAAGGTGCATCATCTAGTGATAGGTCATATTTTGTTGGTGTACGTATTGAACTTAGTTTATGGCGCTATTTCTACTTAGATTTAACGAACAGAATTATAGGAAAGTATCGATGGGGTTTTAGTTTATAAACGGAGGTCATGAAAATGAATAATTTTCAAGAAGAACTACAAGCGTTAAGCCTTAATGGTTATCAATCTGGAAATGTTGTGTATTGGGACCAGCAAAACCAATATCCATATTACTATATTGAAGGTGATGCTCGTCGCTGTGGCGGTTGTGGTGGTCGCTGTGGCGGTTGTGGTGGTCGTTGTGGCGGTTGTGGTGGTGGTCGTTGTGGTGGATTCCGTTGTTTTGGTTGCTTCGGTTGCTTTAGTTGTGGTGGTTGTGGCGGTTGCGGTGGTTGCTCTAATTGTTTTAATGGTACTACTGATACTACTGGTACTATTGTAACATTTGGATAAAGTTTAATCAGAAATGCTTTACAACCCCTTATTTGATAAGAGACAAAAGGAATCCATTTTGAAAAAAGGTTGATCAAAACGGATTCCTACTTCGTGAAGTATTATACAATTTTTGTAAAAAGCACTAACAAGTTTGCAAACGAACTTGCTAACACCTATGCGAAATAGACATAAAATATCGTTGATATGTCATTTGATAAAATGATAATAATTAAACACTTATAATGAATAATAGGTTAATATAAAAAAAGAAATGAAAAATTCTCTATTTTATAATTATTTACGAGTGCTGGTAAATACAATCACTAAAAATAGGAGTGATAAAATGACAATATTACCCATAAGAAAAGATGAAGCCATAATTATTAATATGGCAAAACTATATTGTAAAGTATTTAATAAAACAAATTTTGATGAAATGGTAGAACGAATTACAAGACATATGGGATATACAGATTTTAAAGGAGCAGTAGCAATAAATGATGAAAATGAAGTAGTTGGTTTTACTTATGGTTATCGTTCTTTGGAAGGACAGTACTATAATCAATTAATGAGAGAAGCATTAAATTCGGAACAAGTAGACCGATGGCTACAAGATTGTTTTGAATTTGTAGAGTTAGCAATTCACCCAGAATATCGAAATGAGGGGCTTGGGACGAAATTACATAATGGATTATTAGAAGGGATTCCAAATAAAACGAGCGTTTTAACAACACAAATAAACAATGAAAAGGCACGTTCTTTATATGCAAAATTAGGTTGGGTGAATGTATTGGAACCCTTTCATCCAAGTAAAGATGATGTTCCATATGTAATAATGGGGAAATTTATAAAAACGAAAGTAAATTAGTAACTAATTTGTTTATGAAAATTAAGGGGAAAATGAAATGACGATAATATCTATTGAAAAAGCTACAATTTTAGATGCTGAAAAGTTAACAGAAATAATGAAAAGAACATTTGATGAAGAAGCAAAACAATGGTTGTGTGATCAAGATGGTGTAATTGATTATAACATTCAGCCACCAGGATATTCTTCAGTTGAGATGACTATATATTCAATTGAAGAATTGGATTATTTTAAAGTTAGAATGGATGAAGAAATTGTCGGTGGAATTATAGTTACGATTTCTGGTAAGTCTTACGGTAGAATTGATCGTATATTTGTGGATCCTATTCATCAGGGGATAGGGATTGGATCACTGGCTATTAAGTTTATAGAAGAAGAGTTTCCAAGCGTAAGGATTTGGGATCTTGAGACGTCTAGTAGACAAGTTAATAATCATCATTTCTATAAAAAAATGGGCTTTGAGACAATTTTTGAAACAGAAGATGAATATTGCTATGTAAAAAGAATAAAGACAGATTCAAGCGAAGAGAACTTAGTTAAAAATAAAGATATGAAAAGTGGGCAATACGAAAACTGTAATTTGGCAAATACAGAGTATTATCAGGTGAATTTAAAGGATAGTTCATTTGTTAATAGCAATGTAATGCATATGAACATGAGTAATTGTAATGTAAGTCAATCAAAGTTTAAAAATATAAATCTAAGGAACTCCTCATATGCAGATTTAAATCTTTCAGGCAGTAAATTTAATTTGGTGACTTTAGGTGGAGTTCAATTTAAAGATACGAGCCTTGAAGAAGGTAAGGAGTCTATTTCTTTTGAAAGATGCGATCTTGAAGGTAGTAAAGTAATTAATTGTAATCTTAAAAATGTTGAAATACAAAATAGTGATATAACAGGTATGAAAATAAATAATATTGCTGTAGAGGAACTACTTGAATTGTATAATCGGGTGAATAGTTAAAATAAAATCGCTTGGATTTTTTTAAGTGGTTTAGAGTAAAAAGTGTTGAGTTTTAAAAATGTTATTATACTGGAATAATTATATAAAAATAACATGATTAATTAAGGTTAGGAAGGATTTTCGCATTGCATATTAGAATATCTATATGATTATTTGAATGGAGGGGGAAAAGATGGGGATTAACATTAGAGCAGTAGAACTACAAGATGCTAGAGCAATTCATCGTATATGCATTCAAGAGGATGTTTTACCTTATATGGTTTTCTTACCTAGTATGCGTGTAGATGCGATGGAGAATAGAATTCGTAATTTAGCACCAAATCAATTTGAATTTGTTGCAGAATATGATGGAGAAGTTGTTGGATTTGTCGGTTTAACCCAAAGTCCTGGACGTAGATCTCACTCAGGAGATTTATTTATTGGAGTAGACAGCGAATATCACAATAAAGGAATAGGAAAAGCACTTCTTACAAAAATGCTGGATCTTGCTGACAATTGGTTAATGATAGAGCGAGTAGAGCTTGGTGTGTTAGAAACGAACCCTGGAGCGAAAGCCTTATATGAAAAATTTGGATTTATAGAAGAGGGTGTAAAGGTAGGGAATTTGAAGGCTCATGGGAAATTTGTTAATGAAATTATGATGAGTCGTTTTAGACCGGGTGGTTTGATTGTACATAATTAATAGTTAAAAGCATGACAATACAATGTCATGCTTTTTTATTAGGATACGGTTGTAATAAAAATAATGTTAATCCAATAAAAATAAGTAAAATACCTGCACCTTGTTGTAACGAAATCGTTTCATTCAAAATGAAATACGCTAATATACACGTTCCAATCGTTTCTCCTAAAATACTCATTGAAATAACAGTAGTACTCATCCATTTTAATAACCAATTGAAAATTGTTTGTCCTAAAATCGTTGCAATGAATGCTAAGCCTATAAAGGACCACCATGTTTGTGCTGAGTAATTGGAGAAAGATGACTGCTGCGAGTAAGCAAATATACCGAGAACGAGTGAACTACTGCCATAACTAATTACTGAATATGGTATCAGAGATAAATCTTTACGAACGTGTTGACTAATGAAAAAATAGGCTGTTATGACTCCGGCTGCAATGAAAGCTAAAATATCTCCGTATAATGCTTCTCCACTAATTTGGAAATCTTGCCATCCAATTACGATACTTCCGGAAATTGCTATGAGACACCCTATAATGGCACCTTTCGTAAACCTTTCTTTAAATAAAAAATGGCTTCCAAGCATTGAAAATAAAGGTTGTAACGTAACGATAACTGTAGAGCTTGCTACAGAAGTATATTGTAATGATTCAAACCATAGTACATAATGTGCTGCTAGAAATAATCCGGATAATAGTCCGAATCCCCATTGTTTTTTTGATAAAGAGCGTAATTCGTTTCGATTATCCTTATTAAATATTAGAAATGGAATAAGAATTAACGTTGCAAACAATAATCTGTAAAAAGCAGTAATTGCTGTAGGGGCATCCGCTAATTTTACAAAGATTGCTGAAGTTGATAAGGCAAACACGCCGAAAAATAAGATGAAATATGAAAGAATAGGTGATTTCAAAGTTTGTCTCTCCGATATATTGTTTATTATAATGAACTGTATATAATATAATGTACAAGAGTTAGTATATAAGTCTTTAATGAGATAAGGAAGGATTAATTGTCTCTGTTTAGTATGTCAGCACAAAAGGGATAAAACATGCACTATGATAGACGAAAGGAAGTTTTTGTTATGATTCATTATCGATTAGGTCAAACTGTCTTAAGTTATCGTAAGAAAAATAATATGACAATTCGTGAATTTGCTGATTATGCAGGAATCAGTACTTCACTGATTAGTCAAATTGAAAGGGGACATGCTAATCCTTCTTTAAGTGTATTAGAATTAATAGCGAAAGCATTAAACGTACCGCTGTTTACACTTTTTATAAATGATATTGATACAGATTCACTCATTTCTAAGAAAACAGATCGTAAAAAGGTTTACCGAGAAAATAATGATCATATTGTTTACGATGTATTAACACCAGACTTTATGAAAGCTCGTATTGAAATGTTAATGATGGATTTAAATAGACATGCAAATACGACGGAAAGTCATTATTCACATGAAGATAAGGAAGAGATTGCGGTTGTAATGAAAGGGGAAGTATATGTGGAATTGGAAGGGAACGAATATTTTTTAGAAGAAGGGGACGTTGTGCGTATTCCCCCGAACGTGAAACATAGATTTTTGAATAAGAGTAGTGAAATGAATCATATCTTATTTGTGTTAACACCGTCATTAAGTTAAGGGTGTATCCGCCTTAGGGAAATACAAAGTGGTAACATGCTAGCAATTTTGAATTACGTAAATAGGTGCGTGTGTAATTGAATATTCTCCCATAAATACATACACATTTACTCTCTACTTTTTATGTTAAGTAAGCGGAGGGATTTGACAAAAAAACAAAAATAAGATAGTTCAATGACTATCAAATAAAAAAATCAGATGAACACAGAGTGAAAATAGTTAAGGCATTAGCAGAAGTGAAACGTATCGAAATTGTTCGTTATTTATTTCATAATAAAAACAAACATACTTGTAGAGAAATTGAGACTACATTAGAGATGAGTCTAATCGATCGTATCATCTCAAAATATTGTTAGAAGCAGATTTAATTATTGTTGAGCGGCAGGGTCAATTTAAATTTATAACTGTAAAGGAGAAAACGTTTCAAGAGTTTTACCGGGCTTTTTGGCGACTTTGTAGATGCTATAAGGCCATTTTTATTAGGGTTTAGAGGGGATAATAGAGATGGAAAATATAAGTGTATTAAAAGATGGGCTTTCAATTATATCTCAATGTAAAAAAGAAACAAATGATATTTGGTATGCACATTTCGGAGCAGCTGCAATTGCTAGTTATTTTTTTACGAAAAACAATAACATTGATGAAAAAACGGCCTGTCACATTTATTCTCAGGCGAAAATGATGCTCCATAAGCAAAGGTTAGGCAAAACAATTGATAATAAACAAGGTGTTGATTATCAAAGTGCTGAAGAAACGATAATCAAATCTTTGGAACAAACGATTGATGAACTCCATTGGGTTGGTCATAATGTAATTTACGCTTCTTTAAGTTTACTAGCCATTAAGGAGTTAGGTCATTGGGGGAGTGAGCAAGATATTAATAATATAGCAAACCTTATATTATCGTTTCAAAAAACAATTCCCGGTAGATCTTGGATTGGTTTTACAACTAAAGAAGTAAAGCAACTAATTATAAATAATGATGAGATGCAAAGTGAAATTAAAAACCCAAAACAATTATCTGAATTTATTTTAAATGAGTTATCTAAATTTAATATTATATATAGGGCGGAATCACATCACGATTTAATTGGTCATATGCTTACTTTTTCGCATGCAATTAATATATTATATGACTTAGGACATATAGAATTATTTCAACGAGGAGTAAAGCCACTAATAAAGCTAGTTTATGTACTTAGAGAAAGTCGTAATTTAACTTCAAATGCGCAATTAATATTGAATTCTCCAGTAGATCATCTACCTCTCATACAAGCAAAACAAGTTGATACACTTCCGATAGAAAACGTATTTTGGCTTAAAGACTATAATGAATTAAATTGGGATTTTGGACATATATTTAAATTTTCATATAGTTATTTTGACCACTTGAAAAGAGTCCCAGAATATGAAAATATCACGTTAGATAAATTCCGTTGTATTATTAATGAGTAACAGGTTCTAAATTTAAATAAGAGTAAATGGCACAAATTCATAAGGTTTAGTAACATATTAATAGAAATACGAAATTCTTCTGTAATAAGGGACTTAGTTTAAGTCTCTTTTTTTGTTAGTAGTATATTGTTTTTTCAAATATGTAAGATTTTACATTAGTATGAGACTTTTACTTATTATGTAAGTAGGCTATACTATAATACATATATTTTAAAATTGGAGCGAATAAAGACGACATGGAATTAGTGAAGTTAGAAAAAGTAATTGAAATGAAAAAAGAAGAATTATTGAATCTAGTCTCAAATTATGGACTTCAACATGAAAAAGTAATAGAACTCAGCCAAGAAATAGATAAATTAATAAATTGGTTTATGTTTTTAAAATAGAAAGAACTATGACGTGAGTTGAATATGTTATAGTTCTTTTTTATTCATATATATTGTCTAATTTCTTACAGAATGCGCAAGCTGCTAGTCGACTATGATAATTTTTGGTTATAATAATAAAGGAATTATTAATTGTATCGGTTAGGAGCGCAGCAAATATGAAAACAGTCGTTGTCATCGGTGGAGGTATTACTGGACTTTCTACTATGTTTTATTTAGAAAAATTAAAGAAGGATTATAATATAGATTTAAATTTAATCCTTATTGAGAAAGAAGAGTATTTAGGTGGTAAAATCCACAGTGTGGAAGAAAATGATTTTATTATGGAATCTGGAGCAGATTCTATCGTAGCTCGTAATGAACATGTTTTGCCGCTTGTAAAAGATTTAAATTTAGAAAATGAAATGGTATATAACGAAACAGGTATTTCTTACATATACTCTGATAACATATTACATCCAATTCCTGTTGACACTATATTCGGGATTCCTATGAGTGTTGAATCATTATTTAGCAGTACGCTAGTCTCAAAAAAAGGGAAAGTCGTTGCTTTAAAAGATTTTATTACGAAAAATAAGGAGTTTACAAAGGATACATCACTTGCTGTATTTTTAGAAAGTTTTTTAGGGAAAGAGTTAGTGGAAAGACAAATTGCACCTGTGCTTTCAGGTGTATATTCCGGTAAATTGAATGAGCTTACAATGGCATCTACGTTACCATATTTACTTGAGTATAAAAATAAATACGGAAGTATTATTAAAGGTTTTGAAGAGAATAAAAAACAATTTCAGTCAGCAGGAAATAAAAAGTTTGTATCATTTAAAAGGGGACTATCAACGATTATTAATCGCTTAGAAGAAGTGCTGAAGGAGACTGTCATTAAAAAAGGTGCTGTAACAACAGCGATAAGTAAAAAAGGGGATCGATATGAGGTTTCTTTTACAAATCATGAGACAATACAAGCTGATTATGTCGTTTTAGCAGCTCCACATGATATCGCACAAACTTTATTACAGTCTAATGAGTTAAATGAGCATTTTAATAAATTTAAAAATTCATCGCTTATAAGTATTTACTTAGGTTTTGACATACTAGATGAACAACTACCGGCTGACGGCACAGGTTTTATCGTAATGGAAAACAGTGATTTACATTGTGATGCTTGCACATGGACAAGCAGGAAGTGGAAACATACATCGGGTAAACAAAAGCTATTAGTAAGAATGTTTTATAAGAGTACTAATCCAGTGTATGAAACGATCAAAAGTTATAGTGAAGAGGAATTAGTACGAGTAGCTTTACATGATATTGAAAAGAGTCTTGGAATTCAAGGTGAACCAGAAGTAATTGAAGTTACAAATTGGAAAGGTTTAATGCCGAAATATCATTTAGAACATAATCAAGCTGTTCAATCATTACAAGAAAAATTGGCCGCTCTTTATCCTAATGTATACTTAGCTGGAGCTTCATATTACGGTGTAGGAATTGGTGCTTGTATTGGAAACGGAAAGAATACTGCCAATGAAATAATTGCGACATTGAATGAACAGTAAAAATAATAATATTGAATACATATGTAAATAAAATGTCCCTCCAACATAATGGAGGGACATTTTATTTGTAATTATTTCACATTAATTGCAATCTTTTTATGAGATGTTTTATTCTCTTTAATAGTTAAAGTTATTTTTCCGGATTCCTCAAAGGAATACGGTGAGAGTTGATAAAGTTCTTTAATATTATGTTCTTCTTGTAATTTATTTGTAGGTATTATTGTTATATTAGGCTTCCATGTTTTCTGTTTGCCTGAAGGGTAGTCTACTATTATTTCTGGATTATTTAATTGTAATGTTTCCCAAGAGACAAAATACAGTTCAACTTCTGCATCTTTTTTTAGTAATTCCTCTGAGAAATAACCAAACTCACCAACATTACCGAAAACAGTGAAATTTTGATTTTGTAATTTAATATCTAAATATCTAGGCTGATATGTTGCTGCGTGATACATTCCGTATGAAAGAGAGAGTGTGGCAGCGATTAATATACCAACTGAAAATGTCTTAAAGCTATTTCCTTTAAAACTTGTCATCATAAATGAGCTTGGTGTGAATTTTTTTGCGAATAAAAAAATGAGTAAAATGAGCAAGAGGGATAAGCCGATGAAAATATACATAGGAATTTTACACCTCCATAATAAAAAAACTTATTTTCTATATTTTAACATGAATGTATGGATTAGGTTGTTGTTTTAGAAGGGAAAGGTGGATATGTTATCGAAATTATAAAATAGCTTAGTACGAGCGGAGTGATAGAAATGAAAAGAATAAAACATATTTTTAAGTGAAGATGAGAAAAGAGTAACAGGAGGGGGGGTAATTGTTACGTACTCTTGAAGCGAGAGAACGAATTGGGAAGAAGTGGGATAGTACAGAAGTATATCCTTTCGTTAATGAGTTAGATACTCTTCTAAGAGAAACTGGGTTTTCAAGTGTAAACTGGAGACAAACAGCTCCATGTCATTGGGCGTTAGTTGCATATAAATAGAAAATGAGGAAAAGCGGCGCTAGAAATATTTGATTTGTGGGACATTGAGGACTTTCCTAATTATAAATACTTTTTCTGCTATAATAAATTAGTAGAGAGAAAGGAGTGATCCTATGGTTATGGCATTTCCTATATTAGAAACGGAACGCTTGCGCTTAGTTGAAATAGAACAATCTTATTGTCAAAAAATATATGAAATATTCTCATTGGATGAGGTAACGTGTTATTACGGTATGAATTCTTTTACTGAGTTTGGACAAGCTTCACGTATGATTGAATCTTTTTCGAAAAATTACTTTGAGAAAAAGGCAATGCGTTGGGGCATTGTATTAAAAGACACAAATACTTTAGTAGGAACAATTGGATTAAATAATTTACAACTTTGGAGTAAACGCTCAGAGATTGGATATGATTTGCATCCTCGTTATTGGGGGAAGGGTTATGCTTCTGAAGCTGCTCGAGAAATTATTACTTATGGATTTCGAGATTTAGGATTATTTAGAATTGGAGCTATTACATATCCTGAAAATATAACTTCGTGTAATATGTTATCTAAATTAGGTTTTCAACAAGAAGGGCTGTTACGTGGATATATTCATCAAGGAAATAAACAACACGATGCATTAATGTATTCTATTGTACGAACAGATGTAGAGGATATTCATTATTAATAAAAAGCCCCTCTTATTTAAAATAAGAGGGGCTTGTAAAAATCAACCTATTTTAGGTAATAAACGTTCTCCGCTTTTCATACTACTTTTACATAAAGGGCATTTAGGCTCTTCTTCAAATGAAAAGTTCTTTCTCATCCATCCTAAACAATCCTCTGATTCACATTCCCAAACAGGGGTTTGTTCTGGTGGTACTTCTGCTACATCGTTCTTTCGATTGCGATACATGTAACCACTCCTTTTATGTAAAAATTTTTAGTTATATATTAAAAAGGTTGTTACCAGCTCGGTTAACAACCTTTTTATTGATTGAATTATAGCTTTACAACGTTTTTAGCTTGAGGTCCACGGTTACCGTCTTCAACTTCGAAGCTAACTTCTTGACCTTCGTCAAGAGACTTGAAACCGTCGCTAGTGATAGCTGAGAAGTGAACGAATACATCGCTACCGTCTGCAACTTCGATGAAACCGAAACCTTTTTCGCTGTTAAACCATTTTACTTTACCTGTTAATGTCATGGTAATGCCTCCTAAAATTTAAAAAGATTACAATATGATCGGCCTTATTCGATTGAAAATAAAAGTTCACATATTATCAAAAACCCATAAGGAGTACAAAATGTTCCTGATTGATACTTGATAATATGCAAAGAAAATATAGTACTAAATTGACCTTAATTACTATCTTACAACAAATGGTGGGAAATAGCAAGTGCTGGTAATACCAGTGAGTAATTTGGGCGATAATGGTAAAAGGCGCAAAGACATCTTTTTTATTTATATATTATTCCTAATCTGAATGTATTCCAAACAGAAATCATTTATATAAAGAAGTATGTTTAAGGGAAATGATATATATATTTTAAGAATACAGATGATTACAATAATTAGGAGGATAGAATATTGCAAAATAAACAATTTAAAATAATTGAAGCAGCAAAAGAAGGAAGAAGAAAAGTTCATCCTGTTTTCGCTGTCATACTTGCTATTGTATTTTTAACTTTAGGTGAATTATTTATGTTATTTATGCTGTTTTTACCGAAAACAGAAACAACCTTTATGAAGGCGATGTATAACAATATTGAGATGATATTAACGTTTGGCGGGGCTATATTTTTTGTGTTTTTATGGATTAAATTTGTTGAGAAAAGATCATTTTCATCTATTGGTTTTTGGAATGAGCAATGGATGAGAAAGTATTTGAGAGGGGCACTATTAGGGTTTATTTTCATTTCGATACCAGTAATTTTACTCGTATTAACAGGAAATGTAAAACTACAAATGCAAGAAATTACGCTGACAGCTATATTTGGTATTGCAGGGTCTTTAGTCGCATTTTTAATACAAGGGGCCACTGAAGAAATTGTTGTACGAGGTTGGTTATTCCCAGTTCTTTCTGTTAGAAGCCGTATATGGATTGGGATTGTTGTGACGTCCTTTTTATTTGGTTTTCTTCATTTGCTTAATCCAGGAATTACAATTCTTTCAATATCGAATATAATATTAGTTGGTGTATTTGCAGCATTTTACGTTTTAAAAGACAGTAGTCTTTGGGGGATATGCGCGTGGCATTCAATTTGGAATTGGGCGCAATATAACGTCTATGGCTTTGCTGTTAGTGGAATGACGATATATTCAACACCACTATTTAAACCTGTAACAAATGGCAATGAAGTCCTTCATGGAGGCTCATTTGGGATTGAAGGTAGTATTATTACAACAATAATGCTTTCTATCGCTTCAATTGTTTTATGGAGACAGTTATGGGGGAGAAGAGCGAAACAACGAGATTTTAGTTAATAAAAGTGGGGGAAACTATGGGGATTATAGCGTTTGAGGGAGCGAGTGCTGTTGGTAAGAGTAGCACATGCCGTAAACTAGAAAACAATTATGGAGCATTCATTATACCTGAAGTGAATTTTTTATTTGAAAGACCAAAAAATGAACATAGAACATGGTATTTTGAAAAACAAGTAGAGCGCTGGAATATAGCAGTGCAAAAGTCGCAGCAATATGAATTAGTAATACTTGATGGGGATATATATCAGCCACTTAGTTATAATTGGTGTTTTCATTTTGATATATTTAATCAGCCCTTATCTTTAATAGAAAACTTTTATAAAGAAAAGATGATAAATAGGGAAATTGGTTTTCCAGATCAATATTTTTATTTGTACACGAATGATGAAGAACTTAGAAAACGGAAAGAATTTGATGAGACGAGAAGCAGAAGAAACTTTGAAAAACATTTACATATATCAAAACCGTTGCGGCGTTATTATGAAAATTTAAATACCGTCACAGACGGGTACTGTAAATGGATTGAAGCAAAAAGTATAAAGTCGAATGAATTAGAAATTGTGAAAAGTTTAAACAGCTTAAACGTATGTGAAGATAGACGTTTTGATGTTTCGAGGTTAGATGCTATTACGGAGTGGTTACAAGAACATCGTGCATAGTATGAAAACAACGAGTGTCATAAATGGCACTCGTTGTTTTTTATGCATATGTAAAATTCGAATTATATATTATTTTTAAAATTTGTAAGTTTGCTGTTTCATTTTTTTTAATAGCGTTTGTATATTTAGGTAAGAAAAGTTGAGAAGGATAAACTGGTAGTTCACCACAAATATCAATTCCATAAACAGATTTATTCATAATGAGAGTATGAATAGATTTTAAAAGTTTAGGTAGTTTCATATGTCCTTGATCCCAATTTGTAATAGTTACTTTTGGATCTAAAACGTCTTTATCAACACTTACATGTATTATTTCTGTATGAATATGTGAAAGGAGTGTATATACGGATATTTCATGGGATATGTCTATCGGGAAAACTTCTACGCATGAACAATCATTAGAGTGAATTGTTAAAGAAGAAGGACCAATAATAATTACTTTCTTTAATTTATGATTATTTTGAAGAGCAAACGATACCCATGGCCCACAGGAAATAAGAGTTTGTTTATTCATTCCTTTTAAGTTCATATCAGTATGATGGTCAAATAGTATAAGGCTAAATGGTTTTTTAATTTCTTCTAGTAATAAATAAGATACATAATGATAATTTCCAGAACCAATAAAAGTAATTCCTTTTTATATGCATTAAAGAAGGGTTTTCACAATACAGATTTGAGTGCTCTAAATGAGTAAAATCAATATCTTCATGAGAATAAGAATGTAGTTTATTTTGTAATAAATACGTATCATCAAAGTTTAAAAATGTTAAACCGTTATACAATAAACTCATATTTATTCATCTCCTTTAAATATTAGGCTAACATTTATTTTTATAAACTTAAAATGAAATGCTTAAAGTAGAATTTGCATTTGAAAAAGAAGGTATTTTTAGACAGAATAATCTTTCAATTTACAAAGAAAAGAAATACAATATAAGGAAATATACATATGATTTAGGAAATAGTAATCATGTAATAGAGTTATCTAGTATTTACGGTAACTGGTAGTAAGGTTCAAAATCAAGCTGGGATAAAGAAGTTAGGTGGGAGATCAATCGCCTGTATAAGGTAGATTAGTTCAACTAGTATTTATTGTATCAAGTATAATTTTTGAAGGGGGAATAAATGAAAACATGAAAAAGATTATAATTTCAGATCTTGATGGGACTTTATTAAGAAGTGATAAAACAATTTCAGAGAAATCTATTAATATTTTAAGGGAGTGCAAAAATAATGGAGACGAACTAATTTTTGCTACGGCAAGGCCTCCAAGAGCTATAAACCAATATATTCCCAACGTGTTAAAGAATGAGATTATTATTTGTTATAACGGAGCGCTTGTTCTTAAAGGTAATGATATTTTATATGAAATGAAAGTTTCTAAAAATAACGTTTTAGAGATTATAGAAATAGCAAAAAAATATAATCTCCATCAGATTTGCCTTGAAATAAATGATAAACTGTACTCAAATTTTGATGTTACTGATTATTTCGGTAATGTACTGTGTGAAGTTATGGATATTAGAGAGTTGAACTTTGAAACAGCTTCGAAAGTAATAGTTTGTACGAAAGGACCAATAAATGAGGATTTCACTAAAGAATTGCCTATTGAGTGCAATGCAGTCATTACAGATGACGGAACATTGTGTCAAATCATGCATGCAGAAGTTTCGAAGTGGAATAGCATTCAACATGTTCTACAGCATCTAAATCGAGACGCATCTGAAGTGATTGCATTTGGAGATGACTACAATGATATGGAAATGATAGAGAAGTGTGGGATTGGTGTAGCGATGAGTAATGCTGTTGAGGAATTAAAATCAGTTGCTAAATTTATTGCGAAAAGTAACGATGAAGATGGCGTTGCTACATTTTTGGAAAGTAATAGTTATATTTATATTAATTAGTATGAAAAAAATATGCTACACCTGCTTTTAATAGATAGAAATTATGAAAAGGGATATTTGGGAGGAAACAAGCGAGATGAAAACACTATTTAAAATAATCGGTATTATAGCTGGTATGGCAGTAATTGGAGTAGGTTTAACATATGGTATGCTGTATTATTTAAATAATAGTAAACCAGCTGCGAAAAAGACAACACCAGCAGCTCCCGCAATAGAAGTGTTAGCTGATATTAATGTAAAAGCAGAAGAGGCGAAGCTTTTAGAAAATGGCAATCATTCATTACCAAATAGCGGTTTTAATAAAAATTTTAAATGGACAGATGAGCACATACAGACAGCATTACATGAAATGGCACATCAAAAAACGAAAGCCGATCAAAAGTGGGGCTATATTTTTATCACACAAGAACGTATTGAAAGTTTAATTGATATTGTAAAGAGCAATGATCTTGTACAGGGAAGTACATATGTTGACATTTTAGAACGATGGAAACAAGGAAAATATGAAAAAGTCGATGCGGATCACAATAAGATTTGGAAATTGCAAAGTGGGAACTTAGGAGAAGGGAAAGGAATAATGTCAGAAGCAGAACAAAAAGAATTAATTAATCAAGTGTTTATGCAAAAAGGTACATATTCGGGTAGCAAATTAATTGCAGGTGGGGGACAGGCTAATAAATAATATACTTAGCAATGAAAGAGAGTAAGTGCTTTTTAGGCAGTTACTCTTTTTTGTATGCACTTTTTTAATATTTTTAGTCTCGCTCTAGTAAGGAAAGAAACGACTGTAGTACCGGGGAGATCCATCTAGATTTATGATAGATTACATGACTTTGAATAACGGCTGGAGTTTCGATAGGCTGAAAACATAGTTGTTCTTTTTGACAACTTTCTTGTACAACAATATAAGGAAGAATTGAAATGCCTAACTCACACATAACGGATTGTTTAATTACTTCAACATTGGAAGTTTCAAATGTTTTATCTGGAATATTCCCGCTTTGATGTAAAAAACGATCTACCATCGGTCTATAGCCACAGCTTTGTTCTGTAAAAATAAACTGGGTGTCCTGTAATAACTGGAATGGATTTGCGTGTGCAGAGGAATAAGCCGGTAAAATCCATCCAAATGTTTCATTACTAAAAGTACGTGTAATAAAATCATTATGTTCTATACTTTCTCCAATTAGGAAGATAACATCGCTTTCTCCTTCACGTAGCTTTTTCATTGCTTGCTCGTTTGTATTTGTTTCAAGAACGATATTCACTTTCGGATTTTCTTGTTTGTAAGTACGTAATAATTGTGGTAACCGGTACACTGCTAATGATTCGTTAGATGTAATCGTTAATGTTCCCTCTAAATCATCACTATTTTGAGGGATTTCTTGCGCTTTTTCATAAATAGCAAGTAATTCTAATGCATACGGATGAAATTGATGACCCGCTTTTGTAAGAAGTACTTTTTTGCCTAATCGATCGAAAAGAGGAATGTTTAAATCGTTCTCTAATGCTTTCATATGCGTTGTTACAGTAGATTGGGCATAACCTAACGCATGAGCAGCTTTGGAAAAACCGCTGTGCTTAACAATGGCACAAAATGTTTTAACATGTCTCATTTCCATAAATGATACCTCTTTTATTATCATGATTTGTGAATGATTATATCATGTATTTCAATTTTTCAAATGAATAAATTTCTTTTAAAATGAAGTTGTGAAGAAATTTATTCAAGCGATATTGGAGGAGAAAAGATGATTGAAAAGGGCTATCATGTAGCTGTTGTTGGGGCTACAGGTGCAGTAGGGCAGAAAATCATTGAACTGTTAGAACAAGAAACAAAGTTTAATATAGCTGAAGTTACATTACTTTCGTCAAAACGGTCCGCTGGTAAGGTAGTGCAATTTAAAGGACGAGAGATAATTATACAAGAGGCAAAAACAACTAGTTTTGAAGGTATAGATATTGCCTTTTTTAGCGCTGGGGGAGAAGTTTCTAGACAATTTGCCAATCACGCAGTTTCTAGTGGCGCAGTCGTAATTGATAACACAAGTGAATACCGAATGGCACATGGTGTACCTCTCGTTGTTCCAGAAGTAAATGCGCACACATTAAAGGAACATAACGGTATTATTGCAGTTCCGAATTGTTCAGCATTACAGATGGTAACAGCTCTTCAGCCAATACGAAAATCATTTGGTATAGAACGAATTATCGTTTCAACGTATCAAGCTGTATCAGGCTCAGGAATCCATGCGATTCATGAATTAAAAGAACAGGCTAAATCAATGCTTGCAGGTGAAAAGTTTAAGAGTACTATATTACCAGTGAAGAAAGATAAAAAACATTATCCAATTGCGTTTAATGTACTACCACAAGTAGATATATTCACAGATAATGATTTCACATTTGAAGAAGTAAAAATGATTCAAGAAACGAAGAAAATTTTTGGAGACCAAAACTTGAAAATGGCAGCTACTTGTGTGCGTGTTCCAGTTGCATCAGGACATTCAGAATCGGTTTATATTGAACTTGAAAAAGAAGCAACTGTTGCGGAAATCAAAGAAGTACTGCTGGATGCACCAGGTGTTATTTTACAGGATAACCCTAGTGAACAGCTGTATCCAATGCCATTATATGCAGAAGGGAAAATAGATACATTTGTCGGGAGAATTAGAAAAGATCCTGATACACCAAGAGGCTTCCATCTTTGGATCGTTTCCGATAATTTATTAAAAGGTGCGGCTTGGAATTCAGTTCAAATCGCAGAGACGTTGGTGGAAAAGGAGATTATTTAGTATAGACATACACATGTATTATAAGAACTAGGAAACTAATGATTATAAAAGTATCCTAGTTCTTATTTTAGTGAGAATTTAATATAAATTAGTTTTTATAGTATTTTTATAAATATCCACTTTATTCGCAGAAAATATTAAAGTTGTAGGTTCTTCATTAATAGTAAGATTTATATGAATTGTTAAAGGTAGTTCAAGTTTTTTCACTACATCTTCTATAGCAATATACTCATCTTCTATTTCGTTATAATAAACAACAGAACTAAGGAATACCTCGTCATTTTCAATATTAATTTCACACATCATAGAGAATTTCTCGCCATTATGTAAGAGTAATTTGCCTAGTACTATTGAACCGTTTAACTCTTCTGTAAAATTAGAAGTTGCCGCTGGTTTCACCCATGTTTCATCACGTTCTTCGTTTTCTTCTTCATCTATTGCCCATTCCCATATTGGGTTTTATTTTAGGTCCTCAATAGTTAATTCATCAATTGGTTTGCAATTACTCATAAATATATTCTCCTTTTGTTCTGATAAGTAAGTTTCTTAATTTCATGAACTAGATGATTGCTTATAAATGGGTTCAATAGAGTGTGTTGCTCATTTGATATCAAACTAATTTATTACGGAAATCTGCTATTACGGTAATATTAACAAGGTTTTAATTAGCTAGCAAATAATTATTAGTTGAGATTTTTCAAAAGGGATGACGTGAAGGGAAGATAGTGAAAAACATCAAGAATGAATAAAATTCATTTGGTATGATATGGATATATTCAGTGTGAGGGGGAATTATAATGTATAAAGTAAAAGGGTATTTTTCATCATTAAAAGGAAGCCATTATGAAATTGGAAAACAGCAAGGGGAATTTGTAAAAAATCATCTGTACCTCATTCCACAATTTATGCAGGAAGAACATTTAATATTGGATAACCATTGGACAGAATCTAGAAAAATACTAAATAAATATTGTCCAGGAATAAATGAAGAAATTGAAGGCTTTTGTGAAGTGTTAAAAATTCCTTCTAAAAATATGATGTATTATTATCAAACACTATTAAAAGCAGGTTGTAGTCATTGTGCAGTATTGCCTAAAAAAACTGATTTAGAGCATACATATGTATTAAGAAATTATGATTTGTCACCAAAAATTGATGATATGCGTTTTTGTTCGACGCATGTTGAAGGTGCGTATGCACATAGTGGTTTTTCTACTCAATACTTTGGCCGGACAGAAGGAGTGAACGAGCATGGATTATCTGTTACATTTTCAGCATGTGGCCAACCGGTAGGAAATATTGAAGGTTTAAGAAAACCCAAGGTAAATGGATTACAATGTTTTGCGGTAATCCGGGTATTATTGGAGAAATGTAAAAATGTTCAGGAAGCTATATCGTTAATAAAAGATCTGCCTATTGCAAGTAATATTAATATTATTGTAGCTGATCCTTTAAATGCAGCACATATTGAAATATTTGACGGATATAAATCCATAACAACGATTGATGATGACAATCAAGCTTTTATCGTATCAACAAACCATGCAGTTAGTTCATCTATTCAGAAATTAAATAATAGGAAATTAGAACAGTCTACAAAGAGATATCACATTTTACATGAACATTTAAATCGAAATGAAAAGTTGAGCATGGAGTCTTTAAAAGGATTAGTAGAAGAAGAATATCCTGTAGGGCTGACTGTACATAATTATGAAGAATGGTTTGGGACTTTGCATTCTGTATTATTTGATTTACAGGATTGTACAATGAATATTTGTTTCGGATCGCCACTTTTAAATGATTGGTATTCATTGAAAGTAGGAGAAAGTCTTCCGTTTATTGAGGTGAATGTGAATTTTAAAAATAAAGCTTATGCTGACTTTTGGAGAGAAGAGAAAAATGATTTGATTCCTAAAAGGTAAAAAGGTATGTAGGAATAAGATGGTAACATGAAATGGAGTGGAAATATATTGGAGGGGATGTCATTGTTGGAAGGTATATTACCAATTGTTATTATTTTTGTTCTGGTTATCTCAATGTATGTTACTTATCAAAAAAGAAAAAAAGCGGGGATAAAAGGGTTAAAAAGTTCATTAACTTCTATTTGTTGCTTTTTAATTGCAATCTTAAATTTGTTTGCATATTGGTTTCGTTTTGGCGGTGTTTTTACGTGGCTAGTCTCAATTGTATTGTTGCTAGTGGGGGCGTATTTTACAAAGTATATTCCAATCTCAAAAAAGGTACACTAAAATTATATGAGTTTATACGTATCGGTTTTATTTCATAATGAAAAGAGATTATTCTATTAGGTCGTTGTGCAGCGGCTTCATAGGATAATCTCTTTTTATGCTTTTTTTTGTAGAGAATGTACTGTTATTTTTAGTTGCTCAATAAATTCCCGGGTAGAAGCGCACATATATTTATCTTTTCTATAAATAAGTCCTATATCTATTGTTGGAGTGGGGTTTTCAATTTTAATAGCTTGTATGTGCTCACTTTGCAAAAAGTTTATATACGGTTTGGGTAACACTGTAATTCCCATACCTTTTGAAACCATTTGAATTAAAGATTCCATCGTACTAATTTCTAAAATTGGTTTTGGTTTAAAGCTAAAGTTTTGACAATAGGTCGTAAGTAATTCTGTTAAATAAAAGTTTTTTGGTAGAAGGATTAAAGGGTAGTTCTGTAATTCTTTGATAGACACGTGATCACGTTCACTTAAAGGATGACCGATTGGAATAACTAATGTAAGTTCACTTTTATATAGTGGGATAGAAACAATCTCTTTATCTTGCACTGGGAGAAATGTAATGCCAATATCTAATTCGTTTTGTAATAATTTTTCACGAATTTCTCCTGTACGAAGACCTAATACAGAAAGTTCAATATTCGGATATAAATTATTGAAATTTAAAATGGCTGGTGGTAATAAATAATTTACGACGGTTAACAATGAACCGATTGTTAAGGATCCATGCTGTAATCCGTTTAAATCTTGAATGGCAGAACGGGCTTGTTCGACTTCATGAAAGATTGTTTTACTGTGCGATAATAAAACTCTTCCTGCTTCAGTTAAAGATATTTTTTTACCAATTCGATCGAAAAGTGGCATGCCTATTTCATGTTCTAATGCACGTATTTGTTGGCTTAGTGAAGGTTGTGAAATATTTAATTTCTCGGCTGCTTTTGTGAAATGTAATTCTTTCGAAACAGCTAAAAAGTATTCTAATTGTCGTAATTCGATTGAAATCACCTCAAGTTTAATCATAGGATATACCTATCATTATTATATAAATAATTGAATTGAACAATGGTTTTGTGGGATTTATAATCACTTTATCAGAAATGGATTGATTAAAAAATTAGATGAGGTGAAGAAGAATTGTTGAAATCTAGCGTATTACCGGGCAGTTATTCACAAGTACTTCAAAAAAGGTATGAGGAGGCTGTACCGACAGGAATATATCATTTAACGCCTTTATATGTAAAAGAAGCAAGGGGAGCGATAATAACAGATGTAGATGGAAATCAGTTTATTGATTTTGCTGGTGGAATTGGTATGCAAAATGTTGGACATTGTCATCCGAAAGTTGTAAGAGCGGTACAAAAACAAGCAGAATCATTTATACATCCTTGTTTTCATGTAACTCCATATGAAAATTATATTACTTTAGCTGAGAAAATTAATGAGAAAGTGCCAGGTACAAGCAAGAAAAAAACGATGTTTGCCAATAGTGGTGCGGAAGCGATTGAAAATGCTGTAAAAATCGCACGTAAAGTAACAGGGAGGAGTAAAGTAATTTCGTTCGAACGAGGATTTCATGGGAGAACATTAATGACAATGTCCTTATCGACCAAAGAAAATCCATATAAAGCAGGATTTGGTCCGTTCGTTTCAGACATGTATATATTGCCGTATCCGTACTATTACAGAGCTGAAGAAGGAGTTTCTCTTGAAGAAGTGGATTCTCAAGTCATCTATCAGTTTGAAAAGTTTTTAGAAGAAGTATCACCTGAACAAGTAGCAGCAATCGTAATGGAACCAGTACAAGGGGAGGGTGGGTTTATTGTTCCTTCCATTTCATTTGTAATCAATGCGGTATTTTAATGATAATGGATGAAGTGCAAACTGGATTTGGCCGAACAGGGAAATGGTTTGCAACGGAACATTTTCATATAGAACCTGACATAATGACTTTGTCAAAATCAATTGCTGGCGGTTTACCATTAAGTGCTATTGTCGGTCGTGCGGAGTTGATGGACATTCCTGGGAGAGGACAAATTGGTGGAACTTTTGCCGGGAGTCCGTTATCATGTGCAGCCGGTCTTGCTGTATTTGAAATAATGGAAGAAGAAAATCTAGTTGAAAGGGCTCAGCAAATTGGAAATAGAATAATGTCACATCTACATCAAATGCAATTAAAGTACGAAGTGATTGGTGAGGTTCGTGGAATCGGTGCGATGGTTGCAATGGAACTTGTAACGAATCGCATAACGAAAGAACCTGCAAAAGAACTAACAGTAAAGCTAATTGAAGATTTTTGGAAGAATGGGCTTATAAGTATTGGAGCGGGGATATTTGATAATGTACTACGCTTTTTACCACCTCTAGTTATCTCAAACGAAGAAATAGATAGAGGGTTTGAAATAATAAATGAGTCTTTTGAAAAGTTGTGCCGCAATTAAGAGGAGGGATTTGAATGACTAAAGTATATGAAATCCTATCTTTAAATATAGGATTACCAAAAGAGGTTATGTATGGTGGGAAGTTAATTCAAACAGGGATAAATAAAAAGCAAGTAAAGGAACCTGTTTTTTTATCATTTTTAAAGTTTAATGGAGACGGACAGGCGGATTTAGTTCATCATGGAGGGGTAGATAAAGCGGTTTGTGTTTATACTGGTGACCATTATCCTTACTGGGAAAAAGAGTTGAATCAAGAACTTGTATATGGAGCTTTCGGTGAAAATATAACGGTAAGAGGAATGCGAGAAGAGGATGTTTGTATCGGGGACATGTTTCAATTTGGAGAAGCGATTGTACAAATAACGCAACCAAGACAGCCATGTTTTAAATTAGCGAAGAAATATAATATTCCAAAGTTGCCATTATATTTTCAAGATACAGGATACACAGGGTTTTATTTTCGTGTATTAAAAGAAGGGTGGGTATCACCAGTCGATACGTTAAAACGGCTGGAGTCTGATCCAAAAGGTGTTACAGTAGCGTTTGCTAATCGTATCATGCATAAGGAAAAACTAAATATTGAAGGATTAAAAAGAATTTTAGAAGTAAATGCACTTTCTACTAGTTGGAGAAAGACATTTGAAAAGCGTATGAGCGGAGAAGAAATCAATACGAAGGAGAGGCTTGAAGGAACGAAAGAATAAATTTTTTTTTTATAAATGGTGCATTTCTATTAGTAAAAGCTAATTAGAAAGCACTATTTTTATATAATAAACTAATTAATATTCAAAAATCCTAATATTAGTTTATTCGACTTATTTTTTAATAATCAAAACATAAAATAAATTAAACCATTGTTAAAAGTTTTATGATACTATATTGATTTGAAAGGCCTATTTTTTGAGAGCAGGTCATATAAGTATATCTAAATTAATGGAATCGACGTATGGAGGGACAACATGGGGAATGTTGAAAAAATGGCAAACTTTCTATTAGAAAAACCGAGAAGAGAACAGTTATTTCCTTTATTTGAAGAAGTGTTTGGGATTACAAGTCAAACATTGAATGATTTTTCGGAGAAAGGGTATTGGGATTATACATATAAAGCATTATCATTTTTACAAGATGATAAAGCGATTGCAAATGTTGCGGCATTTTCACTTCCGCTTTTAATTAATGGTGAAAAAATAAATGCAGCGGGTATTCAATCAGTAATGACACATCCGAATTATCGTAGACGAGGATTAATGAAACAATTGTTTAGTAAGATGATAGAGGAAATTGATGAGCAATGCGAGTGTGCGGTCTTGTTTACTGAAAATCCGGAACTATATAAACCATTTGGTTTTCAAATTGTGCAAGAATATTTGATGACAGTATCATACGAAAACAAGAGTGATAAAGATTCTCAACTTAAAAAGTTAGATTTTTATGATGAAGAGGATAGACAATTAATACATGAGATTATTGAAAATGGCCAAAGGCTTTCTAATAAATTTTCAACGTTAAATTACCGCTCTTCGTTTTATTTAAATATGTATGATTCAACATGGAATGAAAACCTTTATTATTCAGAGAAATTAGATGCGCTGATTGTTTTTACAGTAGAAAATCAAAAACTAAAATTATTTGGAGTATTTGCGCCGGTAATTCCGATTTTAGATGAATTATGTGAGGAAATCTCTGGGGAATTTACGGAGATTGAATTTTATTTCTACCCAGATCAATTAGGAATTGATGATGTACAATATACAGAATTACAGACTAGTAAGTATTTAATGGTTCGAAGTAATAAAGAATTAGATTTTAAAGGTTATAAATTCCCGGTATTAACTGAGTTTTAAATATTAATTTACATGCTTTTTTATTGAAGAAATATAGATACAAAACCGTATTCTTTTCATTAAGAATGCGGTTTTGTATTTACATAATAGAAAGCACATTTATTGACCGAAAAGTCATTAATGCTTATCATTTAATAATGTTAAATATTAATTTGCATAATATAATAAAAGTAAAGAAGAAATTACAAACTATAGGGTTTAAATAAGGAGGGATATGAATTATTCAGTGGTAATTTCATGGAAAAAGGAGATTATGTATGAAATCATTTTGCAAGTTATTACAGTATTTAAAACCATACATGTTCTTCGCTATTATTGGACCGCTATTTATGGTACTTGAGGTTGCGATGGACTTAATTCAACCGACTATTATGCAACATATTATTGATGTTGGGATTGCAAATAGGGATTTGAATTATGTAATAAAAATGGGGCTTCTTATGATAGGAGCAGCGGCACTTGGGTTAGTTGGAGGACTTGGGTGTATGATGTATTCTACAAAAGCAGCTGTAAATTTCGCTACAGACATACGAAGAGATGTGTTTACGAAAATAGAAACATTTTCTAGTAAAAATCGGGATACATTTGGAACCGGAAAATTATTAACGATTGTGACAAATGATATTACATCAATTCAATCGGCGATGACAATGACTTTACGTGTTCTCGTTCGTGGCCCTTTGTTATTTATCGGAAGTATAATTATTGTTTTTGTAACAGCGAGAGAGTTATTTCCAATATTACTTGTAGTTGTACCAATTTTATTACTGGCGATTATTTTAATTGCAAGTAAAGCGAGTGGAACGTTTAAAAATGTGCAAGAAGCATTAGATAAAGTGAATACAAAGTTACAAGAAAATTTATCTGGTGTACGTGTTATAAAAGCGTATGTAAGACAAAAATATGAAATTTCTCAGTTTGGAAATGTTAATACAAATTTAACGAAGATAAATATTCGAGCTGTGCAGCTTATTTCCTTAATGATGCCAATTATTATGCTAGTTGTAAGTGGTGGGATTGTCGCAACACTATGGATTGGTGGAGAAAAAGTATTTAATGGAACTCTTCAAGTAGGTGCGATTTTAGCATTTATTAACTACTTGAATATCATTTTAATGGCACTTATGTCTATTAGTATGGTATTTATTCAAATTGCTCGAGCTTTTCCATCTGCGGATCGTGTACAACAAGTTTTAAATACTGAAGTTGATATTATGAACGAAGCTAACGCAATTGAACCTGAGAAAATCGAGGGGAATATTGATTTTAAAGATGTTAGTTATAGTTATACGAAAAATAATGAATACGTTTTAAAAGATATTTCATTCAGCATACGTAAAGGTGAAAAAGTAGGGATTATCGGTTCTACAGGAAGTGGTAAATCTACTTTAGCTAAACTATTACCACGCCTATATGATATTGAGCAAGGTGAAATATGTATTGACGGAATAAATGTTAAGATGTTCGATTTACAAAAATTGCGTGCTTCAATAGGTTTTGTACCTCAAAAGGCATTGTTGTTCTCAGGAAGTATAGAAGAGAATTTACGTTATGGTAAAGAAGATGCAACACACGATGAATTGGAAACAGCAACTTCATCTGCGTGTGCGACTGAGTTTATAAACAAGTTGGAAGAATCGTATCATTATAATTTAACACAAGGTGCGACGAATTTATCAGGTGGACAAAAACAACGTGTATCCATTGCGAGAGCGCTTGTGAGAAAACCATCCATTCTTATATTAGATGATTCTACATCAGCAGTTGATGCGAAGTCAGAAGCCAACATTCAATCGGCATTAAGAACAGAATATAAAGGAACAACGACATTATTAATTGCTTCTAAAATCTCATCTATAATAGATGCTGATAAAATTCTCGTATTAGATAATGGTGAATTAGTTGGTGATGGCACACATGAACAACTGTTAGAACAATGTGATGTATATCAGGAAATTTATCTTTCCCAAGGTGGTAATTTGCATAAAGAAGGTGGGAAAGAACATGCGTAATTTTCAAGGGCAATTTGCTAATAAAGGTGGACGTAACGCACCTAAGAGTGGAAAAGTTAAAAATACTAAAGGAACTGTAAAGCGGATTTGGAACTATATGGGGTATGAAAAGGCTGCTCTAATGTTCGTTATATTTCTAGTATTTATTACGACATTACTTGGGTTATTAGGTCCATATTTTATGGGAGTAATTATAGATCAATATATTGTACCGAAAGATTTAAATGGTACGGCAAGAATGTGTATGTTACTTATTGCAATTTACGGTGTAACGGTGCTTTTAACATGGTTACAAACATTTGTAATGATTAATGTTGCATTAAAGACAATTCAAAAAATACGACAAGATATATTTGAGAAAATCCAAACGCTTTCATTACGGTTCTTTGATGTACGTTCTCAAGGTGATTTAATGAGCCGTGTGACAAATGATATTGATAACTTAAATCAAGCTTTGACACAAAGTGTTGTACAAATTATTTCATCAGCGTTAACATTTATAGGTGTAACGATTGCGATGTTTTCATTAGATTGGATTTTAGCGATTGTAACTTTAATTACAGTACCTATTATGTTTTTCGTTACAAAAAAACTAGTTGTTTATAGTGGCAAAAACTTTGCGAAACGTCAAAAGGATTTAGGGGAATTAAATGGATTTATCGAGGAAGCTATTACAGGTGCAGACGTAACTACGTTATACGGAAAAGAAAAAGAAACCGTACATAACTTTAATGAAATTAACGAACAGCTAAGAATTTCAGCAACGAAGGCTGAAACGTTTTCAGCATTTATTTTTCCAAGTATGAACTTTATTAATAACTTAGGAATGGCGCTTGTAATTGGAACTGGATCGGTAATGGTATTAAACGGAATGACAACAGTAGGTGTCATTGCAGCTTTTATTAATTATTCTCGACAATTTTCAAGACCACTTAGTCAATTTGCAACTTTAATGAATACGATTCAAGCGGCAGTTGCTGGAGGAGAACGTGTCTTTGAAATTATGGATGAAGTACCAGAAATTCAAAATAAAAAAGACGCATTCGTTGTACAAAATTTACAAGGGCATGTTGAACTTGAGAATGTTTCGTTTGGTTATGTGGAAAATAAAACGATTTTAAAAGAAGTGAGCCTTAAGGCACAGCCTGGAGAGACAATTGCTTTAGTTGGTCCAACGGGATCGGGAAAAACAACAATCATAAATTTATTGACTCGATTTTATGATATACAGCAAGGGAAAATTCATATTGATGGAAAAGATATAAAAGATTATGATATCAATTCTTTACGAAGTAAAATAGGAGTAGTTTTACAAGATACGTATTTATTTGCTGGGACAATTATGGATAATATCCGTTATGGACGATTAAATGCAAGTGATGAAGAAGTAATCAATGCAGCAAAGGCTGCATCGGCACATTCTTTTATTAAGCATTTACCGAAACAATATGAAACAGAGATTGCTTCAGAAGGGTCGAATTTAAGTCAAGGACAAAAACAACTTCTTGCGATTGCAAGGGCAATTTTAGCAGATGCAGATATACTAATTCTTGATGAAGCGACATCTAATATTGATACGAGAACAGAATTGCAAATTCAAGCAGGATTAAATAATTTAATGAGAGGTAGAACGAGTTTCGTAATCGCTCACCGACTCAAAACGATTGAAAAGGCGGATCAAATCCTTGTCATAAAGGATGGAAGTATTTTAGAAAGAGGAAATCATGAATCTCTTATGGAAGATAGAGGATTTTACTTTGAATTGTATACGAGTCAGTTTAAAATTTAATAATAATATTCATGTGGTGCGGTTTCTTTAGAAAAGAGAAACCGCATTTTTAATGATTGCAAACATTGCTAAACCCAATAGTCTTTCATTAAATGCTTTGACAGTATCACCTTGAATCTCTGGTAAAACATATGAATAGTGTTTTAGGTTGCAAAAATGCAGATTAAACGTAGTTAAGTTACAAAAAGGGTGGAATATACAGTTGTTCAGGTATGTAATTTATGTGTTTTTTTAGAATCACGAGTTGTTAGCAAAAACTAGCGGCCTCAGTGACAGATGGTAGAAATAGTTTGCGTGGTATTGTAATAATCTCAAGCGCTATCTGCGTTGAATATAGGAGTATTTGAGTTAAATCTAAAGCGAGTGTTAAAAGTATTATGAAGCTTGTAAGAATTACAAAACTACCCCAAAAGAAACTTTTTGAAGTGTTGCGGAAATCTTTTATTAAAGAAAAGAAAGAAAAAAATGCGGTAACAATGAGAATGAAAACTTTATACTTATCAGCCATTATAACCCTCCAAAAGAACAGTAATTTATATTATACCGTATTTTTCAGTATTATTATAAATAGATTTTTAAGTTCTTTGTTTTAGAAGATAGATAATCTAGAATTGAAAATTTTTCAAATGGATTACCATATTTTATTTCCGATTCAACATCAGGTGCTCAATGAAATGGTATGTAAGGTTATAGGCTGGTAATACGAGAATAAATAAGGGTGGATCTGTGTGCAGCAATATTCCTACATCAAAGTTCTACTAGAGAAAAATAGATTGGTATGAAAAAGTACAAAAATCTAAAATTAGAAGGAGCATCGAATTAGTGTATAACGATTGAAATGGCACTGAAAACTAATAAAATGGCCATAATGATGTTAAATAATTGGTTATGTTTTATTAAGAGTTTTTGGAATATTGAACCAAATAAACTCCAACTAAATGTACTCATTAAACCGACTACACCTAGAAATAATGAAAAAAGTAGAAAACTTGAATATGAATTGTAGTAAGGGAGTATGAAAGTCGATACTACAGTCAGTCCGAATAATATCCCTTTAGGGTTAATGAATTGAAGAGAAATCCCCACTGTAAATAAGTTTTTATTAGCTTTTTCACTGGGATTCGTACTGCCTTTACTAGTGAGTATTTTAAAAGCTAAATATAACATATACGTTACACCTAAAATTTTTAAAGGGAATTCGATTATTGGTAAGATATTGAGTAGTACTACATTAAAGAAACTACATAAAGAAGTGAGGATGAAAAAGCCAAAAGCTACTCCAAAGCAAAATTGCATGCTCCTCTTTAACCCGTGTTGATTGGCGTATGTCATAGCTAAAAAATTGTTAGGACCGGGTGTGAAGCTACTTATAAAAACAAATAATAAAAAAGAAAATATAGGCATTTCAAAACCCCCTTATTATTTTTTTGTATGTTATAATGACCAGAAAGGACAATATAACGTGTGCTTTTTATTATACATAACGGTCGTTATATTGTATATATTGTGGGGGTTTTTTTATGGAAGAAATTCAACTTACTTTGGCGAAAAATTTAAAAACAATACGGGAAAAAGAAAAATTAAGTTTAGAAAAGGTTTCTCAATTAACAGGTGTGAGTAAAACGATGATTGGACAAATTGAAAGAGGAGAATCAAGCCCGACACTAACAACAATATGGAAAATTGCGAATGGATTGAAAGTGTCTTTTACTTCTTTAATCAATAATCCACAACCTGATATAAAAGTTATTTTAAGGGATGATGTTCAAGTATTGTCTGAAGATAATGGAAAATATAAAGTGTATCCTTCTTTTCCTTTTCAAGATGATAGACATTTTGAAATGTATACAGTTGAAATAGAAACAGAAGGGGAACTGAGTTCAGAAGGGCATAAAGAAGGAGTAGAAGAATTTATAACGGTATTTGAAGGAGAATTGACAATAAAAGTGAATAATTGTCAGTATAAATTAAATAGTGGAGATTCAATTCGTTTTAAGGCCGATAGATCACACTCTTATCATAATTTAGGGAAATCGTTGACTCGATTAAGCATGACAATTTATTACCCAGCTACATAAGTGTGCATTTATATATAAAAGATAAAACCATCTATACAAGGTGGTTTTTATTTTGTGTTAAATTACAAAAAAAGACACTCGTTTGAGTGTCAACATAGTATTGCTCTCGCGTATAGGATTGGAGTACGTTTCTCAAATACGTATTGAGAGATGGTTCGTAAAGGAGAAACTGTCTTCATATTTAATGTAACATCGGTAAGGGTGAGTGTAAATTGATAATGTATATACGGAAAATTTAGTATAGATAGTTTCTACTATAAATATAGTACAATTTGTTCTGTGTTACGTAATCAACGCCATGAAATAATTGGGTGGTTCTTATTATTATGACAGACTTGGTATTTAATAATGTGTATTAGAAAAAGAATGAATCATTTTTTAATCGATTCGTATAATTGTTAGAGAGGCACCTGTTGAACCACCTCCAACTAAATTAACAATGGATAATATACCGAATAATTGAAGTGAAATTGTATTACCAGCAATTAAATTAGTAATTAAATTATTATTATAATTTGAAGTTGATATAGCGGGAGAAAAAACAGAGCCAGAAAGTGGAGTAGAAGCGTTTAATAGTAACCTTGTTCCAGCGAGTAGAGAAGTTGTCGTATTAACTTGATAGGTTAAATGATATCTTCCGGTTACAGGAATTGTAAATACATCGTTTGAAGCGTTAACTGTAAAATTACCGAGGCTTTGGTTATTAGAAAGTGGAATATTAGTTCCACCTAATATAACTGAGATGGGACCACCTAATGTATTATTAGCGAACATAGAGTTTGTTGTAACTATTGACCCAGTACTTCCAGTAGGTCCAGTACTTCCGGTAGGCCCAGTACTTCCAGTAGGTCCAGTACTTCCGGTAGACCCAGTACTTCCGGTAGACCCAGTACTTCCGGTAGGCCCAGTACTTCCGGTAGGTCCAGTACTTCCAGTAGGCCCAGTATTCCCAGTAGGTCCTGTAAATCTGTATGGAAGAATTATTTCAAGAGCCATTGATAGTAGTTCTTCTTTTATTTTTTCATTTTTATTTTGCATATAAATCACCTAATTTTTAAATTAGAACCCAATAAGTGTAGTGTTTTTAGAATGGAACTATCATTTTATTCTATTAATAGTAGTAGTTTATAGTAACGGTAAAATGTTTAATAAATGTATGAATCATTTGGGAAGAAAAAGAATAGTTATGAAGTTATTCCTTAATAATAGAGTCATAATAATGTATGTTAGTTAAAAACATGTGGAATGAGGTATTGAATTGAAGCGGAATGATAAATTATCAATGAATAAAGGTAGGATAGGACCTGAGAATATTGGACCTACATTTCCAGTTTTTCCACCAATTTATGTTCCGACTGGAAGTACAGGGCCAACAGGAGCAACAGGGCCAACAGGAGTAACAGGGCCAACAGGAGTAACAGGAGTAACAGGAGTAACAGGAGTAACAGGAGAAACGGGGGCAACAGGAGTAACAGGGCCAACAGGAGAAACGGGGTTAACAGGAGTAACAGGAGAAACGGGGTTAACAGGAGTAACAGGAGTAACAGGAGTAACAGGAGTAACAGGAGTAACAGGAGTAACAGGAGTAACAGGAGTAACAGGAGTAACAGGAGTAACAGGAGTAACAGGAGTAACAGG
>NZ_JBHVNG010000005.1:160896-162726 GCF_042796455.1 Bacillus sp. NPDC057893 | reverse complement strand
GAGTAACGGGAGTAACAGGAGTAACAGGATTAGCAGGAGTAACGGGAGAAACGGGAGTAACAGGGCCAACAGGGCCAACAGGAGTAACAGGAGAAACGGGGTTAACAGGAGCAACTGGGGTTATTGGCCCCATAACAACAACCAATTTGTTATATTACACTTTTTCAGATGGAGAGAAACTTATATATATAGATTCAGATGGGATAGCTCAATATGGGACAACGAATATATTAGCACCTAGTGAGGTTTCATATATTAATTTATTTATCAATGGAATTCTGCAACCACAACCATTTTATGAAGTTAGTACTGGTAAACTAACTTTATTGGATAATCAACCACCATCGCAAGGGTCTTCAATTATTTTGCAATTTATCATTATTAATTAAAAAAGACAGATCCTTAAATGATAAGGAATCTGTCTTTTTTGTTCTACATTAAAGTAGTTAAAATTAAGTGACGATAAATTCGATTGTGATTGGAATTCCGCCGTCTAATGCATCTCCACCAGGAATTGTAATAGCGCCAGTAGGACCAGTAGTAACACTGGAGTTCACGCTTGGCTGAAGAATACCGTTTACATATAGGTTGTAATACGTGAAAATGGGAAAAGCAGTTGCAGTAGTACCCGCATCGTTTAAACAAGCTGTGGCAGCAACCGCAAAGGCTGCACCAGTTCCAGTTCCAGCTCCCAGTGTAGATGTGAATCTTCTAGATGCGATAAATGGTTGAATGATAGGCATTTAATTCTCACTCCTATTCTAAATTTATTGGAACGAAGTTTAGAATAACTTGTCCACTATATAATATGAGAATTTTCTATATTCGAAACGGCATCCTGATTATAGTTTCAACACAATTTTTGTATAGGTAAAATACTAATTATTCTAGTATGGAAAAAGTGATGTCATTATAAGTGGAACATATGTTATTGATTGTTTTAGTGATTACTATGGATAATTAAATTGATAGGCAATTGAATTTGGGAGATAAACGTGGAAAAATAAAATAAACTCTTAAGTTTAGGTGTTTAATCTAAGCACTCAATTATTAAAAACATATAATTAATATGTGAGTCATGAACATAATTAAATTACGTTTTCAAGTTTGATTATAATTCATGTTTCCTATTTTAAGAGAAACATATAACTCAACTACTTTTTTCAATCGCATCTTTTATAGTTCTTAGAATAGGAAAACACTCAACTATAAGAAAAGTAAGGAGGAAATAAATGTCACATAATAATTGTTTTGATCATAATAACTGCAATCCGATTGTTTTTTCAGCAGATTGTTGTAAAAATCCACAGTCAGTTCCTATTACTAGCCAACAATTAAGTCAATTAATTACTTTACTAAATTCATTAATATCAGCTATTGCAGCATTTTTTGCAAATCCAAGTAATGCAAACAGATTAGCGTTACTCGATTTATTTAATCAATTTTTAATTTTCTTAAATTCCTTATTACCTTCCCCAGAAGTTAATTTTTTGAAACAATTAACTCAAAGTATTATAGTTTTATTACAATCTCCAGCACCTAATTTAGGACAATTGTCAACATTATTGCAACAATTTTATAGCGCTCTTGCACAATTCTTCTTCGCTTTAGATCTTATCCCTGTATCCTGCAACTCAAATATCGATCCTGCAACTTTACAAGTTCTTTTTGGTTTATTAATTCAATTAATCAATGCTACTCCAGGGGCAACAGGTCCAACAGGTCCAACAGGAGCAACAGGAGCAACAGGAGCAACAGGAGCAACAGGAGCAACAGGAGCAACAGGAGCAACAGGAGCAACAGGAGCAACAGGAGCAACAGGAGCAACAT
>NZ_JBHVNG010000005.1:22274-160797 GCF_042796455.1 Bacillus sp. NPDC057893 | reverse complement strand
GGCCCAACGGGAGCAACAGGTCCAACAGGTCCAACAGGTCCAACAGGAGCAACAGGTCCAACAGGCCCAACAGGTCCAACAGGCCCAACAGGTCCAACAGGAGCAACAGGAGGCGGAGCGGTTATTCCGTTTGCATCAGGTACACCAGTAGGATTAACAACTGTTTTAGGTGGGTTGGCAAACACAGGGGCACTTGTTGGATTTGGAAGTTCATTCTTCCCTGTAATTGTATCTGGTGGCTCAATTACTATAGGTCCTGTACCTCCAGTATTTGATTTCGCATTTGTAGCTCCTCGCGCAGGTACAATTACTTCGTTAGCAGGATTCTTTAGTGTAACGGTAGCGGTTGCTTTAGCATTAGGAAGCATACAAATACAAATGCAGTTGTACAGCGCACCAGCAGCAAGTAATACTTTCACTCCAGTAGGTACACCGTTACTATTAACACCAGGATTTAGTGGTCTTATTGCTATCGGTGCTACTTCGAGTGGTATTAGCGCACAAGTAATTCCGGTCGCTCCACAAGATAAGATATTACTTGTTGTTTCATCAACTACACCTGGTTTCGATATAGCTACTGCTATTACAGGATTCGCAAGTGCAGGGATAACATTCGTATAATTTATTCTAAGCATCGCGTCTTAAATTTTGAGCATTGAAAAAAGGAATACTCTTTTTAAGAGTATTCCTTTTTATATAGCTAAAAAAGATCTTATTTATTTTTATTACAGTTACATCCTTTTTTCTTTACATAACCTTGTTGGGCTAAATCTCTTTGTGATTGGGAATTGGAAGATTGAGAATTAGAAGATTGAGAGGATGCTGATGAACTACTATTTTTATTATTAGAGTAGTTTTTTCGATAATTATAATTACTCATAGTGCTATCACCTCCAATGAAATATATAAATATTATATGTATGTACTCTATTAATTGTTACGAAAGAGAATACGTAATTGGTATATAAATAAAAAATCTCCAAGGTATTTTCCAAGGAGATGAATAATTTTTTTTACTAGTAATGAATGAATTTAATACCCCCAATAAGGAGGGAAATAGTATGAGTCTTGGTAATATAGATTTTGTTGTTGAGAAGGGGCTTGAGTTGATTGGTTTATCATTCCTCGGTTTTGATTACAATTTGTTGGTGGTCCAATTACTGTAGTGGATTGAATTGGAGATATGACTTGTTTCCATTGTTGTTCATCAAGACAATAAGTATGGGCCATCATATTGGCAGGAGTTAATCTTAAAATATCAGATCCAAAAATAACTTCTGGTGTTGGGGCATTAAAAATGGCTAATAAATGTGTGTTATCTGTTGTGGCGATTTCATAATGCCACCAAGCTTGTGGGATATTAGCGACTTGCCCTGGTTTTATAGGTAAGTTTAAAATTTGATTCGTAAACGGATTAAGTAAAGAAACGACAGCGGATCCTGAAATACAGTAAACGAGTTCAGCTGCATTTTGATGGATATGTGGTTCTACAACATTACCTGTACTTAAATATATATCTAATAAAGAAGTGTTTTCTAATGTGTTTAATTGTTTAATGCCAAGTACGTTTATATAATTTTTGGAATCTTTCTTAAAAAAATTACTTTTATTTAAATCATGGGTGAAATTGGTTGAGGGCGAAGTGTAGTCAATATTTGAAGTCAATTGTATTACTTGCCTTTCTATTTGTATGTCATTGTACGAAATTAGGATATGAGTCTAGTTTTTGTAATGTGCAATTCTAGGCTAATATTAGATCTGCCCTCTCAAGATTACCAAAATTCGTGAAGTTGAGCGACGGATTTTGAATGCCACTGTAAGATTGAAATTTAAGAACTGAAAAAAACAGGCTAAGTAGTTAGAATCGATGTTAGTGTAAAAACTTTGCGTACTTTTAACTGGAGAAGTATTTCGTACATATGAAATTAAGGTTAATTAATAATCTATCATTAAACTATATTCGTATAGCCTTTCATACTTTCGATTGATGAAATATATGGAGAGGAATAGTAATTTATAGTTACACCAATCGTAAAGGAGCGAATGACTATGTCATTTAGTGAAATGATTAGAAAAGAAGTGCTCAGCTGGACAGGTGTTTCTGAAAAATCGCATCGATTTGGAGGCATTGAAATAAATTATGGTAAGAAAGAACTAGGTCATCTTCATGGTGATAAGTTAGCTGATTTACCATTTCCAAAGCTAAATCGGGATGAATTAGTTAATCAAGGATTAGTTCAACCACACCATGTATTACCTGAATCAGGATGGGTTAGTTATTATATAAAGAGTGAAGAGGATATTCCGTTTGCTATTGAGTTATTTCGTATGCAATATGATCGGATTACAAAAAAATAATTAAATAAAGTAGATAACATAAAAATATATTCTCATGTCACATCCTTCCTTCATCGTTCGTCTTGTATGTAGAACGATAAGGAGGGATTTTGTTATGAATAAATTTGACGTAGTCATTGTTGGCGGTGGGCTTTCTGGGTTAATAGCATCTATATATTTAGCGAAAGCTGGAAAGAAAGTGATTGTATTAGAAAAGTCTAGTCGATTTGGTGGTCGAGGGATGACTATAAATAAAAATGGGATCTGCATGAATCTTGGTGCACATGCCTTATATAGAGGAGGAGCAGCATTTTTAACTTTTAATGAGCTCGGTATGAATCTTCCGGGTGGAATACCATCTACAAAAGCACATGGAATATGGAAAGGGGATATATTCACCATCCCAACAGATTTTCGCTCTATTTTATCAACACCACTACTTTCGTGGTCTGCAAAAGTACAATTCTCACGTCTTATGATTGGTTTAGGGAATTTAGATGTAGGAGAAGTTCCAAAAATGAGCCTAACTACATGGGCAGAAAAAGAAATACAGAATCCCATGGTACGAAATATGTTTTATGCGTTATGTCGAACAACTACGTATACGTATGCTCCTACAATGCAATTAGCATCATCAGTACTAAAGCAAATTCAGCTTTCTATGAAAGAAGGAGTTTTTTATGTAGAGAGTGGCTGGGAGACGATAATAACAAAATTAAGAGATATAGCGAATAATGTTGGTGTGCAATTTTTGGCTAAAAAGCATGTTTTGGAAATAGAGCATTACGAAGATAAGCAAAGAATACGTTGTTTTGACGGTGAGGTATTTGAAGTAGGTACAGTTATCGTGACGACTCCACCGAAAGAGGCTTGTAAAATAATAAAAGGGGCAGAAGGAACAAGTTTGCATAGATGGAGTGAACAATCGGTACCGGTTACTGTTGCTGCATTAGATATTGGTTTGAGACGATTACCCAATCCTACACATCAATTTGCATTAGGGTTAGATCAACCTATATTTTTCACGAATCAATCAAGAGCAGCTAAATTAAGTGAAGATGGATCCATTGCAGTGAGTCTAATTAAGTACCATAATCCTGCGCTAGAGATGAATCATATTCATGAAGATAAAGTACAGTTAGAAAGTACGATGGAGCTGTTACATCCAAATTGGAAAAGAGAAGTTGTTGCACAGCAATATTTACCGAAAATAACAGTAGTACATGATTTTTCTCATATTGGCCGAGTTGAAAATCCGGGTCCTAATATACCTGAAATGCCAGGTGTATACGTTGCAGGAGATTGGACTGGACATGATGAATTATTAGCTGATGCTGCGGTGGCAAGCGGAAAACGTGCAGCGTTACACATTATAAAGCAATTAGAAAGTGAGGCTATTCATCATGGAAACGGAGCAATTGTATGAAACACATAAACCTCTATTGTTTTCTTTAGCATATCGAATACTTGGGAGTGTTATGGATGCTGAAGATATAGTCCATGACGTATTTATCTCATTAAATAATTTAGAAGATGTTCAGTCTGTTGAAAATATAAAAGCATATTTATGTAAAATGGTAAGTAATCGTTCAATTGATAAATTGCGTTCTGCGGCACATAAGCGGAACGTATATGTCGGAATGTGGTTACCTGAGCCATTTGTGGAAGAGAGTGATGAGGCATCAGAGTCATACGTAATGAAAGAATCTCTTTCTACGGCATATTTATTACTTTTACAACAACTGTCTGAGGTAGAAAGGATTGTTTTCATATTAAGAGAAGTTTTTAGTTATGATTACGAAGAAATAGCATCAATAGTTGGTAAGAGTAGTGTGAATTGCCGGAAGATATTTCAGCGTGCACGAAAAAGTATTTTGGATAAACCAAATCAATCAAAATTAAGCACGAAGAAAATGGCTGCTTATGTTGAAAAATTTGTATCATCATTACAATGTGGGGATGCGCAAGGCATGTTAGAAGTATTAAAAACAGATGTAGTATTCAAAGCAGATGGTGGCGGGAAAGTTACTACCGCTATTAATCCGATTTATTCTGCAGATAGAATAATACGCTTGTTCTTTGGAATCGTAAAAAGGTTACCAGCAGAGTACGCCGTTGATTTCAAAATGGTAAATGGTGCACCAGGGGTTATTGTTACAATAAATAATAAAGTGACTTATGTGCTTTCATTTGCATTTCATGAGGGGGGAATTTCAAACATTTATATGATGGTTAATCCAGAAAAACTTATGCATTTAAATAAAAGTATATAATATAAAGACGTACTTCAGAAGAAGTACGTCTTTATTCATTTATCTCGTTATTTGCGAAAAGTAAGATTTCATCCTCAAAACTAAGTGAGAGTATAGAGGTTAGTTGGGCGAACGAAGTTTTATTTTATTTTTCTAACATTTCAAGAGGTACATCTTTTTCGCCAGCTACCTCGAATTTAATTTCCCCGTCTTCTTCATAAATGCGTTTAATAATCGGTATAGTTATCATTAGTTTTTTATGCTGTTTACGTCTTCTAGCAGCATCTAAATTAATCACGTTCATGTGTAAGCATCCTTTCTCACAGAAATATATAAACAAAAGAAAATGCGTCCGAAAAGGGCGCTTGTTTGAATTAGAAATACCGATTCATTTAAATGGGGTATAGATTATTTTATAATTGCAATTCCATTGTAAAATAATGTAATGAAATAATTACACGTAGAAATTAACTTTACCAAAAAACGAAACAATATGCTATAAAGAATTTAATTCTTTGTCATATAACAGGAAAAAGGTTCACATTTCGCATATAATGAAAAGTAGACGGACATCATGAGCTTTTTCATCATATTGCTTGGAAAGGCGATGGGAAAAATGAATACTTTAGATTCATTATTATTGCAACTTGAACAATATGGGGAAGAGCACGATCGATATAAAGAAAAGCGGGAAGAAAAATTAAGAAATATATCTCGTGAAATGGGACAGTTTTTATCATTGTTAGTAAAAGGTTGTAATGCCAAAAACCTTTTAGAAATTGGAACCTCAAATGGCTATTCTACATTGTGGTTAGCAAGTGCGGCAGAAGAAACAAATGGAAATGTTACAACAGTAGAACTATCTTCAGAACGGGTTGGAGAGGCACTTGAAAATTTTGGGAAGGTAAATCTTACACAGCGAATCGATATTCATAATCAAGAGGCTGGGGCATTTTTAGATTCGCAAGTAGATCGCTCATTTGATTTTATTTTCTTAGATTCAGAGCGCTCACAATACATGTGGTGGTGGGAACATATAAAACGTATTTTAGAGCCAAAAGGTTTTCTTGTAATTGATAATGCAACTTCTCATGCGGAGGAATTAGCAGAATTTATAAAGATGATTGAAGAAGATGCTACGTTTGAAACAGTGTTATTAGCTTTTCAAAAGGGAGCATTTGTTGCGCGGAAGAATAATTAGAATTGGGCCTAATATAATTATCACATTGAAAGATAGCATATGTCAAAAGATAGAGCATTGTATGAATTTAAGAAGGTAACTAAATGGAACTTCAAATTAATATTCAGTGGTGATAAGTAAGGGAATCTGTGAAGAATCCGTCTTCAGTATGTTGCTCTCTAGGTCTTAAGTCTGAGGAAAATAATGTTGAGAACATGTATACTTATACTAAGAAACAGGGAATGACTGCATAAGCAGGTATTTCTTGAAAAATCGATTTCAAACAAGCAAAATGTATATGAAATACGATATATTAGATGGAATAAAGTGCACATAAATTCGCACATATAAATAAAGGAGCGATTTTGTTGACTGAACTCGAGAAAAAAGAACCTGTATCGATTGTGAAAGATAATAATGTAGAAGTAGTAGTTGATACAGTAATAAAAGATGCAGAACTTGAAGAATTGAATAAAGAAGCAGATCTTTATGTACAAAAGTTAAATAGCGAGCAAAATACAGATTTATCAAAAGTATTGTCCCAGCTTGGAGACTTAGGGGATAAAGAGCAGCAAGCGGCGGGACAAACGCTATCGGCATTAAAACGTCCTGTAACAGCGATGATGAATGGGAAGAATGAAGAAATTCCAAATACATTGTTAGAATTACGGAAAGTGGTATCAGAACTTGATCCGAATTCATTAAAGGCAACTGGTATGAAAAAACTTATGTTTAAAGTGTTCAAGAAAAACCCACTTGAAAATTACGTGCATAAATATCAATCTATAGATAAGCAAATCGAGGAAATTATAAGATCACTTCTAATTGGCCGTGATAACTTGCAAGAGGATACGGTTGGTCTTGAAATGTTAAAAGAGCAATCACATGATAAAATTCACGCTCTTGATAAACAAGTATACCTAGGAAGAAAACTTGCTGGCATGCTTGAAGCCGAGAAACAAAACCCGGAACGTCAAAGGGATATTCCGTTAATAAATGATGCATTAGAAAAGATACTTGTACGTACACGTAATATGCAGCAAGCAAAAAGTGTATTATTACAATCTATCGCGTCTGTAGACATCATTAAGAAAAATAATGAAAAGCTAGCAGAAGCAATTCGCAATGCAATTACGATGACACAAAACGTTGTAACGGTTTCAGCTGCAATTCAGCTCGCATTAACAAATCAACGTAAAACAATTGATGCAGTTAATGCGACAAATGAAGCGATTGAATCAATGGTATTAAGCAATTCACAAGCATTAAAACAAAATACAGAAGAAACAACAAAACTCCTTGAAAATCCTGCAATTAGCATGGATAAATTACGTGAATCATTCCAAAATGTATTTGCCGCTATTGAAGCATCTGAGAAATCGTCAGAACGTATTATTGAGTCTAGTAAGAAATTTGTAATTGAACTAGATACATTTAATGATGAGATGAAGCAGAAACTCATTCAGCGTCCAAGGAAATAACAGATCATTTGAGGAGGTGAAAAAATGAGTTTCATTCAAGGAGTATTATTACTATTAGGATCATTACTTTTAATCGCATTTACTGTCGTTGTTTTAGTTGTATACTTCGGACGTAAACTTTATTTTTCATGGACGAAACCATATAAGAGAGCACAAGATTCAATTGAGAAATTATCAAACAAATCAACACCGTTTTTACAAGAATTTACGCAGCACCCACTCTTTTATCGTTGGGTTCGTACAGAAGGGAAAAAAGAACAAAATACATTAAATACCCTTTTCTGTTCATCGGGTCAACGTACGAGAGAGCAAGTTTTCTCAATGTTACCGAAAGAAAAGCAGAAAAAAGTGCATGTGATGGCAAAAACAACGAAAAAGCTTACGAATGAAGATATTGATATTGCAACAATGAAAGTGAAAGATTTCTTGAGACAAGAATCACAGCAAACTGTTAAACCGACAGATTTATCGTTTTATAAATTGTATTTCTATGATCGATATCCAGATGCATTAAATACAATTCAAGCATATAAACGCTCGATTAATCCTTCACTACAAAGAACGGTTGATGACATTACAATTTCAGTATTAAATGCACTTCCGTACTATCAAGAACAACGCATGTTTGAACAACAACATAAACTTGAAACGTTCTTAATGAAAGATTTAACAGCGATGCTATCATTAGTGGTACAATTACCACCATCACAACGTCCTGAAAAAGAAGAAGAACTAAAAATATACTTGCAAAATTTCCAAAAAGAAATGGAAGTAGTAGAGCGTGATATTCGTGACTCCATTGATCACGATTTGAATGTGAAGATGAGAGCAGCGACTGAAAAGTTTAAAAATAAGTAGGAGAGATTTCCTTGGAAAAGCTGGTAAATGCAGCTTTTTCGGGGGGGCTCTTTTTATTTTTGATAGAAATTATACCGCAATCAGAAATTACAGAATTAGTAGAGCTTAATTAAAAGAAATTATGTAGTTTAATATTAGTAATAATATGAAAACTACCTATTCATAAAAGAATAGGTAGTTTTTTGTTGTATAACTATTTTGCTTTTATAGTAGTCTTACTAGAAACAACGCTTTCATTATGCAATCGATCAACTGCAGTTACCACATACGTATACGTTTCTCCAGAAATAGCCGTTTTATCTACATAAATTTCTCCGAATGTTGTTTTTCTTACAGTAGTAAGTAAATTTTTTGGATTTTGTATATCTACTTCATTTTTTCCATTCACACGGTAAATGGCGTAATAAGCAGAGTCATTATCTCTATTGTCAATTATACCTATAGCAATACCTTCATCTCTTGGAATGGCACCTTTTAAAGTAGGTTGTTTTGGTGGGTCATGATCAAGCCAAGGCATAGATGGTATTAATGCAGGATGTTTATATATGTCATTCGAAAGTCTATCTTTAATTCCAAGTGGGTTGTTATTTATATCTTTTAAGCTGAAATGCATGCTTCCTTTTAATTGAGGATATTGACGGTTTAATGCAATTTGCCTTGGATATTCTTCAGAATCAGACCAAGCAGGAACAGAATTGTTATTAATTTTATAGGTCGCCTGACCGATGTATAGGTGAATCGGTTTGTTATTTGTTTCTTTCACCCACCAATCTACTAATATGTCATACGCAGCAGGTGTGAAACCGATATTCCAATATATTTGCGGTGTAATGTAGTCAATATATCCATTTTGTATCCACTCACGTGTGTCAGCATACAGGTCATCGTAGTTTCTTTGACCTGCGGTTGTATTAGAACCAGTTGGATCGTCAGCTATATTTCGCCATACGCCAAATGGACTAATGCCAAACTTCACGTATGATTTTTCTTGTTTAATAGCAGCATTTAACCCTTTTACAAGTTCATTTACATTGTCACGTCGCCAATCTTCTATATTTGTAAATCTACCGTTATTATAAGTTTCGTACGTTTTTTGATCGGGAAACACTTCACCAACTACTTTATACGGATAAAAATAATCGTCCATATGAAGGGCATCAATGTCATAATTTTGAACGATTTCTAAAGCACCTTCTGTTATAAACTTTTTCACTTCTGGAATACCAGGATTATAATATAACTTTCCGCCATAAGGTACAACCCAATTGGGATGTTGTCTTGCAGGGTGATTTTCTGATAATCGATTTATATCAGTGTGATTCATTGATATTCGGTAGGGATTAATCCATGCGTGGAACTCTATATTTCTTTTATGAGCTTCTTCAATCATAAATGCGAGTGGGTCATAACCAGGGTCTTTTCCTTGTGTACCCGTAATGTATTCAGACCAAGGACCGTATTTTGAAGGATAAAAAGCATCAGCAGTTGGTTTAATTTGTACAACAACGGCATTCATCCCAGTGTTTTTTGCATCGTCTAATAATCTTATAAATTCTTGTTTCTGATTTTCAATAGGTAACCCAGTTTTTGAGGGCCAATCAATATTAAGGACAGATGCTATCCACACAGCACGTAATTCATGTTTTTTGTACGTAGTAGTTACTTCGGCATAAGTAGAGTGAGGGAAAATGAAAGAGAAAGGAATAAACAAGATGACGATACAACATATCATTAATAAACGTTTCATGATCATTTATACGCCTCCCTATCATACGATTATTTAAAATAATATACGATGTGAGGTTGGCCTTGCAATTGAGAAAAATTTATATTGAAACAATAATTTAATAGAGAAAATATTTTTACTGAAATTTACTTTCAGTATAACTAAATCGTTTTATTTCTTCATATGCTTGTTAGTAAAGTGAAACTTCCTTTCATTTGAAAGGGAATAAATTATAAGTATAGGAGGATTAATAAATGAAAGTTTTATTCGTTTGTTCTGGAGGAATGTCCAGCGCAATTGTTGTAAACGCTTTAAAAAAAGAAGCAGAGAAAAAAGGTGTGAACATGCAAGTGCATGCAATTGGAACGAATGAGGTTGAGGAAGAAGTCAAGAATGGTTGGGATGTTGTAATGGTTGCACCTCAAGTAAGACACCGATTTGACTCTGTAAAAAAATTTGCAGAACAGGAATCCGTTCCGTGCGGTATTATTCCGCCACAAGCATACACGCCGCTTGGTGGACCGACTTTATTAAAAACTGTAAATGAATTAATCAGTTAGGGGGAAGCGTTATGAATAAGTTTGTCACGTTTCTTGATAAAAACTTATCTGGACCGATGGCAAGGCTTTCTGAACAGAGACATTTACAAGCAATTCGTGATGGGGTAATTTCGGCGTTACCATTTATTATCGTTGGAAGTTTCTTTTTAATAGTAGCATTTCCACCATTACCGAAAGATAGTTTCATATCAGTTTGGGCATTAAAGAATCAAACAAGTATATTAATACCATATCGTTTAACGATGTTTATTATGTCTTTATATATAGCATTTGGAATTGGATATAATTTAGCGAAAAGTTATAAGTTAGATGCTTTATCAGGAGCGCAACTTGCGGTATGTTCACTACTTTTAACATTAACGCCTGAATTAATTGATAAAAAAGGATTTATGCTTCCGATGACAAATCTCGGAGGACATGGATTATTTGTTACGATGATTGTATCTATTTTATCTGTAGAGATCTTAAGGTTTTGTAAGAAGAGAAATGTAATGATTAAGATGCCAGAACAAGTACCGCCGTCTGTATCACGTTCTTTTGAAGCACTTATACCTGCAGCTTTCGTTATTATTATTATGAGTCTAGTTACTGTCGTTTTAAGTATTGATTTACATCATGTTGTTGATAAATTAGCGGCACCGTTAGTAAAAGCTGGGGATAGTTACTTCGGTGTAATCATTCCAGTTTTTTTAATTACATTTTTTTGGTCGTTCGGTATACATGGTGTGTCGGTTGTTGGCACTGTTGCCCGTCCATTATGGGAAGTATACTTAGGAAAAAATGGTGAAGCAGTTGCTAGCGGTGCTGATCAGTTGCCATTCATTGCACCAGAACCATTATATCAATGGTTTATATGGATTGGTGGTTCTGGTGCGACGTTAGGGCTTATATTAGCTATGATTGTATTTGGTCGATCAAAATATTCGAAAGCGTTATCAAGAACTTGTATCGTTCCTGGGATTTTTAATATTAATGAACCAGTTATATTCGGTTTGCCGATTGTACTAAATCCCATTTTAATTATCCCATTTATCATTACCCCACTAGTAACAGCAACTGTTGCATACTCAGCAACTGCGATGGGATTTGTTACACCGACACATATAATGCCTCCGTGGACATTGCCTGCTCCAATTGGCGCTTATTTAGCTACAGGTGGAGATTGGCGAGCGATTGTACTCGTATTTATAAACATAACAATATCATTTCTTATTTATCTTCCATTCTTTAAAATGTATGACAAAAACATGCTTGAAATTGAGAATAATGGTGATGAAGAATCTGTGAATGCATAACGCACGTTCAGTAAATTATTAGTGATAGACAATTTGTCTATCACTTCTTTCATATAGAATTGAGAGAAGGTGAAAAGGTATGTATATAAAATTTAGTTATAAAGGTGTATTTTTACTATTATTTGGGGTGATTTGTGCGAACTTAATTTTTGTACCCTTATTAAGAATGCTAAATCTATCACAAATGCATAGTATATGGCTCGTTACAAGTATTGTGGCAAGTGTTTTGCTTACGATCGTTGTTTCTTTCATTGATGGCATATTTGTATCGAAAGTCCAGTTGTTTATTAGATTTATATTGTTTTCTGTAGGTTGTACATTGTTTACTTACATAATTGTGTTTTAGTGAATAGGGGGCATGCATGTTATGTATATTGCAGGGATAATGTCCGGTACATCGTTAGATGGAATAGATGTAGCACTCGTTCATATAGAAGGAAGTGGTGTAGATTCTAAGGTTGAACTTATACATTTTACTACCGTTCCATTTTGCAGTGATATAAAAAATGAGATACAACAGGCTTTAGCAATTGATGCGTCTAATGTCCAACTAATATGCAGTTTGAACTTTAAGCTTGGTTTATGTTTTGCAAATGCTGTTAAGGAAGTTTGTATAGAGGCTAATTTTCCGTTAAAACAAATGGATTTAATTGGTTCTCACGGACAAACGATTTATCATCAACCAGCACCAGAAGGTAATATTATTTCTTCAACATTGCAAATTGGGGAACCAGCAGTTATAGCATATGAAACGAACACGACAGTTATCTCTAACTTTAGAACGATGGATATGGCAGCAGGGGGACAAGGTGCACCGCTTGTACCATATTCAGAGGTCGTTTTGTATCGGCATCAAACTAAAAATAGACTACTGCAAAATATTGGTGGGATTGGTAATGTTACAGTGATTCCAAATAAACTAAGTGATAAGCGTGTTATTGCCTTTGATACTGGTCCAGGGAATATGGTAATCGATGAAGTATGTCAAAGGTTATTTCAGTTACCATATGATCAAAATGGTGCAATCGCAAAACAGGGAGCAGTTGTAGATGAAATATTGACATACTGTATGAACCATCCATTTTTGAACATGAAACCACCAAAATCAACAGGTAGAGAACAATTTGGAGAAGTGTTTGTGAGTGAATTATTGAAGCGATTTGAAGACTATAGCAAAGAAAATATATTAGCGACTGTCACGATGTTTACGGCAAGTACAATTGTTCATCATTATAAGGAGTTTATTTTGCCGTATTATGAAATCGATGAGGTAATTTTAGGTGGTGGTGGAAGTTATAATAATACACTTGTTGAAATGATACGTAATGGATTAAGAGAAGAAAAATGCGAAATATTTCTCCAAGAAGATTTAGGCTATTCTTCAGCAGCGAAAGAAGCAATCGCATTTGCAATCTTAGCAAACGAAACGTACCATCGTAATCCGAGCAATGTGCCGAGTGCAACAGGTGCTAAGGAATCTGTGGTTTTAGGGAATATAACATTCCCTCCAATAAGAAGAGGAAAATGAGGCGAATAAATGAGGTATATGATTGGAGTAGACGGTGGGGGAACGAAGACTGAGTCAATTGCTTTTGATCGAGACGGAAACGAGCTTGCAAGAGGTACGGGTGGATTTGGAAATATATTAATAGATTATGAAAAAGCACTTTCGCACATTATGGAGGTGATTGATCAATGCCAGAAAAGTGTAGTAAATGGACAATGCGTTTGTATTTGCCTAGGATTAGCGGGTATAAGTGGAGCAAATATAAATGAATTAACATTACGATTAAAAAAGAAATATGGAACACAAATTGAAGTTTTTAATGACGCAATAATTGCACATGCAGCTGCTTTAAAAGGTAAGGACGGAATATTAACTATAGGTGGAACAGGTGCAATTTGTATAGGTAAGAAAGGCGAAGAGTACGAGTATAGCGGGGGATGGGGACATATTTTAGGGGATGAGGGAAGCGGATATTGGATTGCATTACAAGCTTTAAAGAAAATGGCATTACAATTCGATCAAGGAGTTCGACTTTGTCCATTAAGCTTAAACATTCAAAATCAGTTTCAGCTTTTGACGCCATCTCATATAAAAAGTTTAGTATATACTTCTTCAAAAGATAAGGTTGCAGCAATCGCACCATTAATTATTCAGGAAGCGAGAAATGGGAATGATGATGCACATGAAATTATGATGCAAGCTGGTAAGGAATTAGCGAGAATTACGGTAAATGTTTATAATAAGACGCAATTTGAGTTGTCAACTTCAATTTCAGTTAGTGGTAGTATATTGTGTTCAGTACCTGAAATATATGCTGAATTTAAGAAATGCAGTGTGGAAAGTATGGGAGAAGTTATATTTGTATCACAATCAGAAATGGCAGCGAAAGGAACATATTATTTAATGAAGGATAAATATTTCAAAGTGCAAATAGCATGATGAGAATTTTTGTATGATTTGTAAAATTATGATGTTAAAATGTATAAAGGGATGTAGAGTCAGAAAAGTACAATATGCATAGTAATTGAATATTGTATAAGTATTCCCATGTAGAAAGTGAATGATTACATGATTAATAGTATGCAGTTTTTGTATGTAATAGCTTCTTATTTATTTGGAAATATATTAACCGCTTATTTATTAACGAAATGGAGACATGATGTTGATATTCGTGATGAAGGAAGTGGAAATCCTGGCGCAAGAAATATGGGGCGAGTATATGGAAAAGGGTATTTCGTCGCTACATTTTTAGGTGATGCAATTAAAGGCGCAATCATAGTTTTTATTGCAAAATACCTTTTTGAAGGTCCCACATTCGTAATGATTACATTATTGGCCGTAATAATAGGACATATTTATCCAATTTTATTTAAAGGTAAGGGCGGAAAAGGCATTTCAACATTTATTGGAGGATTAATTGCATTTGATTATTTGATAGCGCTTACTCTTATTGGTATTTTCATTATCTTTTATTTAATATTTAAAGGATTTACGAAGCCAGGGTTAATTACAATCGCTTGTTTGCCACTTTGCATGATTTTTTATTCTTACTCTATTGGTACGACTATTTTAAGTGCACTTATTATTGTACTTATTCTATATGTAAATCGAGAATAAAGTGAACCTTTTATAAGTGGGGGAATCTCCACTTATAATTTCTATGAATCAAATAACGAGCGATAAGTAGAGAGAGAAAGGGGATAGGACATGGGGTTAATTTATAAAGTTGCTAATCAAGCTTGTGAATTTGAAAGTATACATAAATTGAACTATAAAACATTTGTAGAAGAGATTCCGCAACATGAAGAAACGAAAGAACGTTTTCGTATAGATCAATTTCATGCAGAAAATACATATTTAATTTGTTTAGACGGTGAGAAATTAGTCGGTATGGTCGCCGCACGGGGAAAACGACCATCCTCATTAGATTATAAAATCTCAAACATAGATTTTTATTTACAAGAACATGGTGAAAATGTATATGAAATTCGTTTACTTTCAGTAGAACGTGAATATCGAAATGGAAGGGCTTTGTTAGGCTTAATTCGCTTTTTACATCGTTATTTGCTTCTAAATGGCTATAAATTGGCACTCATTTCAGCCACAACACGTGAACTTCCTTTATATGAGCAAATGGGGTTCAAACCTTTCCATACATTAGTTGGAACAGAAGAAGCAGCTTTTCAGCCAATGTATGTAACACCTGCTATGTTCGAAAAATCGAGTGCTGGAGGTATTATGACGAAAGAATTTACATTTTTACCTGGTCCAGTGGACATCGAAGAGAATGTTCAAAAGGCATTTTCTGCTAAGCCTATTTCCCATCGTTCTAAATCATTTCAAGTGACGATGAAAAATGTAAAAAAACGATTACTTCAATTAACGAAAGCAAAACGTGTGCAACTTATGTTAGGAACTGGCACGTTAGCGAATGATGCAATTGCTTTACAGTTACGTTCTTTAAAAGGTAAAGGACTAGTTTTAACGAATGGAGTTTGGTAATAGATTAATTGAGCAGGCAAAACGGGCATATTTAAGTTTTGATACATATAAAAAAGAAATGGGAGAGTCATTTATTTATACCGAATTAGAAATAATAATGGCAACTGGGAATTATGAATGGCTTTGGTTTGTTCATCATGAAACATCAACTGGAATGTTAAATAATTTAGACGAGCTAAATGCTCTTTGTAAAAAATATCAAATGAAAATATGTGTAGATTGTATAAGCTCAATTGGAGCAATACCAATAGATTTGAAGAGTGTATATTTTGCAAGTGGTGTTAGCGGAAAAGCGATTAAATCATATACAGGATTATCTTTCGTTTTTCATAATCACGTTGTAAAAGTAAACGAATCAATACCTGCATATATGGACATTGGTATGTATGAAATGAATGATAGTATTCCATACTCCCATTCATGGAATTTAATTTATTCATTGCAAGAAGCATTGAAGAGATTTGAAGATGAAACGGCATTTGTAAAAATAAAAGAGACGTATGCTTATATTGAACAAGCTATTACTACTATGGGTTTAAAACTTGTTTTACCTAAAGAACATGCCGCTCAAATTGTTCTTACGATTCAATTAAACGAAGGGCAGTGTTCTAAAGTAGTAGGCGATGCATTAGCATTACAAGGATATATTGTTCATTATGAATCAGCATATTTACAAAAGAATAATTGGATCCAAATCGCATGCTTAAATGACTATAAAGAACGTGATATGAAGGGGATGTTAAACTGTTTGCAAATGTTGGCATTAAAGAAAGAGATACAGATATAAAGAATTATTCTTAACATAGAGTATTGCGAATAAAGGGGTTCTTACTGACGAAAACTTAGGAAAGAGATTAGGATTAGATTATGACCAATGAGAAAGGGTGTTAGTATGATAACTAGAAATCTACCACTAAATATAACTGACATTAAAAAAGCTCAAAGTATTTTGGATAGAAATGCTCGAAAAACACCATTAGTTAAATCTTTTTATTTGACTAGTAAAACGGGTGGAGAAATTCATTTGAAATTAGAAAATATGCAATTGACGGGTTCTTTTAAATTCCGTGGTGCATTTAATAAAATGTCGCAGCTGACAGAGCAAGAAAAAGAGAGAGGAGTAATTGCGTGTTCCGCAGGAAATCATGCACAAGGAGTTGCTTTATCGGCTCATTTACTTGGTATTAAGAGTAAAATTGTTATGCCAATTACTGCACCTCAGGCGAAAGTTGAAGCAACTAGAGGATATGGATCAGAAGTTATTTTATTTGGTGAAACCTTCGATGATGCAAAGGCAAAATGTGAGGAAATTATAAAAAATACAGGTGAAACATACTTGCATCCATATGATGATGTAGAGGTAATGGCCGGTCAAGGTACAATTGGATTAGATATTCTTGATGATATGTGGGATGTCGATACTGTCATTATACCTATTGGTGGGGGCGGAATTATTTCTGGTATTGCTGTTGCATTAAAATCTTTTAATCCATCAATCAATATAATTGGAGTTCAAGCAGACAATGTTCATGGGATGAAGGCATCTTATGATAAAGGGACAATCGTAGAACATTATGAGGCACCTACTATAGCAGATGGTTGTGCAGTTAAAATACCAGGGAATTTAACGTTTGAAGTTGTAAAAGAATTAGTAGATGATATTGTAACAGTATCAGAAAAAGAGCTGGAAGTAGCGATGAAAGATTTATTACAACGTGGAAAGGCTGTTGTAGAAGGTGCGGGTGCACTAGCTACTGCTGCACTTCTCGCAGGAAAAGTTGATAACTATATAAAAGGAAAAAAAGTAGTAGCAGTTATATCTGGTGGAAATGTGGACTTGCAGCGCATATCGAGTGTATGTGAGCACTTTTTTGTAGCTAATGAAGTGAAATAGTATTTTTAAAAAATATTGTTATGAAAGAGGGGCTAAGAGAAATTATCTTAGCTCTTACGTTTTGTCTACTGTATAGTGTGAGTGGCAATACACTTGTGTTATTTTCCGTCTAGTGAATTATTTTATTTACTTAGTATTTAATCACCTATTTTCACGTATACCTCAAATATTAAAATAATTATTTCAATATTGTCGAAACGTAAGCAGAAATTTAATATAATAGTTTTAATGTGCTAATGAGCGGTTAGGAGGGTAGGTCATGAATAAAGAAGAACAGGTCATTAACGGTTTAAGGGAATTATATAATAAGATGGTTTGGCTTAATAAAGATAAGATGGAAGAAGGTCTTAAGGGTTTTAAGTCTTCGGAAGTCCACTGCATTGAATATATTGAAAACAATGTAGATTCTAACGTGACACAACTTGCAGAGGCTTTTTATGTGACTCGCGGTGCTATAAGTAGAATGACTAAGAAGCTCATAAAAAAAGGTATTATTGAAAGCTACCAAAAGTCGGAAAATAAGAAAGAAATTTATTTTAGGCTTACCGAACAAGGGAAAGAAATTTATAAAATCCATGAAGACTTGCACAAAGAGTTTCAAGAGCGGGATAAAGCCGTATTTGAGCAAGTAACTGAGGAAGAATTCGATAGTATAATTAGCTTCGTGGAAAAATATAGTAGGCATTTGGATGCAGAAATAAAGAAACAAGGTATACATATTAAGTCGTAATAAATTTAAATAATGAAAATGAAACCATGGGCAGCCTTACTTTACTGAGAAAAGGCAGCCTTTTTATTATTGTTTTTTTGTTGACTAATCAACAAAACGGAGTTATTATTTTGTTGATTAGTCAACAAAATCTTTTGAGGGGAGAATTTAAATGTCTATATTTAGATCACGAAATGAAAGGAACACTGAAAAAAACATAGATAAACATGCTTTAATATTTGGCCTTATTTCTGTTTTTCTTTGTGGAATAGGCTTCAGTATCATAATGCCTGTAGTACCATTCTTAGTGCAGCCATATACAAGCAATCCGGAAGAACAGGCTCTAGTTGTTACGCTACTGACATCTGTTTATGCAGCCTGTGTATTTTTAGCTGCTCCCGTACTCGGAGCTTTGAGCGATAAATATGGCCGTCGTCCATTACTTTTAGTATGCCTTTTCGGTTCTGCAATCGGGTACTTAGTTTTTGGTATAGGAGGAGCTTTATGGGTACTATTTGTTGGACGCATAATAGAAGGTATAACAGGCGGGAGCATAAGTACTATTTTCGCATATTTTGCAGACATCATTCCTCCAGAACAGAGAACGAAATATTTTGGATGGGTGAGTGCAGTTGTAGGTGTAGGAACCATCATTGGCCCAACTCTGGGGGGATTACTTGCCAAGTTTGGTGATTCTGTACCCATGTATTTTGGAGCGATCATAACTTTATTAAATGTTGTTTATGGGCTCATATATATGCCTGAGAGCCTTGACAAAAATAATAGGTTGAAAGAGATTACCTTTGTAAGGTTGAATCCTTTTACACAGCTTTCAAACGTACTTTCCATGAAAAACTTTAAATGGTTACTTGTCTCAGCGTTCTTACTTTGGATACCTAACGGATCTTTACAAGCAATTTTCACACAATTTACAATGGATACTTTCAGTTGGAAGCCTGCATTAATCGGACTTATGTTTTCAATTATGGGCTTTCAAGACATCATTTCACAAGGTTTTATAATGCCAAAGCTTTTGATAAAGCTTAGTGATAAACAAATAGCAATTCTTGGGATGGTTTCGGAGATTATTGGTTACAGTTTTATTGCAGCAGCAGCTTTGTTTTCATTCTATCCACTTCTTATCGTTGGAATGTTAATGTTTGGTTTTGGTGATTCAATCTTCGGGCCTTCATTCAATGGTATGCTCTCAAAGTCTGTCGATTCTAGTGAACAAGGAAGGATTCAAGGTGGAAGCCAATCTATTCAGGCTTTAGCAAGAATGATTGGTCCTATTATTGGAGGGCAAATATATGTATCACTTGGTCATGCCGCACCCGCTTTTATGGGTATAATCCTTATAGCAGCGGCAATTGCAGTTTTGTATAAGGGTACGCATGTAACTATGTAAACTACCTGCTTTATTTCATTTTTGATTATAAAGGGGGTAAGAGAAAATATAGCATACAGTTTTTCACATTGTGTGTGATAAACTTTCATTGTCCTTCTTCATAAAGGGACCCCGCCGCTGGAATCTTTCCGGAATCAACTGCATAACAGATGGATTTAAGAACAAATAGGGTGTCAGAACTTAGGAACAAGTTCTGACACCCTATTTGTTTACAGTTTGATAGTTAAGAGAAGTTCTTTTGCTTTTTTAAAGGATTTATCCCGTAAAAGCCCAATTGATGAAGGATAATATTCAGTGGGGATGGACAAAACTCCCACTAATTAAAGTTTCGCTTTATTTGAAGTTAGAAAAGGTAGGTAAATGACTGACTACTTTAAATCATGTCTGTGTTGAAGCAAATAATGATTCCATCTTTACTTTTCCCTTTTCTCTAATTTCAGCATCTGCATGTTGCATGACAAATTTATGAGCCAAAGCAATTGCTAAAACGTCATCTAATAAGCCAATCCCGATTATCGCAGCTATATCTGGAATGAAATCGATTGCCAATACGTAATAGGATAAAGCGGCTAGTATAACGAGTTTAGCTTTAGCAGGTAATCCTTTTTTTTTCAAAGTGTAGTATAAAATAATACTTTCATATACGCTGGATTTACCGAGGTTTGCTGAGCTTTTTTTGAACTTTTTCCAAAGCGTCTGTTTCTCCATATAAACACTCCTTTTACAAAAATATGGATTTTTTAAAAGGATAGACAAAGAAGAGAAAGAATAATCAATTTCATCATTTTTTCCTATTATACATTTCGATAAGTATAAGCGAATACCTGTTTAAAATAAAATAATGTTTGTTAAGCGAAGGTGATATGAAACGACTCACATTGTTTTGTTACATGGCATGTATAATAAAATGTATGTAGACGATTCAGTTATTATTAAACATTTAATAAGCGGTATGGGGGAAGAAAAATGAAGATAATAGAACTACCAATTGAATTCGAATTTAACGGGAGAAAACAATGTATTTATCCGAGCTTAATCATATTAAACAATGAATTAACTTTAGTAGATACAGGTTATACAAATTTTTCATCTTTAATTGAAGATGAAATTTTAAAACATGGATATGAGATGAAAAACTTAAAAAATATAATTATTACTCATTATGATGACGATCATATAGGGTCTTTATACGATTTCAAAGTGAGATATCCTCAAATTAATATTATTGCTAGTGAAATTGAATCTAACTATATTAGTGGTGATATAAAATCAGAGAGGTTGGTTCAAGCTGAAGAAATGCTAGAACATATGCAAAATGAAGAAAAGGAATTTGGTGAATGGTTTATACAGCAGTTAAAAAAAGTAAGGCATATTCCTGTTGATGAAAAAGTACATGATGGTCAAATGATTTTGAATAATGAATGTAAAATACTGGAGACGCCAGGGCATACTTCGGGGCATATTTCATTATATTTTCCAAATTTGGATTGTGTAATTACGGGAGACGCAGCTGTTCAAGATAATCGAAAATTAGTAATTGCGAATCCGAACTTTTGTTTAGATATAGAAAAAGCGGAGCAGTCTTTAAAGGAGATTAAAAATCTTAAAGCAACAAGATATTATTGCTATCATGGAGGGAAACTCACTGTATAAAATAATAAAAAACCGATCTATTTTAAAATAAAAAGATCGGTTTTTTAATTCATAGATTCTGCAATTTGAATCAAATCATTTACATTGTATTTTCTTTTTAAATGTAGTTTGTTACCAATTGAGATTTTATATTGAAAACTGTCTTTTTGAAAAATGAGCTCATATGCTAAATCAAAATGAGGGTTATATATTGCTTTTATATTATTTTTTAAGCGGTAAAATTTAGTTCCTTTATGTACATATTGGACTAATTTATTTTGAATTGGTGAAACAGTGATTTTTAAAATCGCATTAATATCTTCATTATTGTAATGGAGTTCCAAGTAATTGTTATAGATGTGACCGTGAAATTGTTGAATTTTAAATGGGAATATTGTAGGGGTAAGTATATGCTGTTTATATTGCAATTCATATTCTTTTACAATAGTAGCTTCTTTCATAAACGGATTAGTTCCATCATAAATTTGATTAATTTGAGATATTTTATTATTTTTTGTTACGATTTCTAAAATGGAACCAATAGTAAATACATTATTAGTGTCTTTGACATAAGTAATAAGAATTGTAGTATCCTCTTTAGGAGATGGTACTTCTACAATTTCATGAAAATGTTTATCTTTTTGGAAAGCAGGTAGTTTAATCCCTTCTGTTACATATGACTGCATTAATTTCTCATCATTTTTGAGTAAAGCATGTTTAAATTTACTTATTACATCGGTTTGAGATTTGGCCATAATAATTGAGGTGGATTGAAAATATAGTAAGATAAATATGCAAAAAGTCTTTATTAATTTAGTGTTCACTTTTATCACCCTCTAACTATATTTCCGTAAATTTTAAATATATATGTAAAGGAACGTATACATTTAAAAGAAGTCATAGGAGGGAAGATTATGAGCTCTTTATTTGATGTAATTGCAGATGTAATTTTATTTTATCCTCGAAATGATATGAAATTAAAACATCATATTGCGAAATTAAGCGAATTTGAGTGGTTTCGAAATTTACATGAAGATAAGAAGTATACGAGTTTAATTTGGAATAACAGCAAAATTAAGAAGTACATTTTGTCTTCTGGCAATATGGACGGACTTTTAAAATCTGAAAGAAAACAAACCGAATTTGTCCAACTTGTATATAGTGAATATAAAAAAAGAAGATAAGAATTTTTTTATTTTTCATATTTGGCGAAACAAATGGTACAATGAAAGCTAATGTGAAAAATAAGGAAAAGAAGTGGTCTATTTGAAAAACTTTTTAGAATTAGGAATTAGTGAAACTTTTAATCATACATTACGTGAAAATGGAATTTCGGAAGCAACACCAATTCAAGAGAAAGCAATTCCTGTTATTATGTCAGGAAAAGATATTATTGGGCAAGCGAAAACAGGGACGGGTAAAACGTTAGCATTCGTGTTACCGATTTTAGAAAAAATCGATCCAGAGTCTAGTGATGTTCAGGCTTTAATTGTTGCACCAACAAGGGAACTAGCACTGCAAATTACAACTGAAATTAAAAAAATGCTTGTTCAAAGAGAAGATATTAATGTACTAGCGATATATGGCGGACAAGATGTAGCACAACAATTAAGAAAATTAAAAGGTAATACACATATAGTTGTAGCGACACCAGGACGATTATTAGATCATATACGTCGTGAAACAATTGATTTAAGTAATCTTTCAACAATTGTACTAGATGAAGCGGATCAAATGCTTTATTTCGGATTCTTATATGATATTGAAGATATTTTAGATGAGACACCTGATAGTAAACAAACGATGTTATTCTCAGCAACGATGCCAAAAGATATTAAAAAATTGGCGAAACGTTATATGGAAGAGCCGCAAATGATTCAAGTACAAAGTGAAGAAGTAACGGTAGATACAATTGAGCAGCGTGTCATTGAGACGACAGATCGTGCAAAGCCAGATGCACTTCGTTTTGTTATGGATCGTGATCAGCCATTTTTAGCAGTTATTTTCTGTCGTACAAAGGTTAGAGTAAGTAAGCTGTATGATAATTTAAAAGGACTAGGTTATAATTGTGCTGAACTTCATGGTGATATACCTCAAGCGAAACGTGAAAGAGTCATGAAGAGTTTCCGCGAAGCTAAAATTCAGTACTTAATTGCGACTGATGTAGCAGCTCGTGGACTTGATGTAGATGGTGTAACGCACGTATTTAACTTTGATATCCCTGAAGATGTAGAAAGTTATATTCACCGCATTGGCCGAACAGGACGTGCAGGTGGATCAGGTCTTGCAATTACGTTCGTTGCAGCGAAAGATGAAAAACATTTAGAAGAAATTGAAAAAACGCTTGGTGCACCAATACAAAGACAAATAATCGAACAACCGATGATAAAAAATGTAGATGAAAATGGAAAACCGGTACAAAAGCCGGCTCCAAAGAAATCAGGTCAATATCGTCAAAGAGATAGCCGTGAAGGTTCAAGAAGTGGTTCAAAAGGTGGTCCAAGAAACGATTCAAGAAATAGTTCGAGAAATGATAACAATCGATCATTTAATAAGCCAAGCAATAAAAAAAGTAGTACAAAACAAGGTCAACAAAGACGTGGCCGTTAAATAGTTATTATTAAAAAAGAGTCGCAAAGCGTTGCGGCTCTTTTTTATTTTTAAACAACGCAGTCGATATAAGTACAAGGGTGATTGCATAGGAATAATTTTTAAAATTTCATTCACCGTATTAAAAATAAATTTTAAAATTCATAAAGGAAATATAAAGTAGGTTGTTGTATATGTACGATAACAGGAAACTTTTTACATACTAAACATATACTTTAAATAAACCGACAGTCGGTCCGTAGGAAGGAGTACATGAATGAGGATCGTAAAAGAATATGGGGAGCGTAGAAATGAAATTTTAGAAACTGCTGAACGTTTGTTTATTACAAAAGGGTATACGAAAACTACAGTAAATGACATTTTAAAAGAGATTGGTATAGCAAAGGGGACGTTTTATCATTATTTTAAGTCGAAAGAAGAAGTAATGGATGAAATTATTATGAGGATTATTAAAGCAGATGTTGCTAAAGCGAAAGCAATTGTCTCTAATCCTAATATCCCAGTTTTAGATAAGTTATTTCGAGTTTTAATGGAACAATCACCAAAATCAGGAGATGTAAAAGATAAAATGATTGAACAATTTCATCAGCCAAATAATGCGGAAATGCATCAAAAAAGTATAGTACAATCAATTATTCATTTATCTCCTGTTTTAGCAGAGATTTTAGAACAAGGAATCGCTGAAGGCATATTTTCTACTCCATACCCACAAGAAACGATTGAATTATTACTCTCTTCAGCACAAGTCATATTTGATGAGGGTTTATTCCAGTGGAAGCCGGAAGAAATGATGAGGAGAGCTAAAGCTTATATTAAAATGATGGAAGCATCTGTTGGAGCGAAAGAGGGAGCCTTTGATTACATGGTGGAGGTTTTAATCAAACAGAAATAGTAATTTTCTGTTTGGATATTATCGACCGACAGTCGGTCTGAATCGAATGAAGGGTGTGATGAGGATGCCAGCAAGTATAAGATCTTCTATGAAAGATTTTCACTTAATGGTGAGTGGGCAAATTATTACTATTCTAGGATCAGCACTTTTACGTTTTGCTCTGTCGTTATACGTATTAGATATAACAGGGCGTGCTGATATATTCGCAGGACTATATGCAGTAACGAGTATTCCTTTTTTGCTAGCCCCTCTCGGCGGAGCAATAGCAGATCGTTTCAATCGCCGTAATTTAATGGTTATTTTTGATTTTATAAACGCTGCGATTGTATTAAGCTTTATAGTTTTGTTATTTACTGGATCTGTATCTATTCTATTAATTGGAACAATTATGTTTTTGCTAGCAGTCATTAGTGCAATGTACTCACCAGTTGTAATGGCGAGTATTCCGCAATTAGTTCCAGAGAAAAAGTTAGAACAAGCAAACGGTATCGTAAATGGTGTGCAAGCATTATCTAATATAGTAGCTCCTGTATTAGGAGGAATATTGTACGGCATAATTGGTTTGAAAATACTTGTAATAATAAGTTGCCTTGCTTTCTTTTTATCTGCGATTTTAGAAATGTTTATTACAATACCTTTTATAAAAAGAGCGCAAGAAAGCCATATAATACCGACAATTGTAAAGGATATGAAAGATGGCTTCGTATACGTTTTAAAACAACCATTTATTTTGAAATCTATGCTTTTAGCTGCATTACTAAATTTAATATTGACACCACTATTTGTTGTTGGTACTCCAATTATTATACGAGTAACAATGGAAAGTAGCGACACGTTATACGGAATTGGAATGGGATTAATCGATTTTGCTACTATTTTAGGTGCATTATCAATAGGTTTTTTTGCGAAAAAGCTGAAGATGAAAACATTGTTTTACTGGATGCTTTTAATAGCATTATTAGTAATACCAATGGCACTATCAGTTACGCCTTTTATTCTTAATTTAGGATACTATCCACCATTTATCCTCTTTATACTTTCTTCTATTTTAATTGCAATGATCATGACAATTGTATCCATCTATGTAATTACTGTAGTCCAAAAGAAAACACCAAATGAAAACCTAGGAAAAGTAATGGCAATTATAACAGCGGTATCTCAATGTATGGCACCAATTGGGCAAGTCATTTATGGTTTTATGTTTGAAGAATACAGTATGAAAATTTATTTACCTATATTAGCTATTAGTTTCATAATGATAATAATAGCGATAGTGACGAAGAAAATATTATGGAATGAGGGGAACTAGCTTAATATGATTAGGAGAATGTTAAAAAGAGATTTCTCTCAAAATAACATGATAATTACCATTTTATTTATGTTTATCATGTTATCAAGTCTTTTAATGGCTAGTGCTTCAAGTAATGTTATAAATCTATTGAACTCGATGGATCAATTGTTTAAAGTATCAAACGCACCGCACTTCGTACAAATGCATGCCGGAGAAATAAATCAAAAGTCAATCGATTCATTTGTAGCGAAAACTCCTTTTGTAAAAAAACAGCAAACAGCTGAGATGGTTCAAATAGGCGAATCTAACATTTTTATAAAGAAGAAAAATCAAGCGGAACATAATAGTGTAATGGACATTAGCTTCGTTAAACAAAATAGTAATTTTGACTTTTTATTAGATTTAAATAATGAAGTGATCGATGTTAGGAAAGGGGAAATAGGTGTACCAATTTATTATATGCAAAAATATAATTTGCGTATTGGAGATAAAATATGGGTTGTTAAAAATAATAATGAACTAGAATTGGCTATTTCGGCATTTGTTCGTGATGTTCAAATGAACCCATCACTTGTTAGTTCAAAACGATTTGTAATAAGCGATGAAGACTTCGAAAGAATAAAGGGGAATTTTGGAGAAAGTGAATATCTTATTGAATTCCAGCTAACAGATTTAGATAAAATAAATGAATTTGAAACTTTATACCAGTCATCGAACTTACCCCAAAAAGGTCCCTCTATTACGTATTCACTCTTTAAAACACTCAATTCATTAACAGATGGAATAATAGCTGCAGTGCTGATCATTATAAGTGCATTATTAATGTTAATCGCAATTTTATGTTTTAGATTTACGATTATTACTTCTATGGAAGAAGATTATCGGGAAATTGGTGTTATGAAAGCTATCGGCATTCAAAGTAAAGATATTCAAAAACTATATGTAACAAAATATGTTGTTATTTCCGCTATTGGATGTATATGTGGATATATCCTTTCGTTATTTGTTACAAAAATATTTACCTCTAACATCGCACTTTATATGGGGACAGCTAATAAAAGTATTTTACATTATGTTGTGCCATTGATAGTCACAACATTGTTATTTCTAGCCGTTATCTTTTTTTGCCGCATGATTTTGCGGAATTTCAGGAGAATTACAGCAATAGACGCTTTACGATCAAGAGATAAACTAGGAAAAAGAAAGATTAGAAGATTTTTTTCTCTCTATCAAACTAAAATTGCAAATGTAAATATATTTATTGGTATACAAGATGTAGTGAAACGATTTAAGTTATATCGAGTATTAAGTATCGTTTTTATAATTGCAGTGTTCATGATTGTTGTACCAGTTAACTTTTTGTACACGATTCAGTCACCGCAATTTGTTAATTATATGGGAACGGGAAAGAGTGATATACGAATAGATTTACAGCAATCTGAAAATATAGAAAAACGGTTTAATGACGTTATATCGTATATCGGAAACGATGAAGAGGTAGAAAAATATGCAGCATTTGTAACGAGTACATTTAAAATGGTGAAAGCTGATGGTACAAATGGAAATTTAAATGTAGAAGTGGGAGATTTCATCCAATTTCCAATAGAATATGTTAAAGGTATGGCACCAAAAAATGAAAATGAGATCGCTCTCTCTTATATGAACGCAGATGAATTAAAAAAGACTATAGGGGATGAAATCGTTTTATTTGTAGAAGGAAAAGAGAAAATGCTAACTATTAGTGGTATATATCAAGATGTAACGAATGGAGGAAAAACAGCTAAAGCGAGTTTTTCTTACAATAAAGAAAATATATTATGGTACGTAGTAAATGTAGATATGAAACCCAAAGTGAATCTGCAAGAAAAAGTGAAGGAGTATAAACAAAATTTTAATTCTGCAAAAATAACAGATACGGATAATTATTTATCTCAAACTTTAGGAGAGACGATTAAACAATTAAGACTCGTGACACAAGTGGCAATTTTGATTGCTATATTGATATCGGTTTTAATAACTGCGATGTTTTTTAAAATGTTATTGGTAAAAGATTCTTCGCAAATATTAATTATGAAAAGTATCGGCTTTTCCTACAAAGATATTCGTATACAATATGTTACTCGTTCTATTGCTATAGTATTAGTAGGTATTTTAACAGGGACATTTATAGCTGCTACGTTTGGAGAAACACTAATAAGCTGGTTAGGTTCATTTATGGGAGCAGCTCACATAAAGTTTGTTGTTAATCCGATCATTTCTTATGTGGTATGTCCAGCTATTTTATTTATATCTGTGACCGCAGCAACACTTTTCAGTAGTTTTACAGTGAAACAAACAAGTGATTTAAAGCTAAATGGGGAGTAGGAGGTGTGTAATTTGAAAAAAATTTTAGAAGTAAAACAATTAAATAAAAAATACGCAATGGATGGAAATAAAACTTACCATATGTTAAAAAATATAAATTTAGAGATTTATGAGGGAGAGTTTATATCGGTCATGGGACCTTCTGGTTCAGGAAAATCGACGTTACTATATAATATTAGCGGAATGGATCGAATGTCATCAGGAAGTGTGAAAGTTGATAGTAAAGAAATAACATGTATGAAAGAAGAGGTGTTAGCAAAATTACGACTCAGCGAAATGGGATTTATTTTTCAACAGAGCAATCTTCTTAGAAATTTGAATCTTTTTGATAATATAGTTTTGCCTGCGTATTTAGCAAAAATTGAGAGCAGGAAAATAATAAATAAACGTGCACTTGAATTGATGAAGAAAACGGGAATTAGTCAAATTGCAACTAATAATATAACTGAAGCATCAGGAGGAGAATTACAAAGGGTATCTATTTGTAGAGCGCTCATAAATAAACCTAATATTATTTTTGCTGACGAACCAACGGGTGCTTTGAATTTAAAAGCGACAGAAGAGGTAATGGATATTTTAGCAAATATAAACCGTATGGGAACTACAATTATGCTAGTTACTCATGACGTAAAGGTAGCAGCTAAAACAGAAAGAGTTCTTTTTATGGTGGACGGAGAAATTGTTAGCGAAATACAGATGGGTAAGTATAGAAAAGATGATTTGAAGGTGCGAGAAGAGAAGTTGTTAAAATGGTTAACTGTACTTAGATTTTAAAGAGATAATATTTTTGACTCCTATTGAATATAGGAGTTTTTTCTTTGTTTGAAAGTTTAAAAAGAGATATAATAATTTTCTGACTATTGAAATGTGGAGGGGGACAAATGAAACATGAAACGTTACACACACAAGAAGATATTTTAAAAATGCTTGATTCATTATTAAGACCTGCTGAACCATTTTGGAATGAATTTTATGCAAATAGAGAAAAGAATGTTCCATTTTTTGGAAATGTTCCAGATGAAAACCTAGTTTCATATTTACAAAAAGAATGGGTTTTCAAAGGGGAAGTGTTGGAGCTTGGATGTGGTCCAGGAAGAAACGCAATTTATTTAGCGAATGAAGGATTTGATGTAACCGCGGTGGATTTATCTGTAGAAGGTATTAATTGGGCGAAAGAGAGGGCGTTAGCAAAAGGGGCGAAAATTCACTTTATTTGTGATTCGATTTTTAATTTAGAAACTCAAAATGAATTTGATTTTGTATATGATTCGGGCTGTTTGCATCACATTCCACCGCATAGAAGAATGAATTATGTCGATTTAATTAATAACTCATTGAAATCTGGTGGTTATTTCGGATTAACATGTTTTGCAGCAGGTGATCTGGATGAACGAAATGGATCAGAAATAACAGATTGGGATGTATATAGGGGTTGGAGTTTACAAGGTGGACTGGCATATTCTGAAGAAAAATTAAGAGAAGTATTTAAAGAATTTGAAGTAATTGAAATTAGAAAGATGAAGCAAATTGAACAACCAAATAATATGTTTGGGGAATCATTTCTTTGGACAGCATTATTTAAGAAGAAATAAAACATAGATAATTGACAAACTCATCGTTTTTATAGACAATACATTAATAGGAACGTACGTTTGGTTTTATTGACCGATGTATGTTTTGCATAAATACATAACAAGGGGATGTCTCTAAATGAGTAATACAAATCAAAAAATCACTACGTTTTTAATGTTTGAGGGAAAAGCTGAAGAAGCGATGGATTTTTATACATCGTTATTTGATCAATCAGAAATTGTAAACATCTCTCGTTACGATGAAAAGGGACCTGGTAAAGAGGGAACTGTAATACATGCAACATTCACGTTAAATGGCCAAGAATTCATGTGTATTGATAGTTATGTAAAGCATGATTTTACATTCACTCCATCTATGTCTCTTTATGTAACTTGTGATACGGAAGAAGAAATTGAAACTGTTTTTAATAAGTTAGCGCAAGACGGAGCAATTCTTATGCCTTTAGGTGCCTATCCATTTAGTAAAAAATTTGGCTGGTTAAATGATAAGTATGGTGTGTCTTGGCAGTTAACACTTGCTGAATAAAAAAGAAAAATCGTAGCTTATTTGTTTAATGGATTCAGTTAAGAGGTGTAAAACTTGTTTTGATAATAGTTTTGACACTCAAAATACACAAGTCAAAAAGGATGGCAAGTGCCATCCTTTTTGACATATATTGAACTTTTACTGTTTTTAAGAGCCTTCTTCGACTAATGCCCCGTGTAACAAGCCGAAATTCTTAATCGACCTGTAACTTTATAGCTTTAGTGGCAATAAAGGTTTTAATATGCTTATCTAATATCCTTGTTCCACCAAAATCATCCTCATAAAAACCCGTTATAACAAAACCAGCTTCAATTTGACCTTGGATTTGGTCTTCTAAAGTATGTGCGTATTCTATTGTTTGATTTGAATTGATGTAATCTTGAACTTCATTCTCTGGTAAAAAATCCAATGTTGATGAAGGTATTGAATGTTTAACATCAAGAATGCCTTTTTGTTCTTGGTTGTCATCAAAAATCCAGAGTAAAGGATTTGTAAATCCAGAAATAAGAATGCCTTTATTCTTTAAAACTCTTGAAACTTCATTCCATACAAGATGAACATCTTTTACAAATAAATTAGAAACAGAATTTACAACAATATCAAAATATCTATCTTCAAAATCACTAAGGTCTGACATATCTCCTTGTACTGTTTTTAAAGTCAAACCCTCCCGTTTTGCTACCTTTTCATCTTGTTCCAATTGCTTCTTAGATATATCAGTAACTGTTACATCTGCTCCAGCAGCAGCTAGAACTGGTGCTTGTTGTCCGCCACCTGATGCTAAACAAAGTATCTTTAATCCCTCTAATGACTTTGGAAACCAATCTCTAGGAACTGATTTTTCTGTGGTGACTGTGATTTCCCATTCACCTGATTTACTTTTTTCAATAACCTCGCTACTTACAGGTTGCGTGTATCTAGAACCTTCTTCAACCTTCTTATCCCATGCATTACTGTTTTGTTGTATAGTATCCATTATGATTATTCCTCCTAACTATCTAGTTGTATTTTAAATGTAAATTTAATACTTATTTATACATTCCCTTTAATTGATTTATAGGAGCTTTTTTCATTTACTTAAGGACAGAAGGCGTAGTCTTTTCTAACCAAAGAATGCCATCATATTGTTCTGTCGGAATCATGATTTCTTCTTTTTCTTTAATCCCCCAATAACTGGCTGCAGTAGGAGTAAACATCCATGAAGTTTCTGGTCGGTTACTTTCTCCCTTTAGGTTAACAAAAACATGGGGACTTCCCACCGTGCTGATTATTTTTTCAACGCTTTGTTCTTCATGTTCGTTATGTACAGGAATAACATCTTTATTGTTAGAACCCCAACTGCTTCCACTATACGCAAATACGCCAATCGTGTACATTTGGTTTTTGATGCGCTGCGGAAGATAATCCATCATATTGGGGCCTACATAATTGTATTGTTGAACCTTCATAAAGTCTAATATCATTTTCGAATTTTGTTTTCGAATATGATAATTATGTCCCCATACAATGATTTTTTTGTTTTTATACTGCATTTCAGTGAGCCATGCTAGGTTTTGTGCCATTTTTTGATCTCGGATATAAAGAGAGTAGTCTGTAAGGTTAGGTGAGAGGATACCACCTCTAACTTTCATGTCAGCATCTAAATGCGTTTTAATCGCATCAATCCGTATATTAATTGATTTCTCCAGAAAGTTCACATCATACGTAGGATGAGGTGCAACCTGAGTCAATTCAGCTTTATGATTTTGAATAAACGTTCTTACGTTTTCAAATTTGTTGATTACTGGCTGTATTTCTATTTTATATTGATCATAGGGATAGGTACCTTTAAATTCATAGTAATACTTATCCAGACTAATCAACTCTGTTACTGCTGCATCAAATTCAGATGCAACTTCAGGACTTAGTTTTTGCAACCATTCTTTTGCATAGGGATAGAAGGGTGATTGATAAAACAAATTCAAATCAAAACCAGCTAATGTGAGTGGCTTTCCTTTTTCTTTTTGTTCTTTCATATAGATAAACAATTGCTCGATTTCCTCTGTTTGCCATACACCTTCTAACGATTGTTTCATTGCTTCCGTAGCGGTTAAGCGATCAAAATTTTGCTGAACTGCACTTGCTTCCGCAAGCCCAGATTCAAACGCAATTACATCGTACCCTAGTTCCTCATGTAAGTACTGAATCATACGTATTTTGGATTGATTGATTTCTTTCGCACCATGCGTACTTTCGCCAAGTACAACAATGCGTTTGTCCTTTACTGCCTCTTTAAGAAAAGATAAATCTTCTGTTGTCTGAGAAGTAGGTTCTTGTAATCTTTTTGCATGCCCGTTTAACCACTCCTCCCATTCGGGTTGGTCAACTAGTTTTTCTGCCGCAAATGCGACAGAGGTAAAGGTTGTACAGGCTAGAATCGTACTCATTAGCCCAAGTTTCCATTTTTTACGCACAACAACGCCTCCAAGTATCATAGTTTACAAGCTGAAAAGAAGTGATACTAAAATTTACTAATATACCATTATTTATAATACTGCATATGAGAATTTTTAACAATATAAATATTTAGAAAATTAAAAAGGCTCCTTCGATGTAGAGAAGAAACCTTTCTTTCTATAGCACATTTTGCATGAATGTTTACTACTTTATTCTTGTGTTATCATTTCTCTTCACATTGTTTTACTTTGCTCAAGCAGTTCCATTACCTCAGGATCTTGTGTGGAATCTGGAATGAGTACATGAATTTCAAAGTTCATTTTTATGCTTTTCGTATCTATTTACTTATATTTTCATTCTTACTGAACGCTACATCATTAGCAGTTTGTTTATATCCAAGGTTGCCTCGTGTGAAAATAAGTATAAGCAAAGCTACAAGGCCTAATCCTATCACTACAAATATATCCGTATTCTTTAAAACTGCGTTGGTGGAATGAGTTTGTACCAAACTAAACGTATTTACACTCGCATGAACGAGCATGAGAATAAATAAGTTTCCGTGATGGCAGTTATAGACCCAAGTGAGAATGATTGAAATCGGTAAACACAGCAAAATAAAAATTGGCAAATGAATATATAGGATTGAAAGGTCAGAACTTGGTCCACCCCTTTGTGCAGCCGTTAAGAAGTGTGGAAGATGCCAAAATGCCCACAAAACACTTAGTAGTAATGTACCTTTTAGTGGTCCAAATTTCGATTGTAATCGAGGTAGAGCAAAACCTCGCCATCCGATTTCCTCAGGGAAGGGTCCGCCGAGAAAGAAAATAGCTACAAAAGAGATGAGATAGGTTACAAAAAATTCAGTATTTAAGCTATGGAAAGTAGGTATCCCTCCATTTACTATCACCATACCCAGAAACAGTACAGCAGGGATAACGATAAGAGTAAACAAGTACCACTTCAAATCAACTTTAATAGATAGGATGCTTTTTCTAACTTTTTTCCATGACTCTTTGCCTTCAATAGTTCGAAACATAATATACGCTGCTAACATAGGACCTGCAAATACATTGGCATAAAAGAAAATATCAAACGCTTTTGATTTAGGGAGAATACCCCATTGCGATAAGATAAATGGAATTAAAACAACCCACGAGAATACATATGCCATTATAAAAAATGAAGTTAACGGATAGGATTCCAAATGCCCTCTCAGACCACGTGATGAGTTTTGTGATTTTGTTAAATCTTTCAGCATAATCACCTCTTCAATTTTAAAATACTGTGATATATGCTAATTCTACATGATCTCATAATGACCCTTTTTGATGTAATAAAGTTAAGGTTTTTGTAAGAAAGGAGTGATACTTTACAAATAAAAGTAGAAATTTCTATAACCGTTTCATTCATTTCTTTTTCTTCCTAAGGTATGTAGTAACCAATTCATTTGGAGCAACGAACGGGAAAGAGAAGTTCAACCAATGAACATCCTGCTATTATCAATATCACAAAAGAGATAATAAAGAAGTCCATATAATCGTCACTGATATATTTGTGGGAAATTCCTTATAAATAATAAATCAAATGGCAGTAACACTTTATTTATTAAAAACAGAAAAGTTTACAAAAATATCCTTTCATTAATAAAAATCCCCACACATTGTGTAGGGAAATAACAAATTTGTTTTATTTTATGCTTCTTGTCATTAATAAGAACCAGTTTCTCCAAACGAGTACGGCCCTCCAGAAACTGTTCGAAGCCACCCTGCAGCTTTCGCAGTATATCCATAACCCGCAGTTAAATCATAAACCATTGGTGTATAAGTTACAGTTTGGCCAGAATCGATTGAACTCTTTAGTAATAGATGGTGATTCTGAAATAAACGACTTAATTTCAAGTGTTTCTTCATTACGATGCTCGATTGAATCACTTAAATGCTGTAATACATCTTTCATTACAACCGGTCCGTATTTTTTATCTATAATTTTCACAGTATAGGGATGAATTTCTATAACTTGTTCTTTTGTAAAACCTTGTGTGAAGCCGCCTGTAATAGTATCAGTTAACTTCACACCAATACTAATAATACAGTCAGATTCATCAATTCTTTTTCGCAAGTACGGAGAACTTACATCACCAGTATAAACCCCTATAAATTGAGGGTGTTTTTCTGGAAATATTCCTTTTCCCATACTTAATGTCGCGATAGGGAAGCCAGTTTTTTCTACGAGTTGATGTAAATCCTCTTGAGCATGAAATCGATCCACTTCAAAATCAGCTAAAATAACAGGTTTTTTTGCGCTATTTATTTTTGAAATGGCATGTAGAAGCATTTTATCCAACGCTTCGTTATTACTTAAAATCGGTTTATTTAAAATGGGTTCTGTAGGTTTATTAATTGGTTTATTATACACATCAATCGGCAAATTAATATGAACAGGACGTTTTTCATTCCAACATGTACGTAATACACGGTCAATTTCCTCAGCGGCATGCTCAGGAATTAAATTTGTTTGTGCTACAGTAATTTCTCGATACATATTGGAAAAGTGATCGAACTTTCCATCACCTAATGTATGATGAACGAGTTCTCCATTTTCCATTACAGTTGTTGGTGGTGTACCGGTGATTTTTATAACTGGTACGTTTTCGGCATATGAGCCGGCAATGCCGTTTATTGCGCTCAATTCCCCGACACCAAAAGTGGTAATAAGAGCAGCGACGCCTTTTATGCGAGCATATCCATATGCTGCATATGCCGCATTTAATTCATTACAGTTGCCAATCCACTCTAAATTTTCATGTGCAATCACATCATCTAAAAAGGCAAGATTATAATCACCAGGAACACCGAATATATGCTCAATTCCTAATTCGTGTAATCGATCTAATAAATATGTACTTACAGTATATTGCGTTTTCAAGAGAATCATCTCCTAATTATTTTAGTTCGTGTAGTGAATGCTTCAATAGACTACAGAAGTTCAAGTGTGTTGATTAAAATAATCATTACTGGATTGTGGTATAATTTACATACAGGGGGAAAGTAGATGACACAACATAAAGAAGAACAGATGAATGAGGCATTGGCATTATTTTATTTTGCATATAAAACATTTACTGAAAAGCCAGATGAAATTATAAAAGAGTATGGTATACAACGAGTACATCACCGAATTTTATTTTTTATCGCACGTTTTCCAGGGATAAGTGTAAATGAGTTACTATCGTTATTAGAAATAAGTAAACAAGCTCTTCACGGACCACTGCGTCAACTTGTGGAAAAGGGACTAATTGAAAGTAATGAAGCTACTCATGATCGTCGAGTAAAACAATTATCCTTAACAGAAGAAGGTACAGATTTAGAGAAAAAACTAAGTGATGTTCAAAGAAAACAAATGGGTGCTATTTTTTCAAAATTTGGTGAATCATGTGAAGAGAATTGGCATCAAGTTATGAACGAAATGGCGAATAGCCGTTCAGGTCATGATGCATGGATAACGAAAAGAGAAATACCAGTTGATCAAAAATAATGAGAAATATGCCTTTCTTTATAGTTTGAAAAAGAAAGAATTTTATCCATACATTTGGCAACTATGGATAAATCATAGAGTGAATGGATAAAAAGATGCATTACTAGATACTTTATACGTGTACGCGATGGAACAATAAAATTCACATTTCCGAGAGGGGAATTATAATGATAAAACTTGTACTCATTCGTCACGGACAAAGTTTGTGGAATCTTGAAAATCGATTTACAGGATGGACAGATGTAGATTTATCAAAGAATGGATTAAGTGAAGCGAGAGAAGCAGGAACAATATTAAAAAATAATGGATATACGTTTGATGTTGCGTATACATCAGTATTAAAACGAGCAATACGGACATTATGGATTGTACTTCATGAAATGGATCTTACTTGGGTCCCTATACATAACTCATGGAAGTTGAATGAACGCCATTATGGTGCACTACAAGGATTGAATAAAGACGAAACTGCAAAAAAATACGGAGATGAAAAAGTTCATATTTGGAGAAGAAGTATAGATGTGAGACCGCCTGCACTTACTGAAGATGATCCCCGATATACAGCGAACGCTCCGAGATACAAAACGTTAAAAAAAGGCGAATTTCCATTGACTGAATGTTTAGAGGATACGGAGAAAAGAGTACTTGATTATTGGCATGCAGAAATCGCACCGGCATTAAAAAGTGGTGAAAAAGTAATTATTTCATCACACGGCAATACGATTCGTTCACTTGTGAAATACTTAGACAATCTCTCAAATGATGGTGTAGTAACATTAAATATACCGACTAGCATTCCACTTGTTTATGAATTAGACGAAAATTTACATCCAATTCGTCATTATTACTTAAGTATGGACGGAGAAGTACCTGAAGGGGAAATTCCGAAACATATTTCTTTTTAACATGAAAATTTGAAACGTATGCTTGTCTACATATACAATGTAGATTCATGACAAAAGACGTGGTCTGCTTCTAATGTATATGCGATGTAGCTAACTTTAGAAGGTTGTCCACGTCTTTTGTCATAAAGATGGCTCTTTGCGCATGTAATGGTATCGTGAGTAGTTTTGGAATGGAGGGTGATGTGATTGACGATCTCTAACATTCGAATCGGCTTATTTATTCTAGCAATCATCTTTGTAGTTCTTGTTTTCTTTTATTGGAAAAATGAAGAATTGTATGAGGAGAAGAAACAACGAATTCGAAAAACTTGGTATGGTTTGTTTATAACATCAGTCACAGTTTATTTCATGATAAAAGGAATAGATTTAACCCTCTGGAAAAATCTATTAATGTTCACTGCGATGGTAATTTTCGTTGATATTGCATTCATTTTGACACCTAATATTTCAGAAATATGGGGCGCGAAATTCAGCGATATTGGAAAGACGGTCCAATCAATTAAACGGTCATTAATTGCTTCAAAAGCAAGAGGAGAAATATATACGACAATTATTCAAAATGTAAATCCAGTAGCATTTGGGACAATGGAATGGAATACGGAAGAAGAGTATACAAATAGTTTAAACGTATTTCTTGATTCGTATGGGGAAAAAGTAGGTGCGAAAATTGTTGTATTTGAAGCAGCGATCGAATTAAATACGAATTTCCGTGGTATTCGCTCTCAATTTAGTATTACAGTACCTTTAGAACACATAGAGCAATTGAATGGTCAGCAAGCGGTTCAAGTAGAAAATGTCGGAATTATACCAGCAAAAATAGTGAATGATGTTTTTATTGTTATTGATGGAAAGAAGAATAATCTACAAGATCGTGACTTTGAAAATGTATATAATTTAACAATACATCATAGTTATTTTAGTAAGTAAGGACAGAATCGTTTTCTGTCCTTTTCTCCAATACATAATTTAGAAAAAAATCGGACAAAGTTGTATAAAATTGGACAATCATTCCTACACTAGTACGTAGAGGTGATTGTATTGATAAAAGATTATGATAATGATTTTTTTAAAGAAGAGACTGAAGATACAACAGATTTCTCTTTAATAAAAGGAGATACTTTGCAGCAAGTAGAAGAGTTAGAAGAAGAATTAAAAAGAAAATGATAAGTGTACACTCTGTCTACATTTACTATATAATATAAATAAAAGGTTGTATCTTTTGTAAAAGGGGGAGAAGGTATGGCAGAATTAAATGTACAAAAATCTTCGTTTTTTAAAGATAAAAAGGAAGAATCAAATACAGATTTCTCTCTTGTGAAAGGTGCATTAACGAAAAAAATAGATCACTTAGAGAAACTGATTGATGGGAAAACATCTAAATATATACAACATAAGAAATTGAAGGAGAATACATAAATGTGTTCTCCTTCAATTTCTTATTTCGTTATTGGCAGGGAATTATTCAGTATAAAAGTAAAATGGTGAATCATGATATAATAGAAGGTGATTTAAGTTATTTACATATTGATTGTATTTGAGAGAGGAGCTTGAAAAATGTATTCTACTTTAGAACAATTAACAAAGCACCCTGTATTTTATCATTTTGCAGAAATTTCAAAGATTCCTAGAGGATCAGGTAATGAAAAGGAAATTAGTGATTATTTAGTGGGCTTTGCAAAAGAGCGTAACTTAGAAGTGATTCAAGATGAAGCATTAAATGTCATTATTAAAAAAGACGCAACTGCTGGCTATGAGAGTGTACCAGCTATTATCATTCAAGGTCACATGGATATGGTTTGTGAAAAAAATCAAGCAACAGTACATGATTTTGAAAAAAATCCAATTGAATTACGAATTATTGGGGATATGCTATACGCGAATCAAACAACTTTAGGCGCTGATAACGGTATTGCTGTTGCATATGCATTAGCTTTATTAGATTCAAAAGATATTCCGCATCCAGCACTTGAAGTAGTAATTACTACTGAAGAAGAAACGACAATGGGCGGAGCTTTTGCTGTTGATGCAAACCACTTTGATGGAAAGATCTTTATAAATATTGATTCTGAAGAAGATCATAAATTACTTGTAAGTAGCGCTGGTGGTGCAAAAGCAGTTGAAACAATTCCAGTAATTTGGGATGAGGCACCAGTTGATATGGATACATACCGTCTATATGTTGGTGGACTTAAGGGCGGACATTCTGGTATGGAAATTGATAAACAACGCGGAAATGCGAACAAAGTACTAGGACGAGTTTTACGTGATTTATCAATAAATATTCAATTTGGTATAAGTGATGCTCACGGCGGATTAAAAACGAATGCAATTCCACGTGAAAGTGTAGCTACAATTTTATTACGTCAAGAAGATGTAGAGCAAGTAGAAGAAAAATTAAAATCATGGACACGAGTATTACAAGAAGAAATGCGTGCTGTTGATCCGGACGTTCATGTTACACTTACAAAATTAGATGAGAAAGTAGAAAAAGTATTTGCTAAAGAAACACATAAACAGCTTATTTCATCATTATTCTTAATTCCAAATGGCATACAAAGTATGAGCATGGATATTAAAGGGCTTGTAGAAAGTTCAACAACTTTAGGCGTTATTGAAACATTGCAAGATGAAATTAAATTGCGAAACGAAGTAAGAAGTTCTGTAAGTAGTTTAAAACGACATATTGCGGATGAAATTAAATATATTGCTGAATTAGTTGGAGCAACATTTGAATTAGAGTCAGAATATCCGGAGTGGCCATACAATCCAAACTCACAAATTCGTAATTTGTTTGAAAAAGTACATCAAGAAAAATACAACAAAGATGTTGAAATCTTCGCTGTACATGCAGGGATTGAATGCAGTGTATTCGTTCAAAAGATGCCTGAATTAGATGCAATTTCATTCGGGCCAGATATATTCAACGTCCACACTCCAGATGAGCATATTAGTATTTCTTCTGTTGTGAACAACTGGGGATTCTTCGTTGATGTAATGCAGGGAACGAAAGAATTAGCTAAGTAATAACGATAAAATGAAAAGTAGCCTATAAAAATTTATAGGCTACTTTTTTTGTGTTGGAATTTATTAGAAGTTATTTTCCGTTAGTATGTAATATTAAGCTTGAACAATTAATAAGGATGAATTGTTGATGTTTTTTAGTACTTATGAAGGGAAGAAAGCAATTCATTGTTTGTATGTTTTTATTGTTCTTCACATTTAGTTTCATTGGTGTTCACAAAATAATAGCAGAAGAAGTTGAATTTTCAGGAACAGCTGCTCCATTGAATGTAAATGTTAGAGAAGAAAAAAGTTTGAATGCAAATATTGTAGATGTGATTCCCGGAAATACAAAAGTATCTTTTAAAGGATGGGAGTATGGTGAAGCGGTTAAAGATTACTGGACAGGAAATTTAGATAATCGTTGGTTTTATTATTTTAAAGATGGGAAAAAAGTATATGTAACGTCAGCTTATATTAATGGGAATCCTCCAAATACATCAACAGATCGTAAATTATCTGTTCCTAACATATTACAAGAAGGATCAAATTGGTGTCGGGCGGGCACTTCGGTTTCAGTTTTAAATTATTTTGGGAAAACTCCTTCACAAGATCAGTATGTTAGGTATGTCAAAGGTGGATCATATAATAATCCTGCAACTTCACGTGAAATACAATATGGATTATCGGGATATGGTGTTAGCTCAGCTATAAGTTCTGGAGCAAAATCGTATGATTGGTTCAAAAATCAAATTAATAGTAATCAACCGATAATTGCACTCATTATGTGGCAAAATGGAGCTAACATCGGACACTTTCTAGTACTTGATGGATTCTATAAAGGTACAAATGGAACAGACTATATAACTTACATGGACCCTTGGTATGGTGATCATTATAATCATAATTTCAGTACGTTCCATAACAATAATAATTTTTGGTGGAATGAAACTGTTTATAATATCCGTGCAAACTAATAATATTAAAAGTGTGGGGGTTCATTAATGGGAAAACTACTTAAGCTTGTGATACCATGCATTTGTTTAATGACTGTTATTATTTTCGCTAGTAAAATTAGTTATGCATCAAAAAATAAAGGTGAGCCAGTACAATCGATCGCATTAAAAGATTATCAATATAGTAAGAGTAGTTCTTCTGAAAATGTAAGTTTTGAAAAAATAACAACCTCTCCATTTTCGTTACCAATCTATGAAACAATTCCAGCACAGCAAATGTTAAATAGCTCTGAATTTAAGCATATACTATTACCAACAAATGAAAAGTTGTGGTTTATTATGAAGGGTGAGCAGCCAGAAGGACTAATTGTTGCGAATGATACTGAACCGATTCGAACGGGTGGAGAAAATAGAAGTAAAGATTTATATGGGTTATATAAAGTAATAAAAAATAATACAAATGAAACAAAAAATATTAGTTATTTTGAATTTGAAGGGCAAGGAATATTGATAGTAAATCAAAATAATGACCAAGAAATATATCTTAGTAAGGGTGCTGCTGCTATATTAAAACTTCCTGCTGGTCAAAAAATATTAAGCAGTGAAATAATACAGAAAATGAAAGAGAGAATCGTAACTGCTTTTGAATAGTTAATTATAAACTGAATAAATATATACGTATGTAATATAAAATTTCATGTACTGTATTAGTTTTAGAAATGAATACATTCATAAAAAATACAGTAGAAGGAGCAGAAAAGATAACAAGTGAAAAAAGCGCGTGATGTTATAGGGATAAATGGTGATTATAGTAGAGATTTTGTATACTCTTCACATTAAGGTTAATGGCAGCATTAGGGTACCTCATCTATACGGTTATATGCATTCCAGAGTTTTTATAAATGGTTCGATTTAAATCGTGCTCCATATGTAATAATTTAATTAAAAAATCTTGACCTTAACACTATGTAAAGGTTTACAGTAAAACAAAAAAGGAGGTTAAGAAATGCAAAAAATAACGAAATTGTGTATGAGTGCTGTACTAACCACATCTATTATTAGTGGTTATGCTCAAGTTAAGGGAATTGAGAAAGTTCAGGCGAAGGAAATTGAAAAAACGCAGAGAGAAGATAGGAAGAAAGTAGAGGCGCAAAAAATAGTAGGAAAGTATACAATGCCAGATGAAAAAAGCAAACATGAAGGAACATGGCTACAATGGCCTCATGAATTTACATACGGGCCAAAATATCAGCAAGAAGTAGAACCGATTTGGATTCAAATGACAGAATCTTTAAGTAAAGGCGAAAAAGTTCATATTGTTGCATATGATCAAGAAGAGAAAGAAAGAATTATTGAAGTTTTAACGGATCAAGGGGTAAATATGGAGAAAATTGATTTCTTTATCGCACCTACTGACGACGTATGGGCTAGAGATACTGGTCCAATTTTTGTTTACGATAATGACAAAAATCTAAAGATATTAGATCCAGGATTTAACGGATGGGGAAAGAAAACGCCATATAAGAAAGATGCTCGTCTTCGTGAGAATCTTAGCAATCAGTTAGGCATTGAAAGAATTAATTGGAATAAATTTGTTCTTGAAGGTGGCGCATTTGAATTAGATGGTAATGGAACTGTTTTATTAACTAGAAGTGCTGTGACGAATAAAAATAGGAACGCTAAATTGTCAGAAAAGGATATTGAAAAATATTTTAGTGAACTTGGGGTAACAAATTTTATTTGGTTAGATGGAGCACCTAACTTAGATATTACTGATTTTCATATTGATGGATTCGCCAAATTCCACGATAAATCTACTATTATAACGTTAAAAGAAAAAGATTTGGCTGAATGGGGAGCGTCTGGCAAAGATATTAACAGGTTGCTGCAGGCAAAAGATGCTACAGGTAATAAGTACAAGTATGTATATCTACCGCTAAGCAAGAATAATGTTACATTAAAAAATGGGAAGAAGCTTGATTATAAAGGTTCCTATATTAATTATTATATAGCGAATGAAGTTATCTTAGTTCCAAACTATAATGATCCTAATGATAAAATAGCAAATGAGATGATTCAAAAACTTTATCCTGATCGTAAAGTGGTGGGGATTGATGTAAGAGAGCTGTATAAAAATGGTGGTATGATTCATTGTATTACTCAACAACAACCAATTAATTTAAAATAATATATTTATAATTCTTTGAGAATTTGTCTATTTCTTATGAGAACCTGTTTATCCATAGGATAGGTAAGATGCGATAGCATTTTTACCTATTTTATTGTATTTTTTATGAGTTAAGTATAACTTTCCTATAAACTAAAGAAACCCACCCTTTTTGAAAAAATCTTAATCAAGATGGATGGATTTTCTGAATGAAAAGCGATACTTGTTGTTGCGGTAGAAATATGGTTTAAAGGTATGTTTTCACCTTTTAAAAGTCGTTGAAGCCCTTCAATAAATCATCCAAAGACTCCTCTATTATGAGCATTTTAAAAGTTTCTAGTACAATCATTCTTACTAAAATATCTATAAGAATAAGATTTATATGTTTTTTTAGCAATCCATACATGCCCATCAACTTCAGAATGCAGAAGTACCCTAAATAATAAAAGTTCAGCGGCTTTTCTGTTGTTATTTGTAACTTAAACGCATTATACTTGGCCGATTATTGTGCAACCTTTTCAAATAAATGACTTTCTTTATTTGAAAATAAGGGTGCATCTATAAAACCATAATGATAAACTAAAATACCTAATTCCACTCTAGAATGAATATGCCATTTTTCTTTAATATGATTAATTATCGTTGAAATTCTTCTAGGGCTAACATATATTTTTCTAGAAATTTCTGCATCTGTTAATCCTTTTGCTACATAAATAGCCACTTCTAACTCTCTTTCGGTTAACATTTTTTTCATAAAATAAGCTCCTTCGAAATTATTCATATAAAAATCAAAAGAAACTATTATTTGAAATAAAGCTGAAAAATCATATCCAATACTCTTTATTCCTTTTAATTGTAATAATTTCTCTCATTATGATACCAGTTTGTAAAAGAAACTATAAATCAATATAATTAGTAATTGCAACTATATTAATTTTACATTACATTAAAAGTTGGAAAATATTCTTATACTCATAAATTGTTACATTTGAGGGGGAGAAATGGAATTCTACAATCTCGGTATTATTATTAAAGAACTTAGAAAGAAAAAAAATATATCACAATCTGAATTTTGTCATGGAATATGTTCACAAAGTCAAATTAGTAAGATAGAAAAAGGTATTATTTATCCATCTAGCATATTGTTGTATCAATTATCTGAAAGACTTGGTGTTGATCCGAATTATATATTTGCGCTAACTCAAAACAAAAAATTTAAATATGTAGAAAACGTAAAATATGTAATAAGAGATTGTATAAAGCAAAAACAATATAAAGAACTTTATGAAATAGTGAAAAAAGAGAAAAACGAAAATAATTTCCAGTCAAAAGAAGATAAACAATTTCTAATATGGCATGAAGCGATAGCTATATTTAATGTAAAGGGATTAACCCAAAATGCTTTGGGCCTTTTAAATAAAGCATTAAAATTAACTTTAACTAATGTCAATTTTTTATCAGAAAAAGAAATAGATATCATGCATACAATGGCAGTAATCTATGCGGAAAATGGAGAATATGAAAAAAGTATAGGCATATTAAAGAAATGTTTAAGTAATTTTAATAGGATGGAATTCCCTGGAAATAAAGAAATTAAATTAAGAATTATTTATACCTTAACAAAATGTTTACATCTTACATATGAACATGTAGAAGCAATAAAGTACAGTGATATAGGTATCAAATTAGCCATTAATATGAATAGTTTATACTTATTAGGGGAACTAAATTTCGAAAAAGGTTCAAATTTATTAGAACTTCAGCAATTTAGTGAAGATGGTTTTAATTATATTAATAAGGCTTTATTTATTTTTGAACTAACAGAAAGAAAACAATACATCAAGATAATAAAGGATAAATATTTTAAAAACCAGAAATAAACAAGAGAAAGTTAAAACATGAACTATTCCTCATTGGAATTTCCTGTTAAAACAAGTGCTGTAATACGAACTATTCCTTATTGAGGTTTACTGTTAAACTAAGTGCTGTAATAGTAGATAAAAATAAAGGGTGGCATTTTATGAAATCAAGAGGGATTACTCGTAAAGCAGATAGCATGGGGCGTATTGTTATTCCAATGGAAATAAGACGGAGTTTAGGAATTGTAGAAAAAGATGCTCTAGAAATGTTTGTGGAAGAGGATCAGATTATTTTGCGGAAATATCAATCCTCACAAGCTTGTGCAATTACAGGTGATATTTCAGATAAGAATATTTCGTTAGCGAATGGGAAGATTATTGTAAGTCCAGAGGGAACAGAACTGTTAATAAAGAAGTTACAGCAATATCTTTTAAAATAAAACATAAGTAAGAACTTTAAAATAAAATATACTTGTAAAGAAGGTCCTCTATCATTCAGGGGACTTTTTTTATTGCAAAGACAGGTTGTTTAATTGTTATAAATAAAATAGAAGGGGAAATAGCTGGTCCAATGAAATACGAATTACCCTAAAAATAGTCTGACTATTTTTTATAAAAAATCCTATCTATTTACATTTTTTGGTTTCGTGTTATATTTTTACTGTTAGTACGAAGAAAATTCTGATTTCTATTTTCAGAAAATTTCAGAAAATGAAATATTCTTGCTTGAATTGAAACTCATATAAACATAGTTTGAAAGTAAAGTATGAAAATGAATTAGATTTTCAAATTAAATATGCCAATTCAAGGGGAATTCGTTGGAGAAATGTAACTAAGAGGAAATCTCGTATCATTCACGTTTAGTATCTGTAAATTGGTGGCTCTAATAGTTCTGACGAAAAGCAAAAAAGCAAAAAAGAAGTAGTTCATTTAACAGGAGATAGGGTGTAGAAAAATAAAATAACGGAGGTTTTATAATGAATAAAGGAATACTGCAGATTACGGAAATTGAAGAAATTACTATTCCTAATGTATTGAAGGATAAAATCAAGAATCTAATAGACAATGAATTAAACACTCATAATCCTTATACTTGTGATCAAGAAATAGCTGCAAGCTTTTCAAAAGAGTGGCTCATTTGTTTGATTGACTATTCAAAGAAAACTCCGAATTCAGATGTAAAAAAACTACTTCATATGATAAAAGAAGCGAATTGTGGTGGGAACGTACCGCCTATACTTATTAAAAATATTCCGTGTGATCCTATGGAAACCCTATTACCTGGGGAAAATCGCAAAGGCTTTAATTATGGTGAAAACGAACACGATAGAATGAAAAAATATTTTTATGCTGAATGGGTCACATGGCTTTTTGCCACACTTTTTAATTATGATGCTTTGATTCATCCGTCCGAACATGCAGGGAAAAATAGATTTCATCTCATTTCTCCTTTAAACAATGATGAAGTTTTGCGAAATGTCGGTGCAAGCACTGGTGGCGGAAACTTTTATCAACATAACGATGCCACAGTATATACAGATATGAAAAATCAATTGCATATTGAAGCAAGATTGAAATCGTTCAATACGAATTTAGAGATTGTATCGAATAGACTTAATAAATCCGTCGAACTAATAGTTTCGGAAATTACTTGCGGCAAATTTACTAGGGTTGATGCTCTTTTATTAAAAGGAGTGTTAAATTTAAAAACCAATACTCATATTGGAACGCCAAAATTACTTCAAAAGCATCTTGAAGAAAATCACTTCAGTAAAGATGATATATTGGCGATAAGTAAAATGCCTATTGCTCATATCGCAGGAATGGCGGATGGTGAAATATCGGGATTTGTAGGGGAAATAAACCAAATCATATTTTTGGATGATAATGGTGATATTATTGCAACTTGTTTGAATGGAGCAGAAAATAGATTGATTTATGTGGGGGGAAGTGAAGAAGAAAAATTGAAATTTGACATGTTTTTGGAACTGTTACGAACAATGCCTACTTATAAAGTTCCGCTTACATCTGAAGATTTATTGATTATGCCAAATTCATACTATGGTAAGCAAACGAATGTAACTCATGGTAGAGAAAGGTTATCGGAGGAAGAATACAAAATTCCGATTGGTGATAATAAGTATGGACGTAGAATTGTTTGCAGGCAATACGTTTCCAGCCGATTACGCGACCAGAAAGAGAGTTACTTTACAGATATCATAAACTAGTTTAGAGAGAGGAGGGAGAATGGGAAGGTTTGGGCTATAATAGCTCAAACCTTCCCATTCCCTTTATATGGATTTTACTATTGAATTACTCATATTATTATTTTTAGTAGCTATTTTAGCAGGATGGATAGATACAATTGCTGGGGGCGGTGGTATGATAACTATCCCAGTAATGTTATTAGTAGGTATGTCTCCTTCTGTAGCAATAGCAACTAATAAACTACAAGGGAGTAGCGGAACCCTCATGGCAACTGTGATTTTTATTAAGAAGAAAGAAATTAATCTCAAAGAAATGCGTTTGTCCATCTTAATGACCTTTTTTGGATCTATTTTGGGTGGATGGCTTATTTTACAGATACGAGCTGAATATCTAATCATGATATTACCTTTCTTACTTATTATTATTGGTCTTTATTTTCTATTATCTCCAAATATAGCAAACGAAGATCGACCGAGAAAAATAAGTATGTTGTTGTTTGCGTTAACAGTGGCTCCATTCCTTGGATTTTATGATGGTTTCTTCGGCCCAGGAACAGGTAGCTTAATTGCTTTAGCGTTCATTCTTTTATGTGGATATAGTACTACAAGAGCAACTGCAAATGCTAAGATCTTGAATTTTACAAGTAATTTCGCTGCTTTGTTGTATTTTATTATTTTTGGCCAAATTGATTGGACAATTGGGGTGATTATGATGCTTGGTCAAATCATAGGGTCATATATTGGGGCGAAGATGGTGCTTACAAAAGGGACGTCATTAATACGACCAATAGTGGTTATTGTTTGCTTTGTCATGGCAATTAAAATTTTTTTGCAAAATATTAACTAAATGTAATTACTATATTGTTAGTATAAAAGTTAGATTGTTTTAATGTTCTTATTGCAGTATTACGCAGTTTAAGTTGTGTTCGAAATTACACAATTTGACTTGTGTAATTTATTGCGTTATGCTTTTTTTAGTATAAAAGAAAGGCTTGAAGATAATGATTCGTCGTTTGAAAAAATTTAAAAATGTCGCTGTCGTATTAAGCTTCTAAGTAAATTGCAAAAATCTACCATACTTAGAAGCGAGGAATATAGTTATGAAGCATCCATTATATAATCATTGGTCAGAAACAAAGTATTTAAAAGATATAGTAACAAATCCACTCATTGAAGTAGGAGAGTACTCCTATTATTCTGGTTATTATGGTCATCAAAATTTTGAAGATGGCTGTGTAAGATATTTGTGGGGCGATGCTAAGTCTCGAGTGCTTTTCAATCCAATTGAACAGATGGGTTGGCAACTTGATAAACTCATTATTGGAAATTATGTTTGTATTGCAAGTGGAGTTGTCATTTTAATGGGTGGGAATCATAATCATCACCCTGAATGGATTACAGTTTATCCATTCGTTGAGCAAATAGAACAATCATATGAACCGAAGGGTGATACAGTCATTAAAAGCGATGCCTGGATTGGTATGAATGCTATTATAATGCCTGGCGTTACTATTGGCGAAGGTGCAATTATTGCAGCTGGATCTGTCGTATGTAAAGATGTTCCGCCGTATACAATAGTAGGTGGTAATCCTGCTAAAGAAATAAAGAAACGGTTCACTAATATAGAAATTAATATGCTAATGGAAATGCGTTGGTTTGATTGGGATAGAGAATTGATTGAGAAGGCAATTCCTCTTTTATCTAGTCCAGCCATTGAACCATTATTTGCTTTTTATAAAAATGAAGTGAAAAATAAATAAATCAGCTAGAAAAACTACATTAAATATAGGATGTAGTTTTTTTATTACAAAAAACTGTTACCAGTGTGTTTCGATATTCAATCGGGGCACACTGGTTTTATTTTTTTATAATTGTGGAACAAATGTATTACTTAGATTGTCTATTAAATGTAATCCTAAAAAATATGAAAGTACGGATCATTTTGAAAAATACAAGGGTATTAGAAATAGGGATGTGTGTGGGAATACTAAGTGTCAGTGCGCCTAAAAGGGTGTGATGAGATGGTCTATATGAAAGCGATCCTAAAGTCTTATTTGTAAATAGCCTTTGATAAAACTGTCTATTTTTATAGGGATTATGCTAGAATATCGTTTTTTTGAGTACAAAGATATTGGAGGTAAGAGAATTGAAAGGTATGTTTTACAAAAAATTCATTGTAATAGTAACAGTGCTTACACTATTTTGTAGCATAATTGTTACATCTGGAAGAGCAACAGCGGAAACAGTTCCTGCTATAGACGTAGAAGCAGGATCAGCAATTTTAGTAGAAGCAAATTCCGGAAAAATTTTATATCAAAAAAATGCGGATGAATCATTAGCAATTGCTAGTATGACAAAAATGATGAGTGAATACTTAGTTCATGAAGCGGTGGATAAAGGAAAACTTAAATGGGATCAAAAAATTAAAATTTCTGAATATGCATATAAGATTTCGCAAGATCGCTCATTATCAAACGTTCCATTAGAAAATGGTGGCTCTTATACAGTTAAAGAGTTATATGAGGCAATGGCAATTTACTCTGCAAACGGTGCAACAATTGCTTTAGTTGAAGAAATTGCTGGAAAAGAAGCCGATTTCGTGAAAATGATGAATGATAAGTCAAAAGAGTTTGGAATGAAAAATTATAAATTTGTAAACTCTACAGGCTTAACAAACTATGATTTAAAGGGACATCATCCAGAAGGGACAACCCCAGACGAGAAAAATAAAATGTCCGCAAGAGATTGTGCGATTTTAGCACAACGTCTCGTTCAAGATTTCCCCAAAATGTTAGATACAGCAAAAATCCCCAAAAAAACATTCCAAAAGGGTGGCAAGTATCCAATTGATATGGTGAATTTTAACATGATGTTACAAGGTTTAATTAAGCAATACGAAGGTGTAGATGGGTTGAAAACAGGAACTACTCCAGAAGCTGGTGATTGCTTCACTGGTACAGTAGAAAGAAACGGTATGCGCCTAATTTCTGTAGTGATAAAAGCAAACTCTCATACAGCACGTTTTGATGAGACGAAGAAATTATATGATTATGGATTTGCGAATTTTGAAGTGAAGAAAGTTTATGGGAAAGATGCAGTAGTAAAAGGGCATGAAACAGTGCGAGTAGCAAATGCAAAAGACAAAGATGTAGTTGTTCAAACGAAGCAAGCTGTTTCACTTCCAATGCCAAAGGGCAACAATGACGTTTATAAAAAAGAATTTAAAGTACCGAATAAAGAACAAGAAGCGCCTATTAAAAAGGATGTAACAATTAGTAAAATGATTATTTCGCCTAAAGATAGTACAGATCCTGGATTTTTATCAGGTAAATCATTACAAGTAGACCTTGTAACAAACTCTGATGTAGAACAAGCAAATTGGTTTACACGTTTTATGCGCGAAATCGGATCTTTCTTTAGCGGTATGTGGGATAGTGCGATTGATATAGTAAAAAGCTAACTTTATAGGATAAAACTAAATAGTAATCTGAAACAAAAAGTTTCAAAGTATTATAGATTCTTATGTGGATAGCTTGGAATGGAAGATTGTATTAATTCTCAAATTTGGTTCTTCGGAACTTTTCGTATTGCTACCAAGCTAAACTAAATTTGTATCTATATAAACAAAAAACGCTATTCTTTTTGTATAAATATACAAAAAGGATGGCGTTTATTATGGATATTTCGATTCAAAGGGTTCTGATGCAAGGTTAGTTTAATAAAGTTACATGATGAAAGAACATTCATTATTCCACCAAGTGAAAATTAAAATTGATACCTGGTACTTATTTCTGTTATTAAATTTTATAAAAATTTAATAAAATCTTTTCTTTCTATTAAATATTTTGTTTTAAATTAATTATATAAAGAAATGGAGGCCAAAAAATGAATTTTTTAAAGAAGTTTAAGTATCTTTTTATAGCGTTTATCCCTTGTATATAGTTATTCTTTAATTTCAATCGAATAGAAAACAAAGTATTCGAGAAAAAAGTACGATTTTAATGGGATATACCATATAGAGGGCCCCCTAATAATTTCACTTGAAAATCGGTAATTAATGAAACCAAGAATAATCATCTGATACACGATTACTAGTTAATATACCCAAAAGATATGATTACTAGAGATACTCTTTGATACTGACAAGTGAGGTGACGTCGATGAGAGGGATATTAATAAAAATCGGAGTATTTATTTTGGTTTTCACAGTAGGGCTATATCTTACAAAATACGCATATGACCATCATACGAACCGAGCTAAAGTAAGAGACACAATTCAACAAATATCAATAGAGCACGGTATGCCACCATGGATTCCTTTATCTATTGCATTCCATGAAAGTAAGTTTGATCAAAATGCAGTCGGAGATCAGGGCACATCATTTGGACTGTTTCAGCTCCACCGGGGTGGACTAGCACCTAAAGATTTAACAAACGAAGATTTGAAAAATGTAGAAACGAATACTAGAATTGCAATATCTAATATGACAAATGCATACAACCGTGGTTTACAGCAGAATTTAAAAGGAGCAGAGCTATTAAAACATGTTGCGAATACCTCAGGGTGGCCTGGAAATAAGGGCGTTCAATGGACGGATAAACAGACAGACTATAACGAGGGTTTAGAAAAAAGTTTTAAAATGTTTTCTAAACGACAATACGATTTTATAGAATGAAATTTCTTTTTTCTTTCTATTACTATATAACTTATGCCTAAATTCGAAAGTTCCTTTAAACAGATACATAGATTGACCTTGTACTGCTTATATTAGGGATTTAAAGAAAGAATATGTACAATTCTCCCACTACACTAGTATAGTGGCCTTTATTAACAGCAAAATTTACAATTTACAAGGAGAATATTTTATGAGTAAGAGAATAAAAGAATTAGATTCCATACGAGGGTTAGCGGCACTTACAGTGGTATTTGGACATTTTTGTTTAATGCTACCATCGTTGCCTAACTCTATTAAATTTTCCCCGCTTAGGTTTTTATGGGCGGGTGGAGAAGCTGTAATCGTTTTTTATGTACTAAGTGGTTTTGTTTTATCTATGGCACTTTATCATTCAAAAACAAATTATTGGGGATATTTAATTAAGCGATTTGTAAGAATCTATATCCCTTATTATTTTTGGATAATCATTACCTTTGCTTTATTTATTTTGTTTTCACCGTATGAAGTGGCAGGACTACGGGATTGGTTCTATGATAGGTGGCAAGGGTCTATAACAAAATTAGATATTATAAACCACTTTGTGCTTCTTAATAACTTTTTTACGGAAAATTATAATCCAGTTATTTGGTCATTGGCTCAAGAAATGCGTATATCTATTGTGTTTCCTTTGTTATTCCTTCTTTTTTATAAACTGAGTTGGAAGAAAACGATACTAATTGCTTTGAGCTTTTCTTTAATTAGTGTTTTCCTTAATATGTTGCATATTGGGAAAGCAGAGGGATTTTATAATGGTTATGCCGATACACTGCATTTCACATCTATGTTTATGGTTGGAATGTTACTTTTTAAGTATCAAGAAAAACTTATTTATTTATATCAAAATATGAAAAAATTTAAAAAAGGATTTCTTATTGCATTAGGGATAATTCTATATTTATATTCCATTTTAATTTATGGTTTTTCCCGTAATGACACTACTTTCTTATTAAAAGATTGGGGTGTCGTAATTGGTGTTAGTATATTTATTATCATGGCCATGAGTAACCTAAAAGTAAAAGCATTTTTAAATAAGAGTGTATTTGTATACTTAGGGGAAATTTCATATAGTATCTATTTGTGTCATTTTCCAATCATGATGGTACTATTTAAACTTTTTTATACAAAGATACCTATCTTCTTCCTTCTTACTTTATGTATTACAATGACACTACTTTTTTCTATAATATCGTATCATTTAATTGAAAAGAAATGTATCAACTGGGCAAAACAAAGAACAACTAATTTTCGAAAAAAGGTGTAATGCTTGAAGGAATCTTCTTTCTTTAGTAAATATACGTATATTACCGGTTCCTAAGTGTATTAGGAATCGGTCAATTATAGATTCTATATAAACATACTAAAATTGAATAAATTTTTAATTTTATATAGAACTTCAAAAATCCACTTACTAAAGAGAATCTTCGTAACGTTTATCCAAACATAGCCGAAAATACAATTAGTAAAACGCTAGTTTCCTTGTAGCGGCTTGGTCATATAAAGCTAGTTTCAAGAGTATAGGTTTAATTCTATATTAATAATTATTAGGGGTAACAACACATTGCTATCTATATCTAGAATGTTATATAAAACTATTGAATATTTTATTCGTAAAAACAGAGGTGTAAAATGAACTTTATTTCCGAACTACTTGTTACCGTTGCAATTCCTACAATACAACTCACATTTTTGTTACTACTCATATTTGTTTTTAGCTACTTTGTAGTATACAAAAAGGTATGTAAAGGTGGGGGGGAATTTACCGTACAACAAATTATATTGTTTATATTAATAATAGGATATTATTCCCTTGCATTATCAGCTACTTCATTTGGTCGTCCAGATGATATAACTTTTGCAAGAACAATTGACTTTGATGTACTTAGTGTTTATAAAAAAGCATGGAATACCTTTTCATTTTCTTCTTTTTTCCATATCATTGTGAATATAGGTATGCTTTTTCCGTTAGGAATTTTATTACCGTTATTTAGTAATGTTTTTCAAAAAACAAAATGGATGTTAATCAGCTCAATTATAGCAAGTTTATGGATTGAAATCCTTGAATTTACAATGCAACGTGGAAGTATGGAACTAGCAGATTTACTTCACAATACTTTAGGAATGATGCTAGGATATTCTATGGTAAATATAGTTCTTATATTGTTGAAGAAAAAAGAAACGGATATACAAATGATCAAATATTTATTTCTTCCGATTACAGTAAGTTTTGTTGCACTTGGAATAATGATTTCGTATCAAATGAAGGAATTTGGGAATACGCCTTTAGATCCCATTACAAAAATAGACATGACTGATGTCACTATAAAAACATCAATAGAGTTAAAAGACGAAGGTAAAAAAATGCCTGTTTACAAAGAGGAAATTCCAAACATGCCTGATGACAATGAGCCAGTTACAAAAAAATCACATATTCGAGATGTTGAAATTCTGTCTCCTAAAGAAGCATTTCAAAAACTAAAACAAGGAGACTTTGATCCTATAATATCTTTCAAAGCAGGTGATACATTAGTCATTACAGATTATAATATAGATTACCACGCTGATTCGAAAGGTTTTTCTCAACCTATATATGTTTTTCAAGTACGCTTAAATGATAATAACAAAGATAGTTGGTCTCAACCTATTTCTGCGAGAAAATAACGTAGATTTTCATATTTTTGTTCATGTGAAATAGTTCACTCAAGTTGTCGTGCTCATTTAAAAAATCTCCTATGGAATTTTATTGGAATTGAAAAACATTTTAGAAGAACAATTACGTTGTGGGCTATTGTATAGTATAGATATGAATAACAAAAAAGGGGGACTATATATGTGGAAGCGATTTGTAGCGATTGGTGATAGTTTTACAGAGGGGATAGGGGATGAAGTTGAGGGAATAGCATTAAAAAGCTGGGTAGATCATTTTGTTCAACTGTGTGTAAACGATATAGAATATGCTAATTTTGCAAAGCGTGGGTTAGTAACTAAAGAAATTCGCTCACAGCAATTGGAAAAGGCATTAACTTTTAATCCAGATTTAGTTTGTCTAATTGCAGGTGCAAACGATGTTTTAAAAGGACGTTGGAATCATGAAGCATATAAGAACGATATGGAATTTATGATAGATACATTAAGTAAAACAGATGCTGATATTATTATAGCAAACCTTCCAGATTTTACAGTTCGGCTTCCTTTTTCTTCTGAAAAAAAACAAGTATTAAAAGAACAATTATTAGAGGCAAATGAAGTTATACTTTCACTGAGTAGAGAGTATAAGCTTCATCATGTTGACTTTTGGAATCATCATTTAGTTAATGACAATACGCTTTGGTCTACAGATCTAATTCATCCAAACTCAAAAGGATATGTAAAAGTTGCTGAATTAATTTTTAGTAGTTTGCCTGTACAGAAGACAGAATAATAGTTCGCAATTTAAAAAATATGATATTAATTGTATTAAGCGATGTTTTTTAGTAAGTGGAGAGAACTAAGAATTTAGCAAACAAACCGTATCTATGATATATTTCTACAGTAGTGTACAAATGCAGAATCACAAATAAAGATCACCTACGGAAATAGGTGGTCTTTAAACATTCTTTTGAATTGCTTCCGTAACATTAAATGGTCAATTCTTTGTAAAACACCTAAAAAAAACGTCACAGTACTCTGACGGAAAAATGGGGAATTTTTAATCTATTACTATTATTATTTATTCGTAACTTTTAAAGTATTTAACACTATTTTGGTTGCTTCTGCAATAAGTTTATCATCATATGTAGCATCCTCTTTATCATGATTAGAAAGTATTGCAAGAATAATTGGCTTTTTATTTGGTGGCCAAATAATTGCAATATCATTCCTTGTTCCGTATGATCCTGCACCTGTTTTATCAGCTACTGCCCATCCTTTTGGTACGCCCGCACGAATCAAGTTATCTCCAGTTGTATTTCTCTTCATCCAATCTACAAATAGTTCACGTTTCTCAGGTGGAAGTACAGTTCCTAATGTAAAAGATTGAAGCGTCTTAGCAATCGCTTCTGGAGTACTGGTATCATGTGTTTCTCCTGGATTCACTTCATTTAATTCAGGTTCAAATCGTGCTGAATTAGTAACTGTATCACCAATTTCTCTCAATATTTTTTCAAACTCGGAAGGACCACCTAATTGTTTAAGAATCAAATTATGTGACGTACTGTCACTATATCGAACAGAAGCATCAGCAAGTTCTTTTAAGAACATGGTGTTTTGTTAAGAAAACACCATGAAATGCAAATAACAACTATACAGAAAGCTAGTTCCCTATAGTATAGTGCATATGAAAAATCCCTCTTTACTATCTCCCACAAAAGAATCATGGCTGCAAACTCTATAAACTGTATTTTCAGAAATATTTCAAGCGTGTAAGAAAAATAAAAGGTAATTCAATATGAGAAAAACAACCTTACTACTACAATGAAAAACAGAAACAATCATAAAAATTATGAGATACGATATCAAGTTATTTTCGTGCTTATAACATTTGACCATGTATTCCAGTTTAAATAAGGAAATTCGAAACAGACCATTAATGAATGGTACATTACTCGTATTTTAAAAAAGTCAAAATGTAGGCAGGCATCTTCTATCAAATCTCATTCTTAGTGTGTAAATTTGGAGGGAATTTTTCATATGAAAATAGTAAAAGTAAAAGATCTTAGTAAAGAATACAAAGGGAAGGTTTCACATACAGCACTTTCAAATATTAATTTAACAATTACAGAGGGGGAATTTGTTGGGATTATGGGCCCTTCGGGTAGTGGGAAAACAACCTTATTGAATATGATTTCTACTATTGACTCGCCAACTTCAGGAAGTGTATCCATTCATAATAAAAATCCGTATCAACTTTCACCCAATGATTTGGCCTTATTTCGCAGACAGGAATTAGGATTCGTCTTTCAATCCTTTAATCTGCTGCATACATTAACAGTAAAAGAGAATATGGTTCTTCCGCTCGTATTAGATGGCATGAATGTGAAAAGAATAAATAAACGAGTAGAATCTATTTCGAATAAATTAGGAATCAACGAAATCTTAAATAAACGAACATATGAAATATCAGGAGGGCAAGCACAGCGAACAGCGATTGCCCGTGCACTCATTCACTCTCCTAAATTGGTTCTTGCGGATGAGCCGACAGGAAACTTAGATTCTAAAGCCTCTCAAGACGTAATGGAGATATTAACACTATTAAATAAAGAAGAAAAGGCGACAATGATGTTAGTAACGCACGATCCAGTTGCTGCAAGTTACTGTGACCGCATTATTTTTATTAAAGATGGACAGTTATACAATGAAGTTTGCTACAATGATGATCGCCCATTATTTTATAAACATATTATGGATAGTCTTTCTATGTTAGGAGGGGAATAAACATGACTTTTCGACAGCTCGCATTCAATAATGTTTTACGGAATAAACGAATATATCTTGGTCATTTTTTTAGTAGTACATTTGCGGTATTGATTTTTTTCACTTATGGACTACTTGTCTTTCATCCGAACCTACAAGGCGAACTGACTCATGTAAGTACCATCATGAGTACATTTGGGAAAATAGGATTTCATTTATCTTATTACTTAATCTTTGTCTTTTCTTTCTTATTTATTTTCTATTCTGTTAGTGCATTTTTAAAAAATAGAAAAAAAGAGTTTGGATTATTAATGTTACATGGAATGTCTCATCAACAGCTTCATCGATTAATTTTTTTCGAAAATATGTTGATTGGAATCCCTTCTATAGTAGTAGGAATCGGGCTTGGGATGGTTTTTTCTAAATTGTTTTTACTAGTTAGTGGGTCTTTATTAGGAGTAGAGCATACGTTAGTATTTTACTTTCCATTAAAGGCAATGGTAGTAACAGCTATGTCCTTTTTTGTTTTATTTCTACTTATTTCATTGTTTACATCAAAAATGGTGAAAATGAATGAGCTTGTAGAACTCATAAAATCAGAGGAAAAACCAAAACCTGAGCCAATAGTGTCTGTTTGGATATCCTTGTTGGTACTTATTTTATTGGGAGCGGGTTACTCCTGCGTCCACCACAGTATCGCCGCGGTGAATTACATGAGTTTAAATCAATTATTCCTACTCGTAGGAGTAGGTGTCTTATTAATTGTATTTGGAACCTATTTTTTCTTTACTCAATTGTGTGTATATGTGTTATCCGCTTTAAAAAATAGAGAAGCTACATTCTTTAAAAGAATTAATCTCCTTGTTATTTCAGAATTGATGTATCGAATGAAAGATAATGCGAGAACGTTCTTTATCGTTACAATTATATCTGCAGTTTCTTTTACAGCAATTGGAGTTTGTACGGCTATCGCAAATCCTGAATTGGCAAAACATGAGACCCCATATGCATTTACCTATCGATCGGATAAGGGGAATATACAAGAAAAAACGCATATTGAAGAGATAAAAAAACAATTAAAAGAATCTGGATTTTCATATAAACTTGTAGCAATAAAATTTAAAAGGACACTAAACGGATTGGCGTTAATTAATCTTTCTACGTATAATGAATACGCAAAAACATTAGGGTATGAAATAGAGAAATTAACAAATGAAAATGATAGCATCGGTATACGACTAAATAAGAACGAGAAAAGTGCAGAGGAACTAAAAACTTTTGAAATTAAACATGGTGAACTAGAGGTTCCACTTTCTGTGCAAAAAACAGTTTATGTCCCAGAGTTAGCCATGATTGAAAGCCCTGTTATTGTATCTGATGCTGTTTACAATAAGGTCCTAAATGTTCAACAAGAAGGCGTACTCCGAGATTACACCATATACGGTTTTATCGTTGAAAATTGGTCTGAAACAAGTGCGATTTCTACAAACCTTATGAAGTTCATTGGTACGAATCAAGAGGATTATTATTCCTTTTCATCTTTGTATTTAAAATGGATTGAATTGAAACAACAAAACGGATTACTTTCTATTTCAAGTGTAATGGTGGGGATTGTATTTTTCGTATTTACGCTAAGCTTTTTATATTTCCGTCTATTTACTGATTTAGAACGTGATCAAGAGCAATATCAAATGATTTCAAAATTAGGTTTAAGCCAAAGTGAGTTAAAGCAAATTGTAACAAGACAAATGATATTACTATTTTTCTTACCGATTGTAGTGGCTATGGTTCACAGCAGTTTTGCATTTCTAACTTTTCATCAATTAGGACAAACAGTAAGTAGGGAAATGTCCGTAATTCAAAGTTCAATTGTTGTATTAATAAGCTTTATTTGTATGCAAATTATTTACTTCCTTATTATTAGAAATCACTATTTAAAACGCATATGTACAAAAATATATTTATAAAAAAGTAAACAAAAAATTCAAGGTGCATACTCAATCACTAATTATGGTTGGCTATGCACCTTTAGAATGTTAAAAATATACCAAGGTTAATATGTATTTGTTCCGATTTATTTTGATATTCTTGGCTTAATCATTTGTCAGTGGCTCAAAAAAAGGAATCATGGTCGTACCCCTTTTAGATAGCCCTAATAGGTATAAAATTTATAAGTTTTTTTAGTTAATCTGTAAAATGGATATTGTATTTAATGAAGCGCCCTGTAAACAGGGCGCTTTTCCAATTATATCCTACTCATCTAATTGGAAAGTCAACATGCTATTTTAAGTAAAGAAAAAAGATGGAAACCATCTCTATTAAGTTTATTAATTAAGAAACAATAAATATACGCTTTATTGGATACTTGTTGCATTTGAGGGGGGATGTAAGATATCATCTTTTTTAAATAAGTAAAATATAAAACACTAAACGAACTTTAAAAATTACACCTAAATTAAAGGAGAGTACGAAATGAATACAATCATGATTGTAGAAGATGATATGAAAATCGCTGAATTACTGGGAACTCATATAAAAAAATATGGATACCAAAGTGTTATTATAGAGGATTTTGAAAATATCTTAGAAATATTTCAAGAGATAAAACCAGATTTAGTGCTATTAGATGTAAATTTACCTAATTTTGACGGTTATTATTGGTGTCGCCAAATACGAGCTATTTCTACTTGTCCAATTGTATTTCTATCTGCAAGGAGTGGAGAGATGGATCAAGTTATGGCTTTAGAAAATGGTGGTGATGACTACATTACAAAACCTTTTTATTATGAAGTTGTAATGTCTAAAATCCGTAGTCAACTCAGAAGAGCATACGGTGAATATGCTCCTAAAGTAAAAGAACGAATAGTTGAGCAATCAGGATTATTCCTGTTCCCAGAAAGAATGGAACTTCAACTAGATGATAAGACAATTTTACTTACTAGAAAAGAAACAACTTTATTGGAAATATTGATAACAAAGTCTCCGCTCCTTGTAAAACGTGAAGTGATTTTAGAGCAACTATGGGATAGTTCATATATAGACGAGAATACATTGAGTGTAAATATAGGGAGAATTAGAAGGAAGTTGCAAGATTTAGGTATTGAAAACGCACTAGAGACAGTTCGTGGTGCTGGATATCGTTTGCATGCCACTTGGGAGAAGGAAGGAAAGGAATAATGAAATTATTTTTACAAGAACATATTCCACTCATTTGTTATACATTTGCCCAATTGCTTATCATTCTTTTTATATATTGGTTTGATGGTTATCCACATATTTTGACAGCATTATATTCTGTATTTTTGGGTATTTTTTTATTAATGGGTTATCTAATATTTCGTTATTATAGTCATCGTTCATTCTACAAGCGTCTATCAACACCAATGGAAACATTAAATGAGTCAATAAAAGATAGTGATTTGACTCCATTATCAATGGCCCTAGATCAATTACTACAAACTCAATATCAATATTATCAAAACCAATTAAAAAAATGGGAACGAAAACAACAAGAACAAACGACTTTTATGAATCAATGGGTTCATCAAATGAAAACACCTCTTTCTGTTATTGAGTTAATTACACAAGATGCAGATGACTTTCGATTTGACAGTATTAATGAAGAAACGGAAAGAATCAAAAAAGGATTAGAAATGGTCTTATATGTTGCTCGTTTAGAAACATTCGAACAGGATTTTCATGTAGACAGATTGCAATTATTGGGAATGGTTGATTCTGTCATTCATGAAAATAAACGTCTGTTTATACGTAATTATGTGTATCCAGAGGTAAAAGTAGATCCGAGCCTTATTGTAGAAACAGATAAGAAATGGTTTCGATTCATACTCAATCAAGTGCTGTCAAATGCAATCAAATATTCATCAAGTAAGAAAGAGAAAGTAATAGTATCGGCGTATTCAAAAGGACGAGCAATTATTTTGGAAGTAAGAGATTATGGAGTGGGTATTCCTACTGCTGATTTACCACGTGTTTTCAATCCATTTTATACTGGAGAAAATGGTAGGAAATTTAAAGAGTCTACGGGTATGGGATTATATCTTGTTAAAGAAGTATGTGGAAAATTAAATCATAAGATTGAGATAGAATCTGAGGTAGGTAAGGGAACCAAAGTTAGAATCGTATTCCCTTATGCATCTCGTTAACCGATGAAAGAAAGATTATTCATCGGTTTTTTCTTTTGAATCTTACAAACTTGTTAGGGAAATGTTAGGGAAATCGATATGAGACATACTATATATTGTTTACACTTAATGTAGCAAAAAAGAAATGGAAGGTGGAATATTTGTGGAGGTACTAAATGTTTCAAATTTGGGAAAAGTATATACTGGAAAAATTTCTTATACAGCACTATCTCATATTGAATTAAAAATAAAAAAAGGTGAATTTGTTGGAATTATGGGACCATCTGGGAGTGGTAAAACAACGTTATTAAATATGGTGTCTACGATTGATGCTCCAACATCAGGAGAAGTATTAATTCATGGAGAAAACCCATATCTGTTATCTCCAAATCAGTTGTCTTTATTTCGAAGACGTGAACTAGGATTCGTTTTTCAATCATTTAATCTCCTTAATACATTAACGGTGAAAGAAAATATTGTTCTTCCACTTACACTAGATGGTGTAAGCCCTCGTGAAATGAACGGGAAAGTAGAAGCTATTGCTGAAAAACTAGGGATAACTGAAATATTGGATAAACGTACGTATGAAATTTCCGGTGGACAAGCACAAAGAACAGCGATCGCACGTGCTACTATTCATAATCCAAAATTATTACTTGCAGATGAACCTACAGGAAATCTGGATTCAAAATCAGCTCGTGATGTGATGGAACTATTGACAAGGCTTAACAAAAAAAATGACACAACGATGATGTTAGTGACACATGACGCGATGGCTGCAAGTTATTGTGATCGAATTGTGTTTATCAAAGATGGACAGTTATACAATGAGATTTATTGTGGAGATAATCGCAAAGTATTCTATCAAAAAATTCTAGAGGTTTTAGCGTTGTTAGGAGGAGATGCATATGACTTTTCGACAGTTCGCGTTTAAAAACGTCATTCGAAGTAAACGAACATATTTGGCTCATTTTTTAAGTAGTACGTTTGCTATTATGATTTTCTTTACTTATGCATTACTTGCATTTCATCCTAATTTACAAGGCGATCTTGCTTCCAGTGTAACAATCAATACATTTGCAAAGTCAGGATTACAGATATCGCAGGGGTTAATATTTTTCTTCTCATTCTTCTTTATCCTATATTCTGTAAGTGCATTTTTAAAAACAAGAAAAAAAGATTTTGGAATTCTAATGCTACATGGGATGTCACGTTCACAATTGAACAAATTAGTATTTATTGAAAATATATTAATTGGTATCGCTTCTATTTTAACAGGAATTACAATTGGAATGGCGTTCTCTAAGTTTATCTTAATTATGAGCAACCATCTGTTAATGATTGATAAAGGACTCCCATTTTACATGCCCTTTAAAGCAATTGGAATAACATTTGGAGCTTTCTTCTTATTATTTTTATTTATTTCACTTTTCACTTCTCGACTAGTAAATGTAGAGCAATTAGTAGAATTAATAAAAGCAGAAGAAAAGCCAAAGCCTGAACCCAAAGCATCCTTTTGGCTGTCTTTATTCGCACTTATTTGTATTGGATTAGGATATACGGCTGTATTCCATAGTGTTAATGCAATTCAATACAAGGATATGAAATATGTATTATTCATGATGGCGACAGGGGTAAGCTTTGTTGTACTTGGAACGTACTTCTTGTTTACACAGCTCAGTGTGTATGTGTTACGTGCATTAAAGAAAAGAGAAAATATTTTCTTTAAGAAAACAAACATACTCACCATCTCAGATTTAGTGTATCAATTAAAAGATAATGCAAAAATGTTTTTTATGGTAACTATTATTTCTACCGTTGCCTTCACTGCAGTAGGGACTTGTATGGGATTAGGCAATTCGTCCATGGCTGAATCGGATAATCCTTTTGCATTTTCTTATAAGTCCTATGATAATAACCAGTTAGAAAAAGAACATCTAAAAAAAATAGAAAGCGAACTCCATGATGGTGAGTTTAAATTTAAACGGGTTACTTATTCAATAAAACAAGTTCGAGATACCCTCTATAACAATAATGTATTATCAAGCGTTATAAAATTAAGTGATTATAATAAGCTAGCTGAGGCATTTGGCTTCGAAGAAGAAAATCTAAAAGGTGAAAATAGTAGTTTTGTTATACCTTCGAGGAAAATTGCTAATACAAAATCTAATCAAAATAACTTTCAATTGTTGTATAGAGATATAAAAAAAGATATGCATGTAAATAAAATACTTACTCCGAAAGAATTACAAGATACAATGGTAACGATAATTATTGTACCAGACGCTGTATATAATCAAATGATAGCAGATCCAGAGAATTACCATTTTGAAACCACTATTAATGGTTTTATTGTGAAAGATTGGGAGAAAACAAAAAAAGTTGCGGAAAATCTTTTAGCAGCTTTTCAGAAAGATAATACAAGTAAAATTGAGGATATAGTAGACAACGAAAAATATACATTTTCGACTTTAATTCTTACATGGATAGTGATGAAGCAAAGTTTTGGACTTGCATCTATCATGAGTGTATTAATAGGCATTGTTTTCTTTACGTTTGCCGCAAGTTTTTTATATTTCCGATTATACACAGACTTAGAACGAAATCAGCAGCAATATAAAATGATAGCAAAGGTCGGTTTAAGCAAACCGGAATTAAAGAAAGTTGTGTCACGTCAACTTACATTGTTATTCTTTTTACCAATTGCAATAGCGATTGCACATAGTACGGTTGCTTTTATGGCCTTACAAAAGTTAGCTAATTTTTCAGTCTTGGGTAGTTCAGTTATGGTATTGATTTGTTTCTTAGTTTTGCAAATTATATACTTTTACTTTGTTCGTTCTCAATACTTGAAAAAAATGTATAAAACGATTTTTTAATTCAAAAATAATTAAAAGAAGGAGAATATAGGTTGAAAAAAAGACTAAGATTATTAATAGTAGCAGGTATTTCTATTACCATGTTAGGAGCATGTTCATTATTTGGTGCAAAAGATTCTCCAGCAAATGGAATTTCAATAGAAGTAGGAAAGATAAACGAACAAGCAAGAAACTCTATAATAGACTCATACAAAGATATAACAACCTCACAAGACCTATATCAATTAAAAGAAGGGACTATAGATAATAACAAGCTCAACATCAAGCTCCCGACTAATTTTTGGGATTCTATGGATACTGCTACTAGTAATTTACTATTTATAAGTAGAACGACTGCTGAGCAAATGAATAAAAAAGGGCTCATACGTGAAAGAGATAATAACGAGGGGCTTACATCATCAGTCCCTATTGATTTTTTACCAAAAATAGAAAAAGATGAAACTATCTTATTTGCAAATAAAGAATATAAAGACTTGAAAGAACTAACATTTGATGAGAAAAAAATGAATGTTCAATTTAAAGGGGATGTATGGCTATCTCCATATCGTGGTGAATCCAATCTGATTCTACTTATTGTAGATGATACATTATTTAAAGAAATAAATGGGGAAGAAAAAGCAAGACAATTTCTATCTTTTAATAAATCTTTTGGGAATCTTAATTTAGTCAATCAAGGGAAAGCACCAGAATTAAGAAAGGAAATAGATAAAGTGAATACGGCTTTAGGCAATGAGGACAAGAGAGTCGTCAATTTTGTAAATATTACAGAAAAGTAAACAATTTCGTTTATACGGGTAGAACCCCGTCACCATCAAGTTAAGAAAAACAAATATATCATCAACATAGTGTTGTTGTGACAGATTATGATGAACAATATGTATATATTAACGCCTCGAAGTGATGAAGATGACACTTATACTTTAAGTGTTTTTTTGTAGCGTTTATATTTTTGTTATTTTCTGATGTAGAATCCTTACTATAAGGATTCTATTTTTTGTATCAAAAATCTATAAAGAAAAAAGATAAGATCGGCGAAAATGAACTAAAAGGTATTTTAAATGAATTTTTCAAAACAACACTAATAATGGTTCGCTAAATATATTCGCTCCTTATGTTTGTGAGAAGCTTAAAATCTTCCCTCTTCCAATGCAGCTTAACCATAAATTTAATTTTTTTGTAAATGTGGAACTATTTCATTACTTGCACTGTCTATTAAGCGTTAAACCATTTTTTATTTAATATTTTAAGAAAGGAATAATCATTTATAACTAAAGGAGTAGATTGAATTGAAAAAAATATGGATGCTGCTTTTCTGTTGTTTTGGAGTTATGTTGGTAGGATGTAATAAAAACGAACCGCCAAAACAAGCATTTGAAGAATATATTAATTTATGGAATGATAAAAAATTTGCAAATATGTATGATCATTTATCAGAGCATGCAAAAAAGACGATTTCGAAAAAAGATTTTACCGAGAAATATCAAAAAATCTATGAAGGTATTGGAGTTAAGAATTTAAAAATTAAAACGAAAGGAGAGAATACTAAAGAGAAAGAACGTTTTCTTTTTGAAGTTAAAATGGATACGGATGGAGGAACAGTTTCATTCATCCATGAAGCAAAACTTGTGAAAGATAAGGAATCTTGGAAAATAGATTGGACACCAGACTTCATTTTCCCAGGCATGAAAAAAGATTACAAAGTACGTATGCAAATAGAACAAGGAAAACGCGGAGAAATATATGATCGAAATGGAAAAGGGCTTGCAACGAATGGTAAAGCGACTGAGGTTGGAATTATTCCAGAGAAACTAGGTGAAACGGCAGCGCAAACAAAGGAAATAGTAGCACAATTACTTGATATGTCTACAGAAGAGGTCGATCAGAAGCTCGCAGCGAAATGGATAAAACCAGATTCCCTTGTACCAATTGGTATTTTAAAAGAGGGAACCAGACAGAATGATTATATTGAATTAGAAGGAGTTTCATCTCGCCCAGTAAATATTCGTACGTATCCATTAGGAGAAGCAGCGGCACACTTAACGGGATATATAGGAAAGGTAAATGCAGAGGAGTTAAAATCGCTTCAAAAAAAAGGTTATCAGGCAGATGATTTAGTGGGTAAGACAGGGTTAGAGAAAGTATTAGAGAATAAATTGCGTGGTGAAAAGGGTGGACGCGTATTTATGGAAGATGAGAACGGGAAAGAGATTAAAAACGTAGCAAAAAAAGAAGCAAAAGAAGGGGAAAATGTTACGTTAACAATTGATGCTGCAATTCAAGAAAAAATCTTTAATGAGATGAAAAATGAAGCAGGATCAAGTGCAGCGGTCAATCCTAAAACGGGTGAAACAATCGCACTTGTAAGTAGCCCTGCTTATAATCCAAATACAATAGTTAGAGGAGCATCAAAAGCCCAACGAGAAGTATGGAATAACGACTCGAAACTGCCAATGATGAATCGTTTCACACAAGCATTTGTACCAGGTTCCGTATTTAAAACGATTACAGGTGCAATTGGTTTGGAAACAAACACAATAAATCCTAAGGAAGAATTTAAAATTCAAGGATTAAAGTGGACAAAAGATTCATCGTGGGGAAATTATTATGTAACACGTGTGAAGGAAGCTAGTCCAGTTGATTTTGATAAGGCAATGAAGTACTCTGATAATATTTATTTTGCTCAACAAGCTTTGAAAATGGGGAAAGATCAGTATGTAAATGAATTTAAGAAATACGGATTTCATGAAAAATTACCAATCGAATACGAATTTCCTATTTCAATCATTGCAAAAGATGGGATAAAAAATGATATTCAACTAGCAGATACCGGATACGGACAAGGACAAGTATTAATGACACCACTTCATTTAGCATTAACATATGCGCCGATTGTGAATGAAGGGAATATTCCGTCGCCACATCTTTTAAAAGAAGCAAAAGTAGCGGGGAATTGGAAAGAAAATGTGGTTTCTAAAAAGAATCAAGAGATATTAAAGAGTGCATTAATAAAAGTCATTAATGACCCTGATGGCGCGGGGAGAATTGCTAAGGTTGATGGTGTAACTCTTGCTGGTAAAACCGGTACAGCAGAACTGAAGGAGTCGAAAGAAGCAGACGGAAAAGAACTTGGATGGTTTGCAGCTTTTGATGCAAATGCGCCAGACATGATTGTTACCATGATGATTGAAGATGTAAAAGGAAGAGGGGGGAGTAATGTTCCCGGCGAAAAAGTAAAACATGTTTTTCAGAAATAACACTAAATTATAAAGTGAAATCTTTTACTAAATTTATTATATGAATGCTTAACTCAAAGGTATAAATTGGGCAAAACAAAGAATAATTAAGTTTCAAAAAAGCATTCTCCCTAATTGAGAATGCTTTTTCTATGTTATTGTGGCTCTAGAAAGTTGACATCGCATCATTTTCATTATGTAAATCAAATTCTATGGTTTCAAAAGTGATTTTTGAAATAGTATTTGCAAGTACGGGCTGAATATGGATTCTGTCATCGAAAAGAATGTAAAGGTGATTATTTAATGAAATGTATTGCACACTTTTACATTTTTCAGGAGAATTCTTCTATCAAAAAAAAGATAAACAATGGAACAAATGAAACTTGTATCATGTCTATATATTGAAACCATATTAAAAGTGAGGGCAGTTTTATGTTTATTCAAATAAGTTTGAGGTGTGGAAATGGAACAGAAGTTTATTGAAAAATGTAATCATGATGAGCTTGACTATGTTATAAAAGACTATTGGCAAGATGTATGGAATTATTCATTTATTATTACGAAAGATCCACACTTATCAGATGACATCACACAAGATGTCTTTATAAAGGTTTTTAAACATTGGCAGTCGTTTCGAAAGGAGTCATCTATTAAAACGTGGATATTAAAAATTACAAGAAATACGGCAATAAACTATTTGAAATCCTCTTATTTTAAAAGGATATCTTTAGTGGGATTTTTTAGTGACGATAAGCAATCTCCATCGGCAGAACAAGAGTTTTTTAAGCAAGAGGAACTAAATGAAGTGTGGGATGTTATATTAAAACTACCTAAAAAACACCGTGAAATACTAATATTGGACGCGAAATATGAATTATCTTATGAAGAAATGGCTGAAACATTAGGTGTATCAATTGGAACAGTCAAATCTAGATTAAGCCGAGCGAGAAGTAAGGTTTCAAAATTAATAGGGGAGGGTAGTAGTGATGAACAGTAAAAAAAATCCTGATTGGTATAGCAAATTACAAAATGGACCAATGGAGCATCGTAAAGATGAAGAAGAATTTATTTATAAAATAAAGCAATCTATATACCAAAGTAATGAGGTAGATTCGCCAAAACATACAAGACCATTTCGTAAAAAAGCATTGCCAATTGTAGTGGTTTTAGCTTGTACATTTTTCTTTTTCATTGTTCAACAACCTTGGCTGGATGATAATAAATCACCGGTACAAAGTAGTACTCAAATTAAGCCTAAAACAAAAGATGAATCTGCTCAAGATCCCTCACTAAAACAATTTATGAATGACTTATATCGAAGTACAAATTCTAAAAATGAAAATGATTTATATAAAGTATTAAATGATGAAGTTCTATTTAAAGGGAAGAGTTATAAGAAGGATGAATTGAAGTTTGATGAAGATATTTTTCATGAGTTGCAGGTCGCTCTTACAATGGGAGGAGAATTTGCAAATGATACAAAAAAAGTATACAAAGTACCAAGTGGATTGACAGAAAGTAACCAACCAAAGCAAGCACATTTTATATATGCAACTGTTACTGGAAATAAAACAAAAATTTTAGCTGAACCAAAACGAGAATCACAAGTTTTATATGAAGTATCTAATGAAATGGTAAAAGCTTGGATTCCAGAAAAAGTGCAGAATGATGGGTATATAAAAATATCTACAATTAACGGTAATACTGGATATGTACAAAAAGAGTATGTTTTAACTGATATTAAGTATTCATTTATGTTTGAAAAGAATGATGCAGGTGAATGGAAAATAATAAATATAGATTCTATATGGTAAAAGAGGAAGGTTCACTTTAATGAACCTTCCTCTTTGTTTTTATTTTCTTTTTGAAGCGTATTCCAGGACTCTAAAATTTCTGATGTAACGAGAGCAGCGATGTTTTTTTCTGAATTACTACCAGGAATAACGACAGAAATAGCAATTTGTGGATCTTCGGTAGGAGCATATGCAATGAAAAGAGAATGATTTATCATTCTTTCTTGCTCATTCGGAAAACCTGTAATACCCGTTTTACCTGCCACATGAAAGGGCAAGTTTTTAATCTCCTCTATATTTTGACTCATTCCACCTTGCACGACGCTCCAAAATTTCATAGGATAACGATTTGAACTTTCTAAAATTGGCTTAAACTTTTTTGTTTCCTTACCGTCCTGACCAATAATAGCACTTACAATTTGAGGTTTATATTTATCACCTTTACTTGCCAAAGTTGCTGCATATTGAGCGAGTTGAAGAGGAGTATGCACTTCATTTCCTCCCCAAGAGGCATTTAATAAAGCGGAGATTCCATTTTCAAACTTATTAGATGGATGGAATTCATATTGTCCGTCTTCTTCAAAGGGTAAATCAATCCCAGTTTTAGAACGAAGGCCGAATTGCATTAAATAATCTGTCCATATATGTGCCACTTTTTCTATATTCCCATTATTTTGGTTGAATAAGGGCAGAGCTACTTTTGCTGTCATAAATGTGTTAGATGAATTAATGATAGCCTGCCTCGGTGTAATCTCACCTGTTGGCGTTCCAGGTGCATTCGTAATGTTATTTTGATTATCATACTGAAAACTACCCTTATCTAAATAAGTATCTTCAGGTTGAAAAAGCTTTTCGTTTAATCCAATTAAAATAGTAAGTGGCTTTATAGTAGAGGCCATATTTACATAAGATTCACCATACTTTAATTTTTGAATTGCTTTATTTTGCGAAAGTGATTTAATGTTTTCATTTTTAGATGATACATGTGTATGTAATATATTTGGATTAAAAACTGCCGAGTTGGCCATAGTTAAAATTGCGCCAGTTTTTACATCGGTTACTACAACATAACCAGCATTAGCATCAGGTATTTTCTTAATTTGAGATCTTAATGCTTCCTCTGTTTTTTGCTGCAATTTAGAGTCTAAAGCTAGCCGGACATCTTTTCCTTTTTGTACTTTTTGAATGTTCCATAAGAACTTTTTATTATTCATTTTAAAAATCAGAGTTTTTCCGGGTTTTCCTTTTAAATCATTTTCATATTGAAGCTCAATCCCACTTTTTCCAACAGGTCCATACTTAGAATTAAGGTCATTTTCTACATACCCAATTAGCTGTGAACCAATTTCGTGTTTAGGATAATATCGAATCAATTCATCTTTGATTATTACATTATTGGGTTTGTTCTTGTTTATGAATGTAAGTTCACTCTCATTTATGTCAGAGTAAAACGGTATATCATTCATAGTCTGCTTTTTACAAGATTGTTGTAATTGTAATTTTATGTCCTCTGCAGAAATGTCATGTTGAAACTCGTTTGAAAATTGATTGAAAAAAGCTAATGTGTTTGATGTATCTTGATTCGATAGCTTTTCATCATTAGAAGTGCAATATAGAGACTTAACTTTTTTATTTGTAGCTAGTATTACACCATTTTGATCAAAAATTTTTCCTCTTTCAGCTGAAGAAGTTGCGATAGTAATTGAAATGAAGTTGATTTTTAATAAAATTAGTAAAATCAAACCTACAATAGAAAGAACCGCAAGTAATCTCCATCTTTTTGTATGTAACATATAACCCTCCCTTATGTAGCCTATTTCATCTTATAGTTAATTATTTTTTTTGTAAATGTGGAACAACTTTATTACTTAGGTTGTCTATTAAGTATTACAGCATGAAGAAAGGAATAATTAGTATGAAAAGTTACTAGCAAGTCTATGTGTAAGTTTAATATGAGTCATTATACAGTTTAGCATTTCTAATGCAAGTGATAAAAGAATTAGAGAGAAAAACAGGAAAGGAGATTTATCAATTACGCGGCTAAACGAAAAGGAATGGACGCTTACAAGGATTTAGAAAAAAAGATAAGACACTATTTATAACTGAATGGTGGTTTCTAATATATAGGGAACGTATTTATTATATTTGTTTACTAAGTATTAGTGAGGAGTTCCGGAAGAATTATATGGAGGATTTATGAAAAAACAAAAAGAAAAGAAGCAGCAGACATATATATCTATTCGATTAAATATAATGTTCCTTTGCATATTTCTACTATTCTCAGCTATTATTATGCAGCTAGGAAAGGTACAAATTGTTGAAGGAGAGGCTTATAAGAACCAAGTGGAAAACAGTCAAAATGAAACAACTAGTATACCGGTTCCACGTGGACAAATTCTAGATCGAGAAGGGAAAACGGTCGTTAATAATAAATCTCTTCGCACAATTACGTATACAAGGGTGAAGGGGATTAAGAGTGAAGATATTTTAAAAACAGCAAAAGAATTGGCGAAAGTACTTGAAATGCCCGAACAAGATATAAATAAGTTAACCGATATCGATAAAAAAGATTTCTGGATGCAATTGAATACGAAACGTGCGGAATCAAAGATTACTAAAAAAGATATAGGAAAGTTTAAAGAAAAGGGAATAGAGGGAAAAGAACTAGACAAAAAAATTCAAGACTTAAGACGAAGTCGCGTTACAGAAGTAGAATTGGCAGAATTAACAGCACAAGATTTAAAGGTTTTAGCTATTAAAAGTAAAATGAGTTCAGGTTATCAACTAACACCACAAATTATTAAAAAAGATGTGACAGATCAAGAATATGCGCGCATAAGTGAAAACCTTGCGGAGTTTCCAGGAGTAGATGCAACAGTTGATTGGGAACGTAATTATGTAAATGGTAATTTATTTCGTTCAGTGTTAGGTAATATTACAAGCAGTGAAGAAGGATTACCGAAAGAAAACTTAGATTCTTATTTGGTACGTGGATATAACCGTAATGATCGTGTAGGGAAAAGTTATATTGAACAACGATATGAAGATGCATTACACGGTACGAAAGAAGAAGTGAAAAACGTTACTGACAAATCAGGAAACATTATAAATACAGAAATCATCTCTAAAGGAAAAAGTGGTAATAGTTTAACATTAACGATTGATATGGAATTACAAAAGAAAGTGGAGGAAAGTATAGAGAAAAATTTGAGAGCTTTTAAGAGTTCAGAGCCACTGTTGGACCGAGCGTTTGTCGTCATGACAAATCCAAATAACGGACAGATTTTATCTATGGCAGGCAAAAAGATTGTAGAAAAAGAAGGAAAAATAGAGATTGAGGATTTGGCATTAGGTAACATGACAACTTCTTATGAGCTAGGGTCAGCTGTAAAAGGCGCAACGTTATTAACTGGATATGAGACAGGGGCAATACAGCCAGGAGATCAATTTTATGATGCACCGATGAAATTTAAAGGTACACAAGCCAAGAAATCATGGAATGTATCCGGATTTGGTAATATTAATGATTTACGAGCTTTACAAGTATCTTCGAATGTATATATGTTCCAGACAGCTTTAAAAATTGCGGGAGTTAATTACGTACCGAATGGTTCATTAGATATTAAACAAGAAGCATTTGATAAGATGCGTTATTATTTTAAACAATTTGGTTTAGGGGTACCAACAGGTATTGATTTACCGAATGAAATAATTGGGCAAACTAGAAAAGTAGATAGTCAACCTGGGTTTTTACTAGATTTTTCTATCGGTCAGTATGATACTTATACGCCATTGCAATTGGCACAATATATTTCAACTATTGCTAACGGTGGATATAGAATGCAACCCCAAATTGTACAGGAAATAGGAGAACAATCAATAAAAGAAGAGGAAGTTGGCAAAGTTATACGCTCTATAGAGCCTGTCGTATTAAATCGAGTTGATATGAAGAAAGAACATATTGATCGGATAAAAGAAGGCTTTAGATGGGTATTCCAAGAAGGTGATGGAACTGGCGTGAAGTATTTCAAGAATGCTCCATACAAACCAGCAGGAAAGACAGGGACAGCTCAAACTGTATATGGTGGAGATGATCCAATTGGTAGAAATGCAAAAGGAGAACGTATGGAATGTTACAACTTAACATTAGTTGGATATGCTCCATATGATAATCCAGAAGTAGCATTTTCTGTAGTAGTCCCATGGCTTCATGATGATAAAAATGGAATTAATTCTATAATTGGAAAGGAAGTTTTAGATGCATACTTTGATTTAAAACAGCAACGTATGCATGGTGAAGCTGCTAGTACAGATAGTTCGAATCAAAATTAGTAAAATTTGTGCATTTTTCTCAGGGGAAGAGACCCTGTTTATATAAAAGCCTTTATAAGTTAAAGAAAAAGGAAGATTTGAAATAAGAGATAGCAGCTATCATAGTTGCTATCTCTTACCTTTGTTAATATCTTGGCTACTAGTTAAAAAGGTTTTAAATTTATGGAACAAACTTGTTTCTTAGATGGTCTATTATTTGTACGTATAAAAACAGGTGTTCAGATACAGTGTATTGAATTTACAACTTGTTTTTAGTATTGAAAATTTGAAAGGAATGATGATTTTGAAAAACAAAAGGATGCTAAAAATAGGTATATGCGTTGGTATATTAGGTTTAAGTCTTACAAGCCTAGAAGCTTTTACAGGAGGGGCATTGCAAGTTGAAGCGAAAGAAAAGACCGGACCAGTTAAACATAAAAATCATGCGACGTATAAAGAATTCTCTCAACTTGAGAAAAAATTTGATGCTCGATTAGGTGTGTATGCTATTGATACTGGTACAAATCGAACAATTGCATATCGACCTAATGAGAGGTTTGCCTTTGCATCAACCTATAAGGCCTTAGCGGCAGGGGTATTGCTACAGCAAAACTCAATTGATAAATTAAATGAAGTTATCACTTATACGAAAGACGACTTAGTTGAATATTCACCCATTACAGAGAAACATGTAGATACAGGCATGAAACTTGGGGAAATTGCAGAGGCGGCTGTTCGTTCCAGTGATAATACTGCCGGGAACATTTTATTTAATAAAATAGGCGGACCTAAAGGATATGAAAAAGCACTTAGACAGATGGGTGATCGGGTTACTATGGCTGATCGCTTTGAGCCAGAGTTAAACGAAGCTACTCCAGGAGACATTCGTGACACTAGTACAGCAAAAGCAATTGCTACGAATCTTAAAGCTTTTACGGTCGGAAATGCACTTCCAGCTCATAAACGTAACATTCTTACAGAGTGGATGAAAGGAAATGCTACAGGAGACAAACTTATTCGCGCAGGCGTACCAACTGACTGGGTAGTTGGAGATAAATCAGGAGCTGGAAGTTATGGGACACGCAATGATATTGCTGTCGTTTGGCCGCCAAATAGAGCACCCATTATCATCGCAATTTTATCCAGTAAAGATGAGAAAGAGGCTACCTATGATAATCAACTAATTGCAGAGGCAACTGAAGTGATAGTTAAGGCTCTTAGGTGATAATTTCTCAATTCTTTATTTAATGTAATTGAAAATAAGAACTTGGATAGCGATTCTTTTTAATGTGAAAAGAATCGCTTTTTTGTATTCCTATTAGAAGTATAAATGCAACAATTATTATTTTAGGGACAATTTATTCTATCAAGTGCAGGAGAAGAATGTTCTCCTATGATGTTCATAACAATTTAAATAATAACCCCAAGGCTCAATATAAGACTGTCTTAGGGTTGTTATTAGTTAAAACGCTTTTTTTAGCATGTAAATGAGAGTCCACTTCATCTAAAAGGAGTAAAGAATCAGGAGCTAAATATTAATATATTGGTTCAAAACCTAATTAACATTTAAACAATTTAAAATGAAAATTCGAATTTATTAACGCTGATAAACTGTCAAATAATCAAAGACCCTGTAAAATTTACAGGGCCGGAAACAGGGGGAAGGGAACACATAGTTTATTAGCTACATAATAGCATAAGTTTTTTTTGGAATTACATATGAAATTTGACAACTTTAAGAACAAGATAGAAGGTTTTTAAGAGAACAAATATACTACTGAAATCCGATTAGATTTAAAAAGAAAAGACACCTTTTTGGTGTCTTTTCTTTTTTGTATACAGCTCACACGAGGAATTTATTCTGGATAAAAACTACGAATAACCAGAAAATATGCTTGAAATTCTTGTCTTCAGATTTGTAAAATCCAAAAAATAAAGAAATTGAGGAGGAATTCAAGACACCAATAGGACACGTATTGGTAAACAGGTTCAAAAATAGTATATGTGAAAAGAAAAAGTCTTATACAAAAAGTAGACAGAATCCTACCCTTTCTGCCTTTTCAAAAATCAATTTCTATTCTGTTTAAAATCAGTACAGCACGCTATTTCTATATAGTTTGAAATGAAATCAGAAAAAGTATACATGAAAATGGCAGACAACAATTTTGGTTGCCTGCCGGTGCCAATGAATTGAATGAGTTAGTCAATTACAATAAATTGCTTTCCCATTACCAGAAGAGTGAAGCCGCTAGTTCAAACGGCTTAGACATAGTTTGCCTAATAAATAAAAAATTATGAGTAAAAATTCTGTTTGCTCTATATGAAAAGATAAATAGATATTCATCAAACAAGGTTAATAAAGCATATCTTGAATAGAGAGTGTAGGAACGAAATAAAGAAAAGGATGTTTATTAAGGAAGGGACTGACTCAGGAGTGGGACTTTCGGACAGGATTTGGGGAGCGGTAGTTGCTTTTGGCATTGCGACTAATATCGTTGCTTGTATAATGGCAATATACATTCAAAAATATGGGCTAATGATAAACTGCCTTACAAATATTTTGTTTTTAATCGTGATAGCTATAACTTTTATTAAAATGAAAATTAATACTTGGATGGCTTTAGGATTTACGTTGGTTGTAATAGAAAAAGGAATTAAGGCAGGATATGAGTTCTACACACATGATTACTATGGTGTCAGTTGGAGTTTAGTGATAATTGTCTATTGCATATACGAAATGCAAAATTATTACATTGAAACAAATGAATAGCCGAAAAAAATAAGGTGTGGGGAAGCTGAATTCTTTTCAAAATATAAAATAAAGAGGGATAAAGACTTTCTTTTATGTATGCAAACAATATACGCCTATGTATTATAAAGATAAAACTAAAAACTCTATGAAGTAACGAAATCCAGCTCACAGTTAATGTAGTGAAGAGAGGAGAAGGTTATGGAGAAATATGATCAAGTTTTTGGGAAAACAGATCGTCTTATTTTGAGAAGGTTGAGTATTGATGACACTAAATACTTTCATTTTTATCGCTCTAATCCGGAAGTAGCTAAATTTCAGTCATGGGATAATTATCAATATCATGAAGCAGAAACTTTTGTAAATGAACAAATTAATAATAATCCTAATCAACCAGGTACTTGGTTCCAGTTCGCAATTGCTTTGGCTGAAAATAATAAAATGATTGGAGATTGTGCACTTCACACGCTTTTGAGTGAACCTCGTATCGTTGAAATTGGATTTACTCTTTCCCCAGAATATCAGGGAAATGGCTATGCAACTGAGGCTATTTATGCTTTATTGCATTATATATTTCATTCGTTAGGAAAGCATAAAGTGATTGCTTTCTCGGATGTCCGAAATAACAAGTCTATTTCTGTACTAGAACGTGTGGGTATGAGGCGAGAAGGTCATTTATTGCAAAATTATATGTTAAAAGGACAGTGGATTGATGAATATCAATATTCAATTTTGAAGTCTGAATGAAAGGGCTCTACATATTTACTAAATTCAGAAACGAAGTAAGATGGGAGTAAATTTAAATACTATAAAAAAGACACTACAAGAGTGTCTTTTTTTTGAAAATACTCTATAATTAACTTTGGGGAAGGTAATGTTAGAGTATTCGTTTAGCATTATCTTTGTAATAGATAAACCATGAAATTGAATGATTTTGTGGTTTATTTTTTTGTGTAATAGATGTTACAGTATTTGCAGTGATCTAGTGATTTTTATAACCATTTGGAGATGTTGCATTAAAAATCTAACATCGAATAACGGTTCCGGAATATATCGTTGCGAAATGATCTCCCATATCCCAAACGGTAGTTGATTGTATATAGCCCTTAAAGCCTTCTGAAGAGTAATAAATTTCTTTTGGTATACTTTCTTTAGATTGGAAATGTGCTTTAGAGTACTTTACATAATGGTTTTTAATAACTTTTGATTCAGGAACAATAGTGTTTTTTTGTTCCAATGTTTGTCTAGCATTAGAAGATGGTATGAATTTTACAGTGTCTTGGTAATTATGATCTAAGGTGTCAGCTTGTACACTGTGTGAAGAAACAAAGACGCTTAAACTACTTCCTGCAATTAATGTTGCAAATGCTAACTTTGAGAATTTTGTTAATCTGCTCATTCTATAATCTCCTTTGCATTATTGTGTAAGGTATCTCCTTACACCTCACAGTCTATATCCACTACAAAAGGGTGTACATACATATTGATAGACAAAATTCTACAAAATACTACATGTTTTTTGGATTGTGTATAATAATCCAATGTTTAAGAATTTATCAGAAGTAAAAAGGTATGTCTTATATAAAAGAAAATGAATAATTTATGCAGAGTTTGTATATAAAATTATTGTTTAAATATTCTAAAATGAGTTGATAAAGATTCTTGGATGTTTTTTAGAAAACAAATGATTCCCTATGTGAAATTTGGAAGATTAATTCTCTTTTTAGGTTTTTTTCTTTAGAGAATTCACATGCGTGGATTATAATTAAGATTCAAATGTAAAATATCTAAAGAAATAAGTACAAGCATACATTTTGAAGATAAACATATTGTATATTATGAAAAACTTCTTTATTCATTTATTTTTCCTCATTTCTTAATAAAGATAGTGGTAAATTGAAATTAGATAGTAATTAAAAGAGATCAAAAATTTTATTTATAGATGGGATTAATCGTGCAGCAGCAGCTGGAATCATTAGTGGTAGAGGAGATAATATTTTTGCTCCAAATGACACAATTAAGCGTGACGAAGTGGTCATTATGATTGATCGATCGTTACAATATAAAAATATTATTGGAAAGCTAGTAGACTTGCCTTTTAGTGATCAGAACTTAGTGTATGATAAACAAGCTGTACAACGCGTTTATGGACTAGGGATTGTAAAAGGAAATGAAAAAAATGAATTTATAATTTATGCCCAAAGGTACAGCCGCTCGCGGAGAAGTCGCTGCCTTTCTGAATAGAATGCTACATGTATTAAACAATAATACAATAGGTGTTGTTACCATAACTGGTTCTGGAGTAAATCCGCGCAAGGGACCTGGGACGACTTATGAAGTAATTCGTAAACTAAGTAAAAATGAATCATATTCTGTATACAAGGAACAAAATGGATGGTTAAGTATTGGTGATGAACAATGGGTATATTATGCCCCTAGTTATATCCTTTTTACTAAAAATAAATAGTTACTAAAAGACTCGTGTAAAACAGAAAGCATTCTTGTTAGCAAGAATACTTTCTACTTTTTTATAATTAAATTTCAAATATTGCGAGAGATTTATATAAGAAAATCTATATATCATTTTTATATTTATAAATCTTGTCTGAAATAAAATATATTAAAAAATTCTTATTTTTTTTGTAATTCTTGTTTTAAATCTTTCGAAATCTGTTGAACACTTTCTTTATCAGGTTGTGCATAGTATATACCATCTATATATTTATCATTACATTTAATCTGCCTTTTGTTAATGTTAGGTGAGTGGTCCATCATAGTTTTAGCAATAGAGAACATATCTGTTGTGGATAAATTGGTAGACATATGTGGACTAACTGTATCTAATATACTATTAAACTTGCTTAATGAGTTCATGGTTAATATTTTATTTCCAATCGCCTCTATAACTAATAACTGCCGTTGTCCACGCATAAAATCATTATCAATATGGCGTGTCCTAGTCAAGGCTAAGGCCTGTTCGCCATTTAGGTGCTGATATCCTTTTTCCAAATGAATAGCATCAGCTTGGTCTTGGCTGTCCTGTTCTGTAAATGTGACGGGAACATCTACATCAATTCCTCCAATCGTATCAATAAGACTTAAGAATGAATCAAAATTAAATTTAATATAATAATCAACGGGAATATCCAAAAACTTTTCAACGGTATCTATTGTACTATCTATACCACCAAATGCATGTGCATGTGCAATTTTATCTTCTTTTGCTTTTATTGGTATATAGACTCGAGTATCACGTGGAATACTTAACAAATTTATTGCTGCCGTTTCTTTATTAATCGTAGCAACCATTAATGCATCTGACCTTGCGTTTTTTCCATATTCTCCTTCTCTTGTTTCACTATTATCCTCTCCCATGATTAAGATGGAAATATTATCTTTTAAAGGGGATATTTTATGTTCTCTTTTCATAGATTTGCGTCCTCTTTCGAGTTCACGATATGTTTTATCACTAAAGTTATAAAATTGAGAGTATATATATGTTCCTCCCAATAGGGAAATAAAAAATAACGTACCCAAAATAACTTTTATTTTATTGTGATAGATCCAATTTTTTTTCATGCAGATTCACCCTTTCTTTTTGTACTATATTCACATTAAAAAGGCCTTTGCTCATATGAGTAAAGGCCTTTTTCGAGACAAACAAACCTTGCTAAGAAAAAGCTAAACAAGTCGTTTTATCATAAAAGTCCCCCTCATTGAGTTTTAGCACTGTACAGCATAGGTTTAAAACCAGCTACATTAAGAAGGGCCTTAATTCGACCGTTCCTGTTGACCCATTGGCGTCTCTCGACATTTTTGGGTAGCAGCGTTTCTCTATACAGGAGCCTCACCTAACAGAGACATATATTATTTGCAGAAATAAGCAAATTACATGTTGTGTGTTTATCTACTGTGAAAATAATGTGTTTGAAATTTATCCCTTTGTACAAGATACAGGTTATATTGAAAATGAGAGAGAATCAAGTTGAAATTTTTGTTATCTATCAGACGTCTTTGGTTTTAAATTTTTTATTTTTACATCAATCTTCAATAATAAAGCGTCAAGACACGTGTAATAATAAAAAAAAAATTAATTTTATAGTTTATAATTTTGAAAATTTAGTGTATAAATTGTAAAATTCGTTGTATAAATATAAATTATTATACAGATGTTTATATCTATGATTTGGGAATGTTTTGATATCAAAAGGTGGAGAAATAAGTTTTATTATTACTTGACAAGTTCAAAAATAGTGGATATGCTTTAACACGAAACAAGCAAAAAATTTTAAATATTTATAACCTGTTAGGTGAGGCTCCTATACAAACACAGGCTATTGCCCAAAAATATCGAAAGATGCCAATGGGTAGAACAGGAATTGTCGGATTAAGGCTCTTCTTAAGATAGCTAAGTGATGAATGATTCATCCTTTACGTTGTATAGTGCCAAAACTCAACTAGGGGGAATGAGCTTTATTTAGCTATGTCTTTTTTAAAATCAGCCTCCTCTAGTTGAATCACTAGGGGAGGTTTTTTATATGCGAAATTTTATTTGTAATAAATCTCTTATAAAAGGGGGGAAAACTAATGATTGATGATATTGATCCCATATTTATTAAGAAATTTGTTTTCCCAAAAGTGGGAAAATGATAACAAGTACCACTGTCCTTAAGGAGGAATTACGATGAAAAAATGTTTACAACAATTATTAACGACAAAAGACATCCACTTAGTAGGAGAACTTATAAAAACTCAATCCTATGATATTGCAATGGAAATGAAAGATTTTCATCATAAAGATCAGATATCTTTAATGAAATGTTTTCCTGCTGAAAAAAGTGCGAAAATTCTTAGTTACCTTACTCCAGAGGAGCAATATAATATTTGCACCAACTTGCCTGTGGATAAAGGAGAAGGGCTATTAGCTAGGCAATCTATTGATGACCTTGTTGATGTAATTCTTTCAATTCATCCACTTCAGGCTGAAAAACTGATACAACTTTTGTCTGAAGAATCTCAACAAAGAATTAGAAGTCTGCTGGTTTTTCAATCTGGAACAGCGGGCAGTTTGATGACAATTGACTATATTGCTGCCAGGGAAAATTGGAAAGTGAAAGATACGCTGTCCCATATTAGAAAAATTGGAGCAGGGGTAGAATCAATTTCGTATATTTATGTTCTTGATTCGCGTGGTCAGCTTAATGGAATTGTTTCTATTCGTGAATTATTGCTAGCTTCAGATGATAAGACTTTATCATCAATAATGGCATTGGATGTTATTTCAGTTTCAGTGGACCTAGACCAACAGGAAGCTGTACAAAAGCTAATGGATTATGATTTATCCGCTATACCTGTAACAACGATCGATAATCGGATGATAGGTATCATAACCTTCGATGATGCAATGGATGTTTTCGAAGAAGAAGCAACTGAAGATATTCAAAAATTAGGAGGGAGCACCCCATTAGATAAGCCATATTTCGAAACCTCTATTTGGCAAATATACCGTAAACGTATAGGTTGGTTATTACTTCTGTTTGTAGCAGAAGCATATACTGGTTCTGTACTTCGACATTATGAAGAAACTTTGACTCATGTAGTTGCATTGGCTTTCTTTATTCCATTGTTAATTGGAACTGGTGGAAATACAGGTACACAGGTCGTAACTACATTGGTTCGAGCTGTAGCTCTAAATGAGGTGAAATTTAAAGATATATTTCGTGTTATGAAAAAAGAAGCATTAGTAGGCATTTTACTAGGGCTTACATTAGCCGTGGCGGCATTAATTCGTGCGTACACTTTAGGCGTAGGTACAGAAGTCGCACAAGTTGTAGCTATTACTGGATTGTTCATTGTTATTTGGTCGTCTATTGTTTCATCTGTATTACCCTTGATTTTAAATAAGTTAAAGCTGGATCCAGCTGTTATCTCAGGTCCGTTCATTACGACATTAGTCGATGGAACGGGGTTAATTCTGTACTTTACCATTGCAAAAATGTTACTAGGCTTATAAGAAATTTATATTAAATTTCTTATACCTAAGCTCGTTCCTGCAAAGTTTGTAGACAAACTTGTTGGAAGTATAGAGAAAGAGAGAATAGAAATGAAAAAAGTATTCAAGTTACTGGATTATCCGTTGGTGTTTTCGCTTATCATTACAATTGTATTTGGGACTTTGATGATGTATAGTGCCAGCTCAATTGTTGCAGTTAAAAATTATGGCTATAGTAGTGATTTCTTTTTTCGCTCTCAATTAAATAAACTTTTTTTAGGAGTAATAGGATTAATAATTTGTATTGGACTACCTTTTCATATATGGAAAAAACGCATCGTTTCCGTGTGTATTGTAATGGTAAGTATTGTATTACTATTTTTAGTTTTATGGAAAGGAAAAGTTGTTAATAATGCACAATCTTGGATATTTGGAATACAGCCTGCAGAATTTATTAAACTGGGTGTGATTATTGTACTAGCAGGTTTTTTTTCAAAACGTCAAGAGGTGCAAAAATCATATTGGCAAGGCAGTGGTAAAGTTATTTTGTTTTTAATGTTTACGTTCTTTTTGATATACAAACAACCCAATTTAGGTTCTGCATTATTAATTTTAGGAATAGGGGCTAGTATGTTTATATGTTCTGGAATAAACATTACTATTTTAATGAAATGGATAACGGTTACTTCTATTGTTTGGGTACCGACTTTATACTTTATAGTTAAATATGGTTTATCTGATGTTCAAATGGCGCGTATTACAACGGTGTTCAATCCATTTCTTGATGCAAAAGGGGATGGTTACCAACTTGTAAATTCATTTATTGCCATAGGATCTGGTGGAGTTAGTGGACGTGGGTTTGGAAATAGTGTTCAAAAGGAAGGTTTTTTACCTGAGCCTCATACTGATTTTATTATGTCAATTGTATCTGAGGAGCTTGGAATTATAGGGGTACTAATCATTTTAACTGGTTTATTAACTATAGTAATTCGCTCTTTTAAGGTTGCTCAAGAGTGTAAAAGTCAATTTGGAAGTCTTATATCAATAGGAATCGGGAGTATGATAGGTCTTCAATCTATTGTTAATTTAGGAGGTGTTACGGGAATTTTCCCCCTTACAGGCACCCCCCTTCCATTTATTAGCTTTGGTGGAAGTTCTTTAATGGCTAATTTAATGGCAATGGGAATACTAATAAATATCTCAATTTTCAATAAAATAAACAGATAATATATTTGCTTATGGAGGAGAAATGTTAAATTTAATAAACAATCTTGATTATAATGGATTTCGGTATATAAATGAGCATGTGAAAGAAAATATATACATCGATTATTTAATGATTTTTTTTGCTGAATATGCTCAGTATATGTTCATATTATTATTTATGATTCTTTGGTTAAACAAAAAATATAAAAATAGAACCTGTGTAATTCAAGCTATTATAGCATGTTGTTTTGCTTTTGTATTTAATAGAATTATTGGATTGTTTTTTTATAGAGAACGACCATTTGTTTCTCATTTGAATATAAACCAACTTGTCGAGCATACCGCTAATGCCTCTTTTCCTAGTGATCATGCTACAAGTGCCTTCGCAATAGCTATAACTTTATGCTTATATGAAAAACGTTTAGGGAAAGTATTTTTATTGTTAGCTTTTTTAATTGCTTTTTCAAGGGTCTGGGTAGGAGTACATTATCCGCTAGATGTATTAATAGGAGCTGTTTTAGGACTTTTGTGGGCCTTCATAATCCATTATATAGTTAAAACTAACTTCAAAAATAATAAATAAAGCATCTACACTACTATACTAGCGATAGACCAAATTATATTCAAAAATTTTGCTGCTAATAATGAGGAAACTTATAAATAAAAATTACTTTTTATGGTGAGAATAATACTATTTAAGTGCTATTGCACTTCTAAATCTGATTGAAAATTCAGGGTGATTATAAAAATGTGGTTTTAAAATTATATTTTAAAAAACAGAGGGATTTTATTTAATGGATAGGAGGTAAAGTTGTTGCGATCTAATAAAAAAAAATCTTTTTATAATCAGGAAGTACTAAGCAAAAATTATAAAATGCTAAGTGAAATTGCAAAAAGTGATGTTGAGTCGACGTTATCTTTTTTTAAAACAACGTCTCATGGACTTTCTCAGGAAGAAGCAACTAAGCGACTTGAAGTATATGGGAAAAATAAAGTAGTTTATCAAAAAAGAGTAAAATGGTATATGACATTATTTAATTCTTTTAGAAGTCCGTTTATTTCTCTTCTAATAATATTAGGGATGTTATCTTTTCTTACTAATGATATAAAGGGTACTATTATTGTAGGGATTATGGTGGCTATAAGTGCGTTAATTCGGTTCATACAAGAACTTCGTTCTCAGAAGTCTATAGAAAAATTAAAAAATCTTGTATATGAAAAGGTAACCGTTTTCAGGGGAGGAAATGGTTCATATAAGGAAAATAAGAGGGCAGTATTAGAAGAAAGTGGAAAGGTACAAGTTGCTCTTGAGAATCTTGTACCAGGGGATATTATAGAATTATCTGCAGGGAATATTATACCTGCAGATGTACGAATTATCTCATCGGAAAATTTACTTGTAAATCAATCGTCACTAACAGGGGAAGCATTACCCATTGAAAAATCAAATCAGTATTTCTATATGTACAAAAAACGTAAAATTAGAAAAATCCAAAATTTAATTGAATTAGAAAATCTCTGTTTTATGGGAACTCATATTATAAGTGGTACCGCAAAAGCAATAGTTGTAGGTACTGGAACAGATACTTATTTTAGTTCAATAGCAAAGAATCAGTTTAAACTGAACAAGAAATCTGATTCCAGATTCGATAAAGGGGTAAGCAAAGTTAGCTGGCTATTAATTAAATTTATGATCATCATGACACCTATTGTCATGATGATACATGGGGTTATGAATGGGAACTGGTATGAGGCATTTTTATTCGCTATAGCTGTAGCAATTGGACTTACTCCAGAGATGCTTCCAATGATTGTAACCGCTAATTTAGCTAAAGGTTCTATTAATATGAGTAAAAAGAAGGTACTTGTAAAACAACTACCTTCTATTCATAATCTTGGGGCTATGGATATTCTCTGTACCGATAAAACAGGCACGTTGACAGAAGATAAAATGGACCTGGTACGCCATACAGATACAAATGGAGAAAAGTCGGATGAAGTTTTGAAATTAGCATATATAAATGGTTACTTTCATACAGCATATAAAAATGAAATTGATTTATCAGTTATACGTTATGTAAGAGATAGTAGTAAATATGATATATCTCAATACTCAAAAATAGATGAATGCCCATTTGATTTTGATCGAAGACGAGTTTCAGTTGTTTTAGAAAACAATGCTAACGAACGAATAATTCTATGTAAAGGTGCTGTTAAAGAAGTTGCATCAATTTGTAGTTATATAAAAGAAAAGAATAAGATAATTTCTATTACAGATGAAATCCAACGTAAAAATAAACACTTAATTGAACTCTGGCAGGAACAAGGGATGCGAGTGGTCGCAGTTGCATATAAGCAGCTAAAGAGTGATAAAGTGGATAGTTACTCTATTGATGATGAATCAGATATGATACTTGTTGGATATGTAGGTTTTTTAAATCCACCCAAACAATCGGCTATCGCTGCACTTCATACTCTACAAAAGAAAGGAGTACAAGTGAAAATTTTAACTGGTGATAATGAGTCCGTGACAAGAAATGTATGTAGGAAAATGGGCTTGTATATAGGAGAACCAGTACTGGGTTATGAAATTGATAGTCTTCCTGATAAGGCATTAGGAAAACTTGCAAGTAAAACAAGTGTGTTCGCAAAATTAAATCCTAGTCAAAAATTCCGTATTATTAAGGCACTTCAAATGAATGGTCATACAGTTGGGTTTATGGGAGATGGAATTAACGATGTGTTTGCTTTAAAACAGTCTGACGTTGGTGTATCTATCCATACAGCAGATGATATTGTTAAAGAGAGTTCAGATATTATACTTATAGAAAAGGACTTACATGTTTTAGAAGATGCTATAGTGGAAGGTCGGACAACGTTTGGAAATATACTGAAGTATATTAAGATGACAGCAAGTTCAAATTTTGGAAATGTATTAAGTTTATTAATTGCTAGTGCATTTCTTCCTTTTCTTCCAATGCTACCAATTCAAATATTATGTCAAAACTTACTATATAATCTATCCCAACTTTCAATTCCATGGGATAAAGTAGACAATGAATTTTTAGTAAAACCAAGAAGTTGGGATACAAAAGATTTATTTCGTTTTATTATTTTTATTGGGCCGGTAAGTAGTGTTTTTGATATAATCATTTTTATCGTAATGTGGAATGTATTTGGTGCAAATATTCCTGAAATGCAATCCTTATTTCAAACAGGTTGGTTCGTAGTAGGGTTATTAACACAATTATTAATTGTGCATATGATTCGTACTCAACATATTCCTTTCCTACAAAGTACGGCTGCTAGGCCAGTTTTGATGCTTACAGGCTTAGTTATGATTATAGGGATTTTCCTTCCATTTACCAGTTTAAGTACTCAAATTGGCTTAACTCCACTTCCATTTTATTATTTTCTGTGGTTATTGGGAATTTTGACAATGTATGCTCTAGTTACTCAGATTATAAAGAGAATATACATCAGGAAGTTTAATCGATGGCTTTAAAACTAAAAAATTTGGTCAAAAAACAAGTTTTACTAAATACTACACATCCTTTATGGATAAGGAATTAATGGCTAATACAACGTGAAATTGGTTTGGCTGAAAATGAATCAAGTAAAAGTTATGTTTTAATAGTTATAATAAACGTAAGAGGGTACCTCGCGTCAGCCAATCGTAATAAAGGTGGTTCAAAAAGAAAATAACTTTTTTGTAAACTACCACTTAACAGCAGTAGTTACATATCAGACGGAAGGCTACCAACAGCTTGTCTTTTATTTATTCACTTTTTTATTTATGCATATAATTGTAATGAAAAAGTCTATACAAGTAATTGTTTCACAGGATATTTTCCACCATGCGGTACCCTTAAGCGTGGTAATCTGACCAACGTTATATAAAAAGATCCTAGTGGGTACTAGGATCTTTTTATATATTATAAGTTTACTCCATTTTATGATAACAACCATGTTTTACGACTTGTCTAGTTTCGTCTATAGCATGTGTTTCGGCAATCTCTGCAATATCAACTACAATCGTGTTTTGTAGGATATTCACTACATAACCTGTTAATTGTAAGGAGGAGTTATTACGATAGGGAAATTGTACGAAAGAACCAATTGTAACATTATTTTCTGTTTCCATATGATAGACCTCATTGATAATAGTTTTCTTCTTGTAAAGTTTCTTTCATCATATAATACATGAATGAATAAAAAATGCAAGAATGAAAAATCAAGTATACATAGGGAGAAGCACCTTTGACTAAGGGGGGATAAATAGTTTTCACACGATGAAAACAATGAGAACTAGGGTATTTGTAAAATTTACGTATTTTATCGAATAACGTTAAATAATCGTACAATATAAAGCTGAAATTAATAAAAAGAAATAATATTCATTAAGAGTAATAAACAAGTTAAATATTTAATAAAAATTTGATTATTGAAAAAGATAAAAGAATCCATCACATATAGAGGGGAGTCTGGTACGCAATAAGAGGTATAACTGGAAGGTATAAGGGTAGTTTTTTCTGATTCTTTAATAATAGATTATTATTTTTTGTAACTTAGTATGGGTACAACATTATATCTGATAATAATTAATTATCAATACAGGAAAAACAAGAAATTTGAAATATATCAAAAGGGTTAAACAAGAAGGCAATAGAATCATTTGAAATAATCTAAAGAGTATAAATAATAAAAGGCAATTGATGCCCGTATGGGATATATAAATAAAAAAATATTTATTAAGGTCTCTCATTATACGATAAAATGATGCGGAAATTTGTTGATTTGGGCCTATATATCAAAGTACATAGAACTAAGACTAAGACATTCGTACGAACTCAAAAAACCGAAATTCCTTAACTTGGGAATTTCGTCTTTGATGTTTTATCTTGGAGTTGCTATTGGAATGAAATTTGGCACGTCTACTGCACCAGAATTATAAGTTCTCCGGTTCCTTAAATTAGAAACTTATACTGGATTACTGCAGTTAAATTGTTGTCATTTTAAAAGAACTGTTAGATAAAAAAGAAAAATCTATTGCTTTGTATTTAACTTAAAAATTTTTCTTTGAGTTAGCATCTTTTACATAATAATTATTGAGGAGGGAAAATTTTACTGAGAAATGCTATCAAATACAAGAATAGGCTAGTCTAATTTCTAATGGTCCCAGTATCTTTTATTTTGACGTGTGTCTTTACATTTATTTTAGCCTCTGCTAACGCTTGCAACCAATTTCCTTTTAGTTTTTTCCACTCTTTATATTGAAAAGCTCTAGCATATAGGGATAATCCGATTGGATCAATTTTATTCTGCTGTATTTCATCCAAAATATCTTGTAACTTCTTATTAATTTCTTTTTGAATAGCACTCTTTAAATTATTTATGTTTTTTTTATTATCATAATGTCCCTTAATTAAATTCGCATTGGTTTTTTCTATTAAAGCTACATTTGCATTTATATCGAGATTAAATACAAACTTTCCGTTTTGAAAATTAACATCTACCTTCCTTGTCGCATTCTGTACCAAGATAGAAGTGTTTGGTTTTTTGTTGGATTTTTTAGGAGGAAGCACAAGGTGTAGTATCATCCGGCCTTTATTTTTGGGCTTATTTATAAGATTGAAGAATTTAACATCTTTTTTAGGGATACGAGTTATAAATTTTCCTTGTCGATCTAAAAGTGCAATTCCTACCGTGTCGATTTCATTCTTTGTTTTTTTAATAACTGGAACAGCTTGTGTCATTCCTTCTTCATTTTTTTCTCTCATTAATTGTTGAATCGTGGAAGAAACGGATTGATTATTTTGAATGGAGGATTCGATTACACTACTTATGTAAGATGGTAGTGATGGTTTATCGGGCTTATTAATTGTGAAAATTTCTTCTACAGGTCCATCAACAAGTACTACTTTAGCATTAATGGTAGCGTAAGGATCACGGTAAGAAGAATCAAGCTCCTGCATCCAATTTGCTTCTTGGGCCAATTTTTTCCCAATTAAAATGATTTCAGCTTTTGAGGCTGTCATATAGCCCGTTAACTTCGTATCTATTTTACTGAATCCATTATATACAGTGGATGCCCGCGCCCATTGCTCTATAGTACTTCTTTGCTGTTTATGATGAAAGAGTGGTATGCTTGTGCCCACTTTTATGTCTCCATTAGAAGTTCTATCCAAGGCGATTAACAGGATTAATGAAACCTGTTCAAGAGGGATTCTTTGACTACAACCGATTAAACATACACAACAAGTTACAATCCATATCCATTTTCGAATCAAAGTTGTTTCCTCCTAGTTAACCAAGTGAAAAGAATGCTGTAAGCGAAAAAAAAGATTGGTAATAGAATAAAGAAAATAATATTTAAGATATCCATAAGAGAATATATAAACAAATATTGATCCACGTCGGGGTTTAGAAAAATAAATAAGCCGACTATTAAAAACATAAAACTAACGAGCGCCCAATTGCGAGCATTTTTTTGAAATAAAATGGTCACAGATTCAAAACTGAAAAATAAATACGGATATATTGTAGTGGAAAATACAATCAAATAGTAAGCGATATATATAATTTCTAATCGTTCTATGAATGAAAAACGAACCCCTTTTAACAAATGAAATACTGGCCAAATTACGTCTTTTATCCCCTCCGGACTAAAGTATATATAAGAAAGAATAGTCACATATAGATAGAAAAACATGGTTCCAGTATTCGCTATTAGTATTCCTTTTATGGCTTTTTGTTTTTTTTGTAAGAACGGATAAATAAAATATGCAATTTCTAAGCCTGCATAAGGAGTAATGGTTTCTTTTGTTGCCTTTACAATAGGGGATAAGCCATCTTTAAAAATAGGTAGTAGGTGTAAAGGATTGTAGTTACTCTTTAATGAAAAAAGAAGAAATAGTGGCATCCAAGTAGTGAAGAAGAAAACAAGCATAGAATAACTAGTAAGAGCCCTTAACCCACTCAGAGCTAAAATAATAAAAGGCAATAGTAATAATATGGCGATTTGATAAGCAGGAGTGGAAGGGAATATCCACACTTTTACAATATCAGTTGCCTTTAATAAAGTATTAAAACCAGCAAAAAATAGATAAAAGGCATATAAAAGAAGAAAAAATGTTCCTAGCCATTTACCAAAGTATGCTTTTAAAATCTGTGAGAAATTTTTGCTAGGATTTTTTTGTAACATTAATACAATAAATACGCCAATTATAGAAGTAATCATCCATCCCAGAATGATAGAAATCCAGCCATCTGTACCAGCGGTAGTAGCAAGTGGGCTTGGCATAATTAACATACCTGATGCAAGTTGCAGTGAATGGATGAAAACAATAAATTCAAATAAAGTTATGTTTTGAAATCTAAGATTCCCCATGCGAACCACCTTATTTTTTCTTTTTTTGTTTCGGCTGTCCTGTACTCGAGCGGGTGGTAATCATAGAAATAGGAAATCTTACAAAAGAATCTTTTAACTCTTGGAGACGAAATGGTGCTATTGGCAATCCGTATGGTGAACCATACGAAGTTAGTGAAACAAAATGAGCAAATAAAAGCATTAATCCACTAACAATACCTACAATCCCATAAAAGTATGCCAATAACATCATTGGAAAACGAATAAGGCGTATAGAGCTTGATAAGTCATAATTAGAAACAATAAATGATGCAATGGCGGTAATAGATACGATAATAACCATAACGTTACTCACAAGACCAGCTTGAACAGCCGCTTGCCCAATTACAATCCCTCCAACAATTCCAATTGTTTGTCCAATTGGTTGTGGTAAGCGAATACCAGCTTCACGTAGCATTTCCAGTGTGATTTCCATTATAAAAGCTTCCAGTAAGGGGGAGAAAGGGACTTTGACTCTTGACGTTGCAATAGAAGTGTATAAATCTAAAGGAATGACTTCAAAATGAAAAGAGACGATAGCAATATAAATTGCGGGTAAAAAAATAGCTATAATAAATCCTGTAAATCGTAATAAGCGAAAAAATGATGCAATGAGCCAATGAATATTATAATCATCTGGGGTCTGAAAAAATCCAATTAAATTCATTGGAACAATCATTGCGCCTGGGGACCTATCCATCAGCACTGCTACTTTTCCATCAAGTATATGATTAGAAATGGCATCTGGGCGTTCGCTTAAATAAGCTTGTGGAAAAGGAGTCCAATTTTGATCCTTTGTAAAATTAGATAGTTCTCCAATGCTCAATACCGCATCCGTTTTAATTTTACAGATTCTAGTTTCTATTTCTTGGACCACATCTGCGTTTGCTACATCACCTAAGTAAATCAAATAGACTAAAGAAGTGGCTCGTTCTCCAATCGTCAGCTTTTTGATTTTCAACTCTGTAGAAGGAATATATCGACGAATTAGGCCTATATTTTTTGTGGCATTCTCAATAAATCCATCATGGGATCCTTTAATAGTAACTTCTGAAATTGGCTCTTGAATTGCTCTCTCTGCCCAACCTTTTGTATTTATTAGAAGGGACCGTTTTTCTCCTTCCATAAACAGTACACATTGACCCTCAAGTAATCCTACTTTAATTTCATCCCATGTATATACTATTTTTGTATGAGTAGCAATAATATTAGAATTAAATATTTGATTGTCTTCATTTACTTCTTGTAATAATGGTGTAACAACATTTCCTTTTAATGCAACACCATCTGTAAGGCCTTCAAAATAATATAGTAAAATATTCGTGTTTGTTTTTAATTGCAAAGGATGTTCAATCAAATCTGCACTAATATTAAAGATGTTATCTAAAGTATTTTTAAGTTCTTTTAAGTTACTTGTTTGGATTTTTTCAATGGTTTTATCTGTCTTTGTTTCTAGAGTCTTTTCATTTAAGGACAAAATTGACACCTCTTTAATATATAACGATTAGTTGTAGTTATTATTTTTATATGTTTGAATTTTATTCACTAATTTAAACGGATTGAGATCAAGAATAACTAAAATTGAAGTACTATATTATAAATTCAATAATTGAGAGCAAAAAAGTAGATGTATTTTGTGTAGAAATCTAAGTATCAAGATAGAAGTGAAATTTGAATGAGTATAATAAAAAAGAACCCTTGATAGGTTCTTTTTAATAGTTGGTAAATATGTTGTCAACAATAGATGGCGATAAAGGTAGTAATTTAGATGTCTTTATGTTACTCAGCTGAATTTTGTAGGAAGAATTATTTTTTCATACCTCAATGCTCAATAAAAAAGGACATTTCATTTATTTGGGTGTTTTAGTGTATTTGAATTTTGCACGCTAACAAATTTTGTTTAGGGACAAAATGTGAAGTTTTATTCTGAAATAACAGAAAGTTAATGCGGCAAAATTCCTATTGGTTATTTGGATAGGTATCAAATATTTCTTTGGCCTTATTTTCTTGATATGACCGTACGTTTATATGTTTCTAAGGGAAAGAAATATTTTCATTTTTATTACCATCTATTGTTTGATTAAGATGGTAACACGAAAATGAAGCGTTTACAACCAGGAAATAAAGAAAAAATTTTAAAATGCGACTTTTTTCGACAAATATTCCTATAAAATATTTTGTAGGAATTAGAAATAACTAAATTAGTAATAATAGCTTAATATATTAAAGTGAAATTCAATGAATAAGAGTCCAAAGGCATGAATTTAAATGATAAAGGTATAATTTTCTTTTTTGAACTGTAAGTGTTTTACAAGTATAGTTAAACTTTAATCCAACTAGCATTTCTTCCTTTTGTCACTAGTTTAATATGGCCAAACAATTGCAAGGAATTTAAAGCCTTACTGATTGTACTCTCTGCTATGTCTGGATATGTGTTACGAATACACTCCTTAGTAAAGGGTTGTTTTTGTTTAAGTATAAAATCCTGAATTCTCTCCACTTTAGTATGCTTACATATAGAATCTAGAACTGTATTATGAAGATCTTTGTACGCCTCTAATATAATAGTTAAAAACGTTTTTAACCAAAAGCTACTATTATGTTCCTCGCAGTACCAATTTACCGAAGATTTATAAATCGAATTGTAATATTCAGATTCATTTTTCTTAATGTATTTATCCAAACATACATATTTTACAAATGTATTTCCACTCTTAATTAATAGCAATTGCATTAACATAAGTGCCAATCTGCCGTTACCCTGATTAAAAGGGACTATGCAATAAAAATTAAATATAAAACGAGCTATTAATAAAAGTGAATGATGGCCCTTACTAGAATTTAATGAGTTATATTGATCACATAATTGTTCCATTACTTGTGGAATAAGCTCATGTGGAAGAATGCGGTAACTATTTAAGTGCATTCCGTTTTCAGGAATACCTGGAATAGTAAACGGTTTTTCGCGCCATTTGGCACTGTCAGAGGTAATGTAATGTATTAATTGAAAATGTAATTCCTGTATAGTCTCTGGATTGATTAATAAATCACAGGAATTCTTATGTACAAAAGTAAGTGTTTGATAAAAACAAAAGATAGCATCTTCCGAGATATTTTGAGGTACTATATCATCTAAAATAAGTTCTTTTAATCTTTTATTTGGGACTTTTATATCTTCATAGGTAGTAGTAAAGTTTTTTATGTAATGAAGTGGTATGGTTTTTTCTAAGCTAGTAAATATATCAGGATTTTGTTCCTGATAAGCAGCTAATTTTCCTTTTAATTCACTAATTTCACTGATTATATTTAATAGTCTCCTTTTTAATTCAATATTTTTATACTTGTCATCGAAAAAATTTCTCATTTTTATTCCCCCTGTAACCCCTTAACATGCTGTTACATAAATCTTTCCATTCTAAAGTTAGTTTACAACATTATTTTGAAATAACAATATATTTATTTTGATTTTGAACTTATTTTAGAATCAAAATTGTTATTTAAATTTGATTAACGAGTTAGAACTTATAATTAATCATGTTTGAATAAAGAATGAATATACACAGATAGAAAATATAGTTTGACTTTAATTCCTTTTTATGAATTTACGAGATAAAAATATAATTTTAGAATTATTATTAGTGTAGTTTGCTGTATTATCGCTGGGAATTTACTAGAAATTAACTAATTTTCACAAATAAAATAAAGAAATCTTAAAGAGGAATCAATAGGATCTAATTTGAATAGGCATAATCCTAACATTAAATGTGCAAATGTACAATAATTAAATGAAAAAAATATGAAAATATCGACTTTTTTCGACAAAATAAATTAGATAGAAAAACAATCTAATTTAAGAAAATTGTTGCTTTAGATGATCTCTGCATTTCATAAATTAATATTGAAGGAATTATCAATTGATTTTTACGAGTAATAAAAGAGTAGATATACAAATTAAATTGTGACAATTATAAAGTTAGTATTCTCCATTTTCATTATTTAATTTAGCAAATTTAATAATAGTAAGGTGACTTTTCTATATTTAATATAAGTATTTGATGGAGTATGCTTATAAAAAGTGTCATTTTCTATGTATCCATGTAGCATTTAGCACTTGTATTGCGAAATGTTTTGACATAAGTTAATTTAAATATTAGGTACAGAAACATTTTAAGGAAAAGAGTCAGTATAAAAGTACCCTGAAAAACGTTTCACCCTAAAAACGTTTTTCCTCAAGAGATTTTCTCAGGAGAACTAAGGTTTTTTAATTTGTTTCTGTGTCTTATTAGATAAAAATAATATAATAAGTTGTTTAGAAAAGGTGAAAAATTTCCCCATTATAAAACGAACTCAGATCACTTAACATCCGTATGGTTTAGTTAAAGTAGGAATTTAAAGAAAAGGAAAGGGCTAGCTCTAGTTATAATTAGTGCAATAAATAGGGGGCTACTCAAATTTTTTTGTTTGATTTGGTAGGAGCAATATTTACGTTTGTTGGACTAGGTGTATTAAAGTGCATACCCTTTTTGATTCAACCGATGAGGCGCTAATCAAGGATTTAATCATCTAGAATTTAGAAAGGTTAAAGGTGACACTGAATTTTCTGCTAAATTAGTAGAGACTAAAATAATTCCCTTAAATTGAACTATTCACTACTTAACGCCCTAGATTGTTTGAAGTGTTAGTAGGCAAATATAAAAATAAAAAAGGATATTCTACTCTTCTTTTATGTACATAAAACAAAGTGTAAGGTAAGTTCCAGATCCAAATTGTTTTATTTAATATTCATTCAATCTTTTGCGTACTACTTTTATTTTCTTAAGAGCATGTATTTGCGTGGATGCTCTTAAGAAAATAAAATGCCTAAAGAAATAAATATAAGCATACATTTTAAAAATTGATATATCGTATATTATAAAAAACTCCTTGTTCTTGAAATAATGAACAATACAATGTGAATGAAACTCTCAGAAGAATTTACATATAGAATTCACCTTAACTCAAAAACCCGCATTTTATGCAAAATTATATTTGCTGCTATAGAAGGGTGGGGGTTAACATGACCAAAACTTGGTGTAGGTTCGTATTCCTTGTAAGATAAGTAATTCTTTACTGTTTTCTCTAGTTGTATCTATTAGTGATTCATCAGGTTTCCTTCCAGTTGAAGGGACATAAGTTGTTACTACCCTTGGAAATATATTAATAAATACCCATTCAAATTTATCTATATTTCTATTTCCAAATTCTAACATTTCAATGGGCTTAATTGTATTTTCTCTATCAAAGAATTTTATCATGTAAAATCTTTTTGAGAGGTCACTACTATGTTTAATCGTCCAAATTAAATTTTCCATTTTCTTTATTTGCAATAAGTCCATTTCTAAAAATCCTTTCATACATAAATTTAGCGAGTGTTCCTATTCTATAATATATATATTAAAATTTAAATAGTTATCTTATACGATAGGATGAAAGAAAGTTAATACTCTAAAATTCATCTTGCAAAAGGACACACCTATGCATACATATGCCATAGGTGTGTCCTCTTTTAGTTGTTTATAAGTTTACTACAGAGTTATTGAAGTAAAGTTCCAACAGTGTCTCCATAGTGAAGTGAGATTTACTATATAAAATTCATGTAAAATATATATTAAGTTCATACGAAACACATATTGGGATTGTACAATATTTTTGTAAGATGTTTTTGGAATTATAGTATTAAAAATATAAAATTCAATATATCTAAATATAAATATATTAAACCGTAATAAAGTTAGAATATACTTCTAACTAAAAGACGTGTGGAAATGCACGGATAATAAAGGAGAATTTCTTATGACAATGTGTAAAAGTGAAATGAAAAAGAGTGTAATAACTGAAGAGGATGTAGACATGTTAAAAATTATGGCACATCCAGTCCGATTGCAAATTATAAACGAGTTAATTCAGTATAAAAAATGTAATGTTACACAATTGACGGAGCTTTTAAAAATCCCACAATCCACTGTTTCTCAACATTTATCGAAAATGAGAGGTAAGGTGCTAAAGGCTGAAAGAAAAGGCTTGGAGATGTACTATTATATTACTAATCTAAAGGCGAGTCAGATTGTTGGAATTTTAGGTTTGTAAATAAACAAAACTTCACACATATCATTATAAGTAAACGCAGAATAATCCCCCACAAATACGTGGGGGATTTCTTTTATGATAAAAATATCAGTCTTTTTGAGGAGTGTCACGATAGTCACCATGAACACTATAAGAAGGACAAGAGTGTCACCATGTTCTAATGTGCTAGTAAAAGAAAAATTTTGAAAGTGCTAAAACGCTTCATATTTCTCAATATAATTTATGTCGCAAAAATCTTTTAATTTCATCAAAAGCTAAGTGACGATGACCGGCCTGACAATGTTGCTCACCGCCAGTTTCCTTAGTGAAAACTACAGAAGTGATGGAGGCTGCATTACATAGCTCCATTTCGATTTGCGATAATCGGCTAATTGGAACGTACTGATCGTCTTCACCAGCCAGGAGCAATACTTCTTGATTTATGAACTGACCGATTCCTGCCATCGTATGCTTTTCAAAATTTTTAAGTAAGTTGAATGGCGTCTTTTCACCTGTATTTTCCATACCCTTTTTAATTTTCCAGTTCAGGTCGATGCTGGTGGCCATCATTTGTTTAAACATGGTATTAATTTTGTCAGCTTCATTAGTAGCCAGAAGTGTGGTCAATTTATTCCAAATATTATCCGGCATGCGCATTTTAAGTGCATCAAGGCCACTATAAAAAATATTAAAGGCGATGACTTTGTCGATTCGTTTTTCAAAAGCGGCGGCACGCATTGCCAAGTAGCCGCCCCAAGAAGCTCCGAGAATACTAACACGGTCAAGTTTGAAATAGTCAATGACTGTGGAAACGGGCTTCTCCCAGTTGTGGATAAATTTCAAGCCGGTTTTCAGTGCTGTTCCTTGTCCAGGTCCATCAAACACTATAATATTATAATTGATTCCTTGGAGGTAGTTTAGCATCTTCATCATTTCCTCCATGTAGGAATCGTAGCCTCCAAAGAAAAGTAGTGTATTACATGCGTCTGGATTCATGAATTTGATCGCAGGAAGATAGGAATCTTCATAAGGAATTTGATAGGTTTCATACTCAAAGTCATGAAAGCTCTTATAAAAGGTTTCACGGTATTTTTGGTACACTTTTTCTTTTTTTTGATCGGATGGCTCCATATAAAACTCGGCAGCTTGATAATAAACCGAAGCTAGATCAAAGTCTTTATGGTGCTCCCGCATCACTGCATATTCTATCCAGGTGTTATACCAGCTGTCCGTGTCTGTAAGTCTTGGGATGATGGCTTGTAAATCCTGATTTGCCCGCTCATCGTCTTGATAGAAATCGTTGAAAAAACGGTTGATTTGCAAATTGAACTGTTCGTTGTTTACATACTGTTTAAACATAAAATCCCTCCTTATATTTGACTACAAGGTAAGGATAAGCGAAGTATATTAAAGAAACAACAAGCAGGAAAGGATAAGAAGTACGAAATCGAACCATAAGGATATAAACGGTTCGATAAGCAACTTTGGGAAGGAGATTGATTAATAATGGGAGAGGATGTTCGCGTTTATAAAACGAAGAAAAATATTTCTAATACACTTATTACCCTCTTGAACGAAAAAGAATTTGGTCGAATTACAACTAAAGATATTTGCATACACGCTTTGGTGAGCAAGTCCACATTTTACAGCCATTTTGCAGATAAATATGATCTTTTGGAAAAAATAGTGCAATATTATGTCTGCTGGTTCAAGGAAGAAATTGAATTGCGTTTCGCATCGATAGAGAATGGAAATGTGGCTCAAGTTATCAATATGATAACCGATAAGGTCTCAGCGCGAAAAACAGAGGTTGCAACTTTACTCCATGTACGTGTTCCCTCATCGGATTTACGCTTAGAATTAGAATCCATTTTATATAATGCTTGCTATTCCTATTTAGAAGAACACCATGCTGAAGTAAGCATGCCGATTGACTTTGTAGCTCAGCTGTATACAGCAAACGCAATGGTGTCAATTAATTGGTCGCTGAGCAACGATAAAAATCCAGATGCGGTTAAACTAATTGATAATATGCAGAGATATGTTTTTGATCTGATTTTGTCAGGTGGTGAGAGAATGTAATAAATAATGCTTTATGAGCTTGTCGAAAAACAACAAATACGCTTATAAATCATGAAACCTGCTTAATAATGTAGTTATCGTGTGGGATGTGGTTGTAAATAATTTCGTAATCGATATTTGGATTCTTTGTGAATCTTTATTGTTTTTTTATAAACTCTTTACTACATAATATTACAAAATAGAATTAATTTGCTTAATTTAGCCTCATATCAGGTTAATAAATAAACTAAATGTGTTTATGTTATTGAACTATTAATATATTAGTAGGTGATTTGTTCGTTTATCCCTATATTGCTATTATATTAGCGTAAACAATATATTGGGGGGATAAGAATGAATTTGAAATTAACATCTAAATTAGAAAGATTAAGAAAAAGTAAAAAAGGAATTGGCGCTTGTGTTTTAGCTGCAGGAGTGACGGCAATTACAATGATTCCTCAAAGTGCATATGCACATGGGTTTGTTGAAAAGCCAAGTAGTCGTGCTGCTTTATGTAGTCAGAATTATGGAGCATTAAATTTAAATTGTGGTAATGTAATGTATGAACCTCAAAGCCTAGAAGCATCTAAAGGATTCCCAGAAGGTGGCCCGATTGATGGGGAAATCGCTTCGGCAGGAGGATTGTTTGGAGGAATTCTTGACCAACAAACATCAAATCGCTGGTTCAAAAACACAATTAAGGGGGGAGAAAATACATTTACATGGAAATACACAGCGGCACATTCTACAAGTAAATGGCATTATTACATTACCAAAAAGGGATGGGATCCTAATAAACCATTAACACGTGCTGAATTAGAACCAATTGGAACTGTGAAACATGACGGTTCGGCAGCATCAAATAATTTAACACATATAATTAATGTACCAACTGATCGCAATGGTTATCATGTTATTTTAGCTGTATGGGATATAGCGGATACATCAAATGCGTTTTATAACGTAATTGATGTAAATCTAGTAAATAATGAAATTCCTGATACAGTAGCACCGAGTCAGCCAATAGGATTAAATGCATCTAAAGTCACTGCCAATGGTATCGAACTAACATGGAAGGCTTCAACTGATAATGTAGGCGTAAAAGAATATCAAGTGTTACGTAATGGAGAAGTGATTAATACGGTACCAGGTACAACTTTTACTGATAAAAAACTAAAAGCAAATACGGAATATACCTATACAATAAAGGCATTAGACGCTGCTGGAAACATATCAAAAGAAAGTGAAAAACTAAAGGCTAAGACAACAAATGAAATTCCAGATAAAGAGGCTCCGACTCAACCAAAAGGATTACATAGTATGGGTACAACAGCGACAACTGTTGATTTGATGTGGAGTCCGTCTGAAGATAATGTAGGTGTTGACCATTATATTGTATATAGAGAAAGCGCTGGGGTTATGAATAAAATTGGGGCAGCTGATAATACATCCTTTATGGATAAAGATTTGAAGGCTAATACATCGTATAAGTATGTAGTGACGGCGGTTGACTTAGCTGGAAATGAATCTAGTAGAAGTAATGTTTTAGCTGTAACAACAAAGCTAGAGGACTCTACTTATGAAAAATGGGATGCAAGAAAAGCATACAATAAAGGTGATAAAGTAGTACATGAGGGAAAAGTGTATGAAGCGGTTCAAAGTTATCAAGGGAACGGCGATCCAAATTGGATTTTTGCACTATCGCTTTGGAAGCCAGTTTTAAATAAATGATAAGTGGAAAAGGGTAGTTATCACTTATTCTATGTGCAATACCGGAACAGGGGTGCAATTTTTAATCTCCATCCCAATACATACGAAATGAAATCATTAAAGAATCCCAATGGTATTCCATCAAAAAGGAATTCCATTGGGATTTTTTATTTTCTAATTTGTAATAGCGTATATTTTCACTGTAAATTTGCTAGTCGCACCAATGGGACTTGCAATATAATATTTAGTATTCGTGTAAGCTTCAGTCCTAGATCCATGTGAAATATTTTTCCAACGAATAGAATCTGTACCTAGGGAAACATCAATCATTACATTGAAAGAAATAGTAGAAGGATGATCTTTTTCTGAAGGCTCAATAATCCATTTTAATTCCTTGGTACCTACAGGTAAACTATCAATTTTAAAGTTTTGACTGGATCGGTTTTTTTGTCCGGATAAAGGACTAGATTCGGATGAAATCTGCGAAATTAATATTTCTTTTTCATTCGAATGTATACCATTTAATTTAATGATACTATCAATTAAACCTGGTCCAGGAAAATCAGCTGCAATGATACCAGTATGTTTCATTCCACCTTGTTGTAAGAACTCAGTTCCAAGTGTATTCATTCCACCATAAAATACTTGACCATTTATATCACGAGGGAAATCTTCCCACGCATTAGTTGTAGCTTTTTGAATCATCTTGGGGTTACTATCAGTATTTCTGCTCTCTTTACCACTTGCAACAAACCAAGGATAAACATTATTTAATAATGCAGCAGCACCACCTGTGCCACTAAAATGGTTAAGATAGATTTTATCATTGTTAAAATTATTATTTGCATTTTGAAGGTGGGTTTTCACCGCATTCCATTTTTCATACATTCCGTCTGGTCCGTTTTCAATTTCAAATGTATCTTGTATATTTAAGCTATCGTAATTAATACCATATTGCTGAGAGGCTGTAAAGTTTTGTAAGATGACAATTTTCCCTCGGATGTCTCCTAGAGTAGGATTATTTCTTTTTGAAGTTGGTACAGAACTCGGATCCCAAAAATAGGAAGAATTAAGGTCTTTGTATTTATTAAGTATTTCCTCGAATGATAGTGAGCCACTTTCAGGAGTAGTTTCTTCTTTTAAGCGCATTAAAATTGTTTCTGTAGGATGATCTTTTAAAAATTGAATTGCCTCTTTTAATACATCTTCAAACATTGCTTTTTGATTTACAATCCCATGGTACATTGCAAAAGAATCTTTTACACGTTTAACACGCATATCTACATATCGAATTCCGGAATTTAATTGTTGTGGTAGACTCATAGTTTGATTTCTTGTCAAATTTTCATCAAGAAAACTTGCTCCATGTAAAGCCATTGTACCGTGAGTCCCTGGAATAGATATTTCACTCAATTTTGTTGAATCTGCTACTTTCGACATCCATGCTGGGTTTTGATAGCCTATATTGGATTCATAGGAATAACCTGGATGACTATCAGCAAAAATAGTAGATGGTGTACTTAAACTTGCTAGTGTGAAACAAGTAAGGATACTAATTTTAAAAAAATTCCTCATTTTTATTTTGTTCATTTTATCTCTCCTGACTTTTAAACAATAGATATAATAAAACAAGATGATTTTTTACTACATCTATTGTTTTCATTCTTAAAGTAATGAATTTTTGTGTTTGAAAAAAGCAAAATAGGGTAGGAAGTTATTTGAGATTTTAATAGTTTGTTGTAATAAATTGTATTTAATAGTCAAACGGATTCTTAAAGAATTGAAGCATAGATAGGTAAAAAACAAATTTTCCGCTGTACTGTATACAAACAAAACAGAAGCCTTAAAAAAGACTTCTATTTTGTGACATATAATGAATGATAAGCTGGTTAACAAATCAAGATAATGTGACTGAATGGTAAAAATCTATTAATAGCTGTTTCAGAATTTCTTATAACAAGGCTACTTAGGAAAAGTGGATCTCTACAATGCTAATAAAAATTTAAAAATTCTATTCATTAAAACTTAAACTAACTACAGTTGCGATAGATTGGGCTGCATGTTCCCAGCTGCCATCTATAACTTTCCCAATCTGCTGACCAAGTGCATTTAAATCATTTGGATTAACTGGAATCCCATTATACGCAGCAAGAATTGATAAAAGTGGAGCAGCAAATGGTGTCCAACCACCTCTATCAATATTAAATACAGGCTTATCTATTACCCTTCCATCTTGCACTGTAAACTCATAATAAAATTGATCATCTGGACGAAAACTTAAATGATGAGAAATTTGTCCCTTAACATATGTTTTACCGCCACCTAAATTTACTACTTCAATTGGTTTTACATTAAATTCATGCTCAAATACTTTAATTTTTTTAACTTCTGGACCATTTAAGGCAGCGTTAACCGCTGTTTCCAAATTATTTTGTGCGAATGGTTGAATACTCATTTGTGCCTCTTTTTGTTGGATAGGAGCCTCTTTTTCTGCAGCAAACACCGATGTAGTCGGTAGTGCACCTGTAGCTAATGTAGCTGCAAGTGCTGTCGTCATCATGATTTTTCTTTTCATCTTCATAGTTTTCTTCCTCCCTTAAAGTTATGATATATAATTTTTTAAAGACTGACATGGGGCAATATTTTATTTCATAATGCACGCAAAAACTAGGTTAAGAATTATGTCAGAAAATCAAAATTAATTATATATTCATTTACAATGATATCTATCTACACATGTTTTTTCAATTTTCTAACAAATAGTACAGTAATACCTTTTCATAAGGCAATTTAGTGTTTCAATTCTCTCTATGTACGTTTTAAACAAATTAAAATCGGAGTGGTAATAATATATTTGCAAGCAAATGTCGTATATAATTCAAGAAAAGTACACAATTTTTTATAAAAAACTATAGGAATTATCGTTATATCGTTATCAAACTAAGTAAGATAAATAATAATATGATGAAGAGCTTCCAGTGATTCGCTATAAATTCACTAAAAAATGAGTATGACATCATACACTCATGCACGACAACTAGGATATCAAAGCTCCACTTTATAGCGAATGAGCTAATACGAATGAGATTGAAAAATTTTATTAGTGGCGTATAAAACTATAACAAATACTACAAATCAATTAAAAAATTTCAGTTATTCTGAATGCGAAGGGCACGTAATATTTATTGTGAATTGCAGTACTGATCAAGATTTTAGGAGGAAATATGAACAAGAAGACTAAAAGAATCATATTAATTATTGGTATATTAGTAGGCATTAGTATCTTTTTATATTTACAAAACAATTTAATAAGTATAACTGAGGTTAAAATAACCTCTAGTAAAATTCCCTCTTCTTTTAAAGGATATAAAATACTACAAATTTCAGATTTACATAATAAAAAATTTGGTGATAATCAGGACGTATTAATCAAAAAAGTGAAAAATTCGAATCCTGACATCATTGTTATTACTGGTGATTTAATAGATAGTAAATCGTACGATGCAGAAATTAGTATGCAAGTAATACGAGAACTTGTAAAAGAGTATCCTATATATTTTGTGACAGGAAATCATGAAAAGTGGTCGGGAAAATATAACAGTTTAGAAAAAGAATTAAAGAAACACCATGTTACGGTTTTAAGAAATGAGCATGTAATAATACAAAAGGGAGGACACGAAATAAACTTGTTAGGAATTGATGATCCGGAATTTAATACTGGAGATATTGATGAAGGAAGTATTGTAAAAGATGCAATTGTAAAAGCAAAAATTGAAACGCAGCCAGATAGGTATAATGTATTATTATCCCATAGGACTGAATTTCTAGAAGAGTATGCTGAGGAGAAAGTAGATTTAGTTTCATCGGGTCATGCACATGGGGGACAAGTTCGGTTACCTTTTATCGGGGGATTAGTTGCTCCTAATCAAGGAATACAGCCCAAATATACAGCGGGTTTATATGAACAACAAAATACGTCTATGATAGTTAGTAGAGGATTAGGCAATAGTATCATTCCGCAAAGAGTTTTTAATAGACCTGAGATTGTAGTCGTGCAGTTAAATTAATCTGTACGGCTTTTTTGTTCAGGGGAATAATTTAAAGGGAGTTTTTCTTCAGTACAAGTTTCCATTACAATTTTGTTAAAATTTTTCAACGTTACATAAAGTAACAAAATTTGACCTATTGAGTTTGTTATAGTGTAAATAATCAAAAAACTTAAAAATTAGTCGAGTTAAAATAGTTATTATTAAGCAATATTAAAAATATAAAGGGGTGTACAGATGCATAAAGAATTTGAAATTGAAGAATATACGGCGATTGAGGAGCAAATTCATTATTATAGTACGTCTTTATTAGTAAGTCATCCTGAGCAAATTGTAAAGTATTTAGAAAAACGGTTGGAAAAGTATGCAGAAACGTTACAATATGCACATTTATATCCGGAAACGGTTATATTACCAATACAGCAAATAGTTATCGAATATTCATTAGATGTTGCTAGAATTAGAAGGTATTTAAATTTAAAAACATAACAAAAATCGAATAATTTACAATGAAACAGAGTCGACTTTAAGAAAAAATATTCTAATGTCGACTCTGTTTCATTGTTTAATATTGTTGATGGAAAATAAATACTAATCAATGAAGTTTGACATATAATTACGCAAGAGTAAAATAAAAGTGAGTACTCACTCATTTTAAAGAAAAGGGGGATTTTTAGTGCAACAATCTTCAATTATTTTACGAGATGTATCAAAAAAATTTGGAAAAAAAGAAGTTTTGCATAACCTGTCGTTGCAAATAGAAAAAGCAGAAATTTTTGGATTGGTTGGACCTTCCGGGTCAGGGAAAACAACACTCATTAAAATGATTGCAGGTATTAATGAGTCAACTACAGGGGATGTAATTGTTTTTAATACAAACATGCCTAATTTAAATGAAATGAAAAGAATTGGTTATATGGCTCAGGCTGATGCATTATATGAAGAACTATCGGCATATGAAAATGCAGATTTTATTGCAACGATGTATGGGTTAAAAGGTAAGCGTAAGAAAGAGAGAATCGAAGAAGTTTTTGAACTTGTACAATTATCAGAGCATATGAAAAAGCAAGTACAGCACTTTTCAGGTGGAATGAAAAAGCGTTTATCATTAGCGATAGCACTCCTTCATGAGCCAGAAATATTAATTTTAGATGAGCCAACAGTTGGGATAGATCCTCTTCTTCGAAAATCGATTTGGGAGAAGTTTTATGATCTTAAAAAGAAAGGCACTACTATTATTGTAACGACGCACATTATGGATGAAGCTGAGTTTTGCGAACGTCTAGGGCTAATTAGAGAAGGGAATTTAGTTGCGATTGGCACACCGGAGGAATTGAAAAAACAAACGTCATCCGGGCGAATTGAAGATGTCTTTATGTTAGAAGGAGTGATTGGATCATGAGAGTTAATGGTGTAGTTATCCGTATCATTCGTCAATTTTTTCGAGATAAGCGTTCGTTAGCAATGATGTTTGGGGCACCAATGTTATTACTTTGGTTATTGTCGCTAGTATTTACACAAAAAGACTATATACCGCATATTGCTGTAGTAGATGTGCCTGCTCCTATAGTAAAGGCTATGAAGAATCAAGAAGCATCAATTTACGAATATAGTAAAGAGAAAGCAATTTCGGAATTAGAAAAGCAAAAGGTAGATGCAGTAATTCATTTAGAAAATGGAAAAATGATTCTTCTATTAGAAGGCAGTGATTCATCAAAAAACCGCGCGGTACTTCAAGTATTGCAAAAGAGTACAGAGAAGAATAATGTATCAATGATGAAGCCTGAAGTGGATTATTTACATGGCTCTAAAGACATTACGATGTTTGATGGGCTTGGTCCCGTATTAATTGGTTTCTTTACATTTTTCTTTGTATTTATATTGTCCGGAGTATCTTTTGTAAGAGAACGTTTAAGTGGTACATTAGAGAGATTATTGTCCACACCAGTGAGAAGATGGGAAATAGTTGTAGGATATATTATTGGGTTTGGAATCTTTGCATTTATACAATCTATTATAATTGTAAGTTTTTCAGTTTATATTTTAGATTTATATGTAGCTGGCTCAATATGGCTAACGCTACTTATAACATGTATGCTTTCTTTAACTGCACTAACATTAGGCACATTTTTATCGGCATACGCAAATAATGAATTTCAAATGATTCAATTTATACCGCTTGTTATCGTGCCACAAGTATTCTTTTCTGGGTTGTTTCCAATGGAATCCATGAATACATGGTTACAAATGTTAGGTAAATTATTTCCACTCACATATGGTGCTGACGCTATGAGACAAGTAATGATTCGGAATCAAGGGTTTACAGAGATTGCATTAGATCTTACTGTATTACTACTTTTTTCACTATTATTTGCAGTAGGAAATGTATTTGCATTAAAGAAACATCGCAAAATATAATGATGATAAAAAGGAGCACAATAAATGAAGAAGGATTGGATGGAAGAATTAGTTGCCGCAACGAATACTGATAAACGTAATGAACGTCAAATGCGTATATTAGAGGCAGCTGTTGATATGTTTGGAGAAAAAGGGTACGCCTCAACTTCAACGAGTGAAATTGCAAAGCGAGCTGGTGTAGCGGAAGGAACAATCTTCCGCTACTATAAAACGAAAAAAGATTTATTGTTTGCAGTCGTGATGCCGACCTTAACAAAGTTTGCTGCACCATTTTTCGTACAAGCCTTTGCAAAAGAAATATTTAAAACAGAGTATGAATCGTATGAAGTGCTTTTAAGAGTAATAATTCAAAATAGATTTGAATTTGCTAAAAAGCACTTTCCAATGATAAAAATATTAATTCAAGAAGTACCATTTCAGCCGGAACTAAAAAGTGAAATACAACAATTAATAGAAACAGAACTGCTTGTACATTTTAAAAAGCTGATTGCAAAGTTTCAAGAAGAAGGGGAAATTATTGAACTTCCGCCATCTTCCGTATTACGTCTTACTTTATCAGCTGTATTAGGGTTGCTCTTAACGAGGTTTTTATTATTGCCGGAAGAGAAATGGGACGATGAAGTGGAAATTGAAAATACGATTCAATTTATATTGTATGGACTAACGCCACGGAGGTAATGTGATGCGACAATTTGCTAAACCGATAATTGTTGTAAGTAAATGTTTAGAATTTGATGCCTGTCGTTATAATGGAGAGATGGTTCCAGATTTAACAATTCGAAACTTGCAGCCATTTGTTACATTTATACCTGTATGTCCTGAAGTAGAAATTGGTTTAGGGACTCCTCGTGAAACGATACGTATTGTAGAAAAAAATGGTGCGAATAGGCTTGTACAGCCGTCAATACGAGAAGATGTAACTGAAAAAATGAATGAATTTTCAAATGCATTTTTACAAACATTACCTGAAGTTGACGGTTTTATTTTGAAGAATCGTTCGCCAAGTTGTGGAACTCGTGATGTGAAAATCTATTCTGGTTTTGAAAAAGGTCCAGTAAAAGGAAAAGGAACTGGATTATTTGGCGGAGCAGTAATAAAAAAATTTTCGCATCTTCCAATTGAAGAAGAAGGTAGATTGTCGAATTTTATTATTAGAGAGCATTTCTTTACAAGATTGTTTACAATCGCGCATTACAAAATGATTAAACATACTAAAAACATAAAAGAACTCGTAGCGTTTCAATCAGATTATAAGTATTTATTTATGGCATATAATCAGGTGAAACAAAAAGAATTAGGGCGTATTATTGCAAATCAAAAAAATGAAACAATTGAAGTCGTATTTGATAACTATGAGAAGACTTTATATGAATTATTTATGCGCGCGCCTCGCTATACATCGAATGTAAATGTATGTGAGCACATTTTCGGATATTTTAAAACAAAGCTAAAAAAACAAGAAAAAGATCATTTTCTAGAACTGATACAAAAATATGCAGAAAAGAAAATACCACTTAGTAGTTTGCTTACAATTTTAAAATCATGGGCCATTCGATTTGATGAAAAGTATTTATTAAGACAAACATATTTTGAGCCATACCCTGAAGGGTTAGTAGAAATTTCTGATTCGGGAAAAGGTAGAGATTATTAAACAATAATTTACATAATTCGACACGAAAACTCCTATGTTGTTGTAGAACAATGTAGGAATTTTTTTGTGCATTGGTACAGAATCTGTTTTAAAATTAAGTTATGACAGAATTATAGCAATTGTCCAACTAATTTTTGTATCTTTTAAGAAGTAATGTTTGTAGTAGAAACTCGCACGCTGTCGAAACTCAATATTCGATAAGGGGTGTGTAGCGGAATGGAATTTACTCTAACTCGCGAAAAACAAATGATTAAAGAAATGGTACGTGACTTTGCTGAAAAGGAAATCGCACCGAAAGCTGTATATTATGACAAAACTGCGGAATTTCCATATGAAACATTTCAAAAAATGGGCGAACTAGGATTATTAGGCATCCCATTCCCGGAAGAGTATGGAGGTTCAGGTGGCGATACTGTATCGTACGCATTAGCAGTTGAAGAAATTGGTCGTGCTTGTGGTGGTACTGGTTTAAGCTATGCTGCAACAATTTCATTAGGTGCGTCTCCAATTTATTATTTCGGTACAGAAGAACAAAAACAAAAATATTTAGTTCCAATGGCGTCAGGGAAAACATTGGGTGCTTTCGGATTAACAGAGCCAAACGCTGGATCTGATGCAGGGGGCACACAAACGAAAGCGATATTAGATGGCGATGAGTATGTAATTAGTGGTGAAAAGTGCTGGATTACAAACGCAGAGTATGCAAATACAATTATTGTAACCGCTATCAACGGTGTTGAAGACAATGGTAAAAAACGTATTTCTGCATTTATCGTACCGACTACTAGTGAAGGATTAACGATCTCAAGTCCTTACGATAAGATGGGTGTTCGCGCTTCTAATACTTGTGAAATCGTACTTGATGGTGTGCGTGTACCGAAAGAAAATATTCTTGGTGATGTAAATAAAGGATTTAAACAATTCTTATATACACTTGATGGAGGACGTATTTCAATCGCAGCATTAGCAGTAGGTATTGCACAATCTGCATTTGAACGTGCATTGCAATATGCGAAAGAACGTCAACAATTTGGAAAAGCAATTTCTAATTTCCAAGCGATTCAATTTAAATTAGCGGATATGGCGACTGAAGTAGAGTTAGCGCGTAATTTAGTACATAAGGCAGCTTGGCTAAAAGATAACGATAAACCTTTCGGTAAAGAAGCGGCTATGGCAAAATTGTTTGCATCTGAAGCTGCAAGTCGTATAGCAAATCATGCAGTACAAATTCATGGTGGATATGGCTATATGCGTGAATATGAAGTTGAACGATATATTCGTGATGCAAAACTTTTAGAAATTGGTGAAGGAACTTCTGAAATTCAACGTCTCGTAATTGCAAGACATTTAGGATGTAGATAAAAAGGAGGAGTCACTATGTTTCAAAAAATATTAATTGCTAATCGCGGGGAAATCGCAGTTCGCATTATGAAAACTTGTCAAAAGCTTGGCATTCGTACCGTTGCTATTTATTCTGAGGCTGATGAAAATGCCCTTCATGTAAAATTGGCAAATGAAGCTTACTTAGTAGGCGGTCCACGTGTCCAAGAAAGCTATTTAAACCTTGAAAAAATTATTGAAATAGCTAAGAAGACAAATGCTGAAGCAATCCATCCGGGGTATGGATTATTATCAGAGAATCCATCTTTTCCGATTCGCTGTAAAGAAGAAGGAATCGTATTTATCGGTCCTTCAGAAGAAATCATTACTAAGATGGGAAGTAAAATTGAGTCACGTATAGCAATGCAAGCAGCAGATGTACCAGTAGTTCCGGGCATTACTACAAATATAGAAACTGCTGAAGAAGCAATTGAAATTGCAAAACAAATTGGTTATCCATTAATGCTTAAGGCATCCGCGGGCGGCGGAGGCATTGGAATGCAGTTGATGGAAACTGAGCAAACGCTCACCAAAGCATTTGAAAGTAACAAAACAAGAGCACAAAATTTCTTCGGTAATGGAGAAATGTACCTAGAGCGCTATATAGCAGATGCACACCATATTGAAATTCAGCTTTTAGCAGATACACATGGTAATACAGTGTATTTATGGGAACGCGAATGTTCAGTGCAGCGCCGAAATCAAAAAGTAATTGAAGAAGCACCTTCACCATTTTTAGATGAAGGTACACGAAAAGCTATGGGAGAAGTTGCTGTACAAGCTGCTAAAGCTCTTGGTTATACAAATGCTGGTACAGTTGAGTTTCTTGTAGATGATCAAAAGAACTTTTATTTCTTAGAAATGAATACGAGATTACAAGTAGAACATCCAGTTACAGAAGAAATTACTGGGTTAGACCTAGTTGAACAACAACTACTTATCGCATATGGTGAGAAGCTATCATTTACACAAGATGATGTAAAACGTAGTGGTCATGCCATCGAGGCTCGTATTTATGCAGAAGATCCGAAAACTTTTTTCCCATCACCTGGGAAAATTACAGATTTAACGTTACCAAAAAGTGCACGTATCGATCACTTTTTGGAAAAAAATGTAACGATCACACCTTTCTATGATCCAATGATTGCAAAAGTTATTGCTCATGGTGTGACTCGTGAAGAGGCAATTTCGAAATTACATGATGCTTTAGAAGAATTAAAAGTAGAAGGTATTAAAACAAATACGCCAATGCTACTGCAAGTATTGGAAGATGATGTATTCAAAAGTGGTATTTATACAACCGGTTTTGTAACGAAACAACTTGTTAAAAAATAAGATTTAACATTACTAAGGGGGAAAAAATGATGACGAAAGTATATGCATCGATGGCAGGAAATGTTTGGAAGATTGTTGTAGGAGTAGGAGACACAGTAGAGGAAGAGCAGGATGTCGTCATTTTGGAATCTATGAAAATGGAAATTCCAATCGTTTCAGAAGAAGCCGGAACTGTTATGAAAATTAACGTACAAGAAGGCGATTTTGTAAATGAAGGAGATGTATTACTAGAAATTGAATAGGGAGATATAGGGGGAAGCGAATTGAAACTACCTAATTTTGCTGTCATTAAAGAAGTCGGGCCGCGTGATGGCTTACAGAATGAAAAAAAGATTGTTGGCACAAAAGATAAAGTAAAATGGATTCAACTACTTACAGAAGCGGGATTGTCGTACGTTGAAGTTTCCTCATTCGTTCACCCTAAATGGGTTCCTGCATTAGCAGATGCAAGTGATGTATTTTCTGAGCTAAAAAGGGATCCAAATGTTACATATGCGGCGCTTGTTCCGAATCAAAATGGTTTGGAACGAGCTTTTTTGCAAAATGTAGATGAGGTGAATGTTTTTTTATCAGCAAGTGAATCTCATAATAAAAGTAATATTAATAAATCAATTAAAGAAGCATTAGCTGTAATTGAAGATATAACAAAACAAGCAACATTCGAAGGTAAAAAGGTAAGGGGCTATGTTTCTACTGTATTTGGCTGTCCTTATGAAGGAGATATAAGTGCCACAGCAGTTGACGAAATATGTAATCAACTATTTTCATACGGCATTTATGAAATCTCTCTTGGTGACACGATTGGTGTAGCGAATCCGTTACAAGTAGAGCAAGTGTTAGAACATTTATTAAAGAAGTATGATGCTTCGCAGTTTGCAATGCATTTTCATAATACGTATGGAATGGCACTAGCAAATGTAGTTAAGTCTTTAGAATATGGTATTACAACGTTTGATAGTTCTTGTGGTGGACTTGGAGGATGTCCTTATGCACCAGGAGCATCGGGTAATGTTGCTACTGATGACTTAGTACATATGCTCCATAAGCTGGGTGTCCAAACAAATATAGACGAAGAAAAGTTATTGAGGGCTAGTCAATTTATTCAAAGTAAGTTAAATATCCAATTACCGAGTCATGTGTATAGAGCGCTTCAACATAAAACGATAAGTAGGTGAGAAGATGCTACAATTACAAAACATTTCCGTTGACTATGTTACACCGCACGTTGTAAAGATTTCATTAAATCGTGAAAGACAAGCAAACTCATTATCTTTGGCATTATTAGAAGAATTACAAACTAAATTAACTCAAATAAACGAAGAATCAAATACGCGCGTTGTTATTTTAACAGGGGCTGGCGAAAAAGCGTTTTGTGCGGGTGCTGATTTAAAAGAGCGTGCCAACATGAATGAAGAACAAGTTCGCCATGCTGTTGGTATGATTCGTTCTACTATGGAGATGGTTGAACAATTACCACAACCAGTAATTGCTGCTATAAATGGAATCGCACTTGGTGGGGGTACTGAATTAAGCTTAGCTTGTGATTTTAGAATTGCTTCTGACACTGCAAGTCTAGGTCTCACTGAAACTTCTCTTGCAATTATACCTGGAGCGGGTGGTACGCAGCGCTTACCTAGATTAATTGGAGTTGGTAGAGCGAAAGAATTAATTTATACAGGAAGACGTATTTCGGCGCAAGAAGCGAAAGAGTATGGTTTAGTAGAATTCGTAGTACCGGCTGATTTACTAGAAGAGAAAGCAATTGAAATTGCAAATCAAATTGCTAGTAATGGTCCAATTGCTGTTCGATTAGCAAAAGAAGCAATTTCAAATGGTATTCAAGTAGATTTACATACCGGATTACAAATGGAAAAACAGGCGTATGAGGGTGTAATCCATACGGAAGATAGATTAGAAGGATTACAGGCATTTAAGGAAAAACGCAAACCTATTTATAAGGGGGAGTAAATATGTTAGACCAAAAACAACAATCTAATTCATTTGAAGAACGAGTTGAAACAATTAAGCAAGGCGGGGCACCGAAATATCATGAACAAAACAAAGCAAAAGGAAAACTTTTTGTTCGTGATCGTTTAGCTCTTCTATTTGATAATGGCGAATATGTGGAAGATGCATTATTCGCAAATTGTGAACAAACAGGATTACCAGCTGACGGTGTTGTAACTGCAACTGGTAAAATACATGGTCGTACTGCTTGCGTAATGGCAAATGATTCAACAGTTAAGGCTGGATCATGGGGGGCACGTACGGTTGAAAAGATTTTACGTATTCAAGAAACGGCTGAGAAATTACGTGTGCCGTTATTTTATTTAGTTGACTCTGCTGGGGCACGTATTACAGATCAAGTTGAAATGTTCCCTGGGCGCCGCGGTGCAGGAAGAATCTTTTATAACCAAGTAAAATTATCTGGTAAGGTTCCACAAATTTGTTTATTATTTGGACCTTCTGCAGCTGGTGGTGCGTATATTCCAGCATTTTGTGATGTTGTTATGATGGTGGAAGGAAATGCTTCTATGTATCTAGGATCTCCTCGTATGGCTGAAATGGTTATCGGTGAGAAGGTAACTTTAGAAGAAATGGGCGGAGCTCGTATGCATTGCTCAGTATCAGGATGCGGAGATGTATTATGTAAGACAGAAGAAGATGCAATTACGCAAGCTAGACAATATATCTCTTATTTTCCAAGCAACTATTTAGAAAAGACTCCTACGGCTACACCTCAAGAACCGAAGCAGTTCGATAAAACGTTAGAACAAATCATCCCAGAAAATCAAAATGCTCCTTTCAATATGAAAGATCTCATTAACAGAGTTATTGATGAAGGTTCTTTCTTTGAAGTAAAAAAATTATTTGCTCAAGAACTAATTACAGGCTTAGCACGCATTGATGGTAAGCCCGTTGGCATCATTGCAAATCAGCCGCGTATGAAGGGCGGCGTTTTATTCCACGATTCAGCTGATAAAGCAGCGAAGTTCATTAATTTATGTGATGCATATCATATCCCATTATTATTCCTTGCCGATGTACCTGGATTTATGATTGGTACAAAAGTAGAACGCGCTGGAATTATTCGTCACGGTGCAAAAATGATCTCTGCAATGAGTGAAGCAACTGTACCGAAAATTTCTATCGTCGTTCGAAAAGCATATGGAGCTGGCTTATATGCAATGGCAGGTCCAGCGTTTGAACCAGATTGCTGCTTAGCATTACCGACAGCTTCTATTGCAGTAATGGGTCCAGAAGCAGCAGTCAATGCTGTATATGCAAATAAAATTGCAGCTTTACCAGAAGAAGAGCGTGCAAGCTTTATTGCTGAAAAGCGAGAAGAGTATAAGAAAGATATTGATATTTACCGTTTAGCATCAGAGATGGTGATTGATGGTATTGTTCATCCAAATAATTTACGTGAAGAGTTAAAAGGACGATTCGAAATGTATATGAGCAAATATCAAGTATTCACGGATCGTAAACATCCTGTATATCCAGTTTAAAAGCCCTATTTAGGGCTTTCTTGCTCAAAAAGTCAAGGAGGGGAAAGCATTGAAACAAGCAGTTTGGTTTCCAACAGAAGAGTATAAAGAAAAAACGCGATTATTTAGTTGGATGAAATCATTAGGTTATGAAGATTACGAAGCTTTTTATAATAAGTCAATTGAAGAAACAGCTTGGTTTTGGGGAGAAGCTGAGAAAGCAGTTGGCTATCAGTGGATGGAACCATATACAGAAGTGTTAGATTTAGAAAATGGTACACCGTTTGCACAGTGGTATACTGGGGGCACTTGTAACGTTGTAGAATCTGCTTTATCTCGCTGGCTTGCAGACGATAAAATGAAAACACAAGCAGCACTTATGTATGAAGGGGAAAATGGAACTTCGAAATCATTTACATATGAAGAGCTTGACAGCTGGGTAAGCCGTGTTGCCAACGGTTTGAAACATGCCGGTATTGAAAAAGGTGATCGTGTAACAATTTACATGCCAATGATTCCTGAAACAGTTGTTGCTATGTTAGCAGTAATGAAAATTGGAGCGATTATTTCACCAATATTCTCAGGTTTTGCTGCTGATGCAGTAATGACGCGTGTACAAGCAGCGGGTTCAAAAATGATTATTACCGCAGATGGCTTTTCACGCCGCGGGAAAATTGTTTCTTTAAAAGATGAAGTAGATAAAGCTTGTGAACATTGTCCAACTGTTGAAAAAGTTGTAATTGTTCGTCATGCAGGAAATGATTTTACACCGCATAATTACGATTTTTCATGGAGTACGTTAGAAAAAGAAAAACCATTCATACATGCTGAAGAAATGCATAGTGATGATCCTTTAATGCTCATTTATACATCAGGAACGACTGGTAAGCCGAAAGGAACAGTACACACACATGCTGGTTTCCCGCTAAAATCTGCATTTGATGCAGGATTTGGAATGAATATAAAACAAAGCGACCGCGTATTATGGGTAACTGATATGGGCTGGATGATGGGACCATTTTTATTATTCGGCTCTTTAATTAATGGAGCAACGATGGTTATGTACGAAGGTGTCCCAGACTTTCCAGAAGCAGACCGCTTATGGGAGACAGTTGATAAATATGAAATTACTCATCTCGGTATTTCGCCAACGTTAATCCGTGCATTAATGGCGAAAGGTGATGAGTATGTGAATAAACATTCTTTAAAAAGTTTAGAAGTATTCGCGTCAACAGGAGAACCTTGGAATCCAGATCCGTGGATATGGCTGTTTGAAACAGTTGGAAAAGGAAAGGTCCCAATTTGTAACTATTCAGGTGGAACTGAAATTTCTGGTGGGATTTTCGGTAATGTTCTTATTAAGCCAATAGCACCGATTAGTTTTAATGCATCTTTACCAGGAATGGCAGCGGTTGTACTTGATGATCAAGGTAAACCGATTCGTGATGAAGTTGGAGAATTATGCTTGGAAAAACCTTGGGTAGGTATGACGAAAAGTTTTTGGGAAGATGATGAGCGTTATGTAAACACATATTGGTCACGCTTTGAAAATAAATGGGTCCATGGGGATTGGGTTATTTATGACGGTGAGCAATATATCATTACAGGACGTTCAGATGATACGTTAAACATTGCTGGAAAACGTATTGGGCCTGCTGAATATGAATCTATTCTTGTGAAACATAATGATGTAATAGAAGCAGCGGCAATTGGTATACCGGATGATATAAAAGGTGAAGTTTGTCATTGTTTTGTTGTATTACGAGACGGTATAACATTCTCTGGAGAGTTAAAGAAAGAATTAATGAGTTTAGTAAACTCTCATATTGGTAAAGCTTTATGTCCAAAAGACATACATGTTGTAGAGGATTTACCAAAAACAAGAAATTCTAAAGTGATGCGACGTGTCATTAAAGCAGCTTACTTAGGAAAAGAATTAGGAGATTTATCATCACTTGTAAATCCTGAAGTAGTAACCTTTATTCAAGGACTGCAGTCTAGCAAACTATAAAATTACGAATGAGCTCTATGTAAATAGAGCTCATTTTTAATGTTTACAAAAAGATAAGAAGGAAAAAGTAAATTTGAAGTTAAAAAATCTACTATTAGTGTTAAGTATGTATGTTTTTAGTTTTTATCAAAATAGGATACTGTGGCTGTCTATTTATTGGAGTGATTGAATTTTGTTAAGGGTAAAAATTTAGTGAAGTGAAAAGTAATGAATAAAAGGAGAAATCCCTGGGGGACAGGGATTCACTAAGGGAGATATTATTGTCGTGCAATGTCGAAATTTGGCGTATTCGACAAATTAATATTATCACGAATTTTCAGGAGATTGTGATAGTGGATGTGTCAAAAATGTGTACGGTTTTCATATAAAAGTGTTATTTAAATAGGAAAAGGGAAAAGGATTAAGTTCACTCATTCTTAAGATTTTTCCCTTTTAAATTTACTGTTTGTTCGTTGTTCTATATACATCTGAAATTGGTGAATCTTCGCCATGTAAAGCTTGAGTACTGTCCTTTTTGTTTGAATCATCTGCCTCCTGAGATGTTTCTTGCATTTGCTCTTGGGCCTTACTAGGAGTATTCAGCGCATCTAATGACACATGATCAAGTTGTTGACTTAATAAATCTTTTTTATCCATGTTATGTAGTTCCTTTTTGAACTTAGATATAAAAACGAAGTGTTTTTATATAGTTACGTGGGTATTATGTATCTTTGAATGGAATTATATACACAAACTACATTGAGAAATTAACTAATTATAAAAATTACTTATGATGCCAAACGGTTGTATTTTAATAAAGTAAACAAAATAGTTATTTGATAGAAAGAGAGAGTAGTATGATTTCTTTAGAAATTAAATATAAAAAGGCGATTATCTTCAAATCGCCTTTTGGGTAATGCAGTGTAATTTTATTCAGTTATTTGAAATATAGTTTCATTCGGTTTAGAAAATCCATACAGTTTCCTTGCAAATTTTAAAATTTCTTCTTCACTACTTGTTAAAGCTTTAACATCATTCTTAAGGGAATGGCCATCCTTCTTTACAGAAGATAATTTTTGTTGCTCCGTATTAAGCGTGATTTGTTTTTCTTTAATTACTTCTTGTTGGTTATTCAGAGAATATTGAAGGACAAAAATTATAGGTAATATAAAAGCCAAAATAGTTATAATACGGCGTCTTGTTTTTTTAATATTACCTTGTTGGGTATTAGGGTTCACTTGCTGTGAGGGTATATTAGGATTTGATTGGTGTGATGATACTTTTGGGATGTTTCCCATTAAAATGCCTCCATTACTGATTGTAGAATTTAAAACGCTTAAAAGTATTATAAATGTTTAATGGGAATTTTAGAAGATATTTTAATATAGTTGCATTTTGTAAAGTGTAAATAAAATCCTTATTTACATAAAAGAAACACCAATTGTCCGCGAGGCTCCTAAGGGTAATCTAAATTTCAAATTCAGCAGAATAAAAATTCAAGTTCCCTCATTTAGCGGCCTCTAATTGTTAGAGGCCTGCTTTTATAATTAATAAAGAAAAGAATATTTATTGACGTTGAAAGCACATATATACTAATAATGCTACATATTTGGAGTGTTTGAATTGAGGATTTATACAGTAGTATATGTGTTTGTTTTTTCCTTTCTATGTGTTTGCCTTGTACACTTTTAAGCTAGTGGACATACTTTACTAATAGAAAGGATTAGGGGGTGAGGTTTTGGGATCTCGATTTAACAATTGTAAAAAGAAGTGTACATGTAAACAGGATGATTGTTGGGAGATATTCGAAGAGTGTAAAAAGGAAAAGCATGAGAAATGTGATAATTCTTGTGTACAAGGAATTAGAGATGAGCTTAAGAAATTAATTAATCAAACAGTTCAAATTAACACAGAGGGACGTACTTATGTAGGTACGGTGTCGTCTGTAAGTTGTGATGTTGTTAAGCTTGCAGCTATTCCTGGATCAGTTGGAGTAATTATCTCCATTTGTAAAATTGAAGCAATTTTCCCTCCTGTTACAACGGTTACTGCTCAGTTTGATTTTAATGGTGTTGACGTAGCAAACAAAGCTTAATAATACTGTTTTTTGTAAAGTCATTCTTATGAATGGCTTTATTTTAATTTGTTATAAAAGGAGAATATATTCTTTATATAGAATTAAGTTTGAGGTTATAAATAATGATGTACGAAAGAAGAATGAGAGTGATTAGACTAGAGCACTTTAAAAGAACGGATTTTAAGCAATTAATAAATTGGGTTAATTCCGAACAATTTTTAATACAGTGGTCAGGAAATGCATTTACATATCCTTTAAATGAACAACAATTAGAGAAATATATAGAAAGTGCAAATACACTTGCTTTCAAAGTAATAGATGAAAAGACTAAAGAAGTAATCGGTCATATTTCACTTGGGCAAATAGACGATATAAATAAGTCTGCGAGAATTGGAAAAGTGTTAGTTGGTAATACGAAAATGAGAGGGCGTTCAATAGGAAGACATATGATGAAAGCAGTACTTCATATTGCGTTTGAAGAATTAAAACTACATAGAGTAACTCTTGGTGTGTATGATTTTAATACGTCGGCCATTTCATGTTATGAAAAAATAGGATTTGTAAAAGAAGGGTTATTAAGAGATTCAAAAAAAGTAGGAGAAACGTATTGGAATTTATGGGAAATGAGTATGTTAGAATATGAATGGAACAATAAAAAACAATAGTTTATTATAATTTTATTATGTCAACTAAAAGGGGTTTGGTGGGAATCATGGTTAAAAAAGCTAAAGTAATTTCAATTGCAGCTGTTTCAGGGGGCGGTAAAACTACCATTACAGAAAGTTTAGCTCATGAGTTGAAAAACTCAAAGGCTCTATATTTTGATAGTTATAAATTTGATAACTGTCCTGTTGATATTTGTAAATGGATTGATGATGGAGCTAATTACGATGAATGGGTACTTACACCGCTAATGAATGATATTCAGCGTTTTATACAAGATAGTAGTTTAGATTATATTATTGTAGATTATCCTTTTGCATACTTAAATAGAGAAGTGGGACAATTCATTGATGTAACTATATTTATCGATACACCTTTAGATATTGCGATGGCTAGAAGAATTTTGAGAGATTTTAAAGAAGATACAATGAGTGAAATACATAATAATTTGAAACATTACATGACACATGCGAGAAAAGCTTATTTAGAGGCAATTCATACTGTTAAGCCGAATTCAGATATCGTATTGGATGGATCTTTTTCTGTAAGTGAAATAATGGATCATATTGTAGAAGAGCTTACTAAAAAAGAAGTGATTCTAAATGGTTAAATGTATAGAGGAATATGTACAAGTGAATGACTTTAAAATATATACGAAAATATTCCAAGGAGACAAGCAGCAACCTGTTATTGTAATGGAAGCAGGTTATGGTGATTATTCAAAGGCATGGGACCTTATTGCTGATGGGCTGACGGAATATGGAACGGTACTTACATATGATAGAGCTGGGTTAGGAAAAAGTGATAATAGTCATAAGCGACGTATTAGTTCTGAAATGGTAAAAGAATTAAGAGATTGCTTAAAGCAATTACAACTTAAGCCACCCTATATTTTTGTAGGACATTCTTTTGGGGGTATAAATGTACGTTTATTTACGGCTTTTTATCCTGAAGATACAATGGGATTAGTTTTAGTCGATTCGACACCAGAAAATTATAAAGAAGATTTTTTGCCAATAATGTCTTCTGAATTTCAAGAAGCTTACTACAAACAATTTGTATATGAAGGTTCATATGAAGAGTTTATGTTTAGTCTAGGTGAAGCAGATCGACATTGTAAGTCAATGAGAGATATTCCACTTGTCGTGTTAGCTGCTGGAAAAAAAGCTTTTTATTCAGCAGATGCACAACTGAAATGGTTGCAATTGCAAGAAGAATTATTACAATTATCAACCAATAATAAATTTATAATTGCAGAAAATAGTGGTCACTATATTCAAAAAGATGAACCACATTATGTAATAGATGCTGTTAAGTGGATCCTTGGGGTAGGGGAGAGATAAATGTGTACACTTTATTTCAATATAATTGGCAAGTAAGAGATGATTGGTTTAAGTGGTGTGAACAGCTTACAGAGGAGGAATTGCTTCGCAAACGTGTTGGAGGTGTTGGGAGTATTTTAGAAACACTTTTCCATATTGTAGATGTTGAGTATAGCTGGATTAGTGCGCTTCAAGAAAAAGAGGATAACGAACCACAGTTTAAAGATTATCAATCAATCAAAAAAGTGAAAGCATTATCTGATTTATATAGACGAGAATTAGATAACTTTTTGCGGTTATGGTCTGGCGACTTCGAATCAAAAATATTGAAAGCTTCATGGACAGATAAAACATATAAATACGGTGAAGTTTTAAGGCATGTAATTGTACATGAAATTCATCATATAGGTCAGCTATCAATATGGGCAAGAGAGTTAAATCTTCAGCCCGTTTCAGCGAATTTAATTGGAAGGGGATTATAGATTTAGAAACCGACTTGCTACATGCAAGTCGGCTTTTTATATAAAAGAGAACTTTTAGTTAAAATCCTCTGATTTTTTCTGACGTATATGTAAAAACATTAAAATGGTAATGATGAAAAAGATCATCATCGTTTGTATGATTAAATTTTTAAACTGTAGCAATATTGCCCAAGATGTAAGAGCATCTTTAAAAGCTTGGAGTGCAGAGTACGAGGAAGGTTCAAAACCGTACTGAAGTAATTTTTTTGTTTCAATAAAAGTAGTGTTTTCTTCATCGGATTCTAATATTACTGAAATAAGCCTAGTATCTCCTAGTTTTGCAGTACCGACAAAACTATTATTACCATTAGTTGAAAAACTAGTTTGCAAGCCATCAACACCTTGGAGTTTAATGTTTTCATTAAGGGAATAAATCATTTTATTTGTGTTGAAAACTTGAAAATCTTTGAAGGTAAATTGGTAAGAGGTTAGTTTCGTAATATTCAGTACATAAGGGAAATTCTTTACTAATTGTGTTGCTAGTTTAGCGGCGTCTTTCGCTGTTGTATTCGATTGCTTATTTGTATCTTGATTAACTCCAGTAGAGTTTAGAAAAGGAGATGGCTGTGATAAATGTAGTTGTTTTGCTTTTTCATTCATTAACGTTGTAAAGTTATCTTCATTGCCACCAATGTGTTCTGCTAGTGCGAGTGCAGAACGATTATTTCCTGTTAAAAGCAATGCATGAAGTAAATCACGAACCGTCGTTTTATCCTTTGTTGTTACTTGTATAGAAGTTGTTTCCGCTTGGAATACTTCGTTACTTATTTTTACGGATTCATCTAACTGTATTCTGCCGTCATTCAGTTGTTCCAACACGATATACTCTGTCATTAATTTAGACAAAGTAGCTGATTGAATAGGGGTTTCTTCATTTTTTTTATAAATAACTTCACCTGAATTAGCATCTATTAAAATAGCTGATTTAGCTTGAATAATTGGACCATTAACATAAAGATAAAAATATAAAACGATAAGTGCAGTAATAATAAAAGATAATAATAAAATTGTAAATTTTTTAAAGAATTGCATAAGCGATCCTCCTACTATGACATCAATAATAATATTGTAAAAAGGAATGCTTAATTAGGAAGAAAGAAAAGGTAAAGAATTTCTAAAGAATTATAAAAGATTATTAAATTTTGGATATTGATGGAAAATAAAAGGTTCAATTTCTTTTCATATTAGAAATTGAACCTAAAATTATGGTGTATTAACTCTTATATGGTAGTAGTTTTACAGTGAAAGTTGTTTTCTTGTCATCACTATATACTTCAATCGTTCCTTTATGCAGTTCGACAATACTTTTTGCAATTGCTAGTCCGAGTCCTGATCCACCAGTGTTTGTTGAACGTGATTTTTCAACACGATAAAAACGTTCAAAAATATGAGGCAAATCTGTACTAGGAATAGGTTGGCCGTAATTTGTTATATCAATTGTAATCATATTATTGCTTTCATAAGCGGTAAGGTCAATATAGCCACCTTCGTTTCCATAAGCGATAGCGTTTATAATAAGATTTTCAAATACGCGCACTAATTTATCTCCATCAGCTAATACCATGAGTTTTTGAGAGGGGAAAGAAGGGCGGCATTCAATATTAGCTTCTTGAACTTGTATTCGGAATTGAACAGTTAATTGTCCAAGTAGCTCTACAATATCAATGGGAGCAGAATATAAACTTAACTCTTTATTTTGAACACGGGTATATTCAAACAGGTCATTCATTAATGCGTTTAAACGTGTTACTTTACCATAAATGACTTGTATGTAATGACGTAATTCCACTTCATCTCTATAATTATCATGATGGATTAAATTCACGTATCCAACTATAGATGTTAGGGGAGTACGTAAATCATGTGATACATTTGTAATCAGTTCACTTTTTGCTTGTTCTGCCTGCCTTTCTTCGTCAATTGACTCTTTTAATTGTTCAACAATTTGATTGACCCCAGTTGCTAACTCTTCTAAATAATTATGATTTACGATGGAAACTTTATGATTGAAGTTTCCATTTGCAATATAACGAATCTCTTCTATCATTTTTTTAATACAAGTTTCATAGTAAAGCTTTCTCTCGTGACGATAAAAAATGTATAGATAGGATGAAAAAATAGAAAATAAAAATAAATAAGAAACAATCATCATCCATAAAGATTCCTTAATCCCTTTATACTTTTCATAACCAAAAATCCGAATGAATTCTTTACCGAGTTCGGTTAGAGTAAGTGAACTCTCAATTACACTCGTAATGAGGCGATATATAATTAATTCAGTAATAGGTGTAAGAGTGATAGCTAATAAAAACCAAAAAATTATCTTCCATTTTGGGATATCTTTTAAAATATCAAATGCTTCATTTCTCAATTTTATAGCCTACTCCCCAAACAGTATGAATAAATTTTTCTCCATTCATTACTGTTTCAAGTTTATCCCGTAAATTACTAATATGAACCATTACAGTTTTATTTGAACCATAACCATCTTCATTCCAAACACGTTCAAATATTTCTTCGGAACTAAATACTCTTCCTGTATTGCTCGCTAGTAAATATAAAATATCAAATTCAATAGATGTAAGCTTAATATATTCATTATTTACTTTAACAGTATGATTATGCTTATGGATTTCAACTGTTCGAATACGAATGATACCATCGTCTTTCTTTTGAGTAGCAGTGTTTTGGAAAGAGGATCTTCTCAGCAAAGCTTTCACTCTAGCGACCAATTCTAGTGGATTAAACGGTTTAATCATATAATCATCTGCACCTGTCATAAGCCCTAATATTTTGTCCATATCTTCAGCCTTTGCACTCAGCATAAGGATAGGTACAGTATTATTTTCACGCACTTCCTGACAAACTTCTAATCCATTTCGCTTTGGCATCATAATATCCAAAATCATAAGGTCAACTTCATATGCAGATATCATTTGTATTGCTTCATCACCGTCATAAGCTTTAAAAATGTTATATCCTTCATTTCGCAAATAAACAGCGAGTAACTCTACAATATCTTTATCATCATCAATAATTAATATGCTTTTATTCATTATTTAGTTAGTTCCTTTCCTTACAATTAATCAACATTACTATAATAACAAACATTTATGTACTTTGTAGCAATGATTTTACATAAAATTTCATGTAACGTATTAAAAAGGAATTAAACCATTCATAACGAATTAAAATAGAAGAGTTATTTGAATTTCCTATTATATTGAAGGAGCGTAATAAGGAGGAGATTAACGTGTTATATAATGAAATATGTTCATTTACTCCAACTGGGAAAATAGAACATGATATAAAAGAGTTTCTATTAAAATACAATAAAGAATTTACATATAAACATTCAATTCGTGTGGCAAATGAAGCGCGAAGAATAGCGATAATGTTTCATGAAAATGAAGAAAAAGCAGAAATTGCAGGGTATTTACATGATATAAGTGCAATCTTTCCTAACGAGGAACGGATTAAAGTTGCTGAAGCATTTGGAATCGAAATATTACAAGAAGAACGGAAATTTCCAATGATTATTCATCAAAAACTATCGAGAGTAATCGCAAAAGAGATATTTAAAGTGGAAGATGAAGAGATTTTAGGTGCAATTTGTTGCCATACTACACTGCGTAAACATGCAACGAATTTGGATTTAGTGTTATTTGTTGCAGATAAAATAGAATGGGATCAAATTGGGACACCATCATACTTAGTAGGCATAAAAAATGGATTAGAAAAATCTTTAGAACATGCTGCTTTTGTATATATTTCATATTTGTGGGAAAGAAAAGATACATTAAAAGTCATACATCCGTGGCTAGAAGAAGCATATTGGCATTTAAAAGAAATTGTAGAGTAGAAAGGGTATAAAAATGCAGTTTAAAGAATATATGAATCAAACATTTCCAGGAGTTACGTTAGTACCGTACATATACTTTCAGTGGGAAACTCATCTACATTTTGATTTTGGAAAAGATAAATACCAAAATGTAGAAGGAACCGACGATTTAAACATGGAATACTTCTCTCAACTATATACATGTAATAAATACTTATTTGAAGATATATTTTCAAAAAAAGATACCGTCTTTTTAGTCACAAATGTTTATCGATTTAAACAGGAAAATATAAAAAATCCGCAGAAAATAAATGTATATAATAGATTTATTAAAAAGAGGGATTTAAAGTTTCATATAAGACAAGAAACATTACCTTTTCTATTTGAAGATGAAGAAGCCGACTTATATTGTACATCTCAATTTTCTTTAAAATGTCTTGCGGAAGATATTAAATATGAACCGCTTATTGAAGCTGCTAATCATGAAGATTTCCCAGACCTACGTCCACGCCTAGGACGAAAAAAAGAAATTTCATATCCAGATGTATTTTTTATAAATGTAACAAAGGATATTATCATGTTTATTTATGATGATAGAGGATGTGAAGTAATCGCGAAGAATAAAGAAATGATACGGGATTTATATGAGAAGTACAAAGAGTGGATTCCAGATTATGAACGAGAGAGTATAGATGATTTGTTTAAATGATAATAGGGGAAGTGAAGTGTGTAATGAAACGTATTGCAATTGTATCTGCATGGGAACCAGAGCTTACGTATTTGCATCAACATTATCCAAGTGAACGTGTTGAAAAAAGAGCAGCTTGGGAATTCTATTTTCATACTATTAACGAATTGGAAGTTATTTCAGTTATTACTGGTGTTGGTAAAGTAAGTTGTGCTAGTTGTGTACAATTGTTAATTAGTGAGTTTCAACCAGATGAGTTATTTATGACAGGGATATGCGGAAGTCTATCAAATAAGGTGAAAAATGGCCATATTGTAGTGGCACTTAACACAATCCAGCACGATGTTACTGCTGCTGGCTCAGGGGAAGATGTTTTTAATTTATACGACGGTAGAACAGCACCTATTGAAACAACAAGATCACTAGTAAGAAGAATAAAGAAAATAAGGTCTTTTGATCCTGTTCATTTCGGTACGTTCTTATCTGGAGATCAGCGTGTTCGTAGTTCAGAAATGAGATATTTACTGCATACTGTATACGGTGCTTTAGCGGTTGATCAAGAAGTGGCAGCGTTCGCTTATGTGTGCCATATAAATAAAAAACCTTTTTTATGTTTAAAAGCCGCTTCGGATCAAGCGAATGATAAAACGAAAGAAGAACAAAAAATTTTTAAAATGTTAGCATGTGAACGAGCATGTGAGCATTTAATTACTTTTTTACGTGTTTATGAGATTACTGTAGTAAATAATAGATAGTTAGAGGGTTTTAATATTGGAAACTACAAATAAAATAGCAATTCTTGGTGCGAATGGTAAAGCTGGAAAATTCATCGTAAATCATGCGTTAGAAAAGGGATATCAAGCAAAAATATTAACGAGAACTTCTAAAAATATGCCGATAACTAATGAAAATATAGAGACTATCATTGGGGATGCCCGTGATTTTTCTACAATACAAGAATTACTTAAAGGTTGTAGGGCTGTAATTAATGCGGTGGGACAACCGAAAAATGAACCTTATATTTTTAGCACAGTTACGAAGCATATTTTAAAAGTAATGAAAGAATATGAAATAAAACGTTATATTCTTATTTCTGGAGGCTCCTTAAATGTAGAAGGAGATAAGAAGGGAATTGTAAATAAAATAGGGGCTAATTTGTTTCAATTATTTCTTCCAAAGATGATGAGGGATAAATATAAAGAATTGGAAATTATACAAAGTAGTGATGTAGATTGGACAATTGTTAGATTACCATTTGTTATAGAGGGAAATGACATTGAAAATATAAAAGAGAGTTTAGTAGATATGCCAGGAATGAAAATTCAAAATGGAGATATTGCACCGTTTGTTTTAAAACAAATAAATAGTAAGACATATGTAGGGAAATGTCCATTTATTCCAAATTAAGAGGTGAAATAACATTGATTACGTATTATGGAGAGCTTTGTACAAAAATATATGAAAGTGATAAACCAATTGCTGTTGGAAAAGAATTAGATTTCTATCTTTCGTTTGCAAAAGACAAAAACATGGCAGTGTTAGAACCGATGTGTGGAAATGGTAGAATGTTAATTCCTTTTATGCAAAATGGTGTGAATATAGAAGGATTTGATATTTCGAAAGATATGCTTAAAGTTTGTAAAGATAAAGCAGAAAAATTAAACTTAAAACCGGTTGTGTCACAAGTAAGAATAGAAGAATACCATAGTGATAAAAAATACGATCTTATAATGATTCCTATTGGATCATTCTCTCTTTTACCAAATAATTTAGTGGATATTAGTCTTCAAAATATGAAAAATGGCTTAAAAGAAAATGGAAAATTACTTCTTACTATTGTACAAGGTGGAAGTGAAACAGAACAAATTCTAGATTGGATAGAGACAAATAGAAAAGAAATTAACAATGAATTAATTTTTGAGTATAGAAAAGTGTCATATGATGAGGCACAAAAACTTTTAAATATTAAACTAAAATATGAAGTTATTCATGATGAGAAAATAGCAGAAACTGAGATTATGGATTTTCCTATAAGACTATATGATTTAAAAGAATTTGAAAATATACTTATTGCTAATGGATTTAGTCAAATTGTTGTTCATGAAATAAAGGATGGATATGGTGAAGGGAATTCATTTCATGTGTTTGAATGTAGTATATAACAAGTCATAGCAGAGGAGTATACTTATATGATTCAATACAAAAAATGTAGTGAACTAAGTATAGATTTAGTGTATGAAGCTTTTAAGGATGGATTTTCAGATTACATTATTAAAATGGAAGTTTCAAAAGAAGATTTTATAAAAAGGTTTTTTGGGCCAGAAGGCAATTCGTTAGAACACTCCTTTCTTGCTTTAGATGGTGATAAATCTGTTGGTGTAATACTTGGTGGTATAAAAGTTTATGAAAGTATAAAAACAATGCGCTGCGGAACGTTAGCTATCCATCCTAATTATCGCGGTGTTGGTATTAGTCAAAAGCTGTTTGAACTGCATAAAGAAGAGGCGATTCAAAATGGGTGTAAACAACTTTCTCTTGAAGTCATTGTGGGCAACGACCGAGCGATTCATTTTTATAACAAATTAGGCTATGAAAAAGTGTACGATCTTTCTTATTATAATTTAAATGATTTGACTAAAATAATGAATAAAGATTGTAAGGGTATTGGAGTAAAACAATTAGAGTTTCCAACTTTTAAAGTTGAAATTCAGAAATGGTTAAACTTCCATATAAATTGGCAAAATGATATTGATTATATTGAAAAAACAAATAATACATTTTATGGGGCATATATCAATAATAGATTAAAAGGCTCTGTATGTGTAAATGAACAAGGTAAAATTAGTTTTATTTTTGTAGACAAAGATTATAGAAATAGTAGTATTGGGACAAAATTATTACAAGTAGCAATTAAAGAACTGAAGTTAACCAGTTTAACAATTGGATTTCCTAATAATAGTTTACTTGAAGGTTTTTTAAAGAAATGTGGATTTGAGAAGAATTCTTTATCCCAGTATGAAATGTATTTGTTACTATAAAAGCAGAAGGGATTATTCTTTTCGCTTTTTATTTTTGTATTATGAGTGTAAAATGTTTCTCACCTATTATCTGTAAACAATCTGTGAATAATCTCCCTACATACTATATGTGGAGGTCTTTTTATTAGAAGGTAATTTATAAAGTGACATTAAAATAAAGAAATATTACATATTGAATTGAAAACGAGGAAGAAGGTTAGAAATTATAAAACTGTTCCAGAAAGCAGAAAATAGTAATATAAAAAAATATTTTTTTCAAAATAAAAAGGCAGTTGTTTCCGCAACCACCTTTCAGTAAAACAAAACACTTTTTCAGAAATAAATTATGGATGATTCTAAAAAAATCTATAGGATATAATCCCATTTTTATAATCCAAGTGACGAGCTTAATTTATAAAAAAGGAATGACTATATTATATGGAAATTTGTTTATAATGGTTACAAAGAAAAGAGCAGCTAGCAAAAGTTAACTGCTTCATTCAAGGAACATGATTAAGAAATGGGATGCTTGCAGTATGAATTGAATATTAAGATGTATCCAGAGGAGAGGGATTATATAAATTAAATTATGATAGTCGATATTCTCCAAATTGACCAGAAAAAAATAAACATTCTAATGAAATTCCAAGTGTTCTTTTCTTAGGTTTTTGAAAATCTTTTATTAGATAACCCACAGCACTAATTGCTATAAGTATGAAAAGAATGAGTTCTAATGTTTCTGGCATTATATCTACTCCTAATTACATATTCAATTTATTATATAAACACTAAAGGTTTTTTTGAATTTTAAACCTTTTAAGTTATCTTTTTAAATATCACTTTCAGGATGAAATTTTACTTTGTATAATATTCTTATATTATGTAGAATAGATAATACAGGAGGGAATTAAATGCATAATGAATTAAAGTTTAAGATTATTGAATTACAATCTTTCATACAAAAGACTTATTCTGATATTAAAACAGCATGTGATATTGCTATTTATCAAGAAAACACTTCGAAATATTTAATTTCATTAGGATTTTTAAATAAATCATATATGACCTATATAGAAGCAAAAAGATTTTATCGTGAAAATGAAGAACTTGTAAGTGTAGAATTTGATAATTTCTTTGATGCATATGATAAATTAGAACACGAATTAAAGCAAGTTATTTCAAGAGAAGATAAGAATCCTTCATTGCTACATAGCAGCCTTGATCAATTTCAACAGAAAATTGAAAATATAAATGACCTAATAAAAGTATTGGAAAATGCTCGTTAATGAATAATTTTTTCTTTGTTATATAAAAATAATACATTATAAATATTTTAGAGATAATACGTATTACGAATTTATTGTAAGAAGGTGACTTTTGTTAATTACAGAAGTCACCTTCTTACAATGAAATTTAAATCTTTATATTTAAAATATTTTGTTATGTTCTTCTCTTTTATACGACTTCATTTATTAATACAAATTAAAAGTAGAAAGATTAGAAAATTGAAACAGGATAGGGTTTATTTGGTACGAAAATCTATAATGAGATATTTTGTTGAGAGTGAGGTAATACTCCTATGACAATTCTGATAGTTGATTGAGCACACTTTCTAAAAATCGCTCTACCTTTTCTTTTGATGTATCCGGTGTATGATAACCAATCGTAAATGTAAGTCTTCCATTATAAGAGCTTGCTACCATTGTAAAGAATGGTCTATACATAATAGGTGATGTCATATACCCGTCTTCAGCTTGAACTTTACCAAACTTAATAGGTTTATCTGCTATTGATCTGAAATTTGTAAGTAATGGCAACGCTATTTCCATTTGTAAAGCCTGTTCGTATTGCTGTTTATACATTTCCTTAACCTTAGATAGTTTTATATTTGCCAGTAACTCCATTCCTGCGATGCGAGGTTCTGCATACATAGTGAAATGCGATAAGGATCGGAAGTATGCAGGGTAGCCTGTTGTGCTTTTGTCCATTGGATTAGGCGTAGAGTTTGCTCATGGCTTAACCGCCGTATGGACATTTTTGGGTAAGTGGATAGTATTACATTCATTAGAAATAGATTTCTCTGAATTTAGTGCGGAGGACAGTCGAAGTTTCCAATTTTCAATTATTATTTTGCATACAGCAACTTATTTGTTTATAAGAGTTCATGGGCAACCTTGCAAGACAACTAATCAAAAAATTAAAAAGATGAAAATGAAATTTTATTTATGGTTTTGTTCTATGATTGCAAGTATAGTATATATATTTGAATCACTCTTTAATCATATGAATGGAGTACAAGCAATTTATTTTATTTTTGTTTTAATGATTGCTTTAGAAAGAACCGTGACACATTACAAGAAATTTATGGATTTTTTAGAATCTGAAAGTTTGTATGAAAAACATCTTTAGAGAAACAAGTCTTTTGAACTACAAAAGTCATACATACTAAGTATTAGACGCGTATTAATTAATTCAATCACTAGTGTAACAATATGTATATTTCAAAAACCACGAAGGCTTGTAAGTCTTCGTGGTTTTTGAAAACTTAAGTTCTTAATATATATAGTGTAGTTGTTATGGGGGCATTTGGCTTCCGCAACATTTTTCTCTTGGATGATCATGCTACTCTGTATAAAGAAATATATTACATATAAAACACGTTACTATTCTCATTAAAATGAAAGAATAGTAACGTGTTTTTCACTTCAAGAATAGTTTGAATCCTAATGTTGATGGATGTTTCACCTTATATGACAACATGAGATTTTCGGTATTTACCAGGTGTTTCGTTGGTGAATTTTTTAAAAATTTTAGTGAAGTAGCTTTGATCAGTAAAATTGAGTGAAGCACAGATGTCAGATAAGGAATAGGTTGTGAAAGTTAATAATTTTTTTGCTTCTTCGATTCGTTCACGTTGAATATATTCACTTAATGAAATGCCAACTTCTTTTTTAAATAATATAGATAAATAATCCGAATTCACGTTTGAAAATGTAGCAAGTTGTTTAACAGATATTGGATTGTAAATATTTTTGAAAATATAGTTTTTGCAAATAGCAATAGTCTGTGAATGCTGCTGTGTTTTTTGTGCCTTTACACGGTCTGCAAAAGTACAGAAAACATTTTTTAATAAATGCCAAACAGATTCTTTGTCTTTTAAATTTTCTGTTCTTTGGATGTGTAGATCATAAATCTTGTAAGCAATCCCGGATGGAAGCCCTCCTTTTATCGCATATCTAGTAGCGAGTGTAATGGATGAAATACAAATGTTTTTATGTCGTCTTAATTGATGGAATGAAGATAAGGATGAAAGAGTCTCTTGTTGAAATACATAATAATATTTGAGTACTGTTTCTTTATCCCCGTTTTCTATAGCCCCAAGTAGTTGTTGCTCTAAATACAAATTATTACAGATAGATTCATTTTTTTGCATTGAAATATATACATCATCGTTTAAGATACTGCTAGGACTTACATGAAATGAGTCACTGTTATTTGAAAAGGTACTTACATCTGAAATTTTTTTATAAAGAATGTTATGGAACAAAATCGCCATATTTACAAAGAAATATTGATCTTTGAGTGACAATGAAAAGTAATAGTCTCTTGTTTTTTTATAATTCGGCATAAAATTAAAGCTGCTATCCGTTTCGTTTTTAGAAAAGCTTACATCTGTTACAGGTCCAATAATAACAGTGCCGTTCACCATATAATCGCTCTTTATGTGAATTAAAATGAAGTGCCCTAGATGTTGGTGAGTCCTGAAGATGGGAGAATTATATGAATCATTTTTCTGATAAAGCATATGTAACTGTTCTATCTTTGATGTATACAACAAAAGTGAATCATTTTTTGATGTAAAAGCTAAAAGAATATTTTTGTTGCAATCTAAAAAACAAACTGGAACTTCAAAAGATTGGAAAAACATATTGCAAATGTACTCTATCTCAACTAGACTGAGCTTTTTAGTCATATTCTTCCTCCTTACAGTTGTGCGTAATAGTTGAATAAACACATATTCCTTTTTTCATAAGTAGAAACGGAAAAACTTTATCAATAAAAAATATAAATAAAAATTATAAACTTCTAAGAATAATACCATAATTTAACATGAATAGCACATATTATTTGAATATACAGGTAGTTGTTTTGAGGAGTAGCATAAAATATGAATCATCACACTTATTTGCTAGTTACTGCTAACATGTATCAAAAAATGTTTAAGATTGGATTCAAATTGAGATAAGAGGGGGAGATTAACGAATTGACGCTAAGTAATTAGTAAAAATTAGCGATGAAAGCTACTATGCAACAATTGTAATGATTTTTGAAGTAGAGACATAAGTGAAATGTAGGAGAGAAGATTACATATATCATACGGGGAGACAACGTAATAGTAGAAATAAGAACAGTGAATAAGTGATTGTAAACAATGGGGTATTGAGACAACTATGTTTTATGTTATTCGTTCAAGGCTAATACTTTGTACACTATTGTATCTTTAGATGGTAATAGTAAAAAATAGATTTTTAAAATGATAGAAGTAGTAAAGGGGATAATAGAGAAATGAAAAAAATATTAAGTGTGCTTCTAGTTGTTTTCTTAACGTTTTCAGCGTGGTCTAGTGTATTAGTAAAGGCAGCTTCACCAACCAAAGGTTCTTTAACGATTCATAAGTACGAACAAGAAAAAGATGGAACAACAGGAGTAGAAGGTGATGGCTCCGCAAATCAAGAGGTTCCAACAAATGCGAAACCGTTAAAAGGTGTAACGTTTGAAGTAAAAAGGGTTGTGTCGTTTGAAAAAATTTCAAATGATGGGAAAATCGTGAAAGAAGATGTGAAACCTGTAACGGGGGCAACTCCATCTAAAGTAGTAACTGATGATAACGGACAAGCTGTATTAAAAGATCTTCCGCTAGGACGTTATGAAGTGAAAGAGGTGGCAGGTCCTCCACATGTTAACCTAAATCCAAATACGTATACAGTAGATATTCCATTAACGAATAAAGAGGGTAAGGTGTTAAACTATGATGTTCATATGTATCCAAAAAATGAGATTAAACGCGGTGCAGTTGATTTAATAAAAACTGGTGCAAACGATAAAGGATTAGCGGGTGCAGCATTCTCTGTATTTAAAAAAGATGGCACAGAAGTGAAAAAAGAGTTAGTAACGGATGCTAATGGTCATATTCGTGTGCAAGGATTAGAGTATGGAGAATACTATTTCCAAGAAACAAAAGCTCCGAAAGGCTATGTAATAGATCCAACTAAACGCGAGTTTTTTATTAAGAACTCCGGAACAATTAATGAAGATGGAACAATTACTTCTGGTACAGTAGTTAAAGTAGAAGTGAAAAACTATGAAGAACCAACTATTGATAAAAAGATTAACGGAAATTTGGAAGCGTTACCAATAAATCCGTTAACTAATTACAATTATGATATTAAAACATTAATTCCAGAAGACATTAAAGAATACAAAAAATATGTGGTAACAGATACTTTGGACAATCGTTTAGTGATTCAAGGAAAGCCAATCGTGAAGATTGATGGAGCGGAAGTAAATGCAAGCATTGTAGATGTAGCTGTAGAAGGTCAAAAGGTAATAGCTACAGTAAAAGATTTTACAAAATTAGATGGTAAAAAAGAATTTCATTTACAAATTAAATCACAAGTAAAAGAAGGAGTACCATCTAGTTCGGAAATTTTAAATACAGCAAAAAATGATTTTACAAATAAAAATGATGTAATTGGAGAAAAAGAATCTAAACCAGTAGTTGTTGTTCCGACAACTGGAATGATTGAGTTAACAAAAATTGATGGTGATGATAAGAAGAAATTAAAAGGTGCAGAGTTTGTACTTAAAGATAAAAATGGGAAAATAGTTGTTGTAGCAGGAAAAGAAGTGATAGGTGTATCAGATGAAAATGGTGTTATTAAATGGTCTAACATTCCATACGGAGACTATCAAATTTTTGAAACGAAAGCACCAACATATACAAAAGAAGATGGTACAACAGCTTCTTATCAATTATTAAAAGACCCAATTAATGTAAAGATTGGCGAAAATAATCAATCGGTTAAATTAGCGATAGAAAATAATAAAAGTGGATGGATTCTTCCAGTGACAGGTGGGATAGGAACGACTCTTTTTACTGTACTAGGCCTTGCGTTAATGGTTACAGCAGCGTTTGTTTTCTTTAGAAAAAAGTTTGCTAATAAATAAAGTTTTAGGAACATGTAACCATGTGATGTGAAAAGGGGAGAAGCAAAATGCTTTCCTCTTTTCGATATTTTAGTATATACAGAGGTGGAAATATGAAACGAAATCTTGTTTTAGGAGGTATTTTTTTATTTGGATTAGGTATTTTTTTATATCCTACTATTAGTAATTGGTTGGCGACCCGTGCTCATTATTCTGAGATTAGTTCTTATGATAAGAAGATTAAAGCGCTACAAAAGAAAGAAATTGAACGTAGGGAAAAAGAAGCAGCCGAATATAATAAACAAGTTCAAACTTCTACGAAAACATTTGTAGATCCATTTGCTGAGGAAAATAGTAATCAACAAGCGTATGCCGATGCGTTAAATTTAGGCGATGTAATGGGGTATATTGAAATATCGAAAATTAAAATAAAACTGCCAATTTATCAAGGTACCTCTGAAGAAGTATTGAGTCGGGGGATAGGTCATTTAGATTATTCGTCACTCCCGGTAGGTGGAGAGAATACGCACACTATTTTAACCGGGCATCGTGGTTTACCATCAGCAAAGTTATTTTCAGATTTAGATAAGTTGAGTGAAGGAGATCTTTTTTATATTCACTCTTTAGACAAAATTCTTGCCTATAAAGTAGATCAAATTAAAGTAGTTTTACCACACGAAACGGAAGATTTGCAAATTGTGGAAAATAAAGATTTTACTACATTAATTACATGTACGCCTTATGGAGTAAATACAAATAGATTGCTCGTTCGAGGTGAGCGTGTAGAGTTCAATCAGAAAGAAAAACAAGAAATAAGTACAGAGGTATTTATGTTTAATAAGTGGACGGTAATAGTTCCAATCCTATTGTTATGTGCGTTTCTAGTCGTAATTTATAAGAAAAAAATAACTAGATAGATTGTATGTATCCCACAATAATGGGCAGTGGATCCATTAATTTAGGGATAAGTAAGGAAGGTATAGAAAGGATGAAGTAAATCCGCACTGATTAAAGTTCACTTTTTTTGACTGTAGAAAAAATACGGTAAAGGTGGGAACAAGGAAATTGAGGCTACGATTAAAGCTGGTAAGTATTCATTTAATGGTTTTGTTAATGATATGTGTAAGTTTTGTTATATATGTACCAAAAGAAGTTTATGGATCCACGGTAGACTTAGAAGGTTTAGGTGATATATCGCGTTATAATGCAGTTATCTTTGGTAACCATAAAGCAGTTGGTGGAGACGTTGAAGGTGCAATCGCAGTTCAAGGTGATATGGATGCATCAGGTTATACGATTGTAGGTGCAGCGGCAGGTACATCTAATATAGTTGGTGAAAAATGGAGTGATGAGGGATATCCGTCCTTGTTATTGTCTGGAAAATTTAAAAAATCAAGAGAGGAATCTTTTATCATTCAAAACGGAATAGTCGTTATGACAAAAGAGAGTGATCCAGATCGTACAATACAATCTTCTTATGATCGTATTGTTTATAAAGAAAAACAAGAAATTGATGCGAAATTCAATGAGTTCCGTAACATAGTAAACCAAGTCAATCAAGATGCAGGTCAATATAAAACGAATACCCCAATTCCAAATATGAGTTTTGGCATCGGAAAAGAGATAAATAATCCTAATATTTATGTTTCATCAGAATTGACAGGGAAAATAAATTTAGAAATAAGAGATGTATTTTTACCCAATGCTAAGGACAAAGATTTTATTGTTATGCATTCGGATGCAAGAGAGGTTACATTTAAAAATGGGTCTATTCTATATGACACAAATAAAATAGGAAGGGCTACGGATATAATTCCTACATCACAACCCTATTCTCCTGATTCACCGTTTACTGAGCTATATGGGAAAGTGATTTGGGTATTTCCTAATGCGAAAAAAATCACAGCAGAGGGGTATGGTGTTGTTGGAAGTGTATTTGCTCCAAATGCTGTATTAGAAACAAAAGGCGGTTCAATTAATGGACAAGCATTTGTCGGTGCAGTGCAACAAACTGGTGGATTCGAATTTCACAATTTCAAATTTAACTGGAAACATTGGAACAAGCCTAGTACTGGGAAAATAAAAATAAAAAAAGTAGATAGTAATAATGATGATAAAAAATTAGTGGGAGCAAAGTTTCATATAGAAGATTCAAACGGAAAAATAGTTGGAGAGCTAATAACAGATGAAAAAGGAGAAGCGATATCTAAAGATTTACCAATAGAAAACTATTGCCTAGTGGAAGTAGAAGCGCCTAAAGGTTACGAATTATTGAAAGATAAAGTAGCTGTAAAAATAGAAAAAGATAAAGTAATAGAAATGAAAATAGGAAATAAAAAATTGCCAGATCCAATAGGGAAAATAAAGCTTGAGAAAGTAGATACAAACGATAAAAATAAAAAGCTAGCAGGAGCAAAGTTTCATATAGAAGATTCAAACGGAAAAATAGTTGGAGAGCTAATAACAGATGAAAAAGGAGAAGCGATATCTAAAGATTTACCAAT
>NZ_JBHVNG010000005.1:0-22175 GCF_042796455.1 Bacillus sp. NPDC057893 | reverse complement strand
CCAATAGGGAAAATAAAGCTTGAGAAAGTAGATACAAACGATAAAAATAAAAAGCTAGCAGGAGCAAAGTTTCATATAGAAGATTCAAACGGAAAAGTAGTTGGAGAGTTAATAACAGATGAAAAAGGAGGAGCGATATCTAAAGATTTACCAATAGGAAACTATAGCCTAGTGGAAGTAGAAGCGCCTAAAGGTTACGAATTATTGAAAGATAAGGTAGCTGTAAAAGTAGAAAAAGATAAAGTAATAGAAATGAAAATAGGAAATAAGAAATTGCCAGATCCGGGTGGGAAAATTGAAATTGAGAAAGTGGATGACAAGGATATCAACTTAAAACTAAAAAGTGCTGTATTTCAAGTCTTAGATAAAGAAGGGAAAGAAGTTGCTAGATTAACAACAGATGAAAAAGGAAAGGTGATTTCCAGGCAATTAGTACTAGGAAAATATACGATTAAAGAAATAAAAGCACCAAACGGATATATGTTACTTAGAGATCCAATAGAGGTAGAAATTACAGAGGCAGTAAGGATACAAAAAATAACAGTAAAAAATGCGAAGAATAATTGGGTGATTCCTAATACTGGTGGCAGCGGTACAACAATTTTTTATGTGGTTGGTATTTTGGTGATTTTTGGTGTGTTATATTTCTGTAAGAAAAATCGTGTGTAAATAGTTATGAAAACAGTAGTATATAATGAACGGTTTTCATAAAGGTAGACAGATTTTGCATTAGACAATTTTAATGGCATGAGTTCGGTATTGTACCGGGCTCATGCTACTGAATTTCCTCTTAATTAGTTTTTTGTGATAATAATCATTATATTTTTATGACGTTTAACAATTCATTTTTTCGATAAAGTACCATATAACGGAATAATAGAAAAGTTACATTCGACTGAATGGTCTTATTTAATAAATCCAATTTGCTTCTTAGTTCATTCAGAAACTACTTTAAACTTTCTTCTCATATTAGAGGAGGGATATATGTTTCTTAATTTGTTGAAGCAGGAAAGGTTATAGTAAACATAGAATATATTAATAAATTGAAATGTTTACGGGGTGAAAATGATGGTAATAAAACAAGATGAAATTAAAGTAGTAGTTGGAGCTGGAGTGTTTAATAATAATCCAGGTTGGATTCAAACGCAAGAAGATGAACTTAATTTACTAGACAATACCACTTGGGAAGAAAGATTTGAATACAATTCCATTTCAGCTATTTTAGCTGAGCATGTATGGGAACATCTTACGTTTGAAGAAGGTGTAAAAGCAGCTGAAATCTGTTATGAATTTTTAAAACCATCAGGTCATATTCGATGCGGCGTCCCTGATGCGTTTTTTCCAGATGAAACATACCAAAATATAGTTCAAATAGGCGGACCTGGGCCGAAAGATCATCCTGCTGCAAGTCATAAAATAGTTCATAATTACAAAACATTAACGAAAATGTTTGAAACGGCTGGATTTGAGGTAGTTCTACTTGAGTATTGTGATGAAAATGGTCAATTTTATTACAACGAATGGGATGCGAATGACGGTGTTATTTTTCGTTCGAAAAGGTATGATTCTAGAAATCGAGGCGATAAACTTGGCTTTCCGTCGTTAATTGTTGACGCGATTAAGCGATAAGCGATTCAATAATTGTAAGTGTTAGTTACATAAGTTCATGAGTCGCAAATGCGGCTTTTTTATTTGTTTTGTAATCCTCTAATCAAAAAGGGAGAGGCCACATATGATAAGGGATTCTTAACACTATTTACTTTAAACTAAATTCTTCTCAAAAATCTTATGAAAATATTATATAGAGTAAATAATTCCACATTTTCTCGTGTTGAATTTTGTTTAGCGAATCTTTTCGTGAAAACGTTTGAGATGCGCCTATTGTATTAAAAATATGGAGAGAATATATAATCAATCAATTTTCAAAGTATCATGCACACATTAAATTAATATTTCATTGTCGTAGAGATTTCTTTTATGCATAAATTCGTGTAAAATAAAATGAGAACATACATTCTGTACGAGGGTGAGGGGAATAAATATGCTAGCTGAGATAGAGAAACAATCTAATGGGTATATTGTAAAATTTGAACGCCAATTTCCTTATACGATAGAGGAAGTTTGGTCTGTGTTAACTGAAAACAGTAAGCTTAAAAAATGGATGTCTAATTTGCAGATTGAAAACCTTAAAACAGGTGGAATGATAAAGTTCGATATGATGGATGGTTCATTTTTAAATATTGATATTTTAGAGTGTCAACTAAATGCAGTACTTGAATTCAAATGGGATAAAGATCGTGTCCGATTTGAAATACATAAAGCAGGAAATGAATCCCTATTACTTCTTAAAGAATTCATTCATGAATTAACAGATCATACACCGAAAGATATTGCTGGTTGGCATATTTGTTTAGAACTTTTTTCTACCGTGTTAGAAGGAAAAGAGAAAGAATTTCCAAAAGACGAGTGGCAACAATGGTTTGAAAAATACAAGGTTAAGATTCATGAACTAAAATGATAATTGCGTAATAGGTAATATTCATTGTGTAATTATTATATTATAAAAATGGTTTTTTGAGAAAATAAGAATAGAGGTTAATATGAAAGTAAATCAATTAATTGCAAATAACATAAATAAATTAGATGCTATCATTCCGTTTAATAAATCACTTGGTATTGCTGGTTTATCTGGATCTGGAAAAACAACTCTTTGTCAAACAATTGGTGAAGAATCAAAGAAGCGTCTAGTTTCCTTATTGCCAAAGGCTGAATATCAATATTTATTTCCTAATATTATGGAAACTAATTTTAGTGCTATTAAGATGGAAGAAATGCCTTTAGTCCTTTTTTTAGGGAAATCATCGATTTCTTCCAATCCGCGCTCGACAATTGGTACTCACACAGGTGTTTTTAAAGAGATTCGTGAAAAACTTGCTGAAGAATTTAATCTATCTCCTGAGGTTTTTTCATTTAATAATCAGTTAGGTTGGTGTGCTGCTTGTAAAGGGCGTGGTACTACTAAAAATATTGAGTGTAAAAAATGTAAAGGAAAACGTTTTAGTGAAGAAGTTGAACAACATACTATTGAGTTATTTGCTACACCACACACAATTTCGGATATTAACGATTTAAGTGTTGAATCTATTCTTTCATTAGCAGAAGAATTAAATATTAGTGAAGCAAAACAACATATACTGCAAAATATAATTAATATGAACATTGGTTATTTAACATTAAATCGAATTATGGGTACGTTGTCAGGTGGAGAGTTAACACGACTTTATTTGGCTGAATTCATGGCGGTAAGTGAAAATGCTGTAATTATTATTGATGAGATTTCCGTGGGGCTTGATCACGAAACATTATTACAAATATTAGAAGAGATCAAAAAATTAGGGTGCAAAAATCAAGTTTGGCTCATTGATCATTCAGATACAGTACTGGATACAACGGATGAGCAAATGTTCTTCGGACCTGGTAGTGGAAAATATGGTGGAAAAATCGTAAAAGAATCACCAAGGCCAAAGCCAATACTATCGGAACGAAATTACGAAATGCCAACAGAATATTATACATTCCATGAATTATATTGCCGAAATATCCAAATGACTGAGTTTCAGATTCCTAAAAATAGACTTGTAACTGTTACAGGAGAGTCTGGATGCGGGAAATCTACACTTGTCAATGAGTGTTTAGCTACAGATTTCTTGAAACGATATCCAAAAGATAAACTAGTTATGGTAGGGCAAGATCGAAACCAATCGATTACAAGTCGATCAACTGTAGCAACTTTCTTAGATATTAAAAAGAAACTGACAAAGTATAGTGAAGAAGTTGATGATATTTTTGAGCGCTCAATTGAGGATATTATTGATGAAATTCCAAATGAAGATATTGCGTATAAACGTTTGAACCTACTAATCAAATTAGGACTGGGCTATTTAACATTAGAACGAAAAACACAAACATTATCAACGGGTGAGTTTCAATGTGTTCATTTAGTTTCTGAGTTATTTGCAAAAACAAGAAACCCACATACATTATTTATTTTTGATGAGCCTTCAAAAGGTTTATCACAAAATATTTTAAATCAATTTATAGATAGTGTTAGAGGGATATTGCAAGATGAATCAGTCTCTATCATTATGATTGAACATAATAGTTACATGTTAGAAAGCTCTGATTATATCATCGATTTTGGAAAAAGACAGCTTGAATCTATAGAGCATCTTGATGTAGTAAGTCATGAGGATTATTATCATCAAAAAAGCAGTGTGAATAATGCTGAGCAAATACATATTTCTTCAACACTGAATCAACAAAATGGAATTAATTACTTAGAAGAGAATCATATTGATTATTTTAAAAATGCAGAAAACATCTATAAGGGTGGCATATTAAAAAGCTTATCATCAATGGCTCGTTTAATTTACGGTGAATACGAATCTGATACAATTGCACCTGTTGTTGCTATTGATCTCGAAAGACATTTGTATAGTCAATATAGTTTCTTATATGAAATTGGTGGATTGATCAATCATATTGTAGCTGCTCACCCGACTAATAAAGATACGAGAAGCTTCGATTTCTATTCTCAGGATAATCATTGCCCATCATGTTCGGGACGTCTTCAAATTGAAGTTTTTGATAAAGAAATTACAATTCAAGATAAAAATGTTCCATTTTGGGATGGTCTATTCGATCCTGAAATCATGAAAGTATTAAAATTTTATCAATATGAAAAAATAGAATTTCTATTTGAAGAAATTAAAAATGAGCTAGGTCACGATTTGACGAAGAGCTATAATGATATGTCTCAGGAAGAGAAACATACATTTTGGTACGGCTATTTTGATAAGTCCTTTTATGATAAGAAAGGAAAGACACGTAGAACATGGGTAGGGTTTAATACGATTATTGGTGGGTATATTGTCATTTCCAAAGCAGCTATTAAGGAAGATATTAAGACTTCTAAAGAAATGATGACATGTCCAATTTGTGAGGGGACTGTATTAAATCACCAAAAACCGCTTAAATTTGGAGATACAGATATTCGTGAAATTATCAATCAGCCGCTTAATGAAATAATAAAAATTGTAGGAGATTTACCTATACTCATCAAATTGAAATCTATCGTAGGTGACAATATGATTATGACAGAAGATGTCTCTTTACTGCCTAGGAAAATACAAGTCGCACTGAAAATGTTTGAATTAGAACAAGCAAGCTTTTTAAACTATGAAATGGTGTTACAAAATGTTTTACCATTCTGGGGCGAAATTAAAGGTAATATCGAATCAATCAGCAATAATAATAAGGTTACTATTTGTGATTTCCAAAATATCAATGAAACAAGAGAAACTATCATAGATAAGTATTTCACAAATGGAAAATATAAAAAATTAACATATGTGTATGAAGCATTTGGTTATAAAAAATTAGTTACCCAAATTAATAAAATAAAAAAAAGCAACCCATGTCCATTCTGTAACGGAAAAAAAGTTATAACCGAAGATAATCTACATGATGGCGTGTTTAAATTAACAATTCCATGTATAACTTGTAATGCAAGTGGTATCAATGATGAAGGACTTAAAGAAATTGTTGATGGCATAGATGTACAAACATGGTTAACTGGAAAAGTTAGTGATATTGTGGATGAAAGCTTACGAACTGAGGATGTTGCAGACATTCTAATATTTAATCGAATTCGTGAGTTGAATAAGCGAGAAATGATGGCAGTTTATGAATGTCTGGAGAAAAATAATTAAATTAAGAAGAATAAAAAATAGTGGTCAGTTAGGGATTAAAAACTCATTTGCAATAATCTGCAAATGAGTTTTTATGTTGAAGAAGAGTTTCTTTAACATAATATAGGGGTACCTAAAACCTCAATAGCGTCTAATTTTTCCTCCTTCGCTTATTTATAATTTCTAAATCTCGTTTGGAAAAAGTGTAGTAGGTTCCTAGCGCCCACTCATCTTCAGAAATTTGTATAAAGGCTTGTCGCTGTTCCGGTGTAAGTAATTCGCTACCTCTCGCCATTTTCATACAGTATCATCTCATTTCTGTAATTATTCAGTTAATTAGTTCAATTATGTATCAATAGAATGTACTCTATTGATACAAGTGTAGAAGACTGATAAAATCATAGTTAAGAGCGTCTCATAAGACTTGTCTCAAAAACGAGGTGATATTTTGCGAAAAATCGGTTATATACGTGTCAGTTCAACTAGCCAGAATCCTTCAAGGCAATTTCAGCAACTGAACGAAATCGGAATGGATATTATTTTTAAAGAAAAAGTTTCCGGAGCAACAAAAGATCGTGAGCAACTTCAAAAAATGTTAGAGGATATACAAGAAGGTGACATCATTTATGTTACGGACTTAACTCGGATTACTCGTAGTACACAAAATTTATTTGAATTAATCGATAACATACGGAGTAAAAAGGCAAATTTAAAATCCTTAAAAGATACATGGCTAGATTTATCAGAAGATAATCCCTACAGCCAATTCTTAATTACGGTTATGGCGGGTGTAAACCAATTAGAACGTGATCTTATCCGTATGCGGCAGCGTGAAGGGATTGAACTGGCTAAGAAAGAAGGAAAGTTTAAGGGTCGGTTAAAGAAGTACCATAAAAATCATGCAGGAATGAATTATGCAGTAAAGCTTTATAAAGAGGGAGATATGACTGTAAATCAAATTTGTAAAATTACAAATGTGTCTAGGGCCTCATTATATAGAAAGCTATCGGAAAGGAACAGTTGATGAGTTATACCAAAAATCAGAAATATATAATAGAAAATAAATTCCATATAGAGGTGGAATTATATGCCTAAAATTGACAATATGTTAGCAATTCTATGGATGCTTCGCTCAGGTAAAAAAATTACTGCAAAACAAATTTCAGAAAAGTTAGAGATGAATATAAGGACTGTGTATCGTTATATTGATACAATTTCAACAAGTGGCGTACCTATAATTTCAGAACCAGGACATAACGGTGGATACACTTTATTGAACAATTTTATTGAGGCTCCTCTTTTTTTTGATTTTGAGGAGCAAACTTCACTATTTCACGCTGCTGTTTTTGCGGAAGAAGCCGGATATTATGGAGGTGAAGCACTAAATAGGGCCATTTCAAAACTAAGTAAATACTCAAATCAAGAGCAGGAAGCAAAGATAAACCAACATTTAACTAGTCTAGAAGTAATAAGTCGATTAAGTTCACTCTCTATGGAACCTTTTTTGAAGGAGTTGGAGCAGGCCGTAGCTGACCGGTACTCAGTAAAAATTATTTACTATAAAAGTGGCGAAAAGCAATTAAATTATAGATTGATCGATCCGTACAGAATTATCTATTGGAATAATAAGTGGTATGTGATTGGATTTTGTCATCTTAGGAATGATATCCGTAGTTTTAGAGTAGATCGAATTGAAAGTCTAATGCTAACCGAAAATAGGTTTAACCGGCCAGAAAACTTTTCAGCACGTGACTTTTTTATAAAAAATCTTCTTCCAACTATAGAAGATAAGGAAGGGATTATTTCTTTGGTTATTAATGGGGATAAAAGTGTAATGGCTGATATTTGCCAACATTGGTTTTTAGGACATTATTTACAAGAACGGACTTCAAATCAAGCAGTTTTTCTTCTTGAAAAAGATATGATACATAAATATGTACCTTATTTACTTTTACCGTATAATAAATCTATTAAAGTTATTGAGCCAATAAGTCTTAAGAAAAGACTTATTGAAGTTCTGTCGGAATTAATAAAATTTCATCAAGTATGATAACTTCCCTGACGTTAACTGTCAGGGAAGTTATATTATAATAGCTATATCAATTGTGATTGGAGTGTTATTGGATGCAAACAAAAAAAGTTTTTATATATGTATTTAATACAATGTCGGACTGGGAATATGGATATTTAATTGCTGAACTAAACTCAGGAAGATATTTCAAAAAAGATTTAGTACCTTTAAAAGTAATTACAGTAGGAGCTAATAAAGAAATGATTACTACTATGGGAGGACTGAGCATAAAACCAGAGATTTCCCTTGATGAATGTACTTTTGAGAGTAAAGATCTTTTGATTTTACCAGGAGGGACTACTTGGAGTGAAGAAATTCATCAACCTATCTTGGAAAGAATTGGCCAAGCTTTAAAGCTTGGCACTATTGTTGCTGCAATTTGTGGTGCAACTGAGGCCCTTGCGAATATGGGATACTTAGATACTAGAAAGCATACAAGTAATAATTTAGAATACACTAAAATGGTATGTCCTAACTATAAAGGAGAAAAGTTCTATGAGTTGAGATCTGCGGTATCTGATGCGAATTTAGTTACTGCATCAGGAATAGCTCCTCTGGAATTTGCGATGGAAGTACTGAAAAAATTAGATGTATTTGCACCCGACACATTACATTCATGGTATAACCTAAATAAGACTCATAAACCTGAATACTTCTTCCAGTTAATGAATTCAATAAATAGCTGAGCTAAAAAATAAACTTAGCAGTTTTATATTAGTTCAAATAAAAATAATGAAGTAACTGAAAAGCTCCCTTTCTCTATTTTGTTTTGCAGAGAAGTTGGGCTTTTTAATTTGGAATTTCCTTAACGTTGTAAATCCGCATTTTCCTGACGCTACCCCATCGCCATCAACTTAAGAGATTTTAATACCCTCAAGTACCAAAAATGTCATCCTTTCTAATCTATCTTATTTAGAAAGGATGACGTTTTTTGATGAATCTCTCGATTCAAGATAAACTACAACCATTTGCAGAGGAATTACAACGATATGTGACACCTGTATTTTTAGAAGAACTTGCAAGAGAACTTGGGTTTGTAAAGCAGAAACGTAAGTTTTCTGGCTCAGACTTAGCCATCTGGATTAGTCAACGAGTCGCTAGCCCTTTTATTAAAATTCAATAAATGTAAGAAAAATTACAATATTAAGTCTTTTTAAATGATAGTTAACCTTTAATGTATGATTTTCACATTAAATTTTCTTTTTTTACTACGTTTATTAAGAGGAATATTTAAAAATACACTTTTAAATAAACATAATAGCTATCAAAGGCGGGAATTTTCATAGAATTGCTAAATGTTGTGTCAATCATTACTATTAAGACTATATCCCAATGAAATTAGAGTATACTTCTTCTATTTTCAAGACTATAGGCATGAATTTGACAAGAAAATATTTCTGAATTTTTGTACCAGAAGCACCCAAAGAACAAAGTATAAGGGGATTTACTTATGGGAACGGGGGATTTTATGACAAAGAAACAAAAGAAAATATTATCTATCACATTAGCTACAGGTGTATTTGCTGGAACCTACATTCCAACTGCTTATACGGCATTTGCAGAAAATGAAAAAAAAGAAGATTTACAAGAAAATCAAACAAAAAATATTAATCAAAATAGCCTTCCGATAGATTCATATGGTTGGTTTGAGAACCCTTATAAGGGAGTAACTTTTTCACAATTTATAGATGCATTTAATAACAATCAGTGGCAACCTTTATTAGTCAATATTAAGAACAAAGGGGATGCTGGTTCGGGTACTATTTCTTTTCTAAAAGGCATGATGACAACAGGATTATCATTATTACCACCACCAGCTAGTCTTTTAGCAAGTATTTGGAGTGTGTTTATTCCTACTAATGATGCTAACGGAACGGATATGTGGAGGCAATTAGAAACATACATCGATGAAAAAATAGATAGTAAAATAAATGATTATCATAAATATCTTATGGGTGCTGAATTTAATGGGGCGATGTCAGCGATAAAAGAGTATCAACGGGTTCTCCAAATATATAATGACAGTAAAAATAGCTTAAAAAGAGTAGAAGAGCCTGGCACACCAGTGATTGAAGCTGTCCGAGCAGCAGATAGGAAGTTGAAAGAATTTATTGCTGTTGTTCAAACGACTGAAAAATCAAATGATTCTGTATATCAACAAATAACAGTTCCAATCTTTGTGCAAGCTGCAAATGCTCATCTCTTATTGCAGAGAGATATGATTTTATATGGTGAAGAATGGGGAATGGATAAAGATCAATGGCAAGGATATAAGGATAATCAGAAAAAACTTATTCAAGAATATACGAATTATGCTATGAAAGTATATAATGATGGATTGGAAAAAAGGAAAAAAGAAGCTGAAGAGATTAATACGCAACAACCAAATAGAAATACTGACAGATGGAATCATATTAATGATTATGTAAGGGAATATACATTAAGTGTTTTAGATTTTGTAGATTTGTTTCCAGCAACAAATCCTGAAACATATTCTAAAGGCGTAATGCAAGAAAATTCTAGGCAAATTTATTCTTCTATTAAAGGCGCAGTCATACCACAAGGAGGAACAGGGGAAGAAACAACTTGGGAAAAATACAAAAAATCCTAGATTTTGAAGAATATAAAGGGGATCTGCACAAGCTTGATATACGATCTTTTGATCGTATTGATGCTATTCAACCATGGTTTTCTGATAAGCAGAATGGTGGTTCCAATTGGACTACTCCTGGATGGACTGGAAATGCAAGTGGGGGGGCTTTAAAGAATCTTATAAATCCTTCTGATAATCCGATTACTAGAGTTAAGGCGCAATCAAGCCGTACTCCTAATTATATTGACTTTAAATTTGATACTGGGGGAGATAACCCTTACTTTGGTAGATATTTTTCAGGCGGATCATACAAAGAAGATATTTTTGAATATCCGAATCAAAAACTTTCTCAAATTCACGCATTTAACAGAAGTACCTATCCAGGATTTGAAGGTATTGATGCAGTAGTATTTGGGTTTGTCGACAGGAATCTTACACAGTCGTCCACTTATCTAATGACAAATATGATAACAACAATCCCAGCTGCAAAGTATAACCGTGGAATGAGCAATTTTCAACCACAAGTGGAATCTATACATGCTAAGCAAAAGGCGATGAAAACTGATACTACCAATTCTTATTTAGCATATGGTGTCGAAATTTCTAAAGAACAGGAATATAAAATTAGATATAAGGTTGCAGCTAACGAGAATTCTAAAATCAGTCTTTCACATAGAAAACCTGGTGGTAACTATGCAAAAATAGATGACACTACTATTCCTATTACTGGAAATGCAGCGGATACTGTTAAAGGAGAATATGGTTCTTACAAGATTGTAGAAGGCCCTATTGTTAAGTTAACAAAAGGTGCACATGATTTGAAATTGGAAAATTCACAAGGTAAATTCTCCTTAGATCAAATTGAATTAGAACCGGTGGAACGGGATCAAGTGATAGCGCGGGATAATTTTGACGATCAACGGTTAAATTGGATTAACCTAGGTGGTATTGTAAATGGAGGTATCACAGGGAAAGCTGGTATGATTGGTACAAATGGAGATACTTGGACTTATATTCAGGATCAAGTATTACCATTCTCTAAATATACCTTGAGTATAAAAGTGAAATTGGATTCCAGTGATGGAAATGAGAGACAAAAGGTAACGATATTCACAGATAATTTGAAACATGAGCGAATAACAAAAACAGTCGAGCTTAAGGGGAAAGCAGGCTATCAAGAAATACAACTAGAATTTATTACAAGTAGGGATTTAGCAAACACTCATGTTGGGATTCTAACGTCAAATGGAACATCTAATGTATTATTTGATGATGTCCAAGTTATAGGTGCAAAAAAAAGCTAAACTAATATGGGTTCTGATGTAAAAACTTTGAAACATATAAAAATGGTTTATCAAACTTGGATATACTGATAGGAGCGCCATACATGCCCATCAACAATACCTCTAAGTACCAAGAAAACGTTATTCTTTCTAAACTGATATGCTCTCCTTTAGGTAGACAGATAAAAAATAAAAATCTGTTTGCTTGAAGGAGAGTTTTGTTAATGTCTAAAAAAGTTTACTCTGCGAAGGATAAATTTAATATATTGAAAGAATGGGAGGATGGTAATTATTCACTAAATGAACTTGAGTCCATTTTTAAAGTAAGTCGCATCAACCGAAGCGCTCATCAAGTCCTGAGGGACTGAATCAACGGTTTAATAAGGCGGCCGTCCTACCTTTACAACACCTACTAGCCGAACTACTAAGCAAAAAATTGGCCGCATCTATGCCGATTTCTTCTCCATACACTTCTGTTTTCAAGCATACTCGTATTTTAGATTCAACTGCATTTCAACTCCCGGGTGTATTTTCATCGGTTTATCCAGGTGGAGAGCTCCTACATATTCATACAGGCCCAGGTAAACAACATGATCGCACTTACGGCTCTCTGTGTGTCCCAACTGTAACAGCAAATGATTTATGTATCCGAGATTTAGGTTGTTTTCATTTAAAAGACCTTCAATGCATACAATATAAAGAGGCAGACAAGTATGGAAAATAAAATTAACCCAGAATTATTGGAATCATGAAATGAGGCTTTTAAAAGGAATGCTTATTTCTTCAATCACTATCAATTTTGTTTTTTTAATATCCCTATTTAATCAAAGGGTTATTAAAAATCATATAACAGGAGGATTTATATGAAAAAGAATACAATTTTGATATTATTGATATTTATTTTTTCTATTTCCCTTACAAACCATCCCATTGCAGCCGAAACTGTAAACAAACTTGAGTTTATAAAAGAACAACAGACTAAAAATGAAAATCTTATTCATATTGATATAAGAGGAAATACTGTGGAAGAATATCAAGAGGCACAACATATGGTTGATAGAATAAAAAAAATAAAAAGCGGCATACTTGATAAATTAGTGGCAGACGGAACATATGTAAAACTTGTTAATTATCCTATCACTGAGTCTGACGAGTACAGGGACCTAAAAGGATTGATTCCACGAGGATGGGAGGGGCAAACCAATGCCGAAGGAAAACAATTGACCTGGGATGATGTACCAGGTGTGGGATCTGATATTGGTGGAAAACCTGTAATGGCTAGAATAGGTTTTAGTGAAAGAGGAAAGGGGCATGGTTCTATTAATTTAGAACTTCATGAAATAGCGCATGCAATTGATCGAGTGGTTTTTTTAAATATAAGTCATACTGATTTGTTTGATATTCCTTTTAGTCAAGAGAGACAGAAATTTTTCCCGGATAAATATTACGAAAATAAGGAAGAATATTTTGCGGAATGTTTTACATATTATTATTTTAGCGAATCATCCAAGCAAGAGCTAAAAGATAAGGCTCCATTGACTTATAGATGCATAGATTTATTAATTAAAAAAGTTCAAGGGGATTCCAATTAAACAGAACCTATTAATGAACTATTAGACGGAAATCAATTTGCTTGGTCTTTAAAAGGATATAGTGATCGAGAATTCGCAAAAGTAGATTATAACAAGAAGGCAGAGTTAACTATGGTTTTAAAATAAATTCGCGATGTTTATAAAAAAGATACGATGCTCTATCCCTTTAGGTGGTTATCTAAAGGGGTATTTTTATACTAAAAAGGAAAAGAACATCTGAATTGAAGGATAGACTAGGGAACTGTTGTGTGGCAATAAGTTATTCCTGTGAACTACTCGCCACTTAGCAAGGCTTGAAGTGGGAGTTTCTCAGTTCCACGATGAAAGCAACCTTTCGTCTTCCTGAGCGTTACTTCGGGGTGTTCCATCCCTAGATGTCCAACGCTTGGACGCTCTTTTGGTACGGTTGATATTTTACGCAGGAACCGAATGGCTTGGTTTTCGCACTCAATTTTCTTCCTGCAATCTCATATATCAAGTTATCAAAGAAATTCATATAGCTAGTTTATCAAAAGTTTTTGGCTATGCCAAACCGAAATTCATCTCCCATCTACCGTTGGGCTACGCCCTTCACACGCTTGAGGAAGGAGAATTCTTTAAAAATTATTAAAGTATTTCTATTAGGATCAAAAGTATGGGTAGAAAATTATGGTGAAGCAATCGCTGGTGATACCGGTAGTGCCATTAAAGGTAATCGTATTGATGTTTTAGTAGGTTCAAAAAGTGAAGCCATGAATTGGTGAAGACAAACAGTTAAAGTAAAAGTTCTATGATAATTATGGTTACCTAAATAGAAGTCAGTTCTCTTTATTGAGACTGGCTTTTATTTTTTGAGTTAGTGCAACTCATTGAAAAATCTTGTTGTTCTGACTTAGGCATTTCGGGAGACTTATTGCTAAACCTGCACCAGAATTTTAATGGGAAATGAAATAAATACAACTTGTATCATGTTTATATATTGAATGTGAAAAGAATTGATTTCTTGTATTCCTATTAGTACTAGTAAAAATGCAACAATTATTATTTTACGGACGATTTATCCAATCAAGTGCAGGAGGAGAATGTTCTCCTGTGATGTTTATAGCAATGTAATTACTATGTAGAAGATAATAATATTATGGGGTATTTTAGCTGAATGTTCCTATATGAATATGTAATTTTACATATCCATATAAAAGACAAAAATCTACAAAGTACTGTTAAATTATATTGAAAACATTTTTTTGAAAGGGATTTATATAGATTTAAGAAAATTAATAAATTTTAATGGTTAATTATCACAGTATAATTATTTCACCTTATGAAGTGAAAGTTGTCTTTAACTTTTTTAGATATAATTTTTTTGAATTTGAACAATTAATATCTGAAAATTCAAATATAATCAATGTGATTTTCTGGTTTACTTATGAAAAACATAGTGTTTAAAATGAAGGGGAAGTAAGGTCCTTACATTCTATTAAAAATAAATAGAAACGAAATACGATTATTCTATCGGAAAATTTCCATCCTCGAGTGTATGCGAGAAGAAATCGTAACGTTAGTTTGTAAAACATATATGATTAAGATTGTAAAAAACAACGGTAAAGAGGTGTACGGAATGAAGAATAAAATTATGACAGGATTTTTAATAACATCAATCGTTACTGGAGCGACTATTCCTATCAATACTCTCGCAATGCCAATTGTTCAGGCAGAAACGGAGCAAGATAGTATAGATATTTCCTCATCATTACGAAAAATAGGTGCACACTCCAAGTTAACACAGACTTTTATAGATGGAGCTTTAGCAAGTCCGAATGTGCAACTTGAAGAAGTTCCATCTTTAAATACAACTCAATTTCTAATTAAACAAGATATGAAAGAGTGGTCATCAGAACTATATCCAAAATTAATTCTACTAAATTCAAAAAGTAAAGGATTTGCAACCAAATTTAATAGCTATTATCCAACATTAAAAGGATTTGTAGATAATAAGGAAGATAAAGAAGGGTTTATAGATAGACTGGAAGTTCTTCAAGATATGACTATAACAAACCAAGAAAACGTGCAACGTCAGATTAATGAGTTAACAGATCTTAAACTACAGGTAGATAAGAAACTGAAAAATCTTGATACAGATGTGGTAAAAGCACAGAGTATACTTAGCTCAGAGGGAACAGGAAAAATAGACAAGTTAAAAAATGAAATGCTAAATACAAAAAAATCAATTCAAAATGATTTACAACAAATAGCATTATTACCAGGAGCTTTAAATGAACAAGGGCTAAAGGTATTCCAAGAAATTTATAGTTTATCAAAAGATATCATTGAACCGGCTGCCCAAACAGCGGTAGCAGCGTATAACAAAGGAAAAGAAATTAACAACGCTATTGTAGAAGCAGAGAAAAAAGCAGAGCAAGAAGCAACAGAAAAGGGAAAATCAGCCTTAGAAATTGAAGTTGCCAAAAAAGAAGCACGTGAAGCGATAGAGAACAATAAAAAAGGTGAAATTGCAGCAGCTGCAGTTACAAAAACAAAAGAGTATGATCTTATGAAAGTAATTGATCCTGAAAAAATCAAAAAAACATATAGTACCTTTGCTGAAATTAATAAACTAACAGCAGAGCAACGAGCGTATTTAGATGATCTAGAGAAACAAAATCAAAAGTTATATGATTTAACAACAAAATTAACAGTAGCAGATTTACAAAAATCAATGATTCTTTTCATGCAAAATGATTTGCATACATTTGCTAACCAAGTTGATGGAGAAATTGATCTAATGAAACGCTATAAAGAAGATTTGAATCTAATAAATAATAGTATTACAAAACTATCGACTGAAGTTGATACTGTTAACAATCAGTCTCAAAAAGATACATTAAGACGACTAAAAAATGTAACGAGCCAACTCGAAGAACAGGTTAATAAATTTTGATATTAAGAACTTAGGGTGAACAAAAAGATAAGAACCCAACTGAAAATAAGGAGGAGAATAAAAATGATGAAATTTCCATTTAAGGTCATAACTTTGGCCACTTTGGCAACTGTTATAACAGCTACGAATGGTAGCTCTATTCATGCACTTGCCCAAGAACAAACGGCTCAAGAACAAAAAATAGAAAACTATACGTTAGGGCCTGAAGGGCTAAAGAAAGCATTGGCTGAAACAGGCTCTCATATTCTTGTAATGGATTTGTACGCAAAAACAATGATTCAGCAACCGAATGTAAATTTATCCAATATTGATTTAGGTTCAGGAGGGGGAGAATTAATTAAAAACATTCACCTAAATCAGGAACTGTCACGAATCAATGCAAATTACTGGTTAGATACAGCGAAGCCAAATATTCAAAAGACAGCACGTAATATTGTAAATTATGATGAACAATTTCAAAATTATTACGACACATTAGTAGATACTGTGAAAAAGAAAGATAAGGTAGGCCTAAAAGAAGGTATAGGTGATTTAATCGGTACAATTCATACAAATTCAAAAGAAGTTACGGAAGTCATTAAGATGTTAGAAGCTTTCAAAACAAAGTTGTATACAAATACTGTAGATTTCAAAAATAATGTTGGAGGTCCAGATGGTCAGGGGGGCTTAACGGCTATATTAGCGGGAAAACAAGCGCTAGTCCCACAACTTCAGGCTGAAATTGAGAATCTACGTTCTACTCAGAAAGCACATTTTAATAATGTATTAGCATGGTCAATTGGTGGTGGATTGGGAGCAGCTATTTTAGTTATTGGAACGATTGCAGGAGCGGTAGTAATTGTTGTAACTGGTGGCACAGCAACACCGGCTGTTGTGGGTGGTCTTGCAGCTCTAGGAGCAGCTGGTATTGGTTTAGGAACAGCAGCTGGTGTTACGGCATCTAATCATATGAACTCCTATAACGAAATTTCTAATAAAATAGGAGAATTAAGTATGAAAGCCGATCTTGCTAACCAAGCAGTTATTTCACTTACTAACACAAAAGACACTTTAACATATTTGTATCAGACAGTTGATCAAGCAATTATGTCTCTAACAAGTATTCAGCAACAATGGAATACGATGGGGGCAAATTATAAAGATCTATATGATAATGTTGATCAAATGCAAGAACATAAACTTTCTTTAATACCTGACGATTTAAAGGCTGCTAAACAAAGTTGGAATGATATTCATAAGGATGCAGAATTCATTTCAAAAGACATTGCTTTTAAACAAGAAAAAACAAACTAAAAATCAATATATGTGTATAGGAGGAATTAAAATGAATAAAAACTTTCCTTATAAACTACTTGCTGTATCGACGTTTTTAACTCTGACAACAACCACGGTAGTTTCTCCAGTGGCAGCCTTCGCAAGTGAAAGTAAAATGGAACAAACTAGTACCGAAGATATATCTCTTTCTGTAAACAGCGAAAAGATGAAAAAAGCTTTGCAAGATGCTGGGGTATTCGCAAAATCCATGAATGACTATTCTTATTTATTGATTAATAACCCAGATGTTAACTTTGAAGGAATTGATATTAAAGGGTATACAAATCTACCTAGTCAAATTCTACAAGATCAAAAAAATGCAAGAGAGCATGCTACTAAATGGGATAAGCACATAAAAAGACAACTTTTAGATACGTTGACGGGTATTGTGGAGTATGATACCAAGTTTGACAATTATTACGATACACTAGTAGAAGCCATTGATGAAGGAGATGGAGATACATTAAAAGAAGGAATTACAGATTTACAAGAAGAGATTAAACAAAACCAAGCGTATACACAGAATTTAATACAAGAATTAGCTAAGTTAAGAGATAGTATTGGAGAAGATGTTCGAGCATTTGCAGGTCATAAAGATATATTGCATTCGATTCTGAAAAACCAAGCATCTGGAATTGATGAAGATGAAAAGCGCCTAAATGAAGTTTTAGAGCAAGTAAGACATTTTAAACAAGTAGAATCAGATGGAATAATAACTGTATCAATTCCCTCAATTCCTACGTGGATTGCTGGTGGTGTAATGATAGGGGTAGCAAGAAATAATTTAGGTACGTTAGAGCCGTTGTTAGCACAATTACGTCAGACTATAGATTATAAAGTAACATTAAATCGTGTAGTTGGTGTTGCGTATAATAATATTAATGAAATGCACAATACGATTGGATCGGCTATTAATGCACTTACCTATATGTCTGCACAATGGCATGATTTAGATTCTCAATATTCGGGAGTGCTTAGTCATATTGATAAAGCATCCCAAAAAGCGGATCAAAATAAATTCAAATTCCTAAAACCTAATTTGAATGCAGCGAAAGATAGTTGGAAAACATTAAGAGCAGATGCGTTTACATTAAAAGAAGGGATAAAAACATTAAAAATGGATCCTGTATCTTCAAAAAAATAGGGGGATACTACTTCTATTGCAAAGTTACGTAAATAATCATAAGATAATTAATCGTTTTTTTTATCAAAAAAGGCGGGGGTGTATTAAGGATTCCGTCTTTTCTTTTACATAAAGAGTAGCAATCAGGTTCAGGTACAATAAAAAATAAGATTTTTTAGGGAATAGCTTAGAAAAAATTGTGAAGGTTTAAACAAACGTGGTTACGATTGTTTAAACCTTTAAAGTTAAATAACTTTTATGAATTTCCCGTGAGATTCTAACCGTGAAATATTGAAATTCATTTACTTATTTCGCCAATTGAATACATTTATACAATTTGATGGAAGTTAAGAATACTGAATCAAAACATAATAGGTTGTTATCGATGAGTTTATCATATAAATAAAGAAAAGGAGATTATTATGGGAAAAAATAGAGTAATAGATACAGCATAAATAGCATGAATAGTTTTGGGCGTAAAAACATGAAAAAGAAAACAAAGATCCTTAAGAGTATTAAGGAAAAATGAGGGAGATAATATGGGGAATAATTCAGAACATAAAACTAGAAAAATACTTGCAGCTACTGCTACATTAACTATGCTTGCGACTGGAATGGTTTCTTCATCAGATGTCTTTGCGGAGGAAACGCAGCAGCAAAAGAATTTTTCGACATCACTGCAAGAAGAAAAGTCAGTCAAATCAGAAAATAGAACGTATACAGTCCCAGGAAAAGGGGATGTTGAGGTACTGAAACAACAGGAAAGAAAAAGTATGGCATTTAGTCCATATGAACCAACTGGTTTATATGCAAAGCCAAATGAACAAATAACGATTAATGTAGAAGGAAATCAAAATATTCAAGCATACATTGGAACGTATTCGTATGATGCTTCTTGGAGAGAAGATTCTAAAATAAAATCATTTACATTAAAACCTGGTATAAACACAATTCAATCTCCAAATGGGGGGATGATTTATTTTTATAATAAACAACAAGGTGGTACCATTCGAACAACAGTCACAACAGGTGGAACGACTACTCCTTTCTTTGAACTAGGCAAGCATACGAAACAAGATTTAATAGACATGCTGAACCAATATCCAAATGCACATGCAGTGGAGTTAAAAGGAGAACGTGTATTAATTACGGCCAGCCCTGCACGTGTTAAGAAATATTTGTTGGGTTCTAATACAGATCCTGTACAACTCTTAAAAAAGATGGATGAAGCTACTCGAATTCAAGACAAAGTAGCTGGGTTATCCGAGGAACAAGTAGATAAACATTATATTCATTACGTAGAAGAAAATCATTCTCCCGATTATTATATGTATGCAACTTCTTATCGAACTGCATATGTAGGAGAAGCAATCCAATACGTGTTAGATATTAATAAATTTATAAAAGATGGCTGGGGTCCTTGGCATGAGGCAGGACATTTGAGACAACAATCACCTTGGAAGTTTTATAATATGACAGAAGTACAAAATAATATTTACAGCCTTTCTGTAGAAAAAGCATTTACATCTAATCAACCTTTTAGATTACAACAAGAGGGTGCTTATAATAAGGCATTTCAATACTTAGAACAATCTAATAAAAATTATGACGAAATTAGTGATGCTTTTGTTAAGCTTGTTATGCTTTGGCAACTACAGTTAGCATATGGAGAGGACTTCTATCCTAAATTGCATCAATTGTATAGAGACATGCCCTCAAATGAACTTCCACAAACGGATGAAAATAAAAAGCAATTATTTATGATTTCGGCATCAAAAGTAGCCAAACAAAATTTGATTCCTTTCTTTGAGAAGTGGGGATTACGTCCAAATAATGATACCATTCAAAAAGTGGGTGCATTAGGATATCCAATTTTAACAGCAGAGATTTGGAAGGGTACGGATTCTAATCCAATTAAACCAGATATGCCTAATGTAAATAATATTTTAGAAGGAAACCAGTTTGCATGGTCGCTAAAAGGAATTAGTGATTTCGAGTTTGCTAAAATCAATTTCAATAAGTCGACAGAAGAAATGCAAGTTAACTTAAAAGCAGGCGTACCGCATCATTATTTTAATGAAACATATGCGAGTATTAAAGTGCAAAATGCATCAGGGAAAACAGTATACAATAAAGACATTTATGGAAACAAACAACAAAATGCTGAATTGCAAAAAGTTCCAGTCAAAGTAGGAGATTATATTGAGTTAACACATCTAGAAGGTGTGCATAGAGCTACTTTCACAAATGTAGACAACAGTAAACAAGAGAGCTTTGGAAAAAAAGCAATGTACGAAGTTACAAAAGAAGGTCTGAAGAAAGTAGAAAAAATGCCAGAAACAACGGTTTTAGACGGAAATAAATTTGGCTGGACCTTAAAAGGTTATAGTGATAGAGAAATCGCAAAAGTAGATTATAATAGGGCAACAGAGAAAATGCAGGTGAAGTTAGAAGCAGGCGTACCACATTCTTACTTTAATAATACGTATGCAAGTATTAAAGTACAGAATTCATCTGGTAGTGTTGTGTACAATAAGGAAATCGTGGGAAATAGACAACAAACTGCTGAAAGCCAAACCGTGCCCGTAAAAGTGGGAGATTACATTGAGTTTACCCATATAGAAGGGGAAGCAGTAAAGGAAAAGACACGCGCTACACTAACTAACCTTGAGAATAGTAAACAGGAATATATAGGTAAGAAAAGAACCTATCAAGTTACTTCTACGGGTTTATTAATAAAATAGATTAAAAGATGTCTAAAGAACATAAGTTTTTTAGACATCTTTTTTTATCCTAAAAATGTTCGGTAGGATTTTTAGGCCTAAAATATGTTCATAAATTATAACGAAATCGTTATTTGAATAGAAAAGTCCAGATGAAATTTTAATTAGATATACTTATTATTTCATCTATTTGTTTTTTTCTTATAGAGTTCAGTAAGGATCAGATAGTATTCCTTGTGCCAGCATCAGTTATTCAATCTTATGTGGGGATGTCTCAGTCTCATCAACCGAATTGTAAGAAGTCGATACCGAGAGCAGACTTTGATATTTATGGATACTTAGTAGAACAAACAGAACGAGCACCAGTTGATTACTTACAATACATCGATGAGACAGGATTAATTCCAGGGGTGTTAGATGGGATGATTCAGATAGATCAGGACCATAAAAGGATAGTAAATAACATTGAAGCAGCGAAAGAGAAAATGAATAATAAAAAACGTAAATTATTAAAGGCTTAATGGATAACGGAACCATGCAGAGTGGATGGTAGGGGCTACTCGCCATGAATGTGTCCCTTATTCAACAATGAAATTGTGAAATTTCACGTATCATATATAAAATTTAAATTACAAATTCGAAATAGGGGATTTCTGCATAGAAAGACAATTAACTTTATTACCAGCAATCGATGATAAAAAGGTGCAAAAAGAGATAGTCAGCATCTTAAAGGAATACCGTGCATTAAAGATGCGAATAAACAGAAAGGGGGTGTAAATTATGTTTACATCCTCTATTTATTTAATTTA
>NZ_JBHVNG010000004.1:191854-518811 GCF_042796455.1 Bacillus sp. NPDC057893 | reverse complement strand
TGCCGGGGATACAATTCAAGGAAACTCAGTAGAATTATTCAACGATAAGCCACAATCGCCAATGATGGTAGCAATGAATACAATGGGATATGACGTCTGGGCATTTGGAAATCATGAATTCAACTTTGGATTAGATACATTGAAAAAAGTTAGTGAGCAATACAAGGGAAAGACGTTAGCAGGAAATATTTATAAGGAAAATGGAGAGCGTTTTCTTCCTGCATATACGATTGTTGAAAAAGGTGGAATTAAAGTCGGGATTATTGGTATGAATACACCAATGATTAGTGATTTTGAAAAAGGGACAGATCATTTGGATGGTTTAGTAGTGAAAAATCCAGTAGAAGAGACAAAAAAGGCTATTAAAGAATTAGAAGATAAAGTAGATGTAATGGTAGGGATTATGCATATGGGACTAGAAAATGAGAATGGAATCCCAGGTACTGGTGTTCAAGATATTGCGAATGCTTGTCCGGAACTAAGCGCTATTTTTGCGGCTCATATGCATAAACTTGTAAAAAAAGAAGTTGTAAATGGCGTAATTATTACAGAACCAGATAAATACGGAACGCATATTTCACGTATTGACCTTACTTTTACAAAGCAAGATGGGAAGCTTGTTTTAAAAGATAAAACAGCTACCGCTATACCTGTAAAAAATGCTGATGGAACTACAGTATTATCTGATTCTACACTTGAAGAAACACTAACACCTTTTCATGAGTATGCGAGAGGAGATGCAAATGTTGTAGTCGCTCAATTAAAGGGTAGAAACCTTGTTCCTGAAAATGAAATAAAGGGTATTCCAAGTGTGCAGATTCAAGAGACACCTTTATCAGATTTCTTTCATGAGGTCATGCTCCATTACAGCAAGGCGGATGTAGTAGCCCATCAAATTGATAATGATTATGCCCGTTTGGATATAGGTCCTATAAAGAAGAAAGATATTGCGTATAATTATCAATATGCTTTGGGAGAAATTACAGTATATAAGATAACTGGAAAAGATTTAAAAGACTATATGGAATGGGCAGCAGGATATTTTAACTCATCTCGTGCCGGAGATGTAACAGTTAGCTTTGATAAAAACCGTCGTGCGTCTAAATACAGTACGAACGATTTCTTTGGAGGCGTAAAATACGAAATTGACTTAACAAAACCATATGGTAGTAGAATTACAAATTTACGCTCTATTCGTACAAATAAACCAATCAAAATGAGCAATGTTATGACGCTAGGAATGAATGCGTATAGAATGGAGGCTCTTCAGGCAAAAGGGGGAGCTTTAGAGGGACGTAAATTTGAACAAACTTGGTCATCTAAACAAGAGAATGCATTCGGAGAAACAGGTGGAACCATTCGTAACCTTGCTATTACATATTTAAAAGAGGTAAAGAACGGTGTATACACGCCAAAAGTTATGCATAATTGGAAAATTACTGGTGTAGATACACATTCTTCAGAGCATAAGGCTGTAGTTGATCTTGTAAATAAAGGGATTTTAGAAATCCCAAAAACAGAAGATGGAAAATATACAAATATAGCATCTATAAATACTAAAGATTCAATTACAAAAGAAGAGATTGTAGCACTCTCACAAAAAGCTAATATTAATCCAAATCAGTTTAATCATGTAAAAAGAAAAGGTGAATTTTACAAAAAACTTAGTAGGATAATTAAATAAATATAAAAAAGATGGCTCTCGTGCAAAAAACTATTCAACTTGGACATACCATTATCCTAAAAAGTTTGTGATCGGTATGGAAATATAGAGAATCATCGGTAAAAAATCCCCTGGATCGCTTTAAAAATTCAGGGGGTTTTTCATTTGAATAATTATTGTTTCATTTCTCACTATGTATATTTATAATATGCTTTAAAAGAACATACCTTAAGTTAATAACATGTAATAGATATGTCCTTTTCTATATTTAAATGGGGAGAAAAATTTATCTTTAAAAGATATTTTTGACAAGATAAAAAAGCCTGAAACTCATATAAGACTTCAGCAGTCTCAAAACGTTCCAATCCATGCAGCTATAGACATAAATAACAAAATTATATTGAAAAATCTAACTTGTATATGCGTTGCCTCACTAAAGTATTTATCTACTATTCTTAAAATAGTAAAGAGTGGTTTTTTATGTTGTTAATAAGATATAAGTGTACTTTGATTAGAATGAATATAGATAATTAACAACTAACCAATTGGATGAGCACCTAAAAGGGCTCATTTTTTATTTTATCGACCACATATATGTAATTTTACATAATATTACATAAATTTTGTATTTTCTCTTTTTTTCGACATAAATAGACAGTATACTTTGTACAAGCTTTCTATTTCAAAAATTATACGAGGTGAAAAAATGAAAAACACAAAGACATTAACTAAAGTAGCATTAACAACAGGATTAGCTTTAACAGCTGTGGCACCATACGGAATAGGTCATGCAGAGGAAACAGATCAATTACAAGTTCAAATTCAGGAGGACTCATTCCGTTCAGGTGAACTTACACAACCGTCACAAAAAACACCAGAGAATGTAGTAAAAGATGCTCTTAAGGAGAAAGCTGAACAAGCTCTTTCTCCAAAGCAAGTCAATGGAGAAACAGGAGTAGATTATAAAGTTCTTCAAAAACGTGGTTCGTATGATGGAACAACACTTGTGCGTATGCAGCAAACATACGAAGGAAAAGAAGTATATGGCCATCAATTAACTGCACACGTAGATAATAAGGGTGTTATTAAAAGTGTTTCAGGCGATAGCGCGCAAAATTTAAAACAAGAAGAATTGAAAAAGCCTATTAATCTATCAAAAGATGAAGCGAAACAATATATTTATACGAAATATGGGAACGATATCAAGTTTATTTCTGAGCCAGAAGTTAAGGAAGTTATTTTTGTTGATGAAAATAATGGACAAGCTTCAAATGCATATCAAGTTACATTTGAAGCGGCAACACCAAACTATGTTTCTGGAACTTATTTAGTAAATGCACAAAATGGTGATATGTTAAAAAATATGGTACAAGAATCTAACTTAAAAGCAAGTGAAAAACTAGTTGGAGCTTTAAAGGAAAGTAAAAAAAGCAGTCTTACATCATTAACTGGAACAGGAAAAGATGATTTAGGTATATCTCGTTCATTTGGTATTTCTAAACAAAGTAATGGCAAATATGCACTTGCTGATTATACAAGAGGGCAAGGAATTGAAACATATGATGTGAATTACAGAGATATTACTAAAGAAGAAAGCTATTATCCTGGTACACTAGCAACCAGCACTTCAACAACATTTAACGATCCAAAAGCAGTAAGTGCTCATTACTTAGCAACAAAGGTATTTGATTTTTATAAAGATAAATACAAGCGTAATAGTTTTGATAATAAGGGACAAAAGGTAGTTTCAGTTGTACATGCTTGGGATTCTGAAGATACGAACGATCCGAAAAATTGGCAAAATGCATTAAGTGCTAATAATGGAAGTATGCTTGTATATGGTGATCCTATTGTCAAGGCATATGACGTAGCTGGACATGAATTTACACATGCTGTTACTTCTAGCGAATCTAATCTTGAATATTACGGTGAACCTGGTGCGATTAATGAGGCGCTATCTGATATTATGGGAACATCTATTGAGAAATACGTAAATAATGGAACCTTTAACTGGACAATGGGCGAACAAACTGGATCTGTTTTCCGTGATATGGAAAACCCAGCTTCTGTTCCATCTTCACTTGGAGTACCGTATCCAGATGATTACAGTGAATTTAACGATTTTAATGGATGGGATCAAGGTGGCGTTCATTTTAATTCAAGTATTATTAATAAAGTTGCGTATCTCATTGCAAAAGGCGGAACTCATAACGGAGTAACTGTTAAAGGAATTGGTGAAGATAAAATGTTTGATATTTTCTATTATGTAAATACAGATGAGTTAAACATGACATCTAATTTCAAAGAATTGAAATCAGCATGTATTCGAGTGGCAACTAATAAATATGGGGCGAATACAGCTGAAGTTCAAGCAGTTCAAAAAGCATTTGATGCAGCAAAAATTAAGTAAGTTAGAAATATAGTTTTCATTCATATATTAATACGGTATGAAAAACAGCTAATGTCACTTTAAGGATAGTAGCTGTTTTTTTTATGTGGCAATGCATTAGTGAAAATAAACTTACTAAGTAATAGTCACGCTGTCTATCTCCAATAAGTTGCGACAAATATATAAGGTTTAAAGTGTATAAAACAGAAAATTAATAATATATTGACCTCTTAATAGAAAGTGCTATAGAATGAAAGCGATAACAAACGATTGCTTTAAAATGATTGCCCTGATCTTTTAGTATTTACAAATATATGAAGGCATAAAGAAATCTATTTTTTTAAGTTTTAATGCAAACGCTTTCGTATTAAAAGATCGTTGAAATGCATACGTGAAATAGCCAATATGGGGGTGAAGTAAAAGAGATTTCTAGATTAATTTAAGCAGTGTAATTTAGACGAGCATAATAAATCGCTCGTACTATTTAAAGAGAGGGTGTATGTGGTGCAAATGACAAAAAAACTAATTAACAAATCAGTTTTATTACTTACTATAATCGTTATGTTATCATCTGTTTTCTCTTTTCAGAATGTGAAGGCAGTTTCAAATTCAAAAACAACTGAAATTATCATTCATTACAAAGAGCAGCCTGGAAATACAAAAGACTGGAATCTTTGGATGTGGGGAGAAAATGCAAATGGTAATTCATATGAATTTACTGGTGAAGATGAATTTGGAAAGTACGCAAAAATTAAAATAGATGGTGACTATAATCGTGTAGGCTTTATCATTCGTACAAATGAGTGGGAAAAAGACGGTGGAGATCGTTGGATTGAAAATATAAAGGACGGTCGTGCTGAAGTTTGGGTTCTTTCAGGCGATGAAAAGGTATATGATTCTAAGCCTTCTTCTGATCTCTCTATTCAAAAAGCGACTATTGATAGTTTCAATGAAATTACTGTAACGACTAATGTCCCGTTTAATAGTAAGGAACAGAAAATTGAAATTGAGGGCATTAAAATTAAGGAAATTAATTCTTTTGATAAAAATGGTGGCGATATTACTAATAAGGTCAAAATAATTACGGAACAGAAACTTGATTTAAAACAAACTTACAAAGTTAAAATAGAAAACTTCGCCTATGCGAATACTGAAATCGGTAAAGTCATTCGTAGCGAAGAATTTGATAATCTATTTTATTATAGTGGTAATGATTTAGGGAATGTACATACTCCGCAACATACAAAGTTCCGCTTATGGGCTCCTACTGCGAGTGAAGCGAAGTTAGTTACATATAAAAAATGGAGCGATAAAGTAGGTACTGAAATAAACATGCAACAAGGTGAAAAGGGAACTTGGAAAGCAGAACTTAAAGGGGACCAAAAGGGACTCTTTTATACGTATAAGGTGAAAATTGGGGATAAGTGGACTGAAGCGGTTGATCCGTATGTGCGTGCTGCTTCTGTAAATGGAGATAAAGGTGTCGTCGTTAATTTAAAAGAAACAAATCCGAAAAACTGGAAAGTAAACAAAAAACCGAAATTCAAAAGTCCGGAAGATGCTATTATTTATGAATTGCATGTACGCGATCTTTCCATTCAACCTGAAAGTGGTATTAAGCATAAAGGGAAATATTTAGGTGTAACAGAAAAAGGAACAAAAGGGCCTGAAGGTGTAAAAACAGGACTTGATCATATGAAAGATCTTGGTGTTACTCACGTTCAGTTTTTACCGATATTTGATTATGCTTCAGTAAATGAAGAGAATTTAAATGAACCACAATATAACTGGGGATATGACCCGAAAAATTTCAACGTCCCAGAGGGCTCCTATTCTACAAATCCTTATGAGCCGACTGTTCGAATAACTGAATTAAAACAAATGATTCAAACACTGCATGATAATAATCTTCGTGTTGTGATGGATGTAGTATATAACCATATGTATAATGCCGCTGAATCTAATTTTCATAAATTAGTTCCAGGTTATTATTATCGTTACAATGAAGATGGAACACTGGCAAATGGAACTGGTGTAGGAAATGATACCGCTTCGGAACGAAAAATGATGAGGAAATTTATGGTGGATTCCGTCACATACTGGGCAAAAGAATACAATTTAGATGGATTCCGTTTTGATTTAATGGGTATTCATGATTATGAAACGATGAATGAAATACGTAAAGGTGTTAATCAAATTGATCCTTCTATTATTCTGCATGGAGAAGGCTGGGATTTAAATACACCTCTTGCAGCTGAATTAAAAGCAAATCAAAAAAATGCGGAGAAAATGAAAGGGATTGCTCATTTTAACGATAATATACGTGATGGATTGAAAGGTAGCGTATTTGAGGAAAAAGAAAATGGTTTTGTAAATGGAAAGCAAAACATGGAAGACCGTATTAAAAAAGGCATTACGGCAGGTATTGACTATGATACAAATTCGTCTACTTATCAAGATCCAGAGCAGGTGCTAACTTATGTGGAAGCACATGATAATCATACATTATGGGATAAACTTGAGCTAACTAATCCAGGTGAAAGTGAAGAAGTGCGAAAACAAATGCACAAATTATCTTCTTCTATTTTATTAACATCACAAGGTATTCCATTTTTACATGCAGGACAAGAGTTTATGCGCACAAAATATGGTGATCATAACAGTTACAAATCTCCTGATTCAATTAACCAGATGGACTGGTTGCGCCGTGCAGCATTTAATAATGAAGTAGATTATATGAAGGGCTTAATAGATTTACGGAAAAAGTACCCAGCTTTTCGAATGACTTCTGCAGAACAAATTAAAAAGTATGTAGCTTTTATCGATGTTCCAAAAAATGTTGTAGCTTATACAATAGATGGAAAGGGAAGTGGGAATAAAAGCGAATACTTTATGGTGGCTCACAATGCAAATAGGGAAGCCGTTGACATAACACTTCCATCGAAAGGTCCATGGAAAGTGCTAGTAAACGAGAATCAGGCGGGAAGTAAAACACTTTACGTTGTCCATGACAATAAAATTAAAGTTCCTGCATTAAGTTCACTAGTTTTAAAAATAGAGAAACCGATTAAATAAATGCAAAAAGCGAAGTGACGGTTGTTCTCACTTCGCTTTAAAAGTTAACTTAATATAATTTCACATACTGTAATTATATTACAATTTAATAAACAAAAAGAGAAGAACTCACCAAGGTTCTTCTCTTTTTTATATGTAATTAGGGTTTCCATAACTGTAGATATGGATGGTGTAAATTAATGGATGAATAATTTACTCTTAAAATTATAACAGAACAATTAAAGATTTTTATATGTAATATTGCATATAAAGGGTAAACAACAATAATTTCTTTTCATAAAAATAAGCCCCTGGTGAAAATGATGAGTACCCCTTTTCCATATGAAATGAACTTGGTATAAAATGAAAGATTACAAGTATAAGATTCTATACTTAGTAATCCCTCACTTTAAGGTATGTCTTTGGGGAAGTGAGGGGAGTTCAATCGATTCTGAATAAAATTGATAGTATCAGTTGCAATTTTTTTACGTTTAAGAACAATCCCAGCATGTCCACATGTATAAATATATCGCGTAGGTCTTTCCCAGGATTCCCACAAATAGTCCGTATCCTCAGGATGCACATATAGATCGTGCTTGCCTGAAATTAATAAAATATTTTCTTTTTTCACTTTTGGTAATGCTTGACTCGGTTCAGTGATTTTCCAATAATTTATTAAATCATCATACGTTACACCATGATGTTCCAAGTCTTCTCTAATAAATTTACCTGGATTTGTCTTCCAAATCGAATAAGAAAGTCGATTCGCGTAGAAAATGGATGCTAATACATCAATCTCTGGTTCAACAAGAGATGTTAAGTTAGTAATAACCCCACCTAAACTGACTCCTATTAAAATCAAGGGGCCATTTTTATTTGCTTTAATCCATTTAATCAAAGCTCGTAAATCAGCTACCGCTTGTCTAGTGGCTTGTACAGTTCGTTCAATATTGGCACTTACCATGTACTCTCCACTGAATAAGGATTGGTTGGGTTTTCTTTCAAAATGATAGGGTAGAGTGAAATAATACATATTCCACTTCAAGTTGGTCATATGGTCGTGAAATATTTTTTTTACACGTTCGTTAGAATCCATTCTCCAACCGTGAACAAAGATGACATGAGGTGCATCTGCATTTTTATGTAAAAATAATTCCCCAGTCACAGAGTCGTTGCGTGAATCACCAGATTGAACCGAGCTTTTATATTTGAATTGTCCCACCATGTATTCTTTTTCCTGCTTTGAATGCTTAATGTTAAAATGAATATCAGATGGTTGTATTTTATAAAAAAATTCTATGTCCTTTATATATAGTGAGGTGTTAGAAAGAGAAGTATACTGAAACTCGACACTTCTTTTTTTGTGCAAATCATACAAGGCATATCGATCAATGAGTTTTGAAAAAATCAAATTAACCCCCTCCAAAATACATATTGTTTTAAAACATGGATAAAATTTATGTTTTCTTTATGCTGTTAATTAATTATAAAAACAGGTGATAAATTTGTATATTATATTATAAAGCTAGTAATAAAATAAAACTATAAATAATTTATACAAAAATCTAAAAAACAAGTTAATATTCTCATTCATATTAGAGAACATTAACTTGCTTATTTTCGTATCAAAAGATACACCGTTTGAAGTAACGTGATTTATATGAAAGACAATGTGTCAATTTATATATCTTATACAGTGATAGTTACTATAATTTCCGAAGCCAATAGTCAATTAACCATACAATCTATGTCTTTTTGGTATATAAATAGCTATATTCATTAAAGAAAGAGTTTTAATCCTTCATGAGAATCTTTAAACCCTAATTTCTTATAAAATTGCAAAGCTTCTTGTCGTTCTTTATCTGTTGTTAACTGTACTAAATGACAGCCTCTTAATTTAGCCCGTTGAATAGCCCATTTAATAAGTTTATTTCCTATACCTTTACCACGTTTTGATGAGGCTGTCCGTACACCCTCAATTGTAGCTCTCCAACCCCCTTGACGTGCAATGTAAAGCGTAAATGTAATTTGTTGAAGACCAATAATCTCTGTCCCATCACATGCTACAATCAACTCGTTATTTGGATCACAATCAATAGCATGAAATGCTTTTATATAACTATCAGGGAGTGGTGTTTCATAGCGCTCTCTTTTATTTCCTAAAACATCATCAGCAAGCATTTTTACAATTTCATCTAAATCCTCTGCCGTTGCAATCCTAAATGTTAAAGTTTCTGTCACTATCAAAAAACCTCCTTAATGTATGCACTTGTTACTTTTATTTTACTTGTTTAAATACAATAGGTTAAATTATAAAATATTATGAGTCTCTATAACTTTTTCTTATAGATAGCATAAAAGCCTAACTTATAAAATTATAGGTTAGGCTTTTTAACACAATATTATTATTAAAAATCCAGCCAACTTCAATAAACCTCCATATTCATTAATGGATTTTTATATTTAACAAACACACATATAACCATTCAAATAGGGTACTTTTTATTTGTTGTATAGCAATTACATAATAAGCATAGATTTGTATGCTCTCATTCAATGAATCTTAACTCTATGTATGTGGACTACCTCCTTACCAATATTCAAAAACGATTGCGTTTTTGAATTTGTGTTCCGGTTTTCTTGACCAGGTCAATGAATAACTACACATAAACTCCTTATATCTCTAGATAAACTACCGATTAGCTCCATATAGACTCTAGATAACCTATATAGAATACAAGTTATCAAGGAGGTAAGAAAAAAATGAACTTTATGAAACGAGCAATTCTCAGTATGAAAAAAAGAGTAGGTACATCATTAATTTTGATGGCAGTCTTCCTAATTGTTACAAATTTAGTGTTGGCAGGATTTACAATCCAAAATGCATCAAAAAAAGCTGCGGATGCAGCAAGAAAAAAACTGGGCGCAGATGTTACTTTAGGTCTTGATTTTGATAAATTAGGAAAACAAGCAAGAGAAACTGGAGAAGCGCCTAATCCGCCGCAGCTCAATACAAAAGAAACAGATCAATTAGCGAAGTCCAAGTATGTAAAAGACTATAATTATATAACCCATAATTTCGGAATTGCAGATGGATTTAAATTAGTAGGAGTTTCAGAGGGAGAAGGAAAAGGAAAAGGTAGCGTTGCAATGGTGGGAGGATCAGGTTCAGGTTCAGAAATAGATATGAATTCTTCTCTTATGATAGAAGGAGTTCGCAAGACTTTATTACAAGAAAGCTTTAAAAATGGAAAAAGTAAAATCATTGATGGGAAACCAATTACAGAACAGATGAAAGATCAGAATGTAGCTTTAATGGAAAAACGATTAGCGGAACAAAACAATTTGAAAGTAGGAGATAAAGTTAAAGTTCAATCAGGGGATAAGAAGGAAACTCTTGAAGTTGAAATTATCGGTATTTACGAAACGAATGAGCAACCAATGGGTCAAAATCCCCCACCTATGATGAATCCAGCTAATAAACTATATATGCCTTACTCTACTTTAAAAAAATTAGAAACAGATGAAGGTATGAGTAGTAGTATTCAAGTTGTGTATTTATTGAACGATCCACAATACATTGATGCATTTAAACAAGAAGCAAAAAAATCTGATATTGATTTTAATTATTTTAAGTTAGATGCACATGATTCGTTGTACAAACAAATGATTGGGCCTATCGAAAATATCTCATCTACTTCTCAAATGATTATTTATATTGTATCAATTGCAGGTGCGATTATATTAGGGTTAATCATTATGTTATCGATTAAAACACGTCGTAAAGAAATGGGGATTCTATTGTCCATTGGAGAAAAAAAGTGGAAGCTGATGGCGCAGTTCGTAGTAGAAGTAGTATGTATCGCTATTTTAGCATTTGGATTATCCATAACAACAGGAGCTAAAGTTTCTCAATATATAGGGGATAATTTACTTTCAAGTGAAGTTGCTACAGCAAGCGAAGAAACAGACACCCCACAAAATGGTACTGTAATGATGTCTGGACCTGGTGGTACTCTACAAAATCAAAAAGAAGATCCAATTGATAAAATTGATGTAAGTGTAACAGGAGAAGATGTAGGGAAAATGGGGGGGATTGGACTAGCTATTGCTATATTAGCAACGCTTCTTCCAGCATTATCTATTCTACGCTTAAATCCAAAACAAATTCTTTTAAAAGATGAATAAGGAGGCTCGATATGGAGACGATTTTACAATTTAAAAACTTAGATTATTATTATGAAAGTAACGGGAAAAAAGTAACGATACTAGATAATGTTAATTTTTCTTTTCAAAAAGGGCATTTCTACACTATTTTAGGGCCCTCTGGATCTGGTAAAACCACAACTCTTAGCTTAGGTTGTGGGCTGGATATACCTAAAAATGGTTATGTACTGTATAATGGCAAGGATATTCGAAAAATTGGTTTGGATCGATACCGTAATCAAAATGTATCTGTAATTTTCCAATCTTATAATTTGATTACCTATATGACTGCTCTTCAAAATGTCCTAACAGCAATGGAAATTACGGGTGTTAAAATGCAAAATAAAACGGCAAGGGCATTAGAATTATTAGAGAAAGTAGGACTCACAGAAGTAGAAGCGAAACGAAATGTCCTGCAACTAAGTGGGGGGCAACAACAGCGTGTAGCAATTGCTCGAGCATTATCTTGTAATGTTGATTTACTGATTGCGGATGAGCCAACAGGAAACCTCGACGAAGAAACGGCAATGGATATAATAGAACTGTTTCAAGAACTTGCACATAAAGAAAATAAATGTATTATTGTTGTGACGCACTCACAGGAAGTTGCTAAAAAATCAGATCGTGCAGTCTATTTAAGTAAGAAGAAGTTGGTAGTAAACGAAATCTAATATAAACACTCTAACTTTTTAATTCACATAATTTTCGAAAATTAGTTTCTTCAAATATTAATATTTGATATACAATAAAACCAAGCCATAATCAAAATGGTCTCCCTGCTTTGAATGTTAAGATAGTTTGTTGTTCCTTTTTTAACAATATTTGAAAAAGAACTTGTAGCATATTCTACAGGTTCTTTTTGTTATGATCGGTTTACTATATCATTGAAGAATTGCATATAAAAAACGGGACAGTATCTAGATGTATGATCTAAATACTGTCCCGTTTAACTGTTTATCTGTATAGTTATTGAAGAATTAAACTTACAATCATAATTAAACTAAATACTATCATCCAACCAAACGCACAATAGCCGAAAATTCTAATCCATTTAGGTAATTGATTCATGTTAACTTTATTTGTGGGAACTCCTTGCATAGAAAACATCATTTTTTGATCTCTATCTCTATTATTTTGTTGTTCATACATAACATCATCACCTTTCTAGAACTATTGTGTTTATAGTATATCAGCCTGAAGATAACTAAGTACAGAATATTCGACAAAATAAAAAATGATTCGACGATTATAGTGGATATAAGAAATTCATGTAATGTACCTCTCAAAAAGGTTGGTAAAAACTTCTTTCTACTTATACCGATGGAAATTATGAAGGTGGATGGAGGGCTTTATTTTTAATGTGTAATCTGTTTTTCAGTACAGCATACTATATTTCAAAAAACTAAAATTTGATTACTTAAAAGCTATATATTCTAAAGTATATGCTCATTTAAAACATAGTAAACCTTTACCAAGAGTTGCTTTTAATTAGGGATTGAACAATTGTGGATAAATATACCAGGGGAAGGACTAACTTACATCTTATGTGATATATATTATAAGTAAAGGTGTTTGATTTTCCATGGCTCTAAGCGCTAACCATTTGGAATAAAGATGTAATGTATCAGTTATACTATGTAATATTTCTTCATTACAAAATATGGTGGTAAGTATGACTAAGCAAACAATTACTTTATTTCAAGTTTCTATGATACTCATTGGTAGTATAGGGATAATTAATCATGTCATTATGATTCCTATGTTATTAGATACCTCGGGTAGAGATTCGTGGATCTCTATCATATTAGTAAGCATTATATACTTGATTTGGATTTCATTAATATTCATCGTATATAAAAACATAAAAAATGAACATTTGTTTTTGTGGTTAAAAAATAATTTCGGGAAATTCAGTGTATATCCAATCATATTCATAGTTGTACTTTATTTAATAACAATTGGTGTCGTTGCACTAAAAGAAACATTAACCTTTTTCTCTTTTTATTTACCAGAAACCCCTCACTTTGTATTAGGAATACTTTTTTCAATGATTTGTCTCTATAATGCTACAAGAGGAATTCAATCTATTGCACTTACAACAGGTGTTTTGTTACCTATTGTATTTCTACTTGGTTTTTTTGTAATGTTTGCAAATGTTCCACATAAAGATTATTCTTTACTTCAGCCAATGATGGAAAATGGAATGAATCCAGTATTTAGGGGGATGGTTTATCCTGCAGCAGGATTTCTAGAGTTAATTTTTATTCTTTTTTTACAACATCACATTTGTTCAAAAGTCAAATTATATCAACTGATTGCTTTGGGTATTGTTATTATTGGTATCACAATAGGCCCAGTTATGGCAGCAATTATAGAATTTGGTCCTTTCGTAGCAGCAAACCAACGATATCCAGCATTTGAAGAATGGAGACTTGTGTCAATAGGAAGGTACATTGAAAATTTAGACTTTCTCTCCGTGTATCAGTGGCTTGTAGGGATCTTTATTCGTCTATCACTTGTTGTTTTTCTTATTCCAGATTTGTTATCAATTACAAATCGGAAAACGAGAAATGGGATTATGTTTGCAATACTTTCATGTATTGTAGTAATAAGTATACTCCTCATCAGTGACTCTAGTTTCTATTGGTTTGTGTCTCAAATTGTTTTACCAGTTTCAGCATTAGGACTATTTTTGTTTTCTATCTTACTAATAGTGTTTGTATGGGTTGTTAAATATAAGAAAAGCTCTTGAAAGAGTATGAGAATATATTTCATATAAGGTTGCTGAGTTTGAAGGAGACAACGTAGATGAACAAACGAGTAGAATTAGACGAGAAGATAATACTAGAGTGGTTTGAGGGATGCAACGATGTAAAAGTAATAAAGCGTGAATTCGATGAGACAGAAAAAACGAGGTCAGTATTGTTTATGTATTGTCAAAGCTTAATTGACAATACAAAATTAAAACAAGCCACATCATCTCAAGTTTGCAAAGAACTTTTAAGTAATTCGATAGAAGAATTTAACCTTTCAACATTAATTCCCCAGTTATCAGTAAAGAAATTAGATATAGTAAATTCGAATGAAACTATCTCTCGGATTATATTTGAAGGTAACCTCCTCATTATTTTTGAAGAATCTAAACAAGGGTATATAGTTGATATTGCCCAAATACCTACAAGATCAGTTGAACAAACAAATACAGAGATGACCATTCGTGGTGGGCGTGATGGATTTGTTGAAGAGTTAAACACCAATATAGGATTAATTAGAAAAAGATTAAAAACGAGTTCTCTTAGTTATGAAGAATTTATTATTGGAGAAAGAACACAAACTAAAGTAGCACTCTTGTATTTAAAAGACATCGCATCCCAAGATATCATTAATCAAGTTCGATTAAAATTAAGACAAATTAAAATAGACGGGATTGTTTCAAGTGCACAAATTGAAGAATTAATCACAAACAATCAATTTAGTGTATTTCCTTTAGTTGAATATACAGGGCGCCCTGATTATGCTGTGAATTGTTTGTTGTATGGGCGTTTTATTTTACTAGTTGAAGGGTCACCAACAGCCACTATTGCACCAGTTACATTTCCTTTTTTTGTGAATACATCTGAAGATCAAGATTTTTTCTATATATTCGGTAGCTTTGTACGACTTGTAAGTCTTTTGGGGATAGCAATTTCTATATTTCTCCCAGGAATTTGGATAGCACTAATTACATATCATCCAGATCAGATTCCCTATACGTTGTTAGCTACATTAAGCTTATCAAGAGAAGGGATTCCTTTTCCTGCTCCTTTAGAAGGGCTAATTATGATGACCTTATTTGAAGTTTTGAGGCAAGCAGGCTTGCGTGTTCCTGCCGTATTTGGTCAAACATTATCTGTTGTAGGGGGATTAATTATTGGACAAGCTGCTATTAGTGCAGGAATTGTTTCAGCATCTATGGTCATTATAATAGCAATCTCGGTTGTTTCGACATTTGCTTTAACTAATCAGTCAGTAACAGGGATAATAAGTATATTGCGATATATAGTATTCCTAGTATCTTCTTTATTAGGCATAGTAGGGTTTATCTTTTGTGTCCTTGTGATGGTAATACATGTAGTAAATTTACGCTCTTTTGGAGTTCCATTTTTCACACCATATTCCCCCCCTGTGTTTAAAAGTATGCTAGCAGCCACATTTAGAATTCCTTTCACGTATATGAAAAAAAGACCTAAAGAATTGCATCCTCAAGATAATACAAGGAAAAGAGAGAGTACCGATGAAGAAAAATAAAAGAATAGTTATATTTCTTTTTATGATGTGTACATTTCTAACAGGGTGTTGGGATCAAAGAGAGTTGCATCACGTTTTGTATATAAATAGTCTAGGTATCGATTTTAAAGATAATAATTATATCATCCGTCCGCAATTTATTAATTTTTCTAACATAGCTAAACAAGAAGGGAGTACTACCCGTGATTATAGCCAGGCCTATATTGGAAAGGGAAAAGGACCCATTTTAGATGAGGCAGCATTTGATTTTTATAAAGGTGCTCAACAAGAAATCTCATGGGAGCATCTCAAAACAATTGTTGTAACAGAGAGATTTCTAAAACATGGTGACTTAAATCAATTTAATGATTTTTTCTCTCGTTTTTTTCAATTTCGAGATACTATGTGGATATTTGGAACTAAGGAACCTTTAGAAAATATATTAGCGAACAATAATATTTTAAATATTTCTCAATTATACACAATCATTAATTTACCAAAAGAGATAACCAAGCAATATACAATAATAGATCCTTTACCTTTATATAAATTCCAAAGAAATTATTATGAACCCGGGATGACAACTCGCATTCCTTTCTTAGCTACGACTAAAACATATTGGAAAAAAGGGCATACATCATTTCCAATGTTAAAATTTAGTGGTTATGGTTTTATAAGTGATAAATCCTATATAAATCATTTAAACCACCATGATATTGCTGGGGTTCGATGGACGGATGAAAATACCAAACGAGCTCCATTACTGTTAAAATTTAACGAAAAAATCATTGGACATATAGTATTGAAAAATCCAAAGATAGATACAAAGCATTTTATTAAAAATGGAAAGTTACGCATGCTTATGAACATCCATTTCGATGCTGATATTTTTCAATTAATAAATTCTATGCCTGTAAATGATATTAAAAAAATTGCAGAGGACCAAGTTGAAAAAGAAATAAAAAAAACGTACCGAAAAGGAATCGAAAAAGGGATTGACACGTATCAGTTATCACATTCCTTATATCGGCAGAATTCTAAATTGTGGAAACGATATAAAAAAGAGGGAGGGATATCCCTTCAAAATAAAGAATTAGATTTAAATGTCTCGATTAATATAGCTACAAATGGAAAATCTAAAAATATGCGTAATATGATTGAGCATTAGAATGGTTGAAGATGAAAGGAAACGTAAAATATTAACTCTAAATAGGAGATTCGAACGTGAAAGACCACTACGATGCGGCGGCGCCTTCTTTAGGGCTGAGATGAGAGTTCGGTCAGATCAGAAGGAGGCTTTTGCCTCCTTAGTTGCCTGAAAACACGCTTATACTTCTGTCTTTAAAACTATATGCGCTGTAAAGTAGGAGCAGTTCAATGATTTATTATTCTTTATTCGTTACTTTTAAAGCATCTAACACTATTTTGGTTGCGTCTGCAATAAGTTTATCATCGTGTTTCGCATCCTCTTTAGCATGATTAGAAAGTATCGCAAGAACAATCGGCTTTTTATTTGGTGGCCAAATGATTGCGATATCATTTCGGGTTCCATAAGAGCCAGAGCCAGTCTTATCGGCTACTTCCCATTCTCCTGGAACTCCAGCACGAATTAAGTTGTCCCCCGTAGTATTCCTTTTCATCAAATCTATTAAAAAATTCCGTTTCTCAGTTGAAAGTATATCACCTAGCGCGTAAGTTTGAAGACTAGTAGCCAATGCCTTTGGGGTACTAGTATCATGAGTGTCTCCTGGTTGCACTTCGTTTAATTCTGGTTCAAAACGTTCAGGATTTGTAACAGTATCTCCTATTTCTCTCAGTGATTTTTTGAATTCACTTGGCCCACCTAATTGTTTAAGAATAAGATTTTGTGCAGTATTATCGCTATATCGAATGGAAGCATCCGCAAGCTCTTTCAGAGTCATACCTGTATCTACATATTTTTCTGTAATTGGATTGTAATTAACAAGATCTTCGCTAGTATACTTAATTCTTTGATCTAAAGCTTCTATGGAATTCTTTTGTAACAGTGCTCCAACAGCAAGGGCTTTGTGGGTAGATGCGTATGCAAACCGTTCATCTGAACGATAAGTAACAGTTTGATTCGTACCTGTGTCCAATGCATAAATACCAAGTTTAACATCATATTCTTTTTCAAGTTTAACAAAAGAATGACTACCTGAATTTTCTTGTTTGGTTTGTTTCGGTGGTTCGGATTGGATATTACTATTGGAACAGCCTATAAGCGTTACACATGAAAGTAATACTACAGGTAGCATCTTTTTATAATGTGCAATGTGAAAAAACTTCTTTGAAACTATCATACATTTTCAACCTCTTTCAAAAATTTATGGATTTTGTATAGGTATTTTACATACCGATGCAATTAGCAAATGTACAGGATAGCACTCCTCTTGTATTTCTTGCATTACAAAATGAGAGAACTACCAAGAACACCTTTTTTATACGTAATAGACAATCTAAGTAATACATTTGTTCCATTTATGATTAAGGTTTTTAATATATCCATTAACTTTGTTTTTAAGCATCGCAAAATTCATTTTTTTGAACTTCACTTAATTTAATAGGGATTTAGATTGAGTTTCCCTCGTAATGGGAATTTCAATTGGATTGCGCATATATAACAACCTCGTTTCGGACAGAATAAGTAATAACAACTACTGATTTCATTTTAAGTGAGGTGTTATACGATACATACGACAAAACAAAAAAGACTTATGGTGCAAAGTATAACTACATTTAGTCTACTAATAACGACTATCTTTACACCCATGCTTATTTACCTTGTTTATGGATTACAGATTTCGAAAGGCTTTGAGGGATACTGGCCATCAATCTTGTTTTATACAACCTATATGACGGGTGTATTTATCTGGATACCTATTGTGAATAAGGCTGGGATTCACCGCTCCTTATATTGGGCTGTTTCTATTCTGATAGTATCATTACTTAGTGTTACTTTCTTTGGATGGAGTTCAAGATGGCTAGAAATAAGTGCGTTAGTTTCTGGTTTTGCAGTTAGTACAATTTCTACCATGACGAGTACTTTATTGTTTCTACATGTTGAAGGCGGGGGAAAGATTTATAATAAAAATCAACAAGCGATTATTATTGGTATCGTTTTTCTTTTACTGATCATTATATTGTTAGCAATTAGTTTTCTATCACCGTCGCTGATAACATTCATATATGGGATTTGTTTAATCAGTATCCTTTTTGCTATAAAAAAGATGCCGAAAACGGAGTTAGCCAAAGGTTTTTTACCTATCTCCATCGTATCGGTAGTAGGAAAGTTTCTTTTTGTCTCAATGCTTATTCTTTTGATACGAATAAGTCGTAACATAAATAATGAACAATATATTTTCTGTTTTTTTCTACTCTCTATAGCGCTTATTTGTTTCATGTTTTTGAGTTTGTTGAAAGGAAAGTTCTTTCATAAACTTTCATCTTCTTTACCAATTCGATTAAAGGCAGAATCATTTTTACTTGGATTAGGAAATGGATATTTATTTTTGATGGGTATTTTTTATAGTTTTACTTTCTATAACATGTTAACCTGTATTTTCATTGTAGTTGGCCCATACCTATTAGGGATTTTGATGTCCATATTTTTAGATATCAAAGCTGCTAAGAAAGTTAATCCAATCCATTTGTTTTTAGTATGTACTTTAATCATGATATTCGGGTTTTATTCTCCACTATTTATAGTCCTTAGCGTTACATTTGGGAGCTATGCCATTAATAGTATTTCTTCTCAAAATAATATGAAAGTATATATGGTGAATGCTACACATAGAGAGCTTTCTTTACTCATTTACACAACATGGAGAAATATAGGGAATATATTTTTACAATTTTTTATATTGATTGTGATTGTGGGAGTAGGGTTCTTTTACGATGTCGAATGGTCGCAACTTTTTCAAACAATTGTTGGGAAGAGTCAAATACAGATTGAAGGGTTATCCGTACAACGATTGATGTTTATGTTAGCAATTTGCTGTTGGCTGGGCATGGTGGGCTTAGGTATGTGGATTGGTAAAAAAGCTAATCCCAATATTACTTAAAAAGTAACAATACTAAAACTACAAAAAACAAAGAAACTCGTCCTACTAAGAGGGGAGTTTCTTTGTTTTTTGTTTAGATAATGGAATGTTCATGCAAAATTGTACACTATGTTCCATATTTTTTATAGAATATTTTATATTTAGCGTTTCAAGAATTTGTTTAACAATATATAAACCTAAACCACTTCCTCCAGTATTTCGATTCCTTGATTTTTCAATTCGATAAAATGGTTTGAAAATTTGTTGTATATCTTCTTCTTTAATATTGACACCTGTATTCATGGTTTGCATTTTGATTTGACCTTGTTCAGAATCCTCACTTAACTTTATATAGACTTTTTCATTATGTGGTGAATACATAACCGCATTATGGATAATATTTTTACATGCTTTTTCAAAAAGAACACGATCTGTATAAACAGAAAGGTCAGAATCAATTTCTTTTATTATTTGGATGCTTTTTTGAGAAGCAAAAAATTCGAGATCTTTTGTGATTGTACCTATTAACTTTGAAAGATTAACTTCTTCTATTTTTAGTTTAAAGGTGTGTTGTTCTAGTTTCGACACGCTTAAAATTTCACGAACTAATTGTTCCATACTTTCAATAATTTGATGATTTTTCTTTAAATATTGATCACGATTTTGATAAGGACCAATATTGTATATCATCCCTTCTAAGTAGCCTTTCATTACAGTAAGAGGGGTCTTTAATTCATGTGCTACAATCGCAAAAAACTCTCTGCGTTTTGTTTCTATTTCTCGTTCTTTTTCAATATCATTTTTTAATTGTTGATTTGCTTTTTTTAAATCAAACATAGCTTGTTGTAAGTTAATAGACATGTCATTCAGACTATTAGATAATTCCCCCAACTCATCTGTAGAGCGAACCTCAATTTTTTCGGAGAAATCTAAATTTGCCAACTTTTGTGCACCCTCATTAATATAAATAAGTGGTTTTGTAATAAACCTGGAATAGAAATAAGCACTCCCTACACCAATTACGAGTACAATGATACTAATATAGGGGAGAAAGCGTACTAAAACCTGTGAAGCTTCATCAATTGGTTGAAATGTAGCAAAGACTATAAGCGTTAAACTACCATCTTGGAATTGAATTGGTTTCGTAACGTTATATGAATTGCTAAGGGTACCTGCATTCTCGAACCGTGTCGCTCTAGTAACTACTGTTGTTTGCGAACCACTTTGAGTAAAAGAAAATGAAGGAGAGTATTTAATTATTCCCTCATTATTTTGAAGATAAAGCATCGCATTATTTTTTTTTGCATATTCATCAAAAAGTGGTTTCGCATCTTGAAACGTAAGATCTTTAGACTTATCAATGATTTCTTTTATCCCTGTTTGAAGTTGATCTGTTTTGTATTGCTCATAAAACGTAGGGAGAAAGAAGTATAAAGTTAAATAAATCAATACTGCAAAGGATAACAAAATGAGAGAGGTAGTCATAAAGAGTTTATAAGTAATTTGCTTCATCTTCATGATTTTCACAATACTATTCATCAATTTTATAACCAATACCCTTTATTGTTTTAATGTAAGGGATAGCTAACTTTTTACGTAGGTTTTTAATATGTGTATCAATTATTCGTGTTTCTCCAAAATAATCGTACCCCCAAACTTTTTCTACGATATTTTCTCTTGTGAGTACTTTTCTCTCATTTTGAAATAGTAGTTGTAGAATTTCAAACTCTTTTGTCGTTAATAAAATTTCAACTTCATTTACATATACTTTATATGCATCAACATCGACACGCACTTCTTTAAAAACTAAATGATTATTTACATTTTTATCATAACTTCTTCTCAGTACAGCTTCGACTCGTCTAATCAAAACATGAAACGAAAAGGGTTTTGTTATATAATCATCGATTCCAAGATCAAACCCTTTCATTTGATCTTCCTCTTCTTCCAATGCAGTTAGCATAATAATTGGTACGTTTGACTGACTTCGGATCATCTTGGATACTTCAAATCCATTAAGATTGGGCATCATTACATCTAGAAGAATTAAATCAAAGGATTGCTTATTAAACTGTGTCATACCCTCTAATCCATCTGATGCGACTACCACTGTATACTGTTGTGTCATTAAAAATTGTTTAATTAATTCCTGAATTTCTTGATCGTCCTCTACCACGAGAATATGAAAGTTCCTCATAATATCACCTCTGGTAGTCATTATAGCCTTACTATGTGGAGTTTATGTGGAGATGTATTACAAGACTTCACAGGACGTTTATCGTGTCAGCTCCACGTTCAAGATTGTGTGTTATCAGCTAATAGCCACATTACTTTTTTATGGATAAATAATTGTATGAAAATATACTTTTACTTCTTTACCAAGAGGAGAAAAGGAAATGAATTTCAATATAAAAGAAGCTACTGTAATTCTAGAGCGTGTGCCACAAACTTTGGAGTTTCTTTATCTAGTTTATCTGGCGAATGACTACATTGTAATGAAGAGGAAGGAACTTGAAATGCATTCGAAGTAGTTGAGCATTTAATTGATCCGGCGAAAAACAAATGGATTCCAAGGCTAGAATTAATTCTCCGGGAAGGTGAAAATAAATCCTTTACTCTGTTTGATCGTTATTCTCACATAAATAACAACTCTCTTGGTAAACCAAAAGTTTAAAGGGATGAATTAGGGATTATTTATATAATACGAGAAAGGCTGTGAAGTTATTTGAGGGGTTATAAAGCGATGTTATTTGATCTAGATGATACGTTACTTGATAGGGATAAGGCAGTAGATAAATTGTTTTTCATTATTTTAGAGAAGTTTTATGGGGATGTTAAACAACATGCAGTAAAAAACGAAATGTTACAGAAATTCAAGGAATATGATAAAAAAAGCTATGGTCACAGTGATAAAGTAATGGTTTTGGAATCATTTTTTAATGAATTCCCATCGAAATATAGATTACCACGCAATAGCATTCAAGATTTTTGGAATAATAATTTTCCTAAATGTTTTTCTATAAACCAAAGTACTATTAATATTATAAATACTATAAAGTTGCATGTTAAAGTTGGAATTATAACAAATGGATCAACTCAGAGACAAAAAGCTAAAATAATTAACACGAATTTGAATCGTCATTTTGATACAATCATTATTTCTGAAGAAACGGGATTTAGTAAACCTGACAAACGCATATTTGAATTAGCATTAAAGAAGCTAAATGTGCAACCAGAAGATGTACTATTTGTTGGAGATGACTTAGAAAAGGATATTGCTGGTTGTCAAAATGTAAAAATAAAGGGTATATGGTTCAATCCTAATATGATTAAGAATAACACCGACACAAAACCGTATGCTGAGATTACTTCTTTTGATAGTTTACTAAGTTTTTGTGGAGAAGTACATTTTCAACAATAGTGATAGATCACCCTTAATTTCATTGACCGTATAATAAGAGTAAAAATAATATTCATTTACAACAGCATAAGAGAAATATTGAGTCCCATTTATGTGTGTTAATCTAGCGCTACAAAGCATGTTTAATATATGCCTTATACATTATAGAGGAGTGAGACTATGGAATTAGAGAAAATAGTAACCGGCGGAATAAATATTGCTGTCGTAAGAAACGATACGTTAGTAATATCTGATATTCAATCTGCATTAGATCTTTTGGCAACAGTTCAATATGAAGTAGATTCAAAGCGTATTATTATCCATAAATCATTAATAAGTGAAAGTTTCTTTGACTTAAAAACACGTCTTGCGGGTGATATTCTTCAAAAGTTTATTAATTACAGCGTGAAAATTGCTATCGTCGGAGATTTTTCTATGTACGCTAGTAAAAGCTTAAAAGATTTCATTTATGAATGTAATAAAGGTAAGGATATTTTTTTCTTAGCAACTGAGCAACAGGCAATTGAAAAGTTAAGCTCATTGAAATAAAGATATAAAAATACAAATATGTTTTTCAAATTTAAATTTTGTACCGGTACAGTAACTGCAAATGTACATTGTTACAATATCCCTTCAAATTTACAATCAGCATATATTATTTTAACTTATAACTTATTAAGGGGTGCTGAATATGACAAAGTTACAAAATCAACTCTTTACAAGATTAAACCTTGAAAAACGTACTGAAATAAAATTTGAAGAATTAAGTACAATACTCTTTGCATTTGCCCACACAATCCCGTTTGAGAATTTAAATGTAATAGCAAGTAATACGAATACAATTTCTATGAAAAACTTACAAGAGAAAATTTTAACTAGTTCCCGCGGTGGGCTTTGTTATGAATTAAATACTCTTTTTTACTATTTTTTAAAAGATAGTGGTTATGATGTACAACTCGCATTAGGTACCGTATATAAAAATGATATAAACGCTTGGGCACTTGAAGATGGGCATATAACAATTATATTAAATTATGATAGCGTACTGTACTTAATTGATGTAGGTATTGCTTCATTAGTACCTCTCGTTCCTGTACCTTTTACTGGTGAATCTGTTTCTTCTAAAAATGGTTCGTATCGAGTGAGACGAAAAGATACGAGTAAAGGAAATTATGTTCTAGAAAGAATAGATGCTAACGGAGAGTGGAAAGTTTGTCATGCTTTTTATAATCGTATGATTGATGAGGCAGTAGTAAATGATGTTCAAAAAAGAGTAATAGAAGATGAGAAATCTATTTTCAATAAAGGACCCATTGCAGTAAAGTTGACGAACTCTGGTCATGTCTCTTTAACGGATACTAGTTTAACTGAAATTATTTATGGAGAAAAAACGAAGCGTGAAATTACAGAAGATCAATATAGAGAATTATTATATATTTTATTTGCTATTGAGTTGTGAATATAAAAATAGCCGGTTCTTATTCAGAATCGGCTATTTTTATTATTTTTGGTTTAAATGGTTTTCGTCTAATATGTTTCGGAAACTGCGGTATAGTTAATGTTTTTAACGTTTCCTTAGCTTCTTCATATGTATGAAAAACTGGCTCTTTTCCATTATCTCCTTGCAAAACTAGCCCTTCATCTCGGATTACATACGGCATAAAACCGCTCCTTATAGTAAAAAATTATGGTCTATTGAAACAGAATGATACGATTTCAAGTTTAATTTTCTTAATAGATATAATACACTAGAACAGTATAAAAAATATATAAAATGAATATTGAATGTAAAGGAAGATTATCATGTCAGTTATCGATAAATTAAAACTTAATAAGTATACGAATATGGTGGTTATTAACGAACCAAACGATTATGAAGTATTTGGAGATAAACCAACTACATTTTCTAAAGAGCATGATGCTGTTTTTATTTTTGTAGAAACGCTTGATGAGATGGTAGAGCATACAAATTTCATTATTAAAAATGAAGATTTGTTACTTGAAAAAGGTTATGTGTTTTTTGCATATCCGAAAAAAGGTAATGCTCGTTACAGTACTTTTATTCATCGTGATGAAATGTTTCCAGCGTTAAATGTTGGAGAAGATGGATATGTAGGAAATAGTGATATTAAATTTGCGCGAATGGTAAGTATGGATGATGTCTTTACAGTTGTAGGTTTAAAACGTGAAAAGAAAAAAGCGGAGAAAACACCTGCAGCGAGTCAATGTGTTGCTGATTATGCAGATCGTATTCAAGATGTTGAAGCATTATTGGCTAATCATCCAGCTGAACTTAAGTTTTATCAAAGTTTAACTCCTGGTTATCAAAAAGATTGGGCACGTAATTTATTTTCTGTGAAACAAGAAAAAACACGCGATAAACGTCTTGAGAAAATGATTGAAATCTTTTCACAAGGCTATAAAACAATTGAATTATTCCGTAAGAAGAAAAAATAATGATTAGGAACGTCACAATGATGCAACAATTAATTGCAAAGAGTACATTGAAAAGAGGATTCCTTTCAGTATACTAAAGTATGTTCTTATATTTAAATAATTAGCAAAAGAGAAAAGGTGTTTGAAATGAAATCGTATATTGTAGTTGGATCTGGAATTTTAGGGGCATCTACTGCCTATCATCTTGCTAAGGCTGGTGCGAAGGTTACTATTGTAGATCGTCAAGAGTTAGGTCAAGCAACTGACGCAGCAGCAGGTATTGTCTGTCCGTGGCTGTCGCAACGTCGTAATAAAGCATGGTATAAAATCGTTAAAGGCGGTGCACGTTACTATTCTTCGTTAATTCAGCAATTAGAAGAAGACGGTGAAACGGATACAGGTTACAACCGTGTAGGTGCAATTAGTTTACATACTGACGAAAAAAAGTTAGATCAAATGGAAGAGCGAGCTTATAAACGACGTGAAGATGCACCAGAGATTGGTGAAATTACGCGCTTATCAGCTGAAGAAACGAAAAAATTATTCCCGGCATTATCGGAAGAATATAGTTCTGTTCATATTAGTGGCGCTGCACGAGTAAATGGAAGATTATTACGCAACGCATTAATAAGCGCTGCGAAAAAACATGGTGCAACTTTCATAAAAGGTGATGCAGTATTAGTCCGTGAAGGGAATCATATTACGGGAGTTAAAGTAAATGACGAAACAATTTTAGCGGAAAAGGTAATGGTAACTGCAGGCGCATGGGCGAACGAAATCTTGAACCCATTAGGAATTAATTTCTTAGTTACGTTCCAAAAAGGACAAATTGTTCATTTACAAATGGAAAATACAGCAACAGAAAATATGCCAGTTGTTATGCCGCCGAACGATCAATATATTTTGACATTTGACAATGGCCATGTCGTAATTGGTGCAACACATGAAAACGATACTGGATTTGACCACCGTGTAACTGCAGGTGGTTTACATGAAGTATTCCATAAAGCATTAACAGTTGCGCCTGGCTTGGAAGATGGCACAATGATTGAAACAAGAGTTGGCTTTAGACCGTTTACACCAGGGTTCTTACCTGTTATTGGCCCACTCCCTAATTTTGAAGGCATACTCATTGCAAACGGATTAGGTGCTTCAGGATTAACAGCAGGTCCATACTTAGGATCAGAACTTGCGAAACTTGCGTTAGGGCAACCGATTGAATTAGATTTAAATGATTATGATGTTGCTGGGGCAATGGAATAGTAATAAACAAAAAAGATTAGGAGTGATTTCCTAATCTTTTTTGTTATGTTATTTGGGCGTAACTAAGTATTTTGGGAGGTAGGAGTTCTTTTAAACAAGGGGTACCACCACATCGTTATCAAGCTAAGAAAATAGATAACCCACAAAACGAAAAATTTTTGCCTTTTATAGCAACGAAGTGCATTTTTATCGTTTGAGGTATTAGAGAAGAAAGGTTGATTCGTTCAATATAGAGGCGAATATCTTTTCTTTTTATGCATATCAGAAATATAAACAATAGCCTCAAAAATTGGAGGCTATTCAATTTCACAATCTATTATGAGTAATTAAAATGGGTTAGCTCTTTAAAGTCTGTCCCATCGCTGTATTCGTAAAATGATGAATAACATCAAAACCCTCAACTTGATGGATATTAGCGAACCGTTTCACAAATGAAATTAAAGCGATAGGCGGGATCCCAATTAAAGTTTTTTAAACCTAATTGGACTTACCATTAAGAGAGCGAGGATTAATGTAATCCATACATTGCTATATGAAAACAATCCCATACCAGCCAATGGTAATCCAGCAGCTGGAATAGGTAATCCCTTAAAATATCCAATGGTTGGTTTTACACTAAATTTAGCTAATCTTAAAGCACCCATCGTTGGGAAAAGGATAAATGCCAAAGAAGTTAAAATAGATGGTGTTGCTATCGAATGAAATAGAAGTGCAGGAGCAACTCCGAAACTAACAATATCAGCTAAGGAATCCAATTGTACACCAAACTCACTGTTCACTTTTAATTTTCTCGCAATTCTTCCATCAAGGAGATCTAAAACAGCTGAAAAGAAAATAAAAATGGAGGCTACTTCCAAGTAGTCACTCATATTCATGGTAATTGAAAAAACACCGCACAATAAATTTCCAATCGTAAATAAATTGGGTACAGCTTTTACTATCTGATTGAACAAGGTTGTCCCCCCTAAGTTGATCAAACTTCACATTTATGTAGCATTTTCTATATATTCTTCCGTTATTCTTGAAAATATATGACCATTGTATGCTAAGTAAATTTCGACAAGAGAAAAGCCGATTTCCTGTACGTTATGTTGGTTTATAAACATGTTTGATCAAAGTTAAGTCTATTCTCTCTAAAAGTTGCATCATATCTTCATATAGTCATAAAATTAATCTGTGGCCAAAAATACGTAAAGAGCTGCTAGAATGAATTACTGAGAATACGAAGAATAAAGGAGAGAAACGGAGTAAAAACTAAAAAAATTAGATAAGGAAAATGGAGAGATGAATTAAATGTTAAAGATCATTAAACATTTAAAACCATTTGTTGCTTCCATCATTGCAGTTGTATGTCTTTTAACTGTGCAGGCAGTATGTGATCTATCACTGCCAGACTACATGTCTAACATTGTCAATGTAGGGATTCAACAAAAAGGTGTAGAAAATGCAGTACCTGAGGTTATTCGTAAAAGTGAACTGGATAAACTTACGCTCTTTATGAATGAAAATGAGAAGAAAAAAGTAGCTGACAACTATGTGCTTTTAGATAAGAACAACCTCTCTCAAAGTGAATTGAAAAATGACTTAAAAGATTATCCGCAGCTTGATAAAGAGCCACTTTATAAGCTACATACAGAAGATAAAAAAATAATTAACGAACTTAACGATATCTTTGGGAAACCAATGTTAATTACACAAGGAATTGAAAAAGGTGGCTCATCTGCTTTCTCTCCTGCTGCGACAGGTGACAACAACACACCAGCGAAGCTGCCGCCAAATACAGATCCTTTTGCAATCATTGCGAAACTTCCTCAAGATCAAATCAATGCAATGAAAGAAAAGGCAGATGAAAAGTTTAAGAATATGCCAGGTAGCATGGTAACACAATCAGCTGTTTCATACATTGAGAATGAGTATAAAAAGATCGGTATCAATACTGATAAGCTTCAATCTAATTTTATTCTTACTTCCGGCGGGAAAATGCTACTTTTATCCTTAGTAAGTATGGCAGCTACCGTTATCGTGAGTTTACTTGCTGCAAAAGTAGCTGCAGGACTCGGCAGAGACCTTAGAAAGAAAGTATTCCGGAAAGTTACAAACTTCTCGAATGCAGAGTTTGATAAGTTTTCCACTGCATCTCTAATCACAAGAAGTACAAATGATATCCAGCAAGTTCAAACACTTATGGTTATGATGCTTCGCATTGTATTCTATGCACCAATTTTAGGTATCGGCGGCATTATTAAAGTACTTACTACAGACCTTTCAATGGGATGGATTATCGCAGTTGCGGTAATTGCGATTTTAAGCCTAGTTATTGGTTTATTTAGCATCGCGATTCCTAAGTTTAAGCGTATCCAAAAGTTAGTAGATAAAATTAACTTAATCACTCGTGAATCTTTAACCGGTATGCTCGTTATTCGTGCTTTTAATACTCAAAAACATGAAGAAAAGAAATTTGAAAAAGGAAATCAAGATTTAACAAAAACAAATTTATTTGTAAGCCGTTTAATGTCATTTATGATGCCAATGATGATGTTTATCATGAATGCCGTTACTGTACTTATTATTTGGGTTGGATCACACCAAGTGGATATGGGACATATGCAAGTTGGTGATTTGATGGCATTTATGCAATATACAATGCAAATTATCATGGCCTTCTTAATGATTTCAATGGTATCTATTATGGTTCCACGTGCTTCAGTTTCCGCACAACGTATCGCAGAAGTTTTAGATACTGACATTACCATTAGTGATGTAAAAGAGCCGAAAACATTTGCTTCCGACAAGAAAGGTTACGTTGAATTTAAAAATGTTGGTTTTAGATACCCAGGTGCAGAAGAAGATGTGCTTTCTAATATCACCTTTACTGCAAAACCTGGTGAAACGACAGCTTTCATCGGAAGTACAGGTAGTGGTAAATCAACATTAATCAACTTAATTCCACGCTTTTACGATGTCACAAGCGGCCAAATATTAATAGATGGCACGGATATTAGAGAAGTATCTCAGAAGGAATTAAGAGAGAAAATTGGTTATGTACCGCAAAAAGGAGTTCTCTTCTCAGGTACAATCGAGAGTAATTTGAAATATGGTAAAAAAGAAGCAACTGAAGAAGAACTCGAAAAAGCGGCGGAAATCGCGCAAGCTATGGAGTTTATTAACGCGAAACCTGAAAGCTTCCGCACAGAAATATCACAAGGTGGTACGAACGTTTCCGGTGGTCAAAAACAAAGACTTTCTATTGCGCGTGCTCTTACGAAAAAATCAGAAATCTTCATATTCGATGATAGTTTCTCAGCTCTTGACTTTAAGACAGACGCAGCATTGCGCAGAGCTTTAAACAATGAGATTACAGGAAGTACTATTTTACTTATTGCCCAAAGAATCAGTACAATCATGAATGCCGATAAGATTATTGTACTTGACGAAGGAAAAATAATTGGAACTGGTACTCATGAAGAGCTTATGGAAAACTGTGAAGTTTATAAGCAAATTGCTTTATCACAACTTTCAAGAGAGGAGTTGTCATCATGAGTGATAGAAAAATAGAAAATAGAAAACAAAGCGGCCCTGGTCCTGGCGGTCCTATGGGCGGCGGCATGAGAAAGATTGAGAAAGCAAAAAACTTCAAAGGAACGATGAATAAACTCCTTCAATACTTGAAGCCCTATAAATTATCAATCTTAGTCGTTATCCTTTTCGCAATCGGTAGTGCAGCCTTTACAATCGTTGGCCCAAAAATTTTAGGAAACGCGACAACAAAACTTTTCGAAGGACTCGTAAGCAAAGTATCAGGAGCACCCGGTGCGGCCATTGACTTTACCTATATCGGAAACATTGTCATTTTACTCCTTGGATTATATATACTGAGCACTGTGTTTGGTATTATCCAGGGGTACATTATTTCTGGAGTAGCTCAAAAAGTATCTTATAACTTCAGAAAAGAAATCGATGAAAAAATTAACCGTATGCCGCTGAAATACTTTGATAAAACAACGCACGGCGAAGTATTATCGAGAATTACAAATGACGTAGATACGGTGAGCCAAACGTTAAACCAAAGTATGTCGCAAATCATCACATCCGTTATTACAATCATCGGTGTACTTATCATGATGTTATCAATCAGCTGGCAAATGACATTAGTGGCGCTTTTAATATTGCCAGTATCGATGATTCTCATCATGGCAGTCGTAAAACGATCACAAAAATACTTCAAATCCCAGCAAGAATATTTAGGACACGTAAACGGTCAGGTCGAAGAAATTTATAGTGGTCACAATATCGTAAAAGCCTTTAACAAAGAAGAAGAAGAAGTAAAAAAATTCGAAAAGGTAAATGATACCCTTTACCACTCCGCATGGAAATCTCAATTTTTATCTGGAATGATGATGCCGATTATGACATTTATCGGTAATATCGGTTACGTCGCTGTATCTATTTTAGGCGGATGGCTTGCGGTCAAGAGAACCATCGCAGTTGGAGACATTTTAGCCTTTGTGCAATATGTTAGAAGCTTTACGCAACCAATCGCTCAAGTAGCGCAAATCGCGAACGTACTTCAATCCACTGCAGCTGCTGCAGAAAGAGTCTTCGAATTTTTAGAAGAAGAAGAGGAAGTGCCAGAAGCAGAAAATCCAGTGAAGCTGCAAAAAGTTCAAGGAGAAGTTACCTTCCAAGATGTTCAATTTGGATACAATCCAGATAAAATCATCATCAATAATTTCTCATCTAACATTAAACCTGGACAAAAAGTAGCAATCGTCGGACCAACCGGAGCTGGTAAAACAACGATTGTAAAACTGTTAATGCGTTTCTATGACATAAACAGCGGTGCAATATGTATCGACGGTCACGATATAAAAGACTTCACGCGAGAAGACTTGCGCAACATGTTTGGTATGGTACTTCAAGACACTTGGCTATTTAACGGCTCCATCATGGAAAATATACGTTACGGTAGACTCGATGCTACAGACGAAGAAGTAATTGAAGCAGCGAAAGCAGCTCACGTTCACAACTTCGTAAAAACATTACCAAATAAATATCAAATGGAACTAAACGAAGAAGCAAGCAACGTATCCCAAGGACAAAAGCAACTACTAACAATTGCCCGCGCCCTTATTGCAGATCCGAAAATATTAATACTCGATGAAGCAACAAGCTCCATTGACACTCGTACAGAAGTACTGATTCAAAAAGCGATGGAAAACCTTATGGAAGGTAGAACAAGCTTCATTATCGCTCATAGATTATCAACAATACGTGATGCAGATTTAATCCTTGTCATGAAAGATGGGGATATTGTAGAACAAGGTAATCATGAAGAGTTATTGAAAGCTGATGGTTTCTATGCTTCGCTTTATAATAGTCAATTTGAAGGTGCGGATGCTTCTTGAGTTAGGTGTCCCGAAAGTCCATTTAAATAACTAAAACCCACGGTGAAAATTCATTTTCTTCGTGGGTTTTTATCATTTTTAGGGTTCTGTTACAAAGTTTTTAAAAGTAAGCTAGACTTTTCGCCGATATAAGGAGCATTTCTTCCCCATTAATTGTTGCACAACGGATAACTGGTTTAATTAAAGGGAATTATCAAAAAGGGTACTATAAAACAGAACAAGCCAAAGAAATGGATAAGGAGTGAGCAAGCGATGGACAACATGATTAATACGGGTAACTTTGGTTTACAAAGGGGACCTGCTCAAAAAACGGTTGGCCAGTATTTGTTCGATTGCCTGAAACTCGAGGGCATTACCGAAATTTTTGGTGTCGCAGGGGACTATAATTTTACACTTCTTGATACTTTGGAGTGTTATAACGGCATCAGCTTTATAGAAGGACGAAACGAACTAAACTCAGGTTATGCTGCAGATGGCTATGCAAGAATCAAAGGAATATCGGCTCTTATTACGACCTTCGGGGTCGGGGAGCTCAGCGCCTGCAATGCGATAGCGGGAGCCAACAGCGAGCATGTACCAATTATACACATTGTGGGTGCGCCTCCTGAGAAGGATCAAAAAGAGCATAAGCTTATGCATCACACCTTAATGGATGGAAATTTTGACGTTTTTCGCAAGGTGTATGAGCAGATTACGGCATATACCGCAGTGCTTACGCCGGAAAATGCCAAGATTGAAATTCAGACTGCGATTCGCATTGCTAAGGAAAAGAAAAGGCCGGTATACCTGGTTGTGGCTAATGATTTAGTGACCAAGCCGATTAAAGTCTGGGCAGAACCGGTAACACCACGTCCAACATCCAACCAGAATACCCTTCAGGCTGCAGTGAATCATGTCCGTCCGCTTTTGGAGCGTGCCCACCGACCAGTTATCTTGGTGGATGTGAAAACTATGCGCTTCGGCCTTCAGACAGCAACTCGGCAACTGGCCGATGCAATGAATGTGCCTGTTGTAACGATGATGTACGGGAAGGGAGGATTCGATGAGACCCATCCAAATTATATCGGAATGTATCTAGGCTCTTTCGGGAGGACTGAAGTCCAAAGTACGGTGGAGAATGCAGATTGTATCATTGCGATTGGCATGGTATGGGCGGACACAAACACCGCAAGTTTTACCGCAAAGCTGAACCCGCTGATAACTGTCAATATTCAACCAGATATAGTTAAAATCGCTGAGGCGGAATATCCGAATATTCTTGCAGCCGACATGCTACTTGCCGTTCAGAAGGTGGGTTATACGGGCAAAGGTTTGACAAAAAAATTGTCATTCCCTTATGAGCAATTCACAACTATTGCCGACGGACCTCTAATGGCGGACGGGTATTATCCGCGTTTTCAGCGCATGCTGAAAGATGGGGATATTGTAATCGCCGAGACCGGAACGTTTTATTATGGAATGGGAGAGGTCAGACTGCCGGGCAATGTAACATATATTGGACAAGGTGGATGGCAGTCCATCGGTTACGCAATCCCTTCGGCGTTTGGTGCTATTATGGCCGCGCCGGAACGCCGAGTATTGGTGTTTACAGGTGACGGTGCCCTGCAGCTAACGGCACAGGAAATCAGTTCTATGCTCTATTACGGCTGCAAGCCCATAATCTTTGTTTTGAACAACGATGGTTATACAATCGAGAGATATTTAAATGTCAAAACAGAGGATCAAAAGTACAACCAAATCCCTCGATGGTCTTACACCAAGCTGGCCGAAGCTTTTGGAGGTAACGCGTTTACCGTTACGGTCCGGACCTATGGAGAGCTTGATCAGGCTATAATCCATGCTGAAAAGGAAAGCACCAAAAGACTCTGTATAATTGAAATGATCGCAGGGAATCCAATGGACGCACCTGAATATATGCGACGGATGCGTAGTTATATGGAGAAGCAGCGCAGTCAGAAATAGTATCCAATTCCCTAGTCCCTAATTGAATACTAATCGAACAGTTTTAATCATACTCTTTTAATAAAACGCAATTAAAGGGGTGTAAAGTGAGTTGACAAAAGTTAAGGTTAGTTTACGGCCCATCGTTCATAACATAAATTTACCAACTGTAATAAAAACAGCCATACTTCCAGGTGAATCGGCTGAAAGACTATTTATTGCAACCCAATTAGGAGAGGTTTTTTATATAGGAGACGGTGTAATAAAAACATTTTTAAATATTCGTCCGCGAATTATCAAATTAGGCACGTTTGAAGAAGGTGTTTCTAGTAGCGGTTATGATGAACGCGGATTGCTAGGACTAGCGTTTCATCCGCAATTTAATCATAATGGCTTATTTTATCTTCATTATTCAATGGCTGGGACTCAAGGACCAGGTGCACTTACAGAACAATTTAAACCGAATCCTTGTGACCCGAAAACTTTAAACTTAAAGTGGATAAATAGAGATACTCAATATGATCATATTGATACAATTGAAGAATGGACTTTACAATCAAACGGTCAACCTCAAAAACGAAGAACGTTACTTAACATAAAACGGCCATTTTTTAATCATAACGGAGTCAATAGTTTAAACTTTTCACCAGAGACTGGAAAACTTGTTTTTACAAATGGAGATGGTGGATCGGGTTATGATCCATTTAATTTAAGCCAGGATGATTTAGAAATAGCGGGTAAAATAATTGAAATTGATGTAAGTAAAAATACATTCATAAATAACCCTCCAGTAGTTACGCGCTTCAATGAGTTTCCTTTATCTATACAAGAAACACTTACGGTAATTGCGAAAGGGGTTCGTAATATAACAGGTATTTCATTCCAAAGGTTTTATAATCAATATATCAAATACGCTGGAAATGTCGGGCAGGATATTGCAGAGTCTATTTTTTCGTTTGTTCATTATCAACCCATACCGGTTACCGAACTTGTTCAAACGTATTTAATGAGATCCACTCCCAATCAAGATGGATTTATTAATTTTGGTTGGCGAGGATGGGAAGGAGAATTACCTACGTCTTTTATAAGGCACTGTTCTGAGAATCCTACTTTGGATGAGAGAACAATGGCCTATTATAATGAAACAATTCAAACGTCAGCGAGACGTATTCAACCTCTAATTAGTTATTTTCATAAAGATTCCAGACCGGATAAGTTTGGAGGAACTTCACTTACAGGAGTTCAGCCTTATATGGGAACTGCAATTCAAAATTTAACCGGTAGCGTCGTGTTTACTGATCTTGCTAAGAAAGAAGAATTTCAATCTCCAGTAAAGGGAGTGTTAGCTTTTACTAGAGCAGCTCTAGACGGGAAACGTAATGATTTTCATGTTATTGAAACCAATTATGATTTTGGTGCTCAAGCAGCTTATTATATGAGCTTGGGAACAAACGGAGATCAAACTAGATTATATTTAGGGGTTTATGGATCTATGAAAGTAACGGATTTTAACAAAGGTACTATTTTTGAAATTGTTCCATGATACGGTATAAACTCTTAGTCTAAAAATATATGGAATTCATATTTTTTCAAACGCACGACTTAGCGCCTCTTAAAAAACCTTCTATGGATAAACATCTATTGTATAGTGATTCCTAACAAGCAGAAAGTAAAACATAACCAATAAGTATTTGAATAAAAATAGAACGTGGTGAATTAGGTCTCTTTAGGGGGGAATTTGATGAATCGCTTTAGATGCTATTGGTATCAATGGATGATAGAGCAGGATGCGAATTTTGTTCATAAAAGAAAGGTGACGCCTGCAAGTAGGTTAGTCATTACAGCATTACTCGGTTCACTTGCTGCTATTTTTCAATCTGCGGGGAACTTAATCCCTGGAATAGGGTTATTTATTAGTCCTTTCGCGACGCTACCGATTTTTCTAGCTATTTGTTATTCTATTCGTGAGGGAGTACTCTCTTATATTCTTACTATTTTCCTATTATTCATTATTGAGCCAAGTGAACTAATTGTCTTTCCCTTTACTACAGGATTATTAGGTATAGCGTTAGGTGTATCCTTTTTACAATTCAAGAGGAGAATTTGGGTGGTTTCCTTTTCAGCGATATGTTTACTTATTGGAATAATGATCGTTCTCGATGTCTTCCGTTTTCCAGTACTTGGTCCTACTATTCATACAACTGTGGATATAAAAATTATTTCATTAATATTTATATTAAGTTTTCTATACTGTTGGATCTATGCAGAGCTGTGCAAAATAATGATGAGTAGAGTATATAAAGTATGGTCTTAGCAAGTACATTACATCTTTTAGAATGAATACACTTTCTCATACTCATATATTTTCAAAGATTGGAGATTTAAGTCATGTATAACGTTGAAATTAGAAGGCCGAATTCGGATGATATTGATGAACTAAATTTGTTTTTTCGTATAGTTATTACAAATACTTTTAAAAACGAAGGGTTATCACAATTATTAGATGACATAGAAAGTGAAATTAACACGAAAAAGCAATATTTGAAAAATGATTTTGATAATAATGGAGAAAGTCGTTACTTTTTATTAGCAATAGATACAAGTAACGATAAAATCATTGGAACGATTGAAATCGGTCCAGCAAGTACATTGATTAATAGTTGTACAGACGGTGTACTTAAGGATTTGTATGAAATAGGAACTGTATTTATACTTCCGGAGTATCAAAGAATAGGTATAGGGAGTTTACTACTAAATACAATGTATCTTACATTACTTAGCAGAGGAATAACCGAATGCTGTTTAGATAGTGGATACAAAAAAGCACAAAGTATATGGACAAAAAAGTTTGGAAAACCTAGTTATATGCTGAAGGATTATTGGGGCGAATCAAACGATCATATGATTTGGAGAAAAAGTTTACATGATATACCTATAATATTTGAATTATAAAATGAAATATCTCTCTTAACATAGCTTTTCTTACATACTTATGCTATTATTTATCTTTATAATAAAAGAGGACGTGAATGAACTTGATTAAAATTAATATTCCTGAAGCTGATGTTTCAATTACTGAACGTAACCAAGTTATTAAAGGAGACGAGCCATTAATTACTCCAATTAACGGTTTTATCGATTTCCACTTGTTTCCTAGAGATAAAGGCGGCATTTTTATGTTTTACAATATTAATGACGAACTTCTTTTCGTAGGTAAAGCTCGTAAAATTAGACAACGTATTAAAAAGCATTTTGAAGATAATGTTTCACCAATCAAAAATAATCGTGATGAAGTATACCGTATCGATGCATGTATCGTAGAAGATCCAACAGAAAGAGAAATTTATGAAACTTACATCATTAATGAATACAAAGCGAAATATAACGTTGATAAAGTGTTTTATAAATAAGTAAAAAAAACAATCCTAGCACATATACTAGGATTGTTTTTTTGTGTTTCATTCTTCATTTCTTTCTCCTTTTTTAAAATGATTAGCAGCAATTAAACAGAAAAGCCCTATAAATAAAATTATAATTCCAAGCGTTTTATGTTTTCCTTCAAAAAAAGGAATATCTGAAATAACATTTGTCATACATAACCCTATAAACACAAGGATAGGTCCTGCCCACAGTAATACATTGCCGAATTTCGTATGTTGCCACATAGTAACCCTCCTTACTCCTTTTTACATATATATCCATGAAATAAAAGTAAATTCATAGAGAAAAATAGTTTTTTTCATATCGAAAATTGAACCTTCATATATTGGTACAAGCAAACGAGAAAGGGGACCATCATGAATTGGTTAGAAGCTTTTATATTAGGGATAATACAAGGTTTAACAGAGTTTTTACCGATTAGTAGTACAGGACATCTTTATTTAGGAAGGCATTTGTTTCAATTAGATGAAGCTGGATTGTTTTTAGATACGATGCTGCATATCGGGACTTTGCTTGCAGTGTTTATTTATTACAAAAAAGAATTTATATACTTAATTAAAAATCCATTTTCAAAACTAATGTTATTGCTTATTGTTGGGACGATACCTGCAGTTGTAATCGGATTGTTATTTAAAGACTTCTTTGAAGATATTTCAAAAACAGGTATTACGATTGGCTGGGAGTTTTTAGTGACAGGTTTCTTTCTCTACACGGCCGATAAACAAAAAAATGGTCGTAAAAAAATGGATGACATTACATATAAAGATGCATTTATTATCGGTTCATTTCAAGCGGCTGCTATTTTCCCAGCAATTTCTCGCTCTGGTATGACAATCGTCGCTGCTTTATGGAGAAAACTAGACCGTGAAACAGCAGCATATTTTTCGTTTTTATTATCTACGCCAGCAATAGTCGGAGCAATCATTTTGCAATTTGCAGATGTTTATCAAGGGAAAGCTGAATCTATTTCTAGTACATCTTTAATTGTCGGCACGTTATCAGCAGCGTTCTTTGGTTACATAGCAGTTTCATGGATGATTCAATATTTGAAACGTCATTCTTTAAAAGTATTCGCGTATTACGTATGGGGATTAGGTATTTTAATTTTAACGTTGCAATTTACTCATGTGTTTTAATTTAGTAATTCTTCGTTTAGATCCTGTTTCATTCATATAAGGCAGGATCTTTTTTCATTAAGGGGGAAAATATGTTTAATAAGGCTATCGTTATTGGCGGAAGTATAGCAGGAAAACTCACAGCAAAAGCATTATCAACTTCTTTTAAAGAAGTAATCATTTTAGAAGCCGGTGAAAAATGGGATGGAGAAGCTTCGAGAAAAAGAGTTCCACAAAGTAATCATCCTCATGTGTTATTAAAAGGCGGAGAAAAGGCAATTGAGGAATTGTTCCCTACTATTACTAACGAATTAATAGAAGCAGGCAGCATCGTAAATAACTTTACTCGTGATTTAAAATGGCATCAATTTGGTTTATGGAAACAGTCATTCACAGGAGAAGTGCATATGATTCAGCAAAGTCGTCCTATGCTAGAATCACATATTCAAAAACGAATTGAACAAATTTCAAATATTACTACGAAGTATGAAATGTTAGTTGAAAGATTACTAATAGATGAAAACCGTAACAAAGTGTGTGGAGTAAAAGTTAAATGTTTAGATATAGGTGTACACGAAGAAGTTCATGCAGATATTGTTGTTGATGCGAGTGGGTTTGGTTCAAAAAGTATAGAGTGGTTACGAGAATACAATATTGAAGTGCAAGAAGAAAAAGTGCGTATTGATTTATTTTATGCAACTAGATTGTTTAAACTCAAAGAAAATGAGAAGTTAGACTGCTGTAATATACTTATGTCTCCAAGTTTTCCTGAGAATCCTTATGGTGTTCTAATTCAAACGATTGAAGATGATCGTTATTTTGTTACTTTCAGTGGATATGCAAATGAGAAGGCACCACAAACAGATGATGAGTTTTATAATTTTGCTGAAAACCTTTCAATCCGTCATGTAATAGATTTCCTAAATAGAGCTGAGGCAATTACTGATATTAAAACATACAAAATTCCTTTTCAAGTACGCAGACGATTCGATCTCGTTACAAATATGCCAGAAGGGTTATTAATAGTTGGAGATGCACATTGTCGTTTTGATCCGGTTTTCGGTCAAGGCGTTTCAGTTGCAGCTATGGAAGCTCACCAGTTGCAACAACTTCTACAAGGGAGAAAAAAGCTCGATAAAACATTTACACAACAATTTTATAAGAAAGCCGCAAACATAATACAAACCCCTTGGGAAATGACAACTACGGAAATATCACGTCACCCTCAGCTAAAGAGAGAATTAACTATGAAACAAAATTTTCAGCTTTGGTATACGAAACAAATATATCGACTTTCTGCAAGTGATTCTGATGTGTATATTCGATTAGTGCGAGTGATGAATTTAATTCGTAGCCCATTTCATCTATTTCATCCGAAAGTGGTACTTGCTGTATTACTTAATCGAAAGAAATAGCAGGAAAATAATCGATTAAAAAAGAATGTATAACAGTTAGTAAATCAAGAAGGAGAATACGGGATGGAAATATACATAGAGCAACTAAAGAAACAAGATGCTGAGGATTTATTTACGTTTGAACTTACGAATAAATCTTTTTTTGAAACAATGGTACCAAATCGTGGTTCGAAATATTTCGATTTTGAATATTTCCAAAAACTACTAGACGATTTATTAATAGAACAGGCAGATGGAAATTCTTATTTTTATTTAATTCGTAATGAAGAAAACGAAATTGTAGGTCGAATAAACTTAGTAGATATAGATACCGAAACTCGAATCAGTTCGTTAGGTTATAGAGTCGGAGAAAAATTCACTAAAAAAGGAGTTGCAACAGCAGCTGTAAAATTAATTTTAAACGTAGCGAAAAATAATGAAATTAATGAGGTTCATGCTAAAACAACGACTAATAATCTCGCATCACAAATTGTACTAGAAAAAAGCGGATTTTCTTTTAATAATGAAGCAGATACAACTTCTGTAGAATTAAACGGAGAACGTGTAAATTTTGTACAGTATATTTGCAGAACTACTTCGTTTTCAAAATAATAGGGGGGCATATTCATGAACAATGATTTACGTTATCCAATAGGCCAATTTACTTATGTAGGCACTATTACAGAAGAAATAATTGATAAATGGATTCAAGAAATTGAGGATTTACCTAATGAATTAGCAAGAGCGATAAAAGATTTAGATCAGAAGCAGTTAGATACACCGTATCGCGTTGGTGGATGGACTGTTCGCCAAGTTGTTCATCATGTTGTTGATAGTCATATGAATAGCTACATACGCTTTAAATTAGCACTGACAGAAAAGAATCCAACTATTAAACCGTACAAAGAAGAAAAATGGGCAGAGCTACCTGACTCAAAATTACCAGTAGATGTTTCACTTGTAATGCTAGATTCATTACATAAAAGATGGGTTAACTTATTATATTCTTTAGAACCAGCAGATTTAGAAAAGACATTTAATCATCCTGAATCAGGTGAAACAAAACTTGCTGCTGCAATTGGACTATATGCATGGCACGGTCATCATCATACAGCTCATATTACTTCTTTAAGAGAGCGTTTAAATTGGTAACATTAGAGAGGGCGACAGAAATTGATGCAGAGATTATATTTCAAATGCAAGTAGAATCATTTAGTTCATTATTAGAAAAGTATAAGGACTATGAAACAAGTCCGGCAAATGAACTTATTGAAAGAACGATTTCAAGAATAAATAACCTGGACGGTGGATTTTATAAAATTTTTGTAAATACGAATCTTGTCGGAGCGATATGTATATCACGTAAAGAAGAGGCATCTAAATTTTGGATAAGCCCGATGTTTATTATTCCAGACTATCAAGGGAACGGAATTGCTCAAAAAGTATTAATTTTAATCGAGGAGATGTTTCCAAAAATAACGACTTGGGAGCTTGCTACAATTTTAGAGGAAGAACGAAATTGTTTTCTATACGAAAAGATGGGATATAGAAAAGCGGAATTTAAAAAGAAATTAAATGATAAAGCAACTTTAATTTATTATAAAAAAGAAAGGTAAAGCACATTTTAAATGCTTTACCTTTTTGTTCCGCTTTAGATTAAATATACAATTTTAATGTATATTCTTCCAAAATATTCGGGTTAGTAATTCCGGATTCGAATAAATATACAAAAATGAACTATTTTGTCGTATATGTCACTAACGCTTTTTGAATGCTTAAAATACTATCATCACCTTTAAATTCCTTCGCAATTGGATCGTCCATACTAGACACCCAAATTTTAAGTTCCGCATCTAAATCAAAATGCCCAGCTGTTTCAATACTAAATTGTGTAATACTTTTATAAGGGATAGAATGGTATTCTGTTTTTTTACCAGTTACTCCTTGTTTATCTACTAAAATAAGACGACGATTCGTAAATACGATTAAATCACGAATTAATTTATAAGCATGCTCAACTTTCTCATCATCAAGCATAATCTTTTCTAAATCATGTTCTACGCTTTCTGTACTCGCACTTGATGCATTTCCTAAAATACCACTAAATAAACCCATATGAAATTCCTCCTTTATAATATGTGGAATGAGTTTCTTATATTGTACCATGCTATGCCTAAATACATTATGACATTGCATCTGTAGTTTTTTTGCTTATTGCAATTATTTTATATAACCTCATCCTAAAATCTTGTGCTAACATGTAAGTAAGAAAACAGAAGCAGAGGGATTGAGCATGAAGAATATCGGTTTAGTATTAGAAGGCGGCGGAATGAAAGGTTTATATACTGCAGGAGTACTCGAATATTTTATGGAAAGGGACTTATTTTTTCCGTATGTAGTCGGTGTATCCGCTGGAGCGTGTATGGGAGCAACCTATTTGTCACGTCAAAAAGGGAGAAATAAGAAAGTAAATACAGAGCTAGTATCAGATCACAGGTATATATCTTATCGAAACTTAATTCGAAAACGTGAATTATTTGGGATGGACTTTTTATTTGATGAAGTACCTAATAAAATTGTCCCATTTGATTTTCAAACTTTCTTAAACTCAAGTGAACAGTTTGTCATAGGAACGACTGATTGCGAATCAGGACAGGCTGTTTATTATAATAAAACAGATCATGGAAATGATATTTTAAAAATCATTCGTGCATCAAGCTCTGTGCCGTTTATAGCACCTGCTGTAGAATATGATAATCGAAAATTGTTAGATGGAGGGATTATAGATCCTATTCCAGTTTTTAAAGCACAACATGATGGTTATCAAAAGAACGTTGTTATTATGACAAAGCCAGAAGGATACGAGAAGCAGCGGAATAAATTTTCTGGACTAGCTAAATTCTTGTATAGAAACTATCCGAAAATCGCAGAACATTTAGTAGACCATTATCGTTTTTATAATGAAACTATATCTTATATGAATCAAAAAGAACAAAAAGATAATTTTTATGTAATTCAACCAAGTGCACAGCTTCCAACAAGCGGAATAGAAAGAAATAAGGAAAAGCTCGTTAATCTATATAATCTTGGGTATAACGATGCTCAATATCATTTTGAAAACTTATTAAATTGGATAGAGAAATAAAGGGGTGAAAAGGTGAAGTTAGGAAAACAAGTTATTTTTAAGGAATTGCAGAAAATGCATAGTCCACTGCATAAACCGTTTCCTTATCGTGCTACAGGAAAATTACAGCGAGCTACAGGAAAATTACAGCGAGATTTAAAAAGTAAATTTACCGAAGACGACTATATAAACGCTGATTTTAATCATTATTGGATGCATACAGCAGCAACTTTAAATTCTGTACTAAATGAAAACGAAGAGAATATTACGTTTCAACAAATAAAGTGGCTGAGAAAATCGTTTTTCGAATGGTTTCCACAATATCGTTTTCTAGAAACAGAAATTGTGAAGTATCCCATTTTGTATAGAGATTTCATGAGTTATGAGAAGGTCCGGAAACTATTACTTTACTATCTTAAACGCACAGGTTAAATAGCTTGTGCGTTTTTTTAGTTCATAAAATATACAATATTATCAACTTGTTTATATAGGAATTCTAATTATAAGAAAGAAGTACATATAGGCAGGTTAGTTAACTTTTGTTCAACAATTGTGTCGGATTCTTGAGAATTATTTTCAAATTTTGTTAGTTATTTATGTTAAGATATCCGAGTGAAATCAGGTTCTTATCGATGTTATAAAGTATCAAGCAAAATAATTCAGAATCGAAGAAAGGACAGTACTAACATGGAAAATGTATCAAATGTAGATAAATTGGAATCACTAAAATCTTTACAATCAACAATCAATAAACTAGAAAATGCTTTGTCACAGATGACTCAAAAAGGCGCAAATACTACTTTAGTAAAGAAACGACTGAAAGCTGTTTGCATCGGCTTAGCAATGCTAGAAAACGTTTGGAATCAAGGAACCCATCATTATACTCAGGAAGATTTAGCAGAAGCTCGCAATCTCCTTACTGGTTTGCTCCCGTCAATTGAGAGGGCGTATGATAAGTCAAAGGCTGGTAGTCCTCAAAGAACGCTTTTAGAAAGAAGAATAAAAGCGTTGGAACAAGCTATTCAAGCAATTGATAATTTTTCTAATAAATAACTGACCTAAAAGGATGCGTTAGTTCAATAAGAATTAAACAACTTTAAAGAGCCTTATTACAAATAAAATGTAGCAAGGCTCTAATTACAGCAAGTTTATAGTTCACTTTTAAATAATACACGTAAGGTTCATCTTTACACGCCTCATAATTATCCTCACACTTACACCTTCAAGGACTTCTCATTGTATTTGATGGAATAAAAACCTTTCTATCACAAGAACACTCAATTATTTAATTAATAAAAACAAAATTCCACCTTGCATTGTCGTTGCTGTAGATCACATTGGTCGGTTAGAGGAGCTAACTAACGATAGAACGAATACATTGTTAACGGATGAATTACTTTCGTGGATTCAAAATAAGTTTCTAATTGCATTTGTAAATCCAAATGCTAATCATGTTCATTTTTATATAGCAGCAGGGGAAATTGAAACTAAACCTCTTTTAACGGCGAATAGACGCCTGTATAAAGCTTTAAAAGAAAAAGGATATAAAACACTTGTGAAGACTTTAAAGGCGGTCATGATAGGATTTAACGGTGTAAAAAGCTACCTGATGGATTGAGGACATTGAAATATTCAAAAACAACACTATAAAATGAAAAGAGGAATGAATCTATGAATCAAGATGAACTAGATAAAAAGCTAAAAAAACAAGAAATTTTAGTGAAAGATGAGAAAGTTTGGTCATTCACGTATGAGGATCATATTAGTTCTATTGTTAAACAGGCAGAAAAGAAAGGAGCTTTTAATGATTTACCTGGTAAAGGGAAACCTCTTAATCTTGATAAAGACCTTTCGTACAATCCTGAAAAGCAACTGTATAGAACTTTGGCAAATAATCATGTTTTACCTAGGTGGATTGAGCTTTCAAAAGAAATTGACGATTTAAAAGAAAGACTAAAAGAAAATACAAATACAGCAGAAGCAGCGGATTTAATTCGAACTATAAATAAAAAAGTTATAGAACATAATTTACTTTGTCCGCCAAGTGCGCAAAAAATGAGGGTGAAAACGGATTTTTAACATTTTTCAATTAAGCTATCTCTTGCTATATAATTAAGTTAGGTATTTTCAATTCATTACTAAAGGGAGGGAAAAGTTGTGAAAAATACGTATCAACTTCAAATTCCGAAAGAACTAGAACAGTATCGTAGTATTTTAGAAGAAAGTGTGAAACCGTACATTAAAGTGTCTGGAACGCAAGCAGAGACAACCCTTTTTGAAAGTAAGTTTGGTGGCTATCCGTATGTACCTATAAATCAAGAGTATCCTAAAGACTCTAATGGCCAACCTATGATGTTACTTGCGCAGTTAAAGCTTGAAGAAATTCCGCATATTGAATATATGCCTCAAAAGGGCATGTTACAATTTTTCGTAAGTGCTGATGATGAGCTTTTTGGAGCAGATTTTGATCATCCAACAAGCCAAAAAGACTTTCGAATTATTTATCATTCTACAATTACAGAAGATTTAACTAAGGTTATTACTGATTTTAGTTACTTAAATACATTAGAATTAGAGGATTTTATCATACCCGAAGCAGCGAAACTAAAGTTTGAATTGGATTATCAACCGGTAACATCAAGAGATTATCGATTCGAAAAGATTTTTAACGATAACATTGATTGGGAAGAAATTGTTGATAAAGAAAACAATACAGAATTAGGCGAACTGTATGATGATTTATGCGAAGATCAAGGACATAAAATTGGTGGTTATCCATTTTTCACACAGACAGATCCAAGAGAATGGGAAGAAAAATACCAACAACACGATATATTATTGTTGCAAATTGATACAGACGATTCATTAAATATTATGTGGGGAGATTCTGGTGTTGCTAATTTCTTTATATGCAAGGAAGATTTATTGAACCTAGATTTTTCCAATATTATTTACAATTGGGATTGCTACTAAAAAGAGATAAATGGATTACCAGCTAGCTAAAAAATCTTCCTGAAGGTGAGGAGGATTTTTTTAGTATAAAAATAAACGTTATGTTAACTAGAATGAAAAACGATGCGTACAATAAAAGTCAAGTGTAAATAAAAGAAATAACAACAAGAATATAAAATTATAAAATGTATGTAATTAGTAATAAATCTATACAGTAAAACATAAAATGAAATTTAGATTTTGTATAGAAAAATTATTTCGTATAAAAATTTTTTACTGATCAAAAATAATTTTGAGTTGTTAAATGATAAGTCGATAATCGATTGAAATATGCTGTGATTAATTTATACAAAAATAAACGATAAAAACTGTAGAAATTCATTTAGATAAGATTTTGTGTAAATCTCAATAAAAATATCCTTTCCGTCTCATTAAGTATAGTTTACTTGGTTTTTGATACAGGTAAACACTTATTCTATACAACTTTGTATAATATATATTATGTTAACTAGAAAAAAGTAATAAACTTACCATATGTTAATTCAAGTTATTGCACTTCCCTTTTCTTTGTTCATGATTGGTTGTGTGTTATATGAATTGATAAAGCTTAATAGCTCGGATAAGTTGCTCTAATATATTTTTGTTGTTTATTTTCATAAATAATACCGCAAACAAATTTTAGTTAAGATAAAAAAGCAATTTGTTTAATCGTTAACTTTAAACAAATTGCTTCGATATTAATTTAATTGATAATAAGTTTTTAAATTAGTTTGCTACAGCAATTGCTTCGATTTCAATTAATAAGTTATCGTTAATTAACTTTCTAACTTCTACAGCTGAACTTGCTGGTGGATTCTTAGTATCAATGTATTGATCTCGAACATCTCTAACAATGGCCATTTGAGAAATATCTGTTAAGAAAAATGTTAATTTTACTACATCATTAAATTTTAATTCCGAAGTTTCTAATGCGCTTTTAATATTTTCGAATACTTGTCGCGTTTGTGTAGCTAAATCATCAATGCCAACTATTTGACCATCAGTATTGATCGCTACTTGTCCAGATATGTAAATTGTTCGTTTAGCGTTACTAACTTCAACTACATGTGAGTATCCAAAAGTTGCTGGCATTGTTTCTGGATTGATAAATTTCTTTTGCGTGGCTCTTCTCTCCTTTTAATATCTTGTTTTCTTTATATTAGGTTTTGATTTCGGATTATCCTCTATTTACTAATTATCCTCTATTTACTAATTATTGTCTATACATCATTCAGCTGCTACATATGCAAAAGTATATTAGTCACTTTAATTTAAAGTTTTTAATAGATTATGTACGTTTGATTTTTTTGAGCGCTTGTTATAATTACGCCTTTTTGTATTAATTCTTCAGTTACTTTTGTATAGAAAAAGTGATACCACCAAATAAAAAATTCTTCGTAAGTTATTTCTTTTGAGTATCTGCTGCTTGCAAAGTATTCTTTTAAAGGCTTTTCATTTTCTTTACATAATAAAATCAAATCTTCACTGATCGTGTTCGCGATTTCGTTAAGTATAGATAAATCTACGGCTGTAAACACTGGGATAACAGGTTGTGAATTTTTATATAAGCCTAATTTTTCGTATAATACATTTGAATTTAAGTCTACTTGTCTATCTACTGCTACAAAATTTTCAACTAATTGCTTTTTCGTATAATTAATATCGATAATAGCATCGTGAAAATATTCTTCAAACGTTTCTTTATTCGCAGTTATTAAATTCAAATTTGTATATCGAGTGTTTCCATAAAGACCAATTTGATATTCCCCTAAATCCAAATACGTATTACCATACATTCCAAAGGACTCTTTGTCTGTTTGTTCTTGTTCTAGAATCGCATAATAATATCTTTTATTGTTTCTCAAAGGCCGTTCTGTTTCTAAATAGTTTTCTTCAATGTTAATTATTTGTCCAAAATCTAATAACACACCACTATATAGTAAAAGACTATACGATTCTTTAGATAAATGATTAAATGTCTCGATTCTTTTAGACATAGCATCAATTTGATTAGAATACTTTTCAATTATGTTAAGTGCAGTTTTAATTAGAGGCTCACATAGGTTATACAGTTTTTCTCCTTCATTAGCTGTTATAACCATACATGTTGGATAGTAACTCCCTTCTGTCTTATTCAATAAACCTTCTAGTTCTAATGCGTGCATTTGTTTTTCGAATTCCTCGTTAGTCCAATTTAGCTTCGTTTTTATAGTATTTGATTCTATGCCCAGATGGAGCATTACAAGCAAATGTTGAAGATTTGTTCCACTTATTTTTATAGATGGAGAGTTGTCTCCAGATGAAATCATTTTAGTCTCATAATCTGTTTGTAGTATTTTCTCTGGAGTATTATTATTAACAAGCATCATTGAATCCCTCCTTTTTAATTAAGTCAATTGTAAAATCTATGTATTAATTATGTTCTATAAATAAAAATAAGTATCCTCTAATAAGCTCAAATTAAAAACCTTAGTACAGTTATACTAAGGTTTTTATAATGAATTATTGGTATATGTTAAATTGATTATCATTTGTTAACCAACTTTTAAATGTCAATTCGCTATAATCTTCTTTTATGTCATACTTTCTCTTCCAACTACCTATAGCTCGCCTTGGAACGTTATTGTCTGTTAAAACCATGCGGATATACCTAGCGGACACATTAGCAAGCATAGTGATCTCTGAGGTTCTCTTCCCTTCTGTATAAAGCTGAATCATTTCAAATCTTGATAGTTTACATTTTGACTTCTTTTTATTTCCTTCATGCATGTAAAGACTCTCCTTCCATTGAATAATTAGATGAATATCTGCTTCTTAAACATATGATGAAACGTACGTTTTTTGTGATTTTCGAGAAGGGATTTACTTGATTAAAACAATCTACAATTACATAATATTAGTTTTAGCTGCTGCTAAATGAATTTCATTTTATATATATAAATAATGAATTTGACGAATTTATGAAATGTACTGCATTAAAGATGAAAGGTAAAACGATATAGTTTACACTACAAATAGCTACAATAACAACATACGTATATTGTTAAACGTAAAAAGGAGAACTAATGAAAAAGAAATATACAAATCAAATCCATACTGATGTAAGTTTTAAACCGAAAGATATTATAGGTTTAATGACTGATTACTTTAAAATGAAAACAAAGCTGCGTCCTATAAAGAATTTACCTATTGTTTTATCGAATAAAGATAATGAGTCTTTAGAGAGTGTGACGTGGTTTGGGCACTCTGCTTCTCTTTTGAAAATAGAAGGTAAAAAGCTGTTGTTAGACCCTATGTTTGGAGATGCCTCTTCCCCATTTCCTGTGTTTAATAGTAAGCGGTATAGTGGTGCTTTTTCTTTAGAACATGATGAACTTCAAGAAATTGATGCGATTATCATTTCTCATAATCACTATGACCATTTAAATTACAAGAGTATTATGCAGTTAAAAGATCGCGCAAAGCACTTTTATGTTCCAGCGGGAGTTGCGCAATATCTTATTAAATGGGGTATTTCACCTAGTAAAATTAGTGAGCATAATTGGTGGGATGAAATTACGTTTGATAATATTAAGTTAGTTTGTGCACCTGCAAGGCATTTCTCTGGACGAAGTATGACAGATAGAGATTGTTCGTTATGGTGTTCATGGCTTATTCTTGGTCAAGAAACTAAAGTCTTCTTTAGTGGTGATAGCGGTTATGCTTCTCACTTTAAGGAAATTGGTGAGAAATATGGTCCATTCGATCTTACTTTAATGGAATGCGGGCAGTACGATACGAGATGGTCTGCTATTCATATGTTGCCAGAAGAAACAGTACAAGCTCATATTGACGTTAAAGGAGAATTGCTTGTTCCTATTCATTGGGGTGCTTTTACGTTAGCATTACATGATTGGAGTGATCCAATCGAGCGAGTTACAAAAGAAGCAAATCGTTTAGGAGTTAATATTGCAACGCCACAAATTGGTGAAGCTATTACGTTAAAATCTAGAGAATATCCTACGTCAGCTTGGTGGCGAGAAGTATAATTATAATAAAAAGCGAACCGATTTAATATTGATGGTTCGCTTTTTATTATAATTATGACTCATCTATTAATATTCTTTGTTTTATCTACTGGAATTGCATTTGCATTTTTTTCTTTTTTCATGAGCCCTCCTTCTATTACATATTAATCGCCCTCACGTTAAATTTTATCTTTAGTTACATTTCGATTACACTAATTATTTTCTGTTCATGCTTGCACTGCTTTATGTATTGAATCTATTGGGCTGGTCTGCTTAGCTAATTCTTTATTCTCATATTCTACTAATTTATGATTTGATAAAACGCAAGAGTGCTCTAATATTAATTCATTATAAAGTACTTCAGTTAAAAATTTAGGTATCATCTCTCCTACGCCGTAATTATAGTCACTTAGAATCCAAGATACCTCTTTCCAATCTAGAATTCCTTCTGAGACTTTTTTTGGAGTGTGATATGTAAATTCATTAAGTAGCTCTACTAAATAGACATACATGCCACCAGAATATGAGGAATCCTCCCATTTAATAATACCTTTAATATGAGGAATCCTCCCATTTAATAATACCTTTAAATTGAATTTGATTTTGTTCAACATCTATATTTGTTTCTTCTTTTATTTCACGAATTGCATTTTCTAAAGGTGTTTCTCCTTTTTCTATCTTCCCTCCTACACCGTTCCATAATCCTTTTACAGGATCATATTCTCTATTTAGCATAAGTATTTCTTCATTTCTTTTTATAAAACATAAAGTGTGCTTGTACATAATTTAATTCCTTCCTTTGTTCTCAATAAGTTCTAACAGGCGATATTAAATATACTGCTGCAGATTGTTCCCCTGCTTCAATTAATATCGGTCTCATGGAACCGCCAAAACTTAAAGTAACTCTATCTTCTTTTATTGCTTTTAAAGTATCGACCATATATCGTCCGTCGAAAGATATATTTAATTGCTTTTCACCGTGAATAGCATCTATTTGTTGTGTCTCGGATATTTTACCAATCTGAGAAGCGTTAGAAGAGATTTGTATTGTGAATTCGTCGATGATTTCTAAGTTAACGTTGTTGTTTGCCCATTCACTAGCCAATAAACTTGACCGATCTACACCTTGTAAAATCTTTTTTCTATCTATATTAATAACCGTTTGGGATTCATTTGGAATTAGGCCGGATATATTAGGATATTTTCCTTCAATAAGTCTTGAATACAACGTAATTGTACCGAATTTAAAAATAATGTGACTCTCTGAAAGATATATGTATACTAAATTTGAATTACTGTTCATTAATTTTAGTAGTTCACTAATAGTGGAACTTGGTACAATGCAATTTAATTTCGCATGTGAAGAAATGGGTATTTCACGTAAAGCCAGTCTGTGCGAATCAGTAGCAGCACAAATTAATTTGTTATGATCAATAACGAAATGTACGCCAGTAAGAACTGGTCTAGATTCATTTTTAGCAGTCGCAAAGACAGTTTGTTTGAATACCTCAATCAGCTGTTCCGTTTCTACTTGTATTTCTGTATGTGCGTCTAAAAATGGTACATTAGGAAATTCATTTGCCGAGAGTCCATTTAAGTTTAAAGTAATTTCATCTGATTGAATTGTAATCAACTGCTCATTCATACTTTTTATTAAAATCTCACTTGGCATTTTCTTAATAATTTCAATGAAATACTTTGCTGGTACAACAATACTCCCTGCTTTTAAAATAGTTGTAATTTGTTCGTCTTCAATTGAAATAGGTATAAATTTTTCAATGAAAATATTCGAATTGCTTGCGATTAAAGTAATTCCAGATTGATCTGCTGTTATCTTTATTCCGGATAATATAGGAATTAAAGTTTTTGTTGAGATAGCTTTACTTACTTCTGAAAGAGCTTGTGTAAATTGTTTGTGATTAACGATAAACTCCATTTTTCCCCCGCCTTAAATGAAATACTATCTTTATGAAGATTGATGAATAATAGTTCCATTAAAAATATAAGGAACTGTTTCTTTTTTTTGTAAAAGGCTTTTTAAGTGTTCTGGTATACGTAAATAAGGTTCTGCTGAATCTAATTCCATCCAGGTAATCTCCTCAATCTCTTTTGGCCGTGATATACAGATTTCCCCTCCGATTATTTCTCCTAAAAAATTAAAGAAGATTGCATGATGTCCTCTCTCCTCAAAAAAGGCTTCACTAATGGAACAAACCCCTTTTACGGATATGTCTAGCCCTGTTTCTTCTTTCACTTCACGAATTGCTGCCTCTTCTAACGTTTCCCCGAATTTAACTGCTCCACCTGGTAAAGTGTAATAAGACCCATTTTTCCCTTTGTTTTTAACCATTAATAGATTTTCATGAGTTTCATCATATAGAAGTGCGTATGTAACATTTACTTTTTTCATATGTAACCCCCTTGAATGGTGAAAATTTTCTGTCTTTATTTTATTCTATCATTAAATTGTTTGGATTCATAAAAAGTAATTTGAGTAAATAACTAATACGAAACGATATCGTGTTCATAGACACACAAAAGAAAAGAGCATATTTTGAAAAAGGTTAATCATAATACACTCTTTAATGATTCATTTATAACCTTTTTTCTAAATAGTAATGATTATGCCCTTTAGGATGATCTTCACTTACCCCTATCACTTTATATCCATGCTTCTTATAAAAATTGGGGGCTTGGAAACTAAAAGTATTTAAGTTGATTAGCCTACATTCTTTTTTAATTGCAAATTCTTCAATGAGTTCCATTAATTTGTTGCCGTATCCTTCGTATCTATATTCTTCAGAAACCCATATAAAGTCGATATGTAAATGATGCCAGGATGTTATTGCTGTTATCCCTCCTACTATTTCTTCTTTTTCATTTTTCACTATAAAACTAATCTTTTCTGAAGGTGTTTTTTCTTCATTTGAAAGTTGTTTTTGGTTATATTCAATTACTTTTCTCTTATGTAATCACTATCTTCTTGTACCCATTGCTTTACTATTTTCATTTTAACTAGCACGCTCCTTTATGTTATTTATTCAATTTAATAATCGGAATTTCCTATCTTCTTTAATGTTAGTTATGTAGTAAGTACAGGGACAAAATTAGATTTTTTGAATGGCATCCATTGTTTATACATTATGCTGTAATGAAAAAGAGCCCTAGCATAAGGACTCTTTCTTAGCATTAAGCTATTTTTCGATTTAACGATTTGATTTCCTTCTCCTTTTCTGCATTCGGAGGGCGGATTACTATAGAGATAACGAAAGATATAACAGATAGAACACCGATTGTAATGAAGGTTGGTTGAAACCCTCCAAGTAGTGCTCCAATGAATGATCCTGCAAGTGCACCAAATCCGAAACCTTGGTAAACAATCCCGTAGTTTGTACTATGGTTTTTTAATCCGAAGAAATCTCCGACAATGGCTGGGAATATGGTGATATTACCACCAAAGCAAAAGGCGACACTTGCTACACAAGCAAAATAAATCCCGTAGTTTAGTGGAATAAAACTTAGAGTGAAGACGGACAATCCAATAATAATAAATGTAGCAGAGACGATTTTTAATCGGCCTATTTTATCTGATAACGTTCCAAGAATAATTCTACCTATTGTATTAAAGATTGCGATCATTGCGACGGCATTTGCGGCAGTCGCTGCACTAAGACCAACGAGCTGCACCCCGATGTCTTTTACCATACCGATTAAATACAGTCCGCCCATACATGATGTGAATAACATGAAAAATAAGAGATATACTTGTTTCGTTTTCATCATTTCACGCGGCGTATAATCATTGTGTAAGGTTTCAGTTGCAGTGTTACTTACAATTGCTTCACGTAAGAAGAATGATCCTATCAACACTAATAGTAAGACGATAATACCCCAATATAAAAATGCTTGTGATACTCCAAGACTGTTGATAAGATTTCCGTTTATATATCTAAAGATTAAGCTTCCCATTCCATATGCCGAAACAGATATACCAGAAATAAGTCCTTTACGGTTTGGAAACCATTTAATTAAATTAGATAGTGATGTAATATATGCTGTTCCATCAGCGTATCCAACGACAACACCGGCTAATAAATAAAGTAATGGTAATGAGGAAACTTGTGAACTAAGTATTAAACCGAGTCCTAAAACAATTCCTGCAGTAGCGATAAGTTTACGAAGTCCAAATTTTTGTTGTAGCTTTCCTGCAAATAGAGTTGAGAATGATAAAGAAAAACTCGTAATTGAGAACGTGATCGCGACTGAATTGAGGTTCCATCCAAACTTACTTACAAGGGGTTGATTAAATAAACTCCATGTGTAAATTGTTCCTAGGCCAATTTGAACAATGATTGTACCTAGAACAATTAGCAATGGATTTATAGATGTTTGTTTCATGCTAACTGTCCCCTTCTTTTATCATGACATGAATTTTCACAGTTAGTATATCCATGATAAATTGCAAGATACTGTACGGAAAATGGAAATTGAGTTAGCTTACACAAAAAGACACTTCATCAAGAAGTGTCTTTTTGTAGGTTATATACAGCATTTAAAGAAAGCTTTGTTAAGATAAGACATTTTCGAATGCTTATGTATATATGTTATCAAATAATTTGCTGAAAGTGATGAGACTTAAGACGTATTTTTCTTTCATAAATAAGTCGGAGAGAAAATTAATATTCAATTTCCTCAAAGTCTTTCGGCTGCGGTACAGTTTGCATATTAGCTGCATCTTTCGGATCGCTATAAATCGCGTTTTGTTCTGTGCTGACATCCTTTATATTTTGCTTTTTATTTTTATTCACTTCATTTTTCATTAAAGTTCACTCCTTTTTATTATAGGAGTAGTTATACCCTAACCATAGTATTTTTACTGCTACTAAATGTATCAGCGACTAAATTGCTAAATTCACGTAAATAATATAAATAATTATCCCCACCATAGTTGTATCTTTTATTGTACATTTTAGCAACGACGACATTATATTCTGGAATGACTAATATCGTTGGTCCTGTAATTCCTAATATTTGATAGGAACCTTTAGGAACTCGCTCACCAAGTTCGCTAAATAAAGCAGGTTCATTTTGAACGAACCAAAACAACCCGTTTTGAGGTAGTTCTTTATTTGTATACTCCGGACTTTGTAAGCTCGTAGCAAGTGCTATAACTTCTTTTGGCACAATTTGTTTACCATTTAAAAACCCTTTATTTAAATGCAGGTTCCCCCAGTAGGCAAATTCTCTCGCAGAGACAAAAAGATTTTTCTCGGAGCCGTCATCTACTGCACCAACACTACTTATTGCATCTTCATCTGGGTTTACAACAACCTTAACTAAATTATCATCTTGTTTTATTCTCCATCCAGTTTCTTTGAAATCAGCAGGTATGAATACACGCTCCTTTAATAGTTCAGGAAAACTCTTATTATACAGTTGATAAATAAGCTGCGTCACCATTCTTACATTAATATCTCTGTACGCCCAAGCTTGTCCCGGCTCAAATTCACGAAAAGCTGTCCCATCATCGGTTTCATTTAAACCGTGTGAATGAGTTACTAAATGTCTTATCGTTGTCTTTCCAAGTAATGAAGGATCATATTCTTTAAAATAATTTACAGCCTCGTCATCAAGAGATTTTATTTTCCCCTCATAAACTGCATAAGCTACCATTAATCCTAAATAGCTTTTTCTTGCGGAAGCGACATTGAATTGTGAAGATATAGTTACTTTTTTACTAGTAGGAGTATTTGAATGCGTTCCACTATAATGCTCTAGCACAATCTTATTATCTTTCATAATACAAAGTGCTGCCGTAGAACTTTGATTTGTCTCTTTAATGTTTTCTACCCATGAAATTAATTTTTCATATTTGTACAAATAAATATCCCCCTAAAACATATAAAAATAACAGCATGAAAGAAAAGTTTCAATACATTATAACTTTGCATCTGCACTTTTCTTTCATGTGAAATATTATTGATCTATAGTACTTAAATAATCCACCAGTTCCAGCAATTAGAACAGCTGAAACAACCAACACAGCCTACACAACCTACGCAACCGCCGCAACGTCCGCCGCCACAACCACCACAGCGACCACCACAACCGCCACCGCCACAACGTCCGCCGCCACCGCATCCGCCACAACGACGTGCATCGTCTTGAATGTAGTAATATGGATATTGATTTTGTTGCTGATCCCAATACACAACATTACCAGGTTGATAAGCATTAAGGTTTAACGCTTGTAGTTCTTGTTGAAAATCATTCATTATGAAACCCTCCATTTACAAATGTGAATTCCGTCCAAATTTTCAAGTTTATTTACTTTTAAAAATAAAGTAGAAATAAGGCTATAGACTAAATACGTACATCAACAAAATATGACTTTACACTAGGTGATGTACCTTGTTTATGAGCCTATTTTCTTTATATTCTTTTAGTGGACGGAATTAATATAAATAGAGACGATTAAAAGTTACTAATCCAGCAAGTTAATAGTTCATCACTTAATTTTCTTTCTAGTAATGCTTTTACTGAAGGTGTTGGCATTAGTGTATAGGAGTTTATATTTTCTTTATTAAAATCAATCCAGTGAAATGCTAAATGGGACTCTTTAGATATTGGAGTGAAATCGGGTTTTAACTCATTTGAATCTATTTCAAAAATGTGGTTAATTTCATGGTGGAGCATTTCTTTGGCTTGCCATTGATTTTCTATGACGCCTAAAAATTGTTTTATACTGCAAGTTACTCCAAGTTCTTCTCGCAACTCTCTTATTAGTGCATTCTCTGCTGATTCCCCAATTTCAACATGGCCACCGGGTAAAAAATAATGATGTCCTATGTATTCAGCAACTAGCAATTTTTCATCTTTAATCATAACAGCTCGTACAATGTGATGTAATTTACTGTTCAATTGATATTCCTCCTAATTATTTACTTTATACTTGATTAAAAAAGTCATTTGCCTTATTTAAAGTTAAACAAATAAACGATACACTTGTTCACCGTCATAATCATGTCCTAATGGCTGAAAACCGTAACGTTCATATAGTTTCTTTGCAGAGATATTATCTTTATGTACTGTTAATCTAATTTCTTTACACTCTTTAAATCTATTTTTTATTAAATTAATGATTTCTTGCAATGCTGCTTTGCCGTACCCTTTTCCTTGCTGCTTTTTATCAATGATAAATCCATTTATCCAATACATGTCTGTTGTCTCCTGTACAAAAGCTTGCATAATAAAACCAACTATAAGATCACGATCATATATAGCGAAGGGAATATATTTAACGTTTTCACCATCTGGTTTTATGTATACTTTAGCAAGTGATACTGCCACTGCCGGAACAAATTGCATTTGATTTTCTTTAACTTGTAACTTTAATGCATCTTCCCAATTTTCTCTCGTAACAATTTTTAATTGGACGTTCACTATTTTAAGCTCCTTTAAAAAGAGAATTTATCTTTTATATTCAACGGAGTGAAATGATTCCCTTTTTCGACATCAACTCATAACATGATTTTCATAAAATCCTGAATAAATTTTTCCTCATCTAATTGTAACGCTATACGCGCCCCTTCAGATTTAGAGTGTGGGCGAAAATCAGCAAAAGTTTGTCCCTTCGTTTCGCCACATATATCCACAGTCACTTTTCGGGATGTATAATTTAAAAATGTAGGATTCACTAAACCGCTTATAGCAAGTACATCGTGTAATAATGGCCCTTCAATAGATGGATTGAGCTTTTGGTATGCTGATAAATAATAATCGTACATTGGTTTCATGATCGATTTAAATGGATTTTTTGTATTAGCTAAAATATAAGTAAATATATTTGGTGTTAAAACTGTTTTATTTGTTACATTTAAAGGGAATAACGTTATGTTTTTCGCTTGCTGAAATACAATTTGACTTGCTATAGGATCTCCGTACACGTTTGCCTCTGCTAATGGAGTAACATTCCCTGCTTCTAAAAAGACACCACCCATAAAATAAATTCCTTTTACATTTAACATCAAGTCGTTCCATAAATTAAAAGCAATCGCTAACGAGGTAGATCTTCCTACATCAACAATTGTTAAATCTTCTCCATACTTTACAAGAATCGCAGCAATACTACCAAAATTGTATATCGGAATAGATAACACACTTTCCGGTACATGTATGGGTCCTAATCCTTCTGGCCCATGAATTTCAGGGTAATACGTTGTAATTTCATTTGTAAGTGGCTTTGTTGCACCGCTAATTACAGGAATATCTTGTCTGTTTGCTAACTGTAAAATATATGCGGCATTATGAGCGGCATGTATATGTTCAACATTTCCATATCCAGTTACGATACCAACAATTTCAATTTCAGGATGTAGTAATCCGTACATAATTGCAAATGAATCATCAATACCTGGGTCTCCGAAAAATAAAACTTTCTTCAAGAAACGTTCCCCTTTCATAGGTAAGATAATTATGTATATGTGAAAAAAATTTAAATCTATACAATTCTAAGCAAATATTAATGGTGAGTAGTGTGGCGATAAAAAAGAACTAGTATTATACTAGTTCTTACTCTGGTAATCATCTAACAGTATAATTAAATTCCGTACAAATGCTGGACTAGTGCATATTAATATAGATATTTTCCGTTATATCTATATTAAAAACCCCATATTAGTTCAATATTGTACAACTACTCGCAGAGGTGTCTTACCATACTTTTTCACTCTCAATTTGCTTATAATCATCTTTATTAAATGTTAAATGAGCAATCACAACTCCAAGTATAGTAATTATCCCTCCAATTATCGAAACGAAGGTTGGCACCTCACCTAACCATATCCAAGCAATAAAGCATGCAGTTACTGGTGTTAAATATAGAGAACTTGTTGCCTCAGATGCACCGGCATGGGATGTAATATATGCTAATGCAATATACGGAAGGACTGTCGGGAACACACCTAAATATATAACGCTCAAAGTAACCTCAATAGGAGCTGCTACGATTTCTTGATAAATCCCAGGTGAAAAAATAAGCATACATACAGTACCAGACCAAATTGTATATATTGTAAATGACAAGAAACCATACTTTTTTAAGTACGACTTTTGGAAAACGAAAAATAGGCTTTCTGAAAATGCCGCAAATAATATAAGGAATACCCCACTATTCAATTGAATGGAATCTCCTTGATTTAATGATAAAAAAGCAATTCCTGCTAAACTAATTACACCACCGATCCAACCATTTAATTTCATTTTTTCATTCAAAAAAACAGAAGCAAGAATTGCCGTTAATATAGGTGTTACAGATACAATTAAACTAGCAGGTCCAGCATTCACACTCTTCTCACCGTAGTTCAGTGCAGTATGATAAATAGTAAATCCTAGAGCGCCAAATATAAAAATTACTGGAATGTCTTTTAAGTCAGGTAAACGTAATTTGTATATTAACGAAAACAGAATAAGAATTAAAGAAGCAATCAGTAATCGTAGTAGTGTAAGGTGTTCAGGCGTGTAAGCTTCAAGCCCCATACGAATTCCCGGAAAAGCTGTCCCCCATATAAGAATCGTAAAAGCGTGAGCACATATAATACGAAAATCCCATTTTTTATTATGCATATTTTCTCTCCCTCTCCCATAAACCAGCCATTTTCCTATTACCAATTATTTCTTTTCATCATATTTAATAGTTGATACAATGTCTTCAACCAGTTATTCCTCGAAAAAACCAACCACTTTGCATTTTTAAAATGAATGAGGGAGTTTTTTTATATGTCTACGAATAAAAAATTGCCAAAATATCGACAAATAATAGACTATATGACAGAAAAAATTGAAAACGGAGAATGGCCAATTGGAAGTAAGATTCCTAGCCAACGACAGTTAGCAAAATTATTTCATGTAAATCGCAGTACTATAATAACTGCGCTAGAAGAACTTATGGCAGATGGTTTAATTCAAGGAAAAGTTGGAGCGGGAACAATTGTAATGAATAATACATGGTCATTATTAGCGACTAATCCCCCGCCTGATTGGAGTGAATATGTGAAAGCCGGTATTCATAAACCAAGCAAGGTAATGGTTCGAGAAATTAATGAAGCAGAAGCAAACAAAAAATTCATTCATCTTAGTAAAGGAGAACTTGCACCTCATCTTTTCCCGTTAGAAACCATGCAATTCATTATGGGAAACGTATGTGAGGAGCTAGATTATTTCGGATACGAGGAACAAAAAGGATATTTCCCTTTACGTGAAGCGATAAGTAATTATGTAAAATCATTCGGAATAAATACATCTCCAAGTTCTGTATTAATAGTCTCTGGTGCATTGCAGGCATTACAATTAATATCAATCGGTCTATTACATAGAGAGTCAACTGTTTTACTTGAACAACCTTCTTACTTATATTCACTTCATGTATTTCAGTCGGCTAATATTCACCTTTCTGGAATACATATGGATCAACACGGCATTGTTCCTAATGACTTATTAAGACGAATTAATTATAGTCAAAAGAAAAATATTTTATATTCGATTCCTTGTTTTCAAAATCCAACGGGTGTATTAATGTCCAAAGAGCGACGAGAAGAAATACTAAAAATTTGCGAAAAGGAACAATTGCCTATCATTGAAGATGATATTTATCGTGAGTTATGGATTGATGAACTACCTCCACCTCCATTAAAATCAATGGATAAACACGGACATGTATTATATATTGGTAGTCTCTCTAAAACGCTTAGTCCAGGACTTAGAATTGGTTGGATTATCGGACCAGAGCCAGTTATTGATAGATTATCAGACATAAAAATGCAAACAGACTATGGATCGAGTTCTTTATCTCAAAGAGTTGCTGCAGAATGGTTAAGTAAAGGTTTTTATGAAGAACACGTTGCGAACGTAAGGATCCACCTGAAAGAGCGAAGACGAATGATGGTACAAGCTTTAGACAAGTATTGTGCAGATATTGCTACATGGGATATTCCAAGTGGTGGATTTTTTATATGGCTAACAGTTGTACCTAACATTCCAATGAAAAAACTGTTTTCAGAGGCACTATCAATGGGAGTTCTTTTAAACCCAGGACGTATTTATGAAGAAGAATCGGATCAGTGCATACGCTTATCGTATGGATATGCTTCTCCTGAACAAATTGCTCAAGGTATTTATATATTAAGTAATTTGATTCGTAAGTTAATGGCATAATAAAAATCCTCTTTTATAAAAAGAGGATTTTTTTGTGTACCTTATTTACCACAATCTCATTTCCTGTCCTAATAAAATAAGTTCTTCGTAAGGATCTCCGTCAATTTTTAATACTTGTGCAAAAGCCGGTTCTGTTTTTATACCTTGTTCTTTTAATTGGATGATTTTTTTTCTAATATGGGGATGCTGCATTAATAGCATGTGCTCCACTATCATATGTTTATATGCATTTTGGTTACGCACTGGCTGCGGTTGACCAAATAATTCAAATTCAAAACCTTCAAATTGAAAAGTTGCCTTTATTGTTAAGATATTTCTAATGTTTTTCTTTTTCATTTCAAAACCCTCATATGAACCATACAAAGATCTAATTTCCTGTTCAAAAACATCATAATTATGTATTTCCATTACAATATCTAAGTCAGAGTGAAGGGTATCAATTCTAATAGGGATTGTCCCGCAAAGTACAGGACTATATAAAGCTAAATCCGCCATTATGTTTAGTTTATTCATAACTTCGTAAACTTTTTGTTGTTTATCGTTCCCAGATTGTAAGTATGTGATAGATGTAAACATTGAAGTCTCTCCTTCATTTAACGTAATACTCATCTCACTAAATTTGAAAAAAAATTTAATCATTTCATTTTGTTCTAGGAGTACCCTTATTTCAATATATTAAGGCGAACTAACTATATTTTTCAACTTTTCTCCTATACTGCAATACTATAAAAATAAAAAAGGAGGAACTTTTATGAGCATTTTCAACATTCTTTTAACCATACACATATTATTTGGAACCATATGTTTAATTACTGGTATTGTAGCGATGCTTGCTCAAAAAAAGAAAGGAAAACATACGGAATGGGGCGAAATATATCATGCATCCTATGTTGTAATAACTCTTACTGCAATTATATTGTCCATTATAAACTGGGATAAAATCGCATATTTATTTTATGTAGCAATTTTCTCTTATTCATTTGCGATTTATGGCTACCTTGCAAGAAAAAAGCGTTGGAAAAATTGGATTCGCCACCATATTAGAGGTATGTTAGGCTCCTATATCGGTGCTGTTACTGCACTTTTAGTAAACGTCGGAATTCATATTCCCATTATTAATTTACTGCCACCTATATGGTTTTGGTTTTTACCGACGTTAATCGGTATTCCTCTCGTAGTCAGTGTATCAAAAAAATATAAAAAACAGAGGAAAAATTAGTTACATTTTGATTACTTTCTAGTTGATTTTTATTCCATGTTTCCTATGATATAATGGGTTGTATTGTTTTTTACCATCTAAATTAAATATAGGAGGGTTTTAATGATACTATCACAAGATAAAAATATTAAACTAGCGATACATGGAATTACTTTATTATCTTTCTTGGCCTTTTTCCTCTTTGGTAATACACTTTTCTTTATACCGCTCATACTTTATTTCGTTTTCAAATCACAAAGTATAAAAGAAATGAATCTAGAATCAGCCCTTTTCCAATTTGGAGTATGGCTCGCTGTATTTCTTTGGAACTTCGTAGTAGTCCGTACGATCATGTTTTCCTTATTACACATTGACTTGAGTACGAATTCCTTATTTGTTATTTTTGGAACAATTCCACTATATATAATACTTTTAGCTGCTGTAATTTTAGGACCACTTAAAGGGATTTTATATGAATTACAAAATAAAGAGTTTCATTATCCTATTGTTTCACGATGGGTGCATAGAACTAAATAAAAAGAATCCAATAATTTTATTGGATTCTTTTTATTTTCTCTTTTGCATAGTTATTTAAACTTCGGCTCAATGTATTCAATGATATTACCATCATGAAAACAGCCGTATATCATTTCCTATTGGGTAATTCTTTTTATTTATGATTTTTTACATCCAATATTGAATGTAAACGATCCGGATAATTAGTAAACATCCCGTCGACGCCCCAAGAAAGTAACTTTTTCATATCTTTTTCAGTATCTACTGTAAATGGATGAACTTCTAATCCGTAATTCTTTATTTTTTTTACGTAGGCTGCATCAATATATTTGTAATTCATACCAAGACCTATGCAGTATGTTTTATACTTTTCTATTTCTGATTCTGTTAATTGAACTGATTTTTTATATGATAATAATTGTACTAGCGGTATATTGGTATTTAAATTATGAATCTTTCGCAGACTTTCTTCACTAAATGATTGAATAATAGCTTTATCATTTATTTGGTAGCGATTTATAATTTCTAATAGTTTTTCTTCCATTCCAGGATATTCATCTGGTGATTTTGTTTCGATATAATAGTTAGCATTATGTCCAAACGTTTCAATAATTTCTTCTAGTGTTGGAACTTTAGCATCTTCAAATTCTTTTTTTGCTAAATTTGGATGCTTTTTATTGAAAAAAGAACCTGTATTTAGTTTCTTTATTTCTTCTAATGTATGTTCTTTAACTAATCCCATACCGTTAGTTGTACGGTTTAATGTTTCATCATGCATAGCTATTAAATGTCCATCTTTTGTCATTTGAAGATCTATTTCTATGTAATCACCCTTTAATTGTCGCCCTAATTTATAAGCTGCTATTGTATGTTCTGGTGCATATGCAGAAGCACCTCTATGTGCAATGTTTTTTATATGATTTGATTGATTAGTAGCTTTTATATAATTATGTTCATTTACTTGTTGAAAAACAAAGATGCTTATTACTATGAAGAAACAAATGATTGTAATTAGAGATATTTTGTTCATAACAGTATGTTAACTCCTATATTTAAAACAATTTGACTTGATCATTTACTCAAATAAATGACGATTTTCAAAAACAGTCATTTGTCCTACAGCTTGAAAGCCGGATTTTTTATAAATATTTATTCCATCAGGTGAAGCTTGTAATACACAATACGTATTTTTTAGTTGTTTAGCTTCTTGCAGCAAGAAATTAAACATAGTAGAGCCGAATCCTTGCCCTCTCATTTCTTCTTTAGTCGCTATATCATAAATACCGACACTATCTTTCGTACATACTAAAGAGCCAACAGATACTACCTCACCTTTATAAAGACCTAAGTATAGTTGCATGTCATCGCTATTCCATAAATCTAAAGAAGAAATTTGATTATAGTAGGATTGAACATTAGAGCCTTCCGCTGATGTACCGAATAAAGCCGCTAACGTTTCGCCAAATTTTTGTATTTGTACCGGCGAAGTTGCTTTTTGTATTATAAAACCTGCTGGTATGTCTAATGTAGGATGAATTGTTTGTAAATCTGCAACCATTGCAATATTATTTTCCGCTTCTATTAATCTAAGTTTTAGTAACTCGTACTTAAGTGTATTCTCTCGCTTTGAATCCCAATACCAAACACTTATAGGAAACCCTTTTTGATTAAATTGTTCTATCTCCGCACATAATTCCTCGTTTCCTTCCGTTAAGTTACTGTTTAATAAAGTAATAATATTAAATGTATCTGTAGGTAAACCACAGTTAACTGCAATATAATTCTTCGTTTTCTTTACACTCATCCCTTGCACATAACGAGCAACATATGAAGTTTTGTATATAAAATTATCTATAAGTAACTTTTGATAATTCATCAATTATGCTCCTTAAAAAATAGTAATTAAATAATACCGATATTAAATATAACATATAAGAAATTTCACTTAATCAATGAAATCCCTCTTTTTAACCCCTTTATATCACACAATGTAGCATAATAAGAATTAAAAATGATATAATATTGTCGGAATGAAAAAAGTGGTATATAATAAACATTAACATTACTAGTAATTATTTTAGGTATTCCTAGAATAAAGGAGCGATACATATGAAAATTACTATTTATTTCGGAAGTCATGAAGATCAAGATGTTCGTACAATGGACTGTCATTTAGATGTAGAGGATACAGAAGAGATTGTATCTGTATCTTAATATAAATAATGGGATGAAACCTCTTCCCTGCAACGTTTAAGGCACCTTTTATAGGTGTCTTTTTTGTTGTTTTTTCGTCAAAAACCCTTTACTTTAGTGCGTTTTAATAGTAAAATATAAATATACGAACAAACGTTCTTTTTTATTTTAATCGTACATGAAGGGATGATTTTATCAATGGCTCCAGCGAAGCGCAGAGGAAGAAAAAAGCAAACACCTATTATTTCAAATACAGGCTTTATTGGCTCTGTCTTTATTGATACATTGGAGTTACAAAAGAAATCCTATTATTTCGCTCGTAAAAAACTTCAAATTGTTCATCACGTACTAGATGGTCTATCTGGAGCAACGAGTGCATTATTTAAAGAACATAATATATCCGCATACATGTCATGTGTGTATTTACATAAACAAAAGAAAATCGGCTTTGTTCTTTCAACAAAACCGTTTGAACAAAGTGATGGCGTTGCTTACTTTATAAATTATTTAATCGAAAAGAATTTTTACGGTAACGAAGAAGTAGAATATAAAGAAGTATTTAATACAGGTTTTATTGGTGTAGTATTCGCGGATTTATCTAGTATAGATCGCTTTAATTTTGAGTTTGAAATGGGTATGCTAACGAAATTAATGAAAGATATGATTATTCCGGTTAAAGAGCTCTTTTTGCGCCACAATGTACCGGCTTACATCTCCACTTCTCATTTAGAGGAGCAAAATAAATTAGGTCTCGTTCTATCTGTAAAGCCATATGATGAACGTGCAGAAGCAGATTTATACTTCGAAACATATTTAAAAGAGCGCGGATTATTTATTGGTGATGAAGAAGATGATATTGATAAAATAGTTATTAGAAAGACAGCTGAATTACGATAGTTTTCCAGTACAACTTACATTAATAAATTGTTCCGTATTTAATTTGAACTTAATACCTTCCTATTGGTAATAGGAAGGTATTAATAATTTATTAGTCCTTATGCTTTTCATACATCTCTATTTTTTTATTTAGTAAATCTTTACCCCAGACTTGCATTGCTTTTAATACAGGTATAAACTTTTTCCCCTGCTCTGTTAAAGAATATTCTACCTTTGGTGGAACAACTTTATAAACTTCTCTGTGTACTAGCTCGTCCTCTTCAAGCTCTCTTAATTGTCTAGTTAAGATTCCTTTTGAGATACCAGGTAACATCCTCAATAATTCATTAAACCTAATAATTTCATTTTTGCTTAAATGCCACAAAATCACGATTTTCCATCTTCCTGCAATTGCATTTTGGGTAACTGTTAATGGACAAATTTCTTGCTGTGTTTCTTTAGAAACCGATTCATCTTGATAACTAAAACGTGCCATAATAAAATCTCCTTTTTCGCTAAGTACTATTTTTATGACTATGTTATTAAATTGTGCCTACTTACATAAATCCTTCTTAAGAAATAGTATATGTAATGTATACAAAAATCAAAAATAACGCTGTATGTAACGGAGGAGATTGTATGAAAGTTTTAGTAACAGGTGCAAACGGAAATTTAGGTTCTAAAATTGTTGAGTATTTACTTACCAGATTATCAATTGAAGAAATACTTGTTGGTGTACGTGATGACAAGTCTGAAAAAGCACTTAGCTATAAGGAACAAGGCTTAGAAGTACGTGTAACGGATTTTGAAAATCAAGAAACCTTGTTTTCAGCATTCAAAGATGTTGATCGTTTATTCATCATGTCAACATTTGGTGACTTTGATACAGTTATACGTCAGCATACAAATGCACTAGAAGCTGCCAAAACAGCAGGTGTAAAACAAATTATTTATCCAAGTGTTACAAGAGCAGAAGGAAATGACTTCTTCCTAGCAGGCATGCATAGAGCACGTGAAGTAGCAATTATTGAATCAGGTATTCCTTATGTGATTTTGCGTAACAACTGGTATGTAGAAAATGAACTTGGTACAATTCAAAGCTGTATGGCTGGTGCCCCTTGGGTGACTTCTGCAGGAGAAGGGAAAATCGGCTGGGTATATCGTCCGGATTTAGCTGAAGCAGCAGCGAATGTTTTGGTAGCTGCTGGTCACAAAAATAAGATTTATGAACTTTCTGGTGAAAATTTAAAACAACAGCAATTTGTTGATACATTAAGTGAAGTATTAGGCAAAGAAATTCCTTTATTAGAAGTAGATGACTCTTCTTATAAAGAAATGTTAAAAGGTGCTGGAGTACCTGAAGCCTACCTTCCAATGTTAGTCATGGCTCAAAAAGGGATTCGTGAAGGAGGATTAGAATCAACACATACCCATTTGAATTTCTTATTAGAACGTCAGGCTACACCATTAAAGCAAGCATTAACACATTTATTAGTAAATACAAAATAGATAACTCAAATTCCACAGCCGAGATCAAATAATAAATTTTGTATTGTACAAAGTGCCAGTCCACATTAGGAATGGCACTTCTTTATGACTGCCTTTACTTCGACCATCTATCACTTTAGTTAAAGAAGGATTTTTAAACAACATTATTATTTTTTAAAGGACTTTATTGCAAAATAAACATCTTTTTGTTACTTAACAAATTTACTTAGCTACGCAAAACACTATAATCTTTTGAATGAATTTCTAAGTTCAACTTATTTGAATAAGCCTTATTCAAAATAAGAAATACTATCCCTCCTGTAATTGGAAGCGTGTAAGCAGGGATATAATTTAATAATAATCCTGATAATGCCAATGCTATTGGCTGCATCATTTTACCTATACTAAATCCAATACTGAGTACCCTCCCCCTATATTCATCAGGAATCTCTTTTTGCATGAAATAAATTAAAGGAATATCAATTAACGCTATTATTAGCCCTAAAAAGAACATAACAACACAATACGTAATAACGTATACAAAATCATTTACTTCAAAACTTTTGAATAGAACTGGAATTCCTGAAATAATCATAAAAACTGCCAACATTGAACTTAGCTTTTTCAAAAGATAAGAGTAAGAAAAACGATTAGTTATCTTTTTTACTAAAATTGCACCAATTATCATCCCTACTGGAAAAGTCCCTTGAATGATACCAAATTGCTTAGAACTAAGATTGAGAACTGTGTTAATAATGTATGGTAATGGAACAGTTACAGCAAATCCTAAGAAGAAATTAAGCGAAATTAAAATATGAAATGTATTCTTTAAGCTTTCTTTTTCAAGTAAATAAGAAAACCCCTCCTTTAAATCTTTAATAAAATTAATTTCTCTTATTAAACATTCTTCATTTATGTCGTGCTTGAACAATTTTAAGTGAATAAACATTATGGATATGCCCGAAAGAATAAATGAAATACCATTTATAATTATAAAAGTTTTTATATCTAAGACAGCAAAAACGATGCCACCTAACATAGGACCGAGAATCAAAGATACAGAATCAATAATTTTACTTATAGAATTAATACTCATTAACCTCTTTTCAGAGAAGATATTTGGTTTTGCGGCTTCTAACCCTATTCCAAAGAATGTTGTAAATACAGACATAAGAAAGGTAGTAGCATAAATGATGAATAAGTTTAATCCATAATTGCTGCTTACTATATAAATAGCAATTAATAAGCCTCCATTTAGTAGATCCATACAAACAACTAGTTTCTTTTTATCAACCTTATCTGCGATTACGCCAGCAAATGGATTCATAACAATCATTGGAATCGTTCCTAAAATGAGTGTGATTGCGAAATTTAATGCTGATCCGGTTGTTTGTAAAACATATAATCCTAATGCGAAACTATAAATAGAGCTACCAAATATTGATACTGTTTTCCCAATTACATAGAGACAAATATTTTTTAGTTCTTGGTTGCTTTTTTCATTTTGTAAATGTAATCGTAAACTCCCCATAACTTTTCCCTCCCGCTTAACTTTGTATTACGTACAGTGTAAGTTCTCGGGTCAACCCAATATCAATATGCTAGTATTAAAACTTTTAAAAGAAAAATTAAAAAAGATGGGGTTAACCCCATCTTTTTCCGAAAAATGAATATGTATAAATTTCTTCTCCTTGAACAAAGAAATTCTCGTATTTTCCCCCTCGTTCTATATATTCTGAAGTTCTTTCATCTATGGAATTAAACTGTAGCTTTTGGATTTCTCCCTTCACTTTTGAAGACGTAAAATTATCTCTTAATCTAGTTGTAATTTGGCTATTTATGCTAAAATTTTTAAATACAATAAATGAACTTAATAAATAACAATCAGGTTTGAATAGATAGTTTAATTCGTTCAATAAAAATTTTTCATGCTCAAAACTGTAATTACTTGTACCAGACTGATCAATTACAATATCAACAGACTGATTCTGAATAGGTATACTTAAAAAATCAGCGCAAATAAAAAGAATGTTTCTTTTGGAATTTCTTTTTTCAATTACATCTTTTAAAAATAGAAGTTTATTCAAATCTCGATCAACAGCAATATATAAGCAATCTTCCGGCAGCTCTTCATAAATATTTCGTAAAAAGAAGCCAAGACCCGATCCTATATCAAGTATTACCTTGTCATTTAAATCTAGTTGTTTTAGTTTCTTTTTCGCCCATTCTCCTACTCTATGTATATTCTCCAAATAAGAAGAATCAGTTGCATGGATATAATCTGAAATAGGATCTTCAAAAGAAGCCCTGTCAGACGTTTCAAATGATTTACCTGCTGTTAAAATCCCTGAAGCAATAACATACTCTTCGCCACAATTACAAGTTAATTTCCCCTCCGTAATTTGATTACTATTAATAATTCCATCTTGAAGAATTAAATTTCCGCTACACTTAAAACATGTAAGAAAGTTAAGTACCCTTAAATCTACCCCTAAAATTGAATTAGAAATCTCAGTTGTTATAGATAAATCATTTAACGCTTCCTTTAATTTATCTTTTCTTTCCTTTAAACTCTTTATTTCTTGTTTAACCTTTTCATATTTCAATTTAAATAAAGATTGGTAAAAAGTATCTTTTTCGTAATTCATAGATTTTGCTAAACTTTTATAAAGAAAAAGTTCTTTAATTTCATTCAAACTAAATCCTAGCCATTTGTATTCTAATATAAGCTCTATATCTTTTTGACAATACTCATCAAAAAAATAATGGCCACCCTTCTTTTCAGGGATAATTAGTCCGAGATCCATATAATGTCTAATCGTATCTATACTTAAATTATTTTTTTCTCCAAATTTACCGATTTTCATAATATCACTACCAATATATATTATTTATTTACTTTATAGTTCTATATTATTATTGAAAATCCATTTATTTTAAAGAAAATATACTACTGTAAGCACAACTTATTTTTATATTGTATGGAGATATCATTCTTAATATAAAAAAATAGATTCTTATCGTTAAAGTTAATGGGTAGTACTCAATATAAATAATTTCAAAATAAATATTTATTCTATTACAATTGTTCGAAATCTCAGCTCAATTCGTACATCATTTAATATTTTAATATAGTTATTACAATTTCATTTGAGTTATGGTATATTAAAATTCGTATTCATAAAATCTTACATAACAAGGAGAATTTAAGTGGATAATTTATTATTAAAGAACGATTTATCATCAGAACAATTGGCACTTGTAAACTCAGAATTCGAAAAAAATAAAAAATCAAAAGGGCTTGCTTACTTAATTTGGTTTTTCCTAGGAGGGCTTGGAGGTCATCGCTATTATGCACGTGATTTCGGTATGGCTATCGCAATGACTTTAACACTTGGTGGGCTTGGCATTTGGGCTTTAATCGATGTATTCTTTATTGGACGTCGTATTGGTAAGAAAAATGAAGAGTTAGAACGTGATATTATTTTAAAAGTAAAAACTATGACTTCATCTACTCGCGTATCTTAATAAAAAAAACCTCCAATTGGAGGTTTTTTTTATTAATAACTTATTGCTATTGTTCCTTCACCTGCATGAACAGCAAATGAAATTGGCAATGGATAAAGCTTGAAATCCATTTCAGGGAATGCTTGTTTAATATCTGAAATCCATTCTTCAGCTCCATCTTTATCGTTAGCATAGAACATATGAAGTACTTTTGGTAATTCTTTTTCAAGCTCATTTTTAATGTATTCTCTACATTTTTGGATTTTACGCACTTTCTTTTCAAGTAAAAGTTCTCCGCCTTTTACTTCTAAGATTAAGTTGACACTTAATAAACTTCCAAGTAAAAATTGAACTCCCTTTACTCGACCACTTGCATATAAACCTTTTAAGCTTTTTGGAAATACATAAAAAGGCCTTCTTTTTTCATCTACTAATGTTTTATGTATATCTTGTAAAGTCATACCATCATTGTATAACGTTTTAGCTTTTCTCAAAAGTTCATCCATTGGATAACTTGTCGTTTCACTATCTAATACAGTTAAAGGGAAACCTGCCATATCAGCAGCTAACTTCATATTTTGATAGGTCCCACTTACTTTTCCGCTAATAGCAACTGCAAAGCCTTCTTCATATTCTTCTTTGCATTTAGTAAATAATTCTACCATTTCCCCTATGTTAGGTTGCGAAGTAGTAACTGTTCTTCCGTCATTTAACGCTTCATAAAGACGTTTATGAACTCCTTCTTCACAATCCTTATAAGACACTCCATCAATAATAACTTCAATTGGGATAACAAAGTTATCACCATCTGTTGTAAAACTCGCAGTTGTACTATCAGTAAACCAAGCAACACGCTTCATGTTGTTCCTCCCTTATTCTGTTCCTCTTTTCTGACTTTTCTATATATTCATCTTACGAAAAGAGGATATCCCCTGTAATAGTAACAGGACTTTATTATTTTGGCTATAGTAGATGTATAATAAATGTGAATGTTTTTTGTCTATTTGTCATAAAAAAAGAAAACCACAAATTTTTCCGGTCTTCTTTTAATATTACATTACTTAAATGTTTCGTTATCTAAAATAACAACATAATCATTCGTCATTCGCCCCGCTTCTTTCGTATAATTGACAAGCCGCTGGATGTTATCACAGCAAATTTTTGCTCCCCATACGAGTAACGGTACACCAATAAAATCAATATGAAATCTTCTAGAAAACAAACCGCCTAAAGTCATTGGCAATGGAACTGTTGGTGATGTATTAGAAAAAATAATCTTATCCTGGTTTTGATAATGTTTTTGTAGAATCTCGCCTAAATGCTTCATCGCAGGTACAACGACCTTTGATGCCCCGCATCCAATTGTATATACGGGATTCCCATATTCATCTTGTCCATGAAAAATAATTTTCCCCATATCTTCTGTTTTCAATTTATTAAAATACTCCACATTTAAAATTTCTTCTTTCGTTAACTTCCGATCCGTTGGTAATTTATTTAAATGATAAGCTGCAGCTAGCGAGGTTGTATGTGTTCCACCGAAATCTGTATAGATAAAAATCATAATATCATCCCTTATTGTAAAAAGTTCAATGTTAATTAGTATCACCATTCAAAAGATTGTTAAACAAGGGATGAATTGATTTATACTTTTTGTGTTAATTCATTATATTTTTTCCAAATATAATATCGTCTACTAATTACTGTACCTAATGTGATACAGAGGAACGCATTCGTTACAACCATCAATGTGGAGTGCGTACTGCCAGAAAACATACTTTGCTTAATCACGATTTTTGCACCTAAAATAACAAGGAGAATAATTGTACTTAACCAATTTCCTTTTCGTAATACATGACCTGTTTCACTATCTAACCGAAATGTTAAAGCTTTCCCCCTAATAATTCCAAGGGCCACTCCAATTCCAAGCATTGCAACGAAAAGAAGTCCTTGCAATAAAGTTACTTGCTCCATGTGAACAATGGACTGAATTGTTACATAGCACAATAAAGCTGGAACGAGCCAAATACGATTAATTTTCACTTTACGTTCTTTACCTTGCATTAAAACGATAATAAGAATAACAACGATAATATCCAATTAAATCCCCCCTATTTACACGTTTCCCTTTAAAAATTATATTCTCCTTTCTTTATTCCATACTTGAAATACAATAGCTACTTTTAATTGTAAAATATGGAATGTAATCTTCCATCAGTCTTAAGCATTATTTATAAAAGTAAAAAGACGTATTTTTTACTCGTACGTCTTTTAGTACCTTTATTCAAAACAAGTACATCCATGAACTCGTTTAAACTTTTAGTTATCAATAGATTCTACACCTTTAGAATTAGCTTTATCTAATACTTGAATGTTAAATTTAGCAGCTAGTTTTAAAGTAGTTTTATAAATAGAAAATCCAAGAATAGAGCCTAGAACGTTACAGATTACATCATCAATATCGGTAATGCGTCCCCATCCACTAAATAACGACTCAATTAATTGTAATAATTCAATGCAAACTGCTAACACATCCTTCAGATCAATATTAAAACTACATATCATTATTCTTATATGTATATCAATATGAATTACAACTTAAATATCCAACTGAAACATTTACGTGCGTATAATTTGATTTTTATCTGTATAGAATTACAGTCCATTTAAGAAAACCTTCATTTTGTAAATAAAATGAAGGTTTTCAATTTATCACTTACCTCATTAACTAAAATACTTTTCAAAGCAGATGCAATCATGAACCCGTTTAAATTGTTTTCTTATCTCTTCTTTATTTTCACCTGTATAATGAGAAAATGTTTGAACCGGATATAACTGTTTCATATTACTTTCTATCACATCTTTTATTTCATTCGTTTGATCAGAATATACATGTAAATACGAATCTACGTTTACAAAATTATTATTTTCATACCAGCGTTGAACCCATAAATCGTCCCTAGTCCATGCTTCCAATCGATTTAATTTAAGTTCTTTAGCTAACTTTTCTGCCTCATTTAATAGTTGATTACCAATTTTCATTCTACGGAAATCCGGATGAACTGCAATATGCCAAATCATGCCGCCAAGACCAGTTCCTCTTGAACAAACAGTACGTTCTTCTAATTCGTATTCAATATCTATTAACCCCACTATTTGATTTTCGTATACAGCTACTAATTCAATAGCAGGATTTTCATATTTTTCTTTTTCTCTAAATACGTTATCAAAATATGCTGTATCTAAAAAAGATAATGCACGACAACGTATCCAGCCTATTTCATCGTCTTTTTTATACGCCCTAATCTTAATATCCATGTAATCAAAAATCTCCTTCTATTTCTTCCATTAATTTTTCAGGTTCTGCCCCTTTATTTGATGGAAGAACTAATGTAATTCCTAGGTCTGGGTATACGACCGAGCCAAAACTCACGCCTGGATGATATCCCATTCTATAATATTTAAAAATATCGTTTTGTTTTTCCTCAATCCATATTCCATAATCGTAAGACTGAGTATTCACCAAAATGTGAAGGGTAAAAAGTAACTTCGTATATATAGATGGAAGAACCCTCTTATTACGTGCTATTAATTGTAAAAGGAAAGAAAAATTATTTCGAATCTATTGATTCAGTTGAATATACCTTGGACCTTGAAGGTAATAAGGTAAACGCACACAATATTATAGTAATAAGTAGCATTACAACTACTCCTACAATGACTACAGTCTGAATAGAAGTGAACTGAGTTGCAACACCGGACAATATTGTAATAAAAATTGTTACTACCGCAATAAAGAGCCCATATATACTCCCAATCCGCCCCATCATATGAACAGGAACGTTGTTTTGGTAAAATGTATAAAACCCTGTATTTGCATATGCCATAGAGAAAGATAAAATAAAGAATCCGATAGCAGCTATTAAAAACTCACTTGAAAAAGCATAAATCAAATATCCGATTGCAATGAATAATGATCCTATCCCAATTAGAAATGAAGGTGCTAATTTTTTTGATAAAATTGTATTTGTTATGGCTCCTAAAATAAAACCCGCTCCAGCGATACTAACTAAAAAGCCATATTCACTATCTGTTAACAATAAAACTTCTTTCGCAAATGATAATTCAAGTGAATCATTTGCGGTAGCTAATACCATCATCCCCTGGAATAAGAAGTACACACATACGACATACAAAGATTTTTTACTAAAATTTAAAACTATGTTCCAATCTTTTTTTAGTACAGTTAGAGATAACTTATCTCTTGATGTATTAGAAGCGTGTTTTTTATCAAGATTAGGTAAAAGTAATGTAATTAACCCTGATAACAGAAATGCTATAGCATTCATATATATAGCAAACTCTGGTGTACTCGCTATTAACAATACTCCCGCTACTGCTGGACCAATTAAAGATGCACCAGATCCTATTAAAGTACGTAGTGAGTTGAAGCGTTGTCTTTGCTCTACTGGAATTAATTTCGTCATATACGTCATAGCAGTAGGCTCATAAATCGCACTGGCCATACTTATAAAAAATACGAATAGATAAACAATCCAAAGTGATGGAAGTAAAGGTAACATAGCGATAAATACTGCTCGATATATATCGAGGTGAATCATTAACTTCCGTTTGTTTAAACGATCTATCATACTTCCTGACCAAGCGTTTGTAAATAAAGCAGCTAATGGTTTAATCACATATAAAGCAGCAACCGCTAAAGCTGAGCCACCCATATTATAGACAAGTATATTAAGTGCTATTAAATAAATCCATGCACCTAAATTCGCAATACCAACTCCGGACAATAGCAATAAAGGATATTTCCAATCTTTAAGTGTTTTTTTCACTTTAGGCCCCACGCTTTCCTAATTATTTTAAAGCAATAAAAAAATCCCACCCCCAAGACTTATAGTCTTAGGGACGAGATTTATCATCGCGGTGCCACCCTAGTTTATTAATATGTCGCCATATTAAACTTATCAGGTACTGCATTGTTCATGCTTATACCTTAGCTCTATAACGGGAGCTCCCGTCACATCACCTCCTTATAATAGGTTCCGATGTGCTGCTCAGAGGCTTGGTTCAATAAAGAATTTTTACTCCTTTTCAGCTAAATGGAGCTCTCTGTGAAAAATTCATTTTATCTACTCTTCTCATCATCGCATGTAATTTTATCCATATTATCATGGAGGGTAGTATATTGTAAATGATTAAAAAGAATAATCAGTTTTTTTAAAAAGAGAACACTCCTTTTAATTCTTTGATTTAATTTATTATTAATAATAAATGCGGTGCGTGAAATTACTTATAATTCAAACAAAAAGGGCCTATTATACTATAGGCCCTTCCGAAATTCTAGACTAATTTGTATTCGCTTCTGCTAATGGTTCTAAAGGCGGTTCTAAATTCAGTATTAAAGTGTCTCCCTTTTGTAAATCTTGTCCTTTTTCAATACTTTGACTCGTTACATACCCTGTACCTGTTGTTTTTAAATCTAATTTCAACAACTTAGAGAAATACATAACATCACGCATTGACCAACCTTTTAGGTTAGGCATTTTCACATTATTTCCCACTAGAAATATGCGATCTCCTTCACTTATTACCTCGCCAGTTTGTGGATATTGTTTTATTATCTTTCCTTCTCCTAATAATACCGGCTGAAGTTTCGCTTTTTCTGCAATATTTTTTACAGTATCTATCGATTCGTTCACATAATTTTGTACTTTTATTTCAGATTGCTTTGTTGCATTTGCCATTTGTTTTTCTGTATATGGTTTCACTTTTAAATATTCTAGACTGTTTTTCATAACTGGTTTAAAAATTTCAGCAAGAGGCTGAGCACCGTATTCATTTCCTTTTAATTTAGGTTGCTTAATGGCTAAATATACGACTAATTGTGGATCATCAATTGGAGCCATTCCTAAGAATGAAAAAATATAATTTTCTTTCCCTTCCATATATCGTCCATTTTCCGGATTCGGAATTTGCGCTGTTCCTGTTTTACCACCAATCGGGTAACCATCAATTTTATACATCGTTCCCGTTCCTTTAGATGAAGTTATAACACGCTCCATTAAGTTCCTTACCTCTTCTGCAGTTTCTTTTTTTATCGGATTCCCTATTTCTTTAGGTTGATTTTCCATAATAACTTGTTTATTTGTTGGATTTACAACCTTATCAACAATATAAGGTTTCATCATTTTTCCGTCATTTGCAATTGCTGTGGCCGCTTGTACGATTTGAATAGGAGTTATAGTTGAGCCTTGGCCGAAAGAAGTAGTAACTTGTTGAATTTGAGTATTTAACAATAATGTATTTTTACTTTCTCCAGGTAAATCTATCCCTGTTTTTTGATTGAAACCAAATTTATTCATATATTGCTTGAATTTATTTGGTTTCAGTAACTGGTCTTCTAAAATAGAAAAAGCAACATTCGATGACCGTTCAAACCCTTCATCAAATGTAATTGAGCCCCATCCATAGCCACCATTATGATCTTTAATCTCTGCTGAACCAACTGCGTATTTTCCTGATTGAAAATATTCTTTTCCGTTATATACACCTTCATTAATTGCAGCAGCTAATGTAAAAACTTTCATTGTAGACCCTGGTTCGAATGCATTCGCAATTGGATCGTTTAAAAAATATTCAATGTCTCCTTTGTTAGGATTATAACTAGGCTTACTAGACATTGCTAAAATCTTACCTGTTTTTGGATCCGCAATAATTCCTACTAACATAGAAGGATCATAGTGTTGCTCCGCTTTATTCATCGCGTCTTCTAAAAAACTATTAATTTGTTTATCAAGCGTAAGATATACGTTATTTCCATTTTTAGCAGGTTCTACTTTTCCTATATCATTTGTAAGTGGGATACCTTTTCGTGAACCTACATATTCTACATTTCCGTTTGTAGAGCGTAAATATTTATCCAAACTTTCTTCAAGCCCAAACTTCCCCTTCGCATTACCTTTATCGTCTGGTCTTGCAAAACCAAGTATATACGAAGCGAAATCTTCATTTGGGTATACTCTGGCTTTTTCTGTTCTAAACGATACACCTGGTATTTTCAAATTATTAATTTCTTCCTTCGCTTCTCTAGATAGGTTACGTCCACTTTTACCAATTTCAACTTGCGTACGTCCTTCATGAAAATTTTTCGTGATCTCCTCTTTATCAACTTCAAGCGCATCTGCTAAACGTTGTGCAGTATCTTCTTTATCTTTTAACTTATCTTTTCCTTTTAAGTTTACAACGATGCGATATGTCGTTGAGTCTTGGACTAATACTTTACCGTTTTGATCATAAATTGTCCCGCGATTTGCTTCAAGAACTCCATTTTTGTTTTGTTGTTCATTCGCAAGATCTTTTACATTAACATTATGCACGACTCCTACTGCTTGAATATAAAATATACGTAAAAGCATAGTAAGAAACAAAACAATAAAAGCAACCATCATATATCGAGCGCCTTTATTCGTTTGAAATTTATGCATACTTATCTCCTTTCTTTTCCAATGTATTAATGCAAAGATGCGCTACTAAATATGTTCTTTATTATATTAGATACTATATTTTTCGAAGTTTTTTTACTAATTCCTCTATAACTATAAGAAAACTAGCTATGTTACTATTTGTTTTTTATTCATTTATATTTTTAAAATAAAAATACGGTAAGTGAAATTTAAGAATTTTTAAATAAAAAGAACCTACTTTTTGTAGGTTCTTACGATTAAGCTATATGGTTATATTTCGCTAAAAAAGGAACTCGTTTTGCTACTAGTGCATACATTTTGAAAATAAATTTTGCTAACGGTTCAAATATACGTGTGCTTTGTATTACTAATCCACTTGTAATAAATGTTAAGAACGCAGCACCAAGTATATCTAGAGGATAATGAACACCTACGTACATGCGTGATACACCGACTAATATTGCCCATATAAGCGCGATATATTTAAGTTTTTCTCCTCTTAGAATAAATACGAAAGCAATCGAAAATACAAGCACAGAATGATCACTTACAAATGATGAATCTGCTGCATGCGGCACTAATTGATTTACATGATGTGTTATAAAAGGACGCGGATGGTAATATACCGCATGTATAAGAACATTTACTAATAATGCAATACTAACTGAAAGTGTCGTATATAACACTGTATATTGTTTTCTAATTGCATTCTCTTTCTTTCCATTATTGAACCATAGGATAAGCATGAATAGAATAGCTACATATGCAGCACTATTTGTAATAGCGATCATTAGCGTATCTAATAGCTTGGATGATCCAGCAAAGTTATTAATCCATTGAAATACTGTGTAATTCATATTACTCTCTCCTTATTATTTCTCATTGTACTTTAAATAAAGATACAAGTTCTTGATTTACACAGTATACAACATCAATATGAAAATGGGCTTAAACTTTTCTCATCTAATTCTCATGTTATTACTATTCATTTGACAATCGTGTAACTATTTACAAGAGCTAAGTATGTATAAAGGTTGTAAAACATTTTAAATAGTATGGTAAACACTTTATGCATGAATATAATATTTAACATGTTCATTTAAATATAATTTCTCTGAAATCATATTTTCATTCCATACGAAGGGCAATATTACCGAATTGCTCTCCTTGCTGCATTCGATTTAAAGCTTGGATTGCTTCTTCTAATGGATATACTTTATCAATAATCGGTTTAATATTATGTTCCTCTATAAAATGAACCATCTCATTAAATTCTTCACGGCTTCCCATTGATGTTCCCATAATATCAATTTGATTATAAAATAATGCTCGTAACGGTAATTCGATTTTATCTCCTGAACTTGCACCGAAGTTAACGATTCTTCCATTTGGTTTTAATATATCGAAATATTTCGAGAAAGTCGCCGGACCTATACTATCTATAATTAAATCCACTTTTTCTCCATGTAGGCACTCTTCCCAATTACCAGAACTATTAAAAGAAAAGTCTGCTCCATATTTTTCAGCAGCCTTTCTTTTGTCCTCTATCCTTGAAGTAACACTCACCTTTGCTCCAATTGCTTTAGCAAATAACATAGCATAAGTAGCTACACCACCGCCAATTCCCGGAATTAGGACATGTTCTTCAGGTTTTAATCTACCTTTTGTAAAAAGCGCTCTATATGCAGTTAATGCCGATAAAGATAAAACGCCAGATTCTTCCCACGTAAGATAGGATGGCTTTTTCACTACATTTTCAGCTGGTACAATAACATATTCGGCAAACGTTCCATCGGCTGGTCCACCTAGTACCTCAGGTAACTCTGGTATTTCATGAGTATTATTCCATCCAATACTAGGATTTATAATAACCGCTGTATGTAGTGCGATATTTGAAACACCTTCTCCTAATTCCGTAACAATACCTGCACCATCTGATCCTAGAATTAAAGGTAATTCCATTTCTTTTCTATTATTCATTATAAATAAATCACGATGATTTAAACCTGCTGCTTTTAATCTCACTTTAACTTCCCCAACATTAGGTGTTATCTCAGGTGATAATTTATATTTTAAACCTTCTATTCCATTTTTATGTTGATGTACAATAGCTTTCATTAATTATTCCCCCTTAATACTTTCAATGTACTTTAAATATCGAAATAAATAAAATAATTTGATTACTAAGCATCAAAAAAGGAGGAAATACAAAATGTATTCCTCCTTTTAAATAACTCTTACAAAAAGAATTTTCCACCTTCAACTATCAATGGGTAGCATAAGGAAATGTAATCGTAACAACTGTTCCTTCATTTTCTTTACTGTCTAATTGAATAGTTCCGTTATATTTTTCTACAAGCCGTTTTGCAATAGATAGGCCTAGCCCATTGCCACCTTGTTTTCGACTTCTAGCTTTATCGACTCTATAAAAACGGTTAAGAACAAAGGGTAAATCCGATTCAGGTATTCCCGCTCCATGATCTATTATGCGAATATTAATTTCCCCTGACTGCATACTTGATTCAATACAAATATACTTATCAACTTCTTTTGTATATTTCACTGCATTATCCATTACAATAATAATAATTTGTTCTAAGTAAGATGATGGCATTGAAACATCTGCATCATCTGCATCCAATTTCATATCAAATTTAAAGTCAGTTTGCAGTACTGAAAAGTTTTGTGTAACTTGTTTTAATACGCTATTAACATGGACTCGTTCGACTGCTATTGGATGCATCTGTTCTGCTTCAGCTCTTGATAGTTCTAGCAATTCTGAAACTAATTTATTTAATCGATCTACTTCTTTTAGACTGGATTGAAGAGATTTATCCAATACTGCTGAATCATTTTTCCCCCATCGATTCAGCATTGATAAGTGCCCTTGAATAATTGTTAATGGTGTTCTTAATTCATGCGATGCGTCTTCTACAAACTGTTTTTGCTGTGTAAAAGAAGTTTCTACTTCATCCATCATTTCATTAAAAAGAATCGATAATTTTGCGAGTTCATCATTATTTTCTCGTACTGGAACTCTTTCATTTAGTCCGTTTTTCTTAATACGCTTCATCGTCTCTGTTATGTTTTGGACACTTGATAAAAGCTTTTTCGTTATAAGTATTCCGCCTAAAAAACTAAACACTAATCCACATATCCCTGCAAAGACCATTACCACTAAGATAATTTTTAATAAATGATCAAATGTCTCTAAGTTTTTCGTAAGTTCAATAGTTCCCGTGAATTTTTTTGTTTGAATTGGTATGCGCTCAACTAATATTCGATCTTCTATATGTCTTTTTATAAATGATTCATCTTGTGTAACATTTTTTGGTTCTATCCACGATTCATTAAAATCTCGCGAAACAGTAACAATGGGTTTTCCATCATTTCCGATAATACGAATCATTTGATGTTTATCAATCATGTTGTTAAGAAATTCATTACTGTTTTCAAATGTTTTGCTCGAGAGCGTATCATTTTTATCTTGGAAATATGCCGCTATTTCTGTCACTTGTCTATTTATTTGTTTCTGTTCATAATCTATAGTCCACTTATTAATTACAATGAATTGTAACGCGCTATATAAAATAAACAAAATGAATACTAGTGTAGTGGACCAAAGTGTTAATTTCCACTTTATAGGCAAATTTCTAATTCGGTACATAATGTTTTTTATCATTTCATTATATATCCAGCACCGCGGACTGTTTGGATATACTCCTCCTTATCTAAACTATGTAACTTATTACGTAGATAACGAACATACACATCGACTATATTTGTCTCAACCATTGCATCATATCCCCATACTTGGTCCAGTAAAATATCACGGGTAAGAACTCGATTAATATTTTTCATAAACATAAGCAGTAGCTCGAATTCTTTATTTGTAAGTTCAATTTCTTCATTTCCTTTAGTTATAGTTCGAGATTCAATCTGAAGCTGTAGATCTTTAAACGAAAGAAATGATGCGTGCTTTTGCTCTGTATTTTCTTCTCTCCTAAAAATCACTCTCATACGTGCTAAAAGTTCTTCAATTGCAAACGGTTTTGGAAGATAATCATCAGCTCCACTATCTAACCCTGTCACACGGTCCATAATACTATCACGAGCAGTCAACATAATAATAGGTGTACTTTTAGTTGCTCTTAGTCGACGACATACTTCCAGTCCATTTAATCCTGGTAACATTAAATCAAGTAATATGAGATCATAACTATTTTCAAGTGCTGCTTCTAATCCCTTTCTTCCATCAAGTTGTATATCTACTATATATCCTTCATACTTTAATTCTAATTCTAAAAAATCTGCTAAGCTTTCCTCATCTTCAATAATTAGTATATGTTGCAACGATACTTCCTCCTATACGATTAAATGAATAAGTAATCCTATTCCGAATATGACTGCAATAATTTGATGTGTTTTTCGATACATCTTCAATTTTGTTTTCTGATTAGATTTCTGTAAAACAAATCCCGCAACCCCTAATGTTATTAAGGCTAAAAGAGAAAATATACCACTGTATATTAGTATTATATGACGACTTCCTTTTATTAAAAAGTAAACACCGTGAGTAGTCGCAACAGCTATTACAGCGTATCCAATTAATACGTGAAACTGTTTTATGAAAAGATATAGCTCTTTAATCATTTTAAATCCGTGCATATTTTTCTTCTTTAAAAATAACCATATTTGACGTAAAAACCATAATGATGCAGCTAGAATTGCCCCATATTCACCGAAAGAACCTAATTTCTTATTTAACCATTTTACATTTAATACATTCCCGTACAAAACATTAATAAATAGCAATTCTACACTGCAAATAATAATAGTAATACCTATTATTTTAACATACATATGGAAATATTTATTTCTAAGTATTTTCTCCATTTTATATAATCCCCTTTTGACTCAAAAGCTTTATAATCAGCAGTGTATCAAGTAAATGAGAGAATAACATGAGAGAAAGATTAAAATAAAATGAGAATCTGCAAACTACTTATATTTTGTTTATATCCTTTTTGGCCAATTCTAATATGTTGCAAATAAACGGTGCTTTTGCATTTGTATATGAAACACGTTCAAAAGGATATGTAGCAGCAAGCATCTCTTTTAATTTTCTATATTCTTCACGTGCCCACTCATGATTTATTAGAAAGTCTCGAAATAAAAGGTTGTTCCTCCATTCTTCGCTATTATAAATATAAACATGTAAATGGTGGGTACCAGCTCTCCATTTACCCTTTCTAAAAAAACGCCAATTAGGTGTTTTTTTAGGAACATATTCATATCCAATTTCTTCTAGGGATTCCCTCCAATTTTCTGTAATTTGTAAATTTGTTACACCAATCATCATATCAATAAGCGGTTTAGCCCCTAATCCTTCTACGGCTGTGCTTCCTATATGTTCAATAGCAATAATTTCTTCATGGAGTAACGGCACAATTTTATTTTTTTCATTTAAAAACTCTGTATGCCAATATTGTTGGTACGGTTTAATTATGATTTTTCCATCCATTTGCTTTCCTCCTTATAACTGTATATTATTATATTTATAAAATTTAATTTTATAAATATAGGGATTTCACAAAATATGTCGAATACTGTAATGGACAACTTAATTATATTAAATTTGAGGTGAATTATGAAAGATATTCCAGTTAAAATTCAGTTAGATACTATAACATTCCAACTAAAAAAACATCATAATTTTGATTGGCTTACAAAACTAGGTACAGTATTTGCGGTTTTTGACCAACAAGATTCCGGTAATATAAGTTTTGGTGTTGAAAAGAATGGGAAAAAGAACTTTATAAAATATGCAGGGGCACAAACACTCGCATATAATGCTTCTACAAATGAAGCTATACAAAGATTAAAAAGCTCAGTTACTATATACAATGAATTAAAACACGTTTCTCTTATAAGTTTAATTGATCACTACCCTGTACAACATGGATATGTTTTAATTTTTGATTGGTTTGACGGTGAATGTCTTCACCCGCACTGGAGTTTCCCACTCCCAGAAAAATATAATGATCCTAACTCACCATTTTATAAATATAAGAAATTATCCGTTAAAAATAGGCTAATTTCATTAAATTCTATTTTTAATTTCCATACTTACGTTGAACACAAAAACTATGTAGCTATTGATTTTTATGACGGTAGTATTTTGTACAACTTTAAAACTAATGAAACAAAAATTTGTGATATTGATTTATACAGTAACAAACCGTATGTAAATAAGATGGGACGAATGTGGGGATCATCTCGTTTTATGTCACCTGAAGAGTTTCAACTTAACTCTATAATAGACGGAAAAACAAATGTATTTAATATGGGGGCTATGGCTTTTGCACTACTAGGTGGCGGGCAAGATCGTTCCTTTATGAAATGGGAAGCTAGTGAAGGCTTATATGAAGTAGCATACCGTGCTGTAAATGAAAATCGTAGTGAGCGCTATGCGTCAATGGAAGAGTTTAATAATGCATGGTTAAAAGCCTATAACACTGAAAATCTATAAAAACTACATACATTGTAAAAGTACATGTAAAACTTGTACTTTTATAATGTATAATACATATGGGATTGAAATTCAGGATAACGGGGCATGTATTATGAACTTTGTTTACATTAATCAAAATGTTTTAAATAATCTTCTTTATATTTTAAGCAGTATATTTGTTTTTTATTTTATTTATGATAGTGGGTACTTCGGGAAGAAATATAAGAAACTACTTATCATTCTTTGTACGAGTATCCCACTAATTTTATGTATGCGGTATCCCATCTATATGGATGAAAATTATATTCACGATTTAAGACAAATCCCCTTTTTAATTGGTACACTTTATGGTGGATTTCCAGTCGGTATTGCATTACTCATGATTTTATTAATAATACGTTTTATGTTTTATGGTTTTAGCCTGTTAACAATCATTGTTTATGGAACGATGTTAATAATTACAGCATTCGCATCATCAAAATTTAATACATACAATAGGAAAATAAAAGTAACTTCATCTATGTTTTTAACTTTTTTCCTTGCAATATTTACAACAGTAATTGTTTTAACTCTATCAGATTTTGAAGTGAATAATTTGTACATTATTTATTTCATTCTATTACCAACTATTTTAATATTATTTATGGTCTATTTTAATGAGGTCTTAAAAGATGCAATATTCATGCGATCAAAATTAATAAAAGTTGAAAAAATGGAGATTGTCAGCCAACTCGCTGCAAGTATTTCACATGAAGTAAGGAATCCATTGACTGTTGTAAAAGGATTTACACAACTTTTAAAAACACCCAATATAACTCAACAATCCAAAGATGAGTATATTGAACATATTCTTGAAGAGTTAAATCGTGCACAAGCAATTATTGATGATTACTTAACTTTTGCCAAACCGGCTTCAGAAAAACTAGATCATATTTCAGTGAGGCACGAATTAAATCGAGTTATTAATATGATGTTGCCTTTTTGTAACATGAATAATATTAATATTACAAAAGAGTTCTCAGAGGGAACAATTATTGGTAATACACAGCACTTCCATCAATGTTTTTTAAACTTAATTAAAAACAGTATTGAAGCAATGCCGAATGGCGGTGATCTTATTATTTCTGCATCTGTTAGTAATAATAAAGTCATAATACGAATTCAAGATAATGGAACTGGAATGTCACAAGAGCAAATTAATCGATTTGGCGAACCGTATTTTAGTACAAAAACGAAAGGTACTGGTTTAGGTACGATGGTTGCTGTAAAAATTATCGAAACGATGCGAGGCACATTGAAAATCCGAAGTGTTATAAATAAAGGAACTACTTTAACTATCACATTACCTAAATACAGTAATGAAGAGATTTCGTATAATAAATGAAAAAGGAGCTATTAAGCTCCTTTTTCATTTATTTCGATACAAAAAGTATCTGCTATGTTTTTTAAAGTTTACATTTTGTAGAGATTAATTAGAAATTAGTAACCTTAGCTCCAACAGCTACATCCAACAATAATTAATAAAATAAATAACACAACTAATAATGCGAAACCTCCACCAAAACCACAAGAACCGCCGAAACTCATATTTTCTCCTCCTTTTGGTTTGAAAACTAATAGGTAGTTGATCATTTTAACTGGTTCGTATTATACAGTATGTGTATCTCCCTTTTTTGAGCATGTCTTCATAAAATTAGTAAAAGCACTCTATTGAGAGTGCTTTAAAATGGGTACCAGAAACTCTTGAATACATTTACTTTTAAGTACACTGCAATAATTAAAATGATAATACCAACAAAAAGTGTGATGTAATCCTCCTTTTGTGCGTCCTTTGCACAGTACCACGTTCGTTTATCTTTCTTTCCAAATTCTCTTAAATCCATTGCGTTTGACACAGTATCAATTCTTTCTAATGAATGAATAATAAGTGGCCAAAAAATTAAAACACGGTTTTTCATACGAATCCACAAACTCGCTTCTCCTTTTTCAAAAGGTACGCCTCTTGCTTCCTGTGCGTGTCTAATGATAATATATTCGGATTGAATACTTGGTATATAACGCAGTGCAATATTTATTGCATATGTAATTTTATAAGGAACAGCAAATTTATTTAAGCTGCTTACAAATTCACTTGGATGAGTTGTATAAATAAAAAGAAGTGTAAATGGTAATAACGTAAAATATTTCAATGAAAGTGTAGCGGCATAAAATAATGTTTCATATGTAATTGTTGCATAACCTATATGAAAAAAAGAGGTATACGTTCCCGTTAATTCCGATCCATAGGTGGGCGTAATGAAAAGAATCATAACGGAATTTAATAAACTAAATGTAAATATAACGCTGAAAATAACTATAATTTTACGCAATTGAATTTTTGCAATTAAGAGGCCGATACATCCAATAATAAATAAAATTAGCAATATACGAAAATCAAAAAATAAAAAAGTAAGAGTCATACAAAATATAAATAAAGATAACTTAATTGCACCATCCATACGATGAAAATACGTATTATGCATATTCCTCCCTCCTATTAGCCTCAATATAAAGTTTCACAAACTTTTCTGGAGTTGGAATTCCGCTTAATTTAGCTAGTTTTATTAATGAAATCTCCCGTAGATTAGCTCTTTGTAACGTTCCTTGATCCCCTAATACAGTGGATACAGTATTGTCCGCAATGATTTTCCCTTCATGCAGAACTACCGCTCGATCTGCGTATTCTAAAGCAAGATTCATATCGTGTGTGATAATAATAAAGGATGTGCCTTTTTCAACCAGTTTTCTAATAAAGGACATAAACTGTTTGTAATGATAATAATCTTGTCCAGCTGTCGGCTCATCTAATATAATAAGTTTCGGGTTTGTTATAAGTACAGATGCAATAGTAAGCCTCTTTTTTTGTCCGTAGCTTAATGCTTGAATTGGCCAGTTACGAAATGGGTATAATCCACAAATTCTTAAAGCTTTTTCGACTCTACTCTCAATCTCATCTTTAGAAACTTTTTTTAATTTTAATGAAAATGAAACTTCTTCTAAAACAGTGGGCTGTGTAATCATTTGATTTGGGTTTTGCATAACGTAAGAAATAACTTCCCCGCGTTTACGAATAGACCAAGAATTTATATTTTCTCCATCGAATGTTATTCTCCCATTCTTTGTTTTATTTATTCCTATAAGAGTATGAGCTAATGTCGATTTCCCTGCTCCATTATGACCCAATAACGCTACTATCTCTCCCTCTCCTATTGAAAGGTTGATATCTTCTAAGGCTGTATGTTTGTTATTGTATGTAAATGATAAATTTTCTATCTTGCATAAGGCTTTTTTAATATACGTGTTTTTAGATGACACTTGCTTCCGCATCCAGTTCTTTAATAGGTTATGAACGCCTGCATTACGTAGATTTTCAATTGGAAATACCCCAACATTATTACTGTCAAAATTTAATTTCTTTAGAGCTTCTATATAAATAGGTTCTCTTAGTCCGATATTTGGTAATATATTAGAATTTAGAATACTATCCGGTGAACCAATCGCAATAACTTCTCCCTCATCTATTAAAATAATTTTATCTAAATCAAGATTTAAAATTTCTTCTATTCGATGTTCAATAATTACAATTGTTTTATTATATTTCTCATGCATATTTTTAATGAGTTCTATTGTATTCAAACTACATGCAGGATCTAAATTAGCTAACGGTTCATCAAATAATAATATATCTGCATTTATCGTTAGCAGACCTGCAAGAGAAACTGTCTGTTTTTGACCTCCTGATAATTCATGTGGACTTTGTGCATGGAACTCCTGCATGCTTACCTTTTTTAAAGAATCCGTAACAATCTTTTTCATTTCTATTTGATTTACACAATCGTTTTCTAATGCAAATGCTACATCTTCTTCGACAGTAAGGCCTATAAATTGTGAATCTTGATCTTGTAATATTGTCCCTACGTGTTTACTCTGTTCAAAAACACTACCTTCTCTCGGATCCTTTCCAGCTATTAAAATGTTACCGGTGCTTATCCCTTCGTAAGAAAATGGGATTAGCCCATTTATACAATGAGCTAATGTTGACTTCCCTGAACCACTTCGTCCAGCGATAAGAACCTTTTCCCCAGGATATATTTGAAATGTAATATCTTTTAAAGTAGGCTGCGTGGCATGCCTATATTGAAAGGTAAATTGTTCAAAAGAAATAATTGGTTGCATGTATTCATCCCTACTTTTCAATTTTTAAATGTGTATGTTTCTTATTTGATTTTGCTAGACCGATCGTGATTGGTAAGCCAAGAACTAAAAATACGATAACGTCTGCAATTGTTGCGCCTAGTACTTGTATAACGATTTTGTCAAACGGTTCTCCCATCACAATAATATCGAATGCTCCAGCAAATATAATAGCTATGACAATACCAATTAACCCTGCAATTGCAAAATAAGAAATATCACGGTTATTAAACGTTCCATTTTTCACACTGAAACCAGTTCTTTTTTGTATAAGACCCATTGAAAATCCGATAATCCCCGAACTAAACACCCATCCCCACCAAATACCCCAACCAGCGATCGTATCTGTAACCGTATGACCGATGAGTCCTATTAAAAGTCCTGCTACTGGGCCAAATAACGCACCAAAAACTGTTAATATAGCCAATGCTGGTTTAATAAATGTATTGGGTGCGATAGAAAATCCCCAAAGCCCTAATACCCCGTATAAAGCTGCTCCAATTCCGATTGCTACTACTAGTTTTGTCGTTAATTTGTTCATTACAATTCTCCTCTCCCATTATCCCGCTTTTAATACTCTATATTTATTTTGAAAATGAATTATGCATCGACACTTCCTTTCTATACAACAAAAAATGACCCCTTAAATTAAGAGGTCATTTTCTTTCACGTACAAGAATCCTCTTATCTTTCAAAAGACATATAAATGTCCTCTGCGGAATTAGCACCTTCCTATGCATTTACATAGGGGTTGCTGAGGCTTCATAGGGCCGTTCCCTCTACCTCTCTGGATAAGTATGTATTTGTAATTTGTATTATGGCACTAACAATAAATAATTTCAATACTTTTCTTACTATTTTTATTTTTCGATAAATAGTTCATTTAAATCATTGTATTCTTATCGGAATTGTGAAATAATAAATTCAAAATTGTTACGGGAGGAATGCATGATGAAAGTAATTGGCTTAATTGGCGGACTAAGTTGGGAATCAACATCGTTGTACTATAAACACATTAATACACTTACTCTCTCTAAATATGATCAAAATGCGAAGCTTGTTTTATATAGCATGGACTTTGGGGAGGTAACTACATTATTGCAAAACCATCAATATGAAGAAGTGAAAAATGAATTAGTCACGGTAGCAAAAAAGGTAGAAAACTCAGGAGCTGAATGTTTACTAATGTGTTCTAATACTGTACATCTATTTGCTGAGGAAGTAGAACAAGCAATATCAATCCCACTTCTTCATATCGGTGATGTAAGTGCTAAAGAAATGGTAGAACGGAATATAAAACGGATCGGATTATTAGGAACGAAACAAACGATGGAACAAGATTTTTATACATCACGACTAGCAAAATATAACATTGAGACAATTATCCCAAATGACGAAGAAAGAACTTTTATCCATCACGTCATATTAAATGAATTAAGTAGAGGAATTATTTCAGAAACATCAAAAGAAAAACTAATACAAATTACCAATTCATTAATTAATAATGGGGCTGAAGGAATTCTACTTGGCTGTACGGAAATTCCTTTGCTCATTTCCCAAAATGATCTATCTGTTCCTGTTTTTGATACTGCTTATTTACATGCGAATACTGCTGTACAATTTGCTGGATAATAATATAAAAGCATACAGGTAGAGCCTCTATGCTTTTATATTGTCCGAACTATTTATTTAAAAGAGCATCAATAACTGCAATGGCTCTTTTGGAACCACCACACTCTAAAAAACTTTCATTCAGTTTTTGAATGCCATGTTTATACTTTTTATTTGAAAGAACGTCTGTTACCGCCTTTTTTAAAGTTTGCACATTAACATGCTCTTTCAATAATCTATGTGCTGCCTCAAGCTCAGTTAATCTTTGCGCTATCATAGGTTGATCTTTATCATGCGGTATTATCACAAATGGGACATTATAATGGATTGCATCGTGCACACTATTCATTCCACCATGTGTAATAAAAACATCTGCTTCACTTAATATTTCTGATTGAGGTACGTAAGGGGCTATAATAAAGTTGTCTGGCGCTTGCTTAATTTTTGAAATATCATTTCTATCACCGATCGCCATTACTACAATCCCTTCGAAATTTGAAAAAGCATCAATACAAGTATTAAAAAATGGTTCGAGCCCTTCAAGAAGTGTTCCCATTGAAATATAAATAACTTTCTTTTTTGAAAGCAATTCAAGTGGAAACTTTGCATTTGTTTTGCGCTTTATAATACTCGGTCCAATAAAAACATTGTTTTCTCCGAACGAATCGCTATTAGGTTGAAAATAACGACTTGTATACACAAGACTAATATCTCCCTTATTATGCATAAATTGAAGATTATTTTTGGGCTTTACTCCAAATTCATGTTCCATTTGATACAGTAACTTTTCAGAGAGTTCATCGGGTTGGAATTTTATTTCTGCATTTGGATGAAAAGGCAAGGTTTCCAATAATACTGGTGGAATTAAAAATATAGGAGAGGAAACTATGCCTGGAACCTGTAAATATTCCTTTACTAACTCTCCAGCACCAAATATATCATAAACTACGAAATCAAAATTAATGCTTTTACATAATTGTTTCGTAATTTCTAATATATATAAAGAAGTTTGAACATGTACATGAAAGAAAGATTTTAATCCATATGAAGTTTCATTATCAATAGAAATCTCCTTTAATAAATCCGGATGAGTATGTACAATAGCTCCCAAAACTTCAAGCCTTTCCTTAAAGTTTTCCGTTGTAATATAGTGTACGTTATCACCTCTTTCAGTAAAGGCCTTTACTAAACTTAATGTAGGATTTACATGTCCCTCTGCAGGAAAATTAACTATTAAAATATTCAACACGTATTTCTCACTCCTTACAATTCAATGTTCTTATTAATCGTACTGTTATTATTACAAGCAATCTTCCTCTAATAGTCCCAATATGCTTACTACTTTAGGTTGATAAATAATTATCAGTCATCGGAAAAGGCATCTACATAAGTAGATGCCTAACTGTGATAAGGAGTGTTCTGTGAGGTTAGGATAAGCTTTTCTGCTTGTCCTATGCTATCAATATATGAATTATTTTAACCATTTTATTTGATCAAATGGATAATATACCATTTTCACTTTACCTATTACATGTGACTCATTGATAAGTCCAAGTGTATTCCTACTATCTTTACTATGATTTCGATTATCACCTAATACAAATAATTTATGCGAGGGAACTTTCATTTCTCTAAAGTTTGAAAAACGATTTGATACTTGTGACATATCTAACTGTATATACAACTCATCTCGCTTTTTACCGTTAATATATACCACATCGTTTCTTAATTGTATGTTATCCCCTGGTAATCCAATAATTCGTTTCACGTAGTATGTAGGCTCGTCTTCTTTTTTTATTATTACAACATCACCATGATGAAAAGAAGAAAAATAGACACTAGCCTTATTAACTAGTATGCGATTATTTTCATTCAAAGTAGGTTGCATCGAAATTCCTTCTACCATACAAAATAAAAATGACTTATTAATAATAATAATTCCTATTATAATTAAAATATAGCTACATATTTTTCTCCAATCTTTTAGAATCAATTGCTTCATATATACCTCATTTCTAATCTATTCGTATGTAAAAACGTCTCTAGTCCATATAAATGCTAGAGACGTTTCGTATATTTTAATTCTCTTTAGAGTCATCTATTTTTGGTGCTTCGCCAGTTAATCGCTTATTTTTTAAATCAAAATAAGCATCTAAAACTTCTTTTCCAATATCAGAGTTAATACCAGACTTATCATTTATAACCCATGGTACTACAACAGAAAATGCTACTTCTGGATCAGAATATGGCGCATATCCTGCTAATGTTAAATTATAGCATTCTCTACGATCGCCTTTCTCATTTCTCCCAATATCACTTTCTCCACCGTATACAGTCTGTGCAGTTCCTGTTTTGCCAGCTGGTTTATACGGTGCTTTTTGGAACGCCCTTACTCCCGTTCCATCCCCTTCTTGGAATACTTTCCTAAAGCCTTCTTTTACTTGATTGATATATTCTTCTTTCATATCAATTCTATTTAAAACAACGGGTTCTATTGATTGTACTACTTTACCGACCTCATCTTTTTGAACGGTTTGTTCTCTAATTTCTTGAAGAATTTGTGGTTTCATACGATACCCGCCATTTGCAATAGTTGAAATATATTGTGCAAGCTGAAGTGGTGTATACGTATCATACTGACCAATGGAAAAGTCTAATAAGAAACCTGGCTGATTATCTTTTCTCCCAATTTGCCCCGCTGTTTCATTCGGTAAATCAATGCCTGTTGGAACACCTAAACCAAATTGTCTGAAATAATATCTCATCTTATCAAAGTATTCTTGTTTAATATCTAATGAACTGTTCTTTACATAATCCATACCAGCAATTTTTAATGCTGTGTTAAACATATAAACGTTAGAGGAAACTTGTAAAGCTCTTAGGTCATCTATATCTCCAAAATCTTTCCATGACTTTTTCTCCTTAGTTCCTTTAAACTTCATAGGTGCATCATAAAAATGTGTTCCCGGTGTTATAGCTTTTGTTTCAAATCCGGTTAATACTGTAGCACCTTTAACAGTTGATCCAAGCTCGTATGAACTTGTCAGCGTACCTAAAGCATAATCTTCTACTTCCGTTTTTCCGTCTTTTTCTACAAGTCTTTTCCCAGCCATCGATAATACTTGGCCGTTTTTCGGATTCATCATTACAACGAAAGCACGGTCTAACATTGATTCTGAACCTTTATATGCCTTTAATATTTTTTCTATACTCTCTTCTACTTTTTTCTGTAATTCCATATCAATTGTTAACGTTAAATTCTTGCCGCTTTTCCCTTCAGAAACTGTTTCCGTTCTAATTGTATTACCTTGTTTACCAGCAATACTTCTTACTTCTTCTTTCGTGCCATGAAGTACATCTTCGTATTGCTGTTCGATGTAACTTTTCCCGACCCGGTCATTCCGGCTATACTCCCGCACTAAATAATAATCTAATCGTTCACGTGGTAATCCCTCATCAGCATTCGAAACATTTCCAAGGACTGAACGGAATAAGCCATCATTTACATAGAGCCGTTCCCAATCAACTGATGCGTCAACCCCAGGGAGATTTGCTAAATTTTCGCTAATCACAGCATATTCCTTTTCACTAACATCTTTTTTAATAATTTGAGGTACCATTTGATAACCTGAAGTCATTTTACTTTTAATAGCTAACACTTCTATGTCTTTTGCTGTTAATTCTTGAAGATTTTTTTCTGTAACTCGCTTTCTTTTTAACTCTTCTATTTTTTTGTCTAACTCTTTTCCGGCAATATCATTTTCTCTAAACTTATCTATTTCTTTTTTAGATACTAAATTTTGAGCAACCTGTGGATTTAATTGCATCCAAAAATCTTTCTTATCTGTCTCGGTTAACTTATCTATATCTTCTTGCGGTATTTCAATTATTGCTGCAAGTTGTCTCGCAGTTTTTAACATTTCCTCCGCTTTTACACCTTTCACCTTTGTATATGTAATCGTACGTAAAGACTTATTGTCCACTACTGGATTCCCTTCACGGTCATAAATTTTGCCACGTGGTACTGTAAGCTTAACTGTTGCATTTTCCCTCTTCGCTACTTCATTTTTATATGTTTCTCCATCGAAAATTTGCACTTTACCTAACTGGATTATAATTCCAGAAAATAATAAAAATACACAAAAGAATAAAATATTTAACCGTATTGGCATTGGCCGACCGTTCTTCTTTTTTTGCTTTTTCACCTCGTTATAATCTCCTCCCTACGTCACTTTCGTTTCATTACTTACTATATGTAGTCTCCATATAGTAAGTAATATTATTTTTTAAACATTACGTTGTATGAATATTAATATAATGTTTAAAACTTAATAGAAATTTAAGCAATGGTAAAGAAAAAGTAAAGTTTACTAAATAAAATTTAAAAATACGCAATAACAAAGGGCTTAGTTTTCACTAAGCCCTTTGTTATTGCGTATTTAATTATTTACGAGTTATATAGAGCGTATTGTTACGGATCTATCTTCACTCTTTGATATGGACGGTTCATTTTGAAATTTTGGTAAGTAAATTGTTACAGTTGTCCCGACACCAACATCGCTCATAATACTAATAGTCCCATGGTGACTTTCAATGATTTTATAACTTAGCATCAATCCGATTCCTGTTCCTTTTTCTTTCGTACTATAAAAAGGTTCGCCCAATCTCTTAATTCTTTCTTCTGGTATCCCTATTCCTTCGTCTACTACATCTATTATGATACCGCCTTCATTCAGTTCTTTAATATGAATTGAAATCTTCCCACCATCTGGCATCGCTTCAATTGAATTTTGCAAAATATTAATAAATACTTGTTTTAATTGATTTTCAGAGCATTCAATAATCATTTCTTTGGAATCTGTAAATAACTCAACTTGAATGTTTGTCATAATTGCTTTTATGTTAATTAACGACACAACATTTTTAAATATTTGACAAATATCTTTCTTCTCAGTAGGGATTTCATCTGTTTTAGCAATCGACAAAAATTCCTGAAGGATTGCTTCAATTCTCTCAATTTCAGAAAGCATAAGATTAAAATATTTTTCTTGATCCTCCTTGTTAATTTGGAATAATTGTATAAATCCTTTTATTACAGTTAAAGGGTTCCTCACTTCATGTGCTACTCCAGCTGCTAATTGACCAATAGCTGCAAGTGTATCCGATTTATTTAGCAATTCTTCTGTCTTTTTCCGCTCTGTAATATCGCGGACAATGATCATAATTTTATCTTGTAATAATGGTAAACATCTAGCTTCAAAGAAATCAATACTTCCATTAATTGTTAGAGGGTATTCTACAATTACATTCTTTCCTTCTTCTTTCAATTGGCGAATTGCTTCTTGAAATTGCTGTGCTACTGGAGACGGTAATATTTCGTAAAACTTTTTTCCCATAAAAGCTTCTGCGGGTACGTAAAATTTTGTAGGAGATCCTGCTTTATAATCTATAATTGTCCCATCGTCTTCTGTTAAAAAACATAAATCTGGTAAAGCTTTAAAAATTAATTCTAATTCAGAGGTTTGTTGTTTTAATTGCCCTTCTATCGCTTTTAAATGTGTAATATCTACCCCAACAGCCCAGTAACTAAATCCTGTTACAGGAAACTGCTCAGATATATTGGACCACATTATCGTTTTGATTTCACCGTTTTTACATGTTAAACGCATTTTCCAATCTCTAAAATTTTTTCCACGAGTCAAAAATTTATTTTGTATTTGATGGCGATAATTATGGTCAGGATACAGTAATTGAAGAGCGTTTGGATTCCCAATTATTTCTTCAGCAGTATAACCTGTTACAATCTCGCATTCTCGATTCCACAAAACAAAATCTCCATTATAGTCAAGCGCATCAACCATAACAGGCATGTTTTGTAAGATCGTATGTAGTTCTTCCTCTTTTCGAGAAAGTAACGATGTATTTTTACTTTGAACTGCTTTTTTCACCCCAGCTATAATGAGGTTAGAAAGCATTTCAAAATATTTTTGGCAATTGAAAATTTCGCTTCGTTTGGACCATACAACAAAAGATCCTAAATATTGATTGTATAAGAAAAGGGGGATTTCAATTTTGGGAAGTTTACATACTTTCATTTCATTAATTCCAAATGAAAATATACATTCGTTTTCAGCATCAAGAAGTTGATGTGATATGTTGGTTAATTTATAAAATTGTTCTGCCATGGTTTCTATTGTACTCACATCAATAAGTTCCATTAGCCGCGCATTCATTCTTTTCTCACCTCGATATGTAAAATTTATACAAATTAAAAATTCATACTTCTTCATTATACGAAGAAAGTGCTCCTAGGTATATAGCTGTAGAATAATTATTCGAACAAATTCTATTTTTCAATTAAAAAAAGAAAATAATATGGGAGTGTTACGCGCTGCTAGTAGAAGTATAAAAATACAATAAATATAAAATTCATAAAAAATTCACAACTTTCATGAAAAATATATACATTTATTCCAATATATTCTATATAATGAGGTGTAATAAGGCTTCTATGAATCTCATAGAATACCTTACCCCTAATAAAAAGAAAAAAAGAATCTATTTGGATTCTTTTTTTCTTTTTTTATTACATTACATATTTATTTAAAGCATGTGCGACACCATGTTCTTCATTTGTTAACGTTTCGTATTGACACATCGCTTTTATTTCTTCAACTGCATTTCCCATTGCAATTGATATATTTGCTTTCTCCATCATAGAAACATCGTTTAAGCCATCGCCTATTGCTACAGTGTTTTCAACTGGAATATTAAGATGTTTTGCTAAAGTATATAATCCATTTCCTTTTTGAGCATCTCGATGATTAATCTCTAAATTATGCCAATAGGAAGATGTAATAGCTAAATCCGTATTATGCAGAAACGTTTCTTTTAATTTTTTTAATTTCTCTATGTCATAAGAAAACGGTAAAAGTTTATGCACATGTATATCCATTTCTACAATTGGTTTACAACTTTCTGCACTATGAAATGCTGTATGCTCAAGATATAATGCAGCAATCGTTTCTAACTCTTTCAAATCGAAATTTCCTTTTGTATTCTTCACATACTCGATTTCATTACGCACACTCTCTACGCCATAATCCGGTACATACACACCTTTATTAGTATAAAGCTGATAATACAAGCCATTCTCTTCAAGATATTCTACAATCTCAAGTGCCTGCATATTTTGAATTGGATATCTCTTCATCATCTTCTTATCTGTATAAATAAGGGCACCATTTTCCGCAATGATTGGACAGTCTAAATTAACTTCTAATAATAAGCGTTCAATATCAATGATCGAACGTCCTGTACAAATAGCCACAACATGTCCTGCTTCCTGACATTTTCGAATTGCTTCTGCATTTTCTTTGCTAATCATTTTATTACCGGAAAGAAGGGTCCCATCTAAGTCAATTGCTATTAATTTCATTATTTCTTCACCACTTTCTATAAATACACGAGATCTATTTAACAAAAAGGTATCGTTTTCATATTGAGCTCGTTAAGTACTTCTTATTTATAATTTATGAAAAGCGTTTCAGGTCAAGAAATATTACTAAATAAAATATAAAATGCAAAGCGTTTCTATTTTAAAGAAAGCTCTGCATTTTACACTATGAATTATAAGTAATATATTTCGTCTCACAAATGTACACATTTTTTTCTTTAGTTGGGATAAATACTTTAAACTTTTCTAACTGCTTTCCGTAAACATGGATAGTGACAACGCTTTCGTGTTTACCAATTTCGAGAATATGACAATCAGCCGGTGGGATTACTTTATCTGTTTCTCCTTCTCCCAAATAAATATTCCCTGTATGTGTTAAATAAAATAGTGAATTTCCGAGTTGCTTAGTTTGTAAAAAGTTTCGAACCATTATCCTTCCGGAAAAAACTCCTTCAACTCCCCAAGCACCATCATGATCATGTAGTGGTGTAGCTTGTCCATTTTTCCATACAAGTGCTAGCACTTCAAAACGTTTTAATGGATCTTCATACAGTAAGTGTCGTGCATATTGAGCGGAATTCGCTTTCTGTTTCTCTAACGGAAGCCATGTTTTCTTTTCTAAAAGTTCTTCCAGTAATTTTTCAATTTCACACACGATTTGCTCTTCCAATAAATTACTATCTATTAAATCAGTTACAGCTTTAATAAATGTTTGAAACGTTTTACTCCCATTGCACGTTAACATAAGCATCCCCCTCTACTCTTTTTCCACACACCTCCATACTATAAAGCACACTAAAATTTTACAATTGAGAAATAAAAAACAAGGTACAAAAAATGTACCTTGTTGAACGTTTTATTGAGTTTTTAAGCGAATAGGTAAGTGTTTTAATGTTTGTTCATTTTCCAATATACATTTTTCTAAATTGAAAGATGGAGATAACTCTATTTTTTCGAAAGCGTTTATAAAGGTAGTTAATGCAATCTCAGCTTCAAGACGTGCAAGCGGTGCGCCTAAACAAAAGTGAGGACCTTTTCCAAACGTTAAATGCTTTTCATTCCCTACTCGGTGTAAATTAAAATTAGAAGCTTGTGAGAATTTCTTCTCGTCCAAATTTGCTGCACTGACCCATGCAACCACCATTTGATCTTTTTTCATTAAAGGTCCAAATATATTTGTGTCTTCAGTAATCCTCCGAGCCAATGTAACAGGAAAGCGGTAGCGTAATACTTCCTCTATCGCATTTGGAACCAACCTTGGTTCTTCTTCTAATTCTTTATATGTTCCAGGTGAATCCACTAAGAAACAATAAAAACTATTAATAATTAAGTTTGTCGTTGTTTCATTCCCAGCGGCTAATAGTCCTAATGCAAAAGTTACAATTTCTTCATCTGTTAACCATTCACCTTCGTACTCCGCTCGAATTAAATCCGAAATAATATCATCTGTTAAATGATATCTTTTATCCTGAACAATCGGGAGAAGGTAATCTTTAAATTCATTTAAAGCAACTCCTTTCTTCGCATCCAGATCATTAAATTTTTCTTTACTATACGGCATAAATAAAATATCAGACCATTCTTTAATTTGTTTACGGTCTGTAGTTGGTACTCCCAATAGATCTGATATAACGGTAACAGGTAAAAGTGCAGCAAATTGATTAACAATGTTAACTTCATCATACTTTTCTATATTTTTTACAAGTTCATCTGCAATGGCTTGTATACGGGGTTTCCATTGTTCTAAACTTCTAGGAGTAAATGCTTTCGAAACAATTGAACGTACATTACGATGTTCTGGGGGATCAGAAGAATTTATATTTATTCTCGTTTCTAAAGGTGGTATTGAAAATTGTCTACGTTCCCTTCTACTTGAAAATAAGCGGAAATCTGATAAAACACGGTTCACATCCTCATACAGAAACACATTCCATACGTCTTGTTCTTCATCATAATAAACAGGGTGATTGTCTCTCATATACTGATACCAATCATAAGGATTCCATAACTCTTCTTTTGTTTTCAGCTTTGAAATTTCATGAACTAAAATAACATTTTCAGGTGAAGTCATAGTTCTTTCCTCCCTTTTCTTTTACAATAAAAGTGATAGGTATGTTTTACAAAGATGTATAGACTAACATATGTTATTTTAACATATAGAGAGCTGAAATTTTCAAATGAGAACTTGAGAAACATATTAGGGGGATTACTATGTACGTTGATATTTTACTACTAGCTGAATTAACGACAGGACCAAAACACGGCTATGAAATAAAGAAAAATATCCAAAATCGTTTAGGTGATAATTTTGAATTAAACCATAACATGCTTTATCCCACTCTTCGGCGTTTTGAAGATATGGGTGCTATAACGAAAGAAGTTCATCAACAAATCGGAAAACCAAACCGAAATATGTACGCCATAACAGAAACAGGAGAAGAAATTTTTTATGAAATGCTAAGAGAGTTTCCCGAAAAAATTGCGACAAACAATGCTGAATTCCTTGTGCGTATCGCGCTCTTCGAAAAACTTGATTACGAGGCTAGAAAAGAAATTTTGACTACACGCCAAAACGTGCTTCAAGAACAACTTACAGCGATCCAATCCCTTGACGTTGTCTCACCTTTTATTACAGAAGTTGTTGAATTTACTAAGTCACGTATTGAACATGAATTACATTGGATTACATCACTTATGAAGAAAATATAAAAAAATAACAAGAAAAGTTAAAAACAATGAATGAAAATGAGATTTATTATCAATACTATAATTAATAAAAGGGCAACCACGATTTGGCTACCCTTCAAAAATTTACACTTCTGGATCGAAAGTTTTGCAATCTGTTTCTTCCGTTGTAGATGCTTGTTTTCCTTTATGACTTACTACATAAATCGCATCTGCACTACATTTATTACCGTTACTCCAAAATTTACAGTTATTCACTTCGCATAGTACATCTTGTGCCATAGTATCACACCTCCTTGTTCTTTTATCATTAACAAAATCCGGAGGTATGATACTCTTTGCTATGCATTTTTATTTTCTTTTTAGCTTTCTTAGTGATTCTATATCCGCTCCTACAATAGAATCAATATTATCGGTTATTTTTTCAATATCGAAATTCCACCATTGAATCTGCAATAATTCGTCTATTATTACATTTGAAAATCTCTCTTTTATTTTATTTGCAGGATTACCACCAACGATTGTATATGGTGCGACGTCTTTAGTCACAACAGATTTCGCTGCAATGATTGCACCATCTCCTATTTTAATTCCGGGCATAATCGTTGTATCCATACCGATCCAAACGTCATTTCCTACAACTGTATCTCCTTTATACGGTAAATCAGACAAATCTGGTGTAAACTTCTCCCACCCATTCCCGAAAATATTAAACGGATAAGCTGAAAATCCATTCATTCGATGATTTGCTCCGTTCATAATAAAGGTAACTCCAGATGCAATACAGCAAAACTTCCCAATGAAGAGACGATCTCCGATAAATTCATAATGATATAATACTCGATCTTCTAATGTTTCCCCATGTTTCGCATCATAATAAGAATAGTCACCAACGAGTATATTAGATTTCGTTATTGTATTTTTTATAAAATGAACGTTTTGATTTCCTTCAATTGGGTATTTAACATTTGGATTAGGATTCATGTTGCACAGCACTTCCTTTACCATTCATTTCACTTTCTACTGCTATTACTGGCTTTAAATTGTATATAGGTAAAATAAACAATAATCCAATTATAAATAGTAGAGCCGTTCCCTCATACATCGTGCTTAATGAGAACATCTCCTTTAATGAACCAGCAATACTCATCGTTACTACCATTGAACCGGTGAATAGTGGACTTAAAATACCGTTTACGCGACCAATAAAATCCGTGTCACTATTTTGAATAATGAGCGTATTAATCCCAATTTGAATACACGGTAGAGCTAACCCACTAAAAAGTTGTGCCGTAAGTGTCACCCATAAATTTGTGGAGTAACCAATTATACCAATTCCAATAGCCTGGCCTAGCATACCTACGATTAACATTTTTTGCGGCGCAACGTTTTTCGCAAATACCATCGCTAAAGCTCCACCAACAATCATCCCCGCTCCATTTACTGTTAGTAACCATTGTAAACTCTCTTTTGATAACCCTAACTGCTCAGTCACAATAAATATACCTAGTGGCTGAATTAAGCCTATACCTAGTCCTGCTGCCATAAAACATAGACCAAGTAAGGTTAATGCTTTTTTCTTTTTGACGTACTTAACACCATCCTTCATTTCCTGTAACAAAGTGATATCTTTCTTTGCTGCTTCGTTTTCAAGATCTTTCGGAAGAAATAACAATACACCTGCGGCAAGTAAAAAAGCGATACCCGTTATGATGATTGAAATATAAATTCCAAAACTATGAAAAATAAATGTTCCGAGAATTGGTCCTAACACCATAAAAATTGCAAATATCGTTTGATATATAGACATTGCTAATTGAATTTGTTCCGTCGATAAATGTTGTTTAAACAATTTCATTCCAGATGGTTGAGAAAACTGCGAAAGGATTGCAGAGATTAGCGTCACAAAAAACACAATTTTCCACGTTCCAAACATAAGTGTAATTAATACAGCGAATACTGAAATAGAACTTAACGTTTCACACCATATCATTGTCCTTCTCGGCTTCCACCTATCAGCAAAAGTTCCACCAATAAAGGAAAAAATGAAAATCGGAGCAAATTCAGCAACTGAAATCATGGAAATTGCGAATGCATCACCTTTTGTCATTTCCATTACATACAGCAATACTGCAAAGTTTCGAACCCATATTCCAATTTGTAAAAATAATGCCGATGCGAGAATACCTTGCACAAATCGATTTTTTAATACTTCCGATACCCCATGATTTTGTTTCGTTTCTACAGTCGTCGACATAAAAAAGCCTCCTATTTCGTGTTCTGAACAGGAGGCAGCACAAATCATATGAAAAGACTATATATTCGCAGTGCGAAACACATCCCTTTTCTATACATGTACATACTAATCCTATTCAGAAGAATATTTCGTTTTTTAACGAAGATCTCTTGCAAATAGAATTAGTTGATCATTGGGATGTTTTCACCCTTCCGTTTCGAATTTAATTAACACATACATACTCTATGTAAAACATTTTCAATGTATGCATGTCTCATTTTAACTATTCTAGAAAGTCAAAGGCAATTCCTCTAAAGAACGCATTAAATAGTTTCCTTGCCATTTAATATCTTCACGATCGCCTTTTATTTGTAGTTCAGGCATCCGTTTAAACAAAGTAGTAATAGCAATCTTTGCTTCCAACCTAGCAAGTGGTGCTCCTAGGCAGAAATGACTACCATGCCCAAAGGCAATATGACGGTTATTTTCTCGTGTAATATCAAATACTTCTGGGTTTTCAAATACTGTTTCATCACGGTTTGCTGAAGCTAATGCGATAATAACCATATCTCCTTTTTGGATTGTTTGTTCGTGAATTTGAAACGGCTCAGCCGCCCATCTTGCAGTTGTCACCTCAACTGGAGAATAATAACGCAATCCTTCCTCAATAGCTGAATCAATTAATTTCGGATTATCTTTTAATAATTGTAATTGCTTCGGATTTTCAAGAAGTGCTAATACCGTATTTGTTATTAAATTCACTGTCGTCTCGTGTCCGGCTACAATTAATAACATGATCATTGAATATAGCTCTCGAGCACTAAGTTTATGCCCTTCATTTTCTGCAAGTATTAACGCACTAACCAAATCTTCTTTTGGATTTTTCCGTTTTACATCAACTATATATTGAAGATATGTAATAAACTCAGATAGTTGTTTTTCGGTTTCTTTTATTTCTTCAGGTGTTTCTGGCGATGCAATGACAGCATGAGACCAAATTCTAAATTTCGCTTGATCCTCTTTTGGAATTCCAAGCATCTCACTTATTACAATAATCGGTAATGGGAATGAATAATCATCCACAAGATTTAATGTACCTTTTCGCTCTATCTCATTTATTAAATCATCCGCTACTCTCTGAATTCTTCCGTCTAATTGTGAAATCATCTTTGGTGTAAAAGCTTTTTGAACTAAAGATCGTAAACGACTGTGGTTAGGTGGGTCCGAATTTAACATATGCGTTGTTAAATGATCACTATTGTCAACAGAAAGAAACATGTTCATTGTATCTTTAGAAAAAACATTATTTGGATCTTTTTTTAAGCGATTATCTTTTAAAAGTGGCAGAGCATCTTCATATCTTGTAATGAGCCATTCTGTACCAATCTCGACTTTATTAACAAATAATATAGGTTGTATTTTTCGCGACTCTTTATAAATTTCATAAGCATCTTCTTTAAACTGAGCAGAAGCTAAATTAATGCCATCTTCTATTTTTTGGCCAACCTTATTTTTTATTGACATTGCATTCCCTCACTCTCAATTATTTGTGTAAATCAACCCAACATTTGAATTATACTTCAATAAAAACTAGAAAATTGTAAATTTTTAATTAAAATCTTACTTCGTATATTGAAAAATAAAAAAGTGAGAGAGTAAAATTATTCTACTCTCTCACTTCCTATTATGCGAAGCACATAAAATTACTAATTTGTTGATATCGATAACTTACTTTGCGGCGGCGACCAGCTTGCCAAGTGTAGCCGGATACCCCACTTCTTCTTACTTCTGTCGGAAAGAACCATAAATCTCTTCCGAATGGACCAGGACGATGTAAACGTAAATAGCCCCATCTCCCTAAACAGTTACACATCCATGATTTCATATTGCCCGCTTGTGCAGGAGAAGCAAATGTGGATGGTAAAGACGGAGCTTGTGACGGTGGTGGTGACGTTGGAGCATCTTCCGCATCATCTGGTCTATAATCTTCTAGTTCAACCTCTCTAACTTCGATATCAGGTTCATATCCGTATTGTTGTGGATTATAATACATCGTTTGATCATATGGATAATTTTGTTGGTTATACATATTAACAAATCACCTTCTTTTCATTTGTTCCTTTTAACATTCATATGTGATACGCCATTCATAGGAAGCTTATGTATAGCCTAAATTCATCTGAAAAAAAGCTCGTATTTTTAAAATACGAGCTTTTTTATAAACAAGATATATTTTTTATTTTATTAACTTCACACTATAAAAACGCATTTGATCTAATGAACCTTCATATTCAAATACTTCTTGCTTAATTAATTCTTTCAAGCGATACTCTAAGAAAGTATCCCCAACTAATTGCTCCACAAGGCCAAGAACTTCACCTATTACTCTCGGAGCTTTATAAAACTCTTTATCTGCTCCTACATTTTTCGCACACTCAATAATGAATTGATCAAAATAACCTTCTTGTACAGAATGCACTTCATCGTCTTTCCAAACTCTTAAAAACTCCATGCTTTGCGATAATCTATCCCACTCATGTGAAAACTTCATTCGCTTCTCTTCAGTTAAATACGGAAATTCCACAAAACTTTTTTGGAAAAGAGCTAAACTTTCAGGAGATAATTCTCCAGTTCCACGGATATCATAATCTTGTTTTAATATTTCTTTACTCGCTTCAGAAGTATTCATAACACGAATATTTTTCTTATCTTTTAATTGCGCAATTACAAAACAAAGCCCTACGTGCTCATGGGCATTATCCGCCTTCCAAACGGTAATCGGTGTTTCATTCGGAATTGAATGTAGCTCTTCTAAAGTCTCCTTAAATCTTGGTAAATACTCTTCTTCAAAATAACAATCATAAGAAGTTAAGTTATTTAATAACCACTGTGCCCTTGCTAATTGACCTTCATTCGTATGTAATTGATGTATGGGACCAATTGAAAAGAATTCAGAGTATGAAACAACACTCTCCTCGTGTAATCCTTCTTGTTTCAACATATATTTTAAACATCCGGCAGTTGAATCATCAAAGGCAATATGAATATGTGTACTTTCTTCTAAATTCTTTTCCTGAGTTGTATGACTCGTCAATTGCTTAGGGATACTCGTTAAATTTTTTATCATATCTTCGCTATAATTCCCGTCTAATACATCTAACTGTATTAGAATACTTTGAAGTAAATGTTTTGCTTCATCTTCATACATATCCTCTACAACATTTTTAATTTTATCTATCATATAAATCCCTCTATTCATTTCTAAAATAACGTAGATTATAGTGTATCATTTTAGCCCAGATGTTTAAAAGTCTTTTTAAAATCAAATCGTTTATTACACAGATTGCTGCAGCCATCTAAGTTTTTAACAAAAGCTTTCTCTATATTCCTCTCAATCTATAGATCTATAATATTTTTTCTTCCTCCTTATTTATCTCCCAAGATCACATTAGTTGCTAAATAATTTTTAAACACTTTGTAAATCTTTTTATTTAAATGTATAATTATATAGAAAATAAAAAATACAGGAGCAATATTAATGGCGAAAGTACTTACTAATTATAAACATTATTTAAAAAATTGGAGATTTATATTTATTTGTATATTACCTGCTGTCGCTTTATTGTATACATTCGATGTCATCTTTGAACTACTGTTTCACCAAAATTTCTATTTGTCTAATTTAATTGTTGCTATCATATTAATCTTAATATTTATTAGCGTTAAAGATAAGTTTAATATCAAAGGTTAAAGAAAACTATAATTGAAACGAAACCGTTGTGAAGCTACATTTTTCATAAAAAATTAGAGCACCCTGCTATTGGATGCCCTAATGTGATTAGAGGTTTTTTCTGAGTATTTAGTAGGACACGAAGATCTTATCCTATTACATACTATATGCTTGTACCTATTACATTGTGCATTAAAAAGCACAATGTCCAGATGCCAAATAGATACATACACATTGGAGTAACTAACACGCTAGAAAAGACCTTCCTATATCCATTCATTCTTAATAGCCTACATTATTACTAATAAAATCTGCTCATACTTTCATTGTACAATTGCTTTATTTATAAACAAAAAACATCCATGGGGATGTTTTTTATCTAATTATCTTTAAACTTCCATAAATTTAGCAGGTACACCAATTTTTTCAACTACAGAAGATATATTAGTAGGGTTAATCATTACATTTTCAATACAAACTAATTTATTTTCTAATAATCCATTCTCTGTAGTAATAAGTTCTTCAAATCGTTCTAAACTCATTGAGAATTTGTGCTCACTTCCACCATTCATATTGACTTTTACATACTTCATAGTGTCACCGCCTTTCTTAATTATCTATAATTCGCTAAGAATACGCTTACATCCTTTTTGTTAAAATTTCAATAAAATATTTCTAGAATTATATATCTTTGGAAAAGATTATATAATAGTCCCGATTACATATTAGGAGTGTTATTAATGCTTAATATAAGCCGCCTCTTAATCATCATACTTATTGCAATTTTTTTATTTTTATCAATATTATAGAGTTTAAAAAACCTCACAAAAGTATGTTTTGGTTCTCAATTGAAGACTTGTTTCTGCTGGGAATCGTACTTTTAATGAAAGAATTTTTCATCAAACTTTCCGCATAAGCCCTTAAGTAAAACATAATATCCCATCAATAACGCAGGATAAATTATGATTGTTATTTTTTTCACTGAAATTAATAATTTAACTTCCGATAGTTATCTTTTATTTAGAACTACTTTATAAGCTTCTGCTAATTACTCTTTTTCGTATATTATCATGAAGACTAGAGCAAGCATGCCTTGTCATATATTAGATAAGGGATGTGATAACATTGGGTAACGATAACAATCAATTTATTTTTCATGTAGTACAAAGTTCGGCAATTAAAAGATTTATAATTATCGATATAATTGCTGGAACAGGAATTTATTGGACCGTAAATTTCATTTCTTCAAATGCATTACTCGCAATTATTAGTTGTTTTTTGGGGACAAAAAAAATGAAAAAAACGCATCATTCATAGAAGCAATAACTAAATCCCAATTCATTTCTTTCAAATTTGTTGCCTTTACTCTTCTTGAAGTGGGAAAGCAATTTTTCACAGTTGGCTAATTCATCCGACTTTCTGGCAGACAATACTTTTGATTGTCTGCTTTTTGTATGAGATTTTTCGTTTTACATATACTACTTTTGAACCTGTATACCAATGCAAGCCATTTTGGTGTTTGGGATTTCCCTTCCTGGGATAAATATTTTTGAACTTATCCCTTTTTTGTATAGGCATGTATATTTGGGATAAAACTAATTACAAGCAGATTTTCTGTTTATTCGTAGTTCTTAACCAAAAGACTTTTCTCCTTTAAAGGACAGTAGGTACGACTGCTTGTCCTTTTTTATTAATATTTCACACACCATTTTTTGCCCCCTTCTAAGCATTCTATTACAGCTCCCAAATAGCCAATGTTTATAGTCATACAAAATAAGCAGTTGCTGATACTTTCCTTTTTGAGTTACACAACACAATAAAAATGTGTAACTATAGATTTGAATCCATGTCCCTCCTATCTCAAAAGCTCTCCTAAATAACTAAAAAAAAACACCTTAAGTGGGTGCCCTTTTTTCCTTATGTAAGAGAACATACAGATAACATTAATCCTCCAAATGTCACTGTTCCTAGTAACCCGAATACAACTCCTGTTAAACAAACACAATCAGCAAGACAAATTGAAGATTGCGATAATGGAACAAATGACCTACTTGTGCTCGATCCATAATGTTTTATTTTTTCATAATTTATATCCAACATTAAATGTAGACATGATACACAACCCTCAATAGTTTGAAAAGATTCATTTTCTAACCGCTCCAATAACTTGTTATTTAAAGCAAATGGTAGAGGGTACTGCTTATCTAATTTTATATTTTGATAAATTAATTGCAAACGAGATAGCATACTATTTTTCTTTTTTTCAGATGCAGCTGTACCTTTCATATTATGAAATTCATTTAATAACAGCGTCAATTCATCTCTGTTGCCGTATAAATCCCTAGCTATTCTTCTCTTTAGTTTGTACGAATGGATAATAGATTTAATTTCAATCATTTAATTACACTTCCTAATTAAATATTATTTCCCCTTATAGATAAAAAGTACTTTTAAATCCTATTAACAATACACTCAAACATCTTAATTTACTATCGATTATCATTACATGAACCTTACATAGTTGTAATAATTTCTTTAGTTACTTACCAATCCGAAGCAATCCATCCTCATAATTAATATTGTGTATATCACTATAGAAAATGAAATCATTAATAAAAATAACTTGACTTAATTTTCTTAATTAACCCTTCTCTTTACTTTGTAATAAAGTATTAAAATATTGCTGGTTATATATTACCGCTGGATGATTAGGTATATAATTTGCTGCTAATTCATTATAATATAACGCCTTATCATAGTTTCCTAAATGGCTGTAGCACAAGCTTATATGGAAATATGGAACCCAATTGTAACTTGCGGGGTTATAAAGTATCGCCTCATTAGGATATGTAATTTTCGTGGCTGCTAAATACCAGCGAATTGCTTCTTTATATTTTTTTTGTTCCATCATGACATGCCCTATCCCAACACAAATTTCCCCTCTTGGATTCCCGTATTGAAAAGCCCTTGTAAAAGTTTCTAATGCTTTATCCCACTTTTGAAGTTGCATATAACAATACGCTAAGTTTCCGCACACATAAATATTTCCTTCTCCCCAATTTTCTTTACTATCTAATACTTTTTTATAAAATTGAATTGCCTGATCATACTTTTGCTGAAACATACATTCATTCGCATAATTGAACCAATTTGTAAGCGTAACTTCTTCTGTTTCAATTATGGATTGGAGAATTTTAAAATTCTGATCAATTCTTGGTTTTTCTTTACAATGAGTAATAGTTATATCCGTATGCAACAAATTTCCTTCAACTTGTATAAATTCGTGCACTTTGTTAATCCATTGAAAATTTCTTGAGCGATTAACAAGCCTATAACGTGTTGTAATATACATTGGCTCCATACTTAATCCAGTATTTAAATGATAAAACATTAATACCGCGTCAATATCATCATCCATTTCTTGTTTTAAATTTAAAAATTTCTGCTGATCCTTTTCAAATAAAACATCATCAGCATCCAACCATAAAATATAATCTTTTTTCGCTTTAGAAAATGAAAAATTTCTGGCCGCCGCAAAATTATCATTCCACTTATAATCATAAATGTTAGTTGTATACTTTCGAACAATATCTTTAGTTCTATCTGTAGATCCAGTATCTACAATAACTATTTCATCAACTATGTGTTTTACTGAATCTAGACACCTTGCGATAACTTGCTCTTCATCTTTTACAATCATGCATAAACTAATTGTTATTTCGGTCAAGATAATCCCTCCTCCTAATGTATTATATGATTGAAAAAGAAATTATCTTCACAAATACCTACCTCAAGATATGCATGAAGTTATTAGTTAATTGACTAATACTTCTAAAACTGTGCATACGCAATCTATATTTAATTACATAAAAAACCCCTTAATGATTTATCAATTTTACGATAAATCATTAAGGGGTTAGTGAAATTTATTATGCATTATACCTATTTTTTCGACGTTCCATCCTAGTTTGTCCTTGAACAGTACTTTCTTTATATTGATCTATTTGCTCTGCCATTTCATATGTTACAACTGTTTCTTCGTTATTACGCTCATGCATTATTTCTGGCGTTTTACGTTTAGAACCTTTTCCACCAAACTTAAATAATTTCATCTTAAATTTCGGTAATCTTGGAAAGCGGATCTTAAATGATAGCCTTTTACGTTTCTTTTTTTGTTTAAATAGATTTGTATTTTCTTTATTATTATCTTTCTCTTTTCGATGTATTAACGTCGCAAGTAATCCACCTAATATAAGTCCTCCAACCAAGAGTAGAAGATATACGTAATTGCTTGTCATTAAACTCGTCATACGCTCAAGTATGACTAACGACTGTACTTCTTTTATATCCCATAATAAAGCGGCCCATAATGAGAATAAACCTAAAGTAAGCCCGTATGTACGAAAGCGGAATATACAAGGTATTAAAGCGATACAAGCGGCAATTTTGGCATTTGCTATTATAACACTTGTTGAAATATCCTGATTCCAAATAACTAACAGTAGTGTTATAAATGGTGCATATGCTATCCAGCTACATATACGTGAATATATCTTTTTCGCAAAGTAACTACCGAAACTAGTAAAAAATAAAAGTCCTCCAATATATAAAGATTGTTCAAGAGGGATTTGCTTTAACATTCCTGCAATTGGAAAGAGGCCGCTCAGTAGCATTAATAATACATCTAATTTCTTCACAATTCCCCATTCCTTTCAAATTTTATTTTCAATTAATAAAAATCGCTTTTCCATATGATGTAGTTTTTGTATTTCTAAAAAACATCTTAATCCTGTATGTAAATAAAGTAAATACGTAAAAGAAAAGATACATGACAAAGGATAGCCTTATTTACATGAAAAAATGACAAATCCTGCTCATTATTACTAGCAGGATTTGTATACTATTATTTATATTAATATCAATGCATCTTCTTTTTCTAAAATTATTACATCTTCATCTAATTCGTCATTGGATTCTTTAAACTCCCTTGAATCAATATCGGTAGTATAATTTTTAATTAATTTAGCCATATGCATTACATGCGTATTATGAATATTTTGTTCCGAGAGCAAGGTTGATTTACAGCACATGTAATGTATCATTTTGGCGATTTCTTCTATTTCTTCAGATTTCACACCAAACGGGATAACTTCGAGTATGTACTGCTGTGCTATCTCATTACAATTTAATTCGTATGCAGCCGTGCTATAGTAAATTCCCATTTGATCTACAAATAATCTCGTTTCATCCATAACATATTCTTGGCCTCTAACAATATAGTTCGGTACATCTGAGTTAGTATTAATTCTAATTATGTTTATATCCTCTTTAAAATTCGAGATTATTTCAGGTGAAACCCCAATATTAACGCTTTCATTTTGTAATTCTTCTATCCAATATTTCCTCATATTTGCATCTGCAATAAAATAAACTTCTTTATTTTGTTTATGTGCATCTTGCGAAATTTCAACTAATGTTTCTGACATAAATTGTTTAAAACTGACTCCTATATCATTCCTTTTTGATGGTTGTGGTAAAAATACTTTATTATTACCTATATTTAATAAAGTATGATCAATTGTACCCCATTCTTCTTGACCATATAATTTATATACTATTTCTCTCCCATTTATTTTTGAAAAAATAGGTAAGAAATCATATTTAGACATTTTCTCAATTGATAAATTTACAATTATCCCCGGTAATTTTATCTTATTCCAACTACGCTTTAAGAACCCCTTTTGTTCTAACAAACTAAGAATGGCATTACTAATTTCTTTTTTAGATACACTTTGTCCGATAAATAAATTAATAAATGCTGAAATACGTTCCGTTCGAGCGAATCCTTCCCGAATAATTTGCTTTGGATTAATTTTTTCGCGACCATCACAATTTTTTATTGCAATTAATGCTAATTTCATTTCATTTTGCTCACCTGCCGTAGCATGTACAGCTTTTACGACATCGTCTACTAGTTTCTTTTTGTTTTTATGGCTATATTGCATTCTATATGGATTTTGTAACACGTTTCCAATGTTATATCTTACTATTTTTAACAACACCGGATTGTCTGCATTTAATACATAGGAAGAATCTCCATTTTGAGCTAAAACTATTTTGCTATCTAATAACGCCTGTTCTATCTCTATTACTATATCATCTGACCATACTTCTAACGTAATTGAGTCTAATCCCTTTGGGGCAAATAAAGGTAATAACTCATTCTCATTATTAGTTAATACATTTTCACATTCTGGAAGTAATGTGAAATATGGGAAGCTTCGTTGGAATTCATTAAAAAGTTCCACTTTTTCTCTTACTTTTATACCAAATTTTATTTTTGTTCCTTGAACTTTATATATATTTTCGTTATATGGAAGAAGCACTCTTACATTAGTTCCTCTAATATACTCTTTCGGACATTGGAGAATTTGCTCTAATTTAACCTCTCCCCCTATCCTATAATCATCTTTTAAATTTCTAAAACGTTTAATCCACTTTATTCCTTTTTTAGCTTGTTGCACTTTTAACTTTACAAATCTTTGCTTTTTATTATTTGATTCAAATTCAGGAGTTGAAATCAGTATTTGGCTCCGCTTTCGCCCTAAAAGTATAGAGATATCTTTATGATTATATTGTTGATAAAACCTCCTAATCCCTACAGATACTTTTAATAGCGGAATATTCTCACCTCCACGAGTTACGTATTCAAACCGATATACATAAGCAAAATAATCATGTGTTTCTTCATCTTTAATTGGCTCAGACATCGCTTCAGAAACATATTGTGATCGCAGTGGCGAAAAATATATTTCTTCTTCATTCTTATTTTCCATACGTAAAGGCTTTTCGCAAAAAATATGAGTAATTAAAGCTGGTACCCATTTAGAAAACGTTTTTTTATCATGTAATACTGGTAAATTACTAATTAAGTCATACTGCCATTCTAAATGTGGTGGATCTATTAATTTATTCGGTTTCCAATCATGAATAACCTCATACCAGCTTTGGAAAATATAGTCTAACTGTTCTTGTTTCATTGGTTCTTTTGCTACAATCCAGGGCGTATCTTCCCTTAATATATATGGATTGTGCTGAATGAATAATATATCAGAAAACATTTCATACAATCTTTCATTTAAAAGTTTTAATTTGCTCGTTAATAAAAATGTTCTATAATGTATCTCTACAATCTCAAGCCATTCAATAGGAAAATAAATATACGATACTTTCTCATTATAGAGGGGTTCTACTATATTTTTAAATGCTAATAACCGTAATTTTTCCATATTATTAATACTTCCTCTCTTAATTTATATTGATCATGAATAATACTAGAAAAGATACTAATTTTTTTAAGCATAAACGAATCAAATTTAAACCAAGCACATTAAAGGAAATAACTAGATTGAATTTGAATATTTTAATAAAATATTATTAAAATTATAATTAATAAAAAGTTACTATTAACATATAACTACCTCCTTATGTCACTCTTTATATTACAAAATCATTATAATACATTATTAATTTTTTCATCTATGATTTACAAAAAAATTACAGAAACTAAATATAATAAAAGGTATCACCTCTTGATATAGCGATACCTTTTATATACTCTTTATCTAATTACATTTTTTACGCCTGTATTCACTGGCCATTTTTCTAAAGTGTAAGCCATTTCCCAAAATGAATATTCATATTGACTACTAATAATGAAATGCTGTTTCATACGCTTCCGATCAGACTCTGTCACTTGTTCAGCAATAGCATCTAATCGTGTAATTTGCTCTTCAACTAAAGTACGGAACCAATCAGATCCATAAGCAGAAATCCACTCTTTATAAATTGGCTCTTCTGGCTGGCACTCTTTTAAACGTTCACCAATTTCATAATATAGCCAGTAGCAAGGTAAAATTGCTGCGATAATATCTCCTAAATGCCCTTCATACGCCGCACGGTACATATGTGAAGTATACGCATATGCAGTTGGTGCAGGGATAAAATTATCTTTTTCTTCTTTCGTAATTCCTAATTTCTTTGCGAAATTCTCATGTAATGATAATTCTGCTTCATATGTATTTTGAGCATGGTGCGCCATGCGAGCTGTCGTTTCTAATTCAAGAGCCTTTGCAGCTCCTAAAGTTTGTACTCTAGCAAAATGACTTAAATAATATGAATCTTGAAGTACATAATAACGAAAACTTGCTAAATCTAACGTACCTTCACCAAGTTTTTTTACAAAAGGATGATTAAAACTTGCCTCCCAAATAGAATCAACTTCTTTACGTAATGTTTGTGAAAAAGTCATTTAAATTCCTCCAATAATGTATAAAATATACGTATTTATCCACAGTTATTAAAACCGTAAAACAAAAAAACTTTCTTTACAGGCGTAAAGAAAGTGAAATAGACAATATTAATTTATTCTTTAAATATGATCGTCTTCCCACTTCCCTACGCTGGTATTAACCAGATCAGGTACTAAGAGTCTCAAAATTATATTTGATCTCAGCCTACAAAAGGCCCCCCTAGTGGATAAATATTTAGTTGTCGTATTGTAATTATCATAGCATACTTCGTGGAACTATCAAAAGTTTTAATTGTACACTTATCTTAAAAACCTTCTTCTTTCCTTACTTTTAATGAAGTTTCAATTATCATATCTAATAGTTTACTATAATTAATTCCAGCCGCATCTGCACTTTTTGGCAGTAAACTTGATTGTGTCATCCCTGGTAATGTATTAACCTCCATTACATATGGAATTCCGTCCTTCACCATCATATCTACCCTTGCATAAACACTACATTTTAATGCTTTATAACAAGCCAATGACGCTTTATTTACACGTTCCTTAATTTCAGTTGGAAGTTCAATAACTTCTTCAATTGTACTAACATCATCGTATTTTGCATTGTAGTCAAAAAACTCCGCTGCATGTCGAATCGAAATGATAGGTAACTGTTTACCATCAAAAATTGTACATGTAATCTCGTCACCTTTTATATACTTCTCAATTACTACTTCAGAATCCCATTCGAATACAGTTTCCAGCATTGAGATTAATTCATTTTTATCATTGACGATCTTTACGCCAACACTCGAGCCGCCAGAGTTTGGTTTTACCACTAACGGAAATCCTAACTTATCTAATTCATCAAGCTTTAGATCCTCCATTTTTGTAAGTTCAATCCAATCTGGTGTTTCTACTCCTTCATAACGTAAAATCTTTTTTGAAATATTTTTATCCATACATATACCGCTAGACAACATATTGCTGCCGCTATATGGAATACCTAAACTCTCAAGCGTCCCTTGAACCGTACCATCTTCTCCGTATTTTCCGTGTAATGCTAGCAATGCAAAATCAATGTCTTTCGCTTTTTCAATTAAATCCAATTTTTCATTTAACGTAATTGGAACTATTTCATACTTACTCTTATCTAAATGTGCAATCATTTCATTCCCAGTCATAATTGATACTTGTTTTTCAGAGGATACTCCTCCCATAATAACGCCAATTCTCATTTTCTCAACTCCAAGTTTCATTTTTTAATGTTTCACCAATTATTTGAATCCCGCTAACAATTTCCTTTTCTTTCAAACGTGAAAATCCTAATCGGAATGTGTTCGCTCCTCCTCCATCAGAGTAAAAAACATCACCAGGAGAAAACGTTACGCCTTTCTCATAACACTTTTGTAAAAGTGTGCGGGCTTGAATTTTTTCTTCCAACTCTATAAACAAATGAAGTCCGCCATCTCCAGTCATCCTTTTAAACGGAATGTACTGATTACACGCCCCAACAGCTAACTCATATTTTTTCTTATAAACAGATCTTGCTTTTTTTAAATATTTTTCAAAATATCCTTCATGTAAATATTGAAACAGAACAGCTTGATCTAACGTAGATGTGTGAATGGTTCTTGCTCTTTTAACACTTTCTAAATAATGAATCAGTTCTTTATCTGCAATAATCCACCCTACACGTAAACCAGGGAAAAGTACCTTCGAAAAGCTACTAATATAAATCACATTATTACCAGCCCCAGCAAAAGTTAATAATGGCGCTAAATGTGAACCTGAATAACGTAATTCTTCATTGAACCCGTCCTCTATAATAGGAACCTTATATTTCGAAAATAGCCTCATCAATTCCGTTCTTTTCTCCGAACTCGTAACAATACCAGTTGGATTATGATAAGAAGGAATTAAATATGCAAAATCAAAATCCTTTTCACGTAAACTTTTTTCTACTTCAGTCGTATCAATACCATCATCATTCATATCTATCCCATGAACTTCAAGCCCGTGTAAGCGAAAAAGTTTCAATGCAGCATGGTGAGTTGGATTCTCACAAATAACACGCCCTGATTTCTTCGATAAGGAAGATAGTACAATATCTAATCCTTCTGTAAATCCATTTGTAATTAAAATATCTTTGTTCGAAATATCTACACCTTTCATTTCCATGTAATGAAGTAGATAATTCATTAACGGTCGATAACCTTTTGCATATCCGTAGTTCAATACGATATCCCCTTCAATGGACATACGAGTAAGAAAAGCTCTTTTGAAATTTTCAACATCAAATAGCTTTTCATCCGGGGCTATACTATTAAAAACAATCATTCCTTTTTCCCAGCGAACTCCATGCTTCATTAAGTCTAATTCATCCGCTAATGTGGTAACTGTATTAAGTTTATTTTTCCAATCTATTTCAACAGACGAGGTGTTACTTATATCCACCTTCGCAACGAAATTTCCTTTTCCTTTAACTGCATAAATGAGCCCTTCTTGTTCTAAATCCGCATAAGCAGAGAGTACTGTATTTCTGCTCACCGATAATAATTCACTCAGTTCCCTTGTTGATGGGATTTTTTGATCACCGAGCAAATGCCCTTTCATAATCATCTTTTTTAAATAATCCTTTAATTGAATATAAACGGGACGATCTTTTACAACTTTAAAATCTTTAAACAATTTCTTACCCCCTGCAATTATTTTTACATATTTATTTCATTCTCAAAAGGTCCACTACATATGTATTTTTTAATAATAGCGGTACGGTCAGCAAACCTATAAATCCTTTCGATATAAATTGATTACATCTTTTAAAGCGGCTGCGGCTGCCCCTCTTGGATTTGAGGCACCTCCAAGCGTTGTCACTTGCCCCATTGAATCCGTAAAGAACGTAATTCCTTTTTCGGTACCATTTATACTTGCTAATGGATGTTCTTTCTCTAAATTAAAAGGTTGTACGCTAAGGTTTACTTTTCCATTATCATCTTTATTTGCTGATGCAATTAATTTAATAGTTTTATTTTGTTCTTTCGCATTTTGAATTTGGTGCGTTGTAACGTGCTCTATTCCTTTTATTCGCATGTCTTTGAGTGCATAATCTGTTCCCATTAAACTATTCGTCAAAAGTAATAATTTACATGCGCTATCCATCCCGCTTATATCTAATAAAGGGTTTGTCTCCGCAATCCCTTTATTTTGTGCTTCTTGCAACGCTTCTTCAAAAGTTTTATCTTCTTCATACATTCTTGTAAGAATATAATTAGTTGTCCCGTTTAATATCCCTTCTATTTTTTCAATATTGCAACCTGCTAAACTAAATTGCCCAATATCTAGTGTCGGTAGTGCCGCGGCAGTTGCACCACTATATCGAATTCGTACATTCGCCATTTTTGCTGCTTCATTTATTTCTCTCCAGTTTGTAACAAGGGCACCTTTAGAAATTGCAACTACATCCATATGTTTCTCAATCGCTTGTTTTATATATTTTTTTCCTGGATTTCCATCTTTAAGATTTGTAACTGTTGATTCTACTAATACATTACCACTTATCTTATTTGTTGCACGTTCCTTCGGATGATGTTCTATATATTTTTCAATTGCAGCAGTACCACAACCATACATCAATAAATGATGAATAGACAAACCTTCCTCATTATGTATTGCAATATTCCTACCTAATACGCCACTTACAACTAAATGAATTCCATATGTTTCATATATATATAAATATTTTTCGTTTAATAATTTTATAAACTCTCTTCCTACTGTCCCATATCCTGATAATACAACTTGAATTTTCATAATATCCCCCCATATTTTTCTACCAAATCCCTCTTTCAATATAATATAAAGCGCCCTCGAATTCCATCGAGAGCGCTTTATATTATCTATTTCGGTAACCGTGATAATTTTTCTGCAATTGTTCTATAAAACTCTTGAATATTAGAAAATCCTAACGTGTCTGAAACGCTTAGTCCTACCATATCGAGGTGGTCCCAATTTGCTTTCGTTTCGATATGATTCCATTTTCCAATCTGTAATGACTTATTATCATTTGCAGCAATATTAGACGAAGGCGCAATCATAGAATTTGTATTTACTACACCGTCATTTTGCCACCAAGAAGTATCTATTAATGGTCGATTTTCTTCATACCTTGCAAAGGAACCTAAGAAGAATGCATTACCCATTAACACTTTATTCATCGTTATATGAGGTAAATGTAAACCTGTTATAGGTGTTGCTTGTGATGCATGTCCACTATAGGATAAGTAATATACATCCGATTGCGTTTTTACCCAATTATTTAACTCTTTTGCACCATCAGTACTTAAATCCCATTGACTTATATCTTTTGTATTTTTCCAAATTGAACTATTTAGAATACGATCACTATATTGGAAAAAGGACTCTCCGGCATTCTTTTTTATACCCCATTGTTCCAATTTAAAATCATATAATGATAAATTATTGTTTCCTCCTAAACTTGCAGCTGTAATGAGTAAATCTTTAACAAACGGTAACAGAAGACTTCCGTCCGCAAGTGTTGTACCATTGTGAGGAGTTGCTAATGTTGTAACACTATGAACATACGATTTACCACCTTCAAATAGTGGTGATATCTTTGTGTTCGAATGATTTTTCACATAATTCTTTTCTTCAAAACTGCCTTCTTTTAATAGCTGCACTAATGTTCTTGTCGTTTGTCCACCCATGCTATGTCCGACTAAATGAATTTTATTTGTTTCACTCCAATTCAGTGCAAAACCACTATAAGTTCTGCCAAAGCGATTATGTCCATGTATCTCAGCATGCGCCGCACCGTAATCTACTGTTCCACCGTTAATTTGCGCATATAATTCACATGCCCGATCCCAGTTACTAGAAACAGGCCCAACAGCAGCAGTATATACTGTATAATTATTTCTTTTTAAATCTTCCTGTATATCATGAACACCACCCCAATATTTAACCCCTAGCATTTCCTCTCTACCCCATCCGGCAAAGCCATTCACTAAAATGATAGGATAATTATTTTGTTGTCTCTCTTCTGCATAAGTTGTTTTCGCAGCGACTGAACAGAAAGTCACTAACGCAAAAAAACATATTTTTAAATATAATTTTCCCATACTTTCTCCCCCTAATAAAACGTTTACATTTTTCTATGAAAAAGATTTACACAATTAGTTTTCAACTTAAACATAATGTAAAGTATTTTATATACATTGTATATATAGAAAACATACACAAATGTTGATAAATATTAATTCAAGTTAGTATTTACTTTTTACAATACAACTTGTAAATCTGATTATTTGAATTTATAATTAAATATAGTTTCCTCATGTTAACTGGATTTAGAAATCATAAGAATACTAATTTCATTGCTTGAAAAGGAGGAAAAAAGCATGCAAATCGGATTAAATATTCATACATTATCTCAACCTACTAAAATAACTCCTTCTAGTCTTGAGCATAATACTATCTCTTCTACTAAACTTGAAGGTAAGAAAGCGAATGATCCTATCAAGTTCGATATTCGTTCATCTGAAAAAGAAATGAAACAGCCTGAGCATAAATTTAACGAATTAGATTTATGGAAGATGTTAAAGGATAAAGGTGTTCCTTTATGGATCATCCTTGAAATGCTACAAAAGTCTCGTAAAGAAAAAGAAGCTCAAAATAATTCAGTTCAAAATTCAAATGCGATTGAAGAAACGAGTGAGACTCGATTAAATGAAGTAATGTAAAGCATAATATTTGATTGGTCTATAAACTAAAAAGAGTTCGAGGTTGATAAAATTTTCATCAGCCTCGAACTCTTTTTTAAGGTCTTTCTCCAATCGTTACAAACTGAAAAGATACTTCTCCTTCCAAACCTTTAATTAGCTTTTTTACTTTGACATTTTCATTAACCAATGTATTATCTGTCGACATTTTAGGCTTTTCGTCACCTAGAGATTTTTTCAAATGAAGAAGGTGCATTTTCGTTTCATTTTCCTTTATTTCTTTATACACACTATTTTTTGATACAATCACATACCATTGCGTTGGATATTTACGAGTGTTACCTATCCAAGCGTCGCTATCGTATGAAACTGGAATCTCTTTTTCTTCTAATTCAATACTTTTCATATTCTTTTCGTCTTCATGTGTAAACAACAGCGAGCCTTCTTTTGGGAATTTCGGTAACGTATCTATTAGTTTTAAATTGGATCCATTATCTCGTTTACGAAAAACATTTGCTTTAATCATCGCTTGTGCTGTAGATTCATTTAAAATTAATACCTGTCCATTTCCAACTTTACCTTTTTTCACAGAAAACACTTCATTTTCTTTCGTAATTTCTTGATAACGATTAATAATTGGTGAAATTTTATTTTCATCTCCAATGATTAATAAACCGTTTGCAGGAAATGGATTTTCCTTTTTAGAGCATGCACTAAAACTTATTAAAAGTAGTATCGTTAACATAAAAATAGTTAAAGTTCTTTTCATCGCGTTTCCTTTCATCATACAGTTCATTTTTTCACATACTTTTGTGTAGTCTTACAAGCTAATATACTCTATTGCTCCATAACTTTATAAAGCTTTTGTAGGTAACGCCAACGAGTTATAAAGAAATATAAAACTTGTATACATATAAATGAAATTAAAATAACGATCGAGCTATTTAAAATAGAAAAATCGACTAATTGTTGCAGTGCCGTATACGCAACTACAGTATGAATCACTGCAATGATAATCGGTAAGAAGAACATTAATACTAACTGTCTCGTTACAACTTTTTTTAACTCTCGTTTACTTAATCCCATTTTCGAAATCATTTTATATTGTTGTTGATCACGGTCCAAATCAGTATATAATCGGAAATAAATAAAACTAGCAGCAAATGTAAAGAAAACGATTCCGACTAAAACACTTGCCATAAGTAATAAACCATTCTTTTGCTTTGCCTCCAACAAGTTTAATGTTAAAGCTTCAAAGTAGAAATCTCTGTCCCTAAGATCTTTATCGAATACATTCTTTAATTGATTTGAAATCTCTTTCGTTTTTATCCAATCATCTACAACAAATCCGTAAGTACGATGTTGAATATTTTCATCTTTTGGATTACTCGTATGAGGAATTTCATCATACACATGATCTTGAACAGCAATATAAATACTACTAGGATCATGTGGTAAAACTAAATTTCCCACAGTTTTTTTCACACGAAATGTCTTTGTCCAATCTCCTTGAATGACTTCAATATTTTTTTTATAGTCACCATTTTTAAATTCTTGTTTTTGTGACACCCTCCCAGGGATTAGTAAAATTTCATCTTCTTTTTCAATCGTTTCTTGTTGGTACCCGAGTGCTCTCGTAAGTTCGTTATATTCACTTAATTTCAATAAATTTACGTTACTTTCTGTAAATTTATTTGAAGATGAAGCCATTCGGTACGGAATATTTGCATCCTCAAGATGTTTTTTTATAATAGAGAGATGTTTATCTACCAATTTGTTGTTTTCAGAGCTTTCATACAGAAATGTATATGGGTTTGTCATCCATACTAAATTCCTATTACCAAGAGCAGCTGTTGTACCGATTGCTGTAAATGCAACTGCTGAAATAATAGATACAATGAAAAACATCGTTGCGTTATCTTTCATACGGTAAATTAATTCTGAAAATGTTAATATATTTGTTCGCTTTAAAAAGAATGATTCACTCCTTTTAGCAAGATACAATATATACACGCTACACTGTGTATATAAAAAGTACGTTCCTATAATGACTAGAAGTACACCCATTCCGAGCGTAATAAAATTCGTACTTGGGATAAAGCGAAATACTGAAATATATCCATAGCCTATACTAATTAAAGAAAATAGCGATAATAGAATAGAAGCTTTCGGTTCAGGCTTTGGCTTTTCCTCTGCTTGAATAAGTTCCACAAGTTCCGTTACTTTTATCATTTTAAAAGTAACAAGCGAAACAATTAAAAATAATAAAAGAAATGTGATGACTGTTAATAATACCGCCTGCACTGGTATATAAAAAGGTAAACCATTACTAATCATTAATACACTTGCGCTTATCAATAACACTAGTTTAGAAAATATGAGTCCGATGAAAATCCCTATACAAATTGACCCAAGTCCAATTAACATATTTTCAATTAATAATAATTTCTTAAGCTGCCTCATTGACATTCCTTGCATCATTAAAATGCCAAATTCTTTCTTACGCATTTTTAAAAATGAACTAACTGAATATAGAATGAAGAAAAATGAAAATACAAAAATCAAGCCTTGCGAAATTGTAAATCCTAATGTTCCAAATGCACTTATTGTTGTACTCGTCGATTTTAATTCCCCTTGTAAATCAGGATGAAATAATAAAAGGGCATACGTAAAGAAAATCATAATAGAAAATGCACAACTTAAAAAATGGGCAGCGTATGTACGCTTATTACGAAAAATATTATTAAATGCGAACTGACGAAAAGTCATCCCTTTTCCCTCCTAACAAAGAAAGGACATCCATAATCTTTTGATAAAAGGCTTGCCTGCTGTCACCGCAATAAATTTCATTATATAATTGACCATCTTTAATAAATATGACTCTGCTGCAAAAACTGGCTGCATAAGGATCATGTGTAACTAACATCATCGTTGCTTTTTCTTCTTTATTAAGAGTATCTAGCATCTCCATTACATCATTTGAAGATTTAGAGTCTAAATTCCCTGTTGGTTCATCTGCAAGTAATAATTGCGGTTTATGAACGATAGCACGAGCGATTGCTGTTCTTTGAGCCTGACCCCCTGATATTTCAAACGTTCTTTTACTCAATATATCTGTAATGTTTAACTTCTCTGCAATTTCTTCCACTCGCCTATTCATTTCTTGCACAGAAACACCATCTAATGTCATCGGCAATACGATGTTTTCTTTTACAGTAAGTGTGCTAAGAAGATTAAATGATTGAAAAACAAATCCTAATTGTTTCCTGCGGAATAACGCTAAATCTTCTGATGATAATTGGAAAGGATTTGTGCCATTAATTAAAATTTCTCCCGATGATGGAGAATCAATAGTAGATACCATATTCAATAACGTTGTTTTCCCACTACCTGACGGGCCCATAATTCCTACAAATTCACCTTCTTGAATTGATAAATCAATATCCACCAATGCTTTAAAAGGTATTTTCCCTTTATATACTTTACTAATACTTTTTGCATGTAAAATTTCCATTTATATTCTCCCTTCATTTCCACTGCTCACTATAAAGTGTAAATGAATTGTCTTATAGCACATATTGATTCATCTTTCATTTATCTTACACGCTTGTAAGATTTCTGAAAAAACAGACAATACATCTATAACAATACCTATTTATCTTATATTATTTGTAAAGTAGTATGAAATACAACGCTACTTATTTCTAATATTCATGACCTTATTAATTAAATGAATTTCTCGTTTAGAATATGTGTAGACTGAAGTGATGTTTAGCGTCATTAATAGTCGCAATTGTTTTATCCCTTACATTCTTTATTAGCAAAGTGTGAAAGATTATAAAGAATAAATATACAACTTCAAAACGGTAAATAACAACTTATACTTTATAAGTAAAATCAAAAAGTAAATATTACGTAAAAAAGCTTAGAGTTTTAGCCCTAAGCTTTTCTTTTTTATAATGATTTTATTCCATTATAGCCCTTTTTAAAGAACAACATTTTTTATCCACTCTGATTTACTCAATAGATAATGATTATATAGTTGATTTTCTATCGTCTGTTGGCTCATATAAGTAAATCCGCATTTTTCAATAATTTTATTTGATGGTACGTTGTTAATTAAAGCAATTGCATTTAAGACATCTAAAGTGGTGTTTTTAAACAAATAGTCAATCAATCCTCTAGTCGCTTTCGTAGCGTAGCCATTATTTTGATGCTCCCTTGAAATAGCATACATAATTTCTCTGTTCGGTGAAGGGAGTTCTTCTTTAATGCCCGTACAGCACCATCCAATAAATTCATTTGTATCTTTAATAAATACTCCTAGTTTTAAAAAATGACCCTCTATGTTTGATGAATTTGTAGCAGCATCAAGAAATACTTTATTTGCTGGTATTTCATAATTTGTAACCCAATTAACTCGTTGTTCTTTCGTTGATTTCCAGTCTGGCAAAAATTTTTCTATTTCCGGTTGATTCGATATTTTATAAATATTCTCCGCATCTTTAGTGGAAAACTCTTGTAAGTAAATATCACCACAATCTAGTCTAAATAACTTAGTTGAATTTTCTTCTCCCATGGTAATCTCCCTTAATCACGTTTAAAAATCAGTAATTATGGGTACCTCTTAGCTAGAGGTACCCATAATTACATTAAAGTGCCTTTATCTGCTTCGTAAGTTCTTTGAATCGTTCGTCAAGTTCTTCATATTCTTTGTCGTTAGAAGTTAAAAAGCTTAATTTACCTAATACTTCTTGTCTCTCTGTTTCTAACGTTAAACGTAGCTCTTCAATATCATCTCTTGTTTTTGTAGGTTCTTTTAGCTGCTTTTGTATCGTATTATTTGAAAACACAAGTTTCGTGTTAGTTGTTTTCTCTAGAAAATATCGATCGTGAGAAACGATAACTAGTGTTCCATTATACTCCGCTAATGTATTTTCAAGCTGTTCACGTGAAGGAAGATCAAGGTGATTTGTCGGTTCATCTAAAATAAGTACATCTTTTTCATCTAAAATATAAGCCATTAACTTACATTTCACTCGTTCTCCCATGCTCATATATTCAATCGGCTCTTTCCATTGAGAAGCTTGGAACCCTAAATGTTTCATTAAATTTTGGACTTTCCCTCTTTCTTCAAATGAATCTTTTAAAAATAAATCTTCTGGCGTTTTATCAAGTGGTAAATCAAATACTTCTTGTGTTAAATAACCGATGTTTGCAGATGGTGAAATCCATATTTCTCCTTGCACAGTTTCCGTTCCCATAATCATCTTCAGTAATGTTGTTTTCCCGCTACCGTTTGGTCCAACAATCGCAATCTTCTCACCGTGCTGAATTGTAAAATTAACGTTTTCAAATAATATTTTTCCATGAAAGTCTTTTTTAAATTGCTTTACTTCTAAAAAGCGTTTTCCCACTTTTTTATTCGCTTGAATAGAGAACTCAACTGAGTACTCCTCTTTCACACGTTCTACTTTCGTTTTCTCTAGCTCTTTTTCAAGACGTTTTCGTTTTGACTTAACTTGTGCATCCGTTCGCTTCGCTTTTACACGATAAAACTCTTTAAAACCTTCTTGTTTTGTAGACTGTGCATGCGCTTTTTGTGACCATGAACTTAATTCTTTTATTTGTGATTCTACAAGTTCAAGACGTTTTTGTTGTTTTTCATATTCACGCTGCTGCGTCAATCTTTTTTGCTCACGTGCTTTCATATAACTCGTATAATTACCGCTATGCTCAATTAATTTCTTATCCTCAATTGACCATATTTTTGTTGCGACAACATCTAAAAAATATCGATCATGCGATACGACGATAACTGTATCTTTCATATTTTTTATTTGTTTAATGAGAAATTCCGTACTCATCTCATCTAAATGATTTGTCGGTTCGTCTAATATTAGGACGTTAGGATTTTCGGCAAATCCTTTTGCAAGTCGAACTTTAAGCTTTTCACCACCACTTAACGTAAGAAAATCGTTCGTTGGCACGCCCCATTTCGCAAGAAGTTCTGCTTCTTTTGCAATTACATCATTACTAATAAACGTTTCTGTTTCTTGTTCAACATATGCCGTTGTCATATTCATTTGCTGCCATTCAACAGTACCTTTTGATGGCTCAATCTTCCCATTGATTAATTGAAGCAACGTTGATTTACCAGCACCATTTTTACCAATTAATCCGATAACATCTCCTTGTTTTACTGTAACATTCATTTTCTCTAACAAAGTATTTTCCATTATTTCAACATAAACATCATTTAATTTTAAAAGTTCTTTCATATTACCGATCCCTTTCATTAAGGGAGAACAAAAAAATCCTCCCAAAGTAATTTTGGCAGGATTAGTCGTTACATTATTTATACCCAAATAAGCTATTACGCAAAACAAATAGCAATACCGTTGTTTGGAATTGGGCAGACTAATCCTATTTTTTACAAATTGAAATTTATTTAATTTCAACATTTAAAAATAAGATTAGTTAATCATCGTCCACCCATCATTCCTTTCCATCGTTAATAACCATATTGTACCATAGTGGTATTGCATGCGTAAATATTATTATATGTACTGCAAAAAAGTTTATTTTCCCTCTTTGCACTTCATATCAATAAAACACAAGCTACATTTTCATGTTCTTCTTGCTTTAGATTTCCCTATCTATAAACTTCTATATACTCCTCCTTATATAATTTTTATATAAATTTATCATGAATTATATATTATACATATTAAATTTCAGTTCTTATAATAAAGATATCATTTTTAAGGGGGGATTCTACAATGGAATTTAGCAAACTAGGAAACAGTGGATTAACAGTAAGTAAGATTGCATATGGGAACTGGATAAACCATGGTGGAAAAGTAAACGAAGATACTGCAAATGATTGTGTGAAAGCCGCACTAGATGTCGGAATTACAACGTTCGATACTGCTGATGTTTATTCGGACACTATCGCTGAGGAAGTACTTGGCCGATCTTTAAAAGGTATACGCCGAGAAAGTATAGAACTATGTACAAAAGTATGTCATCCGACTGGACCTGGAAAAAATGATCGTGGATTATCGCGAAAACATATTATAGAAAATTGTAATGCATCATTAAAACGGTTGCAGACAGACTACATTGATGTCTATTATGCACATAGATTTGATACAACAACTCCCCTTGAAGAAACAATGTTAGCTTTTGCTGATCTTGTAAGACAAGGTAAAGTCCTTTACTTAGGCGTAAGTGAGTGGACATCAGAACAAATCACCCGCGGTGCAGCACTTGCACGAGAATTGAACATTCCACTCATCGCTAGCCAACCTCAATATTCGATGTTGTGGCGAGTTATTGAAACTGATGTAATACCAACATGTCAACGTGAGGGACTTGGTCAAGTTGTTTGGTCTCCCCTTGCACAAGGTATTCTCACAGGAAAATATCAACCTGGTAAACCAATACCGAATCAATCACGTGCTAACTCTGATGCTGGTAAACCATTTTTTCAAAAACTCGTGCAACGTTGGATGAGTGATGATGTACTCACTGCAATTCAGAAACTTAATCCCATCGCGCAAGAAACTAATCTTACCTTATCTCAACTCGCTGTTGCTTGGGTACTACAAAATCCAGCTGTTTCCTCTGCAATTATTGGCGCATCAAATCCGGAGCAAATAAGAGAAAACGTAATTGCGTCTAGTGTTAAATTACAACCTGAAATTATGGATCAAATTGATGGTGTACTAAAAGGTTTCATTGAGTACGATCCGAGTAAAACAGGTTGAATCATCAGTGACTTTAAAATAAAAATAGAAGTTTCCCTTTCCAAATTCCCACTGCCCATCCTATCAAGATGGGCTTTTACTTTTCAAATTCAAATTGTGAAGTCGCATAAACCTCTCTAACAACAGTTAAGAAGTTCTCTAACACGACAGACTTTTCATCTTGTCTCCATCCAACATATAAATTTATTTTCGGTGTATTTTCTTGAATGTCTTTATACATGACACCCGATTTTTTATAACTTTCCACCGATGATGGAACGACAGAAATCCCCATTCCTGCTGCAACTAAATTCACAATCGTTTGCATTTGGATCGCCTCTTGAACAATGTTTAAACTTACTCCATGTTCCCAAAAGTAACTAATAATTAAATCATAAAAGTTAGTACCGAAATGACGAGGAAATAAAATAAATGGTTCATCAACTAATGATTTCATTGAAATGTTAGGTAACGAAACTAAAGGATGATCTTGATGCAAAACTAATTTTAAACATTCTTCAGAACAAACTTCGGAAGCTAATATTTCATTATTCTGCTTGGAACGAATAAATCCAATATGAATTTGTTTTTCATATAGCGCTTTTATTTGCTGGTCTGTTGTCATCTCACGTAATATGAGCTGAATTTTAGGATACCGTTCTCGAAATGTTTTTAATATGTCTATAACTGTTTCTGTAGAATCAACAAAACCAATGATTAAATGTCCGGTTTTCCCTTCATTCGCGAGCTGTGTTTCTTTAATGGTTCTATCTACCTGCAGTAACGTTTGCCGCGCACCTTCTAAAAATATTTTCCCCGCGTCAGTAAGTTCAACCATTCTTTTTGTTCGATGAAAAAGTTGAACTCCTAATTCTTCTTCCAACTTTCGAATTTCTTGGCTTAAAGGCGGTTGTGCCATCATAAGACGTTCTGCCGCACGACTAAAGTTTAATTCTTCTGCCACTGTTATGAAATATCTCATTTTTCGAATATCCATTACAATACCCCCTACCATTAACAACTAACAAAGAATTCTCTTTTATTACTACAAATCATTTAGCTGAAAATAGCGAATTTTTCATTTTCGTATCAAACATTGCTTGTCCTGCATTGCGAATAGCATCTATCGCTGCATGAGCTGTTACGTCTTTTTGTGGATGCACTCTATTTCGGCCTTTTGCAATGACATTATAATTTTCATCAATAATAACTGCTCCTACTGGATATATGTTTTCTTTTAGCGCCTTTTCTGGCTATCTCCAAAAATAATCTGTCTCTCTCAAGATTCATATAAGTCCCCACCTTTTTAGTTGAAAACGCTTTACAAAATATCCCTTTAATTGAAACGTTAACTTCCTCTGGCAATAAAACTACTACAAAATGAAATTTAACTTTGACTGCTTTGGAGTATCTTCTCATAATTCAAATGAACTATTTCTAACTTTATAACAATTGCTTTCCCTCCGATGATTGCGTTATCCCATCAATACCTAAATACTGGATTTATCTTCATAAGAACTTCTCATTTTTTTCACATATACTTTAAAAAAGGAAACCATTTTTGAATCTCCTACATTAAATAATTATTAACACGCAAATATTTCCAACAAAAAACAAATCTAAACTCCAAAGAAGAATTTTATAATGAAATAAGTTTGCGAAAGGAAGTTTTTTATGAGTTCTAACAAAAAATCCAAGTCATCGGATCCGTGTGAAAAATTCCAACAACCTTGTTTTTCTTTTGTTTCCTCTTGTGATAACAATAATTGTTGCACACCTGTTTTCTTTTCGTTTGCTCAACAACAAGAATTATTACAAGTACTAAGCTTGTTAAATCAAGCTATTCTTTCCTTTTTCACAAAACCCAATCTGACAACTGCACACGTTCTTCAATCAGCGTTACAAGCAGTATATGATTTATTAACAACAGTACATCCAAATACTCCCCAAAAAGAATTAGTTCTACAAACCATACAAGAATTAATCAGTTCCATACCCAATGCATCTCTCACTCAAATATCAGCATTATTCCAATTTCTATTCAAAAACTTGTCTTCTCTTATTAGTTGTTCAAATATATCGACTCCCTTGTTACAGCAGATATTTAACTTAATTTTACAAGGAGTCTTGAATAGTTCACTATTAAGCATTACTGGACCGACTGGACCGCAGGGTGTGCAAGGTATTCAGGGAACTGAAGGACCCGAAGGACCTACTGGATCACAAGGCGTGCAAGGTATTCAGGGAACTGAAGGACCTACTGGACCTACTGGACCACAAGGTGTGCAAGGTATTCAGGGAACTGAAGGACCTGAAGGACCTACTGGACCACAAGGCGTGCAAGGTATTCAGGGAGTTCCTGGGCCGCCAGGACCGACTGGTTCGGGGACAGGAATGGGAGTTCCTGGGCCGCCAGGACCTACTGGACCACAAGGTGTGCAAGGTATTCAGGGAACTGAAGGGCCCGAAGGACCTACTGGATCACAAGGTGTGCAAGGTATTCAAGGAACTGAAGGACCTGAAGGACCTACTGGATCACAAGGCGTGCAAGGTATTCAGGGAACTGAAGGACCTGAAGGACCTATTGGACCACAAGGCGTGCAAGGTATTCAAGGGCCACCAGGAGAATGTGAGTGCCCAACTGGTCCTGTATGTAATTTCCTTGTTTATGCTACAAACGCCGGAGCCATTGATGATCCAACAAATGATACTGTTTCTGTTATTAATTCTGGTACAAATACAGTTGTCGCTACTATTACTGTAGGAAATGCTCCACTTGAAGTAGCAGTATCACCTAATGGGACTCGTGCTTATGTTTCAAACATTTTTTCTAATACTGTTTCTGTTATTGATACCGCAACCAACACAGTTGTTACTACCATTCCTGTTGGAATCAATCCAATTGGTGTAGCTGTTTCTCCAGATGGAACAACTGTTTATATTGGAAATCATGGTAGTAATACTGTTTCTGTTATTAATGCCGCAACCAACGCAGTTGTTGCTACTATCCCTGTTGGAATCAATCCACAAGGAATCACATTTAATCCCATTGGTACTCTTGCTTATGTTGCAAACGAATTAAGTAATACAATTTCCGTTATTGATACTGCTACCAATACAGTTATCGCTACTATCCCTGTCGGCATCCGCCCTAGAATAATTGTCTTTACACCAGATGGAACTCTTGCTTACGTCACAAATCAAGCTAGTAATACTGTTTCTGTTATTGATACTTTTACTGATACAGTTATTACTACAATTAACGTAGGCGTCGAGCCTGTTGGTATAGCTATTACACCGGATGGAACTCGGATTTACGTTGTGAATAAAGTTAGTAATACTGTTTCTGTAATAAGTACGTTGACAAACACTGTAATTGATATCATTCCTGTTGCACTATCTCCTGATCAAGTAACCATCATACCAGATGGGACTCGTGCCTATGTTACAAATCAAGCTAGTAATACTGTTTCTGTTATTGATATTATTACTAATACCGTTATCGATACTATCCCAGTAGGTACTGCTCCAACTGGGATAGCAACCGGAACTATTTGCGAATAATATAAAGAACAGAGAGACACGGATGGTTTTTATTAGTATCGATGTGGTATGCTATATTCTTTCTTTAACTACGTTTGAACAACTATAGTAAAACTTAATATTCTGTCAAATACAAGGGTGACATGATTGTATTTCTCCACTCTCCCTTGAAGATGAGCAATTAGCTTTTGCTAGTTGCTCTTTTTCTTATTAGCCCTGTTACTATTTAATAAGGTAAGCATATAATATGGATATAGGACACGTTCACTCATATGCCCTCACATTGAAAGAGGGTATTTTTTATTACATATTAAACTAACGCTTTTGTTCAAATTCCATTTAGCTTTTTCAAATTTATTGCTGACTCTCCCCAAAAACCTACGATGAATTCAACATTCATATTCTGCACTTGTCCCTCTGTATATTCGTAAAAGTCCATTGCTCCACGTTGCGCAAATCTTTCTGCATACTCATCTTCCTTTACAGGTACAGAAACTATAAAACTCATATGTTCGTTATATTTGTGGTACAAAACAAGGCTAAAAAGCTTATCTCCAAAGTTCCTTAGCCTAAATCACTTTTACACATTACAAAATTTAATTCGTACAACGGTACCTTTACCAACTTCTGAATGGATTTCCACACTATGTCCTAATTGTTTTGTAATTTCATATACAAGATATAGCCCCATTCCTGTTGATTCTTTAAAATCTCTACCGTTTTCTCCTGTAAAGAAAGGTTTAAATACTCTTGGTAAATCTTGCTTCGGTATCCCTACGCCACTATCAATAATTTCAAGTACGACTGTATTACCTTCCTTACATGCTTTCACTTTAATCTTTTCTCTACTACCTGATGAATATTTAATCGCATTTGATATAATTTGTCCAATTAAAAATTGTAACCATTTCGCATCACTTTCTACAGTAATACCCTTGTCAATTTCAAGCTCTGGATATACAAAATTCCGAATGAAAAAGCGTTTATGTTCATGCACGGAATCATTCACTATTTTATGTAGTTGTACTCTTTCTACATAAAAATCTTGTGTAAATGCTTCTAAACGCGCGACATACAAAGCCATCTCTAACCCCTTTTTCAACCTATCTGTTTCCTCATTAATACTTTCAAAACGTGAATCCACTTCATCCTGTGTAATTAATTCTATTACAGATAAAGGTGTTTTCATTTGATGAATCCACTGATTCATAAAGGTTAAATGATCATTATTTTTTCTCTCTTGTAACTGGAGCTGATTTTGATAATGGCGATATTGCACCTCGAGCAGATCTTGGAGAGCAGTAGACAAAACTGCAAAATCAGATTTTTGAACAGATTCATCCAAAGATTGCATCGGATTTGCTAAGCGTTCATAGAAAGAACGATGTGTAAAGTAACGAAAAACTAAATAACTTATCATAAAAAAAGCACCTAAAAACATTGCATATAATGCCGTTGTAATGTGGTTATGCCCATCAAACCAATATACGAGGAATATAGCTAGTAGTTGGATTGCTGTAAAACAAATGAGTGGTATATGATCACGTATAAACAGCTTTATCATTTTTCCATACCATTACCCCAAGTAATATGTAATCTATATCCAACACTACGAATTGTTTCAATTGCTCCTTCAATATGTAACGTTTTTAACTTTTTACGCACACGTGTGGTATTTACACTTAATGTATTATCATCAACATAGGATTCACTATCCCATAATTTATTTAATAACACTTCTCTGCTCACAACACGCGGATAGTTTTTCATTAACATCTCTAATAAAATGGCTTCGTTTCTCGTTATATCAATTTCTTGGTTTCTAAGCTTTAATACAAGTCTTTCGGGATATAAACAAAGACCTTGTTGCTCAACCATACGTTCTTCTAGTTTCGGTGCATAATCTCCGTAAGCACGTCTTAAATGACTACGAATTTTCGCCATTACAACTTCATAGTGGAACGGTTTCGAAATAAAATCATCGCCACCATTTTCTAATGCCATAACTTGATCCATCGTACCTTCGCGAGCCGAAATAAATAAAATCGGACATGTAGAAACCGCACGAATTTGACGACACCAATAATAACCATCAAAACTTGGTAAATTAATATCTAATAAAACTAACTCTGGTTGTTCTTCTAAAAATATGTCTAACACATTTTGAAAATCCGATACAATAATTCCTTGGTAACCATATTTCGCAACATATGTTGATAATAGCTCCGCAATTTTCATATCATCTTCTACAATCATAATTTTGACCATTATTGAACTCCTTTTAATTCACAATCTCAAATATACTTATACAAAATAAATACTACCTCTTTTTATTTAATCCGTAAATTAAAAAAGGATACTTTTATAAAACAGCATCCTTCTACTATTATTCTTATTTAATATTAAATTTACTCCAATTAAAACCCAGCTTCTCCACATAGTCCATTCTTAGTTCCATCCGTGTCGTTTTTAGTGGATCCACAACTTGGCAAACTTTTAAATTACCCGCTGCTGATAATAAAAGAGTTGCATCAGCTTTAGCCATTTCTAATTCTTCATGTAAAAATGTCACCATATTATGTACAGCACGATTCGCTGCATCGTCTAACAATTTCTCTGAAGCAATCGTCATTATTTTTTCTTTTTGGATAGCCATCGGTAGTGGCCATTGCTTTCCTTTTATAATTTGAACTGTTACAGTTACTTCCCCAGCGACTTCGACTCCACTTACACCAATTTCACCGTCACCCATCGCAGCATGTAAATCACCTAACGCTAATAGTGCCCCAGGTACATTGACTGGTAATAGTAATGTTGTTCCTTCTTTTATCTCTTTACAATCCATATTCCCACCGTGATCATGCGGTGTACCGCATGAAATACTCTCTTCTTTAGGGGCCGTGCCAATGACACCAATCATCGGATTAATTGGTATTTGTAGTTCATCCGAAAATATTACATGTTCATTTTGGATTGGAACAATTTTCACTGTATTTTCATTTAGCTCATTACCCATTACACCAAGGTTCGCACCTGTAGCTAAAACACCCTGCTCTGAAATTTTAATCTTTTCAATCATTACGACTAATATATCACCAGGTTCTGCTCCTTTAATATATACAGGGCCAGTCGCTGGATTAATTCGATTCCAATCTAGTTCTTGAAATAAGACATTTTCCGAATCAATTTGATTTTCAAAGCAGTCATACGTCTCAAATACAATCCGACTCCCAGTGTCTACTTCTATACATGGCTCATTATTTGGTGACATTGCATAAATGATATGTTCTTTATGAATACGATACATACTACCTCTCCCTTTTCATTATTATCTTCTATAACTAATTAGCTCTAATTCATACAAGTTCCTCTTGAAATTCAAAGATATTTTCATGTAAAAAAGCACTTAGCTTATTTTAAAACATACAATCTTTACTATAAGAGCTAAAGAAAGGTGGTATCACTATGCCCCTTATTCCATACAACGAAAGTGACGTTGATTTACTAGCACGTTTAATCCGTGCTGAAGCTGAGGGCGAAGGACGACAAGGTGAACAACTTGTTGGCTGCGTTGTCGTAAATCGTGTGTTTTGTGATTGTTTAGATTTTAAAGAGCTTCGATCTGTGCGTGATGCAGTATATCAAAGCCCTGGCGGATTCGAAGCGGTTCAATACGGATACTTTTATCAACGTGCCCGTGAATCAGAAAAAGAAATCGCAAGAAAAGTTTTACAAGGTGAATGGCGCTGGCCAGCACGATGGGCTCTTTGGTATTTCCGTCCAGTCGGAGCTTGCCCACCCGAGTGGTATAATCAGCCGTTTGCAGGGCAATTTAAAAGCCATTGCTTTTACGAACCACGTGGTGATGAATGCCCAAAAATGTATTCACGATAGCAAAAATTAAGCAACGCAAGTACTTATTCTTTTGAGTACTTGCGTTATTTTTTAATGTACTTTAGAAATCTAATAATGTGACGAATTTTCTGGCGCCTACCACATGTATTAATAAAGGTATACGTGGACCACTTGATTGATTCATAATGAGCCTATATATAATGGTAAATAATTGTTTTTGATTTTCTTTCATTATTTTTTTATTTTCATGATGACAAATCGGATACAATTGTTCCATTAAGTTAGAATAATCTTTATTAGAACGAAGTATTTTACAAACTTCTACTAGCCATTTTTTCTGCCTTTCATCTAATGTGTTATAAAACTCCGTATTTTTCTCTTGATTTACCGCAATTAATTTTTCAGATTGAAAGTTTCTTATCCAATGCTCTGCACGATTACTTATCGCTACCATTTCAGGTAATCCATAGCTCCTATCTATTTTCTCTAATATATCTTGTAAAATAGATGAATCAAAATTTAATAACGGTAAAGTTCCTGCTACTTGATTAAATTTTGGATACTCTTTAAATCGGCTATCAAGTCTAGAAAGTTTAATTGCATCAAATAAATCTTCATTTTTGAGCATTTTATTTTCATAACTGTCCTTCAGTCGTTCATACTCTGTATAATTTCGAATCACATCTTCATCAAGGCCGATATGAAAAGCTGCGCCCGGCTTATATTTTGCAAACACAAAAAGAATTACTTCTGGTAAATACACTTTGAATAAGTCGCTAGGTGTAATACTATTCCCTAAAGAACTGGACATTTTTTCATGATGCCCTTTAATTCCAATGAAATCATAAGCAATGTAATGAGGAGCTTCATAATTGAATATTTTCCTTGCAATTTCTTTTGATACATTATAACTACCCGTTTCCGATGAATGATCTCTTCCGCCCGGTTCGAAAATAACATCTTCTATCATCCATCTCATCGGCCAATCGATTTTCCAATTCAGTTTCATTTTATTTGTATTTAATACCGATAATTCATTTTGATTTCCACATTCACAGTCATACCGAACTGTTTTTAATGTTTCATCAAAATGTGTAATAGTTGTTGCATCTTTCCCGCACCTCTCACAATATAACGTAACTGGATAAAAGTTTTCTCTATCTTCTTCTCGGTGTACTCCTGTTTTAAAATCCATTAAAATATCATATATTTCTTTCCTTTTATACAAAGCCTCTAATATGTTTCCGTTATACCTTCCGCTTCTATATTCAGCATGTTGATAAATGAATTCTACTTCAATTCCAAATGCTTGGAGCGATTTTTCAAACTCTTTTTCAAAATGCTCTGCATACGAGTCATGACATCCATACGGATCTGGAATATCAGAGTATGGCATACCAAGATACCTTGCAAAAGATGGATCAATATTTTGGGGAACTTTTCTAAATCTGTCATAATCATCCCACGAAAAGATAAAACGAGTCTTCTTCCCTAAATCTTGAAGTGCCTTTACAACGAAATAAGTCGTTACTATTTCACGGAAGTTTCCAATATGAACAGAACCAGATGGACTAATTCCAGATGCACAAACAAAAGTTTCTTTATTTGGATGTTTTCTAATTAATTCATGTGCTACTTCATATGCCCAATGCATATGCCACTCACCTCAATTGTATTTTTTGTTTTCACATTTTCAGTTTTTATAAAACAAAAAAACTCCCACCCCCAAGATTTTTCATCTTGAGGACGAGAGTTATTAGCTTCGCGGTACCACCTCAGTTTGTTAATACGTCACCATATTAACCTTTTCAGGTACGGCAAACTATGCTTATACCCTATCTCTATAACGGGAGAACCCGTCGCACCATCCCTAAATAAATTAGTTCCTTGCGCAGCTCCAAGTCTTTTTTCATTAAGATGTATACCGCTCTTTCTCAGCTACCAGAGCTCTCTGTACGTATTCTTTCTTAACTACTCTTCTCTTCAATACCATTTTAATTATTAGTTTTTACATATGATAATTTATAATATATATATTGTCAAATTTTTCTGAACCCATGTTAATCAAACATTTTTTCACTATCTAAAAAAAATGTTTGATTGCTTCTAATTGTATCTTGTGACTGCACTCATCACAACAATATGCCCCTTTTCGTTTCTCCTTAAATCGCTTATACTTTTCACTTCCTTCATATACGCGACAGACATTTTTACATGAGAAGCAAATAATTTCATAAAACATCATATGCATTTTCCTCCCCATAGTTATACGCTATTTTCGGATTATTTGAGAAGGTATTCTTTTTTATAAGTACATCTTTATTTCAATCCAACAAAAGGTTTACCTCCATTTTTATCGAATTTTATATGTATCTTTATAGGATAGAGGTGAATCATATTGATTAGAAATATAGAATTAATTGTTGATGCAAAGTCTAGCTTAGCTGAAGGCCCTTGCTGGAATGAGAAAAAACAAATTTTATATTGGGTTGATATTATTGAAAAGAAATTATGCCTTTATAATCCCGTTAATAATACAAACCGAGTGATAACTTTTGACCAACAGATTGGTTGCGTTGTTCCATATTTAGATAATATAGTACTTTTAGCTATGGAAAGAGGCTTTTACTCTCTTAATCTAAATACAGAAAAACTTACGCATATATATGATCCTGAACCACATTTATTAGAAAATCGTTTTAATGACGGGAAATGCGATCCAGCTGGCCGTTTTTGGGCTGGCACTACAGACTTATACGGCATTAATGCAGCTGGTTCCTTGTATTGCTTACATAATAATTTCACCGTAGAGAAAAAAGTTTCACATGTGAATACTTCAAACGGAATCGCTTGGTCATCTGATCATACATACCTTTACTTTATAGATACACCTACTAAAAAAGTGGTTCGCTATCATTATGATATATATACTGGAGAAATTCGTAATCCAAGTGATGTAATCATTTTTTCTGAAAATGACGGTCTACCTGATGGTATGACAATTGATGAAGAAGGTTGTTTATGGATTGCACATTGGGCAGGTTCAAAAGTAACTAGATGGAATCCCTCTACTGGAGAACAAATATTAAGTATTCCAATTCCAGCGTTATATGTAACATCATGTACATTTGGAGGACCTAATTTAACAGATTTGTATGTTACAACAGCCAGAACAAGAATGACGGATGACGGATTAAAAGAGTATCCACATGCTGGTGGTATTTTTCGAATTCAAACAAATGTTAAAGGTTGTCCAACCTACTCATTTCACCATGAAACTATTGGAGCTGAAACACTATGAACAGAATCGATTACATAAGACAAGAAGAAAAGAAATATCACGATCTTTGCTATGAACAATATAAATTATTCGAAGCGGGATCTTGGCTTTATAAACCTGTTAAAATAGTTATGAACATGCTGAACTATTTTGAAGGACAGAAAGACCTACAAATACTTGACCTTGGCTCTGGTGTCGGTAGAAACAGTATTCCGATTGCACAAAAAATAATGAATAGTGGCGGCACTGTTACTTGTGTTGATCTACTTGATTCAGCTTTAAAGAAGTTACAAATTTATAGCAAAGAACATGGTGTATTTGAATACATAAAAACGGAAGAATCAGCAATTGAAGACTACTATATTCCCTTTAATACTTATAACTACATCGTTGCAGTATCAAGTTTAGAACATGTGAAATCAGAAGAAGACTTTAAGAAAGTGCTTCACTCTATGAAAATTGGCACGAAAATTGGCGGTATTAACTGTTTAATAATCAACTCTAACATTCAAGAGATTGACTTGGAAACGAATCAAAAATTAGATGCGTTAGTTGAAATTAATCTTCCTACTAAAGAAATGATATGGACACTAAAAAGCGTTTATTCTGAATGGCAAAAAATAAAAGTTGGAATAAAGAGTTTATCGTATGATATTGTACGTAACGGAAAAAGCATTAAATTAAAAACGAATGCGATTACTTATGTCGTTCAAAAATTATAGTGTATGCGAGTGGGGACAATCTTTATTTTATCCAGTCACCACTCGCATATTTATGTAAAGTTCATTCCATTTTAATTACAATTTTCCCTCTAGTATGCTGACTTTCACTTAAAATATGAGCTTCTCTAACTCCTTCTTCATTAAACGGTACAACTTTACTAATGATTGGTTTGATTTTTTCTGCCTGAATCAAACCTGATAATTCGTCTAATAGATTTCCACTTGGTTTTAACCATAAAAAACCTGATTTTATTCCCTTTACTTCATGAAGCGGTTCATGGACGATAGAGATTAGGACGCCACCAGATTTAATAACTTGAAAACTTTTTTCTTGTACTTCTCCACCAATTGTATCTAATACAATATCGAAATCTGGTAGTAACTCTTCAAATTTATCTTTTTTATAGTCAATAACGAGATCAGCCCCTAAGGACTTTAAAAATTCTTCATTTTTACTACTTGCAGTTGTTGCGACAAAAGCTCCAAATGATTTCGCAATTTGAATTGCAATACTTCCTACTCCACCAGCACCAGCATGAATGAATACTCGGTCATTTTCTTTTATTTGCGCATAATCCACTAGACTTTGCCAAGCTGTAAGTCCTGCGAGGGGTATAGATGCTGCTTCTTCAAAACTAAGATTATTTGGCATGTGAGCTACTAAATTTGATTTTACTGTAATGTACTCAGCATAAGAGCCTTTTCCTATATTTTCAGGTTTCGTAAATACTTTATCCCCTATTTTGAAAGAATCCACATCTTCTCCAATTTCTTCAATTACGCCAGCGACATCTAAACCTAAAGTGATCGGAAATGAAAATCGTAACTTTCCTTGTAAGTCTCCTTGTCTAATTTTCCAATCAACAGGATTTACAGAAGTTGCATGAATACGTATTAATACCTCATTACACTTAACAACCGGTTTTGGAACTTGTCTTTCTTGTAATTCTTCAATACTGCCATATTGATCAATAACAATTGCTTTCATTTCCTCTCCTCCTTGTTGTTTATTTTAATCATTTACGATTATTTTTCAAAATATTTTGTTTTGGTTGAAAATAAATATATTTGGAAGTGCTATGTATGTTACTCTACTAACTAAGAGTCCAGAGTACAAAAGACATTTACCTTACTTTCATACAATCTAATTTTCAGTTAAGAAAAACGCAAAGTTATACCTTCTTTATTTGATAATGAACTTTAATTGGAACGGAGAGTGTTCTATGAGTGAGCAAGTATTCAAGGTAAACGGTATTGATATATGTACAGAAAGCTTTGGTAACCCTAATAACCCAGCAATTTTATTAATTATGGGGGCTACATGCTCAATGGTTTATTGGGATGAAGAATTTTGTGAAAGGTTGGCTAGTACAGGAAGGTTTGTCATTCGCTTTGATAACCGTGATGTTGGGCGCTCTGTTACATATGAACCTGGGACTTCCAATTACACTGTAGCAGACCTCGCTGAAGATGCAATCGGGGTACTCGATGCATATCATATTGACAAGGCACACCTTCTGGGCATGTCATTAGGAGGTATGATTGCTCAAATTGCTGCAGTAAAACATCCAGAAAGAATTTTGTCCTTAACATTACTAGCAACAAGCGTTATTGGATCTGATAACAATACTCGTGATTTGCCTCCAATGGACGAAAGAATTTTGACACATCATGCTAATGGTGCGAATTTAGATTGGACAAATAAAGATGTTATAGCGAAATATTTAGTTACAGGATCACGTCTACTCTGTGGATCAAAGCGTATATTTGATGAAGCAAGAACTTTGAAACAAGTAAAGCAAGAAATAGAACGTGCTAACAATTTATTAAGCATGTTTAACCATGCCCTCCTTACAGGTGATGATTCTTATGAAGGTATACTCAAGTCATTACTAGTACCTACTTTAGTAATTCATGGTACGGACGATACGGCTCTTCCACTTGAACATGGACTCGCACTTATTGATGAAATTCCGAACGCAAAACTAATAACCCTTGAAGGTTCAGGACATGAGAATCATCCCGATGACTGGGCCGAAATTATTAAAACAGTTTCAAAACATACATCTAAAATATAAGATAAAAACAACTAATAGAAATAGTGATACAATTACAAAAGCCCATCACTGCATTTATATGTATAGTGATGGGCTCTACCTATGATTTTCTATGTTCAAAAGAATGGGCAATCTAATTGATCAACAGATTCCCACGATTTTTTTTTTACATTTCCGGTGGATTTACTATTTTCTAGTGGTACGTTTTTAAACGGATTCATTTCAACTTTTAATAGAGATGATGGTTCTACATATAAAGAAAAAACATGGCTACTTGGCAAGGTTTTCGATACATCAATATCTCCTACTTGTTTAAATAATTGCTGGGCTGCAAAGAAAAAGAAATTAGTTGGATTAGATTGTTTATTAAGCCAAGCAATCATTTCAGGCGATACTGATTTATTAATATTAATTTTCACTCGATCACCACGTTTATATCGCCTAGATCGCATACATCCACCAACTAACTTATCGTTAAGTTTGTAAACCCTAACTCTTTTTGCTTATGCTCTCTATATTTTGGCGAACATGTATATACTAATAACCCACGTGCATTTGTAAATAACGGGTTATCTACAAAAATTACATTTTTCAAGCGTCCTTTTTGTTTCAAAATCATTTTCAAGCTATTTTTAATAATAACTGCGCCCCCACCATAAATAAATACATATGGATCGTCTTTCATATCATCAATTTTGTTAATAATATCCGTTGCGACACGTGCTGCTAAACCTAAAAACGCTGGTTGTGATTCCTCAACTAACAATGCATTTCTTGGGTGCTTTTCATTTAAATAAATTTGGTTAAATTCTGTAATACTATCAATTGTTTTCGTAGGATATTTCCGATTCCACCTCGTAATAATTTGTAGTAACGTTTCTTTTACACCGTACGATAATCCTTTACTTAATTGCGGACGAAAATTTACCCCTAATGAAACAACTTCTTCCGTTGTCCCCGCGCCAATATCAAAAGACAATAAAGTTTTATCTACAAAATCAATTTCTGAAACTTGATTTTGTTCACATTCTATTTTATGTTTCACAACATTTCCTTCCTCATCATATACAATCCCCCACGTCCCAGAAGCGCCTTCAGGTAGACATTTACAAAACTCAATAGAAACATTAATCGTAACATCGCGCCCATTCGGATAATGAAAAATGACCTTGTGATTACCCATATACCGTTTCGCATTTTCAGCAGCGATTTCCTGTGTAATAAGTTGCATTGGAAGAGCCACCGATAAATCATAACGAATATTAATATGACTTGAAGTTGGACTTTGACGCATAGCACTTATCGCTAATCCTGAAAGGATTGTAATAACCATCAACTCATCAGTAGATTTATTTGATTTCTTCTCCACTTCAGTACCTTTTAATTGATCTTGAATCACTTTTTCTCCAACGATGTATCGTACATTATTGAACATTAGCGATGGAGAACTAATGGTCACATCGATGTGATTCTCTAATTCTGACGATGAAACATCACTCTCATCTAACAACCCCGTAGGCTCACCTATATATAAAGAATAAATACTCGGAATAAAAATAGGTTCCTGCCCTTTCACCATTAACTTCAAACCATTATTTCCTGCATCTGCACCAGCTTTTAAAAGAATAGACATAACTACCCCCTAATTTAATCTGACATCCCTTCCAAATATATGCGAGCCCATTCTTTTACATTCAAATGTAATGTAATTTTTTCTTCATCCTTTAAACAAAATATCACAAATATTCATTTTTCGTGTAAAAAGTATTTGACATGAAAATTTTCCAATTTTATACTATGGTTGTAAAGATTTTTTGACAATGGTGGAGGTGCAATTATATATTGAATACTAAAAAGATTATTTTTGTAATCATTGTTTTATCGTTAATCGTGATACTCGGACATGGCGCATACAAATACGCAACTGAAGGTTCAATTTTGGGTGGAACGATTTTCGCTGCTTCTTTAATACTTAGTAATTTAATTAATCATATTACATGGGGAGATCCAAACGGAGTATCGGAAGAAAGTCAAGATGAGATGGGACAACAAATTACCTATAAAAGCTTTAAAATTTCTTATTTTGTACTTATGTGTGTGATGTTTCTTATTTTAATATTTTCTGAAGGATTTTCATCCCTATTACTCGATGAAATAAAGAACCTACCTTTATTTATGGCACTTTGTTCTTCATTCTTTATTTATCCTATCGTTGAGCTCATTGTCGCCAAACAATATAAATAAAAAAAGTGGTTTTCTGTAAATAGAAAACCACTTTTTTATTTACATCTCTTTTGCTATTGCTTTCAGCTTATTCACAGTACGCCAGTTCCTTACTGTAGCTGGCGTATGTAATTTTTGAAACTGGTTCATTAGTTTAGAATTCCGAATGCTACTTTTGAATAACAAATATACAACTTTCTCATAAATATAGCATTCTTCAAGTTCACTATTGTACATAAGTAACCCCTTACTGGCTTCTTCAGAAAGTGGATTAGCTAAAAAGGCCACATGTACACTTTCTCCTTCTAATAACGAATGGGTCTCGTAAGGACACTTTTTAATAATATTAATAAATTCATCATTTGTTCTTAACATGACTGGAACATCGAAATCAAAAACATTCTTAATTTCACATTCAATTCGTTCCTTTAAAAAACTTATCTCTTCTTCTGACTCAAACACTACATTTCCACTTTGAATATATGTTTTCACTTTTTTTAAACCTATTGATTCAAAGACTTTTTTCAAATCCGCCATTTTGATTACTTTATGCCCACCTACATTAATTCCCCGTAGTAGTGCAATATAAATTGTCATATAATACTCCTCACGTATTTAAGTGCTCAACAATCGATTTGTTTTGCACCTTCATATTTCTCGGATACTGGCTTTAATTCTTCTAACATATCATGCATGGACAATATCTCAAATAAAAAAGCTTACTTCATGATTTTTCAAGAGTAAGCTTTTTAAATTATTTGGTTATCGATAAATGTAATATTAATTGTTGTCCAATCGGTCCCATTCTTCTATACCCTTTATCTTGAAACCCAACTTTTTCATATAACTTTTGTGCCGGAATATTTTTTTCATTTACAGCAAGAATTACTTCATTTTTTATTGGATAATAATATTTTACAAAGTCTTGTAATAACGCCAAGGATTTTTTAGCATATCCTTTCCCTTGTTTATTATGATTAACAGAAAAAGAAGTTAAAAGTATGGCATCCTTATTTTCTGTAAACTCCTGTACTCTATCACCTGTTTGTAATATAAATACACCTACAGGTACTCCGTTATAGTCTAAAATAACAACTACATTTTTCGTTCGATCATTTTTCGCTTTCTCCAGTAATTCACCTGGATTCGCCGTAAATTGAACTTGTTCACTTGGTAAAGTAAATGATTGTAGTATCTCTTTATACTGCTCCTTATACGGAACTAATTGTATTTCCCCTGTATGTATGTTCATGCTTAACTCTCCCATTCCTTCAAGTCATTAACTTAAACCTTGCTGTGTTTTAGAATGCACTTTTCCATCCAAAAATGTAATCTCAGCAAATGATTTTGGATCGCTGCCTTTCCAAGCAAAAATTTGTTTAATTTGTGTAGAATGCTCTTCCCCTTCTTCTATGAGTAAATCCCCTTCAAAACCGATTAAATCTTTCACTTCTGTATAAGTCATTCCTTCATTAATATTTGAGAAATGATTTATATTAATGGACTCTTGCTTTTTATTTTCCGTTATAGTAGAAGACGTAGCTGTTTTCTTCTTCACTTCTTTCTTCTGTTCACACGCTGTCATACTAAAACCTATGCATAAAACACCTAATATGAGTGCGCTTTTTTTCATCATAACGGTTGTCCCTCCCCTCATTATTAAACCATATATTTCCTTAAAAATAAACTGAATATTTAATCTTACAGAAAAATCCCGTACAATTTAGCACGGGATTTTCACTATTTTTTCAAATGGTTATTTGACTGATCTTCTTGTTCTTTTCGTAGTTCTTGTTCTTCATCTTTTGGTAATTGTTTATCATTATCTTTAATCGGATTCGTTTCTCTATTTTCAATCATATCATTTGGAACTTGCGGCATTACTCGGCCAACAATTGCTGCTAATTCATCAAGTATACCTTCACCAGTTTTACCTTTTTTAATTTGCTTACCTATTTGTTTTAATCTTTCATACGTATCAACATCTGCTACAACGACTGCATTAGCACCATTTGGGTCATTCTTCAAACTTTCTGCTACGGAGTACTTAATTGACTCAACACGAGTTCGATCAAGTTTTGCTTTTACATCAATACCTACAACAGCATATTTCCCAACTACTACTGCTGTCGCATCGTTTACGCCAGGTATACTTGCAGCTAAAGATGCCAGATGATCAGCTGCTTTTTCATTTGGCTTATTTGATTTATTTGTATACGTAACATTTTTCATCGAGACATTTTTTTGTTCTGGCTTTTCATTAGGATTGTCTTTTTTTCCAATGCTACATCCAGTAATGACGAAACAAAGCATTAACATATATATAATGATTTTCATTATTTTCACCACTTTATCATTGATGTTTAATCATAAATTTTTTCAACAGCTTGCATCTTCTTCACTTTTTCTTCTGCACCACTATTTGCGTTAATGAAGATTTGGTACGTATCTTTCCCTAAAGTACCAATAAATTCATAACAAAGTACTTCATTATGCAAGTCATTTACTACTACAGCTTTACGTTCCTCCATAACTTTTACATCGGGGTTTATTTTCTTTCTCGCCTCAGCAGCAGTTAGTTTCGCACTCGGAATTGTTCGTTTTTGATGCGATGCTAAATATTCTTTCGCAGAAAAACCAACAATCGATCCATCATCTAAAGCAATTTTCATTTGAATTGCTTCTGGATAAATACGCACTCCATTTTCATTTACAACGTACGTAAACACACCGATATTATCATATTGAGAACTATCAAATAGCTCCATATTTGTAAACTTATGATCCTTTAAAAATGTTAATCCTTTACTTCCTGCATCATTTAAACTAATTTTTTGCTCTTTAATTTCTCGGTTATTCATTACCCAAATTGGATATCCACCTTTTCCGGTAATATCCATATAATACTCATTGTTCGTTGCTGGATCTTGAATTTTTACACTGTAGAATGATTCTTTTGCACCTTTTCCACTTTTCTCAACTTCTACTTTTTCATTCCCTTTTAAGTTTAAAAATGATTTCGCGATTTTTTCCGCTTCCTCTTTCGAAATCGCTTTCCCTTCTGCCTCAAATCCGCCTTTTTTATTCTTTTGTGCACTTGTAAAAGTCGGTCCAAAGTTTGTGGACGAATATGATGTTACATTCTTTTCTACCGTCTTTAATCCATCGATAATTGTGTTATCTGCTGGATCTTGGTTTGACGCAAGAGCCATTTCTACATCCATCCAGCGAAGATTATTTTTCAATACAAGATGCTGCACTTTTCTCAGTTCATCTTGTATATTTCCTGCATTTGAATATAAACCTTGCAACGTTTTATATTCTTGATCATTTAACGGTTCTTTTTCTAAATCACGAACCGCTGCACGATAACTAAAATCACCAATATTCGCAAGGAACTCTTCCGTTTTATTAAATGGCATTAATGTTAAAGGTAATTGTCCTACATCAGAACGAGCCTCTGATGTTAAACGCCATACATCTACTAAAGCTGGCGATAATGAGGAACGTGAATTCATCGCCAGTGCTGTTCCAATTTTATCGTGTAATAAATCAACTTCATATGCTAAATCATGAAACGCACGCTGATAACTATTTTCCGCTCGAATTAATACTGCATTTTTTTCTTGATGCTCTTTATAGCCCCAATACCCTGTTCCGACTACACCTACTGTTAACAATACAATGATAATACCTCGTAACATGTTTCCACCTCCGCTCTATTTACAGAAAATATGTTTACCAATTTTTTTAATTTGTGGACGAGTCCAAATCCATTTACTTGTCGCAGTATCTGGATTGAAATAATATAATGCATTCCCAGTTGGGTCCCATCCATTGATTGCATCTAATACGGCTTTTTTCGCATTTTCATTTGGCGTTAAATATATTTGTCCATCTGCTACTGCTGTAAAAGCTCTCGGTTCAAAGATGACACCTGAAACGGTATTTGGGAAGGATGCACTTGTAACACGGTTTAAAATAACCGCAGCTACTGCAACTTGTCCTAAATACGGCTCACCACGGGATTCTCCGTATACAGCGTTTGCCATTAGCTGAATATCATTTTGAGAATAACCGTTTGGAACATTTGTCCCTTTGCTTTGTGGTGGTTTATTTTCTTGCGTACCTCCACCGCTATTCCCTTTATTAGTTGTAGTACCTTTATTAGCGGTTGACTTATCATACTTCGTCGCCTTTACAAGCATTTGCTTCGTTTTAGCACCCGCTAAACCATCAACTGGCAATCCGAATTTTTGCTGAAAGTTTCGAAGCGCCCAATATGTACCCCATCCGAAAACACCATCAACTTTTCCCGTATAAAATCCGTTATATTTCAAACGAGTTTGCAGTTCAATGACATCTTCTCCAGATGCTCCCCTTTGGATTACTTGATTAGAAAAGGCTTCTACATTCTTGGTTTGTATACTACTTACCATTAAAGATAAGCCAATAAAGGTAAGTAAAACCGCTATCTTCAAAAAACCTTTTTGAAGCATATATTTCCCTCCTTAATTACAGTAATGAATTCATGGTTATGTTTTGTAAATATGAAGCTTTTATGTAAAGAAGACAAAAAAACCCAAACTTATATGCTTGAAGATATATGCACACAATATAAAAAAGAGTAAAAGGAGCTTATTATGAAGTATTTCTTCACACGTATAGCATTCGCGATTTTTTTACTAACAGCATGTTCAAATATATATACTGGTCCATCTATAGTTCACGCACAGCCGCCCTATGCAAAATGGGGTAAACTAGCCGTTGAAAAAACGAAAGAACAATATCCGAAAGCAGAGATTATTGATTATCTTCATATAGGTAGAAAACCAAAAACTGTTCAAATAACAGTTGAAAAGTTTAAATTATGGCTTCGTGAGAATGGAAAAGAATATGGTGTTTTTGTTGATGTAGAATTCGATACGAAAACAGATAAGTTTTTAAAGATGTCATTTCAGAAAACAAATCGATAGAACAAATAAACCCCTCTGTTTTAAGTTAAACAGAGGGGTTTATTCATATACATTTAATAATGAAAGTTATTGTTTTAAACTTAAAGATCGATTCCCTAACATTTTCACCAATCCACAAATACCTCCAATAACAACTGCTATCCCTATACTATATAAAAACACTCTACCATATCCCCCTATTCTCGGATCTAAAAACGGATATGGGTACCAATTAACGAATGGACCTCGTATTAAGCTATAGACAACATATAAAAGCGGGAAAACAAGCCAACTCGCAGCCTGTTTCCATGTAATGGTCTTCGTAGGTGGATTTATAACCCAATCTAAAATCATCGCTAATGGCATGATGTAATGAAGCACAGTATTTACCCACGGTATCGGTGTTTGAAGTGACTCTTCTAATCCCCTTAATAACAAAAAATAAATAAGCCCTGTAGTCAGTATGTATACTGTAGCTGCACCTCGAAGAACTCCAAACTGCTCCGAACGTCCAAATAGGGCTGTCCCTAAACTACTTAATAGAAGAATTACCGCCACTAAAATGTTGCTTTCAATTGTGAAGTAACTAAAAAAATTAACTGGATTGAACGGTTTCACTTGTGCTCTTGTAACAAATTGAGTAATAAGTGCACTAAACGCTAAAAGACTTAAAAACAATCTTAATATCGCTATCATTTTTGCACTTCTCATAAAACACCTCCTGTCTCTTCTTATTTATGATTGGAATTCTCTTTTATATGCTCTATAAATAACTTTAATGGTACGAGGCCACGCTTTGGCATGTGACTACTAATAACAGCTACGAGCTCTAACTGCGGAATGATAATAATGTATTGCCCTCCGTATCCCATAGCAAAATACATACAATACGGTATGTGAAATCTTTCGTTATGCAATACCCACCAGTGATATCCATATGCACCGACATGTTCATACGTTTCAAATAGAGCCTCGCTTGATTCTTCTAACCATTTCGATGATACAATTTCATTCCCCTTCCAATATCCATTCTGCAAACATAATTTTCCAAACTTTAATAAATCTATAGATTTCATTTTCATACCGAATCCGCCGACATATATACCTTGCGGGTCTTGTTGCCACTCATATTCCGTAATGTCTAACGGCCCAAATAAATATTTTTTGGCAAACTGCTCTGTCGACATACCAGTTGCTTGTTGAATGATATAACTAAGTAAGTGAGAAGAACCTGAATTATAATTCATTTTCGTACCCATTTCTTCAATAATCGGCTTTTCTAAAATGTATTGCACCCAGTTGTCTGATTCTACAAAATCATTTGGGAAAACGACCCCATTCCCAAACTCTTTCCATTCTTCTCCCGTTGTCATCGTTAATAAATGATAAAGCGTTAATTCTCTCTTTTCCTCTGGTACATTTGGAGTCCATGTTGTGATTTGTGTATGTATATTATTTATAAATCCTTTATCAATTGCGATACCAATTAATATAGATACGATACTTTTTGTAATCGAATTAATTTTAAATAAGTCATTTGCACAGTCTATCGTTTTATAGTACTCAGTCGTTAATTCCCCCTTTTGATAAACAAGAAATGTATTAACTTTTTTCTTTTCAAATTTATTTTGTAATTGTTCAAAATTCAAGAAATCTTCCTCCATCTAAATGATTATGTAATATTTGTTGTTCATCTCGTTCTTTCTATTAAATCATATTTGTTTTTAAAACAAAAAAATAAACCTGCCAGCATTTATTAGCTGACAAGTTTATTTTTATAATTTCGTTCGAACATTCCAAAGCTCTGGGAAGAAGCGTTGATCAAGCACACGTTTTAAATAGGATACACCAGAAGAACCACCAGTTCCCATCTTAAAACCAATAATTCTCTCTACCGTTTTCATATGACGGAAGCGCCATTGTTGTAACCAATCTTCAATATCAATTAACTTTTCTGCAAGTTGATATAAATCCCAATATTTTTTCACGTCCGCATATACTTCTAACCAAGCTGCTTCTACTGTTGCATCCTCTTCGTAAGGCTGCGTAATATCACGATTTAACACATCTTTATGAATTTGGAATCCTTCTTTAACAAGCGCTTGTATCGCCACATCATACAAACTTGGTGCATGAAGTGCTTTATGAAGACGAGCATGTAATTCTGGGTCTTTTTCATAAATCTTTAATGCATGTGGTGTTTTATAACCAAGTGCATACTCAATCATTCGATATTGATACGACTGAAAACCTGAAGCCTGACCAAGTGAATCACGGAACTCAATATATTCTGATGGCGTTAATGTCGCAAGAATATCCCAAGATTGAATAATTTGCGACTGAATTTTTGATACACGTGCTAACATTTTAAATGCAGGTGCTAATTTATCTTGTTTAATAGATTCAATTGCTGCATTCAGTTCATGTAAAATTAGTTTCATCCAAAGCTCACTCGCTTGGTGAATAACGATAAATAACATTTCATCATGATGATCTGATAATCTTTGTTGACTAGATAATAAGCTATCTAGCTGTAAATACTCTCCGTACGTCATATTTTCCTTAAAATCAGTGTGAATCCCTTTTTCCATAATTACCTTTTCGTTTTCTTTCATATTAGTCAAACGCCCCTTTTAACATTTCTATTTATATTGGTCTAATAACAGCTCGAACTGGACTTCCATCTGCATCTGTTAATGCAAGTGGTAAGGCAATAAGTTCGTAATCGCCGTCTGCTACGTGATCTAGTACGACATTTTCTAAAATGTGAATTCCGTGTTTAAATAATTGATGATGTGCTGCTAGTTCTTTATCATCTAACGGATCAACTGATGGTACATCTACCCCGATTAAACGAATGCCCTTATCTGCAAGAAATGGTGCAATATCAGCACGTAAATACGGGATTTTTTCTGGAAATTCTTGCGCTTTACCATGTGAAGATGTACGTAATAATAATCGCTCTACACCTTCTAAGTTAAAACGTTCTAATTCCTTTTTACCGATACTCTCCAGCCCTGAAACATCGATAACTCGTGCTGCGCCTACGTATACTTGTATATCTAAATCTAACACCTTCTTGCCGTCATTATCGAAATGAAAAGGTGCATCAATATGAGTACCTGTATGGATACTCATCGTTAACTTTCCGACATTTACCGAACCACTGTCTTCTTTTGACCATGAAACTTCATACGAGAACGGTGTATCCCCTGGCCACGTCGCGATATCATTATTTAGCGGTTGTGAAATATCAATCCACTGCGATGTTTTCATGCTTATGCCACAACCTCTCGCTTATTTTCAAAGTTTTTATATTCTTCATTTTTCATAATTTTCTTTAAGATTTGTACAGAGTTCCATACTTCCTCATACGTATTGTATAAAGCAACAGGTGCAAGTCTAACTCCATTTGGAGCTCTAAAGTCTGGAATCACTCCATTTGCTTTTAACGCTTTACATATACGTGCCGCCTCAGCATGTTCTAAATAAATATGCCCGCCTCGTTTTTCATCCTCTAGCGGATTTCCGATTGTAAATCCCATATCATTTAACTCCAATTGAATTAAATCGAGCATATATCTTGTTATATGTAATGACTTTTCACGTAATCTCTCAATACGGGCATCTTTAAAAATTTCAAGAGAACCGATTAATGGTGCAACACTTAATACGTGAGGTGTCCCTATTTGATAGGCCCCAGCATGGTCAGCCGCAGTTAATGAATGTTCCATATCAAACTGCTTATCCTTTCTAGAGCTAAACCAACCAGATAATCCTGGAAGTCTATCAAAATGTTTTTTATTCACATATAAACCTGCAACACCACCAGGACCTGCATTTAAATATTTATAATTACACCATACAGCGAAATCTACATCCCATTCGTTAAAATGATGCGGAATAGAACCGATTGAATGACATAAGTCAAAACCGATATGAATACCACGTTTATGAGCTTCAGCTGTTAATCGCTTCATATCAAGAATTTGTCCACTCCTATATAGTACAGAAGGCAATAATATTAAAGCGATATCATCGGTCATCGCATGAATAATATCATCTTCAGAAAGTGTTCTTCCATCTCGGCTTTTCACTCGTACTAAATGCTCATCTGGATCTAAGCCTTTTAAACGAATTTGACTCTGAAGTGCATAAATATCTGACGGAAAAGTTAATTCATCCGCAAGAATTTTTGTTCGTATTCCTTTTGGCTCATAAAAAGTCGCAATAACTTGATGTATATTCGCAGTCGTGGAACCGGTTACAATCGTTTCTTCCGGTAAAGCCCCAATAAGAGGTGCTGTCAATTCACCCAATTTCTCCGAAAGGAAAAACCACGGATGCTCACCTTCAGTCCATCCATCAATCCCAAACTCTTTCCATGAATCTAGCAAGGTAAGTAACGATTTCTCTGCTCTTTTTGAAAGTAACCCTAAAGAGTTACCATCTAAATATATTGTTCCTTCTTTTTTATAAAATTCAGATTGAAAATCTTTCAGTTCATCATGTTTATCACATTCAAGCGCATACTCATAAGTTGGTTGAAATGGTTCTTTATACATGGTGTCACCTTCTTTTAATTTTCTTTTTATTCTAACTAATTGAAATATATCACTTAAATTGATATAACGTCAATGATATTATGTCAGTTGACTTTATATACGAACTTCTTTTACAATACAATTATATTTTCAGATATTTCAGTATAAAGAGGTGATTCCTTGAAAAATTCTACTCTTTCAACAAGAAAACACCGCTCCTTAGAAACAAAAAAGAAACTATTACATTCCGGTTATACTATTTTTATAAAAAACGGATTTCAGAAAACTACAATCACGCAAATTATTAAACATGCAGAAACTGGTTATGGAACAGCATATGTATATTTTAAAAACAAAGATGCTCTCCTCATTATTTTGATGGAAGGTGTGATGAATCGCTTTTATGATATTGCAGATCGCTCCTTTTCCCCTCAAACAAAGTTAGAAGCATGTGATATGATTCAAAGTCAAGTTAGAGCATTCTTACAATTAGCGGAAGAAGAACGGGATATTTTGCAAGTTGTCGAAGAAGCAATAGGATTATCAAGAGAGATAAGTCAAAAATGGGATGAGATTCGTGAACGCTTTATAAAAAGTATTACACAGGATATTACTTACTCTCAAGAAGGTGGATTGGCGCAGCCTGAATTAAATAAAGAGATTGTAGCACGTGGTTGGTTCGCGATGAATGAAACGTTTCTTTGGAAAATCGTACAAAATGATAAAGAGCTAAACTTAGAAGAAGTTGTACATACATTGACAGTGATGTATACGACAGGTCTATATAAATAGCACACCATTTATTCATAAGGTGTGCTATTTTACATCTATAAAAATATTTTATTGGGATACGGTAATGCTAGAGGTGGCTTTTCAGATAAAGGGAAATATTTTAGTTCTACAGATTCTCCATCAACTGCTTTTAACCCACCTCCGATAATTTCACACTCAAATACAACAACAATATACTCTACTTGATCCCCATTCGAATATGTATGACGAAACTCTTTCCCTCCAAATACCCCTTTTTCTTTTTTTACTTTTATTTTTAATCCTGTTTCTTCCCACACTTCTCTAACAACCGCTTCTTCTGGTGTTTCTCCTGGTTCGATTGCCCCTGCTGGCAAACTCCAGTGTTCTCCTCCAGGATATTGGAATAAGATTTCCCCTTGCTCGTTTTTAATAACAGCAGCTATACTCGGCATAAAAATAAGTTCAGATCCTAATTTTTCACGAAGTCTTTTATAATATAATGACATTGGCATTTGATTTTCTCCCTCCACAATAAATAACTGTATTTTCTAACAATTATTATATAATATTATTAATATCAACTTCTATAAAGAAAGGAAGATCAAATGTCACAAGAGAAACCAACAAATCAGTTTCTATCGTTTTTATCCGTTACAAAAAAGCCTGTAAGTTTAAATTTTTTAAATGAACTTGTTAAAGCTCATCAAGAGAAAGTAAAGTGGGAAACTCTTACTAAAATAATTGACTGGGAAAAAGGTAATGAAACAAGTAATTATTTTCCTTCCATTGAGACATACATAAACCGTATTACAACAAAAGGTCTGGGGGGTACTTGTTGGACGTGCTCGATTGGATTCCATTGGTTATTATCAAACCTTGGTTTTGACGTTCATTATTTGTATATGAATCCCGGACACTTATGCTTACGCGTTAACTTAGAGCAGCCTTACTACGTTGATGTTGGTTACTGTGCACCTTTATTCCAAGCTTATCCACTGTATGAATCATTTCAAGTAAGTAATGTAAGAGAGACTTTTTCTTATGAAGTTTCAAATAATAGGATTGAAATTACTAGAGATCCAGGTCCAGCAAAAATCTTAAATACAGAGCCAATACATTTAACAAGTATGAAAGAACTCATTAAAAAGTCTAATGACTGGAATTCTTCTCCTGTATTAAAGAAAATTCAGATTTTCGGTTATATCGATGGCATTCCAACTTCTATTAATGATAATGTTTTAAAACGATATTTCCAAGGTAAGAAAAAAGAACATAGCCTTACCTCTTCTGAACTTGCTTATTGGATAACAGAAAGATTTTGTATTGATAAAGAAATGTACCAAACAGCAACTAATATTTTTAATGAGAAAACTTCAAAAAAATAAACTGTTACTCAACATGTTAAGTGACAGTTTATTTTAAATATTTTATTAACGATACAATGATACAAAATAGCGATGTAAGTAAAAACAACAACCCCATATTTTTATTCTCTTTTTCCTCCTTCTTAACGTTTTGTATCCCCATACCAGCAAGCATAAATCCTAACAATAATTGCAAAATAAGCATACTTTGCTTCGAGTCATCATCCCAACTGTAAATAGAATAGCCCATTATAATAATAGCGAGTATGAATGTGGTAATTCTAATCATAAAAACACCCCCTATTTGATTCTATTGTTTTAACCTACTCACCATTCCAACAATAAACTTATACTCAGCTCTACTTTTTCTTACTTTCTTAAAGCCCTCTTTCGTATCAAAAATAAAACACGTTTTCCGAAGCCAAATGCGTACGTATAAAGACTCAAAATAAATTGGTTTTATAATTCCTCGTTCCTCAAATTCAGTTCCATCTTTATTTTCAGTTTCCGTTCGAACGAACCACCTATTTCCGATACCAATTTCAATATACTTCACACGCTAACCCCCTTCAGGAAATCTTCTTTCTAATAATTCTATTATTTCCCTGGCAAGCGCACATTCCGACAGAACGTGAGCCCACAAAGAAAAAGTAGATTACAAAAATCTACTTTTATAGCCTAAATTTTTGCATACGTTTATAAAATGTACTGCGTGGCACATCTAATAGTTTTGCAGCTAACGAAACATTTCCATTCGTCTTTTCTAGCGCTTCAATCATACTATCACGTTGTATTTTTTCACGGAAATTTAATGTATGCTCCGTTTTATTTTCTACTTGCAATGCAAGTTGATGTTGATTTCCCATCATAGTTTGTAATAAAAAAGAGATTTGTTTTTCGCATATTTCCCGTCCTTGCGACAAAATGTAAATACGTTCTAATACATTTAATAATTCCCGAATATTTCCGGGCCATGCATGTTGTGAAAATTGATTACAAATACTCTTTGGAAATACAACATTCCAATTCTTTCGTTCACAAAAATGTTGTATGAAGTACGGAATATCCTCTTTTCTTTCCATTAACGATGGAACATATAGCGGATACACATGTAAACGATAATATAAATCTTGACGGAATTTCCCTGCTTCTACTAATCTCAGTAAATCTTTATGTGTCGCAGTAATAATACGAATATTTAGCGGTACCTCTTTTGAACTGCCAATTGGGGTTACTGTCCGTTCTTGTAAAACACGCAATAATGCTACTTGCATCTCTGGCGGTACTTCACCAATTTCATCTAAAAATATTGTCCCTCCGTCCGCTTGTTCGAATTTCCCTTTATATCCTTGGCGCCGTGCACCTGTAAACGCTCCTTCAGCATAACCAAATAATTCACTTTCCATTAATTCTTTCGGCAATGAACCGCAGTTAACAGCTATAAAAGGACCATTTTTTCTTGGACTATTTTCATGAATCGCTCTCGCTACATATTCTTTCCCTACACCTGTTTCACCACATACGTATACACTAGCATCAGTCGGTGAAACAAGCTTAATTTCTTCTAATGTATGTTGAAATGCGTTGCTTGTCCCAATAACTCCTGGAAAAGAAATCCCTTTTATTAATGGGAAAGTAGAATAAAAATTCGTTTGTTTATGCTCCTTTACATAAATACATTTCCCAATTAATCTATCATTACTATATACTGGTACTTCTAATTTGATTTTCAATCCATTTTGCAATAAATCTTCAAGTTTCATTCGTGACCAATTAGATATTCGCTCACGAACTCTTTTGCTTGCTGAAACGATAACATCACGATGATTACAAATAACTACTTGTTCATCACTATCAATTACATCTAAAAAACGGTGAATTAAGTGAAGTTCATTTTGATGTACTCGAATACTACATTCGCGTTCAATCGCATGTGCAATCGAAGTTACCATACCGATCATATATGGATGTGAAAACTCAATTGGACAGGAGAAATCTAGAACACCAATTAATTTCCCATCATCGTTATGAATGGGAGCGGCCGCACAGCTCCAGCTATGAGATGCGACAGAGTAATGCTCTGTGCCACTTATCATAATAGCCTCTTCAATTTCTAACGCTGTACCAATAGCATTCGTCCCAACCGCAGCTTCAGTCCATTTCACACCTTCAATGAAATTAATGTGTTTCGCTCGTTTTAACGTTTGTTTATTGCCACTTAATGAAAGTACATATCCATCTGGATCAATTAATAGTGCCATCATCTGTAGTTCATCTATTGTTTTATTCATATTTTGTAAGTGAGGTAATGCTATATCAAGAAAAATTTCACTCCTTTGTTTTTGATTTTGAAAAACATCAGAAGTCAAAATGTTCTGACCTTTACTCATATGAGGATTTACATTTGCTTGTTTGCAGCGATGCCATGACTCTGAAATTCTTTTATTTATCCGGCCTGAATCGAGTACACCTTCATCCACAAACTTTTTCCATGTATGTAAGTAATACGATGAAGCTAACATTGTATCATCTCCCCTTTAATTGTTTTGGAGATTTATAAAAACATATCCTTATAATAAAACTGGATAAAAGCGTTTTCAATAAAACTGGAAAGACGACACAAATATGTTAGTAATTCGAATATCTTAATGCGATTCTGAATGCCTTTTTAGTAGAACTATATTTTGTATAACTGATCCTAGTAAAATACAGACCCAAAACCACTTTATCGGATTATCATTAAAAAAGAATATCACCACCGCAACGATAAATAAAATAGTAGATGCTAAACTAACAAATAATTTTGTTTTAATTTCCACTACACTTCACTCCTCTATTGCTTTACAGTACATATTAACTCCTCATTTCTCATCTCCAATATGTACTCCTGTAAAACATATTCTTTCCCACCATTCCTTTCATACCAATCATATATTTTTTTACCGTGCATTTTATCATTTCTAATTTTCGTTTCGATTTCTACATAATCTTCATAACTATCATATTCCCATATTGTAAATATTTCAGTCGTACCATCATTATTATCTTTCATCCAGCGCCCTATTAAACGAGAACCGTACTTTAATTGATTTGGTAAATTTGTATCATTGAAATGATTATTAAATATTTCAACGAATTCGTTTTTCACTATATAGTATTTCCTTCTGTAAAACATACTTCTTCACCTCTTTTATGAAAAGTACTATTCACCCTACCCATTACAACCGTATTGTAATACTTACCGTCCGACAGCCTCTTATCATTTTTCAGAACGCCTTCTACTTCAAAACCTAATTTTTTATAAAGCTGAATTGCTTTTTCGTTTGTTTCTAACACTTGTAGCGCTATCTTTTTCACTTCATTTGCATCAGTCCAATTGATAGATTCTTGTAAAAGATTTTCGCCAATCCCATATCCCCAAAACTCTTTTAAAATACAAACGCCAAACTCTACTTTATGAGACAATCTCTTTAAGTCCGAGCCTTCACATCTTGAAAATCCAACGATTCGATTGTGCACTTCTGCAACTAAAAAGAGATTTTTCATTTTTTCACTATCAGTTTTGATTATTTTTTGAAACCCTTCCGTATCTATAAATCCCTCTCCGGCCTCTCTATCCATATTTTCAGTTTCTCCATCAATCTGTACTCGTATTTCCGATAACTGATCTGCATCTTGGAAAGTTGCAGATCGAATTGTATAATCTAGTCCATTTTTATAAAACTCTTGCTCTTTTATAATCATTGCAAACTCCTTTGTTATTCAGTAGATTGGGCTATTACCATTTTTTTATCCTGCTTCTCAAACTCTTGAATTACTTCTTTATGAGCTTCTTCATCTGTTATAATCAGATCAATTTCTTTAAGGGATTCCCCTTTTATAAAACAATCAATTCCAAGTTTATTATGGGGTGCTAAACAAATATTTCTTCGAGCAATTTTGCTTACTGTTTTTCCGAAATGAGCAACCTCCGGTGTTGAGGTACTTATACCATTTAATGAAATGCCACCACCTGTAGAAAAATAAATATCAATAGTAAAACTACTAATCGCTTCGGAAGCAAGTGTATCTGTAATATTCCCAGAAGGCTTTACCTTACCACCTATTAAATACGTATCAACATCTTTATCTTTCCTTAGTTGACTAGCTATTTCTATAGAATTCGTGATAACTGTAAATGATATTTCAGGTAAATATTTTAGCATTGCATAATGGATAGAAGCCCCGCCAATAAAAATTGAATCACCTTCTTTTATATACGAAGCAGCCATTTTTGCAATTGCTTCCTCGTATATTGTACCTTCACTATAACGTTTAGATGGTTCCGCAGTTAAGTTTCTCACTCGAGCAAGTTCAATGGCACCTCCGTGCGTTCTTTTTAATAAACCATCTTTCTCCATTATTGACAGATCTCTTCTTATAGAATCGATAGACATATCGAACCTTTCCGCAAGATCCTTTGCGATTACTCTTCCATCTTTCTTAAGCAGATCTAAAATGTTCTCTCGACGTTCTTCAGTAAACATGTTTTCACCACCGTTATTGAAGATTCAGAAACTTAAACTTTATGTTAATTATATGCACGTTTCTTCCGTTTTACAATATTTTCAATTCTTATTTTCCCAGCTTTATGCGAGTTTTTTCTCTCTTTCTATTTCATCAATTTTAATACCGGATATATGCACATTTGCATATTCCATAAAAAAACTTCTATTTATTTTCCTGGTGATGTAAAATTATTCCTATGTTTTACTTTTTAATACAGAAAGGAATTACTATGAAATCTTTAATTAAAGTAACTTGTACAGCATTATTATTTACAGGGATAATGGCAGGATGTAATGGAAGTGGTACACCAAAACAAGAAAAGAGCGCTCTCGAAAAGAATGCAATGCACTATGGGGAGATATTTAAAAACGGATACTATAGAGCAACAGTTGAAAATGCAAAATTTAAAAAAATAGACAAAGAGTGGCGCCTTACAGCTCGTGTTACAATTAATAACGCTCGTGCTGACGGACAAACAATAGATCTTACAGAAATAAAATATTTCATAAAAGATGAAAAAACTGGTGAAAAATACGAAGGTGAATTTATACAAAATGAGAACGCTGAAAAAGTTCCATCTGAGTTCTCTTTAACTACCGACATTTTATTTAATATGAAAACTTCACCAAAAGATTTAAATAATATGTATTTGTACATAGATAGTAAAGTTGCTCCATTAACAAATACATATTGGAAGCTTGATAATCTAGCATCAAAATAAAAAAACAGTCTTTAATGACTGTTTTTTTTATTATCGAACTTGTAAATATCATCTACAGAGACTCCCTTTATTATTAGTTAATATACATGTATCTAAGTCATTTTTTCTCAAGCAATACATCCTTTGCACAAATCTTCACTTCTCTAAATGGACAATCAAATAAAACACCCAGTTCGAGACCATCTTCAGTAAGCTCTATTTCATGGTATAGCCACCAAGCACCTTCAAAATTTTCCGGTATAGAACATTTCGTCACTCCTGTAAAAGTTACTTGAAGTTTATCGAAAGCACTAAAAGTTATAGTTCTTTTATAAATATTGCATTGAACACTAGAAAGACCAGTCAATTTAAGACTGGCCTTTTCACATTCAAGCATGCACAGCATGTCCTACCGCCTGCAATAATGCTTCATGGATTGCTTCAGATAAAGTAGGATGCGCTGCAATATAATCTCTCATTATATCAGCAGTTACTTCTGTATGAATCATAACCGTTCCTTGTCCAATTAATTCCGTTGCACGAGGACCAATAATAGAGATTCCTACAATTTCTTGATATTTAGACTCCACAATGACCTTTACTTTACCCGTTTGTTCTCCTATAATAAGAGCTTTTCCATTAGCTGTAAATGGGAATTATCACCATATTGCTCACTTGCTCCTTTTTCGGTTAAACCGACACTTGCAATTTCTGGACTTGTATAAATACAACGTGGTACAGCATGATAATTTACTTTCGCAGCTTCTCCGCACGCGTGTAATGCTGCCGTCGTTCCTTCATGGAAAGCCACGTGAGCAAGTTGAATACCCCCAATAATATCACCCGCAGCATAAATATGTGGTACATTCGTTTGCATATGCTCATTTACAGTAATCCCTTTATTTGAAAATTGAACTCCTGCCTTTTCTAAACCTAATTGTTGCACACGTGGTTTTCTGCCGACAGATACAAGAACATACTCTGGAGATATTTCATGAATACTATCTTTATATTCAAACATCGCTTGCTTTTTATGATTATTTAATCCTTTTAAAGCTGCCCCTGTGAAAATTTCTACGCCGTCATTTTCTAGTTTTTCTCTTAAAATGCTTGCGATATCTTCATCTTCACCAGGTAGTAATTGCGGTGCCATTTCAACAATCGTTACTTTCGTTCCAAGGCGACTATATATACTTGCAAATTCACAACCTATTACACCACCGCCAACGATAAGTAATGAAGCTGGTATGTTTTCAAGAGACATTACATGGCTACTATTTAAAATCCATTTCCTATCAAATGGAGCAAACGACAGTTCGATCGGTTCCGACCCAACCGCGATAATAAATTGATCCCCATCTACTATTTCTTCTTTGCCGCCTTGTAATACGTGCAAGCGATGATCCGTTTCAAATTCCGCCTTACCTTTTATTACTTTAATTTTGTTTTTCTTCATTAAATATTGTATACCTTGGACGAGCTGCGTAACGATTTGTGATTTTCTCGTCTATATTTGTTTCCAATCAATTGATACATTCTGCTTATCTACTAATACTCCAAAACGATTCGCATAATTAACAATATCGTATACTTCAGCACTCTCTAACAATGATTTCGTAGGCATACACCCGACATTTAAACACGTTCCACCAAGGTCAGCTTCATCAATAAGAACAACTTCTTTACCATTTTGAGCAGCAGTGATTGCTGCTACATAGCCAGCTGGTCCGCCCCCAATTACAACTAATTTACTCATTTTCTCACCTTCTTTTTATAGAAGAATTGTTACAGGTTCTTCTAAATATTGTTTAATTGTGCGTAAAAATGCAGCTGCTGGTGCACCATCTAATACACGATGATCGAATGTTAAACTTAATGGTAACATGCTTCCTTTTTGTAATTCTTCCCCTTTATATACTGGAACGTGTTGAATTGCGCCGACACCTAAAATACCAGATTCAGGTGTATTTAATACCGGTGTGAAGTATTCAATTCCAAAGCTTCCTAAATTACTAATTGTAAATGTCGTTCCTTGCATATCATCACTACTTAAACTACCTTCTCTTGCTTTTTGTGCAGCTTTTTTAATTTCTTTAGATAACTCTACTAAAGATAAATTATTTGCAAGGCGAATAGCTGGAACGACTAATCCATTTTCTAACGCTACTGCCATTCCTAAATGCACATGCTCAAATTGATGAATTGTATCATTTATATAAGCACTATTCATTTCTTTATGCTCCTGAAGTGCTAATACAACCGCACGAGAAACAAAATCTGTAATGGTTAGTTTATTGTCATATCGCTTTTGTACAATGTCAGCCATATTTTTATGTAAAGCTACTAAATCTGTAACATCTACTTTCATCGTTAATGTTAATTGCGCACTATTTTGCAGGCTTGCATGCATTCGAGTTGCGATCGCTTTACGCATACCAGTAATAGGAATGACTTTACTTTCTTCTTGTTCAAGTACTTCTGGAATTGCTACTCTTTCTTCAAGCGCCTTTAATACATCTACCTTTGTAATTCTTCCGCCAGGTCCTGTACCAATTAATGATCTAATATCGAGATTTTCAGTTTTTGCAATTTTCTTTGCTACTGGAGATATTTTAACTCTTTGCTTCGTCACATCTATCGCATATGGTTCTGGATGTTGTACCTTTTTAGGTTCTGGATTAGATGTTTTTTCTTCTACAACATGTATGTTTTCATGAACTTCTACTTTTTCGTCCGGTTTACCGATGTAGCAAATTACAGTACCCGGCGGCACTCCCTCATCTTCACTTACAGCTATATCAAGAACAGTTCCATCAGCTGGTGCTTCTATTTCAGTTTCGATTTTTTCCGAGTTAATACTAGCAATTAGTTCACCTTTTTCTACATTATCACCTGCTTTAATATTCCAGCTCGTAATAATACCTTCTTTCATCGCCATACCTAACTTCGGCATTACAACTTCTACAGCCATGTTTCTCTCTCCCTTCTCATCGTTTTATTACACATGTAATAAAGATTGGTCTCCGATCATTTCTGATACAGTTTCAATTACTCTCTCCGGCGTTGGTAAATATAACTTTTCAAGTGGTGGCGAAAACGGAACTGGTGTATGTGGTGCTGTAATTCGTTTAATAGGTGCATCTAACAAATCGAATCCTTTATCCGCTACAATTGCCGCAATATCTGTTGCGATACTACATCTTGGATTTGCTTCGTCAATAACAATCAGGCGATTCGTCTTTTCAATAGATGCTAAAATCGTATCTTCATCCAGCGGTGATAAAGAACGTGGATCGATTACTTCTACTTCGAGTCCTTTTTCCGATAATTGCTTTGCAGCTGCAAGTGCTGTATGAACTTGTTTTCCAATTGCAACGATTGTTACATCAGAACCTTCACGTTTAATATCTGCTTTTCCTAAAGGAATTGTATAGTACTCTTCTGGTACTTCGCCTTTCATATTGTAAAGTGTTTTATCTTCAAAGAAGATTACTGGGTCGTCATCTTCAATTGCCGCTAATAATAAGCCTTTTGCGTCATAAGGAGTGGAAGGAACGACAACTTTTATACCTGGAATGCTCGTAAATAACGCATATAAACTTTGTGAATGCTGTGCCGCTGCGCTAAATCCAGCACCGTGCATCGTACGTACTGTAACTGGCACTTTCGCTTTACCACCGAACATATAGCGGAACTTTGCACCTTGGTTTAATACTTGATCAAGACAACTTCCGATAAAATCATTAAACATTAATTCAGCTATCGGACGTAAACCTGTTGCCGCAGCTGCCATCGCCGCTCCCATATAACCCGCTTCTGAAATTGGAGTATCTAAAATACGATTTCGGCCAAATTCTTGTACAAGTCCTTTCGTAACACCGAGTACACCGCCCCATGCTTCATCATCTTGCAAGTGATCCACTTGTGCACCGCCTGCAACATCTTCTCCGATTAAAATTACATTTTCATCACGACGCATTGATATTTTCATCGCTTCATTAATTGCCGTTGACATACTTACTGTTCTAGTCATTATTTTTCACCCTCCTCTTATTTGTAAGAAACGTATACATCTTTTAATAATTCTTCATCTTCCGGATATGGACTATTTTCACTAAATTCAATTGATTGTTGCACTGCTTCATCTACTGCCTTTTCCATATCCACAAGTTCAGATTCTGTTAATAAAGCTTCATGAATTAAATGCTTACGGAAATTCACAATCGCATCTTTTTCATTTAAATGTTCTTCTTTTTCTTCTGAAGTTTTATACGTTTGCGCTTCACCTTCGAAATGACCGTAATTACGATATGTCATACATTCAATTATTGTTGGACCACCGCCATTACGCGCACGTTCTACTGCTTCTTCCGCCGCTTTATACACTGCAAGTAAATCTTTTCCATCTACTTGAACACCTGGAATATTGTAAGCTTTCGCTCGATCTGCAATGGAATCACAACTTGACGCATATTCAAATGTTGTTGCTTCACCGTAACCGTTATTTTCTGCGATAAAAATAACTGGTAACTTCCAAATCGCTGCTAAATTAACCCCTTCATGGAATGTTCCTTCATTATTTGCTCCGTCACCGAAGAAGCAAACACTTACATCTTTCGTTCCTTTATATTTAGCTGTTAATGCTGAACCGCAAGCAAGTGGAAAACCTCCGCCTACAATCCCATTCGCACCAAGCATTCCTTTATCTAAATCGGCAATATGCATTGAACCACCTTTACCTTTACATAACCCTGTCGCTTTCCCAAAAAGTTCGGCCATCATGCCATTTAAATCACAACCTTTTGCGATACAATGGCCGTGACCTCTATGCGTACTTGTAATACTGTCACTATCTGTTAAGTGGGCACATACACCAACTGCTACTGCTTCTTCACCAGCGTATAAATGAACGAAACCTGGCAGAACGCCTTGCGCTAACAATTCATGCACCTTGTCTTCAAACTTACGAATCTCTAACATTTTTTCATACATCCAACGAGCTTGTTCTTTCGTAATTTCATTCCCTTTACTTTCAGTTGTTTTTAACATGTCCAGCCCTCCTATTTTCTTGTTCATCTTTTATATTGCAAGTACTGTGCCAAATTCTAATCCCTGATTTAATAGGTTTTCTCTTTTCTTTCATAATAAAAAAGTGGACAAAATGAGACATCTGTCTCGTTTTGTCCACTTTTGTTCACCTAATTTGAGAATTATTATCTTATTCATTATCAAAACTCTTCTGTAATTTCCGAATGTAAATAATTTGACCAATGTGATACGCGTTATGAGTCGTTACATTAGCTAATACTTCCCACCACTTCGCAGATACAGGAAATCCAATTACATCACTTTCAACCTTGTCTTCATTTATGAGACTTTGCCATTGTAACAGTTTCTCTAATAGTTTTTCTCTTAACTCTTCAAATGTTTGATTATCTGATAGCATAAAACTTTTGTTATTATCACCAATAGCGGGCACAGCATTAACATTTGATTCTTTGTACCTAGTTTGCCACGTTGTATTCCAATACAGTAAATGTTGTACAATTTCAGCTATACTATTACACTCTTCATTCGGTTTCCAAAAAGCTTCTCTCTCAGATAAATCCTTAACTGCATCTGAAAATGGAATATACCAACTGGGATCATTCGCATTTGCTAATAACTGATCTGCTAATACGTCTTTAACATGGAACACTTTGCTTCCCCCCGTTAAAAAGATTCATTTCAAGACAATACTCACTTCTCTATATACGCTGAGTTTGCCAGATCCCCTCTTTTTAGCCTTAATCCCAAACATATGCACATAAAGAAACCGAAAGCACCTAATCCATAAGCTGTTGTATAACCACTTTCCCCGATAATCCATCCTGCAAGTCCTGGTCCAATCATTTGACCAACTGCATAGAAAACGGATATAAAACTAATTGCCATTGAGACATATTTCGGAGATACTTGCTTTGATGCCGCAACTTGAATTAATAAAAGGATACCTCCGAGGCTGGAACCCCAAATAATTGCCGATATGATAAAGCCAATGATATGTCCAAATATAATTGGAATCATATCACCTATTACAGCTAATAAAAGTGCAATACATAAGGTCTTCTTTATACCAATCCGATCCGAAATCAATCCCCAGACAGGAGCTCCTATGATTGAAAACATTCCTGCAATCGCATAAACAGTTCCCGAAATTGATGCCGCAATACCATTATTAATCATAAAACTAGTTTGATATAAATTTGGAATTAAATAAACAACGCCCACAATAAAATACATCCATGCAATGATGTATAGCTCTTTCGTTTTCCATAAAAACGACTTATTATTCCTTTCCCCCTCATCTTCAGTAACTTCTGGATTTTTCAAAACAATTGAAGTGACGAATACAACGATACATGTAATAATACCAAACAAAAACCATGCACCACGCCAACTATAATCTGGAAATATACGTACTACATAAGGAACAATTATTCCACTAAATAACATGCCTATGCCAGCACCGCTCAATAAAATCCCCATTACGGTTCCTCTTTTATCTGGAAACCATCCTACTGTCATTGACATAAGTGGTGTATATACAAGGGCACTACCAGCCCCAGCACATAACATACAAATAGAGGCTATCCAAAATGAGGAAACAAATGCTAATCCTATTAAACTTATAACGACGAGCCAACTTCCTATTAATAAAACTGATTTTGCTCCAAAACGGATAGTAAGTATTCCAGATGTTCCGACTGTTAATAAATACCCTAAAAAGAGTATAGTTCCTAACATACCTGCTTGAGCTGTAGATAAATGGAGTCCTTCTTGCATAAATGGAAATATAATTCCATATGCCATACGAGCAAATCCGGTCGTTGTTATAATAAGAAACATTCCTGTTAATACAAATATCCAAAAATGACTTTCATTCCGTTCTTTCATTTAAATTCCTCCATAAAAAGTTATTTCCAATTGGATGTTGTTTATAATTATAATGACCATTACAAAAAGCAACTACCAAATGACGGAGGAATTTACGGTATAGCGGATTATTCCTGTTTTACGTTAATAAATACGTAAAAGTTCTGATGGATTCATTCCATACTTTTTACGAAATAACTCTGAAAAATGACTGACATTATTGTATCCAACTGCAAATGCCGTTTCGGTCACATTACTATTTCCCGAACGCAGTAAATCTATCGCATGTTCCATACGCTTTTCTCGTAAATATGCAAATGTGGACATCCCAAATAATTCTTTAAACCCAATTTTTAATTTATAATCATTTAACTCTACTATTTTAGCTAATTCTAATAATGATGGGGGTGATTCCATTCGTTGAAGTAAAATTTCTTCAGCCTGTTTTATTTTATTCAAATCCTGTTTTGATAATTGACTCCTTTTATTTGCGTCACAATCACTAAGCAACACTCTCCCCAAATGTATAGAAAGCAATTCGAGCGCTTTACTTTCTAATTCTAGTTGACTAATACGATCCTTTGGGGGATGCTCTATCATTCTCTTAATAAGATTAGATGTTATAGAATCAATTGGATTTTGAAATTTTTTAAAAGATTGATTTCCTAATATAGAATGAAAATCAAGACTTTTTTCAATAGCATTATTCATCATGAAATGATTAAACAATTGTACAGGAATCCCAATCGCTAATGAATATAGAGGCGTTTCTTTTTCATATTCAAATACTACATCAAAATCATTCATAAAATATAAATAGCTATTTCCAGTCATTAATTCATACGAAGAATGACCAACTTGCACTCCTCCGAACCCTTGTAAACAAAAATTAAGCTCCACCATTGCTGCATCAGATGCAAACTGGATGCGATGGTTATTATGAAATTGATAATTTGATAACACAATTTCCATACCTGAAAATGAAGTCCATCTTCGTATTTCACCCATACCTATTGTTTTTGGAACATTCATATGTCTTTCCTCTACAACTTGTAAACCATAAAAATATTTATGAAAAATATCATGAAAACCGTTAGTCTCCATGAAACCCACACTCCTTTTATGTGAAAATCAAAATTTAATTGATAATTATTTTCAATTATATCAAATATCTTTATACAATAAATAGATTTTCTCTTTATAACTCGTTATGATAAAAGAAAAAGAAAGCGAGCGAACAATGAATAAAAAAATCGCGATTATTACAGGAGCATCAAGTGGATTCGGATTTTTAACGACACTTGAGCTTGCAAAAAAAGACTATTTTGTCATTGCTACAATGCGAAATCTTGAAAAACAAGTAGACTTAATATCTCAAGCTACTAAAATTAACTTACAACAAAATATTAAAGTGCAACAATTAGATGTAACAGACCAGAGTTCTATACATAGCTTCCAATTATTTTTAGAAGAAATAAACAGAGTAGACCTTCTCATCAACAATGCTGGATATGCAAACGGTGGTTTTGTAGAAGAAATTCCAGTAGAGGAATACCGTAAACAATTTGAAACGAATCTTTTCGGAGCTATATCAATCACTCAACTTGTCTTACCATATATGAGAGAGCAGAAAAGTGGAAAAATCATTAATATAAGCAGCATTAGTGGCCAAGTTGGATTCCCTGGTCTATCCCCTTACGTTTCTTCAAAATATGCATTAGAGGGCTGGAGTGAATCACTTCGCTTAGAAGTAAAACCTTTTGGAATAGACGTTGCCTTAATTGAACCAGGTTCTTATAACACGAACATATGGGAAGTTGGTAAACAACTAGCTGAAAACAAATCTGATACTACCTCTCCTTACAAAGAATATATGGATAAAATACAAAAACATATTAATAGCGGTAGCGATACATTTGGTAATCCGATAGATATTGCCAATAAAATCGTTGAGATTGCCGAAGCGAAACGTACTACATTACGGTATCCAATTGGAAAAGGTGTCAAATTTATGATCTTTGCGAAGAAAATTCTTCCGTGGAGATTGTGGGAGTTTCTTGTTTTGAAGAGTTTTAAGAAGATGTAACTTTAACGTAAATAATAACCATTTATCATCGAACAGATAAATGGTTATTATTTACCTCATGATTTCATTATTTGTACCATCAATAATCATTTTTATTATGCAGCAGATGGAAAGAAGTAAAATAGTATTGAAGTCATAAAAATAAACGTGAATACCCCGATTATCGAAAATATATATTCTTTCGATTCTCTATCATACTTCCATTCCATCAATGCTCTTAAGATTAACGTACCCCCTAAATAAGTGAAAATGACATAAGCAATATTAACACTTTCGAATTTAAAGATAAAAATAAAACTAGTTATTAAATAAATAAAAAGTAGTCCTATTTCCAATTTTTTATGTAAACTATTTACATGTTTATTATATCCCCAAAAACCTCTCTTTGGCATATTCAATTTTTTTCTTAAAAACTTATCAAAAAAATAGACAGCTATACAAAAAACAAAAATTATAATCCAAAACGTATAGGTTCTCATTTCCATTCCCCCTATTACTTCATTGAATTATTTAAAATAAAGTGGACGATAAGACAATTTTTTTCAAAAGAAGCAGAAAGGACTCCTCCTTTACCTTTTCTCAGGCTGATCACTCGGATACGTAGCATTCCTTTTATTTTCAACGTCCCAACTAATAATTGTCGCACTATCACGTCCCAACTGATGATGCACGTGTTCTAAAACATTGTGAATATTTTCTTTAAGTGTTTTATCATTTCTATTCATAGCATTATACACATTTACAGGTGTTTCATATCGTCGTTCCCCACATTCCAATACACCATCTGTCACCATTACAATTAGATTCTTTTCAGTACGTAATTCACGAATTCCTGATGAATAGCATGGAATAGATAAATCAAATGTATTTACATTACCAATCCATTCATAAAAATGACGTTGATTTAGTGCGTATTGCCCTAATTTATGTAATTCATCATGAAATACATAAACTAGACAGTCTCCAATAGATAGCCACCATATGTAATTTTCTTTTCTTACACATATTAAGCAAGCTGTTTCACCTTTAACCTTTTGGCACTTTTCTTTAAATGAGGAAGATTGAAAAATTGTAAGTATATGATTTTCAACTGATCGAAATACTGTTTCAATTGGTTCATTCATCATTATCTTTATATTTTCATATTCTTTTTCGATTGTATGTACTACTAAACCAACACTTTCTGCGCTATTATGCCCGTCTAAAATAGCTGCAAATTCCCAATCATCATTTGACCAAACTAACGCACCGTCTTCATTCTTTTTTGCTCCGGCACTTATATTTCCGCCGTATTTACCAAGTACAATATCACCATATTGCTTGACTGAAACTTCGTCTAAACACATTTCTCTACTTCCAACCCATGAATATTGTGTATTATTTGTTGTATGCATACTCATTCACCATATACTTTCGTATTCTTTCGCATAGTTTTTTTATTTTCTCTGAATCTCCATAGGGTGCACCAGTCCAATTTGCTATTTCAGTCGGTGACCAAAACTCTTTGGGTGTATTTGGATAACGCGGTATAATGTGCATATGCATATGTGGTACACCATTACCTGAAACGAAAGTATAAATATGTTCTGCACCTTCGCTTTCTTTTAGCGCTTTACTTATTCTACTTGATATAAGTCCGAATGCCTTTGCCTCATCTTCATTTAATTCAGCAAGACCAGGTACATGTCTCTTTATATCAATCATTACATAACCAAGATATGTTTCTTCTGCATCCCAATGGACATGTCCAACGTAAATGAGTTCATCTTCGTAAATAGCTCCACCTGGAACTGTAATGTTTCCTCTATGTTTTTCGCAAATAAAGCAATTTTGTTCTACTTGATTGTTAGTTGACATATCCATCACCATCCTTTTTATTTATAATATCATAAAAAAAGGAAAAACAGGATTTGTATTCCGAAAATTCTTTCTTTTAATACGGCAATTTTTGAAATAAATTTACACCTCATTCTTTCTTCAAAAATGCAATCGGAATTATGATCCCAATCACAATTCCGATTACTAAATTTTTTGTAAAATACCCCTGAAATACACCGATTACAATCCCTATACCGACACCTATTGCCAAAGCATCATTTCTTTTTTTATTTTTAGCCAAAATTGCATCTCCTCTCATCATTTCTCCCTAAATTACATACATTCACTATCTCATTTGAATATTTCCAAAAAATGTACTTTAACTTTACATATAACATTTTCCATTTTCTGTACATACTCCTTTTATAATGAAAAAATTTCAAGTAACCATTAATTATACATAGGCATTTACTATAAGAAAGATCAGTAATTTATTTAAGGAGGAACGATTCAAATGCATCCTCATTGGAATCCAAATATAAATCAACAATATGTTTATTCCCCCCATCCCGTAAGGAATACACTGCATCATGATTCACAATATATGATGCAGCGTATCGCAAGTCTTGAAAGCCAATTAGCGAAATTAATCTCATTAATAGAAGAAAATAATCATTTAATTAAATCAATGGAACAACAGCAAAACCAAGTTTGTGCACCAGCTGGCGGTTCTGTTATTGTACGTATGTGATCTTTTCAAACAAAAAAACACACTTTGTATACTAAAGTGTGTTTTTTTGTTATCTTCTTTTTTGATGAAATCCTTGTGTAATGCGGTCCAATATAATCGCAATGACAACAATGGCTAGTCCCGCTTCAAATCCCATTCCGATATTTACTTGTGTGACGGAGCGGTATACATCAACTCCAAGTCCTGGTGCCCCTACAAGTGAAGCCGTTACAACCATTGATAACGAAAGCATAATACTTTGGTTCACGCCAGCCATAATCGTTCCGGTTGCCAGCGGTAATTGTACTTTAAATAGTTTTTGTGATGCTGTGGATCCAAATGCATTCGCTGCTTCAATTAAATCTTCTGGAACTTGTCTAATCCCTAGGTCTGTAAAGCGAATTGTCGGCGGCATAGCAAAAATAACGGAAGCAATAATACCAGGAACAACTCCTACACCAAAAAACGTAATGGCTGGTATTAAATAAACGAATGCTGGCATTGTTTGCATAAAATCTAATGTCGGTTTTGAAAATTTTGAGAAACGTTCATTTTGAGATGCTAAAATGCCAATTGGAATTCCGACAATAATTGAAATAATAACAGACGTAAGTACGAGTGCTAATGTTTGCATCGTTTGTGCCCAGTAGTTAATATTTAAAATAAATAATAATCCAATGAGCGTAAAAATGACTAAAGATAATTTCCTCGTTGTGTACCAAATGAGGAAGCATAGGATAATAATCATCAATATGGCTGGTATTATTATTAAAAAATTAGTGAGTAAATCAACGAATCCACCGATAATATAAGAAAATCCTCGGAACAAGCCTTCAAAGTGCTCATATAAACTCGCAACAAATGAATCAACCCATTCCCCTAATGGAATACGCGGTATACTATTCATCGTCTTTCACCTCTTCCTCAATGTTACCTGCAAGAGCTTGAATGACACTTTCACGTTTAATAATTCCTCTTAGCCTTTTCTTCTCATCAATTACTGGTAACGGATATTTCATCTCCGCCATTTTTGCATACGTTTCCTCAAGTAAAGTATCTAAATAAACGTGCGGAATATCGTTAAGTAATAAATCAGCAATTGGCCACTGTTTTTGCATTGCTTTACTCGCATCATCTGCGGTTAATATACCTAAGAACTCATACTTTTTGTTTACAACATATACTGTAGAAACACCCGCATTCCTCATAATTTGAAGTGCGACACGAGGTCCACGGTCAATTAATAAAGTCTCCGGTCGTTTTAATATAGATTCCGCCGTAATTACTTTTCCTAAATTCACGTCCGCCACGAACTTCTCTACAAATTCATTGGCAGGGCTCATCATAATTTCTTCCGGCGTTCCAATTTGAACGATTTCTCCATCTTTCATTAATGCGATACGATCTCCAATGCGAAGCGCTTCATCTAAATCGTGTGTAATAAATATAATTGTTTTTTCCATTTTATCTTGTAGCTCTAACAATTCATCTTGCATCTCTTTTCGAATTAATGGATCTAATGCACTAAATGACTCGTCCATTAGTAATACATCTGGATTATTCGTTAGTGCCCTTGCGATTCCAACACGCTGCTGCATACCACCACTAAGTTGACTTGGGTAATTATCTTTATGATGATCTAGCCCTACTAACTGTAGCGATTCTAACGCCTTATTTTCTCGTTCCTCTACTGGAACTCCTTGAATTTCTAACCCGTACGCAACGTTTTGTATCACTGTACGGTGCGGAAATAAAGCGAATTTTTGAAACACCATGCTCATCTTCGTTCTTCTCACTCTTCGTAACTCTTCTTTTCCCATCGTTGCGATGTCTTCACCATCTATGTATATATGCCCCGCTGTCGGTTTGATTAATTGATTTAGCATTCGAACTAGCGTTGATTTCCCGCTACCGGATAAACCCATAATAACGAAAATTTCTCCGGTGTATACTTCAAACGTTGCCTTTTTCACACCAACGTTCATTCCTGTCTCTTTTAAAATTTCGGATTTGCTTTTTCCTTCTTTTAATAAGGTAAGCGCTCTTTGCGGATGTTTCCCAAATACTTTTGTTACATTTTCAACACGTACCTTTGTATTATCCATGTCACTACTCCTTTTCTACCCATCTATTTACATAGTGTTGCGATTTTACAAAGAAATATTACATAAAAATGACATTCATAAGCTTTCTTTAAAATTTTCGTTTCCGTTCATAATAAGAATGCTTACTTATACATTTATTTAAAGAGGCAAACGTTTCTTAGGAGGGTTTCAATGAGAAAGAAAATATGGCTTATATGCCTTGCATTATTTATTACTATGATTTTCACTTCATGTAATGCAACAAATGCAAATTCGAAAGGGAAAATTAAACTTGGTGTAACAAGTTGGAAAGAAAATATTGCAACTGCAAACATGTGGAAAGTTTTATTAGAAGAAAAAGGCTATAAAGTTGAGCTCATGTATTTAGAAAAAGCTGCGATTTGGACTGGTGTTGCTCGTGGTGATGTCGATGCAAATTTAGAAGTATGGCTGCCTGTTACGGATAAACCGCTAAATGCTCGTTATAAAGATGATATTGTCTTAAAATCAAAATGGTATGAAGGCACTGGACTAGGTTTAGTCGTCCCTTCTTATATGAAAAACATAAACAGCATAGAAGATTTAAACGCACATAAAGATGAGCTAGATAATAAAATTGTTGGGATTGAACCAGGTAGTAGCCTTATGAATTTAACGGATAAAGCAATGAAGGCATATGATATAAAATTAAAACTTGTCCAATCTTCAGAAGCTGCGATGATGAGCGAACTAAAGAAGGCGTATACGAAAAAGAAACCAATCGCTGTTACGCTTTGGAATCCGCATTGGGGATTTTCAGAATTTGACTTAAAATATTTAAAAGACCCTAAGAAAGTATATGGTGAAAAAGATGACATTTATTACTCAGTTCGTAAAGGTTTCGAAAAAGATCATCCGGATATTGTAAAATACTTTGATCAATGGAAAATGAACGATGAACAACTAGGTACTTTAATGGTCATGCTAAATAAAACGAAAGATCCGGAAGAAGCCGCGCGAAAATGGATTAAAAAAAATCAAGCTTTAGTTGATGAATGGGTAAAAGAATGACAAAAACAGGCTAGGGAATTTATCATATTCTCTAGCCTGTTTCATGTTATTTTTTCTCAATAACTGCATCAACAATTCCATATTCCTTCGCTTCTACTGCCGTCATAAAATAATCTCTTTCTGTATCATGAGCTACCTTTTCTACTGGTTGCCCTGTTCGATCAGATATGATTTTGTTAATATCATGTTTTAACTTTAATATTCTTTTTGCAGTAATTTCAATCTCCGTTGCTTGCCCTTTTACACCGCCGAGAGGTTGATGAATCATGATTTCACTGTTAGGGAGCGCAAATCTTTTTCCCTTTGCGCCAGCTAATAGTAAAAGCGCACCAAATGATGCCGCAAAACCCATACAAAGTGTTTGCACATCTGGTTTAATAAGGTTCATCGTATCTAATATTGCAAATCCCGCTGTCGTTGAACCGCCCGGACTATTGATATACAGGAATATATCTTTTTCTGCATCTTCCGCTTCTAAAAATAATAATTGTGCTACTACACTGCTTGCAACTTGATCGTTAATTTCTGAACCAATCATAATAATTCGGTCTTTTAATAATCTTGAATATATATCATAGGAGCGTTCTCCTAATTTCGTTTGTTCTACTACGTAAGGAATTGCATTCATATTAAATCCCTCCATCTATTTTATGCCGCACTAAGCATACAACTGTAAGAAGAAGGTTTTTTCATACTGAATAATAACACCGGTTGTATTGATGGTAACTTAGTAAAGTCTATTGTTGGGAGAAGTTTCGTCAACAATTCAGGTCTTTCTTCACGAATAGAAGTTACAACGATCTCAACATCATCCGTGTACTCCACTATTTCAATGCCTTCTTCACTTACAGTTTTCAGCCTATTTCTACTCCTAAATAACGATGCTTTCACTGCACCTTCTGATACCGAACATACTTTAGCAATATCCGCGATACTATACTGAAAAACATCTTTCAATAATAAAATTACAGATTGTTGCACATTTAACGAAGACAATACTTTCCCTACCATTTCATGCAGATCTGCAATTTTCCCATGTGGTTCTTCAAATGTATTTTGCTGTTCTAACTTTTCTTGAACGGATTTTGATTTCATTTGATCTAACCATTGATTTCGAGCAATTTTATACAGAAGCGTTATACAAATTTCCTTCTCACTATACTTTTGAAGAACTTTGCAAATTGCTTCTTGGGCAAGGTCTTCCCCATCCCATTTGTTTTTCGTCAAAAACGTACAGTATCTTTTTACCTCTGCATAATGTTCAATTAAAAAATTTATATTTGAATGATTCATATCGATATGATCCTTTAAAACTGGAGTTACTTTTGTGCACAAAATAACCACTCCTTTTCAGCGCTTACTTATTAAACGATTGAACAAATAAAAAAGTTACGGGGCTTATAATTAATTTTATGTTTATGTTCATGAATACGGGTCATAAATATGTTATATAGCATTTTACATGAGGAGGAATCAATTTGCCAAAATTAACAGTTGAAGGTACTGGAACTTTTGATGTTGAAGAAGGGACAAAACTAGTATTAGCACTTGAAGATAACGGTGTACACATTCTTCATCGTTGCGGTGGCAAAGCAAGATGTACAACTTGTAGAGTTGAAGTCATTGCAGGTGATTTTTGTGAAGCTACAAATGATGAAAAACAAGCTATTACGGAAAAAGGAATTGAAGACCACTTACGATTATCGTGCCAAATGCGTGTACATAAAGATATTACTGTGCGCCCAATACTTACAGTTGAAAGTTCCGGTTTAGATGCTGGACCACGTCCGGCGGAGTAAAAGGATGAATTTAAAACAGCTAGCCGGTGAATATGCTGCTGACTTTGTAAAAGATGGAATGAAGGTTGGACTTGGTACGGGTTCAACTGTATATTGGACAATACAAAAGTTAGGTGAACGTGTGCAAGAAGGGTTATCCATTCAAGCTGTACCGACATCAAAAGAAACTGAAGTATTAGCAAAACAACTAGCTATTCCTTTAATCTCTTTAAATGAAACCGACATACTCGATCTTACAATCGATGGTGCAGATGAAATCAATAATGATTTACAATTAATAAAAGGTGGCGGTGGTGCATTACTTCGCGAAAAAATTGTCGCTACCTCCTCTGAAAAGCTTATAATTATTGCAGATGAATCCAAAATCGTTTCACATTTAGGCACTTTTCCACTTCCTATTGAAATCATCCCCTTCTCTTGGAAACAAACTGAAAAGAAAGTTCAATCTATAGGATGCGAAACACGTTTACGTATGAAAGATGGTGGACCATTTATAACCGATAACGGTAATTTCATTATTGATTGTATTTTTACAAACAAAATATTGAATCCAAATGATACAAATAAAGAGTTAAAGATGATTACCGGTGTAGTTGAAACAGGATTATTTATCAATATGACGAGCAAAGCGATCATCGGAACAGAAAACGGTATAAAAGAATGTTAATCATTTTAAAGGCTGACTTTTTCAAGTCAGTTTTTTCTTTTATAGCATTACAGTATGATATACTATGAAAACACATTCATATCACACTAGAAAGGGCTGAACAATTTGCAATCAAAACTCATAATAGAACTTACAGATTTAGAAACTGCCTTTCACATTCGAAAAGAAGTATTTGTAAAAGAACAAGGTGTTCCTCTTGAAGATGAATTCGATACATACGACCAAATTGGCGAAGAATGTAAACATATTTTAGTTTATTATAATGAACTTCCTGTAGGAACTGGCCGTATACGATTCGTTGACGGAATGGGTAAACTAGAAAGAATTTGCATTTTAAAAGACTATCGCAAATACGGATTAGGAAAAGTAATAATCCAAGCATTAGAAGAAATTGCTCGTAACAAAGAAGCAAATGAAGTGAAACTACACGGTCAAACACAAGCTGAAGGATTTTATGAAAAATTAGGCTATCAAACTTCTTCTGATGTATTTATGGAAGATCGAATTGCGCATATACTTATGATTAAAGAATTGTCGTAATAAAAAGGGTATTATATGAATCTGCATTATGGATTCATATAATACCCTTCTGTAGCCTACTCTAATTCTTCTATTTCATAAAACTTATCATATTCTTCTCTGTATTGAAATTTTAATTTTCCTATTAAACTTGCATCTACTGAAATAATATCAATTACATCTGAATTTATATATAACAAATATATGCCTGCTGGCCACCATTTACTATATACTTGCAATACTTATATACTTCATCTTTATATACACCTTTGATCGTAGTAAAAATTACTGTACTTTCAAGACCATCTTCTGTTATTTTTGTTTCTTCCCAATTTTTAATTTCAACAAACTTCCCTATTCTTGTTTTTTCATAAGTTCTCTTACTTTTATCGTACGCTATATAACCTGAAATAAATGAAACATCGATTCTATCATTTTCTATAAATATTCCACTCAATATTTCTCGTAATAGTTTCAGATTATTTTCAATCAACTCTGTACCAAACCTAATTCTGTAATTTGTTTGTACTTGGAAAAATGGTATTTCTCTCAAATCCTCAAGATTCACTTTTAGTGCCTTCATTCTTTCCACATAATTACCTCAATTCATATAACAGAAAAACCCCTATATTAGGCAATATAGGCACTGTTCTCAAATATAACTTTAAGTTTAATATTACATTTCATACCGACCTGTAAATTTTAAAATTTCATCAACTGCTTGCTTATAACCACCTGTTTTCCGGAAAGATTCCTTCATATTCAACGCAGCTTCTTTAAATGATGATTTTCTTAATACAAGATCCACACTCTCACGTAGTTGACTCTCCGTTAATCCTTGCATTTGTAATGTAACTCCCGCTCCGAGATTCTCAACTTGCCTTGCGATTACTGGCTGATCCGCACTTTGCGGAATTACAATTAGTGGCACTCCATTATAAAGTCCTTCATGTGTACTGTTCATCCCACCGTGTGTAATAAATAATTTTGTATATGTAAGCACCTTAGTTTGTGGAACATAATTTTTCACAATGAAGTTTTTAGGAATCTCACCTAAATCACTTATTTTAGTCTTTTCACCGATAGACATAACAATAGTATAATCGGTATTCTCAAACGCTTTAAAACAAAGTTTATAGAAAGTAATGGCCTCGTTAAAAACCGTACCTAGTGAAATATAAATCGGTCTTTTTCCTTCGATTGCAGTAAAATCGAAGTTTTCTTTTATTAACTGTGTAGAAATAGATGGTCCTACAAATTTATACGTTTCATCAAAATTTTCTCCAAAAGGTTGGAACTCCCTAGTTGTATAAACAATTGTAAGTGGTGCAGGATTATAGAAAATTTCATAAGGAGATTTAATTTCAACACCATATTTTTCTTTAATTCCTATTGTTAAGTTTTGATAATCATTTTTTATTTTTTCAATAGATTCCTCTGGGATATTTTTCGAAAGATGTTCTAACATTCTTGTAAACGATTTTTCATCCTGTGCAAAAGATGTACACGAATTAATTGCTGGAAGCTTAAGAATTTGAGCAATTAGATGTCCACAGCCAAACATAGAATCGTGAATGATGTAATCAAAATGTTCTCCTTCAATTTGTTCTAAAACACTAGGTATTACAACACCCGCTGTATGTAATAGACCATTTATTCTTTCATGTAAATAATTTCGGCCACCGGAAAGAAAAGCTTGTAAAAATTTTTGATCATCAATTGTTCGTACAATAGCACCTGTCTTCTCAATACGCTCCCTGAAAGCTTCTATTGAAAAATAAACTACCTCTTCCCCGCGTGAAATAAGTTCTTCTACAACTTTAATTGTTGGATTAATATGACCTTCTGATCCAGCATTAATGAACAAAACTCTAGCCATTATAAACACTCCTTAAGTTAAATCATTTCTATGTTGTTAAGAGTATGGATACTCTCCATACTCTTTGCTTTGTTATTTGGATCATTTTACTACTAAATTGACCTAGCAAGCCTAAAACCAAGATCATCTATATGAAATGTAGGATGGCTACGGCGGCGACAAGTAGCGCCGCAACCTCTCGCTCCTTCAGCCCAGCTACCACCCCGGAAAATTCGGTACGATCCATACACCTTTTCATCATACAGATCATAACACCATTCCCAAACGTTCCCTAACATATCATATAATCCCCATGCATTCGGTTCTTTTTTACCGACCTCATGAATATGTCCATCTGAGTTTTCATTATACCAAGCAATCTCTTTAAGCTCTCCATATATGTATCCAGTAGTTCCTGCCTTACACGCATATTGCCACTCTGCTTCAGAAGGTAATCGGTAGCCATTTGAATCTAAATTACAACTAACAATTTGACCGCTATCACTAATAGAATAATACTCTTTTAATCCCGCTTTTTTTGAAATTAAATTACAAAACACAATCGCATCATTCCATGAGATACTTACAACTGGTTTATTATTATCTTTGAATATATTTGGTGTATTATTCGTAATAGCATCATATAATCCCATCGTTACAGCATATTTCGCAAGAAGAAACGGTTTAACTTGAACTTTCCATTCTTTTTTTATTCGATCATCTCTTAATACTACCTCTCCTGTTGGAACTTTTACCATATAAGAATCAGTCGAGCGAATGATTTCATTCAATATTACCCCTCCATTCAAAATGGAACATAATTTAATTCTTTTAATGCATCAACTTATACTTACCGTACTTACTTTAAGAATCGTTGAACCTCACTTGGTGTTTTTAAAATAATAACTCTTTTATCCTTATTTAATTGATCGAGTCTTTTTAAAATTGCAGGTCTTTTCGTCTTAGGATATTCCCATATCCATTTGAAAAATTGTAAGTCAAACCTTTCTTCACATCCAGCACCCATATCCGGTCTTGTTTTATTCCGATATTGCATAATTCTTTTAAAAGCACGATAAACACAAATCGTTCTATGAATATCAAGAAAGATAATTGTGTCAGCTGCATTCAGTCTTATATCCATTGCCCCGCCGTAATTCCCATCAATAATCCACTTCTCATCTTGAATTAAGTTATTTTGAACTGTTCTTTGTTCCTCCCTCGGACACCTACCCAATTCGGTTTCCAAAATAACGCATCAAGATGATACACCTGTATTTTTAGTTTATTTCCTAACTGCTTTGCTAATGTAGATTTTCCTGAACCACCAGAACCAATTAATATTATTTTTTTCATATTAATACGGTCCTTACTATAGATTCTTCAATATCTTCCTTATTTGCAAAAATCCAGAAGAACATCTCTTCATTCAACTTTAATAAATTTGGTAACTGAACAAAATAAGTAATAAAGATAACCTGAATAGAAAGCATGACATACCAAATGGATTGTAGTTCTTCTCTCGTTAAAATGCTTTGTTTATAATATCCTTCAAAGATTTTGCTGACAATATGTAACCATTTCCCTCTTAATGATTCATCACTAAATAGCTCACTTAAAATACTTGTACAGCAGTAGCATAAATCGAATACTCTTACATTACTTTCTAAAAGCTCAAAATCTATAAATCCTTGAAATTCATTGTCATGAAAAATTACATTCGATAAGTGCATATCACGATGAATAATTTGTTTCGGTAATGAGTGAGCCGTTTCCTTTAAAGCTGTATGTATTTGATCCATTTTTTGAATTACATCCTGATGAACATGCTCATTCTTTTCTAAAATCGGCAAAGCCCATTCGTATACCACTTTATACAAATCTCTTTTTATTAACCCGCTTATACTGTTCACTGAATTTAGTGCTTGATGTAGATTCGCTATTTCATCTCCAATGGTGCTCCCTAGCTTTATCAGCTTTTCTGTATCTTTTATTTCTAGCACACTTCCAGCAACATATTCGTACAAACAATAATACTTCTCTTTATAAAATACGTACCTTTCATCATTTCTCATTTTCACTAATTTATGTACTTTAATGCCTTTCCCATCAAGCTGTTCTAATACATTTAATTCATTTAGAAGCTGCTTAATCGATCCCTTTTCCTTTAAAATATACGCTTTATTATTACAATGAATCTTCGTTATGTTTGGCTGAATTTCAGTAGCTGTAACATTTTTATATTGAAACCAAAACTTTGCAATCTCTAATATATCCTCCATATACAAATACCCCTTTTAAAATTCACTTATTTCTTCCGTAAAATAAATTCACAAAGCACTCCTACTCCCACACCAATTGTATAAGCAACTAAATCACTCCACAAAAATCCGTAACCTAAAACGAGTCCACCTATAGTCGTTGCACGAATATTATCAATCCAAGGTGCATGGTACAATTGGCTAATTTCAATCCCGTAGCAAAATATCAAACTAATAAAAGCTAATTTCTTCGTTTCTATTTTAGGAAATAAGAAACCAAATCCCGTAAAAATCATTAGTGCCCATAAAGCATCACCTAAGTAATCATTTAATAAATCAGGTAACGCAAAAGCAAACTTTCTGGAGCTGAGACCTAAAATAATAACAACTATAGTAAACATTGCATATCGTAATCTATTTCGTTTCGTATTCATTTCAAAAGCTCCTAATTCATAATTTAAAACTGCAAATAGCTAGTAAAATATAATCATTTTACTAGCTATTTATATACGGTTTCACTTTGTATTCTTCGCTTTTATAATAAGGAAATGCGGGTTAGTGTTTAAATAATAATATGATTTTTCATCTACTTCCTTCATCTTTTCAATCGGTTTCGGCTCGACTAACTCTTCTAATACAAAATTACTCGTTGTTTCATTTATAATATCTTGAAGTGACCTTCTAAAGAAACTTACTTCAATTGTAATATTAGGTTTCCGCCAAGTATCTACTAACAATTGCGTTTTAAAATAATCTTCACACGGAAACTTTGTAAAATCCATAAATGGGTGATGAACGGAATACACAAATAAACCACCTGGTTTAAGGACGCGATGAAACTCTTGAAATACATTACTCCAATTTTGCAAGTAATGAAGAGTAAGCGAACTTACAATCATATCAAAAGAATTATCTTCAAATGGTAATGTTTCTTGAAGGTCATGACAAAGAAACGTTGCTTTATCACCTGTACTTTCCTTTGCGGCTTTTACCATTTCAGAACTTACGTCAATTGCTGTAACGTTAGCCCCTCTTCCGACGAATTGAGAAGTATACCATCCAGCGGCACAAGCAGCATCTAGTATTCTCTTCCCTTCTAGTTTCTTTGGAATAATCTCCATCATCGCTGGTCTTTCATAATAACTGTTATATGGATTTGCCAAATCTAGATTTTCTTTATATGTACTCGCTAATTTATCATACGTATCTTTGATTGAGTCTTTCATTACATCCACTCCTAATACATATTAATCCAATAACTCTTGCTGTTTTTTCTTTGAAAACGATTGCAGTATTAAATCATACGACCAATCAATCATTTTATTAATTTGTTCTTGTCCTACATCCTTATGTATATACACTGTATTCCAATGCTTTTTATTCATATGATATCCAGGAATTATTGTTTCTGGGTAATCTTCTCTTATTCGTAAAGAGAGTTCTGGATCACACTTTAATGTAATCGCAGCTTTTTCACCTTCTTCATGATTCACTATCGCAAATATTTTATTATTTAATCTCATACATGTTGCACTCCAGCCATCTGGAGAATCTTCTGTCGCTTTTCTTTTCGATAAGCAATATGCTCTTGTTGCATTCATTCTAATTGGCACCTCTTATTCTTTCACTATTTGATTACGATGCATCACAATTTGCTTCGTCGCTTGAAATTGCTGTTCACCATAAAACTTTATTAGTTTCTCTCCGCAAAATAGACTAACAATATCAATATGAGAAATCTCTTTCAGTAACAATGTTAGCATCTTCTCACCAATTCCTTTGTTTCTTACACTTTCATGTACGACAACATCTTCAATATACGCCCGAAAAACACCATCAGTAACAACTCTAGCAAATCCAATTAATTTATTTTCTTCCCATACTCCAATTGCTATACTATTCTTTAACATTTTTTCAATATCGATTTCTTTTCTTTCTGGCCACCAGCCGACAGAATCAAAAAGCTGCTTTATTTTCCCTGCACAAATCAGTTGTTCATGCTGAAATTTATACGTGTACATTTTTCTTTCTCCTATTAGTTAGTATACATAATATTATTATAATCTCTTTTCTAAGAAATGTTGACTATGCCCCTTCGGATGATCTTCAACAACACCATATTCTCGGTATCCGTGCTTTTTATAAAATTCTGGTGCTTGGAAACTAAATGAATCTAGTAATATTAGTCTACACCCTTTTTCCTTCGCAATTTCTTCGATTTTATGCAACAATTGACTGCCGTATCCATCATGGCGAACTGATTCATCAACCCATAAAAAATCGATATGTAGGTGATAAAAATACATCGTTCCTGTTACGCCGCCAAAAATTTTCCCTTCCTCATCTTTTACTACAAAACTTACTTGTTCCATCGGTTGCTTTACTTCATCTGTTAAAATAGACATGTTATATTGAATTACTTTATTTTTAATGTATTCTCCTTCAATACGAGTACCATTCTCTATGTGTTTCATATATATCTCTTCCTTTCAACTTAGTAGGCTACATTTAATTTTTATTTCTTTTCTTTAAAATACTAATAAATATAAATCCGCCATATGTAACAAAACATGAGAAACCAATTATCCCTGGTACAGAGACATAGCCTATTCTTACATAACTAATAACTGCAAAACTAACAATTAATAATAAAATAGATGGCCAAAATATAAGAGCTGTTTGTCTTCGTCTCTGTTTCGATGTACTTTATCTCTCTTCAGAAACACGTGTACCAAAAAGCAATACAATACAAATAAGAATCGCTGCAAAGTAAATTGTATCTAATGAAAAATTGTGATCGTATAGTGCGATTCCAACTTCAAGAGCAATAATTGTTATAATTAAAATAATGATTGTTGAAGTCTTTAAGTTTCGTTTCAATCACTCACTCACTCACTCCTAGCATGCTTTCACTATATTCTTTGTATATGTATTTCAAAGCTGTTGTAATAGTTTCATCAACCTCTATATTATGAACTCGCTCGGGTAAATCTTTTCCTCCAATTACATAAAGAAACGGGAGTTCATTAAACATTCCCATTATACCAATATTTATTGTAGCTGTGGGCAATCCACCTGTCATATGAGCTAAATGATAACACGGTATACTTTCATAATCACTTTGTTGTCTTACCATTCCATTAATAATTGGTTCCCATACTGCTGGTTCTGATTTATAACCTTGAAAAATATGTACTAAAAGCGAAAGAACTTGATTTAATTCTCCAACATTTTTCTCATCTCTAGCATTCTCTTGTATATAAATTTTTGAAAAGTACGTTTGGGCATTTATTTTCACAGCATCCCATCCACCGCAGTGCTTTACAACCGAGTGAGCAATATAACTGTCGTGACAAGCTATCATCACTTCTACTGCTTTACTAAGTGTTAAAGTACTTCTTCCTTGTAGATGCGGATATAACTGTGCGCTATCTTCATGTGGATTAAATTTAATGTGACGAAGTATATCATTCCAATTACGTTTATTTTCCTTCACCATTTGTGCTGCTACAAATCCAATTACTACTTTGGCTGCCGATGCTAAAGGAATATATAATTCACCATTATATGAAGCAACTATACGTTCGTTTTTTGTAGAATAAATAACTACTCCTACATGACCAGATTGTATCTCTTTCATTTTTCGAATGACAGTTTCCATTTCCATTCCTCTTTTCACATCGTTATATCACCTTCTAATAATTCAATATAGAATATAAAAAACCTTTTTTGACAGATTATATTTGTTACTACAATAAAAAGAGGTAGCATGAATTACTCCTTGCTACCTAAAAATATAAATTTTCACGAAAAACTTCTATTCTTCTATAGGATTTTCAGGCCCGTTAAGCTCCAATTGATAAAAGGCTAAATCCAGCCATCTATTAAACTTATAACCAGCTTTTTGTATTGTTCCGGCACGAACAAATCCATAATTTTGATGCAAGGCAATACTTTTCTCGTTTTCCGCATCAATTCCAGCAATTAAGGTCATATATTCTCTTTCTTTTGCAGTTGCGATTAATTCTTCCATCAAAGAGGACCCAATACCATTTTTTCTATATTCCTTATCAACATACACAGAATGTTCAATTGAATATTTGTAGGCAGGCCACACTCTAAATGGGCCGAATGTCGCAAATCCTACTACTTTATTATCTAGTTCGTATACGAAAATTGGATAGCCATCAGCCTTTTTTTGTTCATACCAATCTATTCTATTTTCAAGGGTCACAGGTTTATACGCATATACAGCTGTTGTATAAAGTATTGCATCATTATAAATATCAAAAATATATGCTACATCTCTTTTAGTTGCTTCCCTTATCATTGTTTTCTTCCTTTCATAATGTTAATCTTCTTTCACTATTTTTTTAACAATTTTATTTTACCGAAATTTCTGTTTTATTTCCACATACGAATACTAGCTTTTCGGAAACCATCAAATATATTAATCGCCGCGGACAACGTATAAAAGATAATTCCACCGCCAACTAACCACGTTTTAAATCCCTCTAGGGAAATAGTAAACACATTTGCCACATACGTAATAAATCCTTCGTTAAATAAATGCGGATTTACTACAATTACAATGAATACTATCGTTCCGGCTACTTGAAGAATAGCATTCCCAATTGCCAACCTTTGCGTCCATTGTCCTTGTACTAACTTATAAAGTGATATACCTATTTCGAAAACGATCATAATTACAACGATTGGCCAGTACTGGAGTAAAACATCTTGATTAAAAGTTGGCGCGACAAACTTCAGTCCATTTGCTGTGCCATTATATACGCCAACAAGATGATTCGCATAAAAGTAAAGTGTAGCCCAAACTGCTGTCCACATCAAACCTCCAAAAACTTCAAACTTTGAGATCGACTTTTTCTTTGGAACATACGAGATATTTTTCAAATCATCAGGAGTCCATTTTTTTAAACTTGTCGTCAACGGTTGGGTACCTCTGTCTTTATCTGTTCTTTCTAAAATAGCAAATACAAGTGTCAACCAGAAAAATACATGGAGGCCTACTTCGACAATTTCGCCAATGCCTTTACCTATCAATTGTAAAATAACATTTAATACTGCTTGATCACCAGTATAGCCTATAAAATTTTCTGCAACCATTGAAATGAGTGCGATAACAGCTGCAATTGGTATAATCATTTTTAATAATGTCGTATATACATCAAAATAACGTGGTCCAATTAAATGCATCGGTCTATCCAAATACCCACTAGCCAATGAAACTGGGCTCCCCAATTTTTCGAGAACGCTCTTTACATCTTCCTCATTATAATCATCAGGTAACATATCCTCTATTGTCGACCGTAATTCAAGCGTAATATCTTCACGATTTTTTTCAGGTAATCGCTTCTCAACTTCATGGACGTACATATCAATCAAACTCATTCTTGTCCTCCTCCTTTAATAGGTTATAAAGTTCTTTCGAATCCTTTATCCATTCCTTTTTCAATTGCAAAAATATCTCTAATCCATATTCACTTAAAACATAATACTTACGAGGTCTACTCTCCGTTTTATCCCAACTACTCGTCACTAGCTCCTGCTTTTCTAATCGGCGAAGTAGCGGATATAAAGTACTTTGATCTATCATGATTCCTGATTGTTCCAACAATTGGACAAGTGAATATCCATACTGCGGCGTTCTTAGTTGGCTTAAAACCGCTAATGTCAATGTCCCTCTTCTTAGCTCAGTAATTAATGAATTTAATAAAGTATCCATTCACTCACCTCATTTTTATTACTATATGTCATACAGTATGTGTTTTATACTATGTATCGTACAGTATAGTTGTGACAAAAACAACCGATTTTTATAAAAATCAGAAAATAAGAAAAGCACAAACTATATAATTTGTGCTTTTCTTATTTTCTTGCAGCTCACTAACAAACTTAAATACCAATAATACTTTTAACTATGTACCTCTGGTAATATAAACTCTCCTTTTTCTTTAGAAAATGGGACAACCTCTACAATCGCCTCAACATTGATTACTCCATATACATGCGGGTATTCTTGACCGTTTGAAGCAAGTTCATATTTTATTTCTGCTTTTACAAGGGATGGATCAATTGTAAGTAATAAAGCATCTTCTTCATGACTGAAATGTTTTTGAGCCACTTTTAAAGCTTGGTCTAATAATGAACAATGAATAAATCCCTCTTCTTTAAGTGAGGCTTCATTAATCTCTCCAATTGTTTTTGCGATTTCCCAATTTCTTTTTGTTATTACTTTTGTAATCATAGCTTTTCCCCTTTTTTAATATATGTAATGATATAATAATACTAAAATTTCCAACAAATGATTAGTTGATTGGAGAATCTTAATGGATAAAAAATTAGAAGAGATCATTGTAAAATCATTTTTTACTAAGCGCCTTCAAGATAGAGTACTATTTGAGCTTTCTTCTTCAAAAAAACGTAAAGATGCGATCGGTCGCCTTTGCCATAATTACAGAACTACGCTACGTGAAGAATATATGATTAAAATTCCTAAACCTAATTCGTGTCCAATTGATATAGGTCGTCTGTTAAAAAAACATGGGGCTGATGATTCTTGCTACGCCATATCATGGGACACTAAAATCGATGGGAAAACACTCCCTTTGCTGGACGCATTAGAGGCTGCTGTTGGAATGGGAATGCCTTCTATTCTATACTCAATTACAAATCAAGTTGCGTATTTTGAAGCAGAACAAGAAACACTTCCATCACCAAGATTTATACTTAAACGCACATATTAATGCATATAACTCCATTGAGCTTTTTTATTACATTACCCAATTAAAATTTCATTTTAACAGGATGGAGATACAATATTGAAAAATAAAAATCACACTACTTTACAAAGCATTATTATACATATGAATACAAATAAGAACTGGTACGATTTTATTTCTTACTGTCGGCAGCTCGAAGCAGGACTTCGAAAATTAGCATTTAAACATTTAGATACATTTATTACAAATGCAAAGAAATGGGAATCTAAAAATCAAGAAGAGTTTGCTATTACGCTGTTTACTATTTTAGATACATCAAACGAAAAAAATGAAGTGTTAACTTTCCCACTAAATCGTTTTCTAATAGACATACTAAGTCAATGGATAGAAAAAGAACCTTATGATTCAAGACCTTTTAGATGGATGGGACTTTATATGTATTCTGCAATAACAGACAATGATGACAATGATTTAGAAACACTTTTCCGAAAAGCAATTGAAATAGGTGGCGATACAGAACAAAAGGCGATGATACGTCTTGTTTCTTACTATATTAATTACTTAGAGTTTGGGACACATGAATTCCCATCAGGGTATTGCGGGGATTTAAGCGAATGTATTGAAAAACTTCCCTTTATGGTTCAATTAATTGATAAAATTCAGGATGAGAACATAAAAGGACAAAAAATTGGGCAAATGCAAGAACAACTAAAATTAGTTCTAGATTGGCTAAAGCATACACAAAATCCGGCAGATGCTATTCGTCTATGGGAAAAAGAACAGATTAAGGAATTAGAGAATATCATATTGTATTATTTAAACAACCGCTCAGGTCGTTAATTCATCTAGCTTTTAAATATAAAAAAGAGGATTTTCATGCCCTACTAGAAAATCCTCTTTTTACATTTATTTTAATCCTTTAATTAAAGGCGACGCTTCACCGCTATGGAAAATCCATAAATCATGAAGCGATCTCGTACATCCGACATACAATAATTTCGCATCATGTTTTGTGTTTTTGTAATGTTCTCCATCAACGTCGATTAGAAGTACAGCATCAAATTCTAACCCTTTCGCCAAATATACAGGTACTACCGAAATACCACCTTCATACTTACTTTGATCTGCTTCAATGAAGTTAACAGTCAACCCTGCATCTGTTAACTTCTCATATATATCACGGCATTCATCATCTGTTCTTCCAATTACCGCGATTGTTTTCACATCTTCATTTTGCAAATGCTGTAATGTCTTTAAAACTTCAGTAAATTGGTCCTCTGCCCGGATTACTTTCACGTCTTCCCCACTACGGAAAACTGGTGTTGCGAGTCCTACTGGAATCTCTGCATTTTTAATTATTTCATTCGCGAATTCAATAATTTCTCTTGTAGAACGATAACTTCTCGTCAGTTCATAATAACCTGTTTCTTGGAATACTTCCTTAAAAGCACCCCAGTCTTCAATTCCTTGATAATCATAAATCGCTTGAGATAAATCACCTAATATAGTGAAAGAATTACCTAGTGTAATTTCTTTTAATACATAAACTTGGAATGGTGAAAAATCTTGAGCTTCATCAATAACGACGTGATGGAACTTCTGTCCGATTTCAATGCCTGTTATGCGATGATGTATGTAAATTAAAGCTGACAAGTCTTCTACATACACTTCTTTTTTACGACAATTCTTTTCTGTTTCTTGAACAAGCTCTTCAGGTAAAACCTCGAGTATTTCTTTACTCTTCAACATTGAACTATACAGTGAAAGCGGGCTCATTTTCGGCCAAAAATTCATATATGTGTTCAATCTCTTTGTCGCTTCTTTTTTTAGTAATTTTTTCTCGTTTGTTTCTCCAAACTTTTTAAGTTCAATTTCAATCCAGCGCTTCATACGGCCGACTAAACGTTCTCTTCTTTTCTTTAATGGATAATGTTTATATTCGACTTGCATCCATTTTTTAACGTCTTCCACTGGAATAACTGCTTTATCCCATGCCTCAAAATCTTTTGTTGGCACTAATTCTTTTTCAAATTGAATCATTCTTTCTTCAATAAACGACTTAAATTCCAGCGTGCCTTTTAATTTACCAAGCATAACCTTTTTTTCATCGCGATTAATTGAAAAAGCTTCTTTCAATTTTTCTTCTGTTTGCTTCAGTTTCACCGAACCATCTAACGTACGTAATGCCCAATCTGGAAACGTTGTTTGACTAATATTTCCTACCCCTAACTCAGGAAGTACACTCGAAATATAGTCTAAAAACAAACTGTTTGGAGCAAATACGATCATTCTCTCCGCTTCAAGTTGTTCACGATATTCATAAATTAAAAAAGCAAGGCGATGTAAAGCGATCGTTGTTTTTCCGCTCCCTGCAACCCCTTGAATTAATAATGGTAAGTTTCTTTCCGCACGAATAATATCATTTTGCTCCGATTGTATAGTCGAAACGATATCTTTTAATTTATTATCTTTATTCTCACCTAATCGATATAGAAGAAAATCATCAGCATGCGAGACATCTTCATTTCCTTTTACATATGTATCAACAACACGTTCTAGTTCTCTCTGTCGAATGGAAATGTTTCGTTTTAAATAAACATCGCCTTCTACTAATCCGTCTGGTGAATGATAAAATGCTAATTCTTCTCCACCAGTAAATGAATAAAACATACTAGCGACAGGTGCTCGCCAATCAATGACCATCGGTTTCATCGTATCTTTATCTGAAACCCCTACTTTACCGATGTAAATCGGCATAACATCTTCTTTTCCATCCTCCTGGAAGTCTAATCTTCCAAAGTATGGCTCTTGCACACCGATACGTAAGTTTTGCCTATTAGACTCCCTCATACTTTCAAGAATTTGCTCTTTAAAATCTTCTCCATAATAAACTGGGATTTTTTCAAGTTGCTCTAATTGCTCATCCATCGTACTTAAAATATCTTTCATTTTCTGTAATTCTTCTTCAAATATGTTACTCATTTGATGATTCCCTCCTGTCCGTTCCAATTTTTTCAGTCGAGATACAATTGTATTAAAAATCCATTTATAAAGTCAATAGTTTGATTGAGAATTTTCCGAAATAAATAAAAATACAAAAACATGCCTCTTTATCTCAGATTTTGAAGTATCCTTAAAACAAAATTTTCTCTCTCTTTATTTTCTTTACTTCATAGATTGCTTACAAAAAATCTAGATGGCACTGTGTGTGAAAATAATCATTCTAGTTATCCGAATCATTCCACTGACGACTTATTTCTAGGCCATAATCCATATCGTAAACTTCTTTTATAGCTTTAACTTTTTCAAGACTTGCATCGCTAAATACAGGTTTATTTTCAAAAGAATGTAGAACGATTCTTTCAAGAAGAACGCCTAGCGAAATATCATGATATTCTGCCATCGCTTTCAAAACTTTTACCATACTTTTTTCCATCCTAATACCAGTTTGCACACGTTCAACTTTAATTTTTGTGTTTTTTTCATTTATTTGTTTCATAATTTCACATCCTTAATGTAAAAAATGCTATTTTGTTACCTTGATAATAATGTATCATTATAACATCGATGCATGTTTTGTCAATTGTGTCATTTTATTATTGGTTAAACATAATAGATTCTCGCCCTATTACTATTATCAAGATAATGTAAATTTGTATCCGTATAACGAAAAAAACGCTATTCTTTTTATAGAAATATACAAAAAGGATGGCGTTTTTAATATGAATTTATCTATTTTTAATGAACTAGTATTAGTTTTCAAATAATCACAACGATATATGCTGCCTAATAATTTGGAGTGATTAGTTAAAAAGATCTGATTCGTTTAACAAACAAGTGAATATCAACTATTTTCGTCGTATTTGTTTATTAGATTCTACAAATTTGAAATACCCCTCATACACATAAACTTATCTTAATGTGTATGAAGGATAAGCCCTACCTTTTCTTTATTTCTTTATTTCTTTATTTCTTTATTTCTTTTATACGATACGATAAGATAAGCAATCATATAGTGAAGCTTGCTCTTTATATCGCGATTGTTCAAAATCAAATGCTCCGCCTGGGAAGAATCCTACAATACTTAAACCTGCTTCAGCACATAAATTGCTAATCTCTTCAACTGTATAGCAACGTAAAGACTGTGTCACAATATTATTTGGATAATTAGGATTCCACCAATGATCTAGCATTCTTTCATTTATACTGTCATACTCATACTTTCGCATCGCTGTACCAAGTGACATTTCTCTCCCATTCACTGCTTTCCAATACAATGGTTGATAGATATCAATTAATGCATAACCATCATCCTTCATCCAATTTTTAATCCGTTTTAATAGAATCAATTGTTCCTCATCTGTTCCTACACCAAATCCGTCTAAATAACTTACTACATCAAATTCTTCTGGAATATCAATTTGATAGAAATCCCCCTTAGTATTTCCCTATATTTAAAATTTATCAAAATAATAAAAATTTTAAAAGTATAAATTCAAAAAGCAGATAATGGATTATTCCACTATCTGCTTTCACATCATTCTATAGCTGCTTTTATTTTTCTTTTTGATACTCCACCCAATCACCAGAAATGATAACTTTCTTTAACATTTCTCTATCTTGAGCAACATACACATATGCATGTATTTCTATATCCCCAAAATAAATAGTTTGAGTAATCCGGTCATATAAATCACTCTCTGCATTACCTGTATATTCTTCAAGTTCATCTAATTTTTGCAGAACATCACTATTTACTTCATAAACTTCCCCGTATACTTTTTCCTCGTTTGAACAAATCATTGCAGGATACCCTTCGTTTGTATCAAATAATTTGCCATACGTCCATGCTCCGTCTGCGATGCATGTTGCACCTCGCATATAATGAGCATTCGTTTGCTCTTTTCTTAACGTGCCATACACGAAAACATGATACATATATCCCTATCCCCTTTATATGTCTCTACTTTCTTATTTGTAAATATGCACGAATCATAAAGTAACTCACTTCATCTGGAAGCTGTTCTTTAATAGATTTCAAACCACCTTCTGCATTTTGTACGGCAGTTTCAATAAGAGCTTCATACTCTGTTGGAACAAAGCTTTGCCACTCTACTTCCATACCATCTTCATGGCAACGGATTAAGTGGTTTTCAATCGTTTGTCTTGATAGACCTCTATCTTTCGCAATCTCATTTAGATCAATGCCTTGTTTATACATTTCATACGTTTCTATATGAGAATTCGCTGAAGCTTTTCCTGATTTTTTACGCTCTGAAACAACTTCTGTCTTAATTGTTTCAGCATAGTTTGGATTATCATCAATGAAGTGCTGAACTGCTTGTAAGAAGTGAGACCCGTACTTCACAAGTTTGTGTTCTCCGATTCCTTTTACAGTTAGGAGTTCGGAGTCACTTTGTGGCATTTTTGCACACATATCTTTTAACGTTTGGTCAGAGAAAATAACAAACGGTGGTACACCTTCTCCTTGCGCAATTTCTTTACGCACTTCACGAAGCACTTCAAATAAAGGATGGTCTTGAACAATTTGTCTCGTTTCTACTCGTTCTTTGCGTAAAACATTCACTTTACCAAGTAGTGCTTCTTTCCCTTTTTCCGTTACTTTTAATGTCGGATATGTACCATGTTCAACTGCAATCAACTCGTCTGAAATTAAAAACTCAATAAACTCACTGACTTCTTTTACACTACGGTTTGATAAAAGACCATACGTTGGCAAAGTATGAAAATTAAATTCAATGACTTTCTTATTTTTCGATCCAGTTAATACTTGTGCAATCATTTGTTTTCCGAATCGTTGGTTTGTCCTGATCATACAAGATAGAACCATTTGTGATTCTCTCGTTACATCAATACTTTCACGGTCGTCCGTACAATTACCACAACGGCCGCAATCTTCCTTCGGTTCTTCTCCAAAGTATTGCAAAATAAATGATTGTAAACATTGTTCTGTATGACAGTAATCGGTCATATTTTGCAATTTTTCTAGTTCATTTGAAAAACGTGATTCTCCAGTTGATTGATCGATTAAAAAGCGTTGTACTTGCACATCTTGAGAAGAATATAACAAAATACATTCACTATCTAATCCGTCACGACCAGCACGTCCTGCCTCTTGATAGTAACTTTCCATATTTTTTGGAAGTTGATAATGAATAACGTAACGAATATTTGATTTATCAATCCCCATTCCAAACGCTGATGTCGCTACCATAACACTGATTTCATCTCGTAAAAAGAGTTCTTGCTGTTCATTTCGATCGTGATCGCTCATACCTGCATGATATTTCGATACTGAAACTCCTGCTTTCCCTAGATCTTCATATAACTGATCGACTACTTTTCTTGTAGCTGCATATATAATCCCAGATTCCTTCTGATTTTGACGAATATAATCTGCTAAATACGCATTACGATCCTGTCCTTTAATTACTGAAAATGATAAGTTCTCGCGCTCGAACGTTGTCATAATTGTATTTTCTTGATTAATTTCAAGCGTGCTACAAATATCATCACGTACTTGTGGTGTTGCCGTTGCCGTTAAAGCTAAAACGAGCGGTTTTTCTGGAAGATAATCTAATATGCGATGTATATGTAAATAACTTGGACGGAAATCATGACCCCACTGCGAAATACAGTGCGCCTCATCAATCGCAATCATTGGAATTTTCATATCGATAAGTTGGTCAACAAACTCCATAGAATCAAGACGCTCAGGCGCCACGTAAAGCAATTTGTAATGTCCTTGTTTCGCCAATTGAATTCGTTGATTCGCTTCTGTAATAGAAATAGAACTATTAATATATGTAGCGGAAATACCGTTTTGTATTAATGTATCTACTTGATCTTTCATAAGTGAAATCAAAGGTGATATAACTAATGTCGTTCCTTCGAATACTAATGCGGGAATTTGATAGCAAATTGACTTACCACCGCCCGTTGGCATAATACAAACTGTATCTTTCCCATCTAATACATTTTTAATTGTTTCATCTTGTCCTCTTCGGAATGACGAATAACCGAAATAAGACGCTAAAAGTTCTTGTGCTTTTGTAAACAAAAAAGAGTCACCTGCTTTTCTTTATCTTTCATCTATTCCTATTATATCATCACTTTTGCGTCATGAAAGTGCTGAATGACAGAGTTATATAATCTATCCTCAAACTGATTCTCACCATCCTTTTTCATTATTCTAAGTTTCTCTTCATTTTGGATATTAATTAATATCGATGTTTTAAGTTACTTTCTATGTTTTACAACATTTAAAACACAAATCTAGTACCCATAAAGAAAGAATTTCAATATAGATATTCATTTTATTTACCTTCATAGAATATTACTAATCGTATACATGTGAATTTGAGGAGGTTAAATTATGAAACGTAGTTACAATAGTTCCATCAAGCCTAAAGTGTCAAATGAAAAACTCCAATTTTCTAATAATGATGCGTGGAAATATGAATCATTTTATAAGTATCAGCCCTTATTTTCTTATAGCAAGCTTATGAATTTCCTTTCTCAACTTTTTAAACGTTAATACATGTGCCAAATATACATCATTCAAACAAATTTTCTCAACATATAACTTATAGACTTACTACAATACAGTTGTTACCATATATAATAATCTGTTAGATAAACCCCTTATGTTGACCTGCTTAAATTAGCAGGTCTTTTTTATCCTTACATATTGCAATCTATGGTATCCTGGCTGAAAAGTCTTTTCTCTATTTTAGAACCCTATTCCGCTCTTCACAAATGATTATAATTCCAAAAGGAAAAATATAAATCCGCTACATTCATACAAGCAATTCATTTTTTCTCAATACACAAAGTAAATTTCATTTGTTACTATAAAAGTACTCTAGATGAGTTTTTGCTCATCAACATTATCTAGTTAAAGGGATCTGCCGCGGGAGGCAGATCCCTTTGACTTTATTAAAAAGCACCCTTCTCATTTGGACACATTTACCAGGTTATTTTGGAAGAATTTTATGTTAATATTACGTAGTCGAGTCCGACATCTCGGCAATACCCTTTTGAGGTCCTGCAATTTCCCTTGCAGGACCTCAATTAATTTAAAATTCTTTTGATTCATATATATCATAATTGTGTTTTCCATTCCCCTTCAACCTTCAGCTTTCTCCTTTTCCAACTCTCAAAAAAACTCTTGGACACGTAACTTAAAAATAACGTTTATCATATTGTGAGGTATACATGTTCAAAGGAGTGTAACTATTTATGTATACTTATTGGCAATCATATTACTCCCCTTACCACATCACTAATGGCAGCTTCGATTCATTCGTACGAAGTTACCGGATTAGTAAAAACGAAAATTTTTTAAAAGGATATATGCGTTCTTTATGGGAACAACACGTCGCTTGGACACGATTAGCTATTATAAGTATCATCTTTAATTTACCAGACGTAAACGCTACTGTTGGACGTCTTCTACAAAACGCAATTCACATGGGACTTTCACTTGAACCATTCTATGGTGAAGATGCAGTAAAAAAATATAGTGCATTAATTAAAGACCACTTAACAATCGCTGCTGATCTTGTTAAAGCCGCAAAAGCTGGTGATCAAAATGCCGCTTCATCTATAGAAAAAAAATGGTATTCTAATGCCGACGAAATTGTTGAGTTTCTAAACAGTATCAACCCATATATAGAAAAAGAAGAATTTAGAAAAATGTTTTATGAACATTTAGCGCTTACGAAAGCGGAAGCACTTGCCTTCCTAAATAAAGATTATGAGGCAAGCATAAAACTGTACGATAAAATTGAAAAAGAAGCATTAGAAATGGCTGATACTATAACAGATGCAGTCGTAAAACAATTTCCGCAAGTATTTCAATAATAATAAGCCGATTTGAAAAAACAAATCGGCTTATTTAGTTTTCTGTCAATGATATTTCACCACTCCTCTTTACATTTAACGTATATCGATATATTTTATTAATATCCGTTTTTTATAGGAGGAAATAGTTTGATTAACGCCATTGGTCTCGTATTTATCCTCACAAATAAACACGAGAAAAAGAAGAAAGTTTATCTGAATGAAAAATTCGCATTAATAGACATTATTGATTCTAAGGAAGTATTTGATGATGAAGGTAACTCATTAGTAGAACTAACATGTAAATACAGTATATATTTAGACGAAAAATACTACTGTAAATCTCTCGATGATTATACTGGACAAGTATTCCCCTTCTTAAGCGCTAAAATAGGAAAAGGACTTCTTAGAAACTTAAATTATTACTTTTCTTACGTTGATGCCTATGATAAAAAACCACCTGTTAAAGAAATAAGACCGCTTATGAAACAAGTAACTAACAGATAACAATAATCATTCAAAAAGAAAGCATCTAATTTTTGATGTTTTCTTTTTTGAATCAAGAACTCGTTACCTTTCATCCTCTTCTAAATGTATGTACCCAGGCATAATTTAAATTAAAAACATTGGAGGATTAGACCGAATGAAATACTCAGAAACAATTGTTAGTAAACGGCTTCGAACACTAAAAATGTCTGGTATGTTTTTCATGCTAGTTTTAATCGCATGGCTTGGATATACAAAATTACTTTATGAAAACGGATTTCTTCAAGAAAAGAAAAATTCAGTTGAAGTAATGAATACTAGCATTACAGGAGAAATTGAAAACACTTTTCATGTAAACTTACAAGGTTATCGTAAAACGAGCCTTGATATCGTAATAGATGCAAGTAAAACCGATCCGAGCGAACTATCATTAATTGAGCTCATCAATAAATCTTGTTCACGAGATTGCATAGGTGAACCCATAACATATGTGAACTCAAACAATGGCTATATCTTTTATAAGGAATCTAACGGAACTAATGTAACTATAAAGATTAAAAAGCAAGATACATGGGAAATTGTAAAAAAATCCGTTCAAAATGGAATCTAAAAGGTTCATACAAAAAAAGAGTACTTACTTCTAAGTACTCTTTCAAAAAAATTACCACTTACGACATTTATCGTCATCATCATCACGTTTACGATTGCAACGACATTCATCACAATCACAATGACGTTTACGTTTACAACGGCAATCGTCACAATCTCTACGTCTGCATCTTCCAAACATTAGATCATCCCAAAATCTATTACAATCCCGGAACTGTCTACAACGACAATTATTTCCCATGAATATGATTCCCTCCTAATACATAATAGAATTCCTCATATTCTATGTTTAAAAGGATGAAATGGCTTGTTTACTAGTCTAATTAAAATGTATAAATGTGATGTAATTTGAATCAAGTACTAATTCATTCCTATATTTCCTGCTGTGCTTCCACAGCCCCCTTCAACCTCTGCAACATATACCCAATCCCTCTACATCCTTCTAATGGATATGTAATGATTTCTTCTGGATATAGCTCCGTCACTACTTTTTTATGTTTCTTCCCTGCAAGTAAAACTATTTCATCAAACTGAAATAAGCCTTTATCAATCATCTGTTGTTTTAATTGTTCAATACTAATAACCTCATCACTCTTTGAATCAAATGCAAGATCATAGTTTTCCTGTACAATATCATTTGGTCTTAAAAATCCATGCTTTGCTGATAATATAACCCAGTTCTCGAAAAACTCAGTTGCATACGCCTGACATGCTTTTCCGAATGGACTAATATATACATCTTTTGCCTCTGCCTCTCCGTAATCTGGGTAATTATCCCAGACCTTCTTCTTTCCGCATGGAATTATGCATAACCTTTTCATCGTTATTTCTTACCCCGCTTCTATATTTCTTATGAAATATCAATTTTTCAGTACATTTTTTACAGAATAATATATACTAATCTTGAAAGAAAAAATTACATTATCTTCTATATTTGGTTTAATTTCTTTTAGAACGGTCTATTAAGCATATGTATTATTACATAAACACACCGTACTAAAGTCACTTTCATACAGCATGCATATACCTCATCCTTTAGTGAATTTGTGAAGATTTCGTAAAATCAAGCATACTTAATCTCCCAATCGCTATTCAATAGTATAATATATAAATGTAGTATGAAAAGGAGGTGAACAACTATGAAAAATATACTCCCAGCATTATTAGCCTATATTATTGTTTGTATCATCGCGATTATCATTCCAGCGTCTGAGGGCTATAATACTGCAGGTTGGAAATTCTTTGTTGGGCAAGCGTACGCAATACCTATTTTCATTATTGCTGCTATTATTACATTTTATATAAATAAGAAACGATCTTATGAATAAACGATAAAAAAGGACAAGCAGCCAATCCGACTACTTGTCCTTTCTGTTTATCCATACTCAATAATATTAAGCTTGGAATGTTTCTGTTAATACAGGAACGATTTGTTTTTTACGAGATACAACACCTTTTAAAGTAGCTGTGTTGTTTTGTAATGTTACATTGTATGCTTTCTCAACAACATTTGCTGCTTTGCCGATCGCAAGACCAACAGAATCGTTAGTTAAGATGTCAGTTACAACGAATAAGAATAGGTCTAAACCTTTTTCTTCTACTACTGCAGAGATAACTTTTTCAAGTTCCGCTTGGTGTACAAGAACGTCGTTTGTATCAACAGCGTTTACTTGTGCGATTTCAACTTTCGCGTTACCCATTTGGAATTCTTTAGCGTCAAGGGAGATTAGTTGCTCCATTGTTTTTCCGCTTAAGTCAGCACCAGCTTTTAACATTTCTAAGCCGTAGCTATCTGCATCTACACCAGCGATTTCCGCTAATTCACGAGCTGCTGCTACGTCTTGTTCTGTGCAAGTTGGAGATTTGAATAGTAAAGAATCTGAAATAATTGCAGATAACATTAAACCTGCAACTTCTTTACGAATTGCAACGCCATTTTCTTTGTACATTTTGTTTAAGATTGTAGCTGTACATCCAACTGGCTCACAACGGTAGTAAATAGGATCGCTTGTTTCAAAGTTAGCAATACGGTGATGGTCAATAACTTCTAACACACGAACAGATTCGATATCGTTAGCACTTTGTTGACGCTCATTATGGTCAACTAAAATAACGTTGTCCACTTCGTTTGCTACTGTCTCAACAAAACGCGGTCCTTCTACTTTAAAATGATCTAACGCAAATTGAGTTTCACCGCTGATTTCACCTAAACGTACAGGCTCAGCATTCATTCCTAATTCTTTTTTCAATTCTGCATAAGCAATCGCAGAACAAATTGCATCTGTATCTGGGTTTTTATGCCCGAAAACTAGTACTTTTTCCATGATTTCCACCTCTTCATGAAAAGGATATCTTAAAGAAGCAAATATGACAATATTTTAGACACATTTTTTTATAAATAATTGCAGTTTCTTCTATATTTTTCATCGTTTTCACAAAAAAAGACCCTCTAAAATAATTTAGATGGTCAAAGGTAATCTTTTCATTAAAATACAGATGGAACTTGCACTACGTTGTTAAATGCGAAATTGGCAAAGGCAGTCTAATTATCGAATAGCCCTCTTCCTCTCAGATTTGCGGAAACAGGCTCCTTTCCTATTTCACGTGCCCATATAGATAACTGGCCGATATGGTGGATTTCGTGGACAATGACATGACGTATTATCTCTCCGTGTGTACATTCAATGACTCGGCGCCTGATTGGTGCGTCTCTTGAGCTAATCGGTTCTTCATTGAAATCAGTTTCTGAAAGTTTCCGAGAATCCATTTCATTTGTCCAAGATGTCACAAATGGCTTCACTTTCTCGTGGTATTGAGCGGAAAGATTTTTCACTTTTTGCAAGCTGGCATAATCTTCAAACAACGACTCCTCAGGCACTGGTTCACCGCGCAAACCTAAGATCCACATATATTCCACATCTACAATGTGAAATAGGGTATGCAGGATACTGCCGAACCCACCGACCCGTTTCTTTACTAGTTCTTCATCCGGCATGTCTTCGCACAATGTAAACCACTCATCACGAACTTGCCAGTTATATTGAAACAGTTTTAACATCTCAACACCCTCCATCTTTTAGATTAACATTTAATACTCACCAAAGACTTCAAAATCAAAATCTAAAAAAACTGTTAAAATTCTCTACAGACTGGCCCTTTAAATTAAACATTCCAGATGAAGGTAAAGGGTCAAAAGAAAGAAACTATTATACAGGGATTTATCAAACTTTATTTTAAATTATCAATCTTTTTTCAAATCAATACACAGACATAATAACAAATATGTTGTTTGAAATTATCTCCCTTTTCAAATAAAAAACTAAATTATTTTATAATAAATAACCGTTGCATCTAACTCACCATTCGGAGAAATTGCATACCCCGGTATTCTGCCGGATTCCTGATAATCTAATGACTTATACAATCTATTAGAAGGGTCTCCTTCTCTAGTATCTAAAACTAAAAGAGACCTATTTTCTTGCTTTGCCCGTTCTTCTGCTTTTTGCATAAGTAAACGCCCAATACCATTTCGTCTAAAATTCGGGTGAGTCATTAACTTGCAAATCTCAGCTCTATGGGTCCCGTTAGGCTTTGTAACTAAATGTAATTGAATGCTTCCTGCCATTTCATTGTTTATTTTAGCGACATACAATATCACTTCTGGTGCTAATACAGTTTGCCAATAATTTGTTGCTTCTTTTTGTTCCAGTGGAGGTAAAAAACCAATTGACGCCCCATCATCTACTACAGTTTTCAAAAGTTTAGAAAGCTCTTCAATATCATTTTCTAGTTGCTTAATTTCTTCAATTACTAAATTCCGCATTACTTTTCCCCCTTTTGTTCGCTCAATATATATTTGTATATTATCACTAATTATAAGAGAAAAAATTAAAGAAGGAATAACTGAATAGTAAGATGAATTTATTTAAGATATGATTTTTTTGGGAAAGGATGACTTTATGAAATACATTTTAGACAGAACATACGCGAGAGAATTACTGGATTGGGCATATGAACAAAACCCAGGTCCTTGGTTCGAACATTCAATTAATGTTGCCAATGCAACTGAAAAAATAATTGTAGAACTTATAAAAAATGGGTATGACTTAGATGTTGACATAGCATACAATGCCGCTCTCCTGCATGATATAGGAAGATATAAAGGTTTTACTAAATCTGTTATTCATTCCTATGATGGTTACATGTATATGAATGATTTAGGGTATATAGGAAACGCCGTTATATGTGTGACGCATTCATTTCCTTGCAAAAATGAGCATATAGATATCGCAGCAGAGTGGAGCCTTGTTCCCGATTATATGGAAAGCCGGTTAATTGAAATATTGAATGAAAATAGTGACTATGACTTATACAATAAAGTAATTACTCTTTGCGACGCTCTCGCTGATGCGGATGGTTTTACTACGCTTGAAAGAAGATTGGTTTCTGTTGGTTTACGTCATGGCACAACCTCTCATACCTCTTTACATTGGAAAGGATTCTATACAATTAAGAATGAATTAGAATCTTTAATTGGGAAGAGCATATACACCCTTCTCCCTGATGTAGAGAAATCAATTTATAAGAATACAGAATATTAAAACAAGCATAACTTAAAAACGATACAATTTGTATATATGATTCTAAAAAACTCATTTAAAAGTGGAGGGATTACTTATTAGTAAAATAGGATTTGACTTAATAAATCATGAAGGTAACTTAAATATTGGATATGAAGATATAGTTCTTATCTCTAGGAAATGTAAATTTCCTAACTGTTCGCATACAAATGAACCACACTGCGCGGTTAAAAAAGCCATCTCTGACGGTACACTTTCTGAAGAAGTAGTTAATAGTTATTATAGAGATGTAAATGAGGCACAATATGTTTTTAAACAGAGGAATAAAACAAAAGCTCTCGATTATATGAAACAATTAAAACTTTTTCAAAAAAATTAGGCTAAAATAAAAAGCTCTCCTTACAAGCTTATTTTAAGGAGAGCTTTCTCACGTTTAATGACTTTGACTTTTCAATTCCACCATACACACTTGCATTAGAATCCGCTCTCAGCACATTTTAGTTCTCCAGAAATTACAACTGAGACATAACAAACTTCTAATACCCCTTTACTAAGATCAATACAACCTTTTGTTTAAGGTCAAAAAAAACCATAGATAACCTCGATTAAAGAGTGAATTTTCAGTTTTTTCACTCTAGAATTTGCATGTTTAAAATTTAACACTATCATCCGCCGATACTTTTTCTTTAGAACTTTTCCTTTCAACCTCTTTACTCCGCTCTTCCCAAATCGTTAAACCTTCAATTCCTACTTTTTTAGGATCGAAAACCGGATCTTTCCCTTCTTTTTTCTGCGTTTCATAGTCTTTTAACACTTTTAATGCAGTTTTGCTTAACAATAGGATTGCTATAAGGTTTAACCATGCCATACTACCAATTCCTAAATCTCCAAGGTTCCATAAAAACGAAGCTGATTCTACACTACCGATGTATACCATAATTAAAAACCCAATTTTTAATACTGGTTTTAACCAGCTATATTTGAGCCCACGATCTAAATAAGTAAGCGTCGTTTCAGCGATATAGTAATAAGCGAGCAAAGTTGTAAATGCGAAGAAGAAGATTGCGATTGAAATAAATAATGACCCAAATCCTGTCATAACGGTTTCAACTGCTTGTTGTGTATAAATTGGACCAGCTTCCACATTTCCTATGTTTTGTACAATTGCACTTTTTCCTTCCGGTATTACATTGTACATTCCTGTAATTAAAATCATAAGAGCTGTCGCTGTACATACGACAATTGTATCGATATATACGGAAAACGCTTGAACTAAGCCTTGTTTTGCAGGATGAGATACTTCCGCAGCAGCAGAACTATATGTCGCCTCTCCAACACCAGCAACGTTTGAAAATACTGCACGCTTTACCCCCCATGCAATTGCTGCACCAACGATTCCGCCAAACATTTCATTCACGCCAAATGCACTTGAGAAAATTAAAGCAAACATACTTGGAATTTCCGTTATATTTGCAATTAAAATGATGCATGTAACAATTACATAGCCAATTGCCATAAATGGAACTAACATTTGTGAAACGCCTGCAATTCTCTTTACTCCACCAAAAATAATCGCTGCCAATAATACAACTAAAAATATACCAGTTACATATTTACTAATGCCAGAAGAGTTTTCAAATCCAACTGCGATACTACTTGATTGAATTCCTGGTAATAAAACCCCATATGAAAGTGTTACTACCACCGCTACAATGACCGCAAACCATTTCATTTTCAAGCCTTTCTCAATGAAATATGGTGTACCACCGCGGTATTCATTCCCTACTTTACTTTTATATACTTGTGCTAATGTTGATTCAACAAATGCGCTAGCTGCTCCTAATAGAGCCATCACCCACATCCAAAATACAGCTCCAGGCCCGCCAAAAGCGATAGCTGTCGCGACCCCCGCGATATTCCCTATTCCAACCCTACCTGATAACGCCAAACAAAATGCTTGAAAAGATGATATCCCAGTCTCTGAGCTTTTCCCTTCAAATAATAGTTTAATCATCTCTTTAAAATAACGAATTTGTAAAAAACGAGTTGCAATTGTGAAATACACTCCTGCTCCTAATGCGAAAACAACTAAACCAATACTCCATACTTGCCCTACTAACCATTCTACTAACTTCTCCATCCAAATCCCCCTTATCATTCTTTTGAAAAAATAATTTTATATATAAGAAAACGGACAACCTTTATCCTACCTACCAGTTGTCCGCTTCTCTTACTATTTCATCATTCTTTTAACTTCTCACTATTAATCGTCTGCCAGACTTCCACAGACTAGCTTTTCACTTAATATTTACCCAAACACTTTTCACTTCTGTATAATTATCAAGTGCATATGAACCTAATTCACGTCCGATACCAGATTGCTTATATCCACCAAATGGCGCAGCAGCATTTTCTAGGTTATAATCATTAATCCACACTGTTCCTGCCTTTAATTTATTGGCAACTTGATGCCCTGTTTTAATATTTTGTGTCCATACACCCGCAGCAAGTCCATATGAAGAGCGGTTTGCTCTTTCAATTACTTCTTCTGTCGAATCAAATGGAAGTACAACGACAACTGGTCCAAAAATTTCTTCCTTAACAATTGTCATATCGTCTGTAACATTTGTGAATACTGTTGGCTGTACAAAATAACCTTTTTCAAATGCACGTTCACCGCCGGCTGCAACAGTAGCACCTTCAGCTCTTCCTTTTTCAATGTAATTTAGCACACGCTCTTGTTGTTTTTTAGATACGAGCGGTCCCATTTCAGTTTCCGCCTCCATACCTGCTCCAAGCTTCACGTCATTTGCCATTTTCACAAGTTCATTTACGACTGTTTCATAATGCTTTCGATGAACGAAAACTCGAGATCCTGCGCTACAATTTTGACCATGATTATACATAATTCCTTGGAACGCACCGTTAATCGCTTCTTCTAAGTCAGCGTCTTCCAAAATGATATTTGGTGACTTACCACCAAGTTCTAACGTTACATGTTTAATTGTTTCCGCAGATTGTCGCATAATATATTTCCCTGTAACTGTTGAACCAGTAAAAGCTACTTTATCGATATCATGATGATTTACTATTGCAGCTCCTACTTCTTGGCCGAAACCTGGTACCAAGTTTACAACACCGTTTGGAAAACCAGCTTCTTTAAAAAGCTTCGCTGCATATAGTAAAGATAAAGGTGTTTGTTCTGCTGGTTTTAATACAATCGTACAACCTGTCGCCAGTGCAGCACCCATTTTCCAAGAAGACATAACGAGCGGAAAATTCCACGGAATTATTTGACCTACAACACCAACAGGTTCATGGCGTGTGTAATTTAAGTAATCTTTTGAAATTGGAATTGTTTGCCCGGTAATTTTTGTAGCCCATCCCGCGTAATAGCGGTAATTTTCTACAGTCGCTGCAATATCATCATCAAGTACTACTTGGTATGGTTTTCCATTATCTAAAGCTTCCAGCTGTGCTAATTCTTCTCTATGCTCTTCAATTAAGTCCGCTAGTTTATAAATAAGATGCGCTCTTTCAGCAGTAGTCATTTCCGCCCAAGGCCCTGTTTCAAAAGCAAGTCTTGCAGCTTTTACTGCGATATCAATGTCTTCTTCTTGCGCTTCACATACGACGGCTAGAACATCTTCTGTCGCCGGATTGTAAGTTTCAAACGTCTTCCCACTAATAGAAGGAACAAATTCACCATTAATAAACATTTTAATTTCTTTATTTAAAAACGCTTTGACTTTTGGTTTCAGCTCAATGTTTGTCGTTAACATCTATGCTCTCCTCCTTATTTAAACAGCTGCATGAGCTGCAATTTCTGATAAAATCGTTTGAAGCTTTTGATCTTCTTCTTCAGTTAATCCTAATCTCGGATAACGTGAAGGTCCTCCGACTTGCCCATGTAATTCCATTGAGCGTTTAACAATTTGTACATATTTCCCTGATCCTTCAAGAAACTCGCAAAGAGGTAAAATAGCATCGTTTATTTCCCACGCTTTTTCTAATTCACCATTTTGAAAATGCTCATACATTTTCGTAACGAGACCTGGAACGATATTTCCTGCTACTGAAACCCATCCTGTTGCACCAACTAAATAAGATTCCATAACTAAATCTTCAGATCCACAAAAGACTTGAAAAGCACCTTCACCTTGTCTTACTAAATCTCTCGCTTTTCGAATATCTCCGCTAGATTCTTTAATATGTGTAACATTTTCACACTCTTTTCCAATACGGAGCATTAGCTCTTTACTCATATCAACACCAGAAGTAAATGGGTTATTGTATAGCATAATTGGTATATTTACAGCGTTTGAGATTTCCTTAAAATGAAAATAGATTTCCTCTTCCTTCGGTTTACAATAGTAAGAGTTTATAATTAACGCACAATCCGCTCCGTGCGCCTCTGCATGTTTCGTATATTCAATCGTTTCTTTCGTCGTTTCTGCTGCAGTTCCAACAATGACTGGAATACGGCCATCAACTTCTTTCAATACAGTTTCTACCATGTTAAATCGTTCTTCTTTTGATAAACTAACAAATTCCCCTGTACTTCCATTAATAATAATTCCAGCTACTTTTTGCTCAATAAAGTAGTTTACGTTTTGTTTTACACCTTTCCAATCAATCTCTTGAAATTCATCCATCGGTGTTATTAATACTGGAAATGCCCCTTTAATTTTTTGCATCTTTATCTCTCCCTTTAACATTTTATTTTAATAAGAAACCTGTTTGAAACGGATCTGTAGGGTCTAATAGAAACGTCTGCATTCCTGTAATAAACCCTCTACTTTCAAATCGAAAAATGTATCCTTGTTCTTCTTTCTTCACTTTTTCTACTGTTATAAAACTATTAAATATACTTTCGTTTTTAAAAGGTTTATCCGTTATATAATCATTTTTAAATAAAGCATGAACATAGGACACAATAGTAGAAACAAAACCTGGCGAACGTACTATAAAGTTATCTTCATGAAATGTAATCGACTTTATATGGTTCTTTTCTTTTTGCGTAGAATCTACTAAAATAAGTCTTTTTATAAGTGACTGTTTTTGTATAGCTTGAAGTGTAGCTTCTCCCCATTTTTTTAATTCAGAAATGTTTTCAATATAAATTTCTGGCGAATATGCACCCTTTTCTACAACTGCATATACTTTATCTGCTTGTATGAGAGAGTAACTTATATTACCAACCTTTAAATTTTCCTCAATCATATAGCATAGTTTGCTTTCAAACGAGACAGATATAACTTCATCATTCTCTACATATGCATCGACTGAAAATATGCCAGATAGCGTTTCGATTTTGTATTGATTGGACTCTCTCTTTTTTAAATACCCGCTTTCTAGTAACATCGTTATTACTGCGACAATGCCTCCGTAATGAAGAGGAATTGATCCTTCATGATTAAAAAACAATACCGCTGCATCCACTTCATTATGAATAGAAGGAACGACAACGCATCCATTTAAACCAATAAAACCACGTGGTTCATTTAATAAAAGCTTCATTTCCTCTGCTAATTCACCTGAAAATTGTTCGTTTAATTGCTCCAAACTGTAGTAGTATTTGCATGGTACGTCTTTCATTACACGAAATGCCTCGCCATTTACATGTACGTCTACTGCTGTATACATTTTTTGAATGTTCATTTTACATCCTCCGTTTCATGTTCCATCGGCGGAATTAGCAAAAAGCCTTCTTTAAGTGGATCCTTTTCATTGTAAAAAAATCTATGCATGCCCATAAGCCAAGCTGATCCCGTAATTTTCGTTACTACAGCTTCAATATTTTCTACATATGTTGTATTCATAACACACCCTTTAAATAAAGAACCTACAATACTCTCATGAACAAATTCTTCATCGATATCAATTTTTTTATGAGCGTATAATACAGCTAACTTCGCTGATGTTCCTGTACCACATGGAGATCGATCAATTCCTCCTGGCGGAACAACAACTGTATTTTTCGCATGCGCACTTTCATGAGTAGGATTTGTATAAAATTCAACATGTGTTAATCCTCTTATAAACGAATACTCTGGATGAATAACTTCAAACTTCTCATTAATTGTATTTCTAATATGAATAGCCTTATCAATGATTGTAGATGCGTTTTCTGGTACCAACTCTAAGCCTACTGACTTCGCATCAATAATGGCATAAAAATTCCCCCCATACGCAATATCAGCCTCTACAGTTCCAATTTCTTCGACGTGTACAGAAATATTTTTCAGTAAAAAAGCTGGTATGTTACAGAATGAAACTTCTTTCGCCTTTCCATTTTGAACAGTAATATCCACTTCAACTAAGCCAGCTGGTGTATCTAGCTTTAAAGAAGTAATCGGTTCAACTACTGGAATTAAACCTGATTCAATTAAAGCTGTACATACACCGATTGTATCGTGGCCACACATCGGTAAATATCCGCCTGTCTCTATGTATATAACGCCTATATCAGCTTCAGGATGACACGGATCTGTTAACAATGCTCCAGACATTACATCATGACCACGCGGCTCATTCATTAACAATTTGCGAATCCAGTCATACTCCTTTTTCATATGTAGCATCTTCTCTGCCATCGTCTCTCCAATTAACTTAGGAAGTCCGCTAATTAATGTCCTCGTTGGATTCCCGCCCGTATGTGTATCAATCGTCGTAAAGACTCTTTGTGACCTCATCCGTTTAACACCCTTTCTGTAAAACGACTCAAACGAAGTGGTTCAATAGGAATGATTGTTTCTTTTTCATTTAATAACTCTTCAATCACTTTCCCAGTAACTGCTGCCAGACTAATTCCATCACCTTCATGTCCTGCTGCAATAAAATAATTCGGAATATGTTCCACTCGTGAAATGATCGGCAAATGATCTTCTGTCCACGGGCGTAAACCAGCATATGAACGAATCACCATCATATCTGCCATTTTCGGATAAAAACGAATTGCTCTGTTCGCAATACATTTAATAACCTCATTATTTATCCTCGTATGAAACCCTACAAACTCTCTACTACTACCAATTAAAAAATTTTGGCTTTCTGTTGGCTCAAACACAAGAGCTACCCCGTACTTTTCAGTTAAAGCATCCACTTTTCGTTTTCCACCAAACTTAGAAATTAAATAACCAAATTCCATTACTTTACGGCAACCTACGTGTTGTTGCCTTGAAGCTACAATAATATGTCCCTTTCTCGGTTCAATTGGGATAGTCACATCTAACATCTGTCCAATTTTAGGAGCCCACACACCGGCTGCGTTCACTACTTGCTTCGCAGTAAACGTCCCATTTGTTGTTTCTACAATAAAGGAACCATCTATATCTCTTTTCATTTCTTTTACTTCTGTATGATTAAAAACTTTCGCACCAAATTTCTTCGATTCTGCAAGTAGGGAAAAAGCAAGAAGATATGGATTTACAGTCGAATCAGTTGCGCATTCTAAACCACCTAATAAATCATCCGCAAAAAATGGTGATTCCTCTCTTATATCTTGCCTGTCAAGCATGCGAAACGGTAAGCCCACTTCTTTTTGACGATTCACCCATTGCTGCGCTGCCTCCATCTCTTCGTCTGATTCACAAACGAGAATGCTTCCAGGTGCCCTATATTCAAATGAGTGCTCCAACTCTTCACTTAGTTCTGTTACTAATTTTTGACTTACTAACGACATTTGGCTATCAAACCCTGGGTCTTTATCAATCGCTAAAATATTCCCGTCACACCGTGAAGACGTTCCACTGACAAATTCTCCTTTTTCAATGATCGTTACGTCTCTTCCGTATTTTGAAGTGTAATAAGCGATAGAACATCCTATAATTCCACCGCCTATTATTAAAACGTCACAGTGCCTCATATATAGCACTCCTCCTTTCTCCTAAATCTCTCATTTTTTATTTATGCAATTGGTGTGCCAACTCTACATACAGAACTATTTATATGAAATAATTTTTATTTGTAAAAATATTTTAAATTTATCGTAAATAGGTGTATTATTTCTTTATCACTGTCTAAATTTTTATACATACCAGGAGGACACTATGACATTTTCATTTCCAACAATAAAAGAGTTTATAAAAATTTTATCAATTGATTGTACAAGCACCATTCAGCACATGAAACAGGAAGGTAAAAATTTTTATTACCTTCCTTCATCTACTGAAGAATGTAGTTGCGCAGTTATTTATGAAGAGGACTCTTTCACTACGTTAATCGAAGCTTTTTCTAACAATTCGGCAGTTGTAATTGTGAACGAAAATCTAGAGCCTATATGCTGTATAACTGCTCAACAAATGATTCCATTTCTTTATAAATCTTACAATGATCTGCTAGCTTTTTATAACACTGTCATTCAAACGACTGATTCTTCTGTTACCGTCATTGATGAGAAAGAATGCGTTCGTACGTGGACAGATGGCGCTGAAAAAATCTTTTCAGTCAAACATAACGAAATTATCGGACAACCGATTACACGTTTTTTTGATTATAAAGATTTAGAAATTTTACAATCATTACATGACGGAAAAAGCATAATCGCTCAGTTCCATCAGCCTCGTCCGGACTTGTTCGTATTAATTAATTCAAATCCAGTTTATTGTAACGATGAAATTATAGGAGCAGTCGTTTCTGAAACTGATGTTACAAATCAAGTCGCTTTGAATGAAAAACTATTTAATATGTCGCATGAAATGCACCGATTAGAACAAGAAGTAGCAAAATATAAAGATACATCCGATCCTTTCCTTGCGATGAATGGAAAAAGCCCTGTTATACAACGAACGATTCAATTAGCTAGAAAGGTTTGTTCAGTGAAGTCCACGGTTTTAATACTCGGCGAAAGCGGAGTTGGAAAAGAAGTGTTTGCGAAAGCAATTCATGAAGCAAGTGAGACAGCGAATGCCCCTTTTATTTCAATTAACTGCGGTGCAATTCCTGAAGCGTTATTTGAAAGTGAATTATTTGGTTACGAGCGCGGGGCTTTTTCTGGTGCAAATAGTAAAGGGAAGAAAGGGAAAATAGAGCTCGCGCAAGGCGGTACTTTATTCCTTGATGAGATTGGAGAAATGCCTCTCGATATGCAAGTGAAACTTTTGCGTGTACTGCAAGAACGAAAGTATTACCGAGTTGGTGGAGAAAAAGAAATTAATATCGATTTCCGCATTATCGCTGCTACAAATCGTGATTTACAAGAAGAAATGAGAAAAGGAACTTTCCGAGAAGATTTATACTATCGCTTAAACGTAGTAAGCTTGCATATTCCGCCACTACGCGAAAGACGAGAGGATATTATCGAATTATCCTATTCCTTCTTAAACGATTTTTCAATAAACTATAACAGGCCTATTCGCGACTTACCTTCAAGTATTATGCATGAACTACTTCATTACGATTGGCCTGGTAATATTCGCGAGCTCCGCAACGTAGTTGAAAGACTCGTCGTATTTGCGACAGACGGCATTATAAAACAAGAATATTTACCGTTTCATACAAATGATACTTTAGAGAACAAAACATCTCATTCCCTATTACTCAGCAATAATAATATGATTCTTTCTTTACAAGAAGAAATGGATGAGCACGAGAAAAAGGTAATTGAAAGAGCTTTACACATTTTAGATGGTAATAAATTAGAATGTGCGAAACAACTCGGGGTAACGAGGGCCACTTTATATAACCGCTTAAAAAGGCTTGGGTTACAATAAAGTGAAACTTTAATCAGTGGGGGTTTTGTTCATCCCCACTTGATTATCAGCCCTCACCAATCGGAATTTTACGGGCAGCCCGACCCCCACCTAACTTCTTTGCTTTCACTGAATTTTGAGGTGAGGTCTTACTGCCCGTTAATGTGGGATAACCCCTTCTCCTCCTCTATATTGGCATAGTTATTGCATAATAATTTGTGTAAACCGAACTAGAGGAGGAATACATATGACGAATAAAGAGAATTTAATTGTTTGTCGTTGTGAAGAAGTTACATACGGACAACTTCAATCGACAATTGCTGAATATAATTGCTCAGCTCGTGAGTTAAAACTAAGAACGCGTGCTGGTATGGGTTTTTGCGGGGGACGTACATGTAGAACAACCCTAGATCGAATGATCGAAAACGCTAACCCTGGTACATCTCCTGACGAGATTCCATTAAAATATCAACCACCAGTGCGTGCAGTTACTTTTGGGGCGGTAGGTGAAAATAAATGAATAGAATTATAAATCACCCTATTTTAGGTAGTTTAAATAGTAGTCAGCGTATCAATTTTCAATTTAATGGTCAACAATATGAAGCATATGAACATGAAACGATAGCGGCCGCTCTACTTGCAAACGGAATAAGAACGTTAAGAGTCCATGAAGATAGCGGGACGCCGCGAGGTATTTATTGTAATATCGGACATTGTTCTGAATGCCGTGTGACAGTAAACAATCAAACGAACGTACGAGCATGCTTAACGGTTGTAGAAAACGATATGGTTGTTGAAAGCGGAAAACAACATCCAAATATCGTGAGAGAGATGGTGAAAAAGCGATGATCGATGTAATTATTATTGGCGCAGGACCAGCAGGATTATCAGCTTCCATCTCTTGTGCACGTTTTGGACTTAACGTACTTGTTATTGATGAATTTATGAAGCCGGGCGGGAGATTGTTAGGACAGTTACATCAAGAGCCTACTGGGGAATGGTGGAACGGAATAGAAGAATCAAAACGCCTTCGAGAAGAAGCAAAATCACTTTCAGTCGATATCCGGTGCGGTGTTTCCGTCTATAATTTAGATAAAGATGAGAGTTCTTGGTTCGTACATACAAATATCGGTACGTTAGAAGCAGCGTTCGTACTAATTGCTACTGGGGCTGCCGAGTATTCTATTCCCCTTCCTGGCTGGACACTTCCAGGAGTTATGTCAATTGGAGCAGCTCAAGTTATGACAAATGTTCACCGAGTTCAAGTTGGGAAAAAAGGAATCATAATTGGCGCTAACATTTTATCTTTCGCCATTTTAAATGAATTGCAATTAGCTGGAATTACAGTGGATCATATTGTACTCCCTGAAAAAAGCGAGTTGAGCGGAAAAGCTAGTGAACCAGAAGAAGTATTAAACTCACTCTTAAATGCGGCTCACCTTGCCCCATCTGCTTTCCTACGTATAGGTAGTCGTTTTATGAAGTATGATTGGATTCGAAAAGCCGGATTAACCTTTTATCCAAATAGCGGAATGAAAATAAACGGAACACCACTTCATCTTCGTAAAGCTGCGCTTGAAATTATCGGAACGGATCAAGTTGAAGGTGTCCGTGTAGCTAATATTGATTCTAAAGGAAATATTATTAATGGATCAGAAAAGATATATGAGGCTGACTTCGTTTGTATTGCCGGAGGGCTATATCCGCTTGCTGAACTTGCCGCTGTAGCGGGATGCCCTTTCCATTACATTCCGGAATTAGGCGGACATGTCCCGCTTCATTCAGAAGAAATGGAAACCCCTCTTCCAGGTTTATTTGTAGCTGGAAATATTACCGGAATTGAAAGCGGGAAAATCGCGATGGCGCAAGGTACTGTCGCTGGATATTCAATCGTAAAACAGGCTAATAAAACATCTAATTCGGTTGAAAAACATTTACAACAAGCAATTCAAAATGTTCACACTGTACGTCAGAAAGCTGCGATTCAGTTTAATCCGATGGTTGATGTTGGTAGACAAAAGATGAATGAGATTTGGCGTGATTTTCAATCATTTGAAGAAAATCAACAAATGAAAGCGTGAAATACTAGCATATAAAAAAGGCGGTGGATTCATTTCCACCGCCTTTTTTATAATTTTTGTACTACATCTAGTATTTCTGTCAATTACAGGAACCAAAGGTATTACCTATTTTTCATTCCGACTAAAACTTTCGATATCGACATCCATAAATTTATAAACATTAAAATTCCGCAAATATCAGCGACAATTACATAAAATCCTATAAATTGGTTTTCAAAGTGGAACAACGGAGTGTAATAAATGGCCATAATTAAGGATATAACCATTGAAAAAAGAAGCAGTTTTTTCCTAGTTATCATATAAATACAATACAAAAACGTATAATAGGACCAAAATTGCGCAGCATACCATGCATGAGATAGTCGAATACCTGTTTTCGTGTGCAAAGTTGTTAATACCAGTATGCATATTACAAGTAATACAATTACTGGTGCAAATCTAACAAATTGCAAAAGATTTATTAAAAAGCGTTTTTTTGAACTTAGGTGATTTGCTTCGTATTTAAACATCTGTTTCGTTATATAATGAACAAAAAATATTAATCCTACACTAATAGCTAACATAAAAAATAGCATTACTACGCCTTCTTTTCTAATATACTTATCAACTGTATTTTAAAAATCAATAGGACTTAACCTAATAAAAATTACACCAACTAAAATTTTCACTAAACCATCTATTACAAAAAATACATCTAGATTTACGTTGGTAATGATTAATCCTACGAATGAATTGAATATTAAAATAATGGACAGCAAAAACATCATTTTTCCATGTACGGGAATAAACATTAAGAAATGAATACCTACAGCTAAAAGAATTAATAGCCAGCAATTTCTATAATCATCGCCGACAAAATGAAAAATGAGAAAAACTAAAATAGCCAAAAGCATCATTGAAAAATTAGCCCACTTTTTTTGTTCTGATGTTCCAGAATCAACTGCAAATTTCTTCCTAGTTTTAGGGTTCAATTGCCATATCATTCCTAATGTATAAACAATAATAAAAGGCCAAACATTTGGATAGCCGTTATGTTTTATTAAAAGTAAAAACATTGCTGCTCCAGCAATTATTAGCCAAATCCCATTAATCTTTTGTCTAGGATACTTATAAGTTTGTGTTTCCATGTTCCGTTCTCCTTTTTGAACTTTTTCGAACTTTTCTGATATTCTTGATATAAATACTTTTTTACCAGAAGCCTTATGAGCAAATTCAGCTAAATTCAAACCATCATTCTTCTACCTCACTTTGAATAATAAAATATAAGATTTCTGAAATATCATATCAAATATAGCTGTGATTTATTTGTCGTAATTCGTCGAATAAATAAATAAAAGTCGTTTCATGTCAAAATTATTATTTATTTGGATAGCCAACTTTGGATTAGATAGATAAAATGATGCAAATACTAAATTGAAGACACATGAAATACTGGATTTTAATCTAAAAGAAAAAACATACTAACAATATTAATCAAAATAAAAAACTGTTAGAGCATAAGGCTCTAACAGTTTTATTGTTCATCGTTATTAAATTTCGCTAATGCGTAAATACCTTCTTCATCATCTAATTCAAGTTGCAATCTTGCTGCAAATGAATTGACGTTGTATTCTCGATCAAGTAGTAAGCGTAGTGCTTCGATTAAGTTTGCTTGAATTAAAATTTGCTGGCGACCATTTACCTCTACTTCTGCAGAGAAACCGTAGTCGTCATCATACATTAGTTCAACTGAAACTTCTTCTGGACCAACTTGTCTTTTTTCAGCGATATATACACAAAGCGCATTTATTAATTCTTGCTCAGAAATTTTTATTGTTTCCATGCTACTTCATCTGCCTTTTTCTTACGTTGATCTTTGAAGTATTTAAATGCACGAACTGCTAACATTACGATACCAGCCATTACTAACATATTTACCATAAACGCTAATACAGAACCAAGAGCTCCCATATTTGCAAATAAGCTACCCATTAGTAAACCACCAAGACCACCTAGTAATAAGCCTTTCATAAAGCCACCTTTATTACTTTTTGGTGCTGTGTTTGTTGCTTTTGTTTTTGAATCTGTTGTCGTTTTTTGTGAATTTACATTAGAATCTTTTTTGTTTAAATCAACTTTTGAATTTTGACCAGAACTTGGTGTATATGATTTTTTACCAGATTTGTAACTTTTCGCTTCCGCGTGATTTACGAACATAAAGCTACTAGCCCCAAAGATAACCATGAATGCTGTCATTACTGCTACAAGTTTTTTCAACATATTATATCCATTCTCCTTTTATATAGATATATGTGAAATCTACCTTTCTAGTAAATTCAGAATGATAGATTTGTTTTAAAACCATTTTAAAGGTTCTTATGAACTTATTATATGAACTTTTGTCGAAATATGCAAGTATTATTTACTTACGACAATAATTCCATAACAAAGGAAAAATTAAGAAAAACGGAATTGACTTTAAATGAAACAAAACATATTATAAGTTCATAAGAACTTTTTATAATTTTGGAGGTGAAAAGATGGAAACATTTCATCTCACACGAAACGAAATGGCAACGCTCCTTCTATCATTAAGAGGATGGAATACGAAAAAACCTCTTGGTATTTTACAAGAAGCTTGGGCAAAGTCACATAAAAAAGATATTGAGAGCGGACAAAGCGTTACTGCTTTTATTACAACCGTACTTTCACCTATTTTTGAAAAACTGATCAAGATTGATGATACGGATGTCGGTTTTTCTTTAAATGAAATTGTTGCGCTTGGCAATCAGATTGAAAACACGAGTTTCTCTGTAACTGCTATGCAAAACTGGGTGAAACGAGATATAAAAGAAATGATTGGCTCCCCTCAAAAAGGGAAGAAATACTCAATCGAACAAGCAGCCTTACTATTTATTGTTGAAGATTTAAAAACAGCGCTTGATTTTGAATCTATTCGTAAACTATTACGACTCATCGTAAATGACCCGGCCGATCGAAGTGATGATTTAATTAATCCTGTTCATTTATATGTTGCTTACTCCTCTTTATTTGAAGAACTAAATCAAGGGAATTGCATACAACTAAATGCTACAGATACAATTCATACGATTGAAAATATTGTAAAAGAAAAAGCGGATAAAATCGCAAGCAAGTTCGATCAAATAAATAACGAACAACGCGAAGCAATTCGTAACGCTATTATTATCGCTACACTATCTGTACATACCGCATATGTACAAATGTTAGCGAAACGTTATGTGACAGCAACGTTATTTTTACAAAATTTAGATGTGAAGCCGTAAAAAACAAGCATCCCCCTGTCATATATGTAGAACAGGGGGATGCTTGTTTTACATCAATATAAAATACAAAAATCGTTTTACATCTAAGTTTCATTTTACAATAGCTCTTGATTATGTAAATATCATTAGTAACCTATCATGAATTCAACAATTTTTATTTCATACTATTAAATCCATATCAGATTTTCTCTATAAAATTAATTACTTCATCTTCATAATCGTATGTATCATTAATCTCTTGCAATAATTCAATATCATGAGTATGAGTTTTTCCTGTCTCGAGCAGTTCGCGATATAAATCAATATAAGGAAGCTTTTTACTAATAGCGTTTTTTAATTCCTTTTCTACATCATAAGTAACTTTTTTAAATCTCACCTCGGCAATCCCTGCCTCATCAATTTCAAGAATTGCGTATTGAGCACGTAGGTCAGAGTTTAAATTGTCCCATTTATAAAAAGGTTGTCCAATAGTTCCTGGATTAATAATTAATTGATCCTTACTGCTATAACGTAACAATTGATGATGGGTATGAGCGTAAATCGCAATATCATAATCATGATCAAATAACTGATCAAAATTTTCCTGATTATTAGTGGGCCATAAATCTCCTCCGTAATTTTTATTTTGTAGATTATGACTAATACTGATTGATAAATCATTAACGCGTTTGGTTATATGTAGTGGTAAATTTTTAATACGATTAATATAGTTTTCATCCAAATTTTCACATTGATACTTAACTAATCTAGAAACATAAATATCAGTTGCGTTATTAATATCAATGTTTTTATTAAGCACATCAAGGAAGCTGTCTTCCCAGTTTCCTTGAACATAAGTATCAACATTAATATTATCTAACATCTCAAATAGATCATTCGATCCAGGCCCAGGCATAATTAAATCTCCTAAAAACCAAAAATCAGTAACACTTTCTTTCATAGTATCTTCAATAACTGCTGTTAAAGCAGTCGCATTACCATGCACATCTGCCAGTAAAGCAATTTTATGTTTCATGTATTTCATCCCCCTAAATTAACATTATATTCCGAATTAACTGCGTGTATTTTTCTATATTGTTTCTTCTTTCTTAACTCTGTGCATATCATACACTTTCACTTGATTCTCTATATACGATTTTTCTTTTTTAAATCCAGCTTTCTCATAACAACGAATGGCCCTCTTATTATCTTCCCTAACTTGTAATACAACGACTTCTATATCAGGATCTAAAAATGATTTACTAATAAAATACTTTGTAATCTCCGTTCCAAGCCCTTCTGAATATAAATTCGAAACACCAATGAGGATAGAGTATTCCATCACGTACGCATCTTCATATTTCTTCTTTTTTAATCCGACTCTCCCTATTACTTCATCATCTACTACGATCACATGATAACTTGCATAAGATCGAGACAGTTTTTCTGTCCAATACTTTCGAAGTTCTTCTATTGTATATCGTTTGAATGGTTTCACATCTGCTATATTATGTAATTCTTCGTTGTTATACCATTCTAATATAATTGGTAAATCATCTATTTGTAATAAACGTTCATGCCAATCCATATTTTCACCTCATCTACATTTCAAATTACTACACCTAATTAATAAGAATACGCGTATTCTTTTTTAGGCAATTTTACTATCTCTTGAATGAAATTTGATTTTTCTAAAATGTCCTCTAGCTGCCCCTCACTGTAAACATAAATACCACCTACGTATGAACTGTAAGCCTTTTTCTCAGTTATTACCACTGCGGTGCTATTTTCCTTTTTATAATCACCCTCTATTCCTTTTTCAAATGACAAACTTTTAGTTGCTGAGAAATAAAGATGGATTAATGCTGCTATTTCTATGTCATCTGATTTTGCAAAGTATTTTATTTCATTTATAATCATTTCATCTTGTAACGGAAGAAAGTCCTCTATCTCTAACTTCTTTCTTTTATAAAAGAAATTTTGTAGCTCAGGAGTATAGAACGAAAGATTTTTCTCCTTTATCTTTTGAAAAATGGATTGCAATAATAAGTCTTTTCCTATTACAAACGGATGGCCAAAGCCATTATTGTAAAGCTCTTCTTTCATTTTCATTAGTTGTTCGATGTAAGGGATTCCTTGTTCTGCGATAACAAGTTTACCGTTAATAAAACGCATATTAGCAATCAATTCTTCTATCCGTAGGCCCTCGAATTCAAGCGAGGAATAATATAAATCTCTATTCCAAAAATCTAATTGATCCATTCCTAACGAATGAAATAATAACTCATCTATAATTGGAAAAGCATCCTCTTCTGTTAAAGCTTTCGTTACATCATCTAATAATCCAGGAGTCTGATTTAAAATCGTGCGTATTTCTTCATCCTCTTGAATGATTCGTACTGTCCACTCACCATGATTTTCACCTGATATTTGCTGAAAACAATGTGAATATGGACCATGTCCAGCATCGTGTAGAAGAGCTACAGTAGATACTAGCTTTCGTTCATATTTCGATAAATGTATATCACCAATCTCAGTAAGATGTTCTATCACTTTATTTACTAGTACATATACACCTATCGAATGTTCTTCCCTCGTATGTATTGCGTTCTCATGTAAAAAATATGTATGTCCTTGTTGTTTAATATAGGCCAACCTTTGAAATGCTTTAGTATCTATCAATTGAAGGATATCTCTATCATGAATAGAGATTGGGCCATAAATTGAATCTGTAACACGCATACATTCTCCTCCTATTTTTGTAAATTAAACCCTATACTATTATACTTAATTTTCAGTCTATTATCATTATTATATGAGAAATTTTTAATAATCTTTTCATTATCTCTTCATGAAAACTGGGCTTATATCCTTTACTATAATACTTATGAGAGACATAAAAGAATTGAAATGGCAATCCCCTATATAAATAAGGTATAATCTACATATAGTGAACCTTTTATGTTGTTAAATAAAGGGGCTTATATTCAAAATTCATAAATTAGAAGGTGCAACCATGTTAAGTAGTTTTATTCACTCAGTATTAACATTTTTTGAAGGATTAGGTTATTGGGGCATTATGCTCGGACTTATGATTGAAATTATTCCAAGTGAGATTGTCCTAGCTTATGCAGGTTACTTAGTATTCAATGGTAGTATCTCATTTGTAGGCGCAGTTATATTCGGTACAATTGGTGGTGTTATTGCCCAAATCTTTGTTTACTGGATTGGTCGATATGGTGGTCGCCCTGTATTAGAACGTTACGGTAAGTATATTTTCATACATAAAAAACAAATGGATGCTGCTGAAGATTGGTTTAATCGATACGGAACTGGCGTAATTTTCACTGCACGTTTTATCCCTGTCGTTCGTCATGCAATTTCAATTCCAGCTGGGATTACTAAAATGCCAATTTCACGTTTCACTACATTAACAGCACTTGCGATAATCCCTTGGTCTATCATTTTCATTTATCTAGGTGAAAAACTAGGTGAAAACTGGGAGAATATTAATGAAATTGCTGGACCGTATGTGAAATCTTTCGCTATTGGCGGGGTTGTTCTTATTATTTTGTATTTCGCAATAAAAAAATGGGCAAAGAAACGTAAAAAGCTGGCTTGAATTTTCAATCAAACCGCTATAAATTCATTTAGAATTATAGCGGTTTTTATTATTGGCTTCGCTAAGTTTTAGGAATTGTATAATTTCTTCTTTATGTTTTAAATCATGTTGAATGAGTGATGAAAAATAATTGTTTAATCTCACTCTTTTCGTCCCGAATTGGTAATCATCTTTAAAATTACGGGCAGAAATTTGATTAATTTGATCAACTAACTGTTTACGAATAAAGCTGAATTGATCTAATAGTTCTTCTTTTGAAATACCGGATCTCGCATATTTTATTGCACCCTCATTCATTTCCTCAACGCCTGTTGGAACATTGGATACAGATTGTCCACTTATAAAGTATGGAATTCTAAACTTCATTAAAAACTCATCCCAAACGATTAAATGTGAAATCACATCCGCAATTCCCCATGAACCTTTTCTAAAAGGTTCAAACCATACATCATTAGTTACACACTTCAATGTTTGGCACCATTCTATTAGTCTTAACTTTTCTTCTAGAATACTTTCTTTCTCCATAATTCATTCCTTCCTCTTTCACACTAATAATTGATTCATATATAACTTCTAGACATTACATAAAAACCCCTCCAGTTTAAGATTTACGTGGATAAGCAACAATTCAGTCATATAATTCGTATAGTAACTCAAAAGGAGTGATTCCCCTATGCACTGGCAGCAAAAAGTACCCTACTTAATTGGACGCCCTGTTGGTGTTTCTCTCATTAATGGGCAAGGGACATCCGGCGTTTTATGCGGCGTACAAAATAATCAATTATTTGTTTATGAATATCTCTACCAAGCTCAGTTCGCAATGAAACATTATGACTTTAGACAAATTCAAGATATACATGCCTTTCCAAATTGCCCGCACCAAAATCCTATATATTAAAAAATAGGAACGGCTTTATCGCCATTCCTATTTCCATTGTTTATACATTATTTTTCAGAGTAAAACTTTTGCACTGCTTCATCAAAATAGATCCAGCCTTTCCAGCCTAAATGAATTGTATCTTTTAAGAAATACTTATCATATTCATGGCTAGAAAAATCAACTACTGGGTATCCTGCTTTTTCGACTTGATCGCGAACCTTATTATAATACACATCACGGCGTTCTTTTGGGAAACCAGCGTAATCATACCACGGTCCGTTTACAGGCACAGAAATAAAGAGTGGTTTTACATTTTTTTCTTTGAAAAGATCTAAAACAATTTGTAAGTCATCATATTCTGGTGAATCATCATACGATTCATTTGCTCTAAAGTTTTTTAAACCTTTTAATTTTTTCTTTAAATTATGTTTATAGTAATATGGATTTTCAATTCCGAATGTATTTGTTGTGGATCCTACTTTACCTTCTTGTTCCGCATGTTTACGTGCATCTTCCCAAGAAAGTGAACGTAATCCCATATTTGTTTTCTCTTTCATCGGTTCGATTTTAAATAGCGAGTTAAATAAATCTCTATGATCTAAAATGTTTCGATGCATATAAGCAAGTGGTTTGACTAGACCTGCTTTTATGTTATGTTTCGTATCATTATAAACAATACCTTCTAATGAATTTTTTAATATATCATCTTTTTGAACAACTTCATAATCTAATAGTCGTTTCGCGATCTGCTTCTTCATTTCAGGTTTAATTTCATCATTAAAAATAAAATGATATGCTTGTTGTTTGGAGAAATTATTAGTAAAATCCCCTTGTGATACACCCGTTTTTGTAAACCATTGTGGCGAAAGAACAAACACTACTTTTTTACCTTCTAATTCATCCATTGTTGAGGTCATATTTAAAATATGAGCTAAACTTTGCGTACCGCCAGTTCCAATTAAAAATGGTGTAAAACCTGCTGGATTTACTTTGAAATAGTTAGATGGATGGTATGCATCCATTCGTAAAAATTCAGATGAACCGTACATCGGCAAATACTGCGAATTCTCTAACATTTTCTGCTGTAAGAAAACACTTTGTAGTTTTTCTTTTTGTAAAGAAGTTGCCGCATCTTCAACTTTTTTATCACTAATAAGTGATACTAAACTTTTAGATGGAATGAGCAATACAATGAAAAAAAGTATACAGGCTAAAATAATTGGTCCGAAAGCATGCTTCATCTTCATCAAATATTCCTCTTTCCATTACTATTAAATTGTAACCCTTGTTTTTGACACGTCATCTTTTCTCTCCTTTTTCTCTATACATGTTCTATTCTATTTATCTATTATATACATGTATGTATTTCCTTCCTTGTTCTATTAAATCCTATAAAAATAGCGCAAGAAAATGTTTCCAAAGAAACACGTTAATTATACAAGATTCTACATATATTTCACACTGGAAATTTAGTAATAATTTTATTTTTAAACAGTGAAAAAATATATAAAATGTCTATAATTCATTGGAAGCTATAAGAAAAAACAGACTATCACATACGTGAAGTCTGTTTCTCCATCACTTTATTTTTGTACATCTGCCCATTTCAAGCTTGTTGCTGGGCCAAATTGATGTACATATAAATCTTTTACGTATGGTTTTTGTAAATAAGATAATCCGCGCTGGAATACTGGTGCGATTACTGCATCATCAAGGAGCATTTTTTCCGCATCTTGCAATGCCTTCCAACGGGCTTTTTCATCATTACCTAATTCAGTTTTAATTTTCTTAATTAACGCATCATATTCTGGATTTGCATATCCTGTATTATTTACGGTACTTCCCGAAAGGAATACTTCTAAATAAGTCATCGGATCTGGATAATCGGGTAACCAGCGTGATAACGACATTTCATATTCTTTTTTCTTCTCTAACGCTAGTTTTTGCGTATGTGGTTGTAATTTCACATTTACCTTTAATCCAGGTAAGTTTTTCTCAAGCTGTTCTTTAATATATTCGCCTACCTTTTTAAAGTTTTCTAAGTCATAGTTTAATAACTCAAGCGTTACTTCGTTCGTACCCGTCTCTTGCTTTGCCTTTTCCCAATATTCCTTCGCCCGCTGTACGTCTGTCTTATTAAACTCGCCCGCTGTACTTCTAAAGTCTTTCTTATCTGGACCTTTTAAAAACCCTTTTGGTACATAGTAGTTCGCAGCAACCGATCCATCATTTAAAAATGAAGTCGCAAGTCCCTTCTTATCAAACACAGTACTTAGCGCAAGACGTGCGTTTTTATTTTTAAGCATTGGTACATTTTCATTGAAACGGAAGAAATACATAACTGGATCTGTATATTGCTTCAGTTCTTTATTATTTTTATATTTATCTACGAATTCTGTAGAAATGACAGCTCTATCAACTTTATCTGTTTCATATAAATTTACCGCCGTTGAAATTTCTTTAACAATTTGGTAGTTTACTTCATCTAACTTTACTTCTTTTTTATCCCAATATTTATCGTTTTTCTTCATTGTAAAACTTGCTTCGTGCTTCCACTCTGATAGTGTAAACGGCCCATTATACACCGCTTTATTTGCCTCTAAACCGTATTTATCACCTTGCTCTTTCGCAAACTTTTCATTGATTGGATAGAAGGATGGCAATATTAATAGTTTCGTAAAGTAAGGTACAGGATGTTCTAGCTCTACGACAAATGTTTTATCATCCTTTGCTTTTACTCCTAATTCATCTAGTCCTAGTTGTTTCTTATTTATTTTCTCCGCATTTTTCACATCATACGCAATATATGCATATTGAGAAGCTGTATCTGGATTAATAAGCTGCTTCCAAGCATATACGTACTCGTGAGCCGTTACTGGATCTCCGTTAGACCATTTCGTATCACGTAAATGGAATGTATAAGTCTTTCCATCCTTACTAACCTCATATTTTTGCGCTCCGGCTTCAATTACTTCATCATCTTTCGATAATCGGAATAGCCCTTCCATTACGTTATTCAAAACGTTAAATGATACCGCATCTGTTACTTTCCCTGAATTTAATGATGGAATTTCACCCGTTTCTAGTAGCTGCAATACTTTCTTCTCATCTTTCGGCTTTGTAGCTGTTTTTTCTTTTGCGCAACCAACTAAAAATGAAGAAACTAATAGAGTACTAACTAATGAGTAGCGAACTACCTTTTTCATTTCCAAACCCCCTCTATTTTTTACGGTAAGTAACGACGAGCACCAGCGTATTCTTCTATATATCCTGGTGTATTTAACGGGATTATTTCAACTGACCTTTCAGCTCTTGGTGAGTGAATCATATTACCATCACCAATATACATTGCAACGTGATGGACACTACCTTTCCCTTGATCATGTGCAAAGAAGATTAAGTCCCCTTTTTGTAAGTTTTCTTTATCAACTGCAACCCCCGCTCTTGATTGCGGTCCAGAATCTCGTGGTATTGTAATACCGTGCGATTTATAAATCGTATGTGTGAATCCAGAGCAATCAAATCCAAAACCACTTGTACCAGCCCATATATATGGTAAACCTAAAAACATTTTCCCTGTGTTGATTAAATCATCAGCTGTCGGTGTTGGAATATCATTTTGAGAACGGTAAACCGTTCCATCATTTTTTCGTAGCCATGCTTTCTGTCCATTTGGCAACAATACGCGGTATGAAATTGTATCTTCACTTAGTAGCGGCAGTCGCGTATTATAGCTAACTTCAAGTGCTTTTTGTTTTTCAGAAGGATTTATATATAAAATTGCTGTCGGTTTCGTTACTAATACGAACGGTTCGTTTGTTTTATCTGCAAACTCCTGATTATACGTTAATTGTTTTTCCAGCATCCATCCCGGGTAACCTTCTTCATTTCGTGGTGTCGGTTGTCCGTGTACTAACACTTTTACCCAGTCACCTTTTTTATCAATGACCGTTACTTCTTGACCAAGTAGTGCTTGCGTTTCTAATTTATTTGCATTTGTTAACCATAGTTTTTCATCGAGCGTCATTGATTTCGTCCATTTCCATAAATCAACTGGATTTGTTGCACTCGGTGCATCAATTGGCCGTAATGAATCAGGTGCAGTCCATAACGTTGCGGCAGATACATCTATAAATGCTTTGCTATCTTTCTTCTCTTCAGCATTTGCCGATGTAAATGCTGAAAATATAAATAAAGTTGTTAAAAATGCAGTTCCTACTTTTTTCATATATACCCCCCTTAAAAGATAGTTTACTAGGTACTACTTCTAAAATTTTATATTCACTACAGAATGCAGGTTTACCTTTGGACCAGTGTAAGTCATTCCTTCTGGCTCTTCTACTAACCATAACGGTGCATCAAGATCAAAGTAATGAATATTCGGATGAGCCGCAGCTAAATGTGCAACAGCGCTAACTGAAAGTGAAGATTCCATCATACTTCCAACCATACATTTCACACCTGCTGCTTCTGCTATATCTGCAATACGCCAAGCTTCTCGTATGCCGCCGCATTTCATTAATTTAATATTAAGTAAGTCTGCATACCCCCCTTGAATGAGCTTTAATGCATCACTTGCTGAAAACATGCTTTCATCTGCCATAATAGGCGTTTGCACATTGTCTTTCACGTACTTTAATCCATCCCAATCTTTCGCATGAACTGGTTGTTCTACAAATTCTATATTTAAATTTCTATTCTCCATTTCTCTAATAATAGAAACCGCTTCTTTCGGTTTCCATCCTTGATTTGCATCTAAACGTAACGTCGTATTCTTTGGAACTACATTTCGAATTGCCTCTATGCGTTCCAAATCTAAATGCGCCTCTTTACCTACCTTAATTTTTAATGTTTGGAATCCCTTTTCGATATGCTTTTTCGCTTCTTTTGCCATTAATAAAGGTTCATCCACACTTACTGTAATATCAGTATAAACCTCTTTCTTTCCGCCTAGTAATGCGTATAACGGTATGTTGTGAAATTGACAATATACATCGTATAAAGCCATATCTACCGCCGCTTTCGCACTTGTGTTTCCAACGCAGCTCTTTTGGATGTGTAACAATAACGTTTGAAATTGCAATATGTCTTTATCAACTAATACAGAACGAATTGGTCCTAAAATCGCCTCTTCCATTCCGCTCGCAAAGTCACCTGTAATAACCGGCGTTGCTGCAGCAGCTCCTTTTCCAACGATCCCTTCATCTGTATGAATAAACACATCTATACTTTCGATTTCCGTTACAGTACGAAGCGCTGTTTTAAATGGTGTATGAAGCTTTACATGTCGGCGGTTTACCTTCACATCGGTAATTTTCATTTTGTTCATCCTTTCGTTGTTTATAGCGTGATACTTTAATCCACGGGAGGCTTTATTCTGCCCGTTAATGCGAAACAAAAAAATCCAGCCATAAGAAGATTCTTACGGCTGGATTTTGTCTATGAATGGGTAGACAAAGCAGCAATCTGATTATATTTTTTCTGTGCATCCTTTAGCGCTACAAGTAGCGCCTTTTGAGACGAACCGAAGTATCGATTTTTTATTTCTGTTACTAATGCTGGATCATTAATATTTTTATGTAGAAACAAATATTTAACAAATTGAGATGTTAATGCAATTGTCGCTGAGCAATCTGCATCTACAATTTCCCCTGTATCCTTCTCAAGTACAAATGCTACAAAATAGCTTTTAAACTTTTCGGTAATGGGATTATTTTGAGGTGCTTTCGCATCTCCTACGATGTAAATTGTATTTGAAGCGTACACAGCTATCTTCCTTTCTTATACGAGGATAACGGTTTTCTTAATAGACGTATGAGCTGTTAACTCAGCGTTGATTAAGAAATGTATCCGCTTACCTTGTATTATAAACAATTGACAGAATTTTAACAATATTTATTTTGACATATATTCCATAATTATGAAAGTCTCTTAAAACAATTAAAAATGGCTCAAACTTCTCATTTTTACAATATGTCATTGCTCCTTGTACCATGACATTCACACTACAAACACCTTTTCCCTCATACATCAAAAAACAGTTAGCTATCGCTAACTGTTCCACCACTTCACTTTGGCAATACGAATATTGTTTCGTTTGACTTAGAAAATTGATACTCTTTTCTCGCAAACTTTAAAATTTCTTCTTCATTATCACCTAAATTCTCGATGTTAGTCTTTAAAAAAACTTGATCTTTCTTTAAAGAAACTAGTTGTTTCTTTTGATTCGTTATTGTATCTTTTTTTTCATTAATTATTTCTTGTTGTTTCGTCAAAATATATTGAACGTACAAAGTAGTTGCAGCTATAAAAATAAACATGAATATAAATCGCCTTAATTTCTTCTTATTTATTGCTCGATTGTCATTAGGCTGTGATAGTTGCTCTGGTATATTAGGAACATTTACTCTTTTGAGTTTCCTCATTTTCAAATCCCCCTAACCCATATTTTTTCACTACCATCGGCACGATCTCTTACTAACTTAAATTCTATTCTTATAAAATAAGCTCCTTCACCAAAAAAACTCACAAATTAACCAATTAGAGATAGCGTTCGACGACATCTCTGTATTTAAAATAAAAAATTTTATTTATGCTGCTATAAAATAGTAGTTTATGTTATTCTTTTTCCCCAATTGTAGAAAACATTTTTACACACATAAATTCCAGTTTTGCATACCGATGTTATAACATGCATACAAGGAGGAAAAACGATGCACTACCGTACATTAGGTAACACTGGCATTACTGTTTCTGAAATTGGCTTTGGAGCGTGGGCGATTGGCGGCGATGAATGGGGTCCTGTTAACGACAAACAATCTATAACCGCTATGCAGAAAGCTATTGAATACGGCGTAAACTTTATTGATACTGCTGATGTATACGGATTAGGACATAGTGAAAGGTTAGTAACTCAAGCGATAAGAGAGCACCGTAATAATATCATTTTATCAACGAAAGGCGGTTTAATTGGGCATCACTATGATCCAAGTGGAGAGCCTGTTTATAATACTGCCGAAAAAGTGATCGCAGTATTTGAAACTAGCTTACTGCGCCTAGAAACAGATTATATTGATGTTTATTTCTGTCACATTTGGTGGGATAAACGAGAAGAAACAGAAGCATTTTTACGCGCATTTGAAATATTAAAACGGGACGGAAAAGTAAGAGCTGTTGGAGTTTCAACTCACGACATACAATATATAAAACACTTCAATAAAAACGCTGATATTGATGTTGTGCAACTTGATTACAACATATTAAACCGAAAACCAGAAAACGACATACTGCCCTACCTACAAGAGAACAATTTAGGAGCTGTTATACGCGGCCCTTTAAAAATGGGGATATTAACCGGAAAGTTTACAAATAAAACAACTTTTCCTGACGGAGATTTACGCAAAGAATGGCCAAAAGAAAAGTGGTTTCAAGAAGATTTACAAAAAGTAGAAAAATTAAGGTTACTCTCAAATAAAAATCAGACATTAGGACAACTTGCACTTCGCTACGTCCTCTCTCATCCAGCAGTATCGGTCGCAATTCCTGGCGCAAAAACAGAAAAACAAGCGAAAGAAAATGCAGATGCAACTACCCGTCCGATCCTTACGGATGAGGAATTAGCGTATATTCAGTCAATATAAAACAAGACCAGCGGTTAGATATTTCAACTGCTGGTCTTGTTTTACTTTCAATATTATAAATCAATATCATATTCCATTCTCTTCGCTGTTTCTTCAGCAACCCGAGCACCTAACAAGTTTTTCACAATATGAAATGACATGTTAATTCCGGCTGAAATTCCACCAGACGTAATAATATGCCCCTCATCTACAAACTTTACATTTTCTAATACTTCAATATTTGGAAAATCATTTCTAAAGTTTTCAATACTAGCCCAATGTGTTGTCGCTTGTTTTTCCTCAAGTAAACCTGCTTTCGCTAACAAAAGCGCTCCAGTACAAACAGAAGCCATTAACTTCACTTCTTTCATTTGCTGACGAATCCAATTTATTATAATTTCATTTTCCACTTCGTTTTCTCTAACACCTAATCCACCAGGAATAATTAAAATATCAACTGGAGGTAAATTTTCAATGCTATAATCCGGTTGTACCTTTAATCCGTTCCGCGCTATAATCATTTCCCCGTCTTGGCTAACGGTATGTACAGTAAATGGTTGTTCACCATTCGTTGTAGTAACGGAAAAAACTTCAAATGGGCCCGCAAAATCTAACACTTCCACTTCATTAAAAAGAAAAATCCCTACATTCCAGCGATTAATCATAAACTTACTTCCCCCTGTAAATGATGTAAAAGATGCTCATGCCCTTTCTCTAATGCAATATCGTACGCTGTTTTCCCATCATTTTTCTTAATCGTTTTATTAGCCCGGTTTTCAAGTAATAATATAATTATTTCTTCATTTCCTAATAAAGCAGCTTCATGAAGTCCTGTCCAACCACCACTTTGAACTGCATTCACATCTGATCCCTTTTCAATTAAGAATGCTACAAGCTCGCTTTGTTTGTTCGCAATTGCCGCTTGAAGTGGTGTATTTTCATTTTCATTCTTTGCTCTAATATGTATATCTGCACCACTTTTTAAAAGAAAACTTGCTAGTTCTATCTGTCCAAAATAAGCTGCTAAATGAAGTGGTGTCCAGCCATCTTCACTAAATTCGTTAACAACACTTGGATCCATCTTTATTAATCCCTCTACCTTTTCCTTGTCGCCGCTTATGACAGCTTGTGATATTGATTGTAAATGTTTCATAATAATCCCCCAGTTTTCAAATTATTTGAGTATCCCTTTCTATATGTTCTATTCATTATTATATCTTCCTTTTTAAATTAATAGTTTACATAATAATATTATTTGATTTTTTTTAAAAATAGTAGCGATTGAATTTAAATATTTAAATTTCCTTTTAAGATGGTCGTATTATGCTTAATAAAGGAGAGAGACTATGATTTAATTAGAGCCGCTGAAAAAGTAATCGAAAAAAACTATAAATATGGTCGTCATCATATCGGTTCAGCTGTACGAACCAAAACGGGTAATGTGTATGCAGCAGTACATGTTGAAGCAAATGTTGGAAGAATAACAGTATGCGGTGAAGCTATGGCAATCGGAAAATCTATTTCAGAAGGTGATCATGAATTTGATACCATTGTAGCAATTGCTCACCCACATCCTCATGAAGATATAGAAAAATGTTGGGTTGTCGCTCCATGTGGTATGTGCCGAGAATTAATAAGTGATTACGGAAAAAATACAAACGTTATACTTTTTTATAATGGTGAACTTGTAAAATGTAGCGTAATGGAATTATTACCTGAAAAGTATACAAGTGAAGTAGAATAATCATTCATGCTTTCAATTTATCAAATAATATTATTCCAATAAAAAACAATCCGTTTTAAAAACGGATTGTTTTTTTATATTTCATTTTTATACAGTTTATTTTTTCTTATTTCTATCACTAGAAAAAACACAATAAAAAAATGAATTTTAAATATATATATACTCCATAATAGATTTTTTCATTCGAAAATAAAAAATGTGTTTTACCTTACATTTGAAAAAATCATATATAAAATATCTATAGTTACTAATCTTATCATACTAATCTATAACAATTCTGTCTTCTTCCCTTACCTGTATCTTTCAGTACATAAGACTTTAAAACGAGTGCTGTTAGTGAATCCGTTAATGTTTTATATGATAAATTTGAAAGAGCTAATAGATCATTCGTGTATAACATTCTATGCTTCTCTAATAATAATAGTACTAATCGTTCTGACGGTTTTAATGTTTCGTCGCTTTCTAGTATAAAATCTATATTTTTCATGTTCCCTAATTATTACTCCTTATATAAAAAAATGATTTTAGCAATTATTTAATATAAAAATAATACATAACAAAATTAAAGATATATCGATATAGAATACCTTTTAAACACTATTATACTATAACATATAAAAGACATTTCCCCAAATTGGAAATGCCTTTTATATGTATCTCTCTTATTTATATAATTGATATGATTGTTCTAGCCCTTTATTATATTTCGTATTATTATCCGTCCATTCTCCCCCTAAGTTTCCTGGCCATCCTGATGTATTGGCAACGTATTTAAGTAAATCCCAATCAACCAATCCTTTTCTCACACCGCGTTCATACGATTTAACCATATTAGAAATCGCTATTGTTGCATTTATTTGTGATTCCATTAAGCTCTCTTCCGATAATTGCGCTGGTGCTAAACCACCACGATGTAATTGAAATAGACCGAAAGATGTTCCTTTATCGCCTATCGCTTTTCGATTAAACTTCGTTTCATGATCAGCAATAGATAATGGTATCCAATCTGGAATACCATACCTCTTTGCAACTTCACTAATTACTTGTTTATTATTTTTAATTTCTTTCTGCTTTTCATAGTTGGTATAAATTACATAACTTAAAGTAACTAACGTAAGTAATATGAATATATATTGTAGCGCTTTTTTCATCATTCCATCTCCTGATTTTTGTATGTTTCACTTTCTACATACACTATAAAACTTTTATGTGACATTCATTTGACGAAATGATATTAATTATACATAAGTAGTTACATTTTTAACTATCCATCTGAAAACTGCAATTCTTCTAAAAAGACTCCTTCAATACATAAAAATGGTCAGCCTTTCATGTATAGTACATGAAAGGCTGACTGTTTTTCACTACACTTTTTTATGTATACAGTATATCCCCACTATTATAAAACAAATTGAAATTATCGATAAAGTTGTGCCATGAATTTCATAAAATGCAGTAAAGAATTTTCCGCTTGCTCTATCCCAAATTTCTAATGAACCCGCGTAAATTGCGGAAGTTATATATGTAAGGCCGAATAGGAGAACTCCTGAAAGAACATAGGTTACTCCAATATTTTTCATTATTAGCTCACCTCCATTAATTTTATTTGTGAATAAAACAAAAAAGACCTTTATACGTTAAAGATCTTTTTCATCTTATTTTTGTTACAAAAAACGCCAGAATCTAAAACAAAAACTTACTTTAGGATGCTTATTTCCAAACATAAATTAAAGGCTATAAGGCTACCAGCATCTTCTCAATTAACATGCTCTACCTTAAATATTTCTTGCAATATGTGGTTTGCTGTAATGACTCGTTCCACCGCCACCTACTACTACTTTACCGCCTTTTTCGAAGATCAATAATTTACTTGAACCATCTGAAAGTAGCACTATTACTTCAGCATGGTCACTTGTCGCTACATAGATTACATAACCACTTTTGGAAATACAAGTTTCCCAATGCTTATCAAATTCTGATCTTACAACCCGATTAGAATACACTTGATTTTCAATTCTTCCTTGTTCTTCGTTTTCCAAATTTACTCTCCCTACTTTCTAAATTATCATTTATATTAAAAAAACAGCCCTCTTTATAATAGTGACTGGCTTTAATATAAATAGTATATGTGGTTATTAGGAGAGTGCTTGGACAATGAAAGTGTAACAATATTTAAGTATTTTACGAAACTTCCCTTTAATCATTAAGGATACTTCTTTAGTACTCAAATTTTGTCTCTAAAAATAATGCAAAATAACTGAAACATTTATTTATGAAGTATCAGTAAACAGATCCACTAAATATAAAAGAGCTCACAGTAGTAAGCTCTTCAATCTCATTAATAAACCTTTACTTTACAATAGGCAATGTCACTTCACTCAATTTCACCGTAAGCTTTGTTCCTGCTTTCGGTCTAATTGTATAATCGTAGTCACTTGCGATTAAAACAACTCCTATTTGATGTCCTGCTTTAAATACGTAATCATCTGGCTGCATATCCCAAGTAAATGTATAATCTTTACCAGGTTGAATCGCTGTTGAATTATTTATACTATTCAAGTTTTGTGGATCCATCCAACCTCTCGTTACAATTTCAGGCTTCGCTCCGCCGTAATCAACGAGTAAAGCGGTTAAATTTGAAACAGACCGATCAATATTACCTGTTATTGAAATTTTCGGCGTCCCACTTATTCGCATATCTTTTTGCAGTACAGGCATTGTATATACTAATCGGTTCGCTATTTCTAGCTCTGGGTTTTCTACTAATTGATTCGATTTTATTTTTGCATCATCTACTAATGAGAAAACCTTGTTTACTGATCCCATACTTAATGGTAGATTGACTGCTTTATTACTTAAATACATACGGATTTTTGACGGTATAGCCGCTGGATCTGGCCAATTCTTTATTTTTTGCCATGTCTTATTTTCACGTTGTACATCCACCATCGGTTCATCCATAACCCCATTTTCAATTCCATATAACCAATAATCGAACCATTTATTTTGCGTTTGCTGCCAGTTATTACTTGATGTCCCGCCATGTCCCCCTTGGTGTAACCACATTTTACGAGGAACATTATTTTCACCAAGAGCTTCCCACCACTGTGCAAACTGCTTCGTTTTTACATTCCAATCATTTAGCCCGTGAACAACAAACACACTAGCCTTCACATTTTTAGCATCTTTTACATAGTTACGCTTATCCCAAAAGTCGTTATAATCGCCTGTTTTACGATCTTGTCCAGCAGTAAGTTCTTTAATGATCGGACCACAAACTTCAGGGTTCTTTCTTGTCAGTACTGCTTCAGCCATATTATCTGTATCTTCTCCTTGATAACCTCCTGGCGCAATAACTGCTCCATTTGCACGATAATAATCGTACCAACTACTAATTGCTGCAATTGGTATAATTGTTTTTAACCCTTCCACTCCAGTCGTTGCGACAGCATTTGGCAATGTCCCATTATAAGAAGCTCCTGTCATTCCTACATTTCCTGTAGACCAATTTGCATTTACTTCCTTGCCATCCTCTGTATATGCTTTTGCACGACCATTCACCCAATCAATAACAGACTTAGTCCCTAGTATTTCTTGTTCATCTCCGGTTGTCGGACATCCATCTGATTTTCCAGTTCCGATACTTTCACCTAAAATAACTGCATATCCTCTTGGAACATAATAATTGCCGTATGAACCAAGATTAACCGCTGCATACGGTTTTCCTTCATACGCATACAATTCTTCATCAACATTATAAACAGGAACGTCTTTTAATCCAGATCGATATGGACTCATTTCATATATAACAGGAACTTTTACATTTGATTCTGTCTTTGGACGCATAACTTTAATTGATACTCGATCTTTCTTACCATCTCTATCACTATCGACTTCTGTCTCTACAAATAAATTTTCAATAATTGCCTCATCAAGAGAATAGATTGGTTTCGTCATCCCATTTTCCAATTGAATTTTTGTGTTTGGAGTTAAAGCTTCTGAAACTTGACCATTTAACTTAACATCACTCCCTTTTACAGAGCTCCCTTCCTTATTTTCTGCATGTGCAGTCATACTAGAAACTCCTGAAGTAATTGTTAAAGATAATATAGCTGAAAGTGTTATTGCTAATTTCTTTTTCTTCATGCCCTTCCCTCCCCATATATTCCTTCTCTTACTATACATCAAAAATACAGAAAATTCAGTTTATATTTTACGGAAAGTTTAGAAAATTATAAAACATTAGAATCTTTCAAGATAATAGAAAAGGAACTAATAACAATTAGTTCCTTTCTATATACATATAAAATTGTATTTCTCCATCTTCTACCAAAACTCCGTATTCAAAACCATGTCTTTCTAATATACTTTTTACAATCGCTAATCCTAATCCAGTACCTGATTTTTCTTTGCTACGTGAAGACTCCAATACGTAAAAAGGTTCCCAAATTTTATCTATTTCTTTAATTCCCTCAGTAGCAATACCATTTTGAATTTGAAAATACACAACGTCATTTTTCTCTTCTAATGTGATTTGTATATTTTGATTCGTTGTATATTTTATCGCATTAGAGATTAAATTTTGAAAGGCCATTCTCATTTTATTTAAATCAGCATAAACAATCGTATCACCAGCACTATAGTTCACTTGCAACTTGATTTCTTTCGATTCCAATTCAATTTTATGCTTATCTATTATACTTTGGACTAGTGGTTCAATAGGGAATTCTTCTTTTTGTAAAATATCTCTTTCTAGTTTAGAAAATCGCAATAACTCTTCAATTAAATTTGAAATTTGATCTGTTTGTTTAATGATTGTATCGACATATGTGCCATCATCTAAACCATCTTTTATTCCCATAGAATATGCTTTTACTAATGCGATTGGTGTTTTTAATTCATGAGTTACATCGCCCATAAATCGTTTTAAGTGGTCATTTCGATCTGTTAAATCTTGATGTGCCTCATGTAATTTATCACTCATGATGTTAATACTATTTGCTAAATCACCTATTTCATCATTCGTTTTAACTTTCGTCCGTTTAAATTTCAGACGTGAAATATCTTCTGCGACATCACTCAATTCTTTCAGCGGAGTAGTGATTGTTTTTGAAAGAATCCAAACAAGAACAATAATAAGAACTATTGAGAATCCTAAAATGTATAAGTAAAGTGTGTTAAGCGTTTTAATCACTTCATTAGAATGTGCGATAGAAACTCCTACTAAAATCAACATATCATCTTTCGCAATGTATTTCGCAAAAAAACTAGATTTTATCTTTTCTTGATCATATATTTTATTCGATTGTCCGAGGTTCTTCACTTTCGTAATTTCTTCTTTTGTAATCCAAAGTTTATTCAATGCAACTCTCTTTTTTGTAAGTTGCATGCGTAAATCTTCATTAATTGCATCTTCTGAACTATTTATTGATGTGTAAGCAATCGTAACATTACCTTCATTTTCAATACGATTTATAGCATCATCCAGTTCTTTACGCGGTATTGACTGTATTTGTGCTGTAATCCCATCTAAACTTTCACGTGTTTTGTGAACATTATATTTTGGTAAAAAATAGTTAATCAATAATAAAGAAATCGTAAAAATAAGAATGACTGTTAAGGAAATGCTGAAAAATAACTTCTTACCAAGCTTATTCACACTCTTCCTCCAAACTATACCCTAAACCACGATGTGTCTTTATAATATTTTCTCCTATTTTTTTACGTAATCTTCTTACATGTGTATCAACCGTTCGCTCATCTCCAAAATAATCAAATCCCCAGACGATATCTAACAACTTTTTCCTCGTTAAAATCGTGCCTTTATGATTTAAAAAGCATTTTATTAATTGTAATTCCGTCTTTGTAATGTCTAATTCTTTTTCATTTTTATACACTTTATTTTTGGTAAAATCTATTTTTAAATCTTGAACTTGAATCACATCATCATGCTGTACAAGCTTTTTCGCTCGCGTAATTAGCACGCCTGGATGAAATGGTTTTTTTACGTACTCATCTGCCCCGCTTTGAAGAGCCGCTAATTCATCTTCACTTTCACTTTTCGCAGTAAGCATTAATACTTTCACGCTCGAATTCTTTTTTATTTCCCGACAGACAGTAATACCACTACTTTTCGGCATCATCCAGTCTAAAATAGCTAAGTCAATTTTCTCATCATAAAATATTTGAAGTGCTTCCTCTCCATCTTTTGCTAATAAAACTTCGAAGCCTTCTTTTTCAAAATAAGCTTTTAAAATTTTCAACATATCTTGTTCATCATCTGCGATTAATACTTTCATTACATTTCCTCCATTACCTATAAACAAATATCAATTTTATCATACAACTTCTTTGTTACATCAATGTGACATAAAAATATTTACAATGTTTGAGGGTATAGTAAGTGTGAGGTGTTGTTTCATGTTCAAAAAAATAGGAGTCATTACTCTTCTCTTCTTTTTATTATCAACAAATGCGTTCGCAAATACAAATAAACAAATTGAAGTATTTGATTGCAAAAAAGAAATGGTAGTCCAAAAGCAATCTTTAGATGCGGCTATTCAAAAAGAAGCAGTTCAATATGCAAAATCAGTTACTGGTCCATTTAAAAACTTAAATGTCGTTCCGAGAGATGGTCATATGATAAAAATCCCGTTATCGAAACCCGTTCCTATTACAAATCAATGGTTACATACAACAATCGATGAAGTACTCATCCTTCTCCCACTTAATGAAAAACCTTACATTATGCTTTACGATGATGAGAATAATCCGCATTTTTATTATGTAAAAGGTGATCCGAAGGGATTATTGAAACAAATGAATGTTAAATTATAATTAATTTAAGAAAGATCCCACAATTATCATTCGTGGGATCTTTCTTAATCAGTTAACAAGTTGATTTTTTTATATTATTTTCATTTAAAAAATTAATAATCTGCCTTTTGTGATGGTTATCGTGATCTACGAATTCTTTAATAATATATATTAGAGAGTACGGCATTCCAGTATGAGGACAATATGATACTCCATTGGCAGTTAAATGTTCCTTTAACTTTCCAATAGACAGTCGGTTAAGCTCTTGAACAAGTAAATCTCTTTTAGCTTGTGCTTCTTCAAGAAGTTTCCTCTTAGATATACCTGATTTTGCATAATAAGAGGCTAGTTTATTATATGTATCAAAGTCAGGGAACTCCATTCCCTGTCCATCTCTCACTGATGATAATGTCTCACGTAAAAGATAGTCATCCCAGTTCATAATATGAGATACAATCTCACCAATAGTCCATTTCCCCTCTGATAATGGCGCTGTCCACAATGCTTCTTTCATATCTCTCAATGTGGTTATCCAAATTGAATAATCTTTAAAATCATTAATAATTTTATTTTCTCCCATCATCTAATCCCCATTCTAATAATAGATTTAGATAAATTATACCATTAATCCACACGAATAGGAACAAATGTTCTTATCGAAAGGTTAATAATAATTCACTACATCCTTTTATCTAAGTTTAGATAATGGCTCGTTCCTACATACATTGTCCCTTTCACAAATCCACTCGAAGTATAAAAGTGATCCCCCTGTTCTGTATCTGTATGTAAGACAACAATAGTAAAATAGGTTTTTGCATCGCTTAAGATTCTCCCTAACAGTAACCTCCCTAATCCTTTCCGCCGGTAATCTTTTGCAATGTAAAACCTTCTTAATCGACCAATTTTTTTATCTTTCGTATACGGATCTTGATTTACCCCCCCAATTCCAATTAACGTATCACCTCGAAAAATGCCATATAAACATTCACCCGTTTTACTAAATGTATTTCTTCTACTTTCATATTCATTTATTAGTTTTATTAAGAAGTTAAATCTTTCTTCTTTACTTTCCATAACAAGATGATTGATCTCATATTTAAACAAATCTTCAATCTGCTTAATTTGTATATCTTCCAGCTTAATCCCCCACTTTCTCTATCCAAATGTATCTTTTTGAAAAATAAAAATGCCCAAGAATATATCATCCTGAGCATTCATTTGAATGTGAACTTATTCATTTTGTTATGTAAGTATTCTTCAATTCTGGTAATATCCCCTTCAACTCCATTAAATCATCAATTACTAAATCAGCATGAGCAAGTTCATCTTCTTGTGCAAAATCAAAATTACATCCAATCGCAATTAGGCCATTATCTTTAGCTGCGTTAATATCAGATAAACGATCTCCAACTACCGCTGCCCCTTTTAAATCATATTTTTTCAAAATATTTTTTACTAAGTCACCTTTATTAAGCGATGAAATTTGTTCGATACTAAACGTTTCAGTAACCCATTGCTCTAAATCATAATGAGATACGATTGCTTTTAAATAATCCGTTAAACCATTACTAGCTATGTAAATTGAGCAACCAATTTCTTTTAAATAATTAAAAACTTCTTTTACATTCGGATATAAAGCACCTTTCCCACTCTTTATGTTTTCAATTAATCTCTCTAAAAAATAAGCATCTGTTTGTTTTCTTACTTCATTTGAATGATCAGGTAATAGCGCTTCCCAAACTTTAGGTAAAGGAACACCCATAATTTCACGGTATTTATCAATAGGTGTTTCCGCATCCCATAATTGTAGTGAGCGTAAATGATCAAATGTATCATCTAGTGATAATTCTAAGATTTTATCTGTTTGAAATAAAGTTCCATCCATATCGAAAATTAGTGCTTGCAACATTTTATACTCTCCCATTCTTTACGTATTAACTACAATACAGCTTTACTCGAAATATTTTTAAGCATCTCAACAATAATTTCTGAACAATAATTCGCTGCGGTTTTCGCGAAATCATCATATGAAACTTGCGCCTCATCATCTGCACTATCAGAAATGCATCTCAAAACTAGAAATGGTATGTCATTTATATAAGCAACATGTCCAATTGCCGCTCCTTCCATTTCTGTACAATGAGGTGCATATTCAGTGACTAATTGCGCCTTTAATTTTGAATCCTCGACGAAGCATTCTCCGCTGATGATTCTTCCTTCATGAACAGTAATATTTAAACTACTACTATTAACAGCTTTTCGGGCTAAATCTCTTAATTCATCGCTTGCATGAAACTCTTCTTGAAACGGAAATAGATTCTTCATTTGATTTTTATTAACATCATGATGCGTAACATTTGTAGAAATAACTAGATCGCCAACTTTCACATCCGGATGTAATCCACCCGCAACACCTGTATTAATGATAGAGTCTACATCAAACTTACTAATTAATATTTGTGTACATGCAGCTGCATTTACTTTCCCTACACCACAGCGAGTAATTATAATCTCTGTACCCATGAACTCTCCCTTATAGAAAGGCATGTTGGCAACTGTATGTTCCTCTTTAATAAGCAGTTTTTCTAATAGTAAGTCTATTTCTATTTGCATTGCTCCGATAATACCGATTCTGTTCATGTGTGTAGTCCCCTTTATTAATTTGTTCTCCCCCTACATAATCTGCAAATATTCATCAATATCTTTATTTATTTGTATAAAAGATTTATCCCAAAACTCATAATTTGTTAAATCAATTTCAAAATGTATCTGCATAAGTTCTTCAACTGGGGCTTTCCCCGTTTCTCTCAAAAATTCTTTATACCTCAAATGAAATTCACTTTTATTTTCTTTCGCTAATTCTAGTAAACTAAAACTTACTAAATAACCAAATGTGTATGGATAATTATAAAAAGGAACATCTGCTATATAAAACTGAACGTATTTCATCCAAACAAACGGCTGATATTCTGTTAGTGCATTTCCGTATGCCTTTTCTTGCACTGCTATAGATAATTCCTCAATTTCATCAGCACTTATAGGACCTTCTTTACTTTTTTCATAAAAACTCTTTTCGAACTGGAACGATGCACGAATTGCCATAACATAATTAAAGCTATTTCTAATTTTCCAGCTAAGCAATGCCTTTTTCATTTCTGTACATTCTGCTGTTTTTATTAAGTGATCTACAAGCACCATCTCAAAGAAAATAGACGCTGATTCTGCTGTACTCATTGGCAGATAATCATCTAAAAATGAAGTAGATCGATCAAAACTCATATTATAAAAATGCCAAGCATGTCCTAACTCATGAGCAAGTACTCTTACACTATCGATACTTCCGTCATAACGCATAGAGATTCGCGATTCTTTTTCACTGAAAAAAGGAGCGCAAAATCCACCTGGTGGTTTACTGTCTCTTGGTTCCGCATCTACCCATCCATTTGCTATTGCATTTCGTGCAAATTCTGCTAATTCTTCATCTATATTTTTTAGTGCATCATATATATTTTTTACTGCTACTGAAAAAGGAATAACGGTCTCATTACTTTCTTTTAATGTCATAAGTTCATGCCATGTAATCGAATTCTTTTCCTTTTTAAAAGCGTTTAAAGCACTTACTAGCTTATCAAGTTTAGATTCCGTTGCATCCCACATTTGTGATAATACAACTTCAGAAATGCCATTCATTTGAAGGGATTGAGTTAGAACTGCTCTCCTTTCTAATTCATTACTCTTTGTGTTACGTAATCTTCCTATTTGATTCAATACAGTAGCAAAGATTTCTTTTTCCTTATTCAAAGCATTTGTAAGAGAATCGAATACTTTTAACCTTTCATTATGATCATCACTATTCATCGCAACGTAATTTGCTTGTCCAAAAGATGAAGTCTCTTTATCATGAGTTATTTCTAATTTATTCCGTAATTGTATGTACATATCTTCCCAAGCTTTTAGTTCATTTTCTATTAGTTTAATACTTGAATGATTTGCATTAACACTTTGTCCCTTACTAGATTCTATTAATAGTTGAACTTCTTTCTTTAATTGATTTACTTTTACACTTAGTAAAGTATCTTCAGGATGCTTCTCATCTTCAGCAGCACGGCAATATAAATAATACTCTGCTTTTTCAATAGCCTGTATAAGTTGTGAAAGGATTACTGAGTCTTTTGTTGCTTTATATTCAATTTTTAATCTTTCTATCGTTTCTATAGAAAACGTGAAGTTTTGTTTTTGAGGATATAGCCTGTCCAAATCCCATCGAGATTGGGCTTGTATTATTTTATTCATTTTGCACCCTCCTTTTTTACAAATAGTTACAAAACACCACTCTCTTCACTATTATATATGAACTATCTAAATTTTAATATCTTAAAATATTCAAACTTATATGAATGTAATTTGATATTTCATTTTCTATTTCTTCCTATTTATATGAGTTGTAAGTATTACTACTTCTTCTAGGGAATTTCTAGGTTCGTATAGACTACACTGTTTATTTACTCTTTCTTTTGTTTGAAGTTTATAACTTTTACTCCACTTGGATTAATGTTATAAGTAATTGTTACAACATGATTTGGTGGGTTATGGGCGTTTGTATAAGTTCGATACTTTGCAACGACAATGAAGTTAAAAGTGTATTTTGGGGATCTGTCAATTTTTATAACCTTCGCATCAGTTAAACTATACTGATGCGAAGGTCCAAGTTTGCTTTGAATCGTTCGACTTGCATACGGAGCCAATAAAGTGTTATATGAATCATAAAAATCTTTATCAGATATGTTAGCTGCGTTTCCTTCTTTCGGAGATGCAAATATGACCATTATTAAAATCCCGTAAATTATTAGGGATAGTTTACTCTTTAGCATGAGATTCACTCCAGGCTTATTAGATGATAAACTTTAGGATGCTCTAAAAAATAATGACTATTCTTTTTATGTTATTCTTAGCTTACTAAGCATCAAATAAATCAGAGCTTTTACTTGCGAGTCAATCTTTTTAATAACATTTATGCTATCTCGAATGACTGGAACTGATTTTTAAATATATTTCAAACAGATCGAAAAAAAAATACCAACCTAACAATCTAAAGATGCTGAATTTTACCGATATATATGTGAATTTAAACATAGAAGAAAGTGAGAAAATAACTTATGACTACTCATATTGTACAATCGACAGACTATAGCCAAGTATCTGATGCATTACGACGCGAAATTGCTGTAATGCTACAGCGGGTTTGGCCAGATTCCGATCCCCTGCCTGAGGGGGAAATTCCTGAAACACATCTTAAAGAATTTAATGTACACTCATTTTATTCCTATATAGATGAAAAGCTAGTCAGCTATGCAGGTGTAGTGCGCAAAACTATCCATCATAAGGGACAACCATTTAATATAGCCGGACTGAGTTGTGTAGCGACTGATCCAGATTATCATGGTCAAGGTTTAGGTTTACATACAGTTACTGCCGCTACCGAATGGATTGAAAAACAAAGCGATATAGATTTCGGGATATTTACGTGTAAACCATCTTTAGCTCCCTTTTATAATCGTGCTGGTTCTTGGCCTGTTATACCGGATGTAATGCTTATTGGTAGAGAAGATGAAGATGCTTTATCTAGTGCATCATTAGAAGTTGCTGTTTTAATGCGTTTGTTTTCAAAGAAAGCGAAATCTCATAAATCAATATTGCGCCATACCACTATTAATCTTGATTTTCCAGTTGGTCAGTTTCTATAATACAGATAAACAAAAGCCAATTCCCATATGATAAGGACATTGGCTTTTTCTTTTTTATTTTGCTTCACATACGGAATTCGTATTTTGTGATTCCTTCCCATACAGAACTGCTAATGTGGGATAAAAAAAGGGTCTCCCTAAGAGCGTTAAAACACGTAATCTTTAGGATAACCTCTAATAATTTATAAACTAAGAAAACATATTACTGAAACCCTGTTTTAATCCATTTTATTTTCAGCTGAAATTTTAAAGTACTTCGCAGATAATTTATAAGAGCGATTCTCATTATAAAAGTTACCTAATTCATAGGATAATTCAGCAACTAAGCGATGTTGCTTTTTTTCTACTCCCACTTCAATTACTTTTTGCATATTTTTCTCGTATTCATAATAATCTCCACGTATTTTGAATACTTTAGCTTTCAAACCATATAGTTGGACATGTGCAATTGGTACATCATAAATCGATAAAAAATGAAATGCTTCATCCATAACTTTATTAACATTTTTCCAATCTTTAAGTTCTATGTACACCTCTATCATGTTTCGTAATGCATATACCTTTTGATCTTTCTCCGATAAAAATCCACTTAACTCCAAAGTTTCTTCATAGTATTTAATGGCATTCGTATAGTCTTTCAAACCTTGATAAATTTTCCCGTAATCATAAGAAATGATAGGTAAATACTTTGAATCACCATTAGTAGCCAAACTATTTTCTACCTGCTGTAAAATTTCAAGTGCCTTTTCATATAACTCATCCATAATATACAATACGGCAAGCATTAAAAGTGCATTTATTACGTTTTTCTGCATACCGTTTTTTCTGTATATATTGAAAGCTTTTAAGGCATACAAACGACTAATACTTTTATCTTTATAAAGCTCCTTATATACATGACATAAATTATAGTATATATGAGCATGTTGTTCAGTTTCTTCTACTCCAAGTAAACTCTCAGCCTGTACATAAATATCATGCGCAGCAATGTAGTCTTGTTTATTATAAAAATAATAACCTCGAGATTTTAAATAATAAATATAATCTTCAGGATCTTGCATTTCGACCTGACTTGGTATCATTTGCGAAGCTTGATCTACAAACGACTTCACATATAACAAGTTTTTTTGGCGGGCATGATAGTATATAAGTACACCATATACCTTTAATAATAAAGGGATTGAATCCACTTCACGAACATATAATTCTAATGAGGATAATTCAGCTTCAGTTATACTTTTATCTTTTTTATATTTATTACATATTTCAAGAATAGTAAGCTTTATCTCCTCGTGATTACCTTCTATGAGATAATCGCCATCAACATCCAGTTTCTTAGAAACTTTCTTTAAAAAAGAAGATGATGGTTTTATTTTCCCACTCTCAATTCTACTTAAATAGGTTACTGAGCATATTTCTGATACGAGCTCCCCCTGTGTTAATCCTTTATGCATACGAACTTGCCGAATACGTTCCCCAATTTCCATCTCTCTACTCTCCCTATTTAACCATTTCATGCTTTTTACTAATTAAGTCATTATGTATTTCTTAATCTTTCATACTATATAAAATGGGCATTCTCACATATGTAAAAAAATGTATCGATTATTTAAATTGTACATTCATACTTTGATTATTTCTATACTTCTTGTTAAATTAAATGGTAAAAAATCGATTTTTCCGGCTATTTTTTTCATACAATTTTACTACTTGTTATTAACAAAGACAGCGCCATATACTTGAATTACGATAAACTTAATGAAAAGGATTTAACTTCATGTAAACTACGATTCTTAATTTAGATCGTATGGTTAATTACATTTAGCTAGTACATGGAAGATATCTATTGTAAATCCTAATAAATTAAATGAGCTTAATAGACGAATTATCAATTTCAAATCCTAAAAATTAGTTTATCAAATCATTTATTAAACACGAAAGGATGATAAACATGATTGTAAGACTTAAAGATGAATCTGCACGAAAAATAGTAAGATATGTTGGAGGCGCTGTTTTACTTTTAATAATCACTTCTTTCCTTTATCAGTGGAAAAATGACTTAGTAATTGATCATACTGAAAGAGTCAGCTTCGCACTAGCCATCACTACTTTTCTATCTACCTTCTTACCTTTTAAAGAGAAAGTTAATAAATAATTACATATTTTTCATTCGCATAAAACATTTATTTTAGAAGTTAAAAAGGATTCATCAAATGTTAACTATCTTTCTTGATTTAAATAGGCTTAATAGATTAATTCCAAATATCACATCTTATAAGTTAGTTTATCGAATTATTTAGTAAATATGAAAGGGCGATAAATATGATTGTAAAACCTAAAAACGATTCAACACGAAAAATAGTAAGATATTCTGGAGGATCCGCAACTCTTTTAATACTAGCATCCTTCCTTTATCAGTGGAACAATGGTTTAGTAATTGATGATACTGAAACATTTGGTTTCATACTAGCCTTCACCATTTTCCTATCTACCCTCTTACCTACTAAAAAGAAAGCTACTAACTAATAAAAAATTACATGTTTTTCATTCATAAAAAACAATTATATTAGAATAAAAAAAGGATTGATCAAAAGATCAATCCTTTACTCTACTTCATTTAAGAAGAACAATGTTAACGCACCTGGTCCTGTATGCGCTCCGATTGCTGCACCAATTGTATTTACGATAAATACTTCACAGCCGAATCTTTCAGTAATTAATGATTTTAATGCTTCAGCTGTTTCTAAGTCGTCACCGTGAGTCATACCGATTGTTTGATCTTTAAGGTCTTTTCCGCGCTCTTCCATAATATCAACAATGCGGCTTAATACTTTCTTTTTCCCTCGTACCTTTTCAAGTGGTACAAGCTTTCCTTCATCCACATTTAAAATCGGCTTAATGTTTAGCAAACCACCGATGAAACCAGCTACTTTACTTAAACGGCCACCTCTTACAAGGTATTGTAAATCAGCTACAGTGAAGATATGCTCCATATGCTCCATTAGAAAAGCGACACGGTTTAAGATTTCTTCTTTTGACGCGCCCTCTTTTGCCATTTTAGCAGCTTCTAATACGACAATACCTTGACCGAGTGAGGCACATTTTGTATCAATAATTTCTAAATCTAAATCAGTGTATGTTTCTTTCACTTCTTTTTTAATGAGAACTGACGATTGATATGTACCAGACAATTCAGATGAAAAGGCTAAATATATACAAGGGTTACCTTCTTTTCCATAGGAAACAAATTTTTCTTGGAATGTTTCAAGTGAAGGCAATGACGTTTTATAAACTGCGCCTTCTCTCATTTTTTGCAGTAATGTAACTGATTTTAATGTAACCCCATCTAAATACTCTGTTTCTGCTTCATCATATACACGGAGTGGAATTAAATCTATATCATATGCTTGCAGCAATTCTACCGGTAAATCCGCCGCACTATCCGTAATGATTTTAACGCCCATTTTTAAACCTCTATTCTGTTATAAATATAAAAAAATAAAATATAAATAGTACTTTTAAATTATATACGTAAAACTTAAATGAAGAAAGGAAAACACTTTATATTGTATGCACTATTCTTCAAAACTTGAACTGTTAATAAAAATCATTCCATTCAAACCACTTTTTTCCTGATATTATATTATGTATAACAGAAATAGTAAAAGTTTTCTGAAGGAGGATACATATGAGTATTCAACTGGCTACATCAAATGATTTAGAATGGATTAATAATCAATATGAATCGATAGGGTTTGTACGAAGTGATTTAAAGCGGGATACAGTTGCGATCATTACATACAACAATGCGTACGCAGGTGTTGGACGTTTAGTCCAAATAGATGAAGATACAATTGAAATGGGTGGAATTTTCATTCTTCCTAAATTCAGGGGTCTACAATTAGCTGAGGAACTTGTTTCATTTTTAGTACAAACTGCGAAAAAATTACAAATACAAAATGTGTATTGTCTTCCTTTTGAAGAACTAGAAAGTTTTTATAAAAAATATGGCTTTACTGAAGTTAATACTACGAAAGAAGTTGTCCACCCAATTATTCTAAAAAAATATAATTGGTGTTTGGAAAATTACGATAAACATGTTTTACTATTTAAGTTGTGAGTTTTGTAAAAAAGGAGTGAATATACTTTATATTACACCCTAGGTTATAAGATGTAATTATCTATGTTATTTAATTAGCTTCATTAATCAAACAACATGTACGCCAATTTTATGTCCGTTTTAAATAAGTGTTAGCAAGAACGTTTACAAACTTGTTAGCACTTTTTTAAAACATACCCCTGAAGAAATTCATACAATTAAGTAACTATCCTAGCTAGCAATAATATCATCCTTCATAAATATGAAAATGAATTCATTGAGGATAAACCGTTTGGAGGATATTCTATAGCACTAAATGATTTACTAAAGATTACGCCTTGGTACGCAATGAATAAAAATAATGAGCTAATCAAGGGAATATAATCATTTTTATGTAATTCGCACTTGCACTTCCTGTTCTTGTATCACTTGAATGATTAATTCTAATACAATATTTTGTACTAACTGATACACATTATCATGAAATGTACTTTGTTCTGAAATGTATTCAATACATTGATAAATATAGCCTTCTACCAATAAGCTACCTTTTTCAACTGTAAATGCATTTTGTCCATTCTTTTTTACTTTTGGCACTAAGAATTCAGTTTTTGTCAAAACAATCTCCTGTTCCACCTCTTTTATTCCTATGACTTTTTCTGTAAATACAACTTTTTCTCGTAAACTAATTTCACCTTTATATTTCCCTATTTCTATTGGTAGTCTGGCTGTTATATTATTATTTATTTCTCCTTCATTTCCACTCTCTAATATTATACTGTGGATAGGTATCCATGTAGATGTCTCTACCCGATTCTCTTCAATATTCCCTTTGACTTTTTGATTATATAATTCAACAAGCACTCTCTTTTCATGAAGATTTAAAGAAACTAATTTACAATAAGCCTCCGAATGATGCTGTTGCACTGTAGTTAATAACTTAGAATCTAATTCACGCCCCTCCGCATCTTTTTCATTTCGAAATACAAATGCATCTTGATTTTTCACATTTATTTTTGGAAATACTTTAAAGCTAGACACTTCTGAAATAATAGAAAATGGAGTTTTCACTACCATTGAATGCACTGAAGTCTCTATTTTTGATCCTAAACCTATACTTTCTCTCTTTGATTCAGTTTCTTCACTTTTTTTCTCTGATTCATTTGCTACTTCTACTTTCTCTAATCCAATCACTTTATTTTCTTTTGCTGGTTCAGTCTCTTCACTTTCTTTCTTTGATTCAATTGCTATTTCTTGTTTCTCTAATCCAATTACTTTATCTTCTTTTTTTGACTCTGTTTCTTTACTTTCTTTCTCCAATCCAATTACTTTATCTTCTTTTTTTGACTCTGTTTCTTTACTTTCTTTCTCTAATTTAATTGCTTTATCTTTTTTTTTTGATTCAGTTTCTTCACTTTCTTTCTCTAATTTAATTGCTTTATCTTCTTTTTTTGATTCAGTTTCTTCACTTTCTTTCTCTATTCCAGTTACTTTATCTTCTTTTTTTGACTCTGTATCTTTACTTTTCTTTTTTTCTCTTATTTCACGTGAATCATCTTGAACATTCAGCATTTTCCATTTGTAAACTTTGTTCCATATTTCTTTACCAACCCATGGCTTATTCATCACCATCCCCCCATCTGATGTAATTCCTAAAAATATGCTTTTTGTACGCGACCATTTCATCATTATATATGTTTTATAATAATAAAAAAGACATTGTCTTTTTAATAAAGACAATGCTTTTTTAGTTTTATACTTGTACTTGTTGTACTTGTAAAACTTTTAAAGTAAGGTCTAGTACAATTTTTTCACGAAGAGTTCCAAATGGCTCGTTTAATTCTGTTGGACAAGGTGAAAAGTCTAATTCGAAAAATTGAGCACTTACTAATTCGACATAATGATACGTTTATAAGCTTCTTCAGGAGATAGAGCCGCACGATATGCTCTCGAAGAAGTCATTGCATCGAACGCATCTGCTTTCGCAACAATTCTATAGAAACATTCTAGTCACTATTTTTCACTTTAATTCCTTTACGTTGTACAATTCGTACAACTCTCCGTTCATTTACCTATTATTCACAAAATAAGTATCATACGCCTTATCAAAAACATATCCTAGTTTTTCAGCTAGTTTAGCAGAAGTGCTATTGGCTGCATCCCAGTTTGGATATTTCCCATTTTCTAAACAATCCAATATTAAGGCCGCACTAACTACATTCGCTAAACCCTTTCTTCTATGATTCGGGTCAGTAGCAAGTTCAATTTCAATACCATCATCATAAATACTATATGATGATGCGCCGCATACGACTTCTCCATCATATAAAATACTATAACCTATGCCTCGATTTACATAATCATCTATTGATTGGAATTGACTTGTAAAATCTTCAGAAAGCTTATGTAGTGTAGGATTATTTGCGATATGCTCATCTATTCTTCTTAACTCATATCCTTTTGGAAGTGTTGATATAAAAGATTGTAATTTTGAACGATCAAAAACTTCCGAATTACGTTTGAATTTATAGCGTAAAAACTTATCTATTTTTCTTTCATAAAATGTTTCTAAACGCTTTTTCCATTCTTCACTATTTACGATTACTAACATTCTTTCAGGAATATTACGTAATAACGCTTCTGTTTCTTTCACATTTGGATCTCCAGTATAAAATGTAAAAATCCCTACTGTAACTTGTGCTACTGTCGGATTTTCAAGATCGTTTACCCAAGCAGTACCCATATGTCCTTGTAAATAAGAAAGTAAAATAACATTATTAAAATCTTCGAACATGGAAACTAATTTTTTTCTTGTATGTATATTCGCTTCATATATCATTTACATTCCTGCTTTCTACAAAATCAATATAATTCTACATTTTCATGAGGTAACATATGTTTCTGTTATATATATCCGTTCATTAAACTTAAATTTCGAGCAATTATAAATTTATTATAACATCTAATCAAAAATGAAAGATTCACTTTTTCAATTTTAAAACGTACATCTTATAATCCAAATAAAACCTATTTGTTGATAAAATTTTAACCATATACCAATCAAGTCGCATCACTGTAAGATTGATTTATAAATAAGCTTTTTAAGGGGGATTATAAAATGACTGATTTCTATTCCCGTCTTTCAAAAAGTGATGTCGCTGTTCTTCTAGTGGATCATCAAACCGGTCTGATTTCCAGCCTAGTGCACTACTCATTAGATTAATAAGGGAATTACACCAATAATAAGTAATAACACATATTTTTTACTATAAATACATATAACAATTTCATCTTTCATGAAAAAAACGTTATAATAAGGTGTAGCCTCTACGATTACGTTATAAAGGAGATTAAAACAATGGCTAAAATTAAAGTATATCAAGCAAAAGAAGAAAATATGGATGCAGTAAAAAACATCATTGATGTTGAGGAACAAAACCCAACTGCTGAAAACTTACAAAATCTATACGCATGTGTATTAGAAACTGAAGATATGGCATTGCCTGAATCATACATTGAAGAAGATATCTTAATTGATTCTATGGAAGTTATGGTTAATGCTTCTCAAAACAAACTAAGAGACTTAGGTACATACGATGTAATCGAAGTTCAAAACAAAGGTAAGAAAACACAAGTTTTATTATTAGCAGACGAAGAATACGAAATTATCGAAGGCTAATCTAATACCGTACATACGACAAAAGCTCCTTTCAAATTTGAAAGGAGCTTTTTCATTAAGATTTTGATGTTTCACTCTTTATATTCTTTTGTTCTTTCTGAAACACCATGCGCTCATTTCCCATAAAGAAAATGAATACGAATGCTAAACCAGCTGGTACCAATGCCCACATGAATGTTTGAACGATTGAACTAGAAAGAGCGTCAATAATTTTATCTAATATTTGTGGCGGAATTTGAGATCTAGCCGATTCTGATAAAATGGCTCTTGAATCTCCTAAAGCGTTTGAATTCATTCCCCCGCTCATACCTTTAAACGCTTCTTCTAATTGATCCTGGAAACCCGTTCTTTGAATCATTCCGAAGATTGTAATACCAAGTGTCATACCTAATGAACGAATGAAGTTACTAGTTGAAGTCGCAGACCCGCGTTGCTCCATACCGAAGTTATGAATAGCAGCCATACTTAGTACAGAGAATGAGAAACCAACTCCAAAACCGATAATAACCATATAAATTGTTAATAATATACGACTTGTTTCTGGTGTTAACGTGCTTAATAAGAATAATCCAATTAGCATAATAACAGCAGAAATAATCATAATGTTACGGTAGCTAAGTTTCGATGTTAAAAATCCACCTAACTGCGCTGTAACTACTGATCCTAACATCATTGGTAATAACAATAATCCTGAGTTTGTTGCCGTACCACCGTATACACCTTGAATAAATAACGGAATATACACAGTTGCTGACATAAATGCAGCCCCATAACATAAGGCAATAATTGTACTCATTCCAAACAGACGTTGCTTAAACATCTCAAATGAAATGATTGGTTCTGCTACTTTTCGTTCAATAACAATAAAAGCAATTACTAAAATAGCGAATCCAGCAAATAAACTTAAAATAAAGCTAGAATCCCAATCATACTTTTGTCCGCCTAATTCTAAGGCGAACATTAAACAAACTACTGCACCAACTAAAGTAATTGCACCAAACCAATCAATCTTTTGTTCTCTATGAACTCGTGACTCTTTATAAAATAATGTAATAAAAATAAGTGCTAAAATTCCAAGTGGTAAGTTAATATAAAACACCCAGTGCCAGCTAATATAATCCGTAATATATGCGCCAAGTAATGGCCCGAAAATACTTGATAAACCAAATACTGCTCCGAATAATCCACCCATTTTCCCGCGTTTTTCTGGAGGGAAAATATCAAAAACGATAGTAAATGCGATCGGCACTAGTGCCCCGCCGCCAATACCTTGAATGGCACGATAAATACCTAACTGTGTAATATTTTCAGCAGTTCCACAAAGAGCCGAACCAATCATAAAGACGATTAAACCGAAAATAAAGAATCTCTTTCTACCATACATATCTGATAGTTTACCGAAAATCGGCATGCCTGCCATTTCTGCGACCATATAGGCAGAAACGACCCATACAAAGTTTTCAAGACCTCCTAAGTCACCAACAATCGTTCCCATCGCTGTTACGACAATGGTATTATCCATTGATGCCATTAAGATACCTAGCAATAAACCGGCAACAACGAAGCCGATTTTATTATTCTTCTCAACCATAGCCTTGCTCTCCCTCATACTACTTATATTTGTTTATGTTCTTTTACGACTGTATTACCTTTCTGATTAAAACTAGTATGATATTCTACAACACTAATTTCACAGCCAGGGCCTATTATAACATGATTTCCTCTTACTACGTCTGCTATTGTATGTTCTAAATAAATATCATCCCCCTCAATAATTGATGTTTGAAGGCTTCCTGAATGACTTGTAAAAGGAATAAATCTCGCCTTTTTACGTACTGTAATCTTTTTCCCACCGATTTCTTTTACTTTACTTCCTTCATAACGAAGTGAGATTTCAATATTTTCAGCATTAAGTAAACCATCACTCTCAAGACCGCCAGTTAGTAATAATTCCTCTACTTCTATATCTCCCTTCACATTTAAAGCGCCTGTCACATCTACAAAATCACCAGATAGCTTCCCTTTAAATTCTATCATACCTCTAATTTTTGTTTTATGAATTTGTCCGTCGCCTTGTACTTGGGCATTACCATATACTTTTACATATTCCGCCTTCATATTCCCTTGCACTTCACTATCTCCATACACGACATAATTCTTTGCTTTCATATTGCCACGTACTTCACTCGTGCCGTACGTTTTAAATTCATTACAACTCATATCATTAGAAATTGTTCCTTCACCGCGAATCTTTACTTTGTTATAATCTCCACCTGCTGAGCTACCTGATCCATTAACAGTAAGACTATGTTGATTTTCCATATCAATTGCTCCCTTCTTTACACCTGCTTAATTTCTTTTACATTTGCGCTTTTATCAACAGTAAGAACTCCGGTATATTCAATGAGTTCAATCTCACAGTTCGGTCCTACTGTAACATTATTTCCTCTTACCGTTTTTATGTGAGCATAATCAATATCGATATTGTCACCTTCTAGCAGTTCAGCTTCTAACTGCAGGCCAAATACTGTTTTAAAAAGTCTACTAAAAGTACTTAATCTATGTCTTACTTTAATCGTTTGACCACCAATTTCTTTCGCTCTACATGTACCGTGAATATTTATATTAATTTCATCTGCGCTTAATAATCCACCAACTGTAAATTGTCCTTCTGAAGAAAAAATATCAACTTCACAATTACCATCAATCGTCGCTTGACCATTGATTTTAAATTCTTCACCAGTTACATTACCACCTATCGTCCCTTTTCCTGCAATTTTCAAAGTGGTCGCCTTTACATCTTGTGTAATTGTCCCTTTCCCATCGATTCGCATCGTTTCTGCACTAACTGTACCCTCAACTTTGCCTGATCCGCTAATTCTCGCATCGCCACTTTTCAAATCACCAGTAACAGTTCCGTAACCATTACATTCAAATTGGTCGCATTCAACGTTTCCATTAACAGTTCCTTTTCCATTTAGTTGCACTTTATGAAACTCTCCACCGTTTGATGAACCATATCCATTTATAATTAAATTTTCTGTACGCATTATTTCTCCTCCACTACAACAGTTTAGTTTTTAATGCTTCGGTATATTTCATAATTGCTACACGTAAAACAATCTTTGTTCCCTTTTCAAAAATTAAATCCTCAACGCTTGATACTAAGAAGCATGTAGAAATCCCTAACTTCCGAATAATAACTAAGTCACAATTTTTATGTTTAATCGCTTCATAATTTTCACGTAAAACTTGTAAAACCATTTTCCCTTCTTCTAAGCTAACGTCTCCTGATTGAAGAAGTTCTTCTAACATATACACATAAAGAATATCTACAAATTGAAATTCTGTTGTTTTATTCGTTTGTTCTATGAAGAATTGTAAAACTGGCTCTGATGCAATACCCCTACGTAACAAATCATCTTTTGTTAAATGAATTTCTGTCACGCTCGGTGAGAACATATTTGCTAATTCATCAAGTGATAAATCCTCTTTCATCGTTTGGATTTTATCAATACGTTCTAATATCTTTTCTTTCGGGAAAAATGTTTCCTGGCCTGTGAACGTTGACTTCCGTACAAACCAATCTTCCGGTATTAAATTTTTTCTCTTCCACCTATATAATTGTCCGTATGAAATACCAGTTAGTTCTAATAAATCTTTTTTTGAAATTAAATCTGTACTCAACTGTATATCACTCCTTCTGATAACAATGTAACATAACACTGTTACGCTGTAAATAGACTTTTATAACAAGTAGCGTAACAATGTGTGAAACAAACCTGCCTTACATACAAAAAAGGTTCTTGCGCATACCTTTAAAATGCGTAAGAACCTTTATATATCAAGCTTTAAACCATATATCATAAAAATCAATCCAGCCCTGTGAATTAATCATTATATTTTGTATTTTTTCGTGTGAACTTACTCGCTGTTTATTGCGATATAAAGGAATGATATGTATTTCACGCAACAGTGTGTCCTCAGTATCGCGTAACAGTGTCATCCGTTTCTCTAATTGTTTTTCTGTAAAATAAGGCTGTAATACTTCGTCAAATTTTATATTGCAATGCTGATGAATAAAGCTGTTTTTTGTAAGAAACATATATAGTAAACTTTCTTCAATACGCTCACTAATTGTCGCACTATCATGCATTATATCAGCTTTTTGTATCGTACTTGTTTGCAATAACTCTTTTGTTTCAAGTAAAACGACTTCAATAGTGACGCCATACTTCGCACACTCGTTTTGTATCCAATATGAGTCTTCAGCATGATCTTGTTCTGTAAATGTATATAGTCGCAGTGTTTCATTACGGTAAGAGCTCTCTTTAATAAGCGTATATATATCCTCATTTATATGTAATGTGTCATCCTTTGTTAGAACCAATTCTTCTGCTATTTCTCCGCGCGCTCCTTGCAATTCCTCAATAAGCGCATGGCTATGAATGATTTTATATAGAGCTTTCCGAAACATCGTGTTTTGCATAGGTCCTTCTTTTGCGGTATTTAATGTAATGTATGTTACATTCGACTCCAGTCTAGTTAGTTCTTTATGATACTTTTCTATATTGTTATAGTGTGCTTTCGCTAAAATATCGCACGTATTTACACTGTGCCCTACATTCCATAATTCAATTCGATCGAGAAAAGATCGCTCGCGAAAATAAAAATCATGTGCTTCTAATACGAATACATCCTCATTTTTTTCGCATAATCGAAACGGTCCTGTACCAATTAAATTACCTTTTCCATCTTCACTTATAATAGAACACTGTTCTGCACTTAAAGCATGTAAAAACAGCTTATTATCTGTAGATAACCGAATCTGCACAATGTAGTCATCAAGAATATGTAAACTTTCAACGTGCTGTAACATCCAAGCATGCGGATTATTTTTAGCTTTCAAGAATTGTTCAAATGTATGTACTACGTCATAAGCGGTAAATTCTTTCCTGTTATGAAACTGAACGCCTTTTCGTAAGTAAAAGGTCCATATATGTTTCTGATCATCATATTCCCAATAAAACGCCAGTCGTGGCTCTACATTGTTTGTACTTCCGTCTACATACACTAACGTGTCATATATATGTTTGACCATATGACATTCCGAACGCATCGTGGCGTATACAGGATCTAATGCAATGTCTAGATTCATTTGAACTTGCAAACGTAGCACATCTCTTCTCCCTTGAGACGTCCTTTCAACTTGATAACCAAATATTGAATCAATCCAAGTTTGAAATTGTGGTTGAAGCGATGGAAAATACGAGCTATACCGTTCGATAAAAGCGATCCCGCTTTTTACGTCCCCTTGTTTCGTTATTTCTTTTCCTCTTTCTAAAATTAATAAAAGTGGATGTTTTTGAAATAACAACTTTGAACGATTCCCTCTTCCTCGGCCAGGAAACCACACAATCCAATGTAATTCTTCTAATTTTTTTATGATTAGTTTACTATTCCGCTCTGTACAAAATAATGTTTCGGATATATTTTGTATTGTTATTTCTAATTGCTCCCCCTCTGCTCTCCCTTTTCCATACTGGAGCCATAGGTTCATATATTGCTCCAAAATGCTCATAAAACGCCCCCCTAAAAGATGAAAAATCTTCCCCTTTCATTCTACCCTTTTTCATTCGTAGCTTCCATCTTATCATTTTAATATAGAAAGGAGGAATTAGAAATGAATCATCTTTTAAAACGTTATAATAGGCCAATCCTCATTCGGTTGTTCGGTGAATTGTTAGTCCGGACGACTGAAGCAATGTTAGCTATCATTTTTATCGTTCACGTTAATAAAGCGTTAAATGGTAATGTCATCGTTACAATGCTTCTTTTCGGATTGCAGCCTCTCGCTGATATTGTGTTTACATTAATCGCTGGAGGTGTAACAGATAAATACGGTCGTAAGAAAATCATGTTACTCGGATTAGTTTTACAAGCTTTCGCCGTAAGCGGGTTCGTTTTTGCTGAATCGGTCGCCTTTTTCGCCTTATTGTATGTCGTAAATGGTATTGGCCGCTCTTTATATATTCCGGCACAGCGCGCTCAAATCGCTGACTTAACGAAGGAAGAACAACAGGCTGAAATATTTGCGGTTCTGCAAACGATGGGAGCAATTGGCTCTGTAATCGGCCCATTAATCGGCGCCTTTTTCTATAATAATCATCCTGAATATTTATTTATTTTACAAGGTGTAGCCCTTACGCTATATGCCATTCTCGTTTGGACGCAGCTTCCTGAAACTGCCCCGCTTATAAGAAACAATGAAAAAATGAAAGAAGTATATTCGCCAAAACAATTTATTTCAAAACATTATGCTGTATTTGGGCTCATGGTTTCTACAATTCCTATTAGTTTTTTCTACGCTCAAACCGAATCGAATTATCGTATATTCGCCGAAAGTGTATTTCCAAATTTTCTATTCATACTTGTATTTATCTCAACTTGTAAAGCTGTCATGGAAGTTATTCTCCAAATTTTCCTTGTGAAATGGTCTGAACAATTTTCTATGGCTAAAATCATTGTTATTTCCTATACTTGCTTTACTTTAGCTGCTATTGGCTACGGTTATTCCACAACAATATGGTCATTACTCTTAACACTACTCTTTTTAGTAATTGGGGAAAGTATTGCTTTAAATCATTTACTACGATTCGTTTCACAAATGGCTCCAAGTCATAGACGTGGATTGTACTTTTCTATTTACGGTATACATTGGGACATTTCAAGGACTTGTGGGCCTTTTGTAGGTGCACTAATATTAAGCAAATTTAGCGGCAGTACTCTATTTTATATTTGTGCCTTCTTATTAATAATTGGCGGTATCATTCAAGCTTTTTTTGTTCAATCGTTAGAAAAAAGCAAAGTAAAAGAGCTGTCCCTATAGGAACAGCTCTTTTATTTAACCTGCCATTTTATTAATACTATCCTCCGGTGAGAACACAGAAATATGATCTACTTTACCAGTAGATTTCGGAATAACGAATTTCAACTCAAACTGATTATTTACTTTATAAATGTATATTTTATCATTACCGTTGACTTTAACAGACGCCGGTTTTCCCAAAGCTTTTTCAATTTCTTGTAACGTAATCGATTTGAGTTCTGAATGATACGAGCGGACGTCAAATACTTGCGATCCTTTGTTAAAGCCAAATGCCACATTTTTACTTGTAAAAGTTGCATACATCCCGTTTCCTGCTTGCTCAGTTTTATCTGCTTTCCCCCACGCCTTCTCTATTTCTTCAATATCTCCTGTATGCGCTGCATATGGAACATTAGGTACTTTTCCTTCTTTCGCTTGCTCAAATAAATCTTTTACATGGTTAATTGATTTTTGATTAAGCGCTGTATTTTTCGTATTAGACTCCATTGAAGGTTTTACCGAATCTTGACCTTTTGGTTTTTCCACAGACTCTTTCTCTTTTTTCGAAGCGGTGTCCTCATTCTTTTTACCCGTTTCTGACGTATCGCTCTTTTTTTCCGTACTATTTTCTGATGTTGAATTAGTTTGTTTCTTTTCCTCAGCGTTATTACACGCGGTTAAAGCCGCTACACACGTTAAAGTTAGGAAAAATATAAGTACTTTCATATATACTTTCATCATTTTCAGCCTCCTTCTTCAACATATTCACTTTTGTAACCATTCCATTACACTACTCTTCAAATTATTTTTTCTCCAAAAAGTAAGTGCTTCGGTTTCTCCGAAAGCATGGACCATATACTCTATATATGATGTTCCTAAAAAATAGCCGAGTCGGTTGTATCCGAAATAATACGAATGTCTTCTAGTTTTGCAGGATACTTTTCAATCGCACTAGAAAGACGTTCTTCCGTCTTAGGACAGTGAAACTTAAAATACTCTTCGAATGCCTCTGGGTGCATATCATAATATTTGTTCAAGTCATGTAATCCTATTTCATTGCTTTCCAAAAGCTTCAAAAAGATTGGAATTGTATTGTTAATCATCTTATTCCTCTCCTTGTATACACCTTCTCTCCATACTCGTTATATCCTTTTTTATAACTTAAAATAAACTATCACAAAAGCTCCTTTAAATGCTAAAAACCAGCAGGAAGTGATTAATCTTCCTTGCCGGTTTAATTTTTTTCTGAAATATAATTAAACAACCTGTCGCCATCAAAACTCCATTGAGATTGCCTATTTATATAATTAAAAAAACTGCCCTATTAAAGGACAGCTTCAATTATGTATTTTATACTTCGATAGATTTACCATCTTCAACGATATGGTAAAGTAAGTGTGCTAAATGATGAATTGGACCATTTTCTTCCTCTTCTTCATTTGTTTCACCTTGGAATTCAAGATCATTTAAGTATAATGCTAAAAATTGATAGAACAGTTTCAAATCAAATCCGTAGCAAGCACTTGGCTCTTCATGATCCCCTTCATATTGTAACATTAAATATTGCTCGTTTCCTTCTGCATCTTCAGCATCAAAGAATACGAAGAAACCAACATTTGTATCCAAATCAAATAGATGACGAGTACCTTTTTCTGTTGCTTTATCGAAGTCCTCTTCACTTAATTTATGTACTGTTGTTGCCTTTGCATTATCTTCTTGATGGAAATTTACTGTAAATGATTTCAATGCTGACACCTCCTGATTGTATAACAGTAGCATAACAGATTAGACAACATAATACAAAGGGACTGCTTACAAATGTAAACAGTCCCCTGTATTCATTTCCGCATTGCACGGAATATAAAGCTTACGATGAAAATCAAAACAATCGCACCTATTAAAGCCGGAACAATCGCATATCCACCTATAACAGGTCCGAATTTACCAAGTAACGCTGTACCAAGCCAAGAACCGACAATACCTGCAATAATATTACCGATTACACCGCCAGGTACATCCTTCCCAGTAATCAAACTTGCAAACCATCCTAATATACCACCAACGATTAAAGACCAAATCATATCATTTCCTCCTTTATAATTGACCAATAAAAATTATAATCAGAAACAATTGCTTACCATTAGTTATGTTTCATTTTTCGTAAGTTATTCGTCTTATGAAAATCATTCAAATCTGCTCAACCTTTTAAGGACAATCTGGCTTCAATATTGTTCTCATAAATTCGTCTTTAAAAGCTTGATAATTAAATTCAACAGCAATTCTTTGTACAGGCCGATTATCAAATGTCGTCGGCTCAGCTATTTTTCTAAAATCAGCAACACTTTGACCTCTCGTTACATCATTTGTCGTACTTATCCAAACTGCTGATTTTTTATATTCAAAAATATCATCATTTATAAATGAAATGAACGGAAGTAAATCGTGAATCGGACTCCCAGCGATACCTGGATATTCTTTTTTGTAAAAGTTCTCGTAATAAAAATCGATCATTGGCTTAATAAGTTTCGCCTGTCCTGTTCCTTCTTTATCAATAATATCGACCATTTCAGGGGTGATAAGAGCGCGCTGCGTTACATTTAACGGATATATAGTAGCATTCTTCGCGTATTTCATCACGATATTCGCGGCAATTGGATCGCCGTAAAAATTAGCTTCCGATACGGGTGTAACGTTTCCTGGAAAAAGAAAAGCACCACCCATTATATAATAAGAACATACTCGATTCATTAAATTGGGGTACAATAAAAATAATGTTGCAAGTGTTGTTAATCGTCCCGTCGCCACTATAATAATATCTTCTGGACAAGGCTCAATTAATTTAATCAATTCACAAAAATTTTCTCTGTCACAAATTCTCATTTTCGGTGGAATGATTGGACCTAAACCGTGATCCCCATGAATTTCAGGGAAAAATAAAGGTTCTTCAGCTGTCATTGGTCTACTGGCACCTTCAATAATCTTCACTTTTGTAGCATAGTATCTTTCTAAAAAATAAACATTTTCCGTTACAATTTCCCGCGACACGTTACCATACTCTGCAACGATACCTATAATATCTAATTTGCATGTTTTATTTGCATAAATTAACGCAACTGCATCGTCAATACCAAAATCTCCGAAAAAGATTATTTTTTCATTAACTTTCCTCACCCTCTCTAATAATCTACTACCATTATTATGCGAAAAAGACAAGGTGGTGAAACGAAGATAATTAAAAAAGCCGCCTATTTATTGGCGACTTCAATCTTCTTATACGATATATACGCTAATACATTTTTGCTTGAATCATATTTCGGATTATTCCCTTTTCTCGGTTCCCTCATATGTGTTTTTTCAAACCCAGGAATGTCAGGAATTTTTTCTAAAAATTCAAGCATCTCTTCCTCAGTTCCCTCAATACGTACACGAATCATTATTACTATTCCTCAATTCTCATTTTCTCTGTACTAAGTATATCGTACATCAGAAAGACTGCAAGAAATTTATCTTTTTAATGTTGAACTTTTTTTACATACGAACAGTGCCATTTCAGTATAGAACGATTCTATTTTATTGTTTTCAAATTGAATCTTGAAAAATTCCTGCATTTCATTTGATGTTTTCATCATACACTCTGTTAACTTTACACGTTTTTGCATAGGAACATCCATCATATCGCACCACCAATCAAAATTGAACTTCTTGTCAAAAGTATGACATGACTGCATTTGCAAACCATGTTTCTCTAATAAAGTAATCCATTCTGTTTTTTTCAAAGCTCGTTCATGGCTCGGATCTCTCTTCTTTTCGATAAAGTTATAAAATGTATCAAATTCATTATTTTCTGGTGAAACGTTATCAATTAATATAAATAATCCATTATCCTCTAGCGTTCGATTTACTTCAAAAATAAATTGCAAGGGATCAACAAAGTGATGTGCTGCAATTCGGCATGTAATTGTATCAAAGGATTCATCAGCAAATGGTAAATTTTCTGCATTTCCTGCTACAAATGATACATTTTCATGCCCGTTCCCTTCTATAAAACCTTTTGCTTTTTCTAACATTTTTTCTGTTAAATCAAGAGCGACTACCTCTTTAAACATTGGGGCTAACAAATTTGCAACATGTCCACCACCAGTAGCAATATCAAGAAGACGAGTATTATGACGAGTTTCAACCTGCTGAACTACATATTGTAAATCCGGTCCTTTTGCATGAATTTTACTTTCCACATACTTCTCTGCATTACTACCAAATTGTTGTTTCACAAGCTCTTCTTTACTCATTTTTATCATCTTCTTTCTATAAGTATTCATATAATTAATAAGTTCTCTTTATATAATTTCAAATCCTCTTTTAGGATCTATCCCTTATAAAAGAGGACTAGTATCAAAATAAAATAACTCGTGAATTTTTATTTTCAAAACAAAAAAAGGTTACGGGAACAAATCCCATAACCTCGAAAAATAACTCTTACATCGTGGTACCTATATATACGTCTAAATAATTTACATTCTCCTTTAACCTCATAAAAATTTCTACTTCGTTAGGTGTAGCCTCTCTTGCATACAATCCAAATTGATTCATGCCAACCCATATCCAGCCTGGTGAATTATAAAGCATATCAATGTTGAAATGCTCCAACTTAGTAAGTTCTGATCTAATAAATTTATCCCTAACGGCGATTTGCTTATCTATCAAACCATATTCTTTTCCATTTTCGAATAGCGATATAACCTTTCCTACAAGTGAATGTTCACGAACAATAAAGTGATATTCCTTTTCATCTATATTCGCCACAATCATACGAGTATCAGATACATCAAATCTAAAATTCGGTATATTCATTTTGATCAGCTCCTTTATTGGTTTCACCAATATCATAACAAATGAATATTTAAATAATGTTAATATAATGTAAAAAATATAAAAGCTGACTTCCCTTTAGAAATCAGCCTTTACAAATTTTTATAACGTTTCTTTCTCCTCTTCATTTTCGGAAACTAAATTCCCTAAAGCATCCACCGTAACTTCAACTACAAATTCACAAATCCCTGCTACAACTTCTCCAATTACTTCCTCCATCTTTCTACCTCCTTGTTTTATGTAACTTATTTGTAGTATAGGAGATATTGGTTAATTTTAACTATCGTTAAAGATGACAAAAACATTACAGATTTGTAAGCTGTTTCAATGTTTTTTGAATTTATACTTCTTCCCTTTGAAACTTTAAGTATTATTAACAACCAGATAGGTCATCATAATAGAAAGTATTTAAGAATCCTAATTTAAAGGAGGCGTGTAAAATATACTACGTAAAATTAATTAAAGGCCAATCTTTCTATGCTTTTGATCATCGATTCTTAGTGTCTCATGAAGAAGAGGTTTCGGAAAAAATTTTTAATTACTTACGCCGGAATGAATTCTTCGAAGTACGTAAAGAAGAATATTCTGCCTAAAGTATGAAAAGCATCAAAAAATGACTCTCATAATTGGGATTTTTTCTTGATGCTTTTATATTATCTCTCTATATTCAACATTACTCCTCAATTCTCTTAAAATCTTATAGTATATGTCCAAGCTAATTCATCGTTACCTTCATATTTTAGTATATGAGGAGGTGACGAATATGACTCATATCATTGATTACCAAGCTACTCAACCTTTAAATAGAACTGGTGAAACAACTTTTGTAATTCCCGATTCCCCAGAAAAAGCAATTCTAGCAAATATTAAATTAAAAATTTCAAGAAGAGATTCACGTAATAATCGAGTAGAATTAATTGCAACAGTTGGGGTTAAAGGTATAACTGACATAGCACAAATATTATTTAGAATTTTCCGTGACAATACAGAAATCTTCAACGCTCAAGTAGGGATTGAATCTACAGGTTCTGAGCAATTTTACGCGCAAACATTTCAAGCTATAGATCAAGATGTAAGCTGCGGGACTCACGAGTATTCATTAACTGTGGAAAATCTAACAAGTGCTGCAAGTGCAGACATTGTTGGCCCTCTATCTTTTAGTGGTTTAGCTATTGGACAAGATCATAAGTGTTGCTAATTTAATCTATTTTTGTTTTTTCGAGAAAAGTAAGACGTATTATCTGCGTTCTTACTTTTTTTATTTTCTCCACACTTACCTTTCCTTTGAATTTACTTGTGAATTTTTTGTATTTTTAGTTACCCATTGTATCACTTAATTCATCATTTTTTTACAAATCAAAAAGATTGAAATCCATTAATGAAACACGTAATATAGACTCTGACTCTAAAAAATTTCGTATAAAAATACTACATAAATAAGGAGGTTTTATATACGAGTTTTTCACTTTAAAAGACGGAGAGGTTTTACATTATGTGGCTTAATAAAAATGTTTGGATCGTTTTAATTGGGGAGTTTATTGCTGGTCTAGGGTTATGGCTTGGTATTCTTGGCAACCTTGAGTTTATGCAAAAATATGTCCCTTCTGATTTTATGAAATCAGTTATATTATTTATCGGACTATTAGCAGGTGTTCTAGTTGGTCCTATGGCTGGTCGTGTCATCGATCAGTATGAAAAGAAAAAAGTTCTTCTTTACGCTGGATTTGGTCGTGTTCTTAGTGTTATTTTCATGTTTTTCGCTATTCAATATGAAAGTATCGCCTTTATGATTGCTTTTATGATTGCACTTCAAATTTCAGCGGCATTTTATTTCCCTGCATTACAATCTGTAATCCCACTCATCGTTCGGGAACATGAACTATTGCAGATGAACGGTGTACATATGAATATCGGTACAATCGCTCGTATTGCAGGTACTTCACTGGGTGGAATTCTTTTAGTTGTAATGAGTTTACAGTATATGTATGCCTTCTCAATGGCAGCATACGCTTTATTATTCCTCTCAACTTTCTTCCTACAATTTGAAGATAAAAAGTCAACTACATCAAGTAAAGAATCAGCTAAAGATAATAGCTTTATGGAAGTATTTCGTATTTTAAAAGGAATTCCTATTGCTTTCACAGCACTTATATTAAGTATTATCCCTCTATTATTTATAGCTGGATTCAATTTAATGGTTATTAACATTAGCGAAATGCAACACGATCCAACGATTAAAGGATTCATATATACAATTGAAGGTGTAGCATTTATGTTAGGTGCCTTCGTTATTAAACGTTTATCTGATCATTTCAAACCTGAAAAGTTACTATATTTCTTCGCAATTTGTACCGCTTTTGCACACCTTTCATTGTTCTTTAGCGATATAAAATGGATGGCTCTTACATCGTTTGGTTTGTTTGGCTTTAGTGTCGGCTGTTTCTTCCCTATTATGTCGACAATTTTCCAAACGAAAGTAGAAAAAAGCTATCACGGCCGCCTCTTCTCATTCCGTAATATGTTTGAGAGAGTTATGTTCCAAATTGTCTTACTTGGAACTGGCTTCTTCTTAGATACGATTGGGTTACAATATATGGTGCTCATTTTCGGAGTCATTTCATTGTTAATTATTTTCATTTCCCTATCTAAACAGAAACAATATGAAAAACAACCTTCGCAATCTGCGAATTTATAAAACTAATACTTCTTAAGAATGGATCCAGTATTTTAATATGGCTCCATTCTTTTTCAATTTCTAGGATTGAAATTTATATGCTTTGTATAGTTCCAATTTTTAAAGGAGTATCCCCTATTACTTTCGAATACAATAAATTATAGATTCTTCAAAAAGGAGCTGTGGAAATGTCTGCTGGTATGCAATTATTAATTACCCTTCTGTTTTCATTCGTTATGTTTGGCGTCCTTAATTTTTTAGCCATTTCCCTATCTCAAAATAACTTTAAAAGAAGGATTGTTGCAGGTTTCTTATTCTTACTGTTAACTCCCATTATCTTTTTGACTACTACAGCATTCGCTACCATATTCGATAAAGGTGGATTTGGCGCAGCTAACCTAGCCTTTATTATTGCAAATATGTATGTTGTAAATGGAATTGTCATTCTTCTTTCCGCTTCATTTATCCTCAAAAGACATAACATAAGATAGAGTTTTAGGCATGAATCTGGTATTACACTAGATTCATGCCTTTTTATTTTGAAATCCCACCCTTCTCCAAATTTTTATGTGAAATTTATTAATTCTTTATAAAAATTTAAACTTTATTCATTACAATATTCTTATTGTATTCGCACGTTTATAAAAAATAATAAGAAAGGAGTACACAATGAAAAAGTTTCTACTTATTTTCCCTATATTAATCGTTCTACTTAGTGGATGTAGCAATAATGATATATACGGCTCTTGGGAAGTCATTGATAATAAAAAAGGTGAATGCCCTGTGTATTATAAATTTGAAACAGTTGTAAAAGAAGAAAAGAAAGAAAAGGTTGTTCACAATTTAGTGGAAATGCAAACAACCAATAAAAAAGAGGATTTATATAAAGGTTCATTTGTCAAAAATTCTAATGTATATCACATTGATTATGGTAACTCATTTACATCGGATCAAACTTTAAAGGTTGTCGATGATAAATTAAATGTATACTTTTTTACAACTGAAAAAACATGTACATATAAAGTGAAACTTTAATCAGTGGGGGGGGGTTCATCCCCCACTGATTATTAGCCCTCACCAATCGGGCTTTTACGGGCAGTTGATCTCCCACCTCACTTCTTTGCTCCAGCCGAATTTTGAGGTAGGAGTTTTACTGCCCGTTAATGCCGGATAAAAAAACAAACAATTAATCTCCATTTATAACGTAGAAAATATTTTCTGCGTTATTTTTATTTCTCTCCTTATTATCCTCCCTCTAAAATTGTCAATCGTTTTAATTTTCATAAAAAAATGATAAAATGTAAACATGTGTTTTCAGAATAATTAAAAATGCAGAAAGAAAGCACAGTTTTTAGGAGGGGTTTTGATGACTTACACGTTAGCAACTAGAATGAAAGCATTCCAATCTTCTATATTTAGTGAATTAGGGGCCTATAAAAAAGAGAAAATTGCAGCAGGTCATAAAATGATTGATTTAAGTATCGGGAATCCTGATATGCCTCCTGCTGATCTCGTAAGAGAAGCTATGGTACATACTGCGAGTGAAAAAGAAAGCTACGGATACACATTAACTGGTATTCAAGAATTTCACGAAGCTGTAACTGAATATTACAACAACACTCATAACGTTATATTAAATGCTGAAAAAGAAGTTTTATTATTAATGGGTTCACAAGATGGACTCGTTCATTTACCTATGGTTTTTGCAAATCCGGGAGATATAATACTAGTTCCTGATCCAGGATATACAGCTTATGAAACAGGAATTCAAATGGCCGGTGCAACCTCTTACTACATGCCATTAAAGAAAGAAAATGATTTCTTACCTAACTTAGAAGTTATCCCTGAAGAAATCGCCGATAAAGCGAAGATGATGATTTTAAACTTCCCAGGAAATCCAGTTCCAGCAATGGCTCATGAAGATTTCTTTAAAGAGATAATCGCATTCGCGAAAAAACATAATATTATCGTTGTCCATGATTTTGCTTATGCTGAATTTTATTTTGATGGCCAAAAGCCGATTAGCTTCTTATCTGTACCTGGTGCAAAAGAAGTTGGTGTAGAAATAAACTCTTTATCAAAAAGTTATAGTTTAGCAGGTAGCCGTATTGGATATATGATTGGAAATGAAGAAGTTGTTGGTGCACTAACACAGTTTAAATCGAATACAGACTACGGTGTATTTTTACCAATTCAAAAAGCAGCATCTGCTGCATTACGACACGGCACTGAGTTTTGTGAGAAAAACCGAAGCATTTACCAAGAACGTAGAGATACTTTAGTCGACGGATTCCGAACGTTTGGCTGGAATGTCGATAAACCAGCTGGAAGTATGTTCGTTTGGGCTGAAATTCCGAAAGGATGGACTTCTCTAGATTTCGCTTATGCACTTATGGATCGTGCAAATGTCGTTGTCACACCAGGCCATGCATTTGGTCCTCACGGCGAAGGGTTTGTACGTATTGCACTTGTTCAAGATAAAGTAGTATTACAAGAAGCAGTTGAAAACATTAAAAATAGCGGTATTTTCTCTATTGAAAAAATAGAAGAATTAGTTAAAAATTAATAGTAACTCCCCTGCTTACCTGTAGCAGGGGTATTATTATTCCTGGAGGTACGATATGAATATTAAAGATACTCTTCCCCATCGCTATCCATTTTTAATGATCGATAAAATTACAAATGTTAAAGAATCTCAATCAGCTACAGGATACAAACTGATCACAAATAACGAGTGGTTTATTAATAAAAATCAAAACTATATGCCTCATATGCTAATTGTAGAAACACTCGCTCAACTTAGTGCTTTTGTAAGTACAGGAGCATCTGAAGGACTTGGTTTCCTTTCCTCTTTAGATGGGGTGGAATTTCATGAAAATGCGTATCCCGGTGATAAACTTGACTTACATTATGAATTAACACGTAACAGACGAGGTTTTATTCTTGGGAAAGGAATTGCCTCTGTAAACGGTCAATCAATCGTTACCATTGAAAAGCTATTAATATATCAAGCTGATTAAACATATTACATAGTAAGGAGTAGGAAAATGCGGAATGTTGTTGGTATTGATGCTGGGGGAACATTAACAAAAATTGTTTACTATAACGTAGAGAATAAAATATCTTTTGAAAAATTTTATTCATATGACCACCAAAAGATTAAAGAATGGCTTCATCAAAACAAATTCATTACAAAACTATGCATTACAGGTGGTAAAGCGGCCCAATTGCAAGATCTACTTTCGGATTCATATGAGACAGTAACATTAAATGAATTCGATGCTACTATAACCGGTGTTCACTATATCCTAAACAAAGAAAAGCAAACTATCAATAATTTTGTATTAACAAATATCGGTACAGGTACATCTATTCACTACGTTTATGACAAGCAATATGTTCGTGCCGGCGGAACTGGAGTTGGCGGCGGTACAATTATGGGACTTTCAAAGCTATTAACAAATTTAGATCATTTTGAAGACGTAATTCCTCTTACAAAAATGGGTTCAAGAAACAGTCTAGACATTACAGTTGGAGATATTTATGGCGGTATTCTCTCCCCTATTGATAATAACTTAACTGCTAGCAATTTCGGAAAAGCGACCATTACAGACTCAAATTATAGTAGTTCAGATATACTTGCTACCGTTCAAGGACTTGTCGGTGAAGTCGTCACAGCATTAAGCCTTCAATTCGCCGAAGCGAAAAATATTGACCATATCATTTACATCGGTTCTACTCTATGTAATAACGTACATCTTCAAAATATTATAAGTAGCTATACAGAGTATCAAAACAAATTACCAGTCTTTTTACAAGACGGCGGTTATAGTGGTGCGATTGGTGCTTTACTTCATGGTACGAAATAAAAAAGCTGACTTTTGTCAGCTTCTTTGTAATGACACTTCAAATTCAATAATTGATTCTCCGTTCTCCCCAATACGTTCCACACTCATTCTATCGATTACACAGTGCAGCTTCTCATGAAAACAAGGAAGATCCCTTGCTAGTTCAGTAGCTAACTGCGAGCTTTCTTTTCTTCCGACTGTTACATGGGGTATGTACGGAATGTCTTTTCTCAAAAGTGGTAGTAATGGTCCTGTATATAATTTATCATGTAGCTCTTCTATTTGTTCTTTTCCTTGCTCAATTTCTAAAAATAAATAGTCTCCTATACTAGTTACACCACTTGCAAACTTAATCTCAATTGTACCTATCCCTTTTGATATATTTGAAATATTACTTTCAAAAGGAAATACACTTGTTATGTGGGGAGGAATTAAACCAAATAAAGGGTCGTGTATTTCTCGAATACTTTCTATCTCATCAGTAGACATGTTATTTAGAAAAAGTAAAATTGTACGCATTTTTATATCCTCCACTCTCCTCAATTTTTTATATTTATCATATTGCATGGTAGCTTGCACTTCAACAAGTTATTTCACTTACATAGAAAAATAAAAAACTTCTCAAATGAGAAGTTTTCATATAGCATGATTATTATTTTCCCGCCAAACTTTCTTGAACTTTATATAACAAGCAATTCTCCACAGAATAATATAAGACACCGCAACAACGTAAAATAATAAACCTATTGTTTGCGGATCTAAGCCAACAATATATTGTCTTGAACTATATCTTAAAATAACAATTCCGATAAAAGTAATTAAAAAGGCAGCACTTTTTTTCGTATAAATGTTTCCATCTTCTCTTCGCTCATAGTTTGTTAGAAATATAAGTGGGATTGCGAAAATCACCCCAATGGATGCCGCTATAGTCACTTGTAATATAGCTGGATGTACTGGACCAAAAAACAATAAAATACCCGGTGTTAAAAATAGTAATGGCCACAAAATACGTTTTCCCTTTCCCTTTATCGGCTTATACATAGAACGATATCGTCGCCAAAAAATTAGCAGTGCTACGCATAAAAAGACTGTTATTAGTGAAGATGTATCTCCCATTTATTTTTCCTCTTCTCCCAAAGTATATATTTAATTACACTTTAAATCGTTTACTCAAATGATACTTTTCGAATGAATATACCGCTAGTCACGATATAGACGACAGTTAATCCAATTGAAATGACAGTAAAATATGGAATATCTATTAAAGATAGATTAGATGTAGAATTTAAATCCTGTATTCCTACTTCACCATAAAGCACACTATTCAATGATATAAAAAGTGTTCCTCCTACCATAAGACCAATCCACTTAAACCGTTTCTTAATTACTACTGCTACTTGAAAGAAAGTTGCTATTGTAACATACAATAATAGTTGTACAATAAACTGTTCTACTGAGTGTTCTCCTAGACTAGTATTTGTTGTACTGTACAATGTATTTTGTAAAAGAATCACTTGAAGGAATGAGAAAACCGCAGCCTGTAATATAATATAGCAAACTGATCCAATGAAAAACTCTAACCTCGTTACTCCAAACGAAACAGCTAAACGAAACAGATCATCCTGTATAATGAAAGAGCTTACTACTATAAAAAATATAATTACAATCGAAGGATTACTTAAAATATGTTGTAAAAATCCTTCCTTTATTCCTTTTAAATCCATTGCACTTGTTATTCCTTTTATAAGTAATGCTGCAATCCAAAATATAATAAATGCATTATAATGAAAATTTATATGTAACTTCAACTGCTTCATTAACATCGTCATTTCACTTCACCACCAGTTATATGAATAAATAGTTTTTGTAATGTAATTTTATCAACTACTAATTCTTCTTTTTCAAGAGAGTAATAATCTTCATTAGTAAGTTCTTCCCATATAACAGCAATGCCCTTATTTCCATAAACTTCTCGATTTATAACTTTTTTATTAATCGAAAATGCATCTACCTTATCTTTTTGTCCTGAAATTATATGCCCCTGTTGTAATATATCTTCCACTGATGATTGAACAACTATTCTTCCTTCTTTTATGATGATTACATCTTCAATTACATGGGTTACTTCTTCTACTAAATGTGTTGATAATATAATTGTTCGGGGATACTCACCATAATCTTCTAATAGCAAACTATAAAACAACTCTCGATGTGCTGCATCTAAACCGGTAGTCGGCTCATCAAAAATAGTAATTGGTGCCCTACTTGCTAGTCCTTGAATAATTCCTACGACTGTTTGCATGCCATGTGATAGTTTATGGTATTTCTCTGTCATATTAAGCTGAAATTTATCTGCAAGTTCTTCAGCATACTTTCCATCCCAATTTTTATAAAACATGCTACACATCTTAAAGATTTCTTTTACTTTATAACTTAAATGAGCTTCTTCTTTCACTCTAACGAAACAAATATTTTGCATCGCTTTACTATTTTCAAATACATTTTCGCCAAATACAGCTACGCTTCCACTACTTGAAATAATTTGACCAGCAAGTATGTTTAATAATGTCGTTTTCCCTGCTCCGTTTCTTCCAAGCAAACCATATATTTTATGCTCTTCCAATGAAATTGTTACTTCATTTACAGCTAGTTTCTTTTTATATTTTTTGGACAATTTTTTCGTTTCAAGTGCAATCATTCCTCTTTCGCCTCCTTTGTAATTTTTTGAATCATATCCATTAATTCTTCTTTAGAGATTTCCAATACTTTTGCTTCTTCCCATACTTTAGGTAAATACTCTGTCATAAAAGCATTTTGCCGCTTCTTTAATACGACTTCCTTCGCACCACTTGCAACAAACATTCCAATCCCTCTCTTTTTAAATAAAATGCCCTCATCCACTAATAGATTTACCCCTTTCGCAGCAGTTGCCGGGTTAATTTGTAGCATCTTAGCAAATTGATTTGTCGATGGAACTTGTTCTTCTTCAAGTAATATGTCTTTTAAAATATCAGCTTCAATTGTTTCTGCAATTTGTATATATATTAATTTGTTTTGCTCCAGAGTTGGTTTCACCATTTCACCACCTTAGGTTCATAGGTTCATTACTTATGCAACTAACCATATCACATCATTTTATTTTTTACCATAATTTTCATAAAAAAAAGAGAATCATTCGATAATGAATGACCCTCTTCTGAAAATTTCCGTATTTTCAATCTTCGTTCTCAAATCTTTTTCATTGATACCATTTTGACAAAAGTTAAACCTCTCTCGCTTTAAAGATTTCGTTCGGTCTACTACTTGCCCCAAATGATAACTTGTGTGCTCGACTAAGTGTAATAAGCTATGCAAATCAATATCGGTTCTTCCTTTACATGCTTTTATATACCTGTTTCCCCATTCACGAAATACTTTTTCTACAATTTCCAGCAGCATTTCAGAATTTAATGCCTTCTTTGGAAAGTACTCTTCAATCCCCTTTTCAAAATTTACATTTGGATTCGAGTAACGAATCGTATTTCTTTTTACATGTTCGCAGATATGTAATACTATACCTCCAATTGAATTAGCCTCACCATCTCTTTTCCACAAGTCTTCCGCATTTAAACACTTTATTACTTGTGTTAGCTTTGGTAAATAATGATCATACATTCTGAAATAAGAAATTTTATAAACAAGCTCCATCTTTCCCCCACCGTCTCACTTAGTTTCCTGTATAGGATGTTCATCAAAGAATTGTTTCCGGAAATTTTTATTATTAACAAGCGCTACTATTTTTTCTAAATTACCATAAAAGAAGTTCATTATGATTCCCTTATTCCATATTTGATCGCCTTTCGGAAAATCATTAAATTCTTTATACAGTATGGGTAAGAGTTCTTCTCTTTTCAGTGTAAAATTCTTAGTTTCCAACTGAAACTCATACCCTTTCGCATTTGGTACTAAAATTGCAAGATAAATAGCATTAAAGAGAAAGTTCTTTTTCATCGTATCCTTTTCGTCAAACCAATACGTCTCAATCATATCTTCTGTTAATTTATCGTTCTTTTTTTCACCGTATTTCACTGCAATTTTCTCATTTTTCAAGCTTATACTTTGAACTGTTTCACCACCAGGTAAACTTTTAGCAATTGCAGACACATCAGAATTATTTCCAACGTACGTCCACGTATATTTCTTAAAATCCGCTGGTCCAATATCTGATATTTCTTTTATTCTCCCTCCGTTAGAACAAGCAGTAACAAATAAAAAAATTGTTAGCATAACACCTGCTATTCTATTCATATACTTCATTAGACACCCCCAAGTTCTATTTATTATCCAATCTATACAATGTATCCCTTAAAAACCCTTTAAAATATACGCATTCTAATCAAAATTAAAAATTTTCAATTTTTACGTTTACAATTATCCATTAATTGTATATACTTACTAACGTAAGAAAAATATTCTAAAAGGAGGTCGAAGGAAATGATGAACTTACAATTAGATGCTTTATCGTTAGCGTTAACTGCACCTGTGTTTTTCGGACAATTAAATATAAATTCGACCACCCTAATGGAGAATTAAAAATCGTACTTTATTTCTTTTAATTCATAAATTCGCCACAGGAGGTCGTATACTTTCCTGTGGCTTTTTCACGCCCAGCCATAGGAGAACGATATCTTCCTGTGGCTTTTTTATGCGATTTTTTAGTCTCTTACATTATTTTTTAAAGAAAGGAGCAACATTCGATGACTATTAGCGTATTGTTTTTAAGTATTACGATTCAAAGAAATACACTTTCCAAAGCTGAAATTCTTCATAATGAGCAAATTGCAAAAGCTATGAATGATGTTAAGGAGCGCCAAGTGCTTTATTGTGATCACCTGTAATTCCTTTTCGAAAGGAGGAATTCGTCTATGACTTTTCATATTTTCTTTTTTACGACAGCACTTCAGAAAAAAACGTTATCTGAAGCTGAAATCTTTCGTAAACAACAATTAAAACAAACTATGGATAAAATAACGGACATTAAAAGTTCGTATTATACACAAATGTACTAAAAATATTTTTTAAAGGGGTAATATCCTAATGAAATTCAAAGCTTTCTTTTTAACCATTACCATTCAAAAACGTAAACTTTCAAGAGATGAAATTTCTCGTGAACAACAAATTAAAAATATTATGGATGATGTAAAAGAGCGTCAGTCCTCTTATTACAATCGTCTTTACTAAATAAATTATAAAGGAGCGCTATCCTAATGAAATTTAAGGCTTTCTTTTTAACCATTACCATTCAAAAACGTAAACTTTCAAGAGATGAAATTTCTCGTGAACAACAAATTAAAAATATTATGGATGATGTGAAAGAGCGCCAGTCCTCTTATTACAATCGTCTTTACTAAATAAATTATAAAGGGGTAATATCCAATGAAATTCAGAGTATTATTTTTAACTATTACCATTCAAAAAAATAAACTGTCTGAGTCTGATATGCTTCATGACCGACAAATTGAGCAGGCTATGTACAACGTAAAAGAACGACAAAGTCATTATTGTAGTCACCTGTAATTCCTATTCGGAAGGAGGAATTCATGTATGAAGTTTCACCTTTTCTTTTTAACCATTACGATTCAAAAAGAAACTATATCTGCAAATGAAGTACAACAAGAGGTACAGTATAAAAAGATTATAGATGAAATTCGTGATCGTAGAAGCAAGTACTACACTCACCTATAATTGTTTGAACTTATATTAGAAATGAAAGGAGTCGATTATGATGTTAATGACGCGGTGTAAAGAAATGATTTGGATAGTTCAGAGGGATTCCACGTAGTTTAACAGGAATAATTTATACAAGTGTTGCAGTTAATTTGATGTGTGAAAAATATATAATAATACGTATTTCATACACTCTAAAAAACAAAAGATACACCACTATTAAGCGGTGTATCTTTCTCAACATATTCTATTTCCGTTTACTTCGTTTCGTCTTAAACAATCTCACTAAGTTCGAAACAACCGTTTTTGTTACCGCATAAGCTGGTACTGCTAAAATCATTCCGATAATTCCCGCGAAATTACCTACCCCTAAAATAAGGATGATAATTGTTAACGGATGGATATTTAATTTTGAACTCATAATACGCGGTGAAATGATGTTACTTTCAAACTGTTGTACGATTGTTACTATAATAATTACGTACAAAGCTTGCATCGGAGATACGAACAGACCTATAATGACAGCTGGTGCTGCTCCGATAAATGGACCTAAGTTCGGAATTATATTTGTAAATGCTGCGATAATTCCTAAAACGAAAGCATACGGTAAACCGATGATTAAATAACCAGTAAATGTAAAGGCACCAATAAACATACAAACGAGCGCTTGACCTTGAATATATGCAGATAATGTTTCGTTCGTTTCCTTTATGATACGAAGTCCTTCTTCACGGTAAGACTCTGGTAATACACTAACAGCTTTCCCTGGAAATGCATGTCCATCTTTAAACATATAAAATAAAATAAACGGTACTGTAAAGATAACTAACGCCACGTTCGTGATAATACCAAATAAAGCCGTTGCACTCGACGTAAGTGTGTTTGGTATTTCCTTTAAGTATTCAATTGCATTTTTCTCAATTGTCTCAATGGAAACGTAGTTTTGTGTAGATAGCCATTCAAATAATCTATGATGGGATAGATCTTGTATGTATACTTTTCCCTCTTTTATATAAGTCGGCATGTTTTTCACTAAATCCATTAGCTGTTGTGAGATGGTTGGAACAACTACTCCAATAGCAACTCCAGTTAATGTGATAATAAAAAGATACAGTAGTAAAATCGCTAAACCTCTAGGTACTTTTTTATTCTCCAAAAAGACTAACAATGGGTTAAATATGAAGTATAAAAATAACGCGATTAAAATTGGGAAAAATAATGTTGATATGAAGATACCAATCGGTTGAAATAGAAACGATATTTTTGTGCAAATAAATATAATTCCTACAACCATCAGCACTTCTAATGTCCAAAAGTGCACTTTCGATTTCAAAAAAACGTCCTCCTTTAAACTAGCACTTCTCTTCATTGTACCAAATTAAACTTAGATTTCACATAATATTTTCCTTTACAATATTCCAAAATCCCATTAAATACACTACAATGAGATTACAGACAAATTTGCAGGTAAAGGTGATAAATATGACACAATGCATCATTTGCAGAAAAGATACGAAAGAACTTAGTGAACAATATGTCATTCCAGAGATATTATGTGGATATTATTTCACAAACTCAATTTGTGATTCCTGTCATGAACATATGACAACAAATATTGACCGTCCTTTAATTAGGCATAAACTAAGTCAATTTAAGATTGAGCAAATGAAAAAACAAATCGACTCCCCTCTCTATACGAATGAACATGGTGAGGAGCTAGCAGCCGCTGAGACAGATGTAGTCGAAGTAAGTGATGAGATACTTTATTCCAATGCATTAATTATGAAACTATGTAAAAAGCACGATATTTCATTACATAATGAAATTTGGAAAGAAGAGCGCGTAACAAAAGTAGCTAGTTCTATTCAACGTGAATTGCTTTTAGATAACCGTAAATATAAAATGAGTGTATTAAAAATGGCTTATACTTTTGCTGTACAAACAATTGATGGCTACTTTGAAGATCCAGATGCGATTGATATTTCTACCATTCTATTAAATGCCGATTTCATGGAATTAAAGGAAAAGAGTATCGTTCGTGACTTAAGCAAAAGTTCTTTATGGAATACATTAAATACAACGAGTGAAAACCATTACTTTATTTTACTTAGTGATAAAGACGGTCTGTTCTGCTTCATTCGCCTATTTGATATTTTTGATGTTGTTGTTCATTTATCAGAAAAAAGATACAATCTTCCATCACCAATTGTCGGCGTAAATAATGTAGACAAAAAAGGATTTTTTGTGGAAAGTTTAAAACAGTATATGGATGGGCTATTTAAAGAAACTACACGTTCTATTTAATTCACATCAGAACATACGGTCTCCTTTCTTCATGAAAAGACACTGTGTTATAATGAGTGTGAAAAGAACAATACAATCACATAAAACAATTAACAACTGTATATAAATAAAAAAGACTAGTGTGCGGCTACACACTAGTCCACGTAACTTAGCAGATTGGATTGTTCATTTATCCTATTTGTTTCGTACAAACATAACAACCCACATTCTATAGGCATAGGTGGGTTGTTATTTTTTGAGCTTGTCAATTAAGACGACAATAAACGTTAACAATGCAATGAGAAACAGTCCACCTTGCAACAGCAACGCAATTTCACTCACGTATTATCACCCCCCTCCTATTCGGAGAAGTGATAATTGAACAACCAACCGTACCATAAGTTACCTTTTAATTTTATCATATTTTTTAATTGTTTACGACGAAAACCCGCAAGCTATTAAGTTGCGAGTTTTTATTTTTCACTATTTTTACTCCTATTTCAACTTCTCCATAACCGCATCATAAAATTTCCGTTCATCGTCTACATTTAAGTGAACACAACTTACTGTTTTAGAAAATCCATATAACAACTGCGCTTTAATTGGCTCCTTTAACGTTATTTCAAAAGTTGCAGGTTCCTTTATAAATTCCATAACAGTTGCATCAAGAACCGCTTTCTCTTCTTCTTTCGCTAAAGATTCGCCTTTATAAAACACAATGTTATCAATTTGTATAAATGGTATAACGATTTTCTTTCCTAATCCAATTTGAATGATCACTTTTTCTTCCGCAACGATAATTGGATTTTTACGCATCGCTTGGATTTCAGCTAAAAAATAAAACATCACATATATGTTTAAGATGAGTAATATCCAAGCTATTACTGGATTCCATTGATGAAGTAAATAATGAAAACCGATACTTTCAATTATTATTGCATGAATAATCATGATATAAACACCTATTGCACCGGTCTTTTTATGATATGAGTATGTGGATTCACTTTCTAATACTTTTACACGCCACGATAAAAAAGCATAATAGAGTAATTTACACTCTGTTAGAATGATATTTACTGCCTTACTTCTCTTCATATTAGCATCAAATGCTGCATCAATCGCATAAGAAAATGAAGAATACTCACTTCTATATTCTTTATATCGTTTTATTATTTTAGGAAGTACTCTTATAATTTTATATATAAGAAACAGTTCAAAACATACGAACATAATTTCTCCAGCAACTATTACATACGAAACAAATGAAAAAGCTTGTAAATAATTACTAGGAATTATAAATCTTGCGAATACGTATCCAGCTATAACTACAGGAAACATATACGTTAACAAATATCTTTTCCGTATAATAAAGAAATATGTGATAACCGGAATTACAAACATAAAATCTAATAATGAACCGAGGACTACTTCTTTCGGGGCAGCTGGTACTATTGGAAGGGCATACAATAAATAGTTTGATAACATAATTAAAGATACGAGTCCAATCCAAATACCTTTTTTCCTTCGTGAAATTGATGGGTTCATTCCTTCTCTCCTCTATTTAAAGACCTCATTTAAATTATCTTTATAAAATGAGATAGCACGTTCAAATTCTTTTACCTCATCTACTTTTACGACCGTTTCAAGCAATAATTTCATCGCTTCTTCATGTTCGTTTACGTTATATTTTGCTAATGATAAAAACACTTTCATTACATCATTTTCCGGGAACTTCTTTATCCCTGCTTCTAATACAGTAATCGCTTTATCATATTCCCCTATACAACGATACGTACTGCCAAGACCGATATACGCACCGCGAAGGGATTCACCATCAAGTCCGTTCGCAATTGCCTGCTCATAATAAGGAACCGCCTCCGTTTCAAGACCCATGGCATCATGTATCCAAGCGCATTGATATAGCACTTCTGCATCCCTCGTAAAGTTTGTTAATCCTATAAGTATCTCTCTAGACTGCGCATATTTTTTTTCATTTCTAAGTTTAATAGCTTGCTTTAATAAATGTTCCATACAATCCACTCCTCACAAAATGTTCATTATGCATATATCATGTATTACACATTTACGGGCAGCTAATGGCCTATTCTATTGGTTCAATTTAATAATCAGTGAGGGATACGTTCCCCCACTAATTTAATATTAACTCCATTATATACTATGCGACTACGGCTCTTTCTAAAAGCTTAAATTTCCATAGCAGTAATACGATTGCATAAATGCTCTAACATATTGACTATTTCTTTTGCAGTTTCATCTTTCCCATTACATAACTTCACATTACCATCTTGTCCAATGACGTGATGCACAGCGCCGCGAGAATATAAAGAATGCGGTGAGTTCGCTACCATTACACTCGCTTTTGCATCTTCCATCCTTTTGCTTGCTCTTTCAATAAGTTCTGCTTCATTTACGTCACTTTCAAGTTTAAAGCCAACGAGTATCGTTTCTGGATCCCAATTCTTTATTTGTTTTAATACTTTTGGCGCTTTTTGAAAATGAATAATCGGTGCGATATCACTTGAAATCTTTCCGTTCATATTAAGAACAGTTCCATCTTGATCACAAATTTTTTCAACAACCCAATCTGAGCCAGCAGCAGCCATAATAACTGCATCTACTTTTTCATGTGTAATAATACTTTTCATCTTATCTTGTAAATCAATAATCCCCTCAAATGGGTGCAATTCTAATTGGTTATTTACACCCATTGGCTTCTCAGCAAAATAGCCATGCAAATATATAACATGTGCTCCTTTTGCCATAAGCTCTTCCGCCATAATTCTTCCAATCGTACCTTTTGCTAAATTTGTATGTCCGCGTACTTGATCCCATTTTTCTAGGCAGCCGCCGCTCGTAATTAATACTTTTTTCCCCTGCATAATAACCATCCCTTACTGATTTTTCGCACGAAACCACTCTGTTCCAAAGTCAACTGCATCACGCTGCCTCATAAAACGGCACGTCGCATTCCCTATCTTCCCACGCGTAACTGCTCCTTTAAGCTCATATTCAACTCCGATTTCTACAAACGTGTCAGAATCGTAATCCATTTCAACGAATTCTTTCCATACTCTTACACCTTCTTCTATAATAGGCGCTCCTACCTTTATTAACTCGCGTGCACCTGTACGTACCTCAGATAAATGTATGGATGTATTGGAGTCATAACCGACACCAAGTAATAATATGTATCCATCTAAATCGTATATTTTTCGTAATGGCGATTCTTCACCAAAACTTATGGAAAGTGAATGATTCGCTGTAATTTCTTCTGCGTATTTCCCCCATGCTGCAAAACTACTGAGCGGATGATTACTTCGTAATACATTCGGATATGTACGAAAACATTCAACTACTTTTCCCATTGCCCTTGTTGGTGTTATACGCGGGTCAAATGCTGGGACGTTATCCCGGATAATTTGCCACCATTCTTCTGGTACAGGTGGTCTTGACCAATGTTTTGGATCGGATAAATCCGAAGATTGCGTCGGCATAATTATCGTTCCTTCTTCTGTAACAACTTTCATTAACGCTTCTACTACGGCAACTGCCCCACCAGATATCCAACCGATCGAACTTAATGAAGAATGTACAATAACTGTCATTCCCTTTTCTATCCCTAATGCTTTTAAATCATTTGTAATTGTTTCGATTGTATTTGGAAATTGTGTATTCGCCACTATGTCATTCATTTTCACGATTGTTCCCCCATTTTGCTTTAAACTAGTACATGAATATATTATCATATTTTTCTTAATTTTTAACATAATCGTATAGATTACTATACACCTATCGTTCTTATCATATCGGAAACAGTTAAATTATGGTATATTAATTTGAAATAAATATAGAAAGGTGAACACGATGAAAAAAATGATATTATCCCTTTTCCTATTAGGAATGATTAATTTAAGTGGTTGTACTTTTTCTAATAATGAATATGAAGATTTTTGGGTGTTAGAAAAGTCTAGATATAACGAAGGTGGATATGGTCCTTCACACTTATACGAAAAAGCACAAGAAGATCCAACTATGATTCATTACTCAAATGATAGCATTAGTGAAGGAAAGAAGATGGTATATTCAGCATTTGGAGCAAAGTATAAAAACGATAAAATTACAGTAAAAGAAGTTAAAGACGAAAAAGATACATCCGTTATCGTCTTACATATTGAAAAAAACAAGGGAAAAGATAAAAACCCTGTTTTGTATATCGGTGTGCCTAAACTTAGAGATTCTATTAAAATTGTAGATGAAGATTGTAAGAAAATTTTTGAAATGAAACAAAATGAAAGCGTTACATCACAGCAATGAAAAACTTTCACTCTAGCAATCTTAATTTAAACTTTATACTCATATGAAAGAGCGCATTACAAATGATGCGCTCTTTGTTAATTACCTTTTAATTCAACTGTTGCTATCCTTCAATCGTAACTCCAGTAAACATTGATAAATTCCCTGTTATTCTTTCACCTACTCGTAAAAACAGTCCAGCAGCCCTTCCGCTAATACAATGAGAACCGATAAGTAGTTTACCAGTATACGGTCCATCCCACGTATCAATTGTATAGTCAGGCATGTCTACATATTGCTGATATATTTTTCGTTGTTCAAAATAATACTCTGTTTGATCTTCAGCTAATAGTTCATCATTTTCATAGATAGATACTCCGCCGCCTTCGCGGCCAAATAATGGTTTTGAAACATAAGATTCTTTTCTTTCTAAAAATCGTTTATTTGTAAAATACGTTGGAAGGAAATATTTCTTAATGATCTCTCGTTCTTCTTTGTCAAAGAAAACTTCATCTTCATAAAGTTGCCAAATCAATGCGAGCATACCTTTATTTTGCATAACAAAAGCAGCTGGTGGGTTAATAATTTGCACCCTTCCTTGTGCGATATGATCTAAAAATTGCAGACCAATTCTTTTACCATTTTTATCAGTATCTACAACTAAATATTCAATTGGATATAAACGATATAAGTATTTAATTTTATCGCCTGCCGGAGTGTATATTCCATCATCTGCAACAACGATATCTTGTATTCCTACATAATCGGTTTGTTGTTGTAAGCAATAACTTCTTAAAAACTGAACTGTTTGATGATCTTCATCATGCCAATCGTAGCTTGTAAAATAAATCGTTTCGTCAGGACTTATTTTGTAATCATGTTTAATTTGTTCCCAAGCTTGAACGATGTGTTCTTCAATATGATTCGGATGATTCACATCGTGATAACGGCACAATACTTCATTGGCGACAGATGGTTCTAAATAACCTGTCGGAGTATCGCAATTTACTTCAATTAATTTAATATCATCATGATTTACGATGAAATCAAGCCTTGTAAAATATGAAAATAAGCCAGTATGTTTCATTCTTGCAATTTCCCACGTCTCTGGTGAAAAACCAAGTTTTTGAAATTGTGCTGGTGTATTTGTAATGTATTGATATGTTTTATATAACACATACATAATTTCTTCTGTTGCTTTAGAAATTGCAGTATATGTACGTACTGGCATCCGGTACATACCAGTTGCCATATATTGATTCCATTCTTCATTCTCTAAAAGACTTGGCCACGTAAATCCATTTCTACTAGCCTCTTCTGCAAGAGAAAACCATACTTTCATATAAGCTTCCTGTTCTTGTTCTGTATACATTTCTCCATTATCCTTTCAAATTAGGATCCAGCTGGTGCTTTTGCGTTTCCAATTCCATTTGAACCAGAATTCACTTTCGGTGTTTGCGTAGTAGATGATTTTGACGTATTTGAATCTGGTGCCACTTTAGTTGAACTGCTCGGCTGTTGCTTATTCAAATCCACTTTCTTTGAAGAATCATTATTGCTACTAGTGCCACCGTAATACCCACCACCACCGCTGCCACCACTTCTTCGCTCATCCTTTTCACGGTATGGGATAATATTATTTGTATATGGCTTCTTTGTAAGATTTGGTTTCGCAGTACTATACATATTCGACGTCTTACTTGCTAATAAATATCCAGCAACGAACGGAAGTATTGGCAGATGGGAGCTCTCATTATTAAATGAAGCAGGTGAATTATTATCTCTACATAATTCTTCTTTTTCTATATTTTCTGTCGTTGGCGCTTTATCATCACAATTTAATGTTTCTTGTTCGCTTTCTTGCTTCATACCATCTGTTTTTACCGCACTACTTTCTTTTTGTGCGTTCTCTTCATCATTATCAGCACATCCTGTTAATAAAAAAGATGACACTCCTATTGAAGCTGCAATTTTCACAAATTTGCTTTTATCCATTCTCATGTGTTATACACCTAATTTCTATTTATCTATATTTTTCCAATTACCTTTATTATATACTGTATATATCATTTTTTTCAAACTAAACTAAATATGTAAAATTACATATTTCGCATACTTTTAAACTGTTCATTCCCGAGATAGCAATGAAATCTTTCCACCCCCGGATATTTTTCTCCCAGACTTTTAATCTTAAACCTACACTTTTTATAAAATTCGACTGCCTCTTCGTCTGTCTCTGCCTCTATATACATTAACTCATACTTCCTAATTATTTCTCTTATCATTTGAAGTGCAATTCCTTGATGACGATATATTTCAGCAACAGCTATGTGACACATTTTCGCTCTATTTGTATCAATTAATGCAATACCTATGCAACCCATATTCCCATATTTATATAGCACTGCATGATTATTTTCATACAGTGACACCGCTTTAATTAAGCTTACTTCACTCGGACCGGTCGCATGCTTTAATACTCCCTTAATTGGATCTATTTCTAAATGCTCAACACGTTGTAACATCATACTTCCATATCCTTTCTTATGAAAAAAGACTAGCTCTTTATTAAAAAAGAGCTAATCTTTTTACGCGGTTATTTTTTCCTCTTTTTTTACAACTACAGCTACATAACTATGAAGTATCATTCCGACAATTACAAGGCTCATTCCAATCCAAGATAATGAAGACGGAATTAGAGCAGATAGCCAGATGAGCTCTCCTACTAGCGCAAATAAAACTTCACCAGACTGTGTCGCCTCGACTGTTGCTAATTTTTGCGGATCATCTTTTACAAGATCTGTCGCAAAGAAAAATAATACTGTCGCAATTAAACCTGAGCTAACCGCTACAATAAAACATTGGAAAACTTGGCTACTTGACGGTAATCCACCTGTAGATACTTCGTAACCAGATAGTATAAACCAAAATGGTAAACTTGCTAATGTCATACCGAGAACTCGTTGGAATACATCTAATTCGCCCTTACATACTTGCATCATTTTTCTATTTCCAAGTGGATATGCAAACGCAGCAATGAGGACAGGAACTACACATAAAACGGTTTCACGAATTCCTAATGAAGAAGCATGTTCTACTTGCATAAGTACAACACCGAATAAAATAATGCCCGACATAACTAATTCCTTCATAGGAAGTTTCTTATGCAATGGGTCTACCGCAAAAAATGGTGTTAACAAAATCCCTGCGACGATCGTAATTTGCCATGTTGATGCTACAAGCCAACCTGGTCCGAACGCACCTGCAAAGCTAAGTGGTGCATAAAAAAGACCAAATCCAACAATACTCCATAACAACCATTCTTTCGGATTTTTTTTCATGTATTGAAAGAGTTGTTTTAAGTTCCCTCTATACATGACAATTAGTAATAGCATGGGAACCATAAAGTAATACCGTAATGATGCACTCCAAATCCAACTTCCACCTTCTAAGTCCATCGATCGGTTTAACACAAAGGTAAAGGCAAAGAAAAACGATGCCAATATCCCTATTGCAATAGCTTTCATCTTAAAACCCCTTATATAGTTTCTCCTTTTACTATATAACAAAATGAATATAATTAATATTCAAAAATCTAATTATGGATGTAGTCTTTAAAGAAACAACACCATATTTTCATCATCACTATACACACCATTCACCTTTATAGCTCTTTTTTCAATTCCATAAGTTTTAAAGCCCATTGATCCATACAATTTTTTTGCTGGTTCGTTTGTGGATACAACTCCTAAGGTTAATTGCTCTAGTTTTATTACTCGCGCTCTTTGAATGGCATTTGCTATTAACTCATGTGCCAATCCGTTCCGCCTGTTTTGTGCATCTACATACATCGCAACGATATGACCTTTATGCTTATATGCCTCTTTCTCTTCCATTAGTAAAGTGACAACTCCAATTAATTGATTTTCTTCATTAAAAGCACCAAATGTACAACTACTATTAGATGATAAATTACTAGCAACTCGCTCAAGAGGATTCTCCTGGCTCACCGCTTCTTCATAAGTTGTTATAAATGCCTCTGGATTTACTTGCAATGCTTGTAAACGTAACTCCCAATATTTTTCCGCATCCTCTTTTGTAAGTAATCGAATCATCTTTCTCTATCCCCTTTAGGTTTACATAATATTTTTACAAACTACTAATTATAGATTGATATTCTTCTCTTAACATACTATAACGATAGCGATGAATGAACTTACCTTGACGTAATCGATCATTTCTCATTAGTCCTTCGCAAACAAATCCAGCGTTTTCATAACTCTTTCTAGCTTGTAAATTATCTTCGTCTACTCGTAGCCAAATTTTTTCTAATTCGAATTCAGAAAAGCCAATTTGTAACATACTGTATAGAGCTGCCATTCCATACCCTTTACCCCAATATTCTTTATTTCCAATTGCAATTCCTAGTTCAGCATTTTTATTCGTTTTATCAAAGTTTTTTAGGTCTATCCATCCAATGTGTAGACCTTCCTTTGTAACGATAGCTCGTTGTTCATAACCATTCTCTCGACTTATGCATGCTTCAATCCACCTTCTCGTATCTTCACGAGTGAACGGTGGATATTGATCTGGTACAACTAAATGCTTTGTTACTTCCGTATCTAATGACCATTGATATCGATCTTCTACATTGTCTAGTGTCAATTCTCTTAATTGAACGAATGGTATATTCACTTTGCTATCCCCTTCTCATTTCCCTATAGAAAATCCTTCGAACATTCTTCCTCCATACTGATCTAGCGTTTTTTCTACAAAAGTAATTAATTCATTTTTCTCCTCTGTTTTATAAAAATGATCAAAAGCCGCTACAAAATGTTCTGCATATTGCTCGTCATACCTTCTTAACACTCTAATAAACCATTTTGAATTTCCAAGCCACTGACCATTTACCCTTAAAACATATTCATGTACTAAATCGGCTAATAAATTCGCGATGAACAATTCTTCTTCTCTCTTTGCTGCACCAATGAAGTCATCCAAAGTATCCGTAATAAAATAGCGTTTCTGCTTCATCGTTTCTTCTGTCCATTTTTCTGGTCCTTTATTTAATAAATCATTCGCTTCTCTTTTGAGTATCTTTACAATTTCATCATTTCCTTTTAAAACAATTCCTTCTGAAACTAATTGAGGTAATGAAGGTCGCCCGCGCTCACAATCACTTTTGAAAAAGGTTTTATACGTTTCAAAGTTATGTACAAATACTTCAACAGGCCAGCCATTACTATAGAAAGATTCTCTATAACAAGATGACAAACTTTGGTCAAATATTACAATATCAAGGTCAGATGTTTTCGTAGCCTCTCCTCTAGCAACACTTCCCCCTAGTAAAGCAACATCACAATTCGAAAATTGTGATGCAATAATACTTCGTGCTGCTTCAATTGGTTTCATAGCCTTTCTCCTTCGCTTATTTTACTTTCTTCTTTTCAGCTCTTTCTCGTGTCTTTTTAATATAGGATTCTGCATCTGGTGTTTTACATGACGTCGCACCATGATCAACTTCTACTTTTCCAATTTCGCGTGCAATTTCAATTGCTTGTTGTTCTAAAGCTTCATTTCGAACCCCTATCGCAATTAAAGCCCTATTCATCGCTTCTCTTTTTCGATTTTTTTCATTATGTATATGAACTTTAATCTCTTCTAAATACGGTAAAAAAAAGTCATCGTCTAACGTTTTATTTTTTATTGCGATATTCGCTAATAATGACCAACCAGCTCTTCCAATCCATTCATCATCAGACTTCGTCCATTCTTCCATTCTTTCTATCGCGATTGGCGACGTACATATAGCTGTCATAAGAACGTCCATTAAACAATAATAATCAACATCCTGAACCCATCTATTTAGCTGTTCTGACGTTAGTTTCTTCGGATCTAAAACCATCGTTGCTAAAGTCATTGCGTCCATATTTTTTGTTTCCCATAATGAGATTGCTAAATCATGATCTTTTTTTATCTTCTTTTTCACCAATTTTAAATTTGCAAAACTAACTCCAAATAACGGCTCTTTCGCCCCATGATTTTTAAAGGTTTTACGGTTTTGTTCTGTTCCATATTCTTCTAGTTGCTGCATTACTTTTTCAAGTAACATAGGTCCACCTCTTTTATATATTTTGTTGACTTCACATATGTATGTACGATATATTCTACATTACTTTTTCAAGTAACATAGGTCCACCTCTTTTATATATTTTGTTGACTTCACATATGTATGTACGATATATTCTACATTACTTTTTGGTTTTCCTATATTTATTTTTTAAGTACGGTATGTGAAATTTTTAATGATGCATTTTAAAACAACAAATATCCTCTTCCTTATTTTTCACACGGTTGTTCATTCACACTCTGTATACAATACTCCACTAGCGCATTCAACGGGTTTATTATGTTCCTTCCTATTATATTTTCTACCCTTGTAGCAGCGTCTACCATAGATAATTGTGCAACTGAAAGCATTTCGTTTCCATCTTTCATAATTTCATATAAATACTTTTCTAACTTAGCATCATGCTCTTCTTTACGACCTTTCATAATTAACTCAAATATCCCTTCTATCACTTCTACTTTTACATGTATGGATTTATTATTCTGCCGAGCGTATTGTTTTAAACGTTCCATCGTCCCTGAAACCGTGCGATTATTTGTAAAAAGTATTGTTTGTGGCTCTTCAACATGACAAATCATTTCAAAAAATGGCTCATCAATTTTCAATATAGGTATGTCTATTTTGAAATCCTCATCTAATAGCGTAATATAATCTGTACAAGTTAATAAAAGTGTATCTACATCACTTTCAGCTATATACTTTATATTATCTTTTAATTTATTTCGTGCTTTTTCTTTTTCAAATTCTCGTTCTATTTTTAGTCTGTGTGATAAGATGGGATCTACAAAATGAAGTATTTCGATTCCAAAAGATTGCAACGCTCGGTCAATGTATTCAATATTTGAATGATGAGCATGTAAACAAGCTAGTTTTTTCATACTTATCCTCCCTTTCTAAAACAAAAAACATGAATGAACCATTTTACATACAGTTCCATTCATTTAATTCTTGTTTCATTTTTTCAAACCTGCAAAACAGTGAAATCTTGCATACTTTTTTACAAACTTCTTTGCGCTTGTAAAAAAGTTTTTTTGCATTTCCCCCTCTAAAATTGCTAATATAGTAGAGTAGAACTTTTATAGAGAGTAGGAAAATTATGCACAATGGAATTCGGATGACAACTTTAGTGAAAAGGGCTCTGTTGATCTGCGCTGGGGTATTATTTACATACGAAGCTGCTTACGGATCAACACATATCGCTCTAGCAAGTACAGAGGATGAAGCAAAATCTGTTCAACTTGTAAGTGAAATTCAAACATCCCTTGCTCCGAAAGAAGCTCCAAAGCACTATAACGGGCAGGTTAGAAAAGTTGCTTACTTAACATTTGATGATGGTCCTGGAAAATACACAGCTGAGCTTTTAGATATGTTAAAAAGTGAAAATGCAAAAGCAACATTCTTCCTAATTGGTTCAAACGTGAAAGCTTTCCCTGATCTTGTAAAACGTGAAAATGCTGAAGGCCACTATGTTGGGATGCACAGTATGACTCATAACTACAAGAAGCTTTACACAGAAGGTCATTACGTTGATGAAATGAAAGAAGACCAAGGCTTAATCGCTGGTGTTCTAGGAAAATCACCAGTATTAACACGCCCTGCTTACGGCTCAATGCCAGGATTAAATGAAGCCCTTCGCAACAAAGTTGTAGAAAATGGTTTAAAAGTTTGGGATTGGACAATTGATTCATTAGACTGGAAATACAACAAAATGCCAGTTGACGCTGCTTCAGCTAAAATCGTAGAAAACGTTCTACATGGTGCTACAAATCCAACAGAAGTTATCCTTATGCACGATATTCATCCACAATCAGTTAAAGCAGTACCTGGTATAATTAAAGGATTGAAAGAAAAAGGATATGAATTAGAAGCCTATAATGAGAACGAACACTTCCCATTAAACTTCTGGCATGATAATCGGATGTAATAAAAAGACTTGATTCCCTCTTGTAGGTTATCAAGTCTTTTTTATCGTTTTGGGAATTTCCTTTGTTGCTCTTCAATAGAACGAATAATATTCTCCTTATCATCTTGAGTTATACCGATAGAAAATTCGTACTCCTCTTCCTTACACCATGTGGGGTTAAGTTCCAGCGATAAGCGAATAACAATGTTAAACTCCCCTGATTTTTCCCCCATAAATTCAAACGCTAAATTTGGTTCTATGAAATCTAGTTCGTTATATGTAGGGTTTGGTAAAGATTCAAACCATTTTATCATGTACTGTAAATCGGAAGTTTGTAAAAAAGGATCCATCGTTTCAAAAACTTTATTTTCTTCTGACAGTCTCGCTTTTACTCTTAACCAATTTCTATCACACTCGTCTTTTGCATCTGTATATTGATAATTTACAACCTCTAAATGTAATGATACTTTTTCATTTTTAAAATTCATGCATAGCCTCCTTCTATCTCTGGATCTTTTGTTTTATAAATTTTTATTAATCCCGATCCTTAAAATCATTACCCTTTATACATAAAATAAATTTGATTTGCAATATAATCTGAACTAAAGTGAAGTCCATTCCTTATCCACCACATGATAATACCTACCAATGAAGCTGTTTTAATATCAACTGCAACATAATCATCTGGCAAATCCTTTTTCGTATTCTCTCTTCTCGTTTCTATTAATTGCTTTAAAAATACAAATAATTGCTCCTCAAATTGATTCATTTTAAATAATATAAATAAATAATTTCGGTGGATATATAAATAATCAAGTAATTGTGTTAGCTTTTGTTTTTCTGATAAATCTTTTGCATGTATCAAATCAACAATTTTATTAGAAAGCTCATTTAAAATCTCATTCGTGATTTGGTCTAGTAAATCTTGAATATCTTGATAATGTAAGTAAAATGTTGTTCGATTTAATCCTGCCGTTGTCGCTACTTTCTGAACCGTTAAGCTTGAAATACTAGGATTCTCACATAAGAGAGAAAAAACAGCATTTTTAAACATTTCTCTTGAACGTACTGTACGAGGATCTTCTTTTTTAGGTGTAGACATTTTTAAACCCCTTTATAGATTTTCTTTAACTTTATCGACATCATATACCATCTATGTCGAGTAGTGAACATTTTCAAAAAAACTGTTCATGGTCAAAGAAAATATATTTTGTTACCATTAATTTTATCGACACATTGTCGATAAATCAAGGCAACAATGAAGGAGTTTACCAATGCAAAAGGAAATATCAGAAAGAAATAAAAAAATTATATTAGTTGTGCTCATAGCCGGCTGTTTTTTATCAACATTAAATCAGACGCTATTAAATGTGGCAATGAGTAATTTAATGGAGGTATTTGATGTTACCGCTGCAACAGTGCAATGGCTATCAACAGGTTTTATGCTTATAAATGGTGTTCTCGTGCCAATTACTGCATTTTTAATGAAGCGCTTTACAACAAGGCAGCTGTTTATTAGCGCGATGCTCTCCTTGTTTATTGGGACTGTTCTCTGTGCATGTGCTATGAATTTTGGCATTTTGTTAACAGGAAGAATGATTCAAGCCGTAGGGGCAGGAATTATTATGCCGCTAATGATGACTGTTATTTTATATTTGTACCCTAGTGAAAAGCGTGGAAGTATTATGGGAACCATCGGTTTCGCCATAATTTTTGCGCCAGCCATCGCTCCAACATTATCTGGCTTTATTATTGAATATGTATCATGGAGATGGTTATTTATTGGATTAGCTCCATTTGTATTAATCGTTATTATTCTCGCGCTAAAATATTTAATGAATATTGCTAAGACAACAAAAGCAAAATTAGACATCGTAAGTGTCATTTTATCAACGATTGGCTTTGGTTGTATTATATTCGGATTTAGTAGTGCGGGAAGCAAAGGATGGGATCATCCAGTTGTTATTACTACAATTATCATTGGAATAATCGTTACAACTCTATTCTGTTTACGTCAAATAAAGTCTAGCGATCCACTATTAAATTTATCCGTATTTAAGTATAAAATTTTCACTCTTACATCAGTCATTAACGTACTCATTACGATGATTATGTATGCTGATTTAATTCTTTTACCGATTTACTTGCAAAATGGGCGAGGTTTCACTGCTTTTGAATCAGGTTTACTTCTATTACCTGGTGCTGTAATTAATGCCTTCTTATCACCTATCACAGGCAAACTGTTTGATAAATACGGGGCAAAACCACTCTTTATTACAGGCTTAATATGTATCATTATATCGATGTGGGGTGTACTTGATTTGACCGAATCCACCACTTATATGTATTTAATGGTTCGCACCATTATTCTACGCATTGGACTAAGTTTCATTTCGATGCCTTTAAATACAGCAGGTTTAAACGCTTTACCAAGAGAACTGGGTTCACATGGTTCTGCAGTGAATAATACCGTACGTCAATTAGCAGGTGCTATTGGAACAGCAGTCATCATCACTGTGTATACAATTCAATCCACTTCACATACTTCACAGTTATCTAGTGAGAACGGAAGCATATCAGCTATGCAAGTAACGAAATTAGCTTCTATCTTCAGCTCAAGTGATGCCTACGTATTTATGTTAGTCTTATCTTTTGTAGCTTTGATTATCGCATGTTTTATGCCTAAAAAAGTAGCACTCCAAAAATCCGAAAGTAAATATTAAAACAAAAAATCCTACTCGTTTTCTATACGAGTAGGATTTTTTGTTATTTATTTTGTTTCTCCGTCTTCAGTCGTCTTCACCTTCGTTTTATTGTTATCACGATTGTTATAGTTATACTTAGAAGGTTCTACCGGTGTAAATCCTTCTGGTGTGTAGAATCGTAATAAGTCACCGTTAACAACTTGGTCGGAGTATTTTAGTGATTTTTGAACCATTTGTTCATTTTGTTTTATTTCATCTGTAAATTCTACTGGTTTCCCAGTCGCTGTATCATAGTATTTGCCGTTAAGTGCTGTAACTGTTGGGCTTACGTAGTTACCGTTACGGAACGGAACGACTTGTTTATGCTCTGGTGATAATAAATCTGATCCGAATTGGACATAATTTTTCGTATCTGTACCTAGTAAGTGTAATAACGTTGGAAGAACGTCAATTTCTCCGCCGTATTGATGTTGTACGCCGCCTTCCATTCCAGGTACGCGAATGATTAATGGTACACGTTGTAATTGAGCATTTTCAAATGAGTTCATTTCTTTACCCATTATTTGAGACATTGCTGCACTATGATTATCTGAAATACCGTAATGGTCACCGTACATAACGATAATTGAGTTATCGTATAAACCAGATTGTTTCAAGTAATCCATGAATCCTTTTACAGATTCATCTAAATAGCGTGCTGTTTGGAAGTACGTATCTACTGATGAATCACCTGTTTTAGCTGGTTCAATCGTTGCCTCCGCTTTATCAATCGGATAAGGGAAATGGTTCGATAACGTAATGAACTTCGAATAGAACGGTTGCTTCAACGTTTGTAATAATGGAATTGATTCATTAAAGAACGGTTTATCTTTTAAGCCATAGTTTACTACATCTTTTTCGTTCATATCATAGTATGAAGCATCAAAGAATTTATTAAAACCAAATGATTTATAAATTTCATCACGGTTCCAGAACGTTTTGTAGTTACCGTGGAACACTGCTGATGTATATCCTTGTTGACCTAAAATAGCTGGTGCTGATTGATACGTGTTATGAGCTTTATTTGTAAAAACAGATCCTTGCGGTAATCCAAACATTGAATTCTCTAACATGAACTCCGCATCAGATGTTTTACCCTGTCCTGTTTGATGGAAGAAGTTATCAAAGTATAACGTATTCGCATCTTTTGTAAATGAGTTTAAGAATGGTGTAACCTCTTGACCATTTAGCTTGTAGTTTAGTAAAAAGTTTTGGAATGACTCTAAATGAATATAAATTACGTTCATTCCTTTTCCTTTACCAAAATACTCAGGATTTGGACTTGCATAAGTTGATGTAAGATAGTTTCTAACTTCTGTCATATTATCGCCATCAGCTAATGCTCGTTCTGTTGAAGCTTTCGCACTTTGAATACCATCATAAATCGTAAAGTTGTACGCCCCTAAATATTTCACGATATAATTGCGGTCAAATGTTCTTGTTAACAATTCAGGACGGTCAGATTCTGCCAGACCTAAGTTAACGCTAAAGAATAAAATACCTGCTACAAATACTAGAGATAATTTATGCTTCGCAACACGGATTGGTTTAGGATTTACAAATTTCGTTGCGACTAAAACAATTAAAATGATTGTATCTAAGAAATATAGTGGATCATATAAGTGTAGCAATGCAAAAATACTACCACCTAAATCTCCAAAGTTATTCGATTGTGTTAATGTCGGGAACGTAATAAAATCACTGAAAAAGCGATAATATACTACGTTTGCGTATAAAAGTATAGACATTAGCAAATTAATAATAATTAACCAAATGTAAGCTCGTTTCCCTTTTGCGAATAATGCGAGCCCTAAAAATAGAACTGCTGAGCTTAACGGGTTGAAAAACAGTAAGAACTTTTGGATTGTGTTCGATATCCCTAAATTAAATTCTGTCACATATGCTGCATATGTTTTTAACCAAAGTAAAATAACGGCAAATACGAAAAATCCAAAATGATTACTTAATACTCGTTTACTCTTTAATAAAAATTGTTGCATCTCTCCACCTCTTTTGATCATCCAAGGCTTATTTTGTATAAGTCTGTCTCTCTATTTGATTTTTCTTCTTCAGATAGATTTTATTTGTTTAACTATATGAAGAATATTAGTAATTATAATTTGTAGCTTTTATTTATTCAACTATTTCTTTTTAAACATTTTGACCTTGGTTTCTATTTAACAAAATACATTTGTAACATTTCCTGTTTTCTCCCAAGGCTCATCCACTAATTATGACTCCACAAACTATAATCCTTTATTTCCTCATTTGCAAACTAATCTATCTCCAATTTTGGTACATTCATGTAAACTACCCAATTTCATAAAATAAAAAGTGTAGTTTGGGCAATTTGCTCAAACTACACTTTTTCGACTACTGTTTATCATCCTTTGTAGCTATTCCCTCTTCTTTTAAACAATTCTTTAAGTCCCATGAACATTAACGTTCCAACCATGTTCAGAGCCATCATGACACCCCTTTAAAGCTTTTTCAACATCATATTTTGTCCAATCTTCTTCATGAGCAACGATTATATTTTGTGAAAATATCATTTCAAATCCTTGTTGTTTCTCTTTTATTTCAACTGTAATTTTGTCTGATAATTCACTAAACTGCGGCGTTTTTAATGTAAATACTAATTTTTTTAGGACGATTCATTTCGATATATTCCCCAATTGCTCCATAATCTTTTCCGCCACGATGATCAACAAGAAGTATTTTCCGTTACTTTATTTGTTCCTTCCAACGTAAAAAATCATTTCTCCATCAGTTTTGGGTTTATCCATGCTTCAAATCTTTTTCAAGTGCAACATCAAAATCCTTCACCATCATTAATATTATTCTTGAATAATTATTCATCTTAGTACCATCCTATATTTAAATCAAAAAATAGTATTTCTTTTCAACAAAACCCCCGCTCTCATAAAGAAAGCGAGGGTTTTCATTATTTTATTATTGACCTTTGTACATTGCATCAACTTGTTTTTGAAGTTCTTCATTTTCTAAGAACTCATCATACGTTGCTACCTTATCAACTACACCGTTTGGCGTTACTTCGATAATACGGTTTGCAATTGTTTGTACGAACTGATGGTCATGAGAAGTGAATAGTAATGTTCCTTTAAATGTGATTAAACCGTTGTTTAATGCTGTAATAGACTCAAGGTCTAAATGGTTCGTTGGATCATCTAATGTTAATACGTTTGCACCGCTTAACATCATTTTAGATAACATACAACGAACTTTTTCTCCTCCAGATAAAACAGAAACGTTTTTCTTTACTTCTTCACCAGAGAATAGCATACGGCCTAAGAAACCACGTAAGAAACTTTCTGATTCATCTTGTGGAGAGAACTGACGTAACCAATCAATTAAAGTGTAATCACTGTTCTCGAAGTACTCAGAGTTATCTCTTGGGAAATGAGCTTGAGATGTTGTTACACCCCATTTGAATGAACCGCTATCTGGCTCCATTTCACCCATAAGAATTTTAAATAACGTTGTCATTGCAATATCGTTACGGCCGATAAATGCAACTTTATCACCTTTATTTAAAGTGAAGTTCACATTATCTAATACTTTTTCGCCATCAATCGTTTTCGAAATACCTTCAACTGTTAATAGGTCATTTCCTACTTCACGTTCTGGTGTGAAACCAACGAACGGATAACGACGTGATGACGGTCTAATATCATCTAATGTAATTTTATCTAATAATTTTTTACGAGAAGTTGCTTGCTTCGCTTTAGATGCGTTTGAGCTAAAGCGCGCAATAAAGTTTTGTAACTCTTTTACTTTCTCTTCTTTTTTCTTGTTAGAATCTTGCGTTAGTTTTAATGCTAATTGGCTTGATTCATACCAGAAGTCATAGTTACCAACGTACAATTGAATTTTACCGAAATCAAGATCAGCCATGTGCGTACATACTTTATTTAAGAAGTGACGGTCATGGGATACAACGATAACTGTATTATCAAAGTTCATTAAGAAGTTTTCTAACCATTGAATCGCTTTTAAGTCCAAATGGTTGGTAGGCTCATCTAGTAATAGAATGTCAGGTTGACCGAATAAAGCTTGAGCAAGTAATACTTTTACTTTCTCTGCCCCTGTTAATTCAGACATCTTTTTATCATGAATATCTTCGCCGATACCTAATCCTTTTAGAAGGATTGCAGCTTCTGACTCAGCTTCCCAACCGTTTAGCTCAGCGAACTCACCTTCAAGTTCTGCAGCACGCATGCCATCTTCATCACTAAAGTCTTCTTTCATGTAAATTGCATTTTTCTCTTGCATTACTTTATAAAGACGTGTGTGACCCATCATTACTGTTTCTAGTGCAGGGAACTCTTCATATTCGAAGTGATTCTGTTTTAATACTGCTAGACGCTCACCTGGCGTAATATGTATGTCACCTGTTGATTGGTCAATTTCTCCAGATAAAATCTTTAGAAATGTTGATTTACCAGCACCGTTTGCTCCAATTAAACCGTAGCAATTACCTGGCGTGAATTTTATGTTAACATCTTCAAACAATTTGCGATCTGCGAAACGCAAACTAACGTTACTTACTGTAATCATTTGTGTCCTCCTACTAATACCGCTTATTTCAGCGTTTTCTCACCGATTGTCTTAAAAAATCGCATATTACGACTCAATTATTGTAGACTATAGCTATTATATAGTAGAAGCTGGATGAATAGCAACGGTTGATTGCTTTTATGGTGTGGTTATTACATTGATTTATTGGTTAATACAGCATTTTAAATAGTACTAGTTAAATTCCATATACAGTGAATAAAGATTGGTGCTAGCAATGAATTTGTTTTTCGGTATACATAACTAGTAACAATACTCAAAACAAACGGAAACACACGATATTCCATTGGGATATTATGTATTAAAGAAAAGTGAATATAAATGAATCGGTCATTTCGTTATACAAATTCATATCAAAAAGATATTCACACAAACTCAAGAATATAATTGCCCCAGCAAAACTTAAAATACCATACAATAAACGAATGATTTGGTTGTTACCCATAAACCCCTCCTACTGCAAAAAAGAGTGTGGATATTTTCCACATTTTCCTAACTATATTTTATCATATATTAGAAAGTGTTTTTTCGTTTATTCGCAAACGTCCTTCACTCTGTTTTTCAATAAAAAACTGTAGAGAACACACTCTCTACAGTTTTTTTATTACTTCGTATCAATTATTTTCTTTTTATAACTTTGTATTTTACTCGTTAACCCTATTAAAGCTGGTAATAAAATTGGCATAACAATTAAAGCTAATAGTATAAGAGCAATGCCAACAACTAATGCCACTTGTATTAGCGTTAATACACCTGAAGGAATTAATGCTGCAAATGTCCCTCCTAAAATAAGTGCCGCTGATAGTACAACTCCTCCTATATGACGAGATGCATTTACAATTTTCGTTGCTGAATCCCCTTCTAGCTCGTTATAACGCATCATTACGAAAATGCTATAATCCACTCCTAAAGCGACAATCATAATGAAGCTAAAGAAAGGTACATTCCAGCTTAATGACTCTACGTTTAATACATGTGCACTAATTTGTTCACTTATACCAAGTGATGCAAAGTACGCTAAAATTAACGACCCAATAATAAAGATTGAGTTTAAGAATGAACGTGTAATCACGATTAATACAAGCGCAATCCCTAATAACATAATCGTAGCAGTACGTAGGAAATCTTGCCCGGTTACTTCTTTTAAATCAACGTTTCTAGCTGTTGTCCCGCCGATCGCTTTTTTCACCGATTTTAATTCTGTACCATTTAACGTACCATCTATCGTTTTATTAATCTCTTGTATGATTGGCATCGCTTCTTTTGAATACGGATTTACGTCTAAAATAATTGTCATTTTAGCAATTTTTCTATCATGTGACATGTACGTATTCAATGCTTTTTGGAAATCTTCTCCCGCTAAAACTTCTTTTGGAATATAAAATTTCTCAGAGCTTTTTGATTCATTAAGCTCGCCTAAATATTTCTGAGCATCCCCTAGGCCGTTACTTACCTTTCCAAGCCCTTCTGTACTTTTAGATAAGCCTGATTGTAATTGCTCCATCTTTTCTTGCAAATCTTTAAGCCCTGTTAAAAGTTGCCCTTGCCCATCGTTTATTTTCGTTAATCCGGATTGTAACTCAGTTGATTTGTTCGCAATTTGTTTTGAACCTGTAGCCCCTTCGCTCAATCCTTTGTTCAGCTCAGCAGCTCCTTTTTGTAACTTGGTAACTCCATTATTCATTTCTTTTAAACCATTATCGACTTTCAATAACGATTGATTCGCTTCTTTAAATGAATTCATCGCTGCTTTATGCTGCACCGCCAATTGATTTAATTCTTTTGAAAGTCCAGTTAATTGTTTTTGAGCTTCTTTAGCAATTCCTAATGTTTGCTGTATGTTCGGGTCATTTACTAATTCTGGTTTCGTTTGAATGAAATTGGTCATTAACGTTTCAATTTGTTCGTATCCTTTCTTCGCACCATCAATCGCTTGCGAAATATTTCCGAAGTATTGATCGTAAGAACTTAAACCTTTTTCTAGCTGTGCATAGCCAGCATGAAGCTGTGAAGTTGCATTGGATAACACATTAACATTTTCGTTTAATGAAGCTAACCCACGCTCAATTTGTTGCGCGCCTTGCACTCCATCATTTATACCATTCGATAATTGATTTAAGGCCGTTCCTAATGCTGATACTCCATTTTTCGCCTCGTTCGTTCCATCAATTAACTTTTGAACATTTGCGAGACTATTTGAGTCATTACTACCCATTTTGTCTTTCGCATCAGTTAATCCTTCATTAATTTCCTTTATACCACCATTGGCATCACCTAAGCCTGTATTTAACTCTCTCGCTTGTTTATTTAAATACAATTCTTTTATCTTATCACCAGTTGGACGCGTCGGTGAATATACTTCTGAAACTCCTTTAACTTTTGAAATTTTATCAGTTAGTTCATCTAAAGTTTGAAGAGAAGTCGCCTCATCTAAATTATTATCCGATTGAATGACTAACGTACTTGGTGAAGAAAAACCAGGTGGAAAATGTTCTTCTATTACGTTAATTCCCATTTTTGATTCATATTTATTATCCACTTCAAATAAATCATTGTAATTCAGCGTGTTAGAGTATTTTAATACAAAAGGAATCGATATCACAAATACAATGATTAAAGCGATAAATGGTCTTGCTACTGAGTTTTTCGCAAAGAACCCCCATAAGCGACTATCCTCATGACCTTTAAATGTTTTTACTGGATAAAACATTCCTTTTCCTAATAACACCATGAAAAATGGATTTAAAGTGATTAATACGAGTAGTAATACTGCGACGCCAATCGCTACTGCTGAAGTAGATTGATATAAATTAAAACTCGCTAAAGCAAGTGATGCAAAACCAATTAGCACCGCTATCCCGCTATATAAAATGGTTTTCCCTGCCGATTTAAATGTCTCTTTCGTAGCTAAATATGCATTTTCTTGTTGACTTAATTCTTCTTTAAATCTCGTATATAATAAAATATTATAGTCTGTTCCCACCCCAAACAGTACGACGACTACAAACACTTGTGTAAAGTTTGAAAACGGAAAATTAAATTGATCGACTAAATGAGCAATAATCCCCATTGAAACTAAATACGATACACCCACTGTAAGAAGAGAAACAATCGGAACAATTGGTGAACGAAATACAATGATTAATACAACTAGAATGAAAATGATTGAAATAACTTCCGTCTTTTTTACACCCTCTTGAGAGGATGTAAGAAAATCACCCGCTATTAAATCACTTCCTGTTAAGTACGTCTTAACTCCTTTCGGTTTAATTTTATTATGAAGCGCATTTGCAACTTTTGATATTTCACCATGTTTTTTATCTACCGATATTTGCGTTAATATAGTCGTATTATCTTTAGAAACTAATTGTTTCTCCAGATTTTTATTATCTAAATGTGAAACAACTTCCTTAATTCCTAATTGCTCTTTTTCATTTTGTAAAGCGTTGATCGTTTTTGTTATTTCCTCTTTTTGCTCATTCGTTAAAGTCTTCTTACTACCACTATTAAAGACAGCTATAATTTCATACTTTTCAGCCCCTTCTTTATCCATTTCTTTTATCATCTTGTCAGCAATACTGCTTTGTTCTGTTTTCGGAATCGTAATTTGCCCTTTTTCTTTCACTAATTTATCCATATTAGGCATCGTTACGATCATTGTAATAGTAATAGCTATCCATAATAGAAACGATAAACTTCTCCAACTTTTTAGTTTGTTCATTTGAATCATCTCCTGTTATTAGAGTTTCATGGTGCATAGGGAATGAATATTCATTCCCTATTTTTGAAAATATCATTTCGGAATGAACGTTCATTCCTATCATCCTATTAAAGTATTTTTCAATTCTATTAAATCACTCCCTGCGGAATGAATATTCATTCCTTTAATTGTACAGATATATCATCTCCTGTAATCGTTTTTTATATTTATTTAGGAATGAATGTTCATTCCTGTCCTTATAAAGCTATAGAATCAAATGATTCTAATAGCATTCCAAGAGCTCTCTTCCAATTCTTTTACTAATTCTTTTGAGTATTCTAATTGCCCTGTCGCCATTACTTTTATTAATTTTTCAAGCGGTTGATATACAATAATAATTAAAGCAATTATAGGCAATGGACGAAGAAAACCTTTTTCGATTCCATCTTCAATAATATTCATAAAGAAGCCTATAAAATCGTCAAATATTTTCTTACTCTGTTCATCAAGAAAATAACTATCACAGTGCGAATTTGTAAAAAGAAAAGCATCCACATTATTTCTCGCAAATTCAAATAAACGGTTATACGTATGACTAAACTGTTCTCGAATATTTGCTTCAACAGGAAAATCAGTCTTTATTGTTTCAGATAGCTGTAGCATGCTTTTTGAAAATAATGAGTTAACGAGTGCCTCTTTATTTTCAAAATAGCGATAAATAGTACCAGCGCCGACGTTTGCTTTTTCAGCGATCATCGGAATTGTCGTACCATCGTAACCACGCTCTGCGAAAAGTTTTATAGCAGCATCAAAAATATCCTCTTGCTTATTTTTAGCCATTTTTCTCACCTCAATTTTCAGGAATGAAAATTCATTCCGTTTTTAATTATAAATTACATGGATTAAAAGTCAAGTGTGTAAATACGCTATTGAAACATTTATCAAATAACACACTCAATTAAGATATTAATACATTTTTTGCGTTATCCCATCAAAAAATTTCTTTGTATCATCATGACTTAAAACCCTCAATACATCTTGTATCTTAAAAAATTGAACTTGACTTATTTCATTATCTTTTGGATGTAAATCTATTCTGTCACCTATATATTCTACATAAAACATAGTAGTTTCTTGCTCTTCATATCCAATTTTCATTTTGAGTTCTTCAGGAAAGCCAAAGCAAATTTTATCTTCAAATTGTTTTATAACTTTAAACTTTGTAGATCCAGTTTCTTCTTCCAGCTCTCTCAAAATAGCACTCTCTAAATCATTATCTGTATGTTTCACTCCACCTTTAGGAAAATCCCATTCCCCCTTTGACATAGCATATTCTCCATCTATGTCGCTAATTTTCACCTTATGTACCAATAAAAATTCACTGTGTTGGAATACGACCGCACCTACGGCTTGCCTAATCATTTTACTTTTCCTCCTAAAACAATGATTTCACTCTATTAAATAGAAAAGTACTATAATAAAAAGTTTATCATTATAGTACTTTGTTACTCATACATAGCACATGACATTAATTAAAAGAAATCATAAATAAATGCTTCACGCATCGGTACTACATTCTCAAATGTTCGTATCTCCTCTTCACTTCCGCTAATTAATTCTAGCTCATTTAGTTCTAATGGGCGCTTGTAACCAAACATTATTGTAGATAGCGCATTTATATCCAGGCTAATTCCTTTATTCAATGTCCCACCTTTTATAATTGTTACTTCATGATTTACAAGTTTCACAGTTACGTTATTCCACGGAGCAAATGAATCTGTAATGTGTAATATTACTTCTTGCTCTTCGTTGTTCCAGTTCCATTCATATTGTTTAAAAAACTGTTCTACATCTACAATTCTTCCCATGAAATATGGAGTTACTTCTGCTTTTACTCGTGGTTCTTGTAATGTGTAAAGAAGTGGTTCTGTCTCACTTAGTATCATTTCTAGATCTTTAATCATAGAATCATGTTGGCAGATGAAGTTCCAAAGACCAATTCTTGCTTCATTATGTAATGGGACAAATTCTTCTACTTTCATTTTAGAATTCTCTATTTTGTATAAAATGTAACCAGCCGCCGTTTTATTTTCATCATAGTAAACTGCCAATGTTAAATCATGATACACCGCTTGTAGCCACCATTTACGTCCGCGAACTAACATACCAGAAAATCGTTCTGCAAATGTTTCATATAGATTTTCTACTTCTTCTGGATGATTATCTTTACTAAAACGTTTCACTGTACCATTCACTTGTTTTTTAATTATTAAATCGCTCTTTGTCATCCGACATACTATTCGATTCGCACAAAGTTCCCAGCCATATTTACGATAAAATGAAACCGCAAATGGATGTAACATCGATACACTATATCCATCTCTTTTCATAGTTTGTAGTGAATGCTGAAGTAACTCTTTTACATATCCACTTCTTCTATATTCCGGATACGTCGCTACCCCCGCAACGCCGCCCATTTTAAACTTTTCTTTTCCTATGTAAATATGAAAAGGAATTAAGTGCAACTTTGCTGCTAACTCTTCACCTTCCATAATGCCATATATTTGATGACTTTCCTTCATTCGTGTAAGTTGTTGCTGCACTCGTTCTTCATTTACTTTATATTGAAAAGCATATTCTGATAAGGCTAGTGCTTCTCTGAACTTATCTTCTTTTAACTGTATGACGTTCATATAATTCTCCTCCATTCCCTGTTTGAATTGTACCATAATTCTTAATATTATAGTTCGGTAAGTGAAGCTACACAGACGTTTCAACAAAAGATATCGATTTAACAACAATCTAACATAAAAAAGCAGATACATTACGTACCTGCTTCTCATCACTTTATTTAGCTAACTTTTGAAGTTCGTCGAAGAATGTAGGATATGATACACCTACTGCTTCTGCATCTTCAATTGTTGTTTTTCCTTCAGCAATGCAGCCAGCAATCGCAAGCATCATTCCAATGCGGTGATCACCGTGACTATGTACTGTAGTTCCTTTTAGCTTACATTTACCGTAAATAATCATTCCATCGTCGGTCGCTTCTATGCGAGCTCCTAGTTTTGTTAGTTCAGCAACGACTGTATCGATACGATTCGTTTCTTTCACTTTTAGTTCGTGTGCATCTTTAATGACTGTAATTCCTTCCGCTTGCGTTGCCGCTAAGGCGATAACAGGAATTTCATCGATTAATCTTGGGATAATATCTCCACCAATTTCGATTCCTTTTAATGAAGATGTTTCGATCGTAATGTTTGCAGCAGGTTCTGATGCACCTTCGTTAATTGGCTCTTCAGTAAACGTAGCCCCCATTTTCTCAAGAACATCAATAATACCTGTACGAGTCGGATTCATTCCTACATTTTGTAATAGTAGTTTACTATTTGGAATAATTGCACCTGCTACTAAGAAAAATGCCGCAGATGATACGTCACCCGGAACTTGAATGTCTGTTCCTTTTAGCTTTTGTCCACCAGCTAGTTTTGCAGTTTTCCCCACGCGATTTACTGTAACGCCAAACGCCTCAAGCATTCTTTCTGTATGATCACGCGAAATATGAGGCTCTGTAACAGTTGTTACACCTTCTGCGCGAAGGCCTGCAAGTAAAATAGCTGATTTCACTTGTGCACTTGCTACCGGTGAAGTATATTCAATCGCCTTTAAATTCCCGCCTCGTATTGTGAGCGGCGTAAACGTTCCTTCTTCTCGGCCATCAATTTTTGCACCCATTTGCTTTAGTGGATTTGTTACACGTTGCATCGGTCTCTTCGCAATTGAAGCATCACCTTGCACGCAAGAAAAGAATGGTGTGTTTGCAAGTATTCCTGACATTAATCGAATCGTTGTACCAGAATTTCCAACATCTAATACAGCTTTTGGCTCTTGTAAACCTTCTAATCCTTTTCCAATTACCGTAACTTCGTCTTCATTTTGCGTAATCTCTACTCCCATTTCTTTAAAACAAGAAATCGTACTTAAACAATCCGCACCAGGAAGGAAACCTTTAATTGTTGTTTTCCCTTCTGCAATCGCACCGAACATGACAGCGCGATGGGAAATTGATTTATCACCTGGGATTGTAATTGCCCCATTCAATCCGCTAGTTACAGGTTGTATTGTAGTTACTTTCACATTGTCACCCTCTTTTTAAATTGTTTCATACGTTTGGTATTCTTCTTTTCCTAGCGCCAGCTTTGCCTTCATGCGATCTTCTTCTCTTTGGAAGCTAATGCGTAATACTCCAAGCAATCCTTCTCGCGCTTCTAATATTTGCAAGTTCGTAATACTAATTTCTTCGCGTGCCAAAATACTCGTAATATGAGCCAATGCCCCTACTTTATCTAAAACATCGACGTATAAGTCGTGATAGGCAGGAATTGCACCTCTTTTTCGTACTGGTAAAGAATCACGGTATTCTTTTGCGTCAGCAAAATAGTTTTGTATTTCACCTGCATCTCCTTTAGAAACCGTCTTATATAACTCTTCCATTTCTGAGATCCATTCTTCTAATAGTTCCAATAAATGTCCGCGATTTTGCTTTACGATATCACTCCACATTTTCGGACTACTTGATGCGATACGCGTTATATCTTTAAATCCGCCTGCCGCTAGTTGGTGAATAAGCGGGTTATCCCCTGCATGTTTCTCAACTTGTTTTACTAATCCTGCTGCGATTAGATGCGGAAAATGGCTAACAATGCCTGTTACATAATCGTGTTCTTTTGTATTTAAAACGAGAAAATGCGAGCCGGTTCCTTTTAACCATTCTTTCAGCTCATCTACTTGATCCGCCTGCACGTGATTCATTGGCGTTAAAATGTAAAATGCGTTTTCGAAAAGGTGCGCCTTCGCACTTTCAACGCCAGTTTTATGAGAACCTGCCATTGGATGTCCACCGATAAAAGAAACTTTCTTTGATAATAAAGCTTCCGCTTCATTCATAATTGTCCCTTTCGTACTTCCTACATCGGTAACAATAACATCTTCTCGTAAATGAAATGATGCAAGTTTGTGTAATAACTTTTTCGTTTCTTCAACTGGAGAGGCAAAAATAATTAAATGTGCCTCCTCACATGCACGCTGTAAATCTATTGCTACTTCATCAACTACATGTAATTCTTTTGCGCGCTCTACTTGCTCTTTAAATATGTCATAACCGATAATCGTTACATCGTGCTCTTTTTTAATCGCTAATGCAAGAGAGCCTCCTATTAATCCAGTACCGATTAATACTACCTTTTTACACATTTGCCTCATCTCGAGACTTACTTTTTTTATTTTCAAAGTGTTGTTTTAACACTGAAATCACTCCCTCATTTTGTTCCCTAGTTCCGATTGTAATACGGACGCCATTTGGAAACGGACGAATAATAAACCCCGCGTGCGCGCAAGCTTCATAAATTTCCCCCGCATCATCTACTGGTAAGAAGATAAAGTTCGTTTGCGACGGATAAAACGGGATTTCATTTTCAGTACAAAAACTTTCGTACTGTTGTAATCCCTCTTTATTAACACGTACTATTTCCTCAATAAACGCTTCATCACTAAAGGCAATCGTTGCCGCTTTTTGCGCTAATGAAGATACGTTAAATGGCAAACGGACAACATTTAATTTCTCAATTAACTCTTCCTGTCCAATTGCATATCCAACGCGGAAAGAAGCTAATCCGTACGCTTTAGAAAATGTTCTAAGTACAAGAATGTTTTTATGCTTTTCCAGAAGTGGTAATGTCTTTGGAAAATCTTTTGCTGTTACGTATTCATAGTACGCTTCATCAATGACAATTAACGTATTTTCACTAATACCTTCAATAAATTGAGTCAATTTTCGCTCATTAACATATGTGCCTGTCGGATTATTCGGATTACAAATCCATACGATTTTTGTATGTTCATCAACTGCTGAAGAAATTTCGTCTAGATCATATACACCGTTATTTAAAGGAACCTCTTTCACTTCACATCCTTCAATAACCGCATGATGACGATATTGAGGGAATGTTGCACCTGCAGTAACAATGTTATCTCCTGCTCTGAGCACTGCACGGCTTATAATTTGAATGACTTCATCGAGCCCACTACCACAAAGCACTTGTTCCATTTGCACTTGTAATTTCTCTGCAATCGTTTGACGGAGCGTTGTAGCTCCGCCATCTGGGTATAATGCATGTTCCTGCCACGATTTTTGTAATTCTCCTAAAACACGAGGTGAACAACCAAATGGATTTTCATTTGATGCTAACTTAACAAATGAATGATTCCCGTATACTTCTTTCATTTGCTCTGGTGATTTACCTGGTTTATACGGTTGTAATGATGATAATTGATCCTTTACTCGCATGTTAAATCCACCTTTTCATTAAAATTCTTTTGCGTATTTGTTATGTTGCGAAATGTTTTTCTTTAATAACTCCATGCGATCTTTTCCGAATTGTTCGACTAGCGCAGCTGCAAGTTCCCATGCAACAACAGCTTCAGCTACAACACCTGCTGCAGGTACTGCACAACTATCAGATCTTTCAATACTCGCTTGGAACGCTTCTTTCGTATCAATATCTACGCTTGCTAACGGTTTATATAATGTAGGAATTGGCTTCATTACACCTCTTACGACAATTGGCATACCTGTTGTCATACCGCCTTCTAAACCGCCCGCATTATTCGTTTTTCTCGTGTATCCTTTTTCTTCATCCCATATAATTTCATCGTGCACTTTACTTCCCGGCTGTCTTGCCGCTTCAAAACCAATTCCGATTTCAGCACCTTTAAATGCATTCACACTCATTATAGCACCGGCAAGTTTTGCATCTAATTTACGGTCGTAATGAACGTAGCTACCAACTCCAATTGGCATACCTTCTGCAATTACTTCAACAATACCACCGATTGAATCCCCGCTACTTTTCGCATCATCAATCGCATCCATCATCTCTTGTTCTACTTCTTTATCTAAACATCGAACAGGTGAGTTTTCAGTAATCGTTTGAATTTCTTCTATCGGTAAGTGAGTAATAGGCTTCGCTTTTACTCCACCAATTTCAAGAACATGTCCTGCGATTTCCACACCTAGTTCTTTCAAAATTTGTTTCGCAACTGCACCAGCCGCAACTCTAACTGTCGTTTCTCTTGCAGAAGAGCGCTCTAATACATTTCTTATGTCACGATGGCCATACTTTATCGCTCCATTTAAATCCGCATGTCCTGGACGTGGTTTTGTAATCGTACGCTTCATTTCTTTACTTTCTTGCTCCGAAATCGGGTCTGCACCCATTACTTTCGTCCAATGTTTGAAATCATCATTTTTTACGATTAACGTAATCGGTGAGCCAAGTGCCATCCCGTGACGAACACCACTTACAATTTCAACTGTATCTGTTTCAATTTGCATGCGTCTTCCGCGCCCATGCCCTTTTTGTCTTCTTAATAATTCTTTATTAATATGTTCCGCTGTTAGTGATAAACCTGCTGGTACACCTTCTAAAATAACTGTTAACTGCGGACCATGTGATTCTCCAGCTGTAATGTATCTCATTTCTCTTGCCCCTTTACTATTTTTTTGTACAAAAAAGTCCCTACTGAGCGCTCAGTAGGGACGATGTTTATCGCGGTACCACCCTAGTTGTAGACTTATTTCGTCTACCTCTCTTCTTCTTTAACGATCGTTTGACCGTCTTTCCCTTCAAAAGTTGGCGAGAAAGATGCTCCAAGGCTGTAATTCATGCTTACCTTTGTACTGATTCACACCGACCATCAGCTCTCTTTAACAGTGAGATAAGCACTACTGTTTCCTCTTCAGCGCATATATGATATGGAATTAAGATAATTTATTTTTGAAACCTTTTAACTCATCCATGAATCTATGGAATTCTGGAATATCCATTTGTTGTGCAGAATCTGATAATGCAACTGCTGGATCCGGATGAACTTCAGCCATTACTGCATCTGCTCCAATTGCAAGTGCCGCTTTCGCTGTTGGTAATAATAGATCTCTACGTCCTGTTGAATGTGTTACGTCAACGATAACTGGTAAATGTGTTTCTTTCTTTAAAATCGGTACTGCTGAAATATCTAATGTGTTACGTGTCGCTCTCTCGTATGTGCGAATACCGCGCTCACATAGAATAATTTGGTCATTTCCTTGCGCAATAATGTATTCCGCTGCATTAATGAACTCATCAATTGTTGCTGCTAATCCACGTTTTAGTAATACTGGCTTGTTAACTTTACCTACAGCTCGTAGTAAATCGAAGTTTTGCATGTTACGTGCGCCAACTTGAATTACATCAACGTATTCTAATGCCATTTCAACATCGTTCGGATTTAAAATTTCACTAATAATCGCTAAGTCGAATTCATCTGCTACTTGGCGTAAAATTTGTAATCCTTCTACTCCTAAACCTTGGAAATCGTATGGAGATGTTCTCGGTTTGAAAGCACCACCGCGCATTAATTTTAGCCCTTGATCTTTCATCGCTTGCCCTACTTGGCGAACTTGCTCTAAGCTTTCTACTGCACAAGGTCCCATGATGAACGTTTGTGTTCCGTTTCCAATCAATTCGCCTTTCACATTAACGATTGTATTTTCTTTTTTCTTTTTACGTGATACTAGTAACGCTTTACGGTTATCATCTTCTTGTAATTCTAAGCTTGCTTTGAAAATCGTTTTGAAAATATGCTGAACTGTTGATGTTTCGAATGGTCCTTCGTTATGCTCTTCGATCATATCAAGCACTTCACGCTCACGTACTGGGTCAAAACGTTTCGTACCTTGTACTTGTTTTTGTTCCCCGATTTTTTGAACGATTTCACCGCGTTTGTTTAATAGGTGTAATAGTTGTAAGTTAATTTCATCTACCTGTTTACGTAATTGATCTAATTCATGATTTGCCATTTGGAAATCCTCCTCTAATGTTTTAAAAGTATAGTAAGAGAATGAAAAATTCTCTATTTTCAGAACTGGTTAATTATACAAATTTAAAGTGGAATCGATACCTCTTCTTATTTTAAACTAATAATTACCATAAAGACACTAACTACTAGTTAATACGCCACTTTTTTGTACAAAAAAGCCCTACTGATTCAATCAGTAGGGACGATATTTATCGCGGTACCACCCTAGTTGTAGACTTATTTCGTCTACCTCTCTTCATTGTTAACGATCAATGTGACCGTCTTTCCCTTCATAAAGATACATATCTTTACTACGAAAAAGATGCTCCAGGACTGTAATTCGCTCTTGTTTTTGTACTGGTTCGCACCAACCACCAGCTCTCTGTTACAGGGAAACAACAACTACTGCTTTTCCTTTCAACGCATGTTTATTATATTTTCAAGTTGGACCGTCAAAATACAAAAATTCCCTACTGAATAAATCAGTAGGGACGATATTTATCGCGGTACCACCCTAGTTGTAGACTAACTTTCCGTCTACCTCTCTTCACTGTTAACGATCATTTGACCGCTCTTTCTTCATAAAGACAATTGTATCTTTACTACGAAAAAGATGCTCCAAGACTGTAATTCATGATTATCCCTGTACTGGTTCACACCAACCACCAGCTCTCTGTTACAGTAAGACTAACCACTACTGTGATCTCTTCATTGCACTTTGTTTATTCAAATGTTTTTGAAATTGAATAAGTATGATTTGTATTATAGAACGCTTTTTAAAACACTGTCAACAACTTTTTATTTTTTTAAAAAAAATTCCGCTTTCACCCTAGAATTCTTCTTGCAAATTCTCCATTACTATTCCGATACGAATCATCTCATTTTCAATTAATTTTAATACGTGTTTTTCTACTCCATACTCAATTAATTGTTCTTTTATTTGTATGATTTCCTTCTCAAGTAAATCAGCTTCTTGACGTGTTTGAAGTAAAATAAAAAAGACATTTGCATAAAGCCCTTTATATTCTTTCATGCTATTCTTCTTTTCAAGCATCTCAGTAAATAACTGTTTCATTTCCTCTTGATTGCATTGCCCTTCTACACCTAGAAATTTACTTGATATAACACAAAGTCCTTTTTCTAAAATCTCATCCATACATAATACAATACGTAAAAGCATCATATATTCTCTCGTAGTTATTACACCCATTTTCGGACGTTCTCTTAAAAATACACTTAGCCATGCTGTCCAAAATTTTTGTTGTTCTTTTCCGCTTAACGTTTTTACGTAGTAGCATACATACTGCATAAATTTAATTTTATTATTTTCGTTTACTTGCATTAAGAGTGGGTATAACCAATCTGTTTTTTGCTCCCAATACAGTACACATTTAATAAATACAAAGCTAAGCCATTTTAAAAATGCTTCTCTCGTATACGGATGCAGCACCTCTAAATGTTCTACCGCATATTTAATATATCTCTTTATTTCTGTAAATAGAGGTAAATTAATTTGCGTATAACATAATCCCGCCCACGCATATTTGGTCAGCTCGTTTTCTTTCTTTAAATCTAAGTAAGGTAATAAATATTTTCGACACCATTGCTTCTCAATATGGTATAAAAACGTAATATCTGCTGTTAAACGAGCTAACATAAAGTTCGTTCTTTCCGAAGTAACCCTTACCTGTTCCTCAAATAAAAATAAATATTCATATACATTGCGATCATATAAGTGATCGTACGCTAACAGTTTTAGCAATACAGCTGTCATCTTCCCAGCAGGATGTTGTATAGACTCATTGTAAAACTCTTGTTTTCCAATTTTAAAATCTGTTTCCCCTCTCATAACATGTGGAAATACGGAAAAAGCAAAGCGCTTTACAACCCGTATACTATTTTCTTCTAGCTCTTCTAATCGATTGCTAATTTCATATAGAAAACTACTAATTAACCAATGTAAAGTAGTATTTCGAGAAAACTTCTGCAATAACGGAATAATCCTTTGAATTTGCTCACTCGTTAAATTCCTATTATTTCGCCATTCTCTAATACAAACAAACCAAACTTCATTACTAATTTCATGTACGCCTACTAGTTGATAAGCAAACGAAATACTCCACTCTACATTCAATTTACATGCTTTTGATAACATCTCTAAAAAATGACGTTGCTCAAAAACACCATCTTGAGAAAATTGCAGAACTTGCTTCATTATTTCATCGTCTTTCAGCTGTAGTAATCCATCAGCTGTTACATTACAAGTAATGCTTTGTTCAATAGATTCTTTCTTCGGAATACTGTATCGATCAGAAGAAAAATGAGGGTGCTTTTGTTTCATTAATTCATATCCTTCTATCGTGCATCGACTATTCGCATCGCATGCAAATAATGAATCTAATACGAGACAAGCATCAAACGCCCTCTCTTCTGCAAGATGTTCTAATACAGTTTGAATCACTTCTTCTTTTGTTTCTTCTAAAGCATCTGCATAATAATTCTTTAAAAGTTGAAACACTTCATGTTTATATGTGAAATCTAGCAGAAGGCCTTCATGTAGTAACCACTTCAATTTGACATCCGCAGTAACGAACACATTTTTATTCATCGCTTCAATCGCGATTCGCTTTTGAAGTATACTATCTGTTTCTATCATTTCGGTAATATAATAATCCGCTTTTTTCTCGTTGTTTTCACATAAATATGTAAGACACTCTTTTACAATTTGAATTAAAAATGCGAGGTCATTTTGATAAAACTCTCTCTCTACATTATCCTTATTTCTTTTTTTCAGTGCTGTTTGTCTTAATGACAACAGGCGCATCTTTTCTAATCCCATCACCATAATTGGAACAGCGTAATAAGTAATATGCGGTCTCATCTTATCATTCCAAATTAGCTCCACATGAGAAAATTTAGACACCGGTAAACGACTCGATTCCTCTAGTTCAATTGATTCTTGCGCATCATTTTCCCATTTTCTTACACGCTTCAATTTAAGTTTTCCATCTAAAATAAACGTTAGTAACAATAAAGCAATTTCTTTATGCTCTGGGAAAGAACATTTTTGCAGTAAGTATGAAATCATTTCAATAGAGCTACTATCTTTTTCTGCCGTTTCTAATATAAGCAATGTCCATTTTGTAAACAACAAAGGATCCATCGTTTCTTTCGTATCGTTCAAGTAAGTACAAATTATTCGCCACAATAACGGGGATATTTTAGAATGATTTTTAAAAATCAATTGAAATAGTTCTTTTTGATGAGTAAAAAGGAATTGCTCCACTAACCATTCTGCAAGTAATTCATCTACTTCATCGTAATTTGCTGTAAGCCGAAATAAATTTCTTAGTTTCCCCTCCGCTTCAAGCCATTCCACCCACTCGTAATCACGAGCAAATTCAACAAAGTACCGAACGGTCTCAATTTTTTTTATTGACTGTTTTATATACGATAATTGCTCCTGCTCTACTGATGGAGGAACGGTTACAATATCACGAATACGCATTCTTTTCGTAATATAATTATCCCCCATTAATTCCGCCCACCGCTTCACAGCTTTGACAAGTGCCTGATGATTATTTGCTTTATTCGGATACACAATCGGTCTTATCCCTAAATGCTCCCAATGATATGTATTATCCCCTTGTGCGACGAAAGCATAACGCCTTGTACTCGGTGGTAAGCCTGTTGCTAAATATTTCATTACAGGATCATTATGACTATACCCAACGAATAAAACAGTGTAATTTGAAAATAAATCAACTAAAAATCGTCTCGCCCATCCTTCTGTTAAGTAAGCCCTTCCAAAATCACCATCCGTTAAAATTAAAGCTTCTTTCTCTTGTTCTATATTCCCATGTATGTAAGCCAACCCTTTAAACGCTCTCCCTGTCGGTAAAGCAGGTGCATAATAAATATTCAGCTCTCTATTCATTTCTGCAATTACAGACGTAAAATGTTGATCAAAGTTTGTCGTTACAATTCGAACATCCGTATCTAACGGAAACAGCCTTGGAATCGCATAGTGTAATGAATTTGGTTTTGATTTTTCTATATTAACGAGGTCTCTTGCAACTTGATGCACATCTTTCGTTTTCGCAATTTTACCGAGATAATAATCGTGGGGTTCTGTCATCTCACGCCTTTCGACATATAAAGCTTTCGAAATTTCATCAACTAAATCATCGAAATTCGGTAAGTTTGATTTCCCCTTCATAGAAACTCCTGCTCCAACGAATAATACTAACTTCCCTTGTTCAAGGTGATCGATTAACTCATCTGGAATTTCTACTTCTGAAGTAATCCACATCCCGGATTCCCCCTTACCTAAAAATGTCATACGCTCTCATTTCACTATAACATTTTTTGATTGTTTTTTTAATATTTAGATAAGATTTCGATGTGATAAAGTTTTATATAAATTAAACCGTTCCAATGTATGAACTCCTGAATTTATTGTAAAACTATGTATAAATGGGAGGTGTAAATATTGAGTGATATTACTGTAATACTTATCAAATTTATATCATGCATCATCGCTTTTAGTATCGGACTAGCTCTATTTTTCCCAGCAACGCTCGTCCAAATCATTTCTTTTAGTCTCTTCGTCACAATCGTTTCTTATATGTTTGTTGATAAAATTATTTTAAATCGAATTGGCAATTCCGCTGCCATTATGACGGATTTCTTACTTACGTATTTAAGCGTTTGGATTTTCGGTAATATTTTATTAGACAACTACATGCAAATTGCATGGGGCAGTATCCTTTCTGCCATCGTCTTTACATTATCAGAAGTAATCGTCCATCGCTTTTCTAATTCCCACTCAAGGCACAACAATGATAACATTCGAATTAATCGCCGCCTTGCATATGGTACGGAGTTCGCTGAAGAACAGAATGTGTTGGATAAAGATAAGAAGAAGTAACGTTTTGGTGAAGGAGCTCCCCTTTTGATTATGTGGTGCTCCTTTTTTTGTACTGTAAATTCGGTACATGAAATTACATAAGCAGCTATATCGATTCACCAACATATTTAGACAAGAAAGTGATACTACGTGAATTACTTTTGATTCAAAATATAGTCACATTCATCATTAATGTACCGTTTTCCATTCCCCCCTCTATATACTTTGGAAATGTTGTTATATTTTTCTCCATAAAAAATCCCCTTCAGGTATAGTGTAACATTCCACATTGAAAATGTAGTTTTATACACTATCTCCTTTAAGGGGATAATCAAACTTTATAATTTATTGACTAAATAATACTTCTTATTTCTCGACTTATTCCTGCTTTTTCTTTGCTTAAAACAAAACCATTTCGATTTTTAAGATGCGTCTTCAAACTGACTATTGTATAAATCCGCATAGAATCCTTTTTCTGCAATTAACTCTTCGTGATTACCACTTTCAATAACATCTCCGTCTTTCATAACCAAAATCAAATCGGCGTTTCTAATCGTTGAAAGTCTATGCGCAATAACAAATGATGTTTTATCCACCATCAATTTATCCATCGCCTCTTGAATAAGCGCTTCAGTACGAGTGTCAACGGAACTAGTGGCCTCGTCTAAAATAAGCAACGGTGCTTTTTTTACCATTGCCCTTGCAATAGTAAGTAGCTGTTTTTGTCCTACAGATAAACTCGCTTTATCATTTAATGCTGTATCGTAACCTTTCGGTAAAGTTTTAATAAAATGGTCCAAACCTACTGCCTTACAAGCTGCAACTACTTCTTCATCAGTTACATCTTCTTTATTATAAATGATATTTTCCTTAATCGTACCTTCGAATAACCAAGTATCTTGTAATACCATACAAAATAGATCATGAACATTTTTACGGGTAATCGACTTAGTCGATACATCCTCAATCTTGATTTCTCCACTATCTACTTCATAGAAACGCATGAGGAGATTAACAAGCGTTGTTTTTCCAGCACCAGTAGGTCCGACAATTGCGACTTTTTGGCCGGATTTTATATGAGCAGAGAAATCTTTAATAATAAGCTTCTCTTTCGTATATCCAAACTTAACGTTTTTAAATTCCACATTACCTTTAACATCATTGGCATCTAACATAACTTCTTTATCACTTTCGTCTTCAAGCTCACCTTCGCCTAAAAATTCAAATACACGTTCGCTTGCTGCAGCAGTTGACTGCAAGCTTGTAGCTGCCTGTGCTAGCTGGGACAATGGCTGTGTAAATAAGCGGATATAAACCATAAATGAAACGATTACACCAAATGTAATGGTACCTTTCATCGCTAGTGTAGCACCTACTACACAAACAACAACATAACCTAAATTTCCAATGAAGATCATAAGAGGCATCATCATCCCAGACATAAACTGTGATCTCCATGCACTTCTAAAAAGACTTTCATTGACTTTATTAAATTGTTGCTTCGCTTCTTTATCACCGTTATAAACTTTCAGTACATCATGCCCTGAATAGATTTCTTCAATATGACCATTCATTCTACCAAGGTCCTTCTGCTGACGTATGAAATATTTTTGCGATTTGGATATGATGAAAATCATTAATACAAACCCAACGGCCGTTGCAGCAATAGCAGAAAGTGTCATCGTAACATTAATAGAGAACATCATAATTAAAGACCCTAAGAACATAACGACCGCTGTCACTAACGAACCAACACTTTGATTTAAAGTCTGACCAATCATATCCACATCATTCGTGACACGACTTAACACATCTCCATATGTTGTAGAGTCAAAGTATTTTAATGGTAATTTATCGATTTTGTCAGCAATATCCGTACGTAACCGTTTGGATACTCGCTGAGTAATAGTAGCCATAATAAACGACTGAATATAGCTGAAAATAAAACTCAGTCCGTACAAAATAGCAAGAAGTAGAGCAATATTTCCTATAGCGGTAATATCAATCTTACCTGCAATACCCTCTGTAATTAAATCGGTTATCTCACTAAGCATATTTGGTCCAATGATAGTGAAAATGGTTCCTACAGCTGCCAATACAAGTGCAAAGATAATCGCTGGTAAATACGGTTTACAATAGGCAATTAACTTTCCCCACGGTTTTTTAAAGTTCTTTGGCTTTTCTCCAGGAACTGGCATTCCTCCTGGACCACCGGCACCTTTTCGAGGACTATTTGTTTGATTATTACGCATTTCCCAGCTCCTCCTTCGATAATTGTGAATAGGCAATTTCCTGATAAGTCTTACAATTTTCCAACAATTCACCATGTGTTCCCATACCAACGATTTTACCTTCATCAAGAACGATGATTTTATCAGCATCTTTAATCGTTCCAATTCGCTGCGCTACAATCAAAGTGGTTGCACCTTTCGTTTCTTTTTTCAAGGTAGAACGAAGCTGACGGTCTGTTTTATAATCTAAAGCAGAGAATGAATCATCAAAAATAAAGATTTCTGGATTTCTGCTCACTGCTCTTGCAATAGAAAGGCGTTGTTTTTGTCCTCCAGAAAGGTTTGTACCGCCTTGGGCAATATCAGCACTATATTCGCCATCCATTTTTTCTACAAATTCTTTTCCTTGGGCAATTTCCACCGCTTTTTTGATATCCTCATCTGTCGGCAAGGTTTGGCCGTTATCACCGTATGCCACATTGGATTTTACTGTACCTGAAAATAATACGGCTTTTTGAGACACATAACCAAGCTTATTATGAAGGGTTTCTTGTGCATACTCTTTTACATTGATTCCGTCGACTATAACCTCTCCCTCAGTAACGTCATAAAATCTTGGGATTAAATTAATCAGCGTACTTTTACCACTACCAGTAGAGCCAATAAAAGCGACAGTTTCACCTTTATGTGCCGTAAAACTAATATCTTTCAAAACATATTCTCCTGCATCAGGATATTTAAAGCTGACATTACGCAGTTCGATTTCACCTTCTATTCCCTTAGGTGACGATTGTATTTCTCCATCGGTAATTGTCTGAGGCGTATCTAGTACTTCATTAATACGTGCTGCAGATACTGATGCTCTCGGTAGCATAATGAACGTCATCGCCAATAACATAAACGCCATAACCACCTGCATTGCATAAGACGAAAATACTACCATATCACTGAACAAACCGATTCGATCCATTCCACCTGCGTTCATAATCAAATAAGCCCCAATCCAATAGATAGAAAGAGTTAAAACTGACATAATTAGACCCATACCCGGTTGCATAATGGCCATCAGACGGTTCACCAAAAGATTAGTATCTGTTAAATCTTTATTTGCTTTTTCAAATTTTTTCTCCTGATACTCTTGTGCGTTATAGGCATGAACAACACGAATACCAGTTAAACCTTCTCTTGTTACTAGGTTCAGATTATCTGTCATTTTTTGAACTACTTTAAATTTCGGTAACACAAAGATGATAATGCTGCCTATCATTACAAGCAAAGCAACGACAGCTACTCCTGTTGCCGCTGACCATTCCCAACTTTTCCCTGTAATTTTCAAAATGGCCCAAACCGCAAGGATAGGGGCTTTAATCATAACTTGAAGACCCATTGCAACAGTCTGCTGTATTTGTGTTATATCATTAGTAGAACGAGTAATAAGACTTGCCGTTGAAAAACCATTAATTTCTTCCATGGAGAAAGATAGCGTTTTGTCAAATACCCCTTTTCTTAATTCTTTTGAAAGAGATGTTGCTACTCTTGCCGCAAAATAACCAACAATAACTGACAATACCATACTGCCGAGAGCACATAAAAGCATCTTTCCTCCTGCTGCCCATATATCGCTCGTTTCGCTACCCTTTGTCTGTACAAGGGTCGTAATTTCAGACATAAAATCTGGTAGCTTCAAATCTAACCAAACTTGACCTACAATGAACACAATACTAGCAACAATAAGTATCCATTCTTTTTGTTTTAAGTATTTAAATATTTTCAACATATTTACATTTCTCCTCATTTTTCGTTAATTTGCCAATGATATAGTGAAAAATAATTCTAAATAGAATCACCTTCACGTCGGTTACTAATAAAAGAAGTCACCCTATTAAATCCCCCACTTTTTTTATGGATATCATTTAATTATCCACCCTTTTATAGAGCCCTTTTTTTAGTAATGAAAGTTCTAAAGTATAGTTTTTCACCGATTCATCGAATGGTATTTCCTTCGCGAAATTTTGAATAAGATTGTGAAAAGTCACCGCCGTGATAATCTTCATGACATGGAATATTTCTCGTTCCTCTGCAATATTTAATTTTTCTTTATTTATTAAAATCATGATTTCAGACAATCTATTTTTATGATCATCCTCATTCATATTCCGAGTAAATGTATTTTCAACTTTATAATTCATATTTAAAAAGGCGTTCCTAAAAAAGTTTCGATTTTCTAAGTTTTGAAATTTTTTCAAGATGTATTGATACAATTCAATATATGAGTCAAATAGATCACCCTCATTTTCTTTTAATATTGAAATAAACTTTTCATTATCTTTTTTAGAATGATCATTTAATAAAAAGAAGAAAACATCTTCTTTATCCTCAAAGTATTGATAAAAACTTCCCCTCGGTATTCTAGCATCTTTAATAATATTGGAAATCGATGCTTCGAATAGTGGAACTCTTGAAAATTCTTTCATCGCTGCCTGAATTAATACTTCTTTTTTTTCTCTTTCCAAATTAAAAAATGTTTGTTTAGGCATCCTTCTTCCTCCTATCAAATATGTGACAACATGTCATATCCTTTTATAAATATTGCTCTTTTTCATTAGTACTATTCTAAAAAATGCAAGAGATCATTTAAGCCCTATTAATGGATAATCGCCATTATTCTAATTAAATTTTAATAATTCTATTGAATCCAGCTTTGTAAGTACACTAACACAACTTGTTTAAAAACATCATTCCCTCTAATCTAACCATCATATGACAACGTGTCATAATTGAGTATAAATCATTATCGCATGACAATGTGTCATACTCATTTAACTATTGTTTATCGGGAATCCCCTCATCTTTTTTATTTCTTGATACATAGAGTACCGAATGATAAAGAGACATATACTAAAAATATAACATCTGACACTACGAAGATTTAATGTATACATCAATGCAATGTTTTATTTCTATCTTAGTTTTACTTTAAAAATCCCAATAATAAAGAGGCCCCTCATATAGAGACGGCCCCATTCCCACTTATGCTTCTACCTTCAAATCGTTTAGTGCAACAACATCAGCAAACGCTCTAAACACTGCGTTATGATGCTTAACAATATCTTCAGCACGCAATACTTCTGTTTCAAAGGTACTATGTGCATCACTCACTAACGTTACTTTATATCCTTCACTAAACGCTCTGCGAGTTGTCGTATCCACACAGTACTCTGTTTGCATTCCTGAAATAATAACGTGTTCAATTCCTTTTTCTTGTAACAGTTCGTTTAAGTTCGTCTTATAGAATGAATCTGGCGTCGTCTTTTCAACAATATTGTCTCCTTCTCGCGGTGCAATCGCCGCATGGATTTGCCAGCCATCTGTACCTTTTTCTAACGGATCGTCTTTTGACCCATTATGTTGAACATAAATAACTGGAATATCATTTGAACGACATTCCCCAATAAGCTCTTGCAATGTTTTTAATAACTTTTCCCCATTATGTGGCATTCCTGCTGTATACATACCTGCTTGCACATCAATTACTATTAATGCTTTTTTCATTTCGCGCATCCCCCTTTGTTTGTATAAGCCCTTACATAAAGTATTATAATTGTTTATATTCCATTATCCAACAATCTTCTAATTTCCCCTCATGTAACTCATGTTCCTTTAAAACCTTCACTTTTTTAAATCCGCATTTTTCATAACACTTTATCGCGCGTTCATTATTTACTTTAGGGTCCATTGCGATTGCTTCCGCTCCCACGTTTTCTATAATGTATGTAATCGCTGCTTGAACGAGTTTTGTTCCAATTCCCTTTCCCCAAAAGGTCGGTTCTCCGATAAATTGATCCATCCCCCATACATTATGCGATTCTTCATATCCATATAACGCTTTCCATTCAGAATCAACTGCGTACATTTGAATATAACCGATCGGCACTTCATCAAATTCTATTAAACATCTTTTTTCATCACTGTTTGGATTATGTATAAAATGTTCAAGTACCTTTTCTACAGATTGCGGATTATCTCTTCCTTCGTAATACCGTAGGACTTCTGGGTCTTTTAACCATTTAGAAATGATAGGTGCGTCGTTTTCTATTACGTACTTAACCCATAATTATCCTTTTTGAAAAAGCATGTTACACCTCTATTGTTCATTAATATTTTTCTTTGATATTACATCTTTAATTGCACCTACTAGTGCATATGGTAGTAATGTTATCGCAAAAAACGCTGTAAATAAATTAAACTGAGGGACTTTATATGGAGTGAACCATTCCGTGAAAAATTGAGAATTTAAAATTCTATTAAAAAATTCTCCTCCTGGTCTAAAGTTTGGTGCCCATTCGGCAACATCACAAATTATAAAAATAAATTGCACAATTATAAATGCCCCTAAATAACGAAACCAATTTCACTTCCAAATCGGCTGCGCTTTATTTAATTTATTTCCCATCTATCTCCCACCTTTTTTATTCCTATCAAATTGATTATACACTTCCCTTGCAAATTTTGTTAAAATCTTCTATATATTCAAAGGTGTTGGGGGGAAATATATTATGTCTAATCCTATACAAAAATCAACTTTAATTATCCTTAGGGGAAACTCCGCGAGTGGCAAAACAACAATCGCAAAGAAATTACAAGAACATTTCGGGCAAGGAACACTTCTAGTCTCTCAAGATGTCGTGCGTAGAGATATGTTAAAAGTACACGACACGATGGGTAACTTATCTCATGATTTAATCTTTGAAATTACGAAGTACGGAAAAGGAAAATGTGAATTTGTTATTTTAGAAGGTATTTTAAACAGTCGTAGATATGGAGATATGTTAAAAGAATTGATATATTATTTTGAAGGAAACGCGTATACATATTACTTCGATTTATCACTCGAAGAAACGATTAGACGGCATAATACTAGAGAAAAACGACTTGAGTTTGGAGAGGATTTATTGAGTAAATGGTATAATCCTCACGATACAATTGAAGTAGATAGAGAAACTGTTTTTACAGATAATTTCACACAAAAAGACATATTTCATGCGATTCTTAATGAGGTTACAAAACAAAAATAAGACTGACAGAATGAGTCAGTCTTATTTTTATTATGTACTTTGTATTTCAGTTTTCATAACGGAACACTCTTTACATAAATAATAATATATATTCATTTCCCCAAACTGAAAATCAACTACTGAAATAAGTTCCCGTTTTTCAAGGTCTTGTGTAATTGTAGCAACATACTTCATCTCTTTAGAACAAGTTGGACATCCCAAATTTTCTGGAGCATCATCATATAAAGGCGCTCCTAACAATCTACATACATATTCCGAACCGAATAAGTCAAAAGCTTCCCAGTAACTATCTTCATCAGTAGGTATATCTTCATTTTGCATATTCGTTAACTTTACATTCGTTTTTGGTAGGTGAACCGGTAGCTTATACTCATCTTCCATTACCCAATCTTCCGTATTATCCTGCTTTATTATTTGAACTGTTTTACCCTCATTACTTAACTGAAAATATTGAGGTTCCCACACCATCGCACAGTTCAGACAAGAAACTAATGGTAAAACATTTAATTCACCACTTTTAAATTTAGCAAGCCTCTCATCTTTCAAATCAAAACAGAGAATTTGATGCATCTTCTCACCGCATAGCTTACATACTGGCAAATTGCAATCTTGACCACCAAAGTAATGAGTATATGAATCTTTCCCTTCAATTACTCTATACCCTTTTATTTCATTGTAATGTGCGCCATATAATTCTATTGTCATATTCCATCCTCGCTTTAAATACATCTGATTCATTATATTATAATCATTAACACTAAAAAACATCGTCTTCCTGAATAGTTTCTAAAATAAATCCTTTTAAACTTGGGGCTATTTCTTCCATTTCTTCATCTTCGTGATACCAAATATATATTTCATCATCCATTATTCCGTTATTTATTTTAAAGCACAATTTATCTCCTGAACCATCGTCACCAATTATAATAAAATCTTCAGGCATATGCTCATCGCTCAACTCAACGTTTTGTCTAACTATATCATCCCAAGTTTTCACTAAATTTCTATTATCTTTAATAGGATATAGTATCCATTCTCCTATTTCGGCGTTATTAACTAATTTAAAAAGATCCCTATATTGTGCTGGAAAAATAGCACCTAACTTTTCTTCGGTTTCTTTTATATGTAATTCAAATACTCCTTGTTTCTTTGTTTCTTTGTTTCTTTGTTTCAATATATCCTCTTATTTCTTTCATGAAATACACCTATCCTTTGAACTTAATTACACTATTATGAGTAAAAATGCTTAGTAAATGATTTGATCTGATTTATATATTTCATTATATGTTAACTCTTCGCTGCCATCATACTATTCTTCTCTAGTTCCTCACTTCATTCTTAATAGTTGTATTTTATAAACATAACACAAGTTTCATTTATGTTTTCGTGCATATTTAGTAATACTCCCTTTAAAACTCCTATATTAAATCAACATGGTTTTTCAATGCATCACATTAGCTCAAAAAATAAAAGCCAGTCTCAATAAAGAGAACTGACTTCCATTTGGATAACTATCGTTATTATAGAACTTTTACTTTAACTGTTTGTCTTCCCCAATTCATTGCCTTACTTTTTGAACCCATTAAAACATCAATACGATTACCTTTAATTGCACTTCCGGTATCACCAGCAATAGCTTCTCCATAACCTTCTACCCATACTTTAGATCCTAATGGGATTACCTTCGGATCTACTGCGATAATTCTCATATTAGGATTTGCCGTTAAATCATGACCCATCGCAGTTAAAACGCGTCCACCATATGTACCATTTTCACTTGGATCAGCAGTATAAGCTGTCGCTACTACTGTTAGTTCACGTTTAGCAGACTGTGTGTTATTTTTAGATACTTCTTTTGCTTTTGCTTCTTCCTTAGCCATTGCTATTTCTCGTGCTTTTGCTTCTTCTTTTGCTTTTGCTATTTCTTGCGCTTTCGCTTCTTCTTTTGCTTTGGCTATTTCTTGTGCTTTTGCTTCTTCCTTCGCTTTGGCTATTTCTTGCGCTTTCACTTCTTCTTTTGCTTTGGCTATTTCTTGCGCTTTCGCTTCTTCTTTTGCTTTGGCTATTTCTTGTGCTTTTGCTTCTTCCTTAGCCTTGGCTATTTCTTGCGCTTTCGCTTCTTCTTTTGCTTTGGCTATTTCTTGCGCTTTCGCTTCTTCTTTCGCTTTTGCTATTTCTCGTGCTTTCGCTTCTTCTTTTGCTTTGGCTATTTCTTGTGCTTTTGCTTCTTCCTTAGGCTTTGCTTCTTCTTGTACTTTTACTTCTTCCCTAGGCTTTGCTTCTTCTTGTACTTGTACTTTTACTTCTTCCCTAGGCTTTGCTTCTTCTTGTACTTGTACTTCTTCCCTAGGCTTTGCTTCTTCTTGTACTTTTACTTCTTCCCTAGGCTTTGCTTCTTCTTGTACTTTTACTTCTTCCCTAGGCTTTGCTTCTTCTTGTACTTGTACTTTTACTTCTTCCCTAGGCTTTGCTTCTTCTTGTAC
>NZ_JBHVNG010000004.1:0-191759 GCF_042796455.1 Bacillus sp. NPDC057893 | reverse complement strand
TGTACTTTCACTTCTTCCCTAGGCTTTGCTTCTTCTTGTACCTTTACTTCTTCCTGCGCTTTTGCTATTTCCTGTGCTTTTGCTACTTTCTGCGTTTTTGCTTCTTCCTTTGCATTTACCACTTTTTGTACTTTCGCTACTTGCTTCGTTTTCTCTTCAACTTTCTTTTCAATTGGTGCTGTACTTGATAGGAAAGAAACATTTGCATAAACTGTTTTTCCTTTATACTCAAATTGTAGCCATCCGTCTTTTACTTGATGAGTTGATTCAATTACATCATCTTTTTTCAGTCTGCCAAGAATTTCTGATTCTGTGTTTGCTTCAGAACGTACATTTAATAGGTTTGCTGTTACATGATAAATATCTTTTGTATACTCCGAACTTACAAACAATTCTTTACCATTTAAATCAATTTTTGACCATCCTTCTTCAGTATGTATGACCTTTAACTTTTGTCCTTCTTTTACTTTTTCGACAACTTTTGATTCCGTAGTTGGCTTTTCACGTACGTTGAGTACATCCGCTGTTACGATAGTTTCTGCGATAGCAGATGTGGTAAAAGCCCCCAATCCAAGAACTGTTGCTGTTGCTGCGCCAATTATTTTTTTCATATTAGCCTCCATTGCGTTTTTTGAGTTCTATCAAATGCTTCCATAAAATTAGGTGATTTCACGGAATATCAAAACATTTGCAACCATATATCGATATCGCTTAATATGATGTTATTAGAACCCTTTACTTCAATAGTATCAAATTCTCATTTATAATTCTATAAATTATAAATCTCCTTACCTTGTATAAACGTTTCCTAGCCTTCTTCTTTATACTAAATAGTCGTCGCAATTCCTGCCAGAAATAAACTTACGATTGCTAAAAAAGGAATACCCACTATCGCTCCGCTTAAATGAAACTTATAATCTTTATAGCCCTTCATCCCTTCCGTACTAGGAATAACAACAAATCTCGGCGTAATCCAGCAAAATATAAGCCAATCGATTATTAATAAATCTACTAAATTGAAAATCATTAAAATGCTAAAACTATGTAAATAGGCCTCAATATACAATAGTTTTTCATGTTGATGTAGTATATATGTTGAAACGAAAGGAGTACCGAAGAGAATCACATTGTATGCAATACTAAAGTAAATCGTTTGCTTTTTTTCATTAATCGATTTCGGAAAAACTACCTTTTGAATATCTTTTGGATAATCATTTAACGAAAGACGAGGATTATAATATAAAGACCCCAAAATCATTACGGATAGTACAATAGACATGATGACACCAACGTACATTGTTTGCTCTAATTGACTCATAAGTCTCATTCACCCTTTTCTGTAATTTCTATGTAAGTCATTCACTTAATTACACATTGTATGTACGTATACAACCCAAAATTAACAATTATCTTTAACACCCAATCACATTTCTTGCAATGTAAATGCAACTTTTATACAGTGGAAGCCTAATTAGTACAGATAGGATTGGTGAAACCTATGAAAATCGAACATATCGCAATTTGGGTAAATGACTTAGAATTAATGCGCACTTTTTATACAAAATATTTCAACGGCAAAGCAAACTCTTTATATCATAATGAAGCAAAACAATTCGAATCTTATTTTATTACGTTCGAATCTGGAGCGCGCCTTGAAATTATGCGTAAGAAAGGTATAGAGAACGAGCCTAATCTTATTATAACTGGCTATGCACATATGGCTTTCTCTGTTGGAAGTGAAGAACGTGTAAATGAACTGACAAAAACGTTAAAAGAAGCTGGTTATCCTTTATTAAATGGACCACGTTTCACTGGAGATGGCTATTACGAAAGTGTAATAAACGATCCAGAAGGCAATCAAATAGAAATCACTATTTAACGATCGTTTATCTTTTCTGAAGTACAAATGAAAATTAGTTTGGAGGAAGCATATGCATAAGCTACATTTCAAAAAATTTGAAGCAACAGATTTTAATCACTACTTCCTGCTCGTATCAAATGAAAGAGTAATGGCACAAATTACAGAGCGCACCATTCCGTTAGATGAAGCACAAAACGACTATGAAAAATTGTTAAGGCGCAATGAAAAACATAAACTGTATGGATCTTATAAAGTTTATAACAGTGCAACAAATGAATTTATCGGACTTGGACATATAACAGTAAATGAGGATGATTTTAAAGAAGCTGAACTTGGTTATATGTTATTGCCAGAACACTGGGGAAAAAGATATGGTAGTTGTATTGCAAGAGAATTAATTGAAATAGCGAAGCATACTGATGTAAACGTACTAAAAGCAATTATCGATCCAAATAATATCCCCTCTCGAAAAATATTAATAAACATCGGTTTTACATCTGAGAAAATTTGTGAGATTGATGGATTACCTGGGGAGATTTTGAGTAAATATATTTAACTATACAAAAAGGTGATGCTTCCATTCAAAAAAGGTGTTTACGTTAATACACCTGACCTCTCCATTAAAGATTGGCCAGATGCTTACTACAACTGTAACTTTGATCGGTTAATGGAATTAAAGGCTAGATATGACCCGAAAAATATTTTCAACTTCCCGCAAAGTATTTCGCCTTTTTACAGTCCCAAATGAAAGTTATCGTTTATATTTCTTTTGCATGATAGTGATTTGGTTTCGTACCTCCCCATCACCTTACATAAAGCAAGTGAACACGAAAGCCGGTGGAATATTCCAGTTTATTTTCTTCACCTCAATATTTGCAAAAAAAGAACGGAAAAATTGTTGTTTAAAGCGTGTATATTGGAAAGTAATAAATTTCCCTTCTTCCCCTAATACTTCTTTTGTTACCTGTAATATCTTTGTAGAAGTATCAAGGGATAAACTGGTAAATGGCAATCCTGAAATAATATAATCCACTTGGGTAATTTTATATTTCTGAACATACTTTTCCGTATATTCGGCAGAGTCATGAATAATGTACACATTTTCCATGTGTGAATATCGCTCTTGAAGTATACGGTAAAACTGTACGTTATTCTCAATGATTAACAATACTGTTTCATTATGTTTATGTTGAATGAGCTGTTCCGTAAACACTCCAGTTCCTGGTCCATACTCAATAATGCATTTTGCTTGTTCAAAATTTATAGGGGCTACCATTTGTTTTGCAAGTTGCTTAGAACTTGACAATACTGCTCCTACAGTTCTTGGGTGCTTTATATATTCACTTAAAAAATGTAGTACATGCATAGTCTTCTTCCTCTTTCCTTGTAGGATACAAGGTATACACTACTAAAAAAATATTAAAATCTGATGAGAAATACATAAGATATTCTTAATGTCCCCTAAATACAAAAGAAACTTAATCGATTAGTCACCACCTTGTTGTTTGCAAAACAATAAGTCACACATGCTTTAACATGGAGAAACAAGTATAATAGCGCCAAACACTTGTTATAATGACGGTCTTGGCATGTGAGTCATGCTTGTATAGACTCCATATCAAACTATTATTTTGCAGAAAACGACCAACTTAGGATATCAAATGAAGAGTATCAATTTTGCTGTATTTTCAATGTCGCGAACAAAAAAAGGATATACTTTTTTAACTGTATTTGTTAAATAAAAAAGACACTTTAGAAATTTCTTTTTTTCATCTTATTTTAATGATTTTTTCATCCAAATTTCATCTGAATCTCATTCTTATTAGTTACACTCTGTATATAAACTGGCGCTGGCCATAAAAAACTAATAAGGAGGAATCCTACATGAACTATTATGAGAAGGATCAGGATAAGAATAGAGAAAATCCATCCATTTCTGATGAAGTCGCTTCCGTTTCATCACGAGGCCGGCAGATGCTGAACAAGGTTCCAGAAGTCACGATTTTCTTTTGGATTATCAAAATCATGGCAACTACTGTAGGCGAGACAGGCGCAGACTTCTTAAATACAAACCTGAACTTTGGCTTGACTAAAACGACCTTTGTTATGAGTGCTCTCTTGCTCATCACACTGTTCTTCCAGTTCAAATTGAAGAAATATGTTCCAGGAATTTACTGGCTCACTGTCTTGCTGATTAGTGTTGTCGGCACGCTAGTCACCGACAATCTTACGGACAACTTCGGGGTCGCTTTAGAGACGACCACCATCGTTTTCACCCTCGCGCTACTGGCGACTTTTGCCGCTTGGTACGCGAGTGAGAAGACATTGTCCATTCACTCTATTTACACGACAAAGCGAGAAGCATTCTACTGGTTGGCTATCCTGTTCACCTTCGCCTTAGGTACTGCAGCTGGTGATCTCGTAGCAGAGAGTCTCAACTTAGGTTACTGGATTTCAGCGCTCATATTCGCCGCATTAATTGGGGCTGTAACCGTCGCTTACTACCGCTTCAAATTAAATGCAGTGTTGGCCTTTTGGATTGCTTATATTTTAACTCGTCCTTTCGGCGCCTCTTTTGGCGATTATTTATCACAGCCTCACGATTCCGGTGGCCTTGGTCTCGGTACGGTAGGAACAAGCGTAATCTTCCTCGTAATAATCTTGAGCTTAGTTATTTATTTGACCAAGACGAAAAAAGACGCGAGCCAGAGCCTAAATTAATATATATTTTGTCTAAACCTTAAAATAGGTGACATGATTGCCTAATCGTTAGTACAAAATTTCAAACAAAAGAAAATGAAAAGGCAATACTACGTTTAAACTACCAGTAGTATTGCCTTTTTTATAAAACAAATCATTATTCCCTTATTTCGTCTACTATACTTTGAATTAAAGAAATAAGAGCTTGCTTTGTATCCTCATCTGTAACTTTTGCATCATCACTAAATTTAGTACGCACAGACGGGATTAATAACGAACCATTTTGAACGACAACTGTATCTAGCATACCTAGCGTAAGTAATAATGATTCATGGGCTTTATCCCCTGCAGTAATCGACGGTGAAGCTGTTATGATAGCCACTGGTTTTTTATATAGTTCCGCTGACGATACAAGCCATTCTAATGCGTTTTTTAAAACTCCTGGAATACCTTTTGCATACTCTGGCGTACAAATAATAAGTGCATGTGCTTCACTTAATGTCTTTCGAAATTCTTCAACAACAATAGGAGCTCCAACTCGATCTACATCCGGATTAAAATGAAGAAGTTCCACTATTCCCTTATAAATAGTGTAATCTACACCATCAGGAATAAATGCGGCTAGAGCTTTTAATATGTTTGTGTTGGATGATCCTTTCCTAATACTTATGCAGCCATAGAAAAATCAATAATATTGAATCACTTATCAAATGCACATCCGTTTTTGTTTACATAATATTATTATGTTTTCGTAAATCGAATATCATTTCTTTCATCGCTTTGCATTTATTCTCTATATACCATGCATTATTCCACCACCGAAAGTAAAACTTTCTCAAGCTCTTTTTTAGATAACATACTATCGTTTATATACACTTGGTATGCATTTCTTCCTTCTTTTGCAGGTACTACTATTTTCATAGCCCGGACATGTGATTCTTTATACTCACCAAATGTAACATCATACCCATTTAGTTTATATTTCTTTATATCTCCAGAAAAATTAGGTCCTCTTTCAGATGGTTTATCAAATGGTCTATCAATAAAATAATCTTTATATTCTCCCTCAACGATTTCAAATTGATGAATTGTAAAACCTAATTCTGCTTCTGAAGTATGTGGCTGTTTTTTTACATTTCGGTTTTCATATCTCATCGTAATAAGTGGCATAGGTTTTCCTAATGTCGCTTCGGCTTTTACCTCTTCCAATACGAGTTGATGTCCAACTGGAATATATGTAGGATGCTTAATCGGAAAACCAGTTATTTTTTCAGCTTGTTCAAATGTATAGGTAAAATGTTGATTTATTCTTTCTTCATATGTATTTAATTGTTTCATTACCTCTGTATCTCTTTTTTCTTCATCAGCATTTAGACGATCGGTAGCTGTATATTGTCTTTTTCCATTCTCTACGACACTTACTTTCTTATAAAAATGATACGATTCTTGTAATAAAGCTACATACTTTTCAAAGTCCTCTTCTGTAAATATACTTTTAGCAATTTCTATACGTTCCATTACCCCATTATAACCATCCTCAGTCATTCCTATATCTTGCCTTGCTTTTTCTGGTGTCCCAACAATTTTATCCATTAATGTCGTACCTGCCAACGTACCGGTCGGTATTAGAACAGCCGCAGCTACAAAGCCAAGTAATAACTTTTTCTTCATAGAAGTTTTCCTTTTCTTTTTCATTTGTTGGTATTTATGAAAAGAAGTTTGCACCTTATTTTCTAGATTAGTAGATGGTTCGAGTGTCTCTGCATTTCTTTTCAATTCATTCGTTATATATTTTTCAAAATCCATTTACTTCTCCCTCCCTTATGGCTGGCATATGCTCCATTTCTGTTCTTAATCGTTTTAAAGCTGTATGTAATCTAGATTTCACTGTACCAACAGGGATTTGAAGAAGTGCGGCAATTTCATCCAAGCTATATTCATGGAAGTAACGCATAATAACAACTTCACGATGCTTATAAGATAATTTTTGTACAACTTCCACTAATTCACTACGTGTTTCTTTATGTAAAATACCTTCATCCATTATGTAAGACCGATCTTGTTCATACATTTTCTTCTTTTCAAAGATTCGAAATCGCCGCCACGATTTACGACGCCAATCTTGTACTTGCTTGACAACTAGTCCATGTAACCAAAAACGAAATGAACGGTTCATATCATAATTCGTTACAGACTTCCACATTTTGATGTATACCTCATTAACTATATCGTCTACATCTTGGTGCTGATTCCCTAATAAAAATACTACTGTTCTATAAATATCTTTACTTGTTAATTCATAAATAACTTGAAAGGCTTCTTGGTCCCCAGACTCCATTTTATACAGCCATTCTTTTAATTCTACTTCATCCAAAATTACGTTCCCCTCTCATGATCCTTCACACAATATTCGTCCGTTTCTCACAAAAAGTTCATTTTACATAAAAATTTATTTATTACAATAAAAATATAATATATATTTTACAGAAAGGAGGATTCGTATAATGAACAAAGAAGACAAACTTTATGCAGAAAAGGTATTAAAACACCTCTTCATAGGAGCACAAGTTGATGGATTGCAATTTGGTATTTCTCCAGCAACTATAAAGATTCATTTTACAAATTTTGAAGCTGCAGTTGATTATGATGGGCAATTATATGTCAACATCGAATCGAAATGGTGTTTATTTAATACTCCACCAGAAAAGTACCCTTCTAATGAGGATGAATTTGACGATTATTCCGAGGAAGAAGAATATAATAGAATTTTTAAAATGAGAAGGCAGAAAGTTATAGACGTGCAATTAGGTAAGGAAACTCCACATTTGCTTATCCTACTTGAGAACGGACAAATCTTGTTTGTAAATGGTTTTCATGACTATTATGAATGTTGGCAAGCTGGGGTCCAATGTGAGGATTGGCTTGTAGTTGCTGCACCAGGTAATGAAATCGCTACTTGGACACCCGATGAGTTTACCAATAAATAAAAAGTTGATTTTTGTGGAGAAGTATCGAAGATAGTTTACAAATTAGCATAACAATATACATTATCATCATTTAAATTAGCAGGTTAATTTCTAAGTTTCGTTTACTGTATTTTTCTTGTACGAATATTTATTACAATGTGACTCTTAAACGAGTGATTAAATTTAAAAGAATTACATAATGATTCAAAAAATGCTTTGGATTTCTCCCAAGCATTTTTGTGTGCTACTTATATTTTTATTCCTGTAACCATTTATACCGTGATTTAGCTTTTTTCTCCATGTTGTTCAAACTACTCAAGATTCTTCCCTCATCTTATTGATTTGAAATATACATGATAAAGCCCATGACCAGTAGAGTTACCTTAGCATAACGTCTTATCCCCAAACCCCCAACTAAACCATTTTCCATGCCCTTCTGTTTCCCCAACCGTTTCACAATATTCGTTTCCATTAATATAATAATCAATATGAAGGTCCCGGTCCCACATGTTGTTATATAGGTGGAATACATCACGTTTTGCACCAATTTCTTTAATTTGTTTTTCTAGCGTATGTTTCACACCTTCTGGTATTTGATTCGCTACATGTGTATGGAAAATACAAATTACTGCATCTTCCCTTATTTGATCTACAATGGATGGTAGAAGCACTACACCATCTCCTTCAATTAATTGCACTGATTGTTCTTTTACAAGTTCTGCTGCTTGATCGAATAGTACCAGTCTTTCTTTATGTTCTGGCCAAATAAGCGCTCGTAACCATAAATAGTCTTCGTCATCATTTAAATCGTTCACGTGTAAATCCAGTCCGATTCTTTCTACAACAGGTGGACTTTGTTTTAGCAGATTCGGCATATTCTCCCCTCTTATTTCAGAGGTTAAATGAACATTCGATTGTGTATTTCCATACACTTCTTCCATTCCATATGAATAACTATATTGATCCCAAAATAGTTGTAATCCTGAACTTGTACCAATTTCTATTAACGCTAACGGTTTGTTCACTTTATTAAATATGTAACAAAAACTTGGATACAAATAGGCACATCGTCTTACTTCATTCGTTTGAACAAGTTTCGTTTGTAATAAAGAGATAATTTCTTCTCGATATACATGGCAAAAATCTTTAAATTGGTAAAAGGCATTTTCAAAATTTATATGAGCATTTCCAACTAAACTTTGATAATACCTTTTTAAACTGTGTTCTTTTCCTTTTAACAATAAATAGTGGACCGCACCTAATAATAAGTTCGGGATTGGCTGACCAGGTTGTGCATTGAAAGCTAACGTAAGAACTTCCTCATCTTCAGAAATTTTTATTGATAAGTATTCGTATAAAGGACTCGATCCTTTACATTCATTTACAGAAAAATCCCGAAATAAGTTTGCAACTTGTTCTTTTGTAAGCATTGGTATCCCTCCTGTTTTATTTTCAGAATAATCTTACCATTTTTTTATCATTTACTCTATTTTGTCAAATTAGATGTTAAAAAAATAGAATTTTACTAGTTTCCAAAGATAAGACATAAAAATAGAAATTTTTTTGGGATAACATCAAACTGGAATTCTTCTCCAAATTCCGCTTTACTACTATGCTTTTTACCCTTATGACAGAAGAATTCTATGAAATAAAACGTTAAATAGTTTAAAATTATCAGATAACACTAGATATTTTAGTCTATTAATTATTATAATAGACTATGAGATGGTTATATAATTGAGACAAAAAAGGTAAATACCTAGGTGGGGCCTAGGCGGTGTTTTCTTTTTACGGCTTAGATATTAAAACACCTACTCTTTTTTGCCAATATAGGGGATGGAGAGATTATCATGAGCAACATGCAGCAAAAAACAGACGTTATCTTAATTGGCGCTGGAATTATGAGCGCAACGTTAGGATCATTACTTAAAGAATTGGCACCTGAATGGGAAATTAAAGTATTTGAAAAACTCGCTAATGCCGGAGAAGAAAGTTCTAACGAATGGAATAATGCTGGTACAGGACATTCTGCGCTATGTGAGCTTAACTATACATCCGAAAAATCTGACGGGTCTATAGATATTGGTAAAGCTGTAAAAGTAAATGAGCAATTTCAACTTTCAAGACAATTTTGGGCGTATCTTGTTAAGAGAAACTTAATTCGTAATCCACAAGATTTTATTATGCCACTACCTCATATGAGTTTGGTGCAAGGAGAAAAAAATGTGGAGTTTCTAAAAAACCGTTTTGAAGCGCTTTCAAAAAACGTTTTATTCCAAGGAATGGAATTTTCTGATGCTCCTGATACATTAAAAAAATGGCTTCCACTCATTATGGAAGGCCGTACCTCTAATGAACCGGTGGCTGCAACGAAAATTGATTCTGGAACAGATGTTAACTTTGGTGCGTTAACACGCATGTTGTTTGATTACTTAAAAACTAAAAATGTCGAACTAAACTACAAACACAGTGTTGAAAATATTAAACGTGCGAAGAACGGTTTGTGGGAAGTGAAAGTACACGATATGAATAGTGGTAAAATCGAACACCATACTGCAAAGTTCGTCTTTATCGGCGGCGGTGGCGGTAGTCTACCTCTACTTCAGAAGACTGGTATTCCTGAATCAAAACATATTGGGGGATTCCCAGTAAGTGGACTATTTATGGTATGTAAAAACCAACAAGTTATAGAGCAGCATCATGCAAAAGTATACGGAAAAGCTAAAGTTGGTGCTCCGCCAATGTCTGTACCTCACCTTGATACAAGATATATAGACAACAAAAAAGCTTTACTGTTTGGACCATTTGCAGGCTTCTCACCTAAATTCTTAAAAACTGGCTCAAACCTTGATTTAATTGGTTCTGTAAAACCGAATAACGTCTTAACGATGTTAGCAGCCGGTGTAAAAGAAATGGGATTAACAAAATACTTAATCCAACAAGTTATGTTATCACACGAAAAGCGTATGGAAGAATTACGTGAGTTTATTCCGAACGCTAAAAGTGAAGATTGGGATACTGTCGTTGCTGGACAACGTGTGCAAGTAATTAAAGATACTGATGCAGGTGGTAAAGGAACACTTCAATTTGGTACAGAAGTTGTTAGTGCAAATGACGGATCAATCGCTGCGTTACTTGGTGCTTCTCCAGGTGCTTCTACTGCTGTTCACGTTATGCTTGAAGTATTAGAAAAATGCTTCCCAGAACGTATACTAGAATGGGAGCCAAAGATAAAAGAAATGGTCCCTTCTTACGGCGTGTCACTTACAGAAAATCCAAGATTGTTCCAAGAGCTTCACGCTTCAACAGGACGCACACTTGGGTTAAATGAAAAAGAAGCTGTTCACAATTAATGAATAGATTTTAAAAACGACATAATAAAAACGTCCGATATATTCGGACGTTTTTTTACTTTGTCTTGCGAATAAATAATAGCAGATAAATTTATATCGACTTACCCACAAGAAACGACGAGCTCATTTTAGCTCTCAACTAGAAATCATACTTATCGATATTATCCTTCGTAAATACAACTCGTTCAGGAAGTACGATAATACCGTTTCCTTCCGCCTCATAGTCATACCCTTGAATAGAGTTTGGCTCTACTTTCACTTTGCCGATTCCTTTTACTTCGAAGCTATCCCCTACTTTTAATTTCTTCCCTTTTACAACAATTTCATTTGCAACATAAGTTGCGAGTGCACCTTGTTGCTTAACATCCCATAATCCGAATTGTTGTACTGTTCCTCGTTTTACATAATCACGCATAACGTTCGGTGTCGAAAACCCAGTTACGACTACTTTCTTATCCATTTTCAAATTCTCAGTTGCTTGCGCCATCGCTGGAAGTGCTGTTGCATCTGGACATATTACTGCGTTAATATCCGGATATGTTTTTAAAATACTCTCCCCTACTGATAAAGATTTTTGCGCATTATTTTCACCGTATTGCGTCGTTACAATTTCCCAATTCGGATATTTCTCTTTAATAATCTCTTTCGCCTTCGTTACCCATTGATTTTGATCTGTTACAGTCGGGCTTGAATAAAAGAATGCTACTTTTCCTTTATCTCCAATTTGCTTAGAAGTCATTTCAATTAATAAGTTTGCAAGTTGGTCTGGTGTACCTTGGCTAATATAAAACGAACGGTCTTTCGGATTCACATCAGAATCCCACGTTAATACTGTCATCCCTTTTTTCTTTGCACGTTGTAATGATTGCGAGAGACCATCAACTGACGTAGATGAAACCATAATTGCATCATAGTTTTGGTTAATAAAATTATTTATATATTTTACTTGCCCTGATACACTTGCCTCAGACGGTCCATCGTACTTCACTTGTACACCTAACTTATCTCCCATCTCTTTTGCACCTTCACCGCCTGATGTAAAGAAGCCAACTCCCGTTAATTTCGGAATGAATGCAAATTTCACATCATCTGCTTTTTTCTTATCCGCTGTTTGGCTAGAACAAGCAATTAAACCGATTAAACAAATACACATAATAATAACAATCCCCAGTTTTCTCTTCATGACATTTCCCCCTTATGCAAATTCCTTCTTTTCCCCGTAGTGAATCGTTGTAATTTGAAATGTCTCATAATAACAGAAACAATAAGGATAATACCTATTACTACATTAGATTGTTCATTCGTTAAGCCCGTCATTTGCAAACCGTACTGCATGATTCCTATAAAAATACTCGCTAGTACTGTCCCAATAATGCTACCTTTGCCGCCTGTAATAAGTGTACCGCCTAATACAACTGCCGTAATAACTGGCAAAATTGTTTCACTTCCAATATCAGCACGAGCGGAACCGAAATACGCTGTTAAGAAAGCTCCTCCTAATCCACCTCCTAACCCAGAAAGTACGTAAGCAATAATCACTACTTTCTTCGTTCGAATGCCGGAATATCTCGCCGTACTTTCATTTGCGCCAGTTAATTTTGCATGGCGACCATATGTTGTACGGTGAAACAATATCGTAAATACTATCGTTAAAATGACAAGGAACCATAATAAATTAGGTATACCGATAAAACTACCATTTGCCAGTTGCACATACGAATCTGGTAAACCACTTATTCCTTCATAGCCCGCTGCACCCGAACCACCTGAAATAACAAGGGCGATTCCTGCATATAAAAACATCGTTCCAAGTGTAACGACAAGAGGTTCTACATCTGTCATTTTTATAATAAGTCCATTTAATCCGCCCGCTATACAACTTATTACGAGCGCAATGATAACGGCCAACAGTATAGGCATGCCATTCATCCAAAGTACTCCGATAAGAATCGAAGTAAGGCCCATAATCGACCCTACTGAAACATCAATTCCGCCAGTTACAATGACAAATGTCATCGGAATAGCCGCGATTGAAATAATGAGGAAATCGTTCATACTAAAAAGGAGGTTACTAATGTTTAAGAAATCACTATTTATGAAACTAAAGAGCATGAATTCTACGAGAAGCAATATGAGAAGAACCCCTTCCCACCTATACAAGCTACGTATTCCCCTCATAGATTCATCCTCCTTTCTTCTAGTTGCCGGAGTTTCTTCCATTTTTTTAAGACACTATCTAATATGATGATGAGTAAAAGTAAAAATCCTGAAATAGCACTATTCCAAAATGCAGGTATTTTTAAAAAGACGAGTGAACTGCTTATCACTTCTAAAAAGAATGCACCTAATGCCGCTCCAAATATAGAACCTGTTCCTCCTTTTAAATGAATACCACCTAAAACAGCAGCGGCGATAACTTGCAATTCTATCCCTGTACCTGTTTGATTTGGAACGAATCCAATATTCATTACGAATATACATCCAGCGAGCCCAGCGCTTATGCCTGATATAATAAACGCGTATATTTTCACTTTATCTACATGTATTCCAATAAGCCTTGCACCATCTTCATTATCACCGACCGCATAAAAATATCTTCCAATTTGAACTTTCATTAAAAGGAAATATAGTAGTAGTAATATGATAAGAACGGTCCATACCGTTACCGGAATGCCTAACATCATAATAGAAGAAATTTGTTTATACTCATTCGGAATATCTTCAATCCACTTTCCGCCCGTAAATATTAACATTGCACCTCTAATAATCCCGAGCATTCCTAATGTCATAATGATAGCTGGCACTCGAAATTTCGTAACACCAATTCCGTTTACCATACCAATAAGAGCACCAAGTATAATTGCCGCAAATATTGAAAAGAAAGTACTGTATCCATTTGTTAACAGCATCCCGCAAACCGCAGCGCTTAATCCCATAATAGATCCTACTGATACATCTATATTTTTCGTAAACAATACGAAAGATTGACCAATTGCCAAAACAACTAAAATAACGCTTGATTTCATAATTAAAGATAAAGAGCTAAACTGAACAAAACTCGGATTCATTACTCCAACGAAGGCTATGTAAAGAAGTAATAAAATAATAATAGACGTCTCATGCATTTTAAATAAACGGTTCACTCCGTTACACCTCCCTTTCCTCCATACGCAAGGCGTGTAACTTCATCAATACAAATTTCCTTCTTCTCCAAATGAGAGACGCATTCTCCATTTCTCATCACATAAACACGATTCGCTAATTGAACGATTTCTTCCATATCTGAAGAAATTAATATGATCGCAAGTCCCTTTCTCTTCAAACTTTGTATCGTTTCGTATACTTCTAATCTTGCTTTCGCATCAATACCACGGGTCGGTTCATCAAGAATAATCACTTTCGGATTACATGCAAGATATTTCGCTAGCACGACCTTCTGTTGGTTCCCACCTGATAAAGACGTCAGCTCTTCATTCATATGAGGGACAACAATTCTAAACTGTTTTATATACAATTCGGATAAAGCGCTTTCTTTTTTGTTATTTAAAAAGAATCTACTCATACTATTTAAAGATGCAGATGTTATATTTTCCTTAACAGACGCAATTGAAAAAATACCATTCCCTGCCCGGTCCTCCGGTACATACACCATTCCTTTCTTTATTCGCTTATGTACCGAATACTTCGTAATGGATTTCCCCTCTAATAAGACGGAACCTGATTTCAAAGGCATTAATCCAAATATTGATTCAGCTAATTCAGTCCTACCTGATCCGACGATACCTGCAATCCCAACAACTTCTCCAGCGTGTACAGTTAATGATACATTTTGAAACGCATAACCAGACGCATTCGTGACATCTAATAGTTTTTCCGAATGCTCTATTCCTTCTTGCGTGATTTCTTTCTTCTCCTCAAGTTTATAACCTTTCGGTAATAACCCCTCCATTAGCATGTCATATGTATAGCTTGATACATCCCCTTGACTTACAATCATTCCGTCACGCAAAATTGCTACTTTATTTGCAATTTCAAAGATTTCTGGAAAACGATGCGTAATGTAAATCATGCCAATTCCTTTTTCTTTTAAACTTTTCATCAACACAAAAAGACTCTTAATTTCGTGATTTGTTAATGTCGATGTTGGCTCATCTAAAATAAGAATCTCAGCTTCCCTTATTAATCCCCTCAATATTTCTACTAATTGTTGCTGGGCAATGGATAACGATAACCCTAGCTCATGAAGTTGCATGTTCCAACCTAAACCTTCTAGCAACTTATTAATTTTATTTCGAAGTTCTTTCTTTTTCGCTTCCATTCCGATACAAATGTTCTCTTCAATTGTCATATGCGGAAAGATGAGTGGCTCTTGTGGTATTAAATATATGCCATGTTGATGTGCTTCTGCTGTGTTTGAGAACTGTTGTATTTCCCCTTTCACATACATATTGCCAGCATCGTATGAATACAAACCCGTTAATATTTTCATTAACGTTGATTTCCCCGCACCATTTCCTCCGACTAAAGCGTATACATCTCCATGCTCTAATTGTAAATTGACTTCTTTTAATACGAGTTGATTTGCAAATGATTTATTCATCTTTGTAACTTGTAATAAGGGCACTTTCTCCACATGTTGTCACCTGCCTTTATGCAGAACATTTTTTGAGAAAATGATTTTTTGTTCTACTTGTTTTGTAGCATTGTATATTTCTTTTTTCATATCTAGAACACTTTTTTCACCGGACTATTTATCGCCTCAACTGGAATAAACAAAATAACGAGCACATATGTTTAAGCAGTGGTCAATTGTTGAAAGGGATGAAGAGTATGTCACATCTGAGCTTTGAAGACAATTTGTTAACAAAAGTAGCTTGGTACTATTATAAAGATCAATTAACCCAGCAAGAAATTGCTTCACTTCTTCACATTTCAAGAAATAAAGTCGTTCGGTTGTTAGATAAAGCACGGACGGAAGGTGTCGTCACATTTCACGTAAAAGGTACTGGTTTGCACTGTCTAAGCATCGAACGTGACCTTATAAAAAAATTCCATCTAAAAGATGCTTTCGTTATTCCAACTCCAACTGAGGATTATGCATTTTCACTTGGAAAAGCTGCCGCACAATATTTAGAAAATCATCTGCAACAAGGCGATTTACTCGGCATTGGCTGGGGAGAGACGATCAGTAAAATGTTAGAAAACATCCATTTTGAAAGTTCTATGAATCTTTCAATCGTTACTCTTACAGGCGGCGTAAATCACTATATTCCAAGAAATCAAAGCTATTTGAACTACATGCAAGGAGATCTTCACATTATTCCTACCCCTTTTCTAGCATCCACAACCGAAATGGCGCAAAGTATTCTATCAGAACCGAGCGTGAAAGATATGCTTCACGTCGCTTCCCTTGCTCATACAGCAGTAGTTGGCATTGGCGGATTATCTCAAGACGCCACAATTGTGAAGGAAGAAAAACTAACGCTTCGTGAGATGACATATATACGTAGTCAAAACGAGGCCGGAGATATTTTAGGTCAATTTTATAATACTGATGGAAAACAATTAGAGCTTCCCCATCATAATCGTCTTATCGGCACACCACTCTCTGTTCTTCAAAATATGAAACATGTCGTTGGTGTAGCTGGCAGCACCGAAAAGTTAGATGCAATTTTCGGCGCCTTAAAAGGAAAATTCATTCATACATTAATTACCGATGAAGAAACTGCTCTCTCCTTATTAAGAAAGGAAGGTGACTCTTAATGTCTACTCTATTAGCTTACGATGCTGGTACAGGAAGTATTCGAGCAGTCCTTTTTGATTTACAAGGAAATCAGCTTGCAGTCAGTCAAAAAGAATGGATTCATAAATCCGATAGTCGTTATCCTGGTTCTATGAATTTTGATGTAAAAGAAAATTGGCAGCTCGTCCAAGAATGTACAAAGGATGTGCTGCAAAAAAGTAATACGTCCCCCTCTTATATTAAAGGCATAAGTGCAACGAGCATGCGCGAAGGCTTTGTTTTATACGATAAAAACGGGCAAGAAATATGGGCTTGTGCAAATGTTGATGGCCGCGCATCAGCGGAAGTTAGTGAACTAAAACAAATACGTTCCGAAATTGAAGAAGATTTATATAGAAAATCCGGTCAAACTTTTTCGTTAGGTGCTTTACCTCGCTTACTTTGGATTAAAAAACATGAACCAGACGTGTACAAAAACATTCATTCCTTTACGATGTTAAACGATTGGATTTTATATAAATTGTGCGGCGTACTGCAAATTGATTCTTCAAATGGATGTACGTCCGGGATATTCGATTTACAAAATAGAGCTTGGGATAACTCCATCGCTGAGCAATGCGGTCTTACTCTAGCCTTTTCTCCAAAAGTAAATGAAGCTGGTACAGTTATCGGGAATATCACAAAACGAAGTGCTGAATTAACAGGATTACATGAAGGAACTCCTGTCGTTGCTGGCGGCGGTGATGCTCAAATGGCATCACTCGGAACTGGAGTTGTTAAGCAAAATCAAACATTAATATGCGGGGGTAGCTTTTGGCAGCAAGAAGTTAACATTACTGAACCAATAACGGATCCGCATGCTGCGATTCGCGTAAATTGCCATGTCGTTCCTAACCTTTGGCAATATGAAACGATCGCCTTTTTCCCAGGCCTCGTTATGCGCTGGTTTCGGGATGCTTTTTGCCAAGAAGAAAAGAAACTCGCTGAAAAACTCGGTGTAGATGCATATGAATTGTTAGAAGAACAAGCGAAAGACGTACCTGTCGGCTCACATGGCATTATCCCTACTTTCTCAAACGTCATGAACTATATCTCTTGGCGTCATGCCGCACCTTCTTTTTTAAATTTAAGCTTAGATGCTGACAAATGTGGAAAGAAAGAAATGTTCCGCGCTATTGAAGAAAATGCCGCCTTCGTTACACTTGGAAACTTAAAACGAATTGAAAATCTCACAGGTATATTCCCTTCTGAAGTTGTTTTTGCTGGCGGTGGTGCTAAAGGAAAACTATGGCCTCAAATTCTATCAGACGTACTCGGCATTCCTGTAAAAGTACCCGTTGTGAAAGAAGCAGCTGCTTTAGGAACTGCAATTGCTGCTGGTGTTGGCGCTGGAATATATTCATCTATGGAAGAGACTTCCAAACAGTTTGTACAGTGGGAAAACACATTCGAGCCAGTCACTGAAAATCATGAACTCTATAAGGAGTTCTATGAAACATGGAAAACCGTATATGACAGTCAGCTCGCTTTAGCCGATAAAGGGCTCACCTCACATATGTGGATTGCGCCAGGTGCGCTGTAACACATTACATAAAGGAGTGATTTCTATGCTTAAAGTGAATGAAGATGATTTCACCTATCGCTTCGGTGATAACGGGCCGAAATATTTAATACAAGGTCCAAATATCGATCTTGGCCTAGTCGTTATTCAGCCTGGGCAAGAGTTTCAAAATCACTATCATACAACGTGCGAAGAAGTCTTCTATGCGTTAGAAGGCGAAATAGATTTCTATGTAAATAACGAAAGAATTCCAATAAAACAAGGAGATGTCTTGCAAGTTCGCCCTCATGAATCTCACTATCTTATTAACCATTCCGATAAGCCTTTTAAAGCTGTTTTTATAAAGTCACCACATTTACCAAATAAAGATACAGTACAAACTGAAAATCCAACATTAACAAAGGAGTGATTCCTAATGACTTGGGGATTTAAAAATCGATTAAACACAATTTTACCTGACGGCAGAGCGGTTATGTTAGCGATAGATCACGGCTACTTTTTAGGACCAATTCACGGACTTGAACAACCGTTAGAAACAGTTAAAAACTTGCTTCCATATACTGATTCCCTCTTTTTAACACGAGGCGTATTAAGTTCCTGTATTCCTGAAAACTGCAGCACACCGATGGTTATGCGTGTATCAGGCGGAGCAACTGTAGTCGGCAAAGATTTAGCGAATGAAACAATTGTTACACCTGTGAAAGAAGCAGTAAAACAAAACGCAATTGGCGTCGGCGTTTCTGTCTTTGTTGGATCGGACTATGAAACACAAACTATTTCAAATCTCGCAAACGTAGTCTCTGAAGCTCACGATTACGGCCTGCCAGTACTCGGTATTACCGCCGTTGCGAAAGAACTACAAAAACGAGAAGCTCGCTTTCTAGCACTCGCCTCCCGCGTATGTGTTGAAATGGGAGCTGACATTATTAAAACGTACTACTGTGAAGGATTCGAAAAAATCACAAGCACATGCCCTGCCCCAGTCGTAATCGCGGGCGGACCGAAACTAGATTCAATCGAAGACGCATTAAACATTACGTACAATGCGCTGCAAGAAGGCGCAATCGGAGTAGACATGGGCCGAAACATATGGCAATCCGAACATCCAGCTGCGATGATTCAAGCGATACATGGTATTGTGAAAAATGGATTTAGTGTGAAAGAGGCTTTGGAACTATATAGTGATGTGAAAAATTAATGTAAAAATGACAGACTATATATTATAACCGGTTCGGTTCAGGGGTGTAAAACTTGTTTTGACACTCAAAATACACAAGGAAAAGGATGGCAAGTGCCATCCTTTTTGACATACATTGAACTTTTACTGTTTTCAAGTTACCTTCTTCGACTAACGAGCCAGAAATTTTAATCAACCTTTAACTTTATAGCTTTTGTAGCAATAAAAGTTTTAATATGCTTATCTAATATCCTTGTTCCACCAAAATCATCCTCATAAAAACCCATTATAACAAAACCAGCTTCAATTTGACCTTGGATTTGATCTTCTAGAGTATGTGCGTATTCTATTGTTTGATTTGAATTAATGTAATCTTGAACTTCATCCTCTGGTAAATAATCCAATGTTGATGAAGGTATTGAATGTTTAACATCCAAAATACCTTTTTGTTCTTGATTGTCATCAAAAATCCATAGTAAAGGATTTGTAAATCCAGAAATAAGAGTACCTTTATTCTTTAAAACCCTTGAAATCTCATTCCATACAAGATGAACATCTTTTACAAACAAATTAGAAACGGGATTTACGACAATATCAAAATATTCATCTTCAAAATCACTAAGGTCTGACATATCTCCTTGTACTGTTTTTAAAGTTAATCCATCCCGTTCCGCTACCTTTTCATCTTGTTCCAATTGCTTCTTAGATATATCAGTAACTGTTACATCTGCTCCAGCAGCAGCCAGTACTGGTGCTTGTTGCCCTCCACCTGATGCTAAACAAAGTATCTTTAATCCCTCTAATGACTTTGGAAACCAATCTCTAGGAACTGATTTTTCTGTGGTGACTGTGATTTCCCATTCACCTGATTTACTTTTTTCAATAACCGCACTACTTACAGGTTGAGTGTATCTAGAACCTTCTTCAACCTTCTTATCCCATGCATTACTGTTTTGTTGCGTAGTATCCATTATAATGATTCCTCCTAACCATCTAGTTGCATTTTAATTGTGACATTATTAACTATTTATACCATTTTTCTATTAACCTGCCGATAGTTAATAAATGGTTTTCTATATTTATTTTAACACATAAACACCCTATTTTTCGCAATATTTCAATTAATTGATTATATTGTAAAAAATGAGAATTGTTTCAGTTATAATAAAATATGAAAACAAAAATAAAGGAAAAGAGGAATGATTATGCAGCGAATGTCTTTTGAACGCCCTACTGATCATTACGATGAACGCTTATACTCTATTGATGAAAAAATTTGCGCCCTATTAAAAGAAAGAAAAGAACTTTCGAATGGGAACCCAGGATTTCCGCCTGATGAGGCTACTTCTAATTGGGCAAAGCAGTACGGATTTTATCCAGACTATTTAAATTCATTATTCTCTTCCATGATGGATGAAGAAGAATTTAAACCTCACGTCGAACCGACTAAGTTTAAAAAACATATACCCATTTTAAAAACTTATGAACATAAAGGAACTGTGTATACTGTAACCTTTATTCGTCAATATTCTAATGCTAGCGTAATTTACTTATATAAAGAATGGGATTCAAAAAACAAAACACTTAATGAGATAAATACACATAGCCTTGTTGAATTATCTATAAATACTACATACGATTGCTGGGCAGAAGGATGGACTGGAACAGATGGACATGTGAGCTACCAATTTATTGTATCTCCTGCTCTTCCTGATAATTTGTCTGGAATAAGCTTACGATTTAAAGACCAAAGTATGCCGTTTATGAAAGATCAAGCTGTGCTTGAATTTGAAATTCAGTTAGATTAATAAATAAAGGAGCTGTCTCATAAGTCGGATTTCTGACTAAAAGATGCGTTATTGTATCCCTTTTAATCTATTTATCTAAAGGCGTGTATTAATAGTGAAAAATGAAAAGAAGATCGGAACTGAAAGGCTGATTAAGGAACTATTGGGTAGTAATAAAGTTACTCCACTAAAGGACCAGATTGTGTAATTGGAATATGATTAATAGAGAAGCAGAATGTTTTATACTAATGTAGAATGCTTATCTTGAATCTTTGCGAAAGGAATGTCTATATATGTCTAAAATGGTTAACATGCTTTCTATTTTATGGCTCCTCAAAACGAGAAAACAATTGACTGCTAAGGAATTAGCAGAGGAATTAGAAATCAGTATTCGTACGGTGTACCGCTATATTGATGCTCTGTGTGCAAGTGGAGTACCAATTATTTCAGATGCAGGGCATAATGGTGGGTACAGTTTACTGAATGAGTTTACAAAGGCACCTTTGTTTTTTAATTTGGATGAGCAGAAAGCGCTTGTCCATGCTGCAAAATTTGCAATAGATGCAGGGTATCCCTTTAGTGAAGCGCTAGATGCATCAATTTCTAAATTGAAAATGTATACAAATGAGGAACAATTGAATCATATCAATCGTCATTTAAGAGGGTTTGAAGTCATCCATCCTACTGTCGAACCCTCTTTGAAATCTATTCTTCAAGATTTAGAAATTTCTGTTGCCGAAAGTTATAGGTTATTTATTGTTTATCATAAGGGTGGAGAAATCGAACCTCAATCACGTCATATTGATCCTTATGGTCTTGTTTATTGGAAAGGCAAGTGGTACACAGTGGCTTATTGCCATCTGCGTAAAGAAATTCGAAGTTTTCGAATCGATCGTATTCAATCATTATCCAGAACAGATAAAAAATTTGATCGGCCCTTGGAATTTTCAGCGCGTTCTTTCTTTCTAAAAGACATTTTACCTGATTCAAACCAACTTAAAGAACTCATTTCTGTCCGTATCCAAGGCATGCCACATGCGCTTGATGATTTATGTCAGCATTGGTTATTTAACCATGCTTTAATAGAACGAAAAAACAATCAAGCTCTTTTTAAGGTTGATATAGAGTCTATTCATACTTTTGTACCTTACTTCCTTCTCCCTTATGGTAAATCTATTAGCATTCTGGAACCAACTTTATTACAAGAAAGATTGGCAACTATCAGCTTTGAATTATTCAATCATTATAAAAACCCTTCACTTCACTGACCGTAATTGTCAGTGAAGTTTTTTTATAATGTACATGTAGCGAATTAAATTTTTAGGAGGCATAAAAATCATGAAGAATTTGATGTATGAATTTTATATTGCAGGCTCACCAGAGGCAGTTTGGAAGGCATTGATCTCTCCTGAGGGTACAAAACAAATTTATTATGGGTCCATCATTCGATCTACATTCCAAGTGGGCGATCTCTTGGAATATGTAGGTCCTGGATTAGATGGAAATGAAACGGTGCATGTATACGGAAACGTATTGGAACATGAACCAAATCAGTTACTTCGATTTACTCACTATCCTGGAAAGTCTTATATGAAAGATGATCGTGCATTTGAGTCAAGAATTTCTTATATTCTAAAGCCTATTGGATCATGCACGAAATTAATACTCATTCATGACCAATGGAAAGAAGATGATCCTTATTATGAGAACAGCAACAAGGCCTGGTGGATGATATTAAATAATACAAAGACTTTAGTAGAAACAGGAAGTACACTAGACTTTGGTGAAATCTCATAGGTCCATCATAAATGATTTAACAGAAAGGAAATATTGGATTTCAGCTCCTGAACGAATTTGTATTTTAAGAATTATGTTTTTTGGCCTAGCTCACTGATTGTGAAGTAAACAACTTAAATGTGACTTAAAAAACTTAACCGTGACCTAGAATTTTTCTATATAACTGATTTCTTTGAGAAAATGATTAAACTTTTTTATAACACCATAACTGAAAACTGCTAGAGAATAATCCATATAATATGGGTTTGTGGAGTGTTTTTGATTAAACTTTATTTCAAGCCAACACATTGACACCTCCATATTTCCCCTATTATTTACCTTAACTAAAAAAACAGCTAGTTAACCTGTTAAGTGAGAGTAGTTCAAATGATTAAATTTAGCTTTTTGAATAACGAGCATTATGATAACAAGCCCCTTTCCAAACTGGATAAGGGGCTATATATATCTTCAAACGATTACTCTTGATGATTGCTATTGAGTTTTAAGACTTTCTTACCATCTTTATAGTCAAGGCAAGACACTTCAATTAACAATCCATTAAACATTGTAAAATAAAAACCATAACTACTACCTCTCATTGCATACGGTTCCTTGTCTATTTCAATGCCACCAGCTACTAAACGATTATATGCATGATCAACTTCACTTGAAGTATCCACTAAAAAACCAATATGAAAAGCTTCCGGATACATAACTTCCTTATTCCCCTTAAATGCTTTTGGATCGCTTAGCACAAGTATAAATCCACTCTCATCACTCATCACTACTAGTGCCTTTCCCTTTTGCTCCAAAAATTGAAAATCAAAAAATGTTTCAAAGAAATGTCTCGCTTCTGATAAATCATCAACACATAGATTCATATGATTTAACTTCATTTACTCATCTCCTTTTAAGCAGAGGGTATATATACTCATATTGATAACACTTACATATGTAAAGAAAGATATACCGTCTAAGACTTTTTTATAGTCTTATGCTTTTTCCTATAGCTTAGAACGTTTTTCGAAAGGAATGCAATCATATGAACAATTCGACATGGAGTATCGATTTACCTATATAAGTTGACAAGTGTTATAGCCATATTATTTATTCTCCAAATTAAGTAAAATCCACTCAATCAAGGAAATTGCTGAAAAGATCCGCTCTGTCGTATCTCCTAAAAACACTTTATTAAGTAAATCATCAAAATTAGTCGGTTTAATAGATAATGCTTGAATATACCTTAAAGCAGATCCAGCTGGAGGTGTTGGTCTGTTATTAATAGCCCATATTCCCTCTAGCAATGTCCACATTGATGTGTGAACTATGTATGAAGCTTTTAACTCATCGTTTGCTTTCAAAGCAGCCTGAATTTTAATAAGCGAACTATGTAACCAATGAGAAATGCCTTTTACTTTATCACTAGAAACAGAATAATTTTCATATTTATGTTGAGCTATTTCCTTTAACCTTTTCAACTCACCGTTACTATCAAATAAAATTTCTCCTTCTAGAAAAGAGTATAATTCCATTGGATTATTTTTAAAGTTTAATTGAACTTGATCAAAATCTGCATACTTATATTCAATTAAAATATCATCTCTCATTTCAGAATGAAAATCTTTCTTTTGTCCGCCCTCTAAAAGAATATAGAAGTCTAAATCTGATTCAGGGCAAGCATCACCTCTTGCGACAGATCCGATAAGCATTAATCCACTTAATTCATTTCTAGCCATATATTCATTTAGAGTTTTATGTACTAACTCTTTATGGTTTTCATATGTAATAAATGAAAGGTTTTCTATCATTTCTACCCTCCAAGTTATCGAGCGCGTAATATAATTCTTATAAGAATAGATCGATATTTCTCAGTTTCTAAAATAAGCAAACACCTTTTAAACGATTTTGAATTATATTTTTTCTCATACATTTCCATTATACACACTGCTAATTGTTACATACCAAGCTCTATTTTATTTGCACATACGTGTGAAATGCTTAGTCGCATTGCTTTCTATTAATTCTTTGTGCAATTGGGTGATCATCCTTTAGTTGCAACAGATCCCATAAATTCCCGTATAAATCCTTAAATACTGCAACAATTCCGTATGATTGCTCTTTCGGTTCTCTCACAAATTCTATTCCTCTTGAAATCATTTCATTATAATCTCTCCAAAAATCGTCAGTATTTAAGAAAAGAAATACTCTACCACCTGATTGGTTACCAATAAAGGGCTCTTGCTCAGGTTTAGATGCCCTGGCTAGTAATATTGTAGTGCCGACTGAACCTGGAGGAGATACCACTACCCACCGTTTGTTTTCTTCTGGCTGATAAATATCTTCAACTAATGTGAAATTTAGTTTCTTTGTATAAAACTCTATTGCCTCATCATAGTCTTTTACTACTAATGCAATATGAACTATCGATTGAACCACTATTATCCCTCCTAATTTTCTCACTGATCGAGTTACATTATAGCATTTCTATTTTTAACCTGTCCGTTAATTCTTCTTACATCACATGCGAATCGTTCTCTTTATTCAATATAAATAACCATCTATCAGTAAACAGATAGATGGTTATTTATTTGAAAGATTATAATTAAGCAAATGTATTTTTACGACTTCTGATAAGCCGATTTCGATGATTTCACATAATAAACCCCATGCTCAACGTTAATGATATGATCTGGCTTCGGCTTACCACGGCCCGCTCTATGTCCAGCTAAATGCTCTTCACTCGTTTCCCAGTTCTTCCATGCTTCTTCAGATTCCCAGCGAATCATAACTACTACCTCTTCGTCTCCGCGTCTTACTTTTTTAACGAGAACACTTAAGTCGATGAATCCTTCAAATTTTTCAATAATTCCTTCTCCAGTAAAACGTTCTACAACTATATTAGATGTGCCTTCTTTTACTGTAAATGTCTTTGTTTCGATAAACATATATTCCACTCCCTCTTTGTAATACGATTACTAGTATTCTTCCATTATAATTGATTATGATAATTATTTTCAATTAAAAAGTTTCAAATTTTTAGAATTATGCTGATTTCTCCTCAATCGCCTCATCTAAAAATTTGAAATATGGGAGCAATATTCCTATTAAAGAAGTGACACATATAATCGAACCAATTATAAAATATAACACTCTCACTCCCCACATTTCACTCAGTATTCCTCCTAATAACACCCCTAATGGCATAGCGGATCGTATGAAAAATAACCGCACTGAAAATACTTTTCCTATCATATGATTTGGAACGACTTGTTGGCATATCGTCGTGTTATGAACATTGAAAAATGCAATACAAATCCCTGCAATTATTTCAATTATTACCGCAATTATAATACTATGATTGAACCCTAGAGAAATGTATGTGAGGCCCCCTATAAACAATCCTCCGAGCATAAGTATACGCCGACTTTTATATGTTACTTTTCCAACTAATATGGAACCAACTACGTAGCCAAGCGGGAAACCTGCCATGAAGTAACCGTACTCCGCATATCCCGCTGCCAGGTCATCTTTTATATAAGGAAGGTTTGTGACCATCGTTACCCCTACTCCAAACTGTACGAAAGTAAGAAATACACCGAGCCAAACGATTATTGGTTTTGTGAAAAAGTATGTAAAACCGTGAAGAAACTGTTCTAGCCACGTTTTTCTCAATTCTTGTTTTACTCTTTTTTCTTTTATGAAAAGTAACAATCCTCCACTAATGAATAGACAAACACATACGAACAACATTGTTAATTTGATTCCAATGAATTTAATAACGATACCACCTAATACTGGCGCAAGAAACATCATAAGACGAGTCATCCCATCAATATACGCATTCGCGTTTTGAAGCTGCTCTTTATTCACAACAGTTGGTGTAATCGCTTGGCTCGCAGGGGTATAAAGAGGCGTAATGAGACCAACTATAATTTGGACAACGTAAATGTGCCAAACTTCTATACTGCTAGTAACTAGCATCGCCAAAGGCAGTAAGAAAACAGATGCCCGCATCCATTGTGAAAAAATCATAATCCACTTTCGGCTCCATTTATCAATAAATGGCCCACTTATAAGTTGCAGTATAAGAGAAGGAATTAAATATAGTAACCACATACTGCTTAATGCTGTTTTCGATCCTGTTAACTCATATACAAGAATTGAATTACATAACGTCCCGAAAGCCCCGCCTAATTCTGAAATTGCACTACCAATCCACATATAAAAGAATGAACGGTTTTTCAATACACTTTTCACTATAGCTCACCAACTTTTCTATTAAATTCCTCCCTTTATGTACATTCTCGTTGTATATTATCTATTCAAAAATGTATCTAATTCTTTCGCTAACGACTGCACTGCTTTCTTCCTCAACACATATTTCCCGTCATGAATATCTACTAACTTTGCGGAACGTAAAAGTTTCAAATGATGATGTACTGTCGATTTTCCTAGTTGTAATCTTTCCGTTATATCTTGCAGCGTACGCTCTTGTTCAAATAGTAATTTTACAATACGGAGTCTTGCCTCATCCCCGAGCGCCTTATGTTTATGAACTAAAAAATAACTCGGCTCATATGGATCTTCTGGATGTATACTTTCATTTGCGACCGGATAATGAAACACTTTCGTATCTTCAATATCCGCTTCTATGTTCCACGGTCTGTACGTCATTTGCGGGATAAGAAGTACGTGATGGACACTTGGCTCTGGCATATAGTTCACTCCACCAGTCGCCCACTCGACAAACTCTTCCGGTTTCATCTTTTTATTCATTTCATTTTTCGCTTCATAATCTCGCTTTAATATAGAGAGCAGTTGCTCTTCTTCTTTCTTAATAACACCCTCATACCATCCTGTCATAGCATTAATTAAATGCCTCTTTAATAACTGGACGTCTACATTACATATAAACTCAATATACGTAGAAAAAAATTGATGTTCATGCGTTAGCTCCATTAATTCTTGTACCGCTGAAATTTCTCCGCTAGATGCTAAACGTCTTTTTTCTTGATGGATTTCTCCTAAAAACGGTAAACACACATATTTAAAATCTACTTCCGATAACGAATTGATATTATGAACAAACTGAGATAAATCCGTAAAATCTCCATCATACAGTAACTGTAGCAACGCTTTCCACGTATTGTGCTTCTCAACAAATTGCAAATGCTCCACCATTTCATGTGATAAAGATTGTCTTATTTCTTCCCATTCGCTTTGAGACTTTTCAAGCGTGTCGATTAACCTCTTATGAGTAATTGCCGCAATACCAAGTGCACATTCGAAAAGTATCGAATACCTCATTTGAATGTTGTACGTTTCCCTCTTTCTACTCGTTACGTGAAAGACTTCCATGTTATCCCCTCCTTATTTGCTATGTATTAAATTCTATATTTATCGAATTATACCTTCTAACTTTTTAGAATTTTAAAACCTTCTGAAACTTTATATTGCTACAAATTTTTAAACTTAAGCTGCAGTTGATTTCCTTGTTCAACTATGAGGCAGGTTTATTGAAGGAAAAGGAGAATTTATTGCATTAAGAAAAATGATTTAGAAAGCATAAGTTTATTTCTGCAATTACTACACCAGCGCCATATTGTTCTTTTAAAAACTTCCAAACATCAATCAGATGATAAGTAGGTACGTTCCTACCTAATTTATCTAACACTTATTGTTGGTCTATCTCATAGTTAAGGAGGCTATACGAATGGGTAAAAAAGAAATATTACAAAATGGGGTCAAGCAAGTTTTTTACGAAGAAGAATGGTATCCACCGATATCTGAAGCGTTAAAGAATCTTACCGCTGCCCAAGCATGTTGGCAACCAGAAGGAAAGGCCAGTAATACGATTTGGGAAAATACAAACCATTTACTAATCTTTAAAGAGCGCTTACTTTCCCGCTTACATCAAGATGACACATTTGTTGCTCCACAAAATAATGATGACACGTTTGTCCAAGGTGGACCTAATGATGATGAAGCGTGGCAACAAACAGTGAAGCGAACGCTTCAAGTACATGATGCCTTGCAATCTTCATTAACATCCCTTCAAGAAGCAGAACTGGATCAACCAAGTCCGTCTCTACCAGTTTGGCAACAATATCTGAATATCCTTTTGCACGATGCTTATCATACAGGACAAATTGTACAACTTCGTAAACTCCAAGGTTCATGGCCAGCTCATCGTTCATATTTATAAGCGATGATTAAAGATGATAGACAAGCATATGATTCTATATTTAGCAGAATAAGTACAAAAAAAAGCAAATGAGATTCTAACTCTCATTTGCTTTTTTTTATGTTGGAGAAACGTCCTACATGGATAAAATAAAACTTTAATCAGTGGGATTTTGTCCATCCCCACTGATTATTAACCCAAACCAACCGGGCATTTCCGGGCCATTATCTCCCGCCTCACTTCCTCGTATTCACCAAGTTTTGAGGTAGGAGTCTTACCGCCCATTAATACAATTCATTCACACTTATTAGTTCATCTGCGCATCGTTCAATAGCCCAATTATTTCACTTAACATTTCTTCTGTAAAAGCACCTGCGCTAAAGTTCACTAATGCTCGTAATGGCATATAGTTCAGCATAGCGTCCATCATTTCAGAGACATCACTATCCCCTTCAGCCATACTACCAAACGGACTGTCTTTTAATGCTTTTTCCATAAGTCCTTTTGCGATTGGTGCTAAGATTGGGTCCGCAAATATGTCCCCTAATAAAGTATTACGATGCACTGGTTTTTGAATTATAGTCGTTGATTGAACATACATGCTATCATGTAAAACGATCTCTTTTGAAGACTTTCCTACTAAAATTTCAAATTCACCTGTTTCAACATGCCAGTCCTTTAATTCAACATTATAATACGCAAATGATCTTTTATTTAAAGTAAAGCTAACCGTTTTTTCTTCTCCCCGCTGCAATTCTACTTTTTCAAATCCTTTTAGCTCTTTTTCAGGACGAGTCATACTACTTTCAACATCTTTTATATAAAGCTGAACAATTTCTTTCCCTGCCGTACTACCAGTATTTTTCACGTTAACACTGATAGAAACAGTGTCCGTATCCGTTATCTCTTTCTTATTTATTGAAAGATTACTATACTCAAAATTTGTATAGCTTAAACCAAAACCAAATGGGAACAACGGTTCAATATTTTTTGCATCGTAATAACGATATCCAACGAACACACCTTCTTTGTATTCCACTTTGTCACCTTCACCAGGGAAGTTTAAGTAAGAAGGATTATCGCTTAACACTTTCGGGAATGTTTCCGCTAATTTCCCGCTTGGATTCACATCACCAAATAATAAATCAGCAATCGCTCCGCCTAATGCTTGTCCACCTAAATAGCCTTCAAGTATTCCTTTTACTTTACCTATCCATGGCATTTCAATTGGAGCACCGTTACTTAAAACTACAACGATATTACTTTGAACTTCAGCGATCGCCTCAATTAATTGCACGTGATTTTCTGGCATCTGTAAATGCTTTCGATCAAAGCCTTCTGACTCATAACGATCTGGAAGTCCAACGAAAAGGACCGCTGTATCTGCTCGCTCTGTTATTTTTTTCGCTTCGTTAACCATGCTTTCATTTACATCATCACTGGCAATGTCATAGCCTTGGGAAAATAATATGTTCGTTTTTTCACCTGATACCGTTTCAATTTCTTCAAGAATACTTTCAAGCTTTGTTGGATTAATATGAGAGCTTCCGCCGCCTTGAAAACGTGGTTGCTTTGCAAACCCTCCAATTACCGCTACCGTTCCCTCTTTTTTCAGCGGAAGAATGGAATCTTCATTTTGTAACATAACCATACTTTCACTTGCAACTTCTCTTGCAAGCTGATGATGCGCGTCCTTACTATATACAGCGTTTTCTAATTGGTTATCATAAGCTTTAAAAATAATGTAAAGTAGACGCTCTACTGCTTGATCAAGCTTTTCTACAGATAGCTTACCACAGTTAACTGCATCAACAATTTTCTTCTCACCAATTCCAAAGCTTGAAGGCATTTCTAACTCCAAACCGTTCGCTAGACTTGCAACACGCTCATTTACTGCACCCCAATCAGAAACGACAAAACCTTCAAATCCCCATTCATCTTTTAAAATATCATTTAATAAATAGTTATTTTCCGAAGCGTATTCACCATTCACTTTGTTGTAAGCGCTCATTACTGTCCAAGGCTGTGCTTCCTTAATAACATCTTCAAAGCTAGCAAGATAGATTTCACGCAATGTTCTTTCATCAACAATTGCATCTACTGACATTCTGCGATGCTCCTGATTATTAGCAGCGAAATGTTTTAATGACGTTCCAACCCCTTGACTTTGTACGCCTTTCACATGGTTTGCAGCCATTTGTGATGATAAATATGGGTCCTCTGAAAAATATTCAAAGTTTCTTCCGCATAGCGGCGAACGTTTAATATTTGCACCTGGTCCAAGGAGAACTCCTACATTTTCAGCCTGACATTCTTCTCCTAATGCAACTCCTACTTGTTTTATTAATTCTTTATTCCATGTACTTGCTAACCCTACCGCTGAAGGGAAACAAGTCGCTGGAATACTGTTATAAATCCCTAAGTGATCTGCTCCCTCTGCCTGTTTTCTAAGTCCGTGTGGTCCATCAGTTACCATAATTGAAGGAATTCCTAATCGCTCAATCCCTTTTGTATTCCAAAAGTCTAATCCAGAACATAGACTTGCCTTTTCTTCTAATGTCATTTGTGAAATGATTTTCTTAATATCTCTTTTCATGATAGCCCTCCTAAAAAATAATTAAGCAAACGCTTTCTTAATGTCATTATAGTTATTATTCTTTAGATATTATGGTATATTTTTTAGAATATTGGTAAAAATTTTAGCTGATTATATTTATGGTTAAACCGTACTCTCTTTCGCTCTTATTTTAAAACCTTTGCTTAGGAGAGGATTTTAACTTGTACATATATAGGCTAATGCTTAAAGAATAGAGGTTAAAATAATGAATTGCTCCAAACTTGAAGATTTATATTATATTTGTAAGCTAGTCTTTGACATACATAAAACACCTATCTTTTTCATTGATAACAAAGGGGATTTGGCATTTGAAATCTCGCCCAATTTTCAGCATAACCCTTTGTATTCTTCAAAAGAGGCGTTATTTAATCAACTATTTAAGGGAAATCCACCCTATACTTTTCCGGTACTTGAAGAGACTGCCTTTCTTGAAAATTTTTTCTCAATTAACTTACGTTTAAACGATCAACTTTGCGGGAATATCATCGTTGGACCAGTCCTTTATTCCAGGTTATTAGAAACCTCAATTAAAGGAATCGTTAATGATCTTCAACTAAAAATAAACAAAGAGGAAATGATTCGCTATTATCAATCTCTCCCTGTTTTAAGCAATTTGCAATTTTTAAATATAAGCATGGTTCTTTATTACATGCTGTATCAACAAAAATTAGACATTGCTGATATTTTGCAAAAAAATATACTGTTAAAAAAGGATGATTTTGAGATTGAACAGCCCGCTATACATATATCGGAGCAACGTCAAAGTACATTAACTCATATCGATCCACTAGTTGAAAGGAAAATATTTGAGTGTATTAAGGAAGGAAAAAAGGATGATTTAATTAAAAATCTAAGAAAATTACCTGAATCAGGAGATCTTGGGGTGTTGTCAAAAACAAGTCACCTGCGAAGCCAGAAAAATTCTGCCATCGCAGCAATTACACTTGCGACAAGGTCGGCTATAGATGGTGGACTATTCCCTGAAATCGCATATACCCTCAGTGATTTATTAATTCAAAAACTCGAAGAAATAAAAAAAAGTGAAGCCATTTCCCCATTTTTAGAGAATGCTTTACTTGAGTTCTCAGAACGAGTTAAAAACGGGAAAATGCAAAAACATTCAAAGCCTATAAACATATGCCAAAATTATATATTTACTCATCTTTACGAAGATATTACACTATCCCATCTAGCAGAAATAGTCGTATTAAATCCTAGTTATCTATCTTCCCTTTTCAAGAAAGAAGTTGGAATTTCATTAGGCGAATATATTCAGCGTGCTAAGATAGATGAGTCAAAAAGCTTAATGACCTATACAAAACATTCTATATCAGAAATCTCCACACTATTAAATTTCCATGACCAAAGTCATTTTACAAAGGTCTTTAAAAAACATACTGGTATTTCACCTAAACAATTTAAAAATGGACACAGTTATTAGTTTAGAAAATTTTATCATACTTCCAATAATTATTGTCCTTCGTTCTACCAATAGATTTATTTTGTTGCTTTACATTATTAATACATATCCTTTATAAAGCGAAAAAACATTAATTTTTAGTACATAAATTGAAATAGACTAATCCCAAACATAATTTACATTCTTCATAACTTCTGATCATAATCCAAATTTGGAAGAATAGAGGCTTTTTTATATACAAATAATAAGCCTCAAGGAGTTGTTGACATGCATTTCATATTAAATATGTTAGGGATTTTTGTTGTAATATTAATCGTTTTTCTATGTTCGCCTAATAAAAAACAAATAAAATGGAGACCAATCGTTATTCTAATAATATTGGAGCTTTTTATTACGTGGTTTATGTTAGGCACGAAATTAGGCAGTATTATAATTAATAAAATTGCGTCATTTTTCAGTTGGCTACTTTCATGTGCGAATGAAGGTATTCGATTTGCATTTCCTTCAGCTATGGAAAATCAAACAGTTGATTTCTTCTTTAGCGCATTACTTCCTATCATTTTTGTTATCACTTTTTTTGATATTCTTTCGTATTTTGGAGTCTTAACTTGGATTATTGATAAAGTAGGTGCAATCATTTCAAAGATTTCTCGTTTACCAAAGTTAGAAAGCTTCTTTTCCATTCAAATGATGTTTTTAGGAAATACGGAAGCACTTGCAGTTGTTCGTGATCAATTATCTGTTTTAAAAGAAAATCGTTTGTTGACTTTTGGAATTATGAGTATGAGTAGCGTCAGCGGATCCATTCTTGGTGCTTATCTATCAATGGTTCCAGCAACATATATTTTCAGCGCTATTCCTTTAAACTGTATTAACGCATTAATTTTAGCCAATGTTTTAAATCCTATTGAAGTTACTAAAGAAGAAGATGTTATTTATAAACCTTCAAAAAATGAAAAAAAAGATTTCTTTTCTACTATTTCTAACAGTATGTTAGTCGGAATGAATATGGTTATCGTTATTTTAGCTATGGTAATTGGATATGTAGCTTTAACAGCATGTTTAAATGGTATTTTAAGCTTTTTTGTAGCAGGTTTAACAATTCAAAAAATCTTCTCGATTATCTTTAGTCCCTTCGCTTTTTTACTTGGTTTATCAGGCAAAGATGCTATGTATGTAGCAGAATTAATGGGGATAAAAATAACAACGAATGAATTTGTTGCAATGATGGATTTAAAATCAAACCTAAATTCTTTACAGCCGCATACGATTGCGGTTGCAACTACATTTCTAGCTTCTTTTGCTAACTTTAGTACAGTAGGTATGATCTACGGAACTTACAATTCATTATTTGGCGGAGAAAAATCATCGATAATCGGTAAAAATGTTTGGAAGCTTCTTGTTAGCGGAATGGCTGTTTCCTTATTAAGTGCTATGCTTGTGGGGCTTTTTGTATGGTAAATGAATATTGATTTCGTTTTAATTACAAAAGACACCCGAATTAAATTGGGTGTCTTCATTAAATTATTTTGATTGTTCTTTTATAATTCTTATCTCCGAATCTGTCCACTTCCACGAATCACATATTTTGTGGAAGTCAATGCAGGTAGCCCCATTGGTCCCCTTACGTGTAGCTTTTGTGTACTGATGCCAATTTCTGCGCCGAATCCGAATTCAGATCCATCTGTAAAACGAGTCGATGCATTATGATAAATCGCTGCGGCATCAACGGATGTGAAAAACTTGCTGACATTTTCCTCGTTCTCTGTAATAATCGCTTCGGAATGCATGGATCCATACGTATTTATGTGATGAATCGCTTCTTCTACTGTAGAAACTACTTTAACTGCTAGCGTGAGAGATAAAAACTCTGTTTCCCAATCCTCTTCTAAAGCTAATGCAATAGAAGAATCAATTGCCAATGCTTTCTTATCACCACGTAGCTCCACGCCTCTTTCCTTCAAGGAAGAAAACAGCTCGCTACCAAATTGCTGCGCCCAATTCTCATGAAGTATAATCGTTTCAATTGCATTACATACAGATGGACGCTGCGTTTTTGCGTTTACAATAATATCAAATGCCATTTGTTTATCCGCTGTTTCATCAATAAAAACATGACAATTTCCCGCACCTGTTTCAAGTACTGGAACAGATGCTTCTCTCACTACAGTATCTATTAACTGCTTGCCGCCTCTTGGGATAAGAACATCCAAGTACTCATTCAATGTAAACAACTGCTTTGCACTATCGCGCGTTGTATCTTCTATGAGCTGTACACTTTCTGAAGGCAAGCTTGTTTGTTTGAGCGCCCGGTGAATAACGCTAACGATGGCTTTGTTAGAATGAATAGCAGAAGAACTACCACGTAGTATTACTGCGTTTCCTGTTTTTAAGCAAATTGTAGCCGCATCCACTGTCACATTCGGCCTTGCCTCGTAAATCATTCCGACAACACCAAGTGGTACGCGCATCTCCTGAATAGATAGTCCATTTGGTCGTTCCCATGCACTTACACATTCTCCAACAGGATCACGTAAATCAATTAACTGCTTAATGCCCTCTGTCATATCGATGATACGCTGTTCATTCAGCATAAGACGATCAAGAAGAGACTCAGAAAATCCTTTCGCCTTACCTTCTTCAATATCCCGTTTGTTTTCCTCTAAAATATAAGCTGTTTCTACTATTAACTGATCAGCAATCGCAGCAAGTGCTTCGTTTTTTTGATTTGTAGATTTAAGCACAAGTTCTCTAGCAACCTCTTTCGCCTTTTTCCCCTTTGCCAACACTTCATTCATTTTTATTTCCTCCTTTTTTAAGGTTAATCAGTATAAAATTTGAGATCTTTTTAACGCTAGTAATGCACTATCCTACTTATTAGAATTAGAACGGTCTCTATTCTTAAAATGAAACCCAATGATCTCTATGGATGACTTCATAGCTATGCCTTTCGCCTCTTGCTTGAATATCTTGGCTTTGCATACCTTTTAGATCCCTTAGTTCCTCTGCACTATATGTGCATTGTCCTTTTCCTATTACTCGCCCTTGTTGCGTGATTACCTCAACAACTTCGCCCACTTGGAAAAATCCTGACACATTTGTAACACCAGCAGGAAGAAGGCTCTTTCCATGCTGAATGATAGCGGTAGCTGCCCCGGCATCTACTTCAATTTGTCCGCTAACGAGCGAATGTAAGGCGATCCATTGCTTGTTCATCTTAATCACTTTTTGAGGAGCATTCCCGATATATGTTCCATCACCTTTTCCCTTCATAACATCTAAAAACTTCTCCTGTCCACATCCCGTTCCGATAAATACACTCACTCCAAGAGATAGTGCCGTCTTTGCAGCATCGATTTTTGATTTCATACCGCCAGTCCCAAGTTTTGAGCCAGCATCTCCTGCAAGAGAAGCAATTTCTTCCGTTACCTCAGGAAGGAAATGATATTTTTTCGCATCCGCATTTTTCTGAGGATTTTGGTCATATAAACCGTTCACATCTGTAAAAATCATGAGCATATCCGCCGAAACAAGTCCGCTTACTAAAGCTGACAGCATATCATTATCACCGAACGTCAGCTCTTCTAAAGAAATGGAATCATTTTCATTGATTATAGGAAGAGCGGAACGATTTAGTAGCTCTCCTAAAGTAGCGTAAGCGTTACTGTATTGTTCTTTTCTAGAAAAGTCACTTCTCGTTAGTAAAAGTTGTGCAGTAACGATACCATATTTACGGAATTCCTCCGTGTACGCCTGCATTAATAAACTTTGCCCGACAGCGGCAGCAGCCTGTTTCCCTTTAATTGTCACAGGTCTACTAGGATACCCTAGAGCAGAAAAACCTGCAGCGACTGCCCCAGATGTAATCAACAAAACTTCATGCCCTTCCTCTTTCAATCGTGCCAATGCGGCAACGTGATCTGAAAGTTGTTCTTTACAGATGCCTCCATGACTCGCTGCCAAGGAACTACTCCCAATCTTTACAACAATTCGTTGTTTTTTCACTTTTTATCCCCCAAGTCTAAAATCAAAGTTTTTATAAAGTGAAACTTTAATCAGTGGGGGTTTTGTTCATCCCCCCACTGATTATTAGTTGAACCAATCGGGCATTTATGGGCAGTTGATCTCCCACCTACCTTCTTTGCTCCACCTGAATTTTGAGGTGGGAGTTTTACTGCCCGTTAATGCGGGATAAATTACACTTTTATTTATACAGTTTGCAGCTATGTCTATCCTCATCAATGCTGCACCTATAGTATTAAAGGGCAAAATAAAAATGACCGCTTCGCCCTTAATAAAATAAAAAGGACGAAACGATCATTGTTCCGCGGTACCACCTTAATTGATATACATAGATATCCACTTGGCGCCTATAACGCAGGCGTACGCCTAAACTTTCATTTAAGACTCAGGGATAGGTTCGATACATTCTATACGAGGAATCTTTCAGCCGGTGAATTCCACTCTCTTTCGCAAGAAGACATATGTACTATTTCCCTTCAACGATTTTTAATTTAATTTTTTATATTATGCTATATATTTCGTTTTTGTGTCAAGAGATATTTTGCAAAATGAATATGACGACAAGTTTCTTGTATGAGATTATGGACATACTGGATGATAGTGAAAATTGATATAACTATACTCATATTCATAAACATAAAATCTTTTTAAAAAATCTCTCCTGCCATTCATGCGATTAATAACATATATTGTTCTCCATACCAAGGTATATAAAGTGAAACTTTAATCAGTGGGGGGTGTTCATCCCCCACTGATTATTAGCCTTCACCAATCGGGCGTTTACAGTCAGCCCGACTCCCACCTAACTTCTTTGCTCCACCTGAATTTTGAGGTGGGAGTTTTACTGTCCACAAATAGCGGGATAACATAAAACCTTTAAATATAATGCGTGTACTTACTTAATATCGAATATAATTTTTTTATATTTTGTATTGCAAAAAGGCACACACTCTCTTAAAATGTTTCTTTATATTGCATGGAGATATCATTGTTATTTTAGAATAATAATGATATCAGATTGATATAATTTATGATAAAAGGAGCCAGATTGAGTTATTATGGACAAACAAATTGGATTCATCGGATGCGGAAATATGGGAATGGCTATGATTGGCGGGATGATAAACAAAAATATAGTGTCTTCAAATGAAATCATTTGTTCAGATTTAAACACTACTAATTTAAAACATGTTAGTGAAAAATATGGACTAACTACAACTACTGACAACAATGAAGTAGCTAAAAATGCTGATATTTTAATTTTATCAATTAAACCAGACCTATACGCATCAATAATTAACGAAATAAAAGAAGTGATCAAAAACGATGTTATCGTCGTAACGATCGCTGCAGGAAAAAGCATTAAAAGTACTGAGGATGCTTTTCATAAAAAGTTAAGGGTTGTACGAGTAATGCCTAATACACCTGCTCTTGTTGGAGAAGGAATGTCTGCGTTATGTCCTAATGAAATGGTTACAGAAAAAGATTTAGAAGATATACTAAACATTTTCAATAGTTTTGGTCAAACAGAGATCGTAAGCGAAAAATTAATGGATGTTGTAACATCTGTAAGTGGTTCTTCGCCAGCATACGTATATATGATTATAGAAGCGATGGCAGATGCTGCTGTACTAGATGGTATGCCAAGAAATCAAGCATATAAATTCGCAGCTCAAGCTGTGTTAGGCTCTGCAAAAATGGTACTAGAAACCGGAATGCATCCAGGTGCATTGAAAGATATGGTTTGTTCCCCAGGCGGAACGACAATAGAAGCTGTAGCAACATTAGAGGAAAAAGGCTTACGAACAGCCATCATTTCAGCTATGCAGCGTTGTACACAAAAGTCTGTTGAACTATCTAGGCAAACTAAAAAGTAATAAATAAGTGTAAAGAAACCTACTTTAAATACATTCACATATCTTTAAACAGTTTTAGACTATATGCACATTTCATTTACATACTCCTCCTTTTTCACCAGTAACTGAACGGACAAATTCAAGGATAATTGAGTTTGTCCGTTTTGTATTTTGTTATTCTAAAATAATTCACCTGTTCTTATTATCATTTATTTCATAGCGTAATACACTTTTATTTATTAAGGTAACATCATTTTCATATGTATTTGCTGCAGACACGTTTCTTGTAAGACATGATGCACACCAGATGAAATATACTCAGAGACTAAGCATAAATCTATTGAAAAAAGTAATATCAATCGTCTCAAATTGTTAACATAATATTTTTATTGTATCCTTATATTAATACCTACTATTTCCTAATCCTCCGCAATTACAATTTAAATCATTTAAATTTTCTCCATATCGTGCATCTACTAGTTAAACAAAAACTCCCCTTAAATCGAAAATGATTAAGGGGAGTCAGTTATATGTGGTGAAGTTATAGTTCTGATTTTACTGGAATAGAAACATTGTTTTTCACTAATTTTTTGACGTCTTTAAAGCTAACAAAATTGTTACTTTTCTCATCCCATAGACGGAAACGAATTGAACGCAAACTTGTAGCAAGAGTAATCGTTGGTACATTTTTTAAAGGAAGCGTATTATTGTGTGCCTCTTCTAGTTTATAGTTAGGTACTCTTGGACTTAAATGGTGAACATGATGAAATCCAATATTACCAGTTAGAAATTGCAGGATTTTGGGAAGTTTATAAAACGAACTCCCTTCCACTGCCGCTTTCACATATTCCCAATCTTTATCTTCTTCAAAATAAGAATCCTCGAAGGTGTGCTGTACGTAAAACAGCCAAATACCTATTGAACCTGCTATTAAGAATATGGAACCATGTACTAAAAGAAACGATTGCCATCCAATTGCCCAGCAAAGTAATCCTACTAAAGCAACAATTAAAACATTCGTCAAATAGGTGTTCATGCGTTCCTTCTTTCTAGCACCTTTTCGGTTAAATCTATTTTTAAGTAGGAAAACATAAATCGGACCTAATACAAACATAACGAATGGATTGCGATATAAACGATATGCTAAACGGAGTCTAAATGGCGCTGCCAAATATTCATTCACTGTAAGGGTCCAAATATCTCCTGTACCTCGCTTATCCAAATTACCACTTGTAGCGTGATGCACGGAATGCTCATGCCCCCATTGATCAAATGGGAATAAAGTTAAAACACCCATACATGTCCCTACTATTCTATTTACACGGCGACTTTTAAAAAAAGAATGATGGGTACAATCATGAAAAATAATGAAAACCCGTGTCATAAATCCAGCGGCTAACAGAGATGGAACTAATGCTAACCAATAAGAAACGGACAGGCTTTTATAAGCAAGGTACCATAAGATAATAAATGGCACTACCGTATTGATGATTTGCCAAACACTTTTTTTTGCCGTTGATTTTTCAAAAGGAGCAACTTGTTTTTTTAAATTTTTAGTATTTTGTAATGTCATTTTTTCTAATTCCTTTCCTTTATGTTGCTAATTCGTATTATAACACATTATTAGTAGTAGGTGTTATACGTAGGTATAATAAATATTTTATACTATGAAAATCTCTTTTTTCTTACTCATTCCTTACAAATTACTTACGTCCAAAATAGCTTCTATTATAGGATAGCAGGAGCATTTGTGCCGGAAATTTCGAAGTTTTTCCCAATAAATATATTAATTAAAAAGAAACACAGAGTTTTTTTCACTTCTGTACTGCCCCGTTTCCACAATAAGAAATGAGCTGTCCTGCTTTTTTCGTCTCAGCTTTTACCTCGTTATCGTTCATTATGCTTCCTGTACCTAGTACAATCGTTCCCACTAATGCTAGCCTCATTATCTTTTTACGAATATTCATCATTGTTGCTCCTCCATAAGCTGTTTTCGACATCCTCAATGTAAACAAGGATTTGATTTTCCATAACATTTACGCAAGCTTATATTTATTCTTTTTTATTATTAATTCCCCATTGTCAGGAAACTAACAATAACCAGTTTTCTAAAACGATAAAAAACGAATAACATGCACAATGAATGTAATATTCACTTGTTGCAACTGATTTTACCGGAACCGGATCTATTTCATGAAACAAATCAAATTACATTTAAAATAAAAAACTAGTCTATTTTGAAAACCTCCCTCACTTTTATTTAACTGTTATTCTATATAAAATATAAAAATTCAACGTCCGTTTATTTAATTTTAAATCTATGATATATTCAAAATATTAATCCCGCAAAGTTAATAAAATGAAAACAAGGGAAATTTATGAAAAAATATATTTTATATTCATACTAAAATCACATAGTTTTTAGTATAGAAAGGAGATTCAAAATTTGAATAAGAATTTAACCAAAATTACATTAATAAGCGGTATCGCTCTTATACTTTATCATTTTTTCAAATGGTATTTAGTTGAATTCCTTACCCCATTTGTTATGCCATTTCTTTCAATAATAGTTCATGGATTGTTTTTCTTAATATTAATTTTCACAATCATACATCTTATCAAATACAAAAATTGGAAACCATTAATTATTCAATTAATCATAGTAATTACTTGGATATGTATACCATTTAATGAGATTTATATAAATTTAGATTTTATTATCTATAAAGAAGACCGTGAAAAAGTTATAGCACTTATAGAACATAAAGAGTTAACTCCTAATGTTCATTATGATAGTAGACAAATTCATTTACCTAAACAGTTTGCATCCACTTCCAAAAACGGTGGGGATGTAATTATTCAACAAAATAAAAATGGTATTTCTGTTTTCTTTTTTACTTATCGTGGTATATTAGATAATTTTTCAGGATTTATTTATACACCAAATGATACTAGACCAAACAAATACGACTTTAATAATGAATATAAAGAAATCACAAAAATAGAAAAAAACTGGTATTATGTCACATCATATTAAAGAACACAAAAATTTTCTTTTAATTATATTAAAAACATACCTTATTTATAGAAAGGGAATGCTTGTATACTATATACAGATCTATACTGCATTCCCTAATTAGGCCCGAAACGGATTCTTGTCGTATTAGCTCATTCAAGGTGATGCAATTTTTTTACAAGCGATACATCTTTTTTATCATATACGTCGCTTTAACACCACTCAATATAGAGGTTGCTGTTTCAAATGACTCGAACCTTACCATAGGAGTAGCATCACACATCCATCAACTTAAGAATTTTCTCGTTTTGGATTATTTGTTTTTCTCAGCTTGATTGTGACAGGGCACTGCCAACAAAAAGCGATTTTCGTACGCTAAGCGATCTTTTATATAAAAAAGCCGATTTCCTGTAATCTAAAGGATAATCGGCTTTTTACTATTCATTTATTTGTAGTAGTTGAAGAAATTCTAAAGGTATAATCATATTAATTATTATCTATAAAACAATTCGTTTCTCAATTTCTGAATCGAAATAATGAACTTTGTCCATGTTTAAACCTAGCTCTATATTTGATTGACTTTGCACATCTAAAGATGTGTCCACACGTGCAACAAAAGATTGTCCATTAATATTAGAATATAGATATGTTTCTGCTCCCATTAATTCTGCTACATCAATCGGTACTGTTACTTTTGCGTTATATGGTAAATCCTCGATTTCTTTTCCATAATAAAAGTCTTCTGGACGTATTCCTATTATGATTTCTTTATTCGTATAGCCCTTATTTCGCAAGCCTTTCATCTTCTCTTCTGGCACTTCAATTTTCCACTTATCAATCATAACTGCATTATCTGTTAATACTCCTTTGAAAAAATTCATTCCAGGAGAACCAATGAATCCGCCGACAAATACATTCTCTGGATTATCATACACTTCTTTCGGTGTACCGACTTGCTGTATAATCCCATCTTTTAGTACAACTAAGCGCGTCGCCATCGTCATAGCTTCAATTTGATCATGCGTGACATATACAGATGTCGTTTGCAGCTGTTGATGTAATTTTGTAATCTCAGCACGCATTTGAACGCGCAATTTCGCATCTAAGTTTGATAAAGGCTCGTCCATTAAAAATACCTTTGCATTTCGAACAATCGCTCGACCTAAGGCAACACGCTGGCGCTGCCCACCCGAAAGTGCTTTTGGCTTTCGGCTTAAATACTGCTCAAGTCCAAGAATTTTTGCTGCGTGTTGCACACGCTGGTCAATTGCTTCTTTACTATACTTTCGTAGTTTTAATCCAAATGCCATGTTTTCATACACACTCATATGCGGATAAAGTGCATAGTTTTGAAATACCATTGCAATATCTCTATCTTTCGGTGTAACATCATTTACACGTTTTCCGTCAATATAAAAGTCGCCCTCTGAAATCTCCTCAAGTCCTGCAATCATACGTAATGTTGTAGATTTTCCACACCCTGAAGGGCCAACCAAAACGATAAATTCTCCATCATTTACTTCTAGGTTAAAATCTTTTACGATAGTCACATCATGATCATATTTTTTGTAAATGTTTTTGAATGATAGTTGAGCCATAATATCCTCCTAGAATTTGAGCTATATTTATAGATATTGTTAAAAATTATGATGACATGAATTATAAAACCTTCGAAATATCCTTCATACTGTCTAAAATATAATCCGCTTTCCCTTCTAAATCTTCCTTCCTGCTCGCACCCGATAAAACGCCCACTACTTTAATGTTACTATTTCTCGCAAATGTAACGTCTGTTAATGTATCACCTACCATAAGCACATCTTCTTCAGTTAGTGAAAATTTTTCTTTAAACATATGATAAAAGTCGCTTTCAGGTTTTGTTCTATTCACACCATCATCTGCACCTAAAAAATCTACATAATCATATAACTCAGTCATTCTCAGAGAATGAATAGCTGTATCAACATCGTCTGCCGTAACAACCCCAATAATATATTCATTGTCTTTTAAATATCGTAACGTTTCCTTTGCACCTTCCACTTCTGTAAATACAAGATCATCTGCTGTAGAGTACTTTTTGAATAGAAGACATACATTTTGAATAAAATCCTCTTTATCCACATATTGATTTTCTAACAACGAATACCATGCAGCCGCAATAAAGTAATTTGTACGACAAGCTAGTAAACTCGTACTCTCAAAATCGTTATCATTCATACCAATAATCGTTAAGTAGTCATCTCGTTTACTTTTTTCATTTGGATACGTTTGAAATATATCATCTAACACACGATGCACAATTTTGTACCAAACTGAATCTAACTGTATTAATGTTCCATCTTTATCAAAAATAATCGCTTTATTCACCTTTTATTCCCCCTACAACTTCATTCCATGTTTTCATATTTTTATTCTGAACTTTATTATGAATAGGATTAATAAATGCTACTAATTCGTCCTCTTCCCATCCCTCAACCCTAGCATACGCTCCTTCATTTAATGAAAATTCAAAAGTTACGTCGCTGCCAGATTTTTGTTCAATCATTTGCCCATTTATTATGAGTCTCCACTCACACGGTTTGTCAGTAGAAATGCTGTAAATAATATTTCCTTTAGCCTCATCGCCGACATATATCGTTTCACCTTCGTTTTGAATATCTATCGCTAGTTTTCTAAATCGAGAGAAATAAATTCTTCCCTTCTTGATCGCAGATTTTAAGTTTTTAATAGATAAACCGTTACATAATACATATGTTCCTGGATCACCGTAAATGGATGGGTCTTTTGATCCTGGGAATGTTTTAGACGGATGTAAATGCGAATCACTTCCTCCTATTCCCCAGATTTTAAGACCATTTCCCCACATTTGATCGAAACAACGCAAAGCTTCTAAAGTAGATGATTTACTTTTTTTGTAAGTTGGATCACACATAATTTCCATTGTATGAACATTTTCTAAGTTAATATTAACTTGGTTCGCCCAAGGCTTCATAAATGGATGATTCACACTCATTAAGTACCCTTTTTCTTTCAAGAAAGCAAATAGTTCATTCATTTTTTCGGCGCTAAATGATTCATCTACATACTCTGTAAAATCAACGAATTCTCTTATACCAAATATGTTGTAATGACCGAAAGGAGTTGTAAGTTCCATAGATGGTATAATTAATGTGTTTCCTTTTTCATAAGATGGCATAATAATATTGTGCTCCGTCGCATATAAAAAATCTAATTCTTGTTTCTCACATACTTTCATTCCAAGTTCATCATCTATCTCGCCATCAGTTAAATCTGTATGTTCATGAAAATCCCCTTTGTACCAGCGATATTCTTCATTTACTACCTTATTAAAACGGTCTTCATCGATAAAAACATTTCCCTTACAAAAGTGCTCTCTATTATACGTTCGTTCCAAATAATCATTCACTTCTATATTTACTGTATAGTCAACTTTTTCTCCGGTAAACTTTACTACTTTCTTTGCACAATGAGGGATATACACGACTTCTAATTCCCAATTACCTGACTGTATTTCTCCTCCAATACAACCAGCTGAGCAAAACTTTGAATCTTTCGAAACGACTAGTTTTTCATTTACAATTGGAGTTTGATATTGTACACGTACATAACCGTTAGGATCTCTCAAGATTAATAAAAGTGGAATTTTCCGGCTATCCCCTTGATCAATTGTTAATGTAAAGTTTGTAATATCAGTTTCATCCATTTGGAAACAGTGTTTATTTTTTACGAATGGAGAAAGTGTTATCTTACTTGTTATTTCGATCATCGCTCTCACACCTTTTTAAGTAAATTTTAGAGGCACTTCCTTCGCTCAAAAGCACCTCATATTCATACCACAAACCGGTTTACTTCTTCTTTTTCAGAGCTTTATCTAATTCTTCTTGCGCAACTTTAGCTGCTTCATCTAACGCTTTCTTTGCTGGAACTCCTTCAATCTCTACTTTATCTTTCGCTACATTTAAAGCATCATTGATTTTTCCGCCCGTTGGATCTACAAATGGTCCCACTCCATTATTGTTAGCTTGTTCTACTGGGATTAATGCTTGTGGTTGTTTTTTAACAAATTCAGCATATGGACCGTAATCTGTTACATTGTTACGAACAGGAATATAGCCTGTTGCCATGGACCATTCAGCCGTTTTCTCCGTACTTGTCGCAAACTTCATAAAGTCATATGCACCTTTTGCTACTTCTGGATCAATATTTCTCGTTAATGTGAATAAATATGTTTCTAGTTTTGGCGCTGGTTTATTATTGCCCCAAGATGGTTGTGGTAATGCTTCAAATGTGTTAAGGCGTTCTTCTTCAGTCATTCCTTTTCCTAATGATTTAAAAACAAATCCTTGATCACCAGATGAGCCTGTAAATCCTAGTGTTCTACCTTCAACTAAATCAATTACTGTTTTATCCCAATATTCCCATCCAGTACCACCTGAATGTATTTTCATAATTTTATCTTCATGAAGCCATGTGCGGAATTTCTCCCATACCGTAACCCAAGTTTCATCGTTAATTAATACTTTTTTACCATCTTCACTTAATACATTTCCGCCAGCACTGCGAACCGCATCAATTAAATTTGAAGTTCCCCACATTGGCATCCAGCCAGCATATGAAACATTTCCGTTTTCGCCACGTTTTGCGACTGTTTTTGCTACCTTTTCTACACCTTCCCACGTCTTTAAATCATCTTTTGTAAAGCCATTTTCCGCTAATGCTTTTTTATTGTAATAAAAGATTTGTGTTGTACCGTAAAACGGAATTCCATATAACTTTCCGTCAATTGTTGCTTGCTCCATAAAACCTTTTCCATAATCTTCTTTTTTGAAATCAGTATCATTTTTAACAGATTCATCTAAAGGTACGATTAACTGTTTTTTAACATATTCTTGAATAACGTCTGAACCTAGTAATGCGATTGCTTCTTGGTTATTCGCTGCAAATCCACTTTGTAACTTTTGATAAGACTCATCGTAGCTACCCGCTTTTGTCGTTTTCACTATATATTTATCCTGGCTTTTATTGTATTCTTCTACAATTTGATCTACACGATCTGCAAGAGAACCACCTACTCCATTAATGAATGGAACAACAACCTTCTCGCCTTCTTTACTTGCTTTAACAGTACTTCCTTTTCCGCCTGAGCAACCCGCAAGTGCACTAACAAACAACGTTAAAACTGTTAGAAGCATGAATAGTTTTTTCATCCCACATATCTCCTTTACTATTTAATTACCCCTTTATTCCTGAATCAGTAACACCAGATAAGAACCATTTTTGTAGAATTAAAAATACGATTAAGAGCGGCACCGTTGCGATTGTACTTGCAACCATAATGTGTGACCAATCTCGTCCTAAAGAACTATTAATGAAATAATCAGCAATTCCATTCGTAATTAGTTTTTGTGTATTATCTTTCAAAATAAGAGCTGGCCAAATGTAATTATTATAGTTACCAATAAATGTGACCAATCCTAGAGTTACAAATGATGATCGTGTCATTGGAAAAATAATCTTCCAAAGAATTCGCCAATCACTCGCTCCATCAATTTTGGCTGCTTCTACTATTTCAAAACCAACTTTGTGGAACGTTTGTTTCAAATAGAAAATACCGAATACGCTAACAGCCATAGAAATCATGTATCCAAAATGTGAATTTAGTAGCCCAAACTTCCCTAATATTACATATACAGGAACATACGATACAGCTCCAGGGATCATATAGGTTGCCATCACAACACTAAACGTAATATTCTTGCCTTTAAACTTATAAAATGCCAACATATAAGCAAAAAGCGCTGACGAAACAAGTACATATATAGTAATGATGAAAGAAGTATAGAAACTATTAAATAAATATGTGCTAAATGGAAGTATATCTAATACTTGCTGATAATTTTCCCAGTGAAATTCTTTAGGCCAAAAACCTCCTTGTAATACTTCACTAGATGTTTTAAACGAACCAAGCACCATCCATATGAATGGAAAAATAAATAGTATACTTGATAACGCTAGAAAGAGATGCTTTACGATTAATGGACCTTTTTTCATATTATTCACCTTAATAGTTCACCCACTTGTCACCTATTATTTTGTTTATAATAGATAGTAGTATTGTAATGATTAGTATGATAAATGCGATTGCTGTTGCAGATCCCATATCAAATTGTTCAAACCCTTGTTGGAAGAATAAATAAAGTAACGTACGCGTCGAACCACTAGGTCCACCTTGTGTTAAAATTTTTATTTGATCGTAAGCCTGCACTGAAGAAATTGTATTGACAACAACTAAGAAGAAAGTTGTTGATGAAACCATTGGCAGTGTTACATATCGAAATTTCTGCCATGAATTTGCTCCATCAATACTAGCTGCTTCATATAAACTGTCTGGAACTTTTTCTAATGCGCCGATATAGAAAATCATCGTCCAACCAACTAATTTCCAAACTGTCACAATAATGACTGCTAACATCGCTGTTTGACTACTTTGAAGCCAGTCCAAACCTGGTATCCCGAAAAAGTTTAGAACTTTATTAATAACTCCAAATTGAGGTTCATATAAAAGTGACCACACAATGGATACAGCTATCGTTGGCGTTACCCAAGGTGAAAAGATCATTAATTGGTACAATGCAGAACCTTTGAATTTTTTTCGGAAGAATAATGCGAATCCTAAACCTAATGCAATCGTTGGAATGACTGTTCCAATTCCAAAATAAAACGTATTTAGCAATGCTTGCATAAAAGAATCTTGTGTAAATAAATTGAAATAGTTTTCTAAACCAACAAAGTTAAAATCATTCGTCATAAAATCCCAATCAGTAAAACTAATACCTAAACTAATGAAATTCGGAATAATCCAAAATAATATTAGAGGTATTCCAACTGGTATTAAAAAGAACACAGCTTTTGATAGTTTTATTTGCATTCTTGCCACCTCCTAATTCATATTGTACGAGTATATTATTAACACAATGTTGTTAATTTGTTAACTGATTGTAAAAACAACAAATTAACAAAATAAAACAACATATAAACAATAAAAGAAGACTATTTCTCAACTTACTAAGAAATAGTCTTCTTTTTGTTTTTCTATACTGTTATTACTTCTACCCCATTACTTGTTAACACATTTTGCCACGCCTCATCGAGCTTAGCGTTTGTATATAATGCATCTATATCACTAAAATTCCCGCTTTTATAAAACTTTGTTAAATTAAACTTTGACTCATCTACCATCATTACAACTTGTTTGGCATTATGCTTTAACTGCTTATATATTTGTGCATCTTCAATATACGAACATGTTAGTTCTTTTTCTAAAGAAATTCCATCACACGAAGCAAATAACTTATTAACAGTGAAATGGTCAAGATAGTTTAACGTCATTTCTCCAGACAATGCTAATGAATTTGTATTCAATATTCCTCCAATGACTATTAACCTGCAATCAAAGGAATCATATTGTTCTTTAAGCTCAATAATTTTATTTACAGCTGGTATCGAGTTTGTTAAAATGGTCAAATTCTTTTTATCGTGTATGTAATCCAAAATTTGCATTGTGGTTGTCCCAATTTCAATTGCGATAATATCATTATCTTCTACAAGTTTACTTGCTTCCATTGCAATTTTTCGTTTTTCTTCAATATTCTCAGCTCGGCGCCTATCAAAATGAAATTCTAGTGTTTGATCTTTTTTCTTAATTGCACCACCATGTATTTTCGTAAGCTGCCCTTCCTTGTGCAACATATCTAAATCTCTTCGTATCGTTTCTGTTGTAACATTTAATACCTTCGCTAAATCATTCACCATAACTCGATTGTACTTTTCTAACTCATCTAGTATGTGTTTTCTTCGTTCAAATTGCGTGTACGATTTCATTTCATTAACACCTCTTCAAATTACGAAAAATATTGATTTTCTAAAAACTCTTATTATACGTTACTTTTAACATAACATCATTTACAGAAAGAAGGAACGATTATCTTCACTATATTTCGTCAAAGGAACAATGATATATATCACCATATTCACCATACTTTTTTATTTCAGGAAATCTATTTGTTTGGCGCCCTTTTTTATAAAGAGCAGCACTTTTTATTTTCATCTAAAATCCAAATTGGTTTAACAATAAAAACAAAATTATAATAAATAAAAATTTATTGTTAAACGATAAATTTCATGTTAGATTAAATAGATAATTAATAAATGAGGTGCTTTATATGAAACAAGGATCAACACTCTTTTTAAAGACAGCTATTATCCTTATTGGAATCCCTGTTCTTGCTTTATGTATATTTTTAGTTCCTAACATAGGGAATTATGCAGCGGAATTGTATCCCGATATTGCATATATAAAATATCTTGTTTTAATCAATCTGTATGCAACGGTGGTACCTTTTTATTTTGCTCTGTATCAAGCTTTTAAACTTGTAAGCTTCCTTGACAAGGGTAACGCTTTCTCAAAATTATCTGTTAGAGCTTTAAAAAAGATAAAAAACTGCGCATTAACAATCAGTATTTTATATGTGGTAGGTATGCCACTCTTCTATCTTGTGGCGGAAAGAGATGATGCACCAGGTATTATTATATTTGGCATGCTCCTAATCTTTGCTTCAATGGTTATCGCAGTCTTTGCTGCCGTTCTCCAAAGACTTTTAAAAGATGCGATAGATATAAAATCAGAAAATGATTTAACGGTCTGAGGTGAATAACATGGCAATAATAATTAATATTGATGTAATGTTAGCTAAACGAAAAATGAGTGTAACTGAACTTTCAGAGAGGGTTGGAATTACAATGGCTAACCTTTCTATATTAAAAAATGGAAAAGCAAAAGCAATTAGAATTTCAACTTTAGATGCTATTTGTAAAGCATTAGAATGCCAGCCTGGGGATATTTTAGAATATCAACCTGAAGATAGTGAATAAAGTGAAACTTTATTCAGAGGGGGGGTTTTGTTCATCCCCCTCTGATTATTAGATGAACCAATCGGGCTCTTACTGCCCACAAATAGCGGGATAAAAAAGAGTCCTTCTCGTATGAAGGACTCTTTTTATTGCTCATTAAGGCGCAAAATTTATTTGACCAGTAAACAATAAGATAATCGTGATAATCCAAAAAATGAAGAAAGATGAGGAAAGTATTAATGAGATAATTACAATTGCCTTCTTCTCTGTTTGTTTCGTAATTCCAATGCTTGAAAGTATAATACCTACGCCTGTCAGAGCAATTGTAATATAATCTCCCACTATATTACCCGCATTCGCTATCCTCGTCGGAGTTATAAAAACGAATAAAACGCACATAATCCCGATGAGTAAAGATACATAGCTTATTATGCTGTACTTCTTTTTGGAAACTATTTCTGTCTTCATAATTACACACCCCTTTATCTATAACTATATAATTCACATTGTTATAACAATCTCCTTCTATACACTTGAACGTATTAATCCACTATAGTTTTTTAAAACATAGAAAATAACCTCTACTTTCCGAGTAAAAAGTAGAAGTTTTAATCAAGCCATTTATAAAGAAATCTTCCTATCTCTATCAATAACCACCTTAAAAAACTCAGAGTAATGAGATAAAGAATAATCCGCTACATCACTTTCCCCTTGAAACATACATGTTGAAATACCTAATTCCTTTGCAGGCAATAAATCTAACTCTCTATCTCCAATTGCTAGATCAATATTGTACTTTTTATGTAAATGATCATAAGCTAAAGAGTTTGGTTTTCGAGGGAAGCCATCGTCAATTGCAACCATATCGACGAAGTATTTGTCCCATCCATAATACTTTAAGATTTCCATAACTCCTGCCCTATGTTTATGTGTCATAATCACGTTTTTATGTGCGAATTTCAAAATCTCTTCGACACCTTCAAATGGTTTCATATCTTTTGGAGTAAACTTTTTCTTCAAAACCTTAACCTTTTCTTCCTGCTCATTTGAAATATTGTAATACCGAATTGCGTGGGAATATGATATTTTTAAGTTTCTGTATATTTCTCGTTTATCTACTGCATCACCTAATACTTCAGAAAGCATCATTGTATATGCAGGATACGTATCAAATAACGTCCCGTCAAAGTCCCATAATATATTCATTTTATACACCTTCTATTTTGTACTTACATTGTTACATATTTTGTATTACTAAATCCGCAATATCCCTCGGTGATTCCTTTTCCAAATAATACTCCTCAGTTTTCCAATACCTACTTTGAAACTTCGAAAGGTTCTTCTGTGTTTCCTCACTCTCGCGAAGAAACCTTATTTCTCTTGAACAATCCAAATACACCATATAATGAAAGAAATTTCTCCATTCTTTTCGCTGCAGAAAAACTCCTTCAATAATTATTACACCTACTAAAGGAAGCTGTATTTCTTTCATTTCACATGTGTCTGTTTCATCATGATAGAAAGGCAATTCTATTTGTATATCGCTTTGTAACTTCAAAAAAAAGTTTCGCTGCAACCAATCAATATCCCATTGAAGGTTATAATACTCATACCACTCCTCAAATCCAGTAGCATATCGTTTATTACGCTGCGTAATGTAATCATCAATATGGAATATATGAAACGGGATTCCACTTTTCTTCATATCTTCTTCCAACTCTTTAACCAAAGTTGTTTTACCTGAACGACTTAGACCATCTACACCTAATATAAATCTCTCATCTTTATGTTCCTTAATAACTTTCATTATTTCACTTGTGCTCACTACTTTTCCCAATCTTCTTTTAATAATGAATAAACGACCGTATCATGAGCAACATCATTTTGAATCATATATTTTCGAAGTAATCCTTCTTCTTGAAATCCGGCTTTTTTTAATAAATTACGGGAAGCTTCATTTTCTATATATACGACAGCTGCAATTCTTATAAAGTGCAACGTTTCAAATCCGTAAGCTAGCATAGCCTGTAGTGCTTCAGATGCATATCCTTGCCCCCAATATGTATCATCTAGCTCATAACCAATTTCAGCCCGTTTATGATGATTGTTAATTAAATGAAATCCACACGTACCAATTAATTGATCCGTTCCTTTCTTCTCTATTCCCCAGCGAAATACGCTTCCCTCTTCATTACGCTTTCTAAACGTTTGAATAGTCGTTTTCGCTTGCTCAACATTTTCGAAAGAGTCCATTCCGAAATAACGAATAACGGATTCTTTTGAAAAATAATGGAACATCGTTTCTGCATCTAATAGTGTAAGTTCTCTTAATAGTAAACGTTCTGTTTCTAATTTTGGAAACCCCATCCTCTTTTTCTCCTTCTATTCTAATGAACTACAAATTTCAATATAATTACCGTCTGGATCGGCAATGTAAGCAATTGTTTGTCCCCACGGTTTCGTCATCGGTTCAACTAAAACCTTAATACCTTGTTCTCTGAATTGCTCAATCGTTTCTTGCACATTCTCAACAACGAATCCTAATTCAAAATGAGAAGACTGTAATACACCTTCTGTAAGTGGTAATCCAGTTAACCCCCTTACATCCTCTCGCGTATTCATCGCTAAAATTGTAGTTCCAGTATTAAATTCAATATATGTACCGTGCTCTGCTTTTATAGGTAACTTTAAAATATCTTTATAGAACCTTAAACATTCCTCAAACTTTTCTACATATAAAATAATGTATTTCATTTTTAAGTTCATAATAATCCCTCCTTAACCTTCACCTCTAAAAATTCGACAAATGTTTTTAAAAACCTTGTACCTTATGGAGATAAGCACAAAAAAATGAGGCCGATTTCTCGGCCCCCAGCTTATTGGCATAAAACAGGAGATTTGGTTTGGACATAACCAGTTCTTACATTTATTATATTTTATTTTTTCTGAATTTTAAATATAATAAATACCTATTTATGTTGAGAAAGTTTTTTTACTTGCATAAATTCATACCGTTCAAGAAATGCTACAAATGGAGGTGTATACATATGGAACCAATGCTATGTCCAAGCTGTAAAACGAACCGAACTCGCTTTAATATTCTTGAGCAACAAGTAAAACCAGTGAAATTAAATCCACAAACTGGTCAAGTAGAAGAAGAATACACAAACGAAACGATGAATGCTTTTCATATGGCTTATCAAGGACCAACTTACCGCGTCCAATGTGCTGTATGCGGGCTTATTGAAAACCCAGAGCAATTTATAAAACCTGCGCAAAATCAGTCTTTCTCTTAAACATCTTTATTACCCCCTACCAATTTTCTATAGGGGGTTTTTTCTGTTTTACGTAAGCAAGATGCACAATTGCTGTTTAATCAAAGGTTCCTAATTCATCTACATGTCTACTATTCGTACACCGTCATATATATTTCTGTTCTAGACAAAAATAGCGGCCCAATAGAATCAAAGAACAGCTAAACCTTGAGACCCAAAATAAGGCACATTGGATGAAGCAACAACCTGCAACCTTACTAGACTACCATCACTTTGAATATTAAATGCTGACACTGTCCCCTGATTTCCATTAAGTGTGTAAAAATACCTTCCATCTTTACTCACTCCAACATCCATCGGAAGACCTGGTGCTGTCCCCGGCGGTGTACTAGTAATATGCCTTACTACTGACAGTGCTCCATTCGGGGCGATTTGGTAGGTGGAGATAGTGCCACTTAAAGTGTTCGTAGTGTAGGCAAAACGTTCATCCTTCGTTGTTATAACCCAACAAGCAGTTTTATATCCGTTTTGTACAGAGCCGCTAATTACATGAAGAGTACCGTCATTGCTCAATGAATAAGATGACAACGCATTTGAAACTGCTTCTGTAACTAAGAGAATTCCGGACGATAGAAAGTAAGCACCCAATGGGCCTTTACCGTAAGAATTATTAACAATTGGTCCTGTAACCGTACCATTTTTATTTACATGGAATACACTGAGATGGTTTGATGTAAGCTCGGAGACAACGATTTTACTACCATCCGGGGTGAAGAGAACTTGCGCGGGCTGAGCATTAAAGGTACTGAGAGCGTGGGTGGATTCTGGAATAGGTGTAAGGTTTCCTTTATCATCTATGTGAAAACCAGTAATATTTGATGCAAAATTGTTTGCAGCATTACCTACATTGGAGATATAAAGAAGATTATCATGCACACCAATGCTATTGGGCTGAGCACCCCCTGATGACTTTACATCCACGAAAACCGGCACCCCGTTATCTGCTATGATAAAACTACTAATACTATGACTACCTGCGTTAACTGCAAATAGGAAACGACCATCACGAGACAAAGTGAGAGAACCTTGTGATGCTAGAGGATCTATACCATCGTTTGCCGTTTCTGTAGAAACTTCCTTTATACCAGTACCTCTTCCGTAAGTTCGGTAAGAACCCACAAAGGTGAGCATTCCATTCGTATCCATATGAAAAGCAACAATGTGATTCATTACTTCATTATTAGTCATCATGTATACCATACTCGCACGAGCACGAAAATAATTGTTCATTCTCTGCATTTTCTGCCCCTCCTCCCTTCATAATTTTATATGGCCCTTTTGCCAATTAAATTCGCAAAAAAATGTAAATTGGTTTAGAAATATCTCTTACTCATCTCGTAGTTTCTTTAAGTGAAAACCTTATTCACTTCCCTATTATATTTTCAACCCCACACTCTTTTGGTAATATTTACATAAGAGAGGTGAAATAAATGATTTTAAATAAAAAGTTAATGATTCCATCTACATTTCTACTATTAACTTGTCACATAGGCATTTTTTACTTTTGGATTTTCGATTGGAAGAAGATCTCGACTCCTTACGGTCTAGCTATATGGATTATTTCTACTGTTTGCGGCTTTTTACTTTATTACCACTTTAAACATCAAAATTCTAATAAAATAGTATTAATCGGTAGTTCATTATTATTAATAGTTTCTTCATCATTCATGATTTTTTTAGGTATTATCACTGGTATTATCTTTGTAACTGTTAATTCTATGCCTTAAATATATAGTTTTTTATTGTGTAAAAAAGAGTGAACAAAATAGAATTACATAAAAATTAAAGAAGATGATTCCCATACAATCATCTTCTTTAATAATCCCACTCTTTGTTACAATATTTCCTTTTTCAACTTTTTAATCTTCCAATATAAATTAATAAGTATATATAAATACAAGAAACTGAAAAACCCTACCATACCTTTATATAATCCAGATTCTGATTTTCCAATAAAACATAAGTAAAGCGCTGGAATTAACATTGCAAACATAATTGCAACGAACTGTAACACCTCAGTAAGTTTTTGTATCTTCGTTTCCTTATCTGAATATATATCAGGCAACTCAGTTCCCTCTTCTACCTCTTTACAAAAATAATTCCATTTCGCAAAACTCGTTACATGTTTCCAACCAAACATTTCATATATATCAATATATTCTTTTTGCTTTTCTTTTGAATCTTTATAATCCAATCTAAAATCCGCTTTATATATTACATCTTTCGGCTCGGTTTTCTTAAACGTATATATCACATTATACTTTTGTAGCGCCCAGCCTTGTTGATGCATTTTTCTTAAAAAAGCTTCCTCTTTTTCTAAACTCCATCCCGCAAAAAATTTAAATATCTTCTTTGTCTCCATCTTCCATTCACTCCCCTAAAATACTATTCCCGTTTTTAACCGAACGCTGTAATCTGTTGTACTCTAGTTCCAACACTTCTCTCCCAAACGGCGTTAACTCATAGCACTTTTTTCTGTCTGTAGATGCTACTTCAACAATTAACTTTTCTTTCAATAACTTCGTCGTATTCCCGTATAACGTACCAGGACCGAGCTTTACTTCCCCATTTGTCATCTCTTCTACCATTTGCATAATTCCATAGCCGTGCATTGGCTTTACGAGTGACAATAGTATGTAATACGTTGCCTCGGTTAATGGAATATATTTTTGTGCTTTCCCATTCATTATAACTACCTCCGATACATCGATATGTGATATATCGACTTACGATACATCGTATATCGATATTGTATAATCATATTCCAAAATATGCAAGTGTAATTTAAAAATTAAATATCCATTTCTTCGGATTAAAAAATCATGTCAATTTTCTGAATAATTTGTTAAAATATAGAAATACTAGCTCTTTTATTATGAAAGGAATGTTACATATGATTAATAAATTAAAAGAAAATATAGGATCTGTGTTTGTTGGTAAGGAGAATGTTATTGATCTACTACTCGTTTCATTACTTGCTGAAGGCCATGTACTGCTTGAAGATGTTCCTGGTACTGGGAAAACTTTGTTAGCGAAAACCATTTCAAAAAGCATTGGTGGTAATTTTTCTCGCGTTCAATTTACCCCTGATGTACTTCCGAGTGATGTAACAGGTATTGAATATTTCAATCCGAAAACGAGTGAATTCGAATTAAGACTTGGACCAGTTATGACAAATATTCTACTTGCAGATGAAATTAACCGCGCGATGCCGCGAACACAATCTAGTTTGTTAGAAGCGATGGAAGAACGACAAGTAACTCTTGAAAAGCAGTCTACTCCTCTTCCGAAACCATTCTTTGTTATTGCGACGCAAAACCCGATTGAATCACAAGGAACTTTCCCTCTTCCAGATGCACAACTTGATCGCTTTTTAATGACGATTTCAATTGGTTATCCGTCTCCTCAAGATGAGCTAAAAATGATGCGTCGTTTTCGTAGCGATACACCTTTAGAAAGCGTCACATCTGTCATTTCTTTAGAAGACATTTTAGAAGCGCAGAAACGAGTAAAAGCCATTTTCGTATCCGAACCGTTAGAACATTACATTATTAAGCTTGCTCACGCTACAAGAAATCATGATTACATTGCTAACGGTGTAAGCCCGCGTGCTACATTAGCTTTAGTACGTGCCGTTCAAGCATTAGCCTTTTTACGCGGCAGAGAATATTGCACACCTGAAGATATACAATTTTTAGTTCCTTCCGTTTGGAATCACCGTATCGTCTTATCGATGGAAGGTGCCTTACGCACGACAAAAAATGAAATCACGCAAAGGATTTTAAAAGAAGTTGACGTACCTGTGGAGATTGAACAAGCATGAATGGACAGCGCGTTGTAACTGTACCTTTATTTTTTCAACTCCATATTATTCAATTAACTGTGCCAGGCGCTATACTATTTACGTTTTTTCTGCCGCAACGAATTATTATGTTTCTCTTTTTCTTCTACTATTTATTTGCGATTTTCATTTATAAATATGTCGCTTACATAGAGAAAAGATTTCAAGTTATAAATGAAAAACAAACAACTCGGCTTTTCCCTGATGAATCTGGACAGTTTTTTATTCATTTAAAAAATGGTGCAAATATACCACTCGTTAACGGCGTTTGTTATTTTCATTTAAATTCATCTCTTATACCGCATAAAGATCAAGGGATTGAACAAATATCAAAAACATTATTTTCTTTCCCATTTTCACAACCTGCTCATTCAGCACAAAAATGGGATTTAACATTAACCGCAACGAAGCGTGGTGTCTTTCAAATTGAACAGTTTGAATGTGTTTTAAAAGATCCTTTTCATTTATTAACTGTACATTTACCTGTTTTCGATAAATTAAAGACTGAAATCATTGTATATCCTACCCCTAAAGAAGTAGCCGGTTTACAAGAACTTCAGCAACTATTAACAGGTTCGTATCGAACGAATTTCTCTTTTTACAATGATGAAACATCCATTATCGGTGTTAAACGATATGAACGTGAATCTTTCCGCTCTATTCATTGGAAAGCATCTGCTAAAATGCAGGCGTTACAAGCGAAGCAATATGAACCTGTAAAAAATTATAGTTGGACAATTTGTCTTTCTTTAGCTGCTGATCGTGGGTTTGGTTGGAAAGAAAATGTAGAAGACCTTATTTCATTTACAACGTACATTTGTCAATTCGCAACGAAGCATCAAATTCCGTTTGAGCTATTTATTAGTGTTTTAGCAGAAGGTGGCCCTTTGCTTTTACCATTAAACGAAGGACAAACACATTACGCCAAAGCGTTAGAAGAATTAGCACGTATTTCAGATGATAGTACGCTACTTCCGAAACAAGGATTTCTTCACTATGTAACGAGAAAAAGGGAACGCTCATCTACAATGATATACATTGGTTTGCAGAAAAAGGAGCTCCCTCTTCTATCTCAGCCTACGTTCCTCATTAATAATGAAGGGATGGTGGAATCAGTTGAAAACTTGGCTCTATCACGTTAATGACTTTATTCTGCTCCTCCTCCTTTCGTTATTAACAGAAAGGGACGAACTAGTTGGTATTGCTATATTTTTAGTGACCGGTTATGTAGGAGTATTTCTTATTCATAAATTTATGAATAAAAAAACAACAGGTTTTGTACTACTGTTAGTTATTCAAATAATCGGTTGTTCTTTATTTCTATCTTTCTCTATTTTAGGCACAATATTATTACCACTGTTTTTCTTTATCGTACACTCTGTTGGACCGGGATATCCAGTACAAAAATCGTTAGGCGGTATTGTATGGTTTGTCGTTTCAGCTATATTTTATGCCCCCTTTCCGCCATTGTGGAAATTGTTACTATTAACTTTACACATTATGATTACATTTTGGTTAACAGGTTCCAATCGTAATCAACAGCTATTACGTTTCACTTCTATTATTACGATTGGAATAATTAGCGCTTTACTTATTCCGGTATTTCCTTATATTCGGCTTCTTTTTTCTTATATCATACAAGTAGTTGCCTTAGGATTTGGTTATGCTTTAAATCCATTGTTCTCGGCAGCTGCATTAAAAGATACAGACGACTTTTGGTCGAATAAAGGAAATTTAAAAGATCCTCAAATTAAAGAGGAATTGGGGCAGCGTCCTTTTGATCCAACTCTCATTAATAGCATTACAATAATAGCCTGTACAGCCATCGCTATTTACGTCGTTTGGAAAATAGTAAAAAAACGAAAACACTTAAGTTTACCAAATATGCCTGTCTTTGAATCTACAATCATTACTGATAAAGAAGGAATTAGCCAAAAACGCTTCAAACAAAATAAACCACCAAATAACGAAATTCGAAAAGAAATTTTCAAACTTGAGAGTAAGCTATCCCCTCCTTTAAACCGAGAACGAGGAGAAACTGTTGAGGCTTGGCTAGAAAGAGTAAATCATGAAGAAGAGGTAAATATTCAGAGTCATATTATTATAGACGCGTATAATACAGTACGGTATTCAAATGGTGAAAACACTGTACTTTTGCATAAATTTAAGGAAGAAATTCATAAGCTTTATGCATATCAGAAGAGTTTAAAGAAGAAGAGAAAATAATGTATACAAAAAGACTCCTATTAAACTAGGAGTCTTTTTGTGTAAAAGTCCACGTTGCTTTTCACAAATTATGCTTTTTTTCCTGCTTCAATTTCTAAAGATTCTTCATGCCACCAAAGTGTTTCTTCAGGATCCTCTTTAGCAATTTGATGTGCTTCTTTTTTCGATTCTACAGTAGGGTAAGAACCTTTTAGTGCACGTCCTGATGTTGTGACAAACAGTACACTAAACACAATTAATCCAATTACACTTACACCAGTTAAATAAAATGCTGGTGCCAGTGGATTACCAGTAGCATGAACTAAGTATGAACATACAAGCGGCGTTGTACCACCGAATATAGATACAGAAATATTAAAGGAGATAGAAAGTGCACGATAACGTACATCGGTGAAAAAGAGTGCTGGTAATAACGAAGGCAATGTTCCTTCATATACACTTAGGAAGAAACCTAAAACGAAAATACCCGCAAACATGGCTACAATATGTCCGTTACCAATTAATAAAAATGCTGGAATTGAACATAATGCTAAACCAAGTAAACCAATTTGTACTACGCGTTTATTACCTACTTTATCACTTAATTTACCGAAATAAAGTGCCAGTGGAATCATAAGTGCCATCGTAATTGAAATAATTAATAAGCCAGTTGTTTCTTTGACTTTTAGTACTTGTGTTAGATAAGAAGGAATATACGAAAGGATCATATAGTTTGTAATGTTAAAGAAGGCAACAATTACTGTGCTTAATAAGAAGTCTTTTTTGTGATATTTTAATATATCCATAAATGAAAATTGTTCGTTGTCTTCAGATTCCTCTTGTGCTTTTTCCATCTCTTGAAAGATTGGAGATTCATCTAAATGACGTCGTAAATATAAACCGACCAAACCAATTGGTGCAGCAATTAAGAAAGGAATACGCCATCCCCAGCTGAGCATTTGCTCATCTGTTAATAATAACGTCAAAATGGTAACAATTACCGAGGCAGCAATGTAACCTGAGAGTGTTCCAATTTCAAGACCACTACCGAGTATACCACGCTTTTTATCTGGAGAAGATTCTGCGATATAAACCATTGCTCCTGAATATTCGCCGCCTGTAGAGAAGCCTTGAATCATTCGAGCAACTAAAAGTAGTATTGGTGCCCATACACCAATTTGTTCATAGGTTGGTAGTAATGCGATGAATAATGTAGAAAGTGCCATTAAAATAATAGTTGTACTTAAAACAATCTTTCGGCCGTATTTATCTCCTATTCTACCAAAGAAAATACCTCCAATTGGTCGAACTAGAAAGGCCGCCGCAAATGTACCAAATGTAAGTACAAGTTGCAAACCACTATCATTCACACCCGAGAAGAATAATTGACTTAAAATAACCGCTAAATAAGCATATAATCCGAAGTCAAACCACTCCATTGCATTCCCTATACCAGTAGCAATGACTGCTTTCCTGGCTTGTTTAGGATTGACAATATTAACGTCTTGAGGTTCAAAATTTAAATCTTTATTTTGTTGCATATAGTAAAACAGCCCCTTATTTAATTTAACTTCTTTCAGCACACCTTCTCTTACTAGAATAAATTCAATACGAAGCACTTAAGGAAAAGCAACGTCTCCTTATCTGTTATTATTGTTTCACATAATTAAGTATTTGTCCAATGAGATGCCTTTTACTTTAAAACAACTGCTCTCCCGCTATTAAAATAACTAAGGTTCAGCCATGTTGATTTGTATGACTGAACTTTAATTTCACTTATTTCTCTACACATGTTTAAACTCTATAAATAAACGATGAAATACTTTTATTATTGTTTTTTACACATATTATTTTTAGACTAATCAGCTTCCCTTTTCGAATCCGCATACATTTTTGTATGAACAATGATTAATCACATATTACTTAATCGTTCCCATCCCACCAATTTCTATATTTACCTTGAAGTTTACATCACCCTTTGCTAATGCATTATTCCATTTATTTTGGACTTTTTTCCATTCTGGATATGTGTAAGTTCTTGCGTATCCCCCAAGTCCAATGGGATCAATGTTGGCAGTTTGTATTTTCTTCATTAATTGATTGAAATCAGCTTCCAGCTTAGTTTCAATCTCCTTTTGTAATTTTGCTGCATCATTTCTTGTATTAAAAGAAAAAAGCCGTTCTGTAATGCCGACCCTCATCTTTATATCTGTATTAAATATAAATTTATTATCATATCTCACCTTTGTCTTTACTTTAATGTTATAGGCATTTAAGCTTATCCAATCTTTTTCCTGGCTATCCGGCTTTAGTTTAATTGGAATTGTAAATGAAAACTCACCTGTAGTTCCTTGTTGCAAAATGCGTAATAATTTGTTTTCATCAGAATTTAGCGTTAACTTATACCTTCCTTTTTCATCTAACAAAGCTGTACCTATCACAAATATTTTATTGTTTTTTTTCATCTCAGTAATATTCGCCGTTATCCCTTTGTCTGCTATTTGTTCATGTAATTCTTGAAGAGTTGTTTTTACTGTGATATTTCTTAATGCGGCAGTTTCAACTAGTTTTGTTAAATATAAAGGAAGACGCGGCTTATCTTTTGGGTTATAAAAAATGATGTCCGAAACAGGTCCATCTACAGCAACAACCCTTGTAGTAACCGTATTTTTAGGATCTCGGTAAAATGGATCCAGATACTTTACCCAATTTTTTTGTTTCAGTAGCCGTTTTCCAACTAAAATAACCTGTGTTTTACTTCCCGAGGTAAGCGCCATAACCGTAGCATCAAATTTGTCTCTTGAATTTCGGATCGTAACAGATTTCACACCCGTAACTTCTTCTTTCTCCTTTGTTTCTTTATTAAAAACAGGGCTTGACATGTACACAAATAAATTATTATTACGATCTAAATCGATACCAAGAACAAGAGAAAGGGAAACATCTTCAATATTTGTTTGATCAAAGCATCCAGTCATCATGAACACCGATAACAAAATACAACATAGCACTTTTCTTTTCAATGTATCCTCCCCCGATGAGACTTCTCATATAGCCAGCTATACGCCCATAAAATAATAGGTGATATATAGGTTAACCCTAACCCAATATTCGAAAGTACCTGTTGCCAAGTTTCAGCTTGATTCCAACTAGGACGAGTCCAAAAAATGAAGCCGATAATGAGCACTAAGAGAACAACTACATGAGAGCTGTGATCTTGTTTCCCAAGTAATTGGCTTGAACAAAATACAGTGCAGTATATGACAGGTATCCAGGATGTGGAAACAACCGTTAAGTAAACAGCCAATAAAATCATGTCAAAACGTTCTAAGAAGCGAAACTCGATTACTTTAAGTAAATTTAGTACCGGTTGGTTAAATTGCGTAATGCTATCTGGACTAAAATAGGCAAAGCAAACTATAGTAGCAAATAAATAAAAAAGCATCGTTAAAGTGTTTGCAATAACCATTCCATGAACTGCATACTGTTTTTTTTGTAAAAAGGGATATAAAAAGAAAGCAATATCAAACCCTAAATAAGCAAAAATAGTGGTCGGTACAGCCATGAATACAGGCTTCCATCCTTCTTTTAAAAGCGGAAAGAATGGCATCCAACTTCCGTTCTCTTTAAGTGGGATCAAAAAAAATAACGGAATCCAAAGCATCATATAAAAAATAAGTTCGGTGTACCGCCCGATAATACTAGGGCCTTTACGTGCAACAAGAAAGGTAGGGATCGAAAACAAAAAGATAACGAGATAATCAGGCGTTTTCGGAAGAAGCCATCCCTTAAGATAAAGCATAGCGTTCACAAGAACAATAAAAGAGTAAAAAGCGAAATACATCATGTAAATAACAACGAGTGCTTTCCCTACTATTTTCCCAAAAAATCGTATAAGAATATCATAAATTGTGTCCTCAGGATATTTCGCAGCTGTTTTCACTATAAAAACACCTGCTATTGTGGAGAATATCCAGCCAATCAATATAGCTATCCAGCCATCTGTTCCAGCTTTTTCTGCGAGTACACGTGGAAGAGATAGAATACCAGTCGCGACCTGCATTCCATTAATTAAAAGAATATACTGTATAAGCGAGATATCATTATAGGCATATTTTTTCATAGTTTCACCTTTTGTTCTGATTCTTTCCTTGTCGAATAGATTGAATCGCACCTGTACCCTTAGGACGCCTTCTTATCGCCCATAAGGGAAAGCGTATAAAAGTATCTTTCATATCCGCAAAGCGAAACGGTGCTAGCGGTGTTCCATAAGGAGTTCCAAGAGATTCAAGACTGATGAGATGTCCAATTAATGTCATCCACCCAATAACTAGCCCTACAATTCCAAATAATGCAGCTAAGATCATCATAGGGAATCGTAAAAGCCTAACTGCAGCTCCCATATCATAGTTAGGAATGATAAAAGAAGATATGGCTGTAACAGCAACGACAATAATCATAATGTTACTTACAATTCCGGCCTGAACAGCTGCTTGTCCAATGATAATACCTCCTACAATTCCAACTGTCTGACCAATCGGAGTAGGTATGCGTAAGGCCCCTTCTCTCATCGTTTCCAGCGTTATTTCCATAAGTAATGCTTCCATAACCGGAGAAAAAGGTACACGTGTTCTTGACTCTGCAATAGATAAATACAGCTCTACAGGAATAACTTCAAAATTAAAGGAGATAAACGCAACATAACTCGCTGGCAAAAATAGAGCAACCATAAAGGCAATAAAACGAAGTATACGAATGAATGACGCAACTAACCATCTTGTACCATAATCATCTACACCTTGAAAAAAGGAAATAAAATTTATTGGAGCAATTAATACATTTGGCGAATGATCCATTACAGTTACAAACCTACCCTGTAGTATGTGAGAGACTGCCAAATCAGGTCTTTCAGTTAACATAAATTGTGGAAACGGCGAATACGGATTATCTTCAATGAATTCAACTAGTTCTCCATTACTAGCCACTGCATCGACCGTAATATTTTGAATCCGTGTTTCTAATTCATTCAGCACCTCTTCAGAGGCTACATCTTTCAAATATAAAATAGAAATCTGTGTTTTGCTCCGCATACCAATCATTATTTCTTTTATCACTAATTCACGATGAGGAATATATCTTCGAATCATTGCAATATTTTGAGCTCCAGTTTCTATAAACCCTTGATGCGCACCTTTGAGAGCTATTTCGTTATGAGCATCTTCAATACTTCTTTGCGGCCATCCTTTCGTATCCAATTGATGAGCTCTTGTTTGGCCATGAATGAATAGAACACTGTCTCCTTGCAAAATAGCATTTTCGATTTGAATCCACGTATTAATAATTTTAATTTGTCCTAATGTAATTGGAAGTTCCGTATTAACATCAAAAGTACTATTCATCAAGCGGGAGAGAACATTATTTTGAATCAATTGTTTATCTGTTAATCCAGACAAATACACTAAAGCTGCTTCTAATCCATCTGCTGTCATTTGAAAACGACGAATCACTAAATCAGGTGATTGACGAAATACGTTCTGAATCTCATCTATATTTTCCGATAAATTAGCTCCTAGAATAACTTCCTCTATATTTTGTTTTTGAAAATGAGTATTGTCTGGTATTGAAAATGCCCTAGGATTGCCTCTATATTTTAACCGCTTCAGAAATTTAACCATGACTTCCTCACTTTCTATGTGCCTTCTATAGTATGTTTAGTATGCATATAAAAAGGAAAAATATCCTAATAGTTAAAGCCTTTAATTTTGAATTATTACTAGAGGGTTTTTCGTGTATATTCATAAAAAAGCACGATACTATTCTCATTAACATAAAAGAATAGTATCGTGCTTTTCACTTCAAAAATAGTCAAATTCATTGCGATAATAATTACACATGCATACCATCAAAAGCGCATTGAAATACGATAGATACTACCCGTGCATGTTACTTCAAAAGGACCTCTGTTCCCCTTTCATTTCCAAAACGATTTATTATTTTTAATTCCTTAATAAGTTCGTGGAAAAACTATCATTAACTACTTACTAGGACTGCTGAATTAGTAAGGCAGGAAATAAATTCATTAACGAATTCATCAATCTCTTCTTTTATAATAATATATGGTGGAAGCAGACGAATGATATTCCCTTGAGTGACATCGACTAACATCCCTTTGTTCATTAGCTCTACCTGTATTTTCTTCACATGTTCATTCGTATCATTCACACTAATACCAAACATCATACCAGCATGACGTACTTCCTGAATATAATAAGAATTTTCTTTCTGAATTTCTTGTAGTTTGCCATTTAAATATAATGACGTTTCATAAGCTTCTTGCATTAAACCATCATCCATTAATGTTTTTAATACCGTTAAACCTAAAGCCGTTCCGATTGATGAATGAGCAAATGTTGTTCCGTGATCTCCTGGTGAAAATACATTACATAACTTTTCACCTACAATGATTCCTCCAAGCGGTATCCCGCCTCCTGCTCCTTTACCAATTTGAATAATATCCGGTGTAATATTGAAGTTTTGATAAGCAAATAGTTTTCCAGTTCTGCCCATACCACTTTGTACTTCATCAACAATTAGAATTACATTATATTTATCACATAGATATTGAACACCATGTAAATATTCACTTGATAAAGGATAAATCCCCCCGCTTCCTAAAACAGGCTCTAGCATAATTGCAATTGGATTTTCATTAATAATTATTTTTTCTAGTTCCTCTAAATTTTCTCGTTCTACTTCATATACAGGAATGGATGTTTTAGGGAAATTTTGATATATACTTTCTTGTCTTGTAAAGTGAAGAGCTCCTAATGTTCGTCCGTGGAAACTACGTTTTAGTACAACGACTCCGTCACGTTCTTCATTCGTAATAGATCTATATTTATCAATTAATTTTAAAGTTGTTTCTGTCGCTTCCGTACCAGAGTTTGTAAAAAATACTTTTCCATTTTTTAAAGAGTAATCAACTAATTTCTTTGCATACTCAATCGCAACTGGATTTAAAAAATGAAATGGAAGATGCAATGACTTCGTAACTTGCTCCATGGTCGTTTGCACAATTTTAGGGTGATTGTATCCTAATACGTTTACTCCTACACCAGAAAATAAATCTAAATACTCTTTACCATCCACATCATAAAGTTTACAACCTTCTCCTCTTTCTATCGCAACCTTCGTACGACAATACGTAGGCATAATATATTCTTTATCTAATTGAAACCAATCCGACATGTTAAATTCCTCCTAGTTATTTTTTCCCGTTTTTCATGTTCATTATCTATAAATTCATTTACAAATTAATTTTTAAGATTGAAATTTTAATAGTGGTTTTCTTCCACCTCTTAAATACAACGTGTTATTTCTCTTCCCGATATTCATTTTTCCATAATTTCTTCTATTTCAACAGGTCCACTGCATGTGCGTTTTTTTCATCTAGCGGTATGTTACCAATTTGAACTTTGTATGTAATACATAATCAAGGCTAAAGAATCATATTTAGTAACAATCGACGAAAAAAATTTGGAGGCTAAATCGATGAATGAAAAATATGATAAACAGAGGCAATCTTTATTAGGAGAAGACTTAAATAAAAATCGAGAACGTAATGAACCAGCTAAACTTCACTCTCAAACAGTTGGTTCACGTGGACCTGTTTTAAAGCAAGATAGTGTACTGCATGAGGCGTTACAAGAATTTATTCATGAAAAAATTTTAGAAAGACCTGTTCATGTAAAAGGTTACGGTGCATTCGGTTATTTTCAAACGATATATCCGATGTCTGAACATACAAAACTGAGCTTTTTACAAAATTCAAATGAGAAAGTTCCTGTTATGGTTCGATTTTCATTTGCTGTTAGTACGAAAGGAACACCTGATACTGCTAGAAATGTACGCGGTTTTGCTACAAAATTTTATACAAAAGAAGGCGTATTTGATCTTTTATGTAATCACATTCCTGTCTTTTCCGTTCGTGATCCGATGCGTTTCCCTGAGACTATTAAAGCACTCTTACCTTCACCTAAAAATAACTTAATAGACCCTAATAGATTTTGGAGTTTTGTCGCTACAGCACCCGAATCCATTCATTTTGTTGTCCATTTATACTCTGATGCTGGTACCGCAAAAAGTCTTCGCCACATCCCAGGACATAGTGTAAATACATATGTTTGGAGAAACGCTGAAGGTAATCGAAAATATATAAAGTATCATTGGTATCCATTTGAAGGTGTACAATTCATTACTAGTGCGGAAGCAAATAAACTAGCTGCGGAAAACCCTGATTATAGTGGGAAAGATTTATACGATGCAATTGAGGCTGGTAAACCAGTCGAATATGGTTTATATGTCCAGCTCATGGATCCAAAAGATGAAGCACATCTTTCTTATGATCCTTTAGATGATACAAAAGTATGGGATGAAAAGGCTTATCCTCTAATACCAGTCGGTAAAATGGTGTTAAATAAAAATCCTGAAAATTATATGGAACAAGTAGAAAAAGTGTCCTTCTCTCCTTCTAATTTACTGGATGGTGCAGAATTGTCTGATGATAAAATGCTACAAGGTCGTGCTAACATTTATAGTGATTCTCAAAGAAGAAGAATTGGACCCGAATTTCGTAAAATAGCGGTCAACCAACAGCAAAATTGGACACCCGCTAATCAAATAACAAGCGGTGACGGAAGGTACGTTGAAGGAAAACTCGAAAGGATTTCTATAACTAAACAGGATGACTTTAAGCAGGCTGGTGAATTTTATACGAAGTTACAACCGATAGAAAAAGAACATCTTGCTGAAAATTTAGCTAATAATTTGAAAGTTATATCTGAGGATATTAGAAAGATAGTTATGGGGTATTTCAATCAAGTATCAACTGATTTGAAAACAAGCATTGAGACAAAAATGAAAGAGCATTAAGAAGATTAAAACATGCTTTACGAATGAGAATTCAAATCTATATTAATTATTTTCTTGTCAAAATCCAATGAGGTTATTTAATTTTAAAATATAAAGCCAATATACCCCTGCTCTAATTATAGAACAGGGGTATATTGAAGTAGTTTAATATTTAACATTAAATGCTTTACTTCGCTAAAAAATACAACTAGCAGCCTCTCAAACCAACTATAGTAAACTATTTTACTTCCACTGTATAATTCCCTGTTCCCCCGCCATATTTATATACACTTAAATAATATTTCCCTGGCTTCGCATTATAATTTCCAAGCAATTTGTTTCCATCACGTTTTGTTGCGTAAGTTACATAATTATTTAAGTCTGATTCAGAATATAGTACCCAGTTCAATCCAATGTTTTGTTCGTTCGTAATAGTAATTTGTAAATCTTTTGGGTCCTTTACATCAATAACAAATCGGTCAACCTGATCTTGATCGCTTAAGTTTCCTCTTAGTAACGTATTTAAAGATAGTGGATTCGCTGTTTCAAATGAATTATTCGGTTCTTTTTCTACAGCCGTACCTTCTTCTGTATTCACTCCACTAAGTACAACATCATATTCAAATTGTCCAGCATTATTAACACGGTAATTTACAAAATAAGCAGTCAATGTTTTATATCCAGTCCACTCTTTTCCTGAAAGACGTTTCAACATATCATTCGTTGCTTGATTCATCACTTTCCAGTCCTCAATTTCTCCTTTTGCCGCACTTCCTGTATATGTTCCCTGTAGTGTAAATGTATTAAAGAATTGTGATTTATTTTTTGTTACCTTCACATCTTTTAACTTTGCTTCATTTGTGATCTCTGACGTAACGTCCGAAAGCGATTTTGGATCATGCTGAGTTAAATACTCATCTGATACTTGTGGAATTGTATACTTATCACGATTATCAATAAGCATTTGCATATAAGATTGATATTCTTCATTTAATTTATTATCTTTGCTTAATGTAGAACGGTATGCATCGTAACTTGAAACATCATTTGCACGAATTAAATCATGCACTTTATCGAACATTTCAGGACGGTTATTATACATATATGATTGCAATGCAAACGAATAGTTATAAAAATCCCACGTTCCATATCTCGCATTTAATGTTTGTGATGCTGTATAACGTTTTGCAGGATCATAAGATAATCCACCAATTATACTTTTTCGCGGTACTACACTATCTAATCGCGTTGAACCTGCAAAGAACTCTGCATTCCCTTCTTCAAACCATGTTAAACGTTCATCTTGATACATTTCCCCTTGTCCCCATAATCCCTGAACCTCGTATCTTCCCTGTAAGTAGTGCGTAAATTCATGGCGGAACAATTCTTCCAAACTATAAATACTTTGCTGTGGTGTACGTTCATATGTAAAGAAAGTCCCTGTTCCTTCAATATAAATCCCACCATTATTCGTTTCATATCCGTACAGTTGACGATTAAATTGATACTCATCTGGACTATTATAAATAACCATCGTTAACACGTCATCAGCATGTCCATTTTCAAGTGGTTTATCACTACCAACTGTACGATAAAATTGAGAACGAACTTCTTTTGCCGCCCAGTATAGACGCTTAATTTTCTCTTCACTAACTTTATCCCCAGCTTTAAAGACAATTGCTCCATCATCAAACGTATACGTTTTCGGTAAATATTTCTTTTTACCATCTTCTCGAATTTGATCTAAATTTATTGTTTTTCCGTTCGCATCTACTCCTCCGTAATTTGTAGTAATTTGTTCTGCCGCAACAAAATATTGCTCCCCAAAATGTGGATAAATCCTCATCGCTTCGGTAACAACTTGCTGGCCTTTTGTTGGTGTACTATAAAGCTTGCCTAATCGACCAGCATAATAAATTCCATTATTAATTAACCAGCCGTTTTTATTTGTTACTGTACCAATTAGTGCAAAACGATTTACTTCATTTATAAAGTTATCAATATTTCGATACCACATCGTATCTTTTGGCTCTTTTTCAGTCGTGTACATATCCGTCTGAATATCAAAGTCAATTCCCTTCATCAACTCATAAATAGCGTCTCCTTTCGTTCGATCTTCAATGAAAGTTGCAAGATTATCGTTATATTGTTTAAAAATTTCACCTGCATATAAAACCGTTTCAACATCAGCCGATGCATTTCCAATTAATTTTCCATACGATGAAATAACTTTATTTTGTTCTGATGTACCAAGTTTGAAATTCGGATTTTTTGCAATTGTTTTTAAAGCCGGTAAACATTTATCATGGTAGCTACGCTCATTTAGTTTGCTTAATTCATCATGGTAAAAACCTAAATAAAATGCTGCACGTAGAGCTTCTACTAATGTTTCAATCCCTTTTGAATCATCTTTCGTATAAGTTTGACCTTGTTCTGCTAGTTTATCAGTGATTGCTTGCATTCGACTATCATCTTGATAGAACTTGAGACTATCACTATTAAACTGAAATAACTCCGGGATTTGATACCATTTAATCGTCACAAGAAGATCAGTTAATTGTTTGTTGCTTAATTGATTTAGTTCGGCCATCGAATACTTTTTTTCTTCAGCTAACGGTTTAATATTATCGGTTGGTGCTAGTGGGCGCTGCGATAAATCCGCTAACTTTAACCGTTTTGTAAAAGATGCATTTTCTTGTACTGTTGAAGAGTGCGCCAACTCATCAACGGATTTCTGTATTCCTACCGGCTCCATTTGTAATACGTTCTTCACATTTTTCTCTTTTGTCTCTGCTTGAATTTGCAAACCATTGCATGATATTGTCACTAGTCCCACACCAAGAATCAGCTTAGAAATTTTTGAATATTTAACCATACCATTGCCCCCTAATAATTTAAAAGAAAATTCTGAATTTTAAAACCAGAACATACTTATTTGTATGTACTTACAGTTCCGCTATAAATACAAGTATGATCAATGATGCAATAGTAGCTTGTTTTATACTATTACGAATACAGACTCCTTAAATACAATTCCCCTTCTTTACATTTAATACAAGCAAAAACTGTGCCAATGATATTTCTTATGAATAGCCAACATTCTTTTATTAATACTGTAGAATAAAATATACATAGATGGTTCAGCAATGTATAAATCTTTTGACACAAACTCCGCTCTCTTTTTATGATAAAAAGATCCGTTGAAAATTATAAGCACATTTACTAGCAAGTAATTTGCAATATACACCATCCTAAATGTTAATAACCTCAAAAAAAGAAGGTAAGTATACATAAGGTTAATATGTATACATACCTTCTTCTATAGCGAGCTTTCAGCGGATAAAAACAACATTAATTAGTATTTCGTTACACCATTATATGTTATGCTACTCATTTCTCTTTTTCATATAGTCTTTTTCACATTGTAACGGTTTGTATTCAACAATCTTTCCTTGTTTCTTTTTTGTTTCGATTACTACCCATTCTCCTTTTTGTAGTTTCAAATGCTTCATAACATTTGTATCGTCTATTTCTTTATATAGTAAGAAAGCCTCGAACGGTTTTACGTATAATCTCAGATCTCCCCTATATCCTCCATTAGAAAAAACTTTCGTTAACGAATTATAATAAGAATCATTTTCCCGTCCACCATACATCAAATGCGCAGCCTCTAAATCACTTTTACTTACTTCCATAAACTCACCTTCATTAATATTTATATCGAAAGTAGATTTGATGTCCTTCATTATGTTTTTCACATACTTTTCATCACGAATTTTACTTTCCTCTAGACAATCTGAAGATAACCTTGATGCATCTGATTGGGAATGTACAACATGTTGAATAGATCCACATAAAACAAAGACGCTTAAAATATACAATATTTTTTTCATTCTTACATATCACCTCAAATAATTTAGATACTATATTATTTGAGGCTTACGATATTCTTATACTAAGCATGAGAAAGGACCTATAAAATAGACTTTTTATAGGTCCTTTCCTTTTAATATTGCTTTATCAAGTTCACCGGTGACGCAAGTACCTTACTACTTTTCACATCATATAATCCTATAGGTGTTACTCGTATAAATGGCAAGTGCGTCGCAGAAAAGAATAAAATCGTAAATGCTGGATCGTTATAAGAATAACCTCGTTCTTGCAGTAATTTCACCATCATTTTCTCTTTATGTATTAATGCGCTCATTTTTAAATCGGACATAATCCCGAGTAACGGTAATGCAATTTCGTGTAACACTTCATTTCTTTCTGCTATTACCATACCGCCACCGAGCTCTTTTACTCTATGAAAGGCTGTAAGCATATCTTCTTTCCTTTTTCCAATAAGAATGATGTCACCTGTACCGGAATAAGAGCTAGCAAGACCTCCTAATTCATTCGCAAAGCCTTTCACAACTGTATTCACTCGCCAAGTACCATCGCGGGCAATCATCATTAGGAAACATTCATCATGTTCCATGGAAAGTTCCTCAACGTTTAAGTCGATTTCAGTTACATATGGTTTTGAAATAACATCATTTAATAATTTTATACCTGTTGTTTCAGAAAAAATCATATCTTCTTTCTTTAAAGACCAGTCTAGTTGTAGAGGGGTTACTTGAAATTCATCCCATTCTATACGTAATGATTTATTTTTATTTTCTCCATCACGTTTCATCCATTGTCCTTTTGCAATTACACTAATCGGCACCGGGTTTTCTTTACTTTCCAAAATATTAATATTGGCGATTCTCCCTGTGGCAATCGCGCCATGTAAATACTCCATATTATAATAACGAGCAATGTTATAGCTTGCCATATGGTAAGCATCTATTACCGGAATCCCTTGCTCAATCGCTATTTCTATCAGTCTATTCGTCATTCCATTTTCATAAAATGACGGATGTGAACCGTCTGTTGTGAAAATGAATCTATCAAATTGTTTCACACCTAATTCCAATAGTTCTTTCAGTAAAACTTCTAAATCCGGCCGAATAGAAGAGTTTCTTAGAGAAACAGTATAACCTTGCATGAGCCGAGTTAACGCCTCTTGTCCAGTCATCGCTTCATGATCACAATCCGTACCTAATAGTTTTAACTTTGCTAAAGTCGTTTCAGATGCCCCCGGAAAATGTCCTTCTACTTTTTTCTGTAATCGTTTTGTTTCCTGCACCCAATTTAACATTTCATCATCGCCATGTAATAGTTTTGGCCATGCTGTTAACTCGCCGCCTTGAAGAACCGCTTCATGCTTTAACCATTCTATTATTTCTTCACTATTAAATAAAGATTCCCCGTTTTGCAGCTCAGTCTGCCCATCAAAACGACACCACCAATACATACTTGCCGGAATCTTTTTAAATTCATCTAATAAACGAAAAGCTTCTTCACGTTGTAATGTAAAAAATAAAGTTAAATTATCATTAATAAAAGTTGTTGTCCCAAATTGCATCGCATGATTTGCTAAAGTTTCTGGATTATATAATTGATATGGATGTGCATGCGGTTCTATGTAACTAGGAACTACATATTTCCCTTCGCAATCAATAACTTCACAATCAGTTAATCGCTCTGGCAGTTTTTCTCCTACGTATACAATTCGATCATCATATACCCAAATATTCGCTATCGTCCATTCACGTAAGTATGAATTTAAATACGTTGCATTCTTTAATAAAATGTGCGGACTTCTCGTGCCATCTAGTACTTCAACATGTTCTCGTAATTGCTTATTACTCCATTTATAATGATTTTGTCCCAATGTACTCAACTCCAAATCTATTAATTGTTATATTGGTTAAAACGAGCAATAGTTAATCAACTAAAGTATTCTCCATTCATAACTCCCCTGTATAAATCCCTATAACCTTTATTATATGGAATGGTTGCAAAAATAACAATTTTCAGAATTAAAGGTATACCTCTTTGCTCCAAAATAAAAAGGATGTCATGCAACTGACATCCTTTTTATTTTTATAGTAAGCTATAAGATTGACTTTCACTTTGAAATACAGTTATATCGTATTTATGTTCCACATAAACTTGATGCCATATCATAAATGCTAACACTGTTCATATTTACAAAATTCAAAACCATCTCTTTTATATACAACTATAGCAGAATCCAATTCACTTTCTTTTTCTATTTATTAAATTCAATTTGCATCATTTTATTAAACTGCGTACCAATATCAATCGCACCTAAAGAGTTAATACTGACAGACAATGTATGTTTGCCTCCAATTACTCCCCCAGCAAAAGTTGTAAATCCAAGAATTGCCCCTCCGTGACCCCAAATTGAAACACCGTTTGGAAGTTTAGTCTCATAGATTCCAAGACCATATCCATCACCAACACCTTTTCCTTCTACAGGAACTGTGGTAAGCATTTCTTTTAGTTGATTTTCCCTCAGTAACTTACCACCGAGTAAAGATGAAAAGAACTTATTTAAATCGTCCGCATTAGAAATCATATCTCCAGCTGACTTAGCTAAACTCGGATTATAATACGTTATGTCTTTCAACTCGCTTGTTCCTTCAATTTTCATATACCCTCGAGCATGATTCTTTCCTGGGATAACTGTTGAATTCCCTGGTAAAAACGTATTTGACAGATCCAAAGGTTCAATAATTCGCTTTTCAATTTCTTCTGCATAACTATTTCCAGTTATTTTTTCAATAAGCATTCCTAATATTACGTATCCTGTGTTTGAATACGACCACCCCTTACCTGGCGAAAAATCAGGCGGTAGAGAAAGCCCCATTTTCACTATTTCTTCTGCTGTATACGTTTTTTTTGAATTCATTATGTCAGCGTCTTTTGACTTTAAGTATTCAGCTATACCACTCGTATGATTCAAAAGTTGACGTATCGTAATTTGATTGCCATCATACCCATTTCCTTGAATGAGACCCGGTAGCCACTTTTCAATTGGATCGTCAAGTTGTACGCGATTTTCTCCTACTAATTGAAGAACAGTCGTAGCAGTAAAAGTCTTCGTCACACTACCAATCCGAAAGCGATAATCCGATTTCATCGGTTGCTTTGTACTTAAATCCGCCACGCCAGCAGTATAACTACTAGTTTTTCCGTTGTTAGACGTCTTAGCTAATATCCCTGGCGTTCCAAGCTGTACTGTTTCCTGCATTACTTGTTTCCAACCATTTCGGTTCTTTTGATCATGTGATTGTGACGGACTAGATAAATTTTGAACAGACTCTGCTTTCACAGTAAAACCTGGTGTGAATAGAGTAGTACCCGCTAATAAAACTGCCAAACTTGCTAACTTAATTGAATTACATTTTTTCATAAGGCTTTCACTCCTCTATTAATATCGTATTGATTCAAGTTATACTCTAATCCTATATGATAAATCTCTCTTTTTTCTTATCCATTCCTTACGAAATACTTACGTTCAAATCTTGATACGATAAGCTGAGAAAGAGTTTTGTATGAAACTAAAAAGGTAAAATAAAAATAAGGACAGTCACTTAACTGCCCTTATTTTCATTCCACCTCGCCTTTATTATTTTTAAGATGATTCATTAATTGTGTTCGCTTCAAAGGTACATATACGTTTGTTTCAATAACATATATTTTATCCTGACTGGATTATCTTATGAATATAATGAGTTCATATTAAGATTAACAATAAAAAAAGAACGTGTTTTCAATTTATCAAAACACGTTCTCTTACTTACTTAAAACCCTATATCAACTTTTTATTTCATTCACTTTTTTAAACTACTAATCTTTATTCACTTTTACCATCCTGCACTAGCATTCATACCATTTCCAAGAATAGTAAGAAATAGTGGCCACAATACTGGTCCTAACGTAAGAAATATATTTAGAAGTATAAGTATACTATATCCCACGGTAAAATTATGATTCTTACGATTTACCAATACTAAAATAACTAATAATATTATGGTCGTTAAAAATAAAAGTAGAATTAGCAACCAATACCATACCATTAAACTGAGACTCCATGGTGTTAATAGCTCGTGTATTATACCAAATGTGATTCCTAATACTCCAAAACTAAAGGTAGTAACTGTTGATTTTATAAGCAATTTATTTAATATTTTTTCGTATGTATTTTTACAATATAAATCTATTAAAGTGTATAAAGATAAATATGCCATTAATACACCTATCCAAGACAATAGCCAGTCTCCGCCCCCTCTAAATAACATGAACAGCAGCCAACACATCCCTACTGCAGAAAAAGCAAAGGAAATAAGTATGCTTTTCAATACCGGTTTCATTATATTTTCACACCCTTAAAAAGTTTAAAAATAAATTATAACTTTTTATTTACACGCCACCAGTTAACCCTTTAGCTCTATTACATCTCTTTTTCATTCTATATTAATAAAATAAAGATAATTACATGAAAAATTTAAGAAACAATGCTCTACAAGAAGTTGCATACAGTTTGTGGATGTTTTCACATTGGCAGAGATACTTAAAAATAATTTATAATTTATTAAAATTAAGTATACATTAACACGCCATTAAGTATAAGTAAATACAGTTAATTTATAATTAGTTTCTTTACTTATTTGAAGGCCTTATATACATTAAGAAGAATGTTGATCAAAAAATCGTGTCGTTTAAAAAAAGTGCAGAATTAACTAGTAAAAGTTTAGCTGAATTAGCTCATATAAGCCCTTCAATGTTATGGCAGATTGAAATAAAAAAAATGACCTAAGCCATAAGCTAAAGTCATCTTTTTCTACCTTATTATTTTACTAACTCTCCATTAAACACTTTTATATTAAGCGGAGCAGTTAAAAATTGTGGTGCTTTGCTAACGAAAGAAGTATAGTGTTCACTCGTATTATGACTCGCAACTGCTTCTTTATCTTTCCATACTTCTACCATCGTATAAACACTTTCTTTTTCAGTATCTTTATATAAATCGTAAGATACATTTCCACTTTCTTCTCTTGACCCATGAAGTAGTGGCTGAATTTCTTCTAAAAATGATTGTTGTTTTGCTGGATTCACTTGAAATATTGCGTGAATAATAATCATGGTGTTTCCCCTCTCATATCTCACTTATTTCTATTTGTATAAAATTACTTCCACTCAGCAACTTTTTCAATTGGAAGACGTACTGATGGATAACCACCGTCAGCAGCTTTTCCGATTGAAATTAACATTACTGGTACGTGACGCTCTTTATCTAATCCGAACGCTTCTGCGATTTGGTCTTTTTCAAATCCACCGATTGGACAAGTGTCATAGCCGTGAGCACGAGCTGCTAGCATAAATTGCATTGCTACAAGACCACCATCAATTAAAACTGTATCTTTCATTACTTCTGGCGTAACCATTGAGAAGTAACCTGAAAGTTTTTGCATTTGATCTTCTTTTACTTCAGCTGGCATTAAACCACGCTCTACTGCTGTACCGTAAATTTCTTCTGCGTTATCAAAGTTGTTTAAGTCACCAAATACAGCGATCATTGCTGAAGATGTTTCTACTTGAGATTGATTGAATTTCGCAAGTGGCGCAAGTGTTGCTTTTGCTTCGTCACTTTCAATAACTAAGAATCTCCATGGTTGCATGTTTACAGAAGATGGTGCAAGTGTTGCTTCTGTAAGAATTTCAGTCATCTCTTCTTTACTAATTTTCACTGAAGGATCGTACTTACGAATTGAACGACGTCCTGTTAAAATTTCGTTAAAATCATTTGTTTTTACTGAGTTAGTCATAGTTGTATTCTCCCTTTTTTAAAGTTCTTTTATATTTTCTTGAATGCGGTCTAACATCGTTAAAAGATTGTCGCGCTCTTCTTCACTTAATCCTTTAAATGCTGAAGTAGCGAAACGCTCTTTTTCCTCTTGATACACTTGAATTTTATTTCGCCCCTCTTCTGTAAGAGAAACTAACGTAATTCTGTTATCATCTGGATTTTTACGTCTTGTAATCATTCCGTTTGCTTCCAGCTGTTTTAAATGCCTCGTAATCGCGGCATTATCAATATTCACTTCTTGCTGAAGTGCTTTTTGACTAATTTCATCTACTTCATATAACTGAAGTATAAGCTCTAGTCTAGATTGACTCATACCCGTACAACCTTCAAACTTCGAACTTACTTCTTTATTGAGGAAGTGTAATTTATATAAAATTATTGCTTCTTTTGAGCATGAACTTGTCAAATTAACCCTCCTTTACATCCAAACCAAAAACGTTTGATGCATCAATAGTTGATATGTCAATTAATATAATCTATATCGATTTATAATGCAAGCATTTTGTTTTCTTTTTATTTTTCCAAATTAAGGCGCTTTGTAGCGTTACAAAAAATGTAAATCACATTATAATAGTAATAATTTAAATGACTGGAGAGTGATTGTAATGCGGCAATACACAAATAGAAATGAGGAATTAAAAATGGAAAATGAAATGAGGATATTCATATATGACAACAATAAATATAGGGATTGTCGCGCACGTAGACGCTGGCAAGACGAGTTTGACTGAGCGTATTCTTTATGAAACGAATGTGATTAAAGAAGTTGGCCGAGTAGATAGTGGCAATACGCAAACTGACTCAATGGAATTAGAAAGACAACGCGGAATTACGATTAAAGCATCTGTCGTTTCTTTCTTTATTGATGATTTAAAAGTAAATGTTATTGATACACCTGGACATGCTGATTTTATCGCTGAAGTGGAACGATCATTTCGCGTACTAGACGGTGCAATTTTAGTTATTTCTGCCGTTGAAGGCGTGCAGGCACAGACAAAGATTTTAATGCGGACATTACAGAAACTACACATACCGACTGTTTTATTTGTAAATAAAATAGACCGCAGTGGCGCAAATACTGAAAAAGTTGTGAAACAAATAAAAGAGATTCTTTCAAATGAAGTATTCCCCTTCTACTCTGTAAAAAACGAAGGAACAAAAGAAGCACGGATTATTGAATATAAATCATATGACGATTGTATGGAACGAGTAGCACCATATAACGAGTCCTTGCTTGCATCATATGTAAATAACAAAATAATTTCAGATGAGCTATTAAGAAAAGAACTAGAAAAACAAATACAGCAAGCAAATGTGTTCCCTATCTTTTTTGGTTCAGCAATGACAGGTATAGGTGTAACTGAACTACTTGAAAACATTTCAGCCTTAATTCCAACTACTAAATCGGCACAAGATGAAACATTATCCGGTGTTGTTTTTAAAATTGAACGCGAATCTTCTGGGGAAAAGATTGCTTATGTAAGAGTTTTTTCTGGTTGTTTACACGTTAGAAAATATGTTGATATTCAGCGCAGTGAGTCTCTGTCACATAAAGAAAAGATTAAAAAAATGTGCATATTTCATAATGGAAATGCAATTCAAGCTTCTACTGTTCAAAGTGGAGAGTTTTGCAAAGTGTGGGGACTTACGAATGTTAAAATTGGTGATATTATCGGTGAACGGACAGATTATATAAAGGATATTCACTTTGCCGAACCGCAAATGGAGGCTGCAATTGATGCCGTACCTAAAGAGCGAATTCATGATTTATACGCTGCTCTTATGGAACTATGTGAAGAAGATCCTCTCATTAAAGTGTGGAAAGACGATGTGCATAATGAACTATATATTCGCCTTTTCGGTGAAGTGCAAAAAGAAGTGATTGAAACGACACTTCATGAGAAATATAATTTACAGGTTACTTTTTCAAATACACGAGTTGTATGTGTTGAAAAGCCAGTTGGTATAGGAGATAGCGTTGAAGTAATGGGTGAAAAAGAGAATCCTTTTTACGCAACAATTGGTTTCAAAGTTGAACGTGGTGAACTTAACTCTGGCATAACGTATAACTTAGGTGTTGAGCTTGGCTCACTGCCTTTAGCATTTCATAAAGCGATTGAAGATACTGTATTTCAAACGTTAAAACAAGGTTTATACGGTTGGGAAGTTACAGATATTATCGTCACGCTAACACATACCGGCTATGCCAGCCCTGTTACAACTGCGAGTGACTTTAGAAATTTAACACCGCTCGTATTAATGGACGCTTTAAAGCAAGCTGAAACATGTGTATTTGAGCCATTAAACGAATTTGAATTAACTGTACCAGAGCACGCAATTAGTACCGCAATGTATAAACTATCTGCCCTTCCAGCAGCATTCGCAGAACCTATGCTGCATAATGACTCTTATCATTTAACAGGATCATTACCTGTTGCGAAAACAGAGATTTTTAAACGAATGCTACATTCATTTACAGAAGGAGAAGGTATCTTTACAGCAAAGCCAACTGGTTTCACAAAGCTGAAGGCTCCCTTCCCTACTCGAAAACGCGTTGACTTTAATCCGTTGAATCGGAAGGATTATTTGCTTCATGTGTTGAAGGCTTATTAAATAAAAAAGAGGTGCAAATTGCACCTCTTTTTGCCTGTATTGAAACTTAAATTAGTTTGTCCTTACAACTTCTTTAAGTTGTTCTATTACTTTTGCTATAGCTACAATTGAATTCTCCGTTTCAAATTCCCCAACATTTAAAGAATGATTTGCATTTTTGACAATTTCAATCTTTAAATTAGATTGTTCTAATTGATCCATTTGATTTGCATTGTATTGATGATCTTTGTCTCCAATTACTAAAAGCCCATCGTGATGACTATGTAAGATGGAATCAAAAATCGAATCAAACGTCAGTAAAGGTGTAAGTAATATCATTTTTGACTGTAAGTATTCTTCTCTCTTCATTACACCATTGGCAATCGGGATTGTTCCAAGTGATTTCCCTAAAAATATCGAATTGCTATATTGCCTACTTTTTAATACTTCATTCATTATAGGATTAATATCATCCATCATTATTTTCGTTATTTCTTCCATTGGTTTATTCAATACATGTTCGTCGTAAGAATAATGAATATGTACTACATCTATTTTATTTTCAAGCATTAACATCGTTGCATAATAAAATAACGGCTTATCATAATTGTAACCGGAACCTGAAAACATAAAGCAAATCGTTTTAGAGCCCTTTTCTATATGTGTGTAACGAATTACTTTGTCATCTATATGAATCTCTTTTTTAGTCCCTTTCACCGTTTTCCCCTCCGAATGCCTTTAATTTTGTAAAAGAATATGCTCTACGTGAATAGCCATGTCCTTTACTTTATCTTTTATAAATGCCGGCTGTAAGTTATATGCATCTAACGCTTCCACCGGTACCCACTTAAATACATACGTTCTTCCTTCTTCTTCAAGAATGTATTGATCCACCCCATTTGCAGGTAATTCATGCAGCTCTACTTCATAATAAAAACTGATTTCATGAAACTTTCGCTCAGAAAGTGTAAAGAAGCTTTCTACTGACCATATTAATCTTTTCACTTCAATAGGAACGCCTAGTTCTTCTGCAAGCTCCCGTCTTAACGCATCTTCACTATTTTCTAGCATTTTCACGCGCCCGCCTGGTACGTACCAATAATCTTCGCCTTCATTTTGAAGAGTGAGTATTTTATTATCGTGTTTACAAATTGCTCCGACGCGGTAATTAAAACATGTTTCCCCAACTTTAAACGTTAGATCCATACTTAATCCCCCTATATGTTATTTAAATACCGAATTATTACAAAACGATTATGTATATCCTGTACAAATAAGATTACTAAATATTTCTATTCCATTCAATGTTTTTTGAACTTTCAAAAAAACACACGCAAATTTCTGTCATTATAAGTATATATACATATGTTACAATCACAATACACACTAGAAAAACACTATGGGGGTACGAATGGAAACGTTATTAATCCAGCAAAACGAAAAATCAAATAAGTTTTGGAAAATCGTTGTGAAAGATAAAGATTATGTTGTGTTTTATGGAAAAATCGGCACAGCTGGTAGTGTAAAAGCGAAAGAGTTTGAAACAGAAGAAGAATGTATAAAAGAAGCTAACAAACTAGTTGCTTCCAAACATAAAAAAGGATATACAGACCCGTGCCCTGGGGAAGATTACATAAAAGAAAAAACGATAACAGAAGAAGAATTTTGGGAACTACTTAATCGTGCAAAAACGAAAGGCGAAGACCAAGAAGAACAAATAGAATGGCTCACTTCTCACCTCGCTAAACGTACAGTACATGAAATTGTAGCTTTTGATACGCATATGCATCGTATTTTGAAAGATTCCTATACATCTCACTTATGGGCAGCAGCTTATATTATTATGGGCGGTTGTTCGGATGATAGTTTTGATTACTTCCGCGGGTGGTTATTATATCAAGGAAAAGAAACATACGAAGCGTGTATTGAAGATCCAGAACGGTTAATTCCTGCGTTAGAAAATCTGAGCGAGTATGACGTTCCGAACATTGAAGAACTTTCTTTATATTTCGGTTTCACTGTATATGCAGAAAAAACAGGAGATGAAGATGATACTTACTTTACGCTTTACCATGTACTAACTGATGAAAGGACTCATAATGACGACATTGAATTCGACTGGGACCAAGATAACGAAGAAGGTTTGAAAAAGATGTTTCCTAAGCTGTGGGAACTGTATGGAGGAGATCCGATTGAGTCGTAGATTTACATACGAAAAACGCCTTGTTTCTTTAGTAACAAGGCGTTTTTTATTGATACTATGGTTAAATTGTTATCTTCCCACTCTCCCACCACTCCATAAAAGTTTCTAACGAAGGAGCAATCCACGTTCTACTATCATTTTCATGGTTCCATACGTATATATCATCTCTTTGTACCATCCCATTCAAAATGGAATAGCCAAACAAATCACCATTTCCACCATCAGCAAAGAATAATAAACAGTCAAAAGGCATATATAAATCCTTAAAACCAACTATATTTCTCATATTCATATTTTCAGTTTTAATTTTTGAAGCATCCCAAATAAAATCTCCGTATTCCCCTGCTATACCGTTTGTTTCTTGTAATAATTGATATAAATCATTTGGTAATTCCACATGTAAACATTTTTGTATATCAGTAAGCTCATCCTTCGTAGCCGGATTTTTTAAGCTTAAGTTTGATGAGATACTGTGAATAGTGTTTTTCCACATAACTTTTTATCCTTCCTATAGTTCTTCATGTTCAATCAAGTTTATACCAATAATCAAATTGGGTATGTACTTGTATCACATATGTTATCATCTCTGGATCATTTGGTTGTTTTTCTTTCTTTATATCTTCAATAGCATATTCACTTACATAACGAATATCTCCCATCTTATCTAGGCAATAATTCCCCTTTTCGTTTTCTACTACCTTACTATCATCTTTAAAATAGAGCTGAATTTCTACACCGGTCACGTTAGAATTGGGATACTTAAACTTCCCTATTTTTTGATAAAATGAGATTACTTCTGCCTTCGATTGCTTCGTTTCTATAATTCGATTCGCTACCACTTCCCAATATCCACCATTCCCTATTTCAATCCAATTTTTCTCATCCCCTTCATAATCTTTAATTGCCTTACTATCCAAAGGCATCGGCAATCGGAAAAATTCAGAAGAAAAGGAACGAGAGATATACCACGTACTATTTCTTACGAGAATGACTGTTAGCAAGAGGATTATAACCGTTAAAATTATCGTCCTTTTTCTAACCTTTTTTAATTGATCTATCATATTTCTCTCCATCCCTATTATCTATAAAAACTATCCATTCCACTTTTCTAACAATTCTTTCTCCCTTTCAACTGAAATACCTGCTTTTAATTCCCATTCGTCCATACTCTTCATCCAGTCATGCACGTCTGTAACAGTATCTTCTAATCTTCTAAAAATAAGACCCTCTTTAACTGCGCTCTCTATATTAATAGAGAATCCACCTTTCCACGGATCTGTTTCACCTTCTAATGCAAAAGTTTCGGGAAGCCATAAAGGCATCTCTGTCCAAGGCTGCACTTTATGTTCCTTCATAAATGATTCATCTACCCAAATGAATTCAGCATCGCTATTCGTAACTTCTTTACACGTATTTAATAACTCTTCCATCGTCAATTCATCTTTCGGACCCGTTACATTAAATGTACCTACTTTATTATTTTCTGCCATTTTTAGTCCAAAGCTTGCCACATCTATTATATCAACGAACTGTACTGGGCGGTCTTTCCTTCCTGGCACTAACACTTTTCCGCCCTTTGCTACGCGCTGAATCCAGTATGGAAGCCGATCTGTATAATCAAACACTCCCGAAAGAAGCCCTGCTCTTACATGTAAAACACGCCCTGGCCAATACTTCTCTGCTTCTTTTTCACATAGCACTTTAAGCGCACCATAATGCTCATAAGGAGATATTTCACCATTCTCTACAGCCTCTATCTGATCACTCGTCGGTTCGGGTTGTAATATATAGTCTTCTTTTATGTGATGCGGAATCCAATCTTTATATACGGAAATGCTTGAGATAAATGTATAGTGTTCAATATTATCTTTTATCGCTTCCCCTATTTTCTTAATGTGATGCGGAGAAAATCCACACGTATCCACTACAACATCCCATTTTCGATTTTCTAAACTTGATACATCGCCATTTCTATCTCCAACTAACTGCTCTACTTCAGGAAAAATTTCTTTATTAGTTCCGCGATTGAATAATGTAACTTCATGTCCTCTCTTTAAAGCCTCTTCTACGAAAGCTCTTCCTAAAAATCGTGTACCACCTAGTATTAGAATCTTCATGTTTTTCCTCCATTCATCATTAAAAATCTTTTCTTTAGTTTAACGATTTTTTATTGTGAAAAGTTACGGGTGAATGATTTATTTTCCCACTACACTTTCAAATCCATATACTAAAAAGAAACCATTTTAAAAAGTTAATCGTCATGGTTTCTTAAATAAAAAGTAATTGTTTTTTATATGAATCTTAGCTGAATTGTTAACTCTCATACTTTGCATTAATTTTTTAACTCCGCACAATCTGTCCATCAACTAACTCAATAATTCTATTACACTTATTCGCTACTTCAATATCATGCGTTACAATGATGATCGTTCTACCTTCTTCATTCAGTTGTAATAGAAGATTCATAATTTCTTCTCCCGTTTTCCTATCTAAATTTCCAGTCGGTTCATCAGCCAAAATTAATTCTGGTTCGCCTACTAACGCTCTTGCGATAGCTACCCGCTGTTGCTGACCACCTGATAGTTCATCGGGTGTTTTATGCATTTGTTCTTTTAAACCTACTTTTTCCAAATAGAACTTCGCCTTATTTTCTCTTTCACGTTGCTTTAACTTTCTATATGTTAGCGGTAGTGCTACATTATCAAGTACAGTATGTTCTTTTAACAACGCAAAGTATTGAAAAATAAACCCAATTATTTCATTTCTTGTTTTATGAACTTTATTCATTCTTATTTCACTTAATGTTTTACCATTTAAGGAGTATTCCCCCTCATTTGGCATATCAATTAACCCTATAACATTTAATAGTGTACTTTTTCCTGAACCGGATCGACCCATAACCGCTATAATTTCGCCCTTGTTTATCGTTAAGTTTATACCGTTTAACGCGAACGTTTTGTGATTCTTGTTGCTATACACCTTTTTAATATCTTTTAGCTCAATTAAACTCATTATTCCATCCCTCCTATTAATGTTTTAGGTTCAAGCTTCCTAATAAACAAGAAGACAATGAAATTTGAAACAATGATGATAAGAAGTAAGAATAGGAATACTAAAAATAATATAGGTAGGTTTAAATTTAAGTCTAGTACAGATGCCGCATTTAAGTCCTTTGAAAATTGTAGATGAGCCTCATATCTCCAGAGAAAATACACTATGGACATAACCATGCCAGCTATCGCAATACATATGTTTTCTAAAACAATTTGAAATAACATCCCATACTTACTCTCTCCAAGGACCATCTTAATACCAAATTCCCGCTTCCTCATGATTATGGACACGATTGTTGTTACCACAATTCCCGCTATTATAAATAAAATAATTAGACTTCCTACTATAAATCCAATAATTTTAGAATGTCTACTACTAGTAACATCTTCATTTATTTCTTCACCTAAATTTTTTACGTATAACGTAACGTCGTTTCCTTTAAGTTGAATCGTTTCTTGTAGTTTTTTTATATCTGCATCTTTTCGTAAAGTTAGAATCGTACTTTGATGTAATCTTAAAAACATTGATTCATAATTTTCATATCTATCAATCGGCATGGGTAGTAACATCGCTTTTTCTAACTTCCGGTAAACATTCGACCCGTTATTATTTACAATGAATTTATTTTCTGGCAAAAAACCTATAATCGTATATTGATCATTGATTGTATCCCCTATTTGAAAATATTTCTTAAAGTAAGAACCAACCAGAACGTTAGTCTTCCCTTCACTTTTTTGTTGAAAATCTGGATGAGAGAACCCCTGTCCAGTCTTTACAGGTAAATTCAATAATTTATAGTAATTCTCATCTACTGTGATTGAATGAATAGTGGGGCTTTGATCGTGAAATGTTTTATTTGTCAAATCATCAACCATATTATTTTGGAGTTCTTTATTGCTTGAAGTTAATTCAATTACCCTCTCCTCATATGTACCATACGAAATTACATCTTTATTTTGTTGAATCTTATCATATACCTCTTCAATTTGTTGTTTATTAAATCGATCTTCTTTCAACCTATCAGTAGTCATATGAAAAGTAATTAAGTATGTACTCTCTAAATCTAGCATCGAATTGTAACTGCTTCCAAGATAATAAAAATTATAAAAAGAATTAACAGAAAGAGTTATTGTTGTTAATCCAAACGTAAATTGTATTAAGAGAAGTATAGAAATAAGTAACCTATTCTTTAGGGCCATAAGAGTACTTTTTATTCTCATCATACGATTCACTCCTTTAAGGCTTTAGCAGGTTCAATGTTAATAATTTGAATGAATGGTATGACCGAGGTGATGAAAGAAATAAGAAGAGAAATACATACACTCATCACAACATGAAAGAAGTCTATACTAATGTGAAAACCTATAGAATGTATAATACTTTTACTCAGCGTACTTAACATCCATTGAATACATATCGCGCAGATCGCTGCAGAGATTGCACATATGAATAATTGGCTAAATATCAATACAAAAAGATTCAAATTGCTTGCTCCCAAAGCTTTCCTTAAAGAGATACTCTTTTTCTTCGTATAAATCCAAAAATAACTCACAATTATGCAGTTAATTAAAGCTATAAAAATTAGTCTATACGGAAGAGCAAGTTGCTCTGTCAGGGCTTGACTCGAGTTTTTTTCTTTCTCATAATTCTTTTTTTCATTTACAACTTTAATATTTAAATTTTTGTTATTTTGCTTAACATACTGAATGAATGTACCTATCTCTTTTTCAGGGTCTTCGTTAGACCTGACTATCATTTGAAATATGTTTTCGTTTTGTATACGCCGTTTAACCTCATCGGGCATGTCATTTAAGCCGACGTAAACATTGTAATTATATGCATATCCAGTATTCGCTCCGCTCACGCCTTTAACTCTATATTCTCTACTAAACAGTTTTATTGTTTCAGATTCTTTATAAATGCTCTTTCCCACAATTACACTATTTTCTTCCCCCTCTTTCATACGAGAACCTTTTATTAAAGGAGGAGACCAATTCTTATTTATAAGACCAATCACCGTTACTTGACCTATGTCTGGGAGTCTGATATTCATATTATTTGTAATAACACTTGCGTTCTTAAAACTAGTTTCTGTTAACTCCTGAATTTCTTTGAAATCCAATTCCCCAAAACTAGTAAGCTGAATGGAATAGTAATAATGAAAGTAACCATTTTTGTACTCATAAAATTTTTCATCGTAATAATCTCGGATCGACATCGCTATAAGCATGGGCAGAATTGTTAAAACAAATCCAATAAATAACATAATGAATATTTTTCTGTTCACTGCTATTTCTTTTAAAAGTAGCTTCATATTCCCTCCGCATTTAAAAAATAGTGAATTAGATATTTCTCCATTTGCCACCGTTTTAATGGTTTTTATTAGACATGAATGGACTTTTCTTTTTACTATGCAATTACTGAGTGAACCTAATTCATCGAGATACATTAAGGAAATTAACTAATGATGTTTGAATTAGAGTTTACATATGTACGGAAACATTTAGTATTTTCATTATACTTAGAAAAACACGCCATAAAATTAGGTATGGAAAATTTTACATTCCCAAAACATAATTTACATTCAATTAATAACAAACCTCTATTCCTTATGTCTATTCATTACTCTATAGCGTAAAGTCATCCAATCTATGAAAATGCTTATTTATACGGAAAATGCTCCTGCCAAGTTGACAGGAGCATTGCTTTTTCAAAATTTATTTACTTTTATATACTTGAATTAAAATTAATATGAAGTCCAGCCGCCGTCTACAGAAATCACTTGTCCGTTTACGAAACTAGCTTCGTCTGAACCTAAGAAGATAGCCAGTTGTGCAACTTCTTCTGGTTGTCCAGCACGTGGATTAATTGCCATACCTAATGCTTGGCGGCTCGCACCAAATTCGCTCACATTTGTCATTGTAGAAGCAATGTTTGTTATGACTGCTCCAGGAGCGATACCGTTACAACGGATGTTGTTGTTCGCATACATAAAGGCAGTGTTTTTTGTTAGGCCAACGACCGCATGTTTAGATGCTGTGTAAGCGGCACCAGCACGTGCACCATATAATCCACCTGCAGAAATATTATTGACGATCGTACCGTGTCCTTGTTCCAAGAATAGATTCACTGCAATACGCATTGTTTTCATTACAGATACTGTATTCACAGAGAAAACCTTCTCCCAGCGTTCGTCTGAAACTTCACCAACAGGCTCCATTCCATCCATGATACCTGCATTATTAACAAGAATATCTAATTTCCCATAAGCTTGTTTTGTTTCATCGAAAAGACGTTGGACATCTTCATCGGAGGTAACGTTTGTTTGAACAGCTATGGCCTCTGCACCTGTAGCTTTAATTCCTCGTACTACATGTTGAGCCCCTTCTAAGTTTAAGTCTGATACAACGACTTTTGCTCCTTCTTTTGCATAACCTTCTGCAATTGCTTTCCCCATGCCTGACGCAGCACCAGTGACAATTGCTACTTTACCTTTTAATCTCATCTGAAACGGCCCCCTTTGTCTTTTATTGCACAGTTGTTCAATAAAAATTATAATAATATAAAAGAACGCTTACAATGAGCAAAAAAACGATAAATGTTCAATAATTAACACATCGTAAGAAATGTGTTCAATAAGAGGTGAAAAAAATAATGCGTACAGATATGCGTATTGTGAAAACAAAAGAGGCGTTACATAACGCATTGTTAGAATTATTAAATGAAAAAACTTTAGAAGTCATCTCCATCTCGGAAATTTGCAGAAAGGCAAAAATAAATCGTGGTACATTTTACTTGCATTATAAACAAGTAGAAGATTTATTTGAGGAGTATTTTAAAGAAATTACAGCAGATTTGACACGTTCTTATCAAGAACCTTATCGCTACGTATCAGTATTGAAAACTAGTAAATTAGATCCTTCTACAATTCGAATTTTTCATCATATCGAAAAATATAAATCATTCTATAGAATTGTTTTTTCCAAAAAGGTTCCTTTAATGTACTATTATTTATTTTTTGAGGAAATAAAGCATTTGTTACTTCAAGATAATGTGGCTTTGCTTAAAGAAGGAGTGAACCATTCACTTTATTGTTCCTACCAAGCAAATGCGATTATTGGCATCATTATTGAGTGGTATCAAAATGATTTTTCTTATAATACAAGTTATTTAAATGATCAACTTGTTCAATTTTTAAATATGGGAGTAGACGGTTAATTTAAAACAAAATTGTTTTATGAAATTTTTCATTCCGTCTATTTTCATTTCATATATAATTAAAATATCGGATATTCGATTAACAACTTATATATACTTAGGTAGGTGAAAAATATTAATAGAAACATAGTTTATCATTCAACATTATGTATTTATTTTCTCACATCGATTGTATATATCATCTTGCTGAACATAGAAAATGGTCGTAATTATTTGGGATTTACGATGGTTGTTCCGCTTTTAGCAGTTATTTTGTATCAAAAATTATATAAGAAACAAAAAATAGTTCATACATTGGGAATTTCACGTCCAAAAATAAAAACACTAATCTTCTCCATTTTATTTCCACTACTTCTAGGACTATGTCTCCATTTTTATTTTTATATTTATGATATTAAGTTCTTATATAATCATTGGAATGAATTAGGATTTCTCTTACTCGTTGGTCTTACAGTCGGATCTTTATCTGCATTATTAGAAGAGATTATATGGCGCGGAAATTTTCATTACTATTTACGAAAAAAATATTCATTCATACACACAGCTATTATTACAGCTTTTCTCTGGTCTTTATGGCATATACCAGTAGCAATCTTTTATAAAAATTATGAGTTTTGGTTTGTAGGAATATTAAGTTATTTCTCGTTATTATTCATGTTATCTATAATTTTGACGTACACGAGAGAGTATGGTCATTCTGTAGTACCACCCGCAATTTTACATGGTATGTTTAATGTATTTTATTTAACAGATGGATTGCAAAACAAGTGGGATGCCAGCCTAATAGAATTTATTAAATTTATCTTGCTAGCAATTGTGCTCGGCATGATGTACCTTATACCTCGAAAAGTTAAAGAATAGTTAACAATTACAGAAAAAAGGTATCACGGGGATGTTTTATTTTTCACTACAATTTCTAAGTTCCCTCTTTCGCATCTTTTAATTTTTCATTTTTAATTCCTAATGTAGCGAGAGCTAAAAAAGAAACCCTTTTGAAAAATTAATCAAAAGGGTTTCTTTTTATATTAACTTTTCATTTTATTAAAAGAGATATAAATAAATTATACTACTCTATTGTAATGCTCCAATCACCATCTGCTTTTACCGCAAAGCTATACATCCCTGAATTCTTGAAAACTTGAGAAGATGACCCTTCATACGTACCAATTTTATTTACTAACAAATTCTGATCGTTCACTTTAATAATAAAATTCCTTGAACCTGTATGTTTTAATTTAACAATGTGGTTTCCACTTGGAACATCGATGAAAACTACGTCATCACCATGACCATTAATCGTACCTGGAACCTTTTCAGATACAGGTGGTGTTTCTTGTGTTACAGTAGCATTCCAGTTGCTACTTGATTTTACTTCTAAATAATATTCTCCACTTACCGGAATAGCAGTAGATACTTTTCCTGAATAATTTCCGATAGTGTTTACTAGCAATTCTATCGTATTACCACTACTATCTTTTAGATGTACAATAAAGTTTCTTGAACCCGTATTATTAAAATCAAAGAATACTAATCCTGAATTTAGTTGCATTTTATTTGTGACTGAGTCTCCAGAACCTTCCATTTTATTCTTTTTACTTTCATATAATTCCTTTAATTGCTTATTCGCTTCTTCATTTGCAATTCTTTTTTCTTCGTTCATCCTATTTTCTTCATCTTTAATGAAATTCCCTAATAATTCTTGATTATTTAATGTTTCAACTTTAATTACTTCCTTTGCATTTAATACTACTGCTACAATTTGTCCCTCTTTAGTATCAAATGTGTATAATCCAGCTGGATTATAGTTATTATAATTTCGTACTTTTATTTTACTCTCTTCTTTTTTATCATCAAATTCCTTAGTACTCATACCAGTAATAAACAAAGATTTTATTTCTTCTGTACTATACTCTTTATATATAGGCTCTTTATCTTCCTTTACTTCATCCGACGAAGTTACTTCTTCTTTTTTTGAATCCTCTTCACTTGTCGTTTCCTCACTTACCTTCGATTCATTTACCGTAAAAGTGTCCTTTTTCGGAGCAAATACAATGCAAATGAATGCAACTGAAAAACATCCGAGACATGCTACAATTGCTTTCATTCTTTTTTGCCAGTCCATTCTCTTATGAAATCTAACAATGAATAACCCACTGATTATCATTCCTAACACTAATAAAAACATAAAAACACCATACATACCTAAATACCTTCCTTTTCCCTTCTTACAACAAAACACCCTATTTATTCATGCGGAAAATGCACATGGCTTTCTCCATTCCAGCTATGATATTAACACATTATACTTATACATGAAATGTTTTTATTATACAAATATAATTATATTTGTATAAACAACTAAACTAACAGGCTATAATTAGTAGTAAATATACAAAATAAACAAAAAAGGATTTTTTAAATTTCAATTTTCAAATAAACTTTAGTAAAAGAAAAAATCCTCCTGCAGTGTAGGAGGATTTTTAAAGTTAACTATAGGCATCGCTTAATTAATTCCCATCTATCCCCCGCTTCCGGTACAATTTCAGATGCAATCGCCACCACCAGTTCCTTCTCCGGTACACAACAAATCACATTTCCACCATCGCCCATTGCACAGTATGAATAGACACCATCTTCTTCTCGTAACCACCATAAGTAACCATATTGATTTGAATTCATCGCTGTTGATTCTTGTACCCACGATTTTGAAAGAATTTGTTTTCCATCATACGTACCTTCATTCAAATACAATTGTCCAAACTTAGCCATATCTCTAGCTGTTAACGTAAGTCCCCATCCGCCTGTCGAAATACCATTTGGATCATGAACCCATCCCTTCACATCTTTTCCGAATAAGTCATCGAATCCAAATGCTTTCATATTGTAGTTTGGAATTTCTCTCATACCGAGTGGCTGAAATAGCTGTTCATTCGCAAATTCACGCGCACTTTTCCCTGTTACACTCGTAATAATTGCTGATAGTAAATGTGCTCCTGCAGATGAATATTTAAAAGCTCCAATTTGTCCGCCGTTCCCAATTCTATTAAGTGTATACTGCACCCAGTCCTGTTGTGTACATAGTTCTTCTAACGGTTCCTGCCAATCTGCATAAGGATATGGAGCTGTCATCGTTAGAAGGTGTCGTACTGTTACTTCAGATGGCTTAACATTATATTCTGGAAAAAATTCTATTACTTTTTGATCAATGCTTTTTATATACCCTTTATCTATGCATATCCCAATTAGCGCAGAGGTTATCGTTTTTGTGACAGACGCTATATGAAATGCATCATCTGAACCGTAACCATTATAATATTTTTCAAAAATAACACTATCTTTCTGCATTACTAACATACCATTAATATTTTTGTATTCTTCTTTTATCATACAATCTAACTGTTCAGCCGTTTTCATCGTTCTTCCCCCTTAATATATGATTAAAAAGGTTCGATAGGTACATAGATATCGACTATATGTTTATGTTCCGGGTGCTGCCTTGGGTCATTTTTATACACTTCAAAAGGATATGAATCTCTCGGTTTATATCCGCTCTTCGGGAGCCATTCACCGTATAAAAAGTTCCATGCCCCTTTGTATTCATCTTGGAATATTTCAAAGTGCCCTACTGCATATTTCCCTGATGGTATTGTCATTAGTCCAATTACGCTATTTCCTTCTTCTACTCCATCTGGAATTGTTATGCATAAACTTGTTCTTAAATGATAGTCCTCAGTAAACTCATGATGATCATGATAAATTGTTAATATCTTCGTATCCTCAAATACATGATAGTTTTGCTCCGCTGCGTAATGAAATAGCTTTCCTATCATTTTTGGAAAATCTATAGCTAAATCTTTATATGTACCTACATGTCTTATGTATGCGACGTTTACTTTGTCCGCTGTTACAATTTCGACCTCTCCTCGAACCTTCTTACACTTATTGTATTGAGAATCTTCGCTAACGTCTTTGCAATTCTTGCTATTGTGATTTCTATAGTGAGACGGACTTACACCGTAATGACTTTTAAATGTCCGAGAGAAAACTGCTGAATCTGTGAAACCATAATGGTAAGCGATGTCTGTAATTGTCATATCCAGGCGATAAGTAAGTAGATGTGTTGCCCTCTCTAATTTCAAACGATTCACATACCGAGATAACCGCTCATCCATCATCCCTTTAAAAATCCTATGAAAATGAAACTTTGAAAAGCCTGCCACATTAGCTAATTCTTCAATTGAAAGCGAATCATTTATATTTGATTCTATATAATCTTGCACTTTATAAATACGCCGTAAATACTCATTCCTACTTTGAGAACTCTCCATATTCATACCTCCTCACAACAAAAAGGCTAACTTCACGTTAGCCTACTTTACACATGTTTTAAAAATAAAACTCTACTCCCGCCGTTCCCATCATAATTTGTATGTACGGATACACCTTCTATTTCATCATCCCCAGCTTCAATTTCAAAGCCAATTTCTTGATGAAATTGTATCGATTTTTTATTAACTGGTGACGTGATTGCTTTTACAACTTTACGGTTATTTGCACGAGCGACATCGAAGAAATAAGAATATAACGTTGATGCAATTCCTTTTCTTCTAAACTTCGGATTTACACCAATAAAGTGAACGTATGCTTTATCTTTATGCGTTTGTGAAAAAAATCCACATAAGAAACCTAACATTTCTCCCTCTTCTTCAATCATAAAACTCGTTTCTTGAAAGTGAACGAAAAACAATTTTGGCAACATACTAGCCATGTCTCTTCCGCCCCACCAATCATTTAAAACAGAATGAATCTTTACATAATCTTCCCCTTGAATGTTTCTTACTCGCATGTATTCTCCCTCTCACTCACTTCATTTTTTCATAAATTTTAATGACCGTTTCTACTAAAAGAATGAATACCCATATTCCGCAAAATACAAGAACAGATTGGAATATCGATCCAATTATCATAACACCAACTGCACCTGTTATTGAAAATGATATCCCACCAAGCCCTGGATCCTGTATAAGTGCTCCAGCAGAAAAAGTGGTTATAATAGATACTACTAGATAAATAACACTCATTATTTTTAATATTTTTATAGAAAGATATGAAATTTGTTTTTCTTCCACTTGTGATAATTCGATTTCCCCACTCGCAATTCCTTTTTGCAAACAATCCTCACATAAAAATTCTTCACTTATTTTTTTACCACCATGCAACGTACCTGTTATTTCTTTACACCTTGAACATTTTCGATTTATCATGTTGTTACCACTCCAATCTATTAAGATTATACTTATATAATTCTACATTTACCTTAATATTCCTTTTATGTATTTTATAGAGAAAGGTTGTGTTTTATGATTTCAAAACTCACATTTGGTTCTAAAATACCTACTGTTCAGTATGTATTACGGCCGAGCTGTTATGCGGTTATTTTTGATCCAACTACTTCAAACATAGCTATCATTCAAAATGGAGAACGTTACTTTTTACCAGGTGGCGGTATGGAAGGTAATGAAACAAAAGAAGAATGTTTGCATCGTGAATTACTCGAGGAATTAGGATGGACAATTGAAATCGAACAGTATATCGGTAATGCAGCGCGCTATTTTTATGCGGAAAAGGAAGATACATATTATTTAAACGATGGGTTCTTTTACATTGCGAACATGGTACATAAACAAACTGAAACCTCTGAAGAAGATCATATTCTAAAGTGGATGTCTCCATTACTTACTATAGAACATTTACTTCACGATCATCAAAAATGGGCTGTTGAACAAGCTCTTTTATTGCAAAAACAAAAATGATCTCCTTCTATGTGAAAGAGATCATTTTAAAGATTAGCTTACTTTTTTCAAATTGAGAGCGGGCTTTTTGATTCCGCCTTTTTTTACAACATATAAACCCACAAAGATTATAAGTCCGCCAACCAGTTGCATCATATTGACTTGCTCTCCTATTGTTACCGCTGCAAAGATAACTGCGAACAGTGGTACGAGATACATATATACCATTACTTTCGTTGAACCTATTTTACTAATACCGACATACCACATTGCAAGTCCAAAGATTGTCGCAAAGACGATTGAATATGCTAGTGAGCCCCAGCTCGGCATATCTACTGGCCACGTTAATGTATTTACGTTGAATAAACAATATATAACGAGAGGTACAATTCCAATTAAAGTAGACCATGATGTAACTCTCATTGCGGAGTATTTTGTAATGAGAGGTTGCGCTAAAATTGGATACCATCCCCACGCAATTGCTGCGACTAATCCAATTATATTTCCAAGCCACGCATACTCGTAAGTAGCTCCTCCTGTATGCCCTGTTAATAAAACGAATGCTGCACCAATAAACGCTACTATTGAACCAATTTGTACTTTCATCGAAAAACGTTCTTGTTTGTGTAATACTGCTAATATCCCTGTAAATATAGGTGACATCGCAATTAATAATGAAGCGTTCGTTGCTGAAGTATATTTCACAGATAGCATAAACATCGTTTGGTACATTGTCGTTCCAACGATACCGACTGCTAATAATCGTAACCAATCTTTTCTTTCAATACGAAGTGAGCGTTCCATTAAAAATGTAATAAGTAATAGTACCGGTGATGCTACTAAAAATCGTAAACTATTAAATTGAATGGATGACATAAATGCCACGCCATACTTTCCAATTGTATAATTTGCTCCCCATACTAAAGCTACTGATACTAGGAGCCATTCCATTTGCCATCGTTTCATCCGAATCTCCCCTTCCCTATTTAGCATAGTAAAATTGGCTGGATATAACACCGTCCAATTGGCTGTTTTTTTACCCAGCCAATTTGTTATACTTGATGTATATAAAATTTGCGGAGGCGTTTGTATGGAATGGAAGCTAGATAACGACAGTAAAATCCCAATTTATCAGCAAGTTGTTGACTTTATTGAAAAACGTATTACATACGGAGAACTGCCTCCAGGTAGCTTCCTCCCTTCAGAACGGAAATTAGCTACGCAGTTAAATGTAAACCGTAGTACGGTAACGACTGCTTATAATGAGCTACGTGCTATGGGGATTGTAGAAAGTACGACTGGTAAAGGTACACGTGTGAGTACACATATGTGGGGCGTTTCTCCAACATTAACGCCGAACTGGAGAGGTTTCGTAGAAGGCGGTACTTTTTTACCAAACTTACCGTTACTTCGCCATATTCGAGCGCAAGTACAGCAAAATGAAAACATGATTGACTTCGCAAATGGAGAGCTCGGTTGTAACCTCTATCCTCACGATCAACTACAAACGATTTTACGAGAACAACCGTTAACACAGTCCTTAAGTTACGATCATCCGCAGGGCTATCTCCCACTAAGACAAGCGGTAGTAAAATATATGAAGGATTATTTAAAAATTGAAGCGACCGAACAGTCGATTATGATTACATCTGGCGCTCAGCAAGCACTTCACCTTATTGTACAATGTTTATTAAATCCAGGTGATGCAGTCGCTTTCGAAAGTCCATCGCACTGCTATTCCTTACCGCTATTCCAATCAGCAGGTATTCGTATTTTCCCATTACCTGTCGATGAACACGGTATTAATCCAGACGATGTGCAAGAGTTGTATAGAAAGCATCGTATTAAAATGATCTTTTTAAATCCAAATTTCCAAAACCCAACTGGAACAATGCTTCATCCAAATCGAAGAAAAAAACTTTTATCACTTTGCGCAGACTTACGAATTGCGATTGTTGAAGATGATCCATCTAGTTTACTTACGTTAGAAAATAAACAACCTTGCCCTACTTTGAAATCGATTGATGAAAATGGAACTGTCATTTATGTACATTCCTTATCAAAAATGATTGCACCAGGTTTACGAGTCGGATGGCTTGTCGCTCCGCAGTCCGTAGTAGAGCGATTATCTGACGCACGGCACCAAATGGAATTAGGAATGAGTATTTTTCCCCAGTGGCTTATGCAACAATTTTTCGAAACTGTACCATTTCAGTCTCATATCGTACCATTGCGACAGCGGCTAGCAGAAAAAAGAGACATTATCGTGCGCGCCCTAAACGAGCAACTTCACGATAAAATCTCTTTTTCAAACCCTACTGGTGGTATTTACATATGGGGGAAATTAAAAGAACCAATAAACGAAAAACAACTTATTATGCAAAGCTTAAAACAAGAAATCGCCTTTATGCCAGGCAGTATTTTCGGTGCGAAAGATGGTTATATACGTTTGTCTTATGGGAAGGTAAATATAGATCAAATTGAGGAAGGGATTGCTCGTTTGCGTGAGGCTATTTTGATTTGTGAAAAATAACTTTAATCAGCGGGGGTTCTGTCCATCCCCACTGATTATTAGCCTTCACCAATCGGACTTTTATGGAGAGTTGATCCCCCACCTAACTTCCTCGTAATCACTTATTTTTGAGGCGGGATTCTTACTGCCCATTAATGCGGGATAGAGCTTTCTCATTTGACAAAACCTAAATCTACCATTATTATCAACACGAACCTATTTATAGGAGTGATTACAATGAAAATTTACGTTGATGCAGATGCTTGTCCTGTAAAAGATGTGATTATTTTTGAAGCTACGAATGCCGAAATCCCTGTTACGCTCGTTACTAGCTTTTCTCATTATTCTAATGCTAAGCAGCCAGCAGGGGTGGAAACAATTTATGTTGATTCCGGAGCAGATGCTGCGGATTACCGGATTATGCAGTTAGCAAAAAAAGAAGATTTAATCGTAACGCAAGATTACGGTCTTGCTTCGCTCGCTTTAGCAAAAGGCTGTATCGTTCTACACCATAAAGGCTATAAGTATACGAATGAAAACATTGAACAACTATTACAAACACGTTATTTAAGTGCAATGATTCGAAAAAGTGGCAAGCGTACAAAGGGACCAAAACCATTTACAGCAGAAGACAAAGAGAAATTTAGAGAGCTCTTTAAAAGTGTAATTTCTCTTTAGAAATGAACCTTCTATTTGCAGGGAAAGCTTTGCAAAGAAAAGAAGAGAATATCCAAATGAACATTCTCTTCTTGAGGTTTATCCGTTTAAAAAGACGGTAAATTATCTAAGTTATTTTCCTTTATACCATCCGGTTCACTACGTATAATATCCCTATCATACTTATGAAATACGTCTACATGAGCTAACTTCCCTGATTTCGCTTCATCAAGAGCAGTAATATAATCTAATTCTCTTCCGCCGCTTGTTTTAAAAGCAATCAAATCGCCATCATCATTTTTACGAACGGCAACAATTTGTTCTGCTCCTGAATTGACTTCATGGTCTACTTCAAATTGAGCTTGCTCTTCTCCTTGATGTAAATAATCATTATAAACTTTTTCAAAGTCTTTTTTATCCATAAAACTCACCTCCAAAACATTTTATTAGTATGTTTGGAAGGGATTGGTTTTATGTATTTTACTCTTAATTTGGATATATTTTTAATACCTACGCGATTCCTTCAAAGTCTCTAATATATCGTCTGTAAAGGCAGTGTTTCCCTCTTTCTCTAGAGCTATGAAATATAAACTTCTTAGGAAAGATCTAATATTTTGTACTAAAACAGCATGCTGAGGATGACGGATGTCTTCAACAATTGCTATACTATGTAGCCAGTTGCTCCACTCTTCTTCTGTTAAAAGGTTTTGATTACGTAACGACATAATTGGTGTTACTAATCTCTCATCCTCAAAATGTATGTATACGTAGTCATTCATACGAACTTTTTGACGAACAGCAGCTAGTATTGCATATGAAAACTCACGATTTTGTATTGTACGTGCTAAAGCATCTAGTGCATCTGCCGCATGTGCAGTAGAATGTGCCCAACCTTTTCCTTCTACGTAACCCCTTATATCTTCTTCTAAATAGACATATTCCAGAACTTGTTCTGCTACACTGTACAGTTGTTCTTCAGATAACAGCGGTTCTCTTTCATGAACAGATAAAATAAGTGGCGGAATTAATACGGAAAACGCACGTTTAAAAACAGAGTCTGTTCCCTTTTCACCAATTTTATAAAATAAATAATCAGGACTAATCGCTTGTAACATTAATCCTCGTAATTCTTTTTGTCTAAATACATCATTTGTAATCCATGTGTGAAGCGTACTATAAATTAGTTCATCACGTAATTCAGCATCTGGTGATCCGATATAATCTAGCATCCACTGCGCATATGGATATGCGTCTACATCCTCTGGTACAGCATAATTATTATTTTTAATTTGTTGTAGCTCTTCTTTTAATTCTAGTACTTCATTCATTATATTTCTTGTCCCCTTTTTACGTTTTTTAACCTATTTTTGCCTTATCCCCTGTAATTATTTTCATAAAATCAAGCCGATTTTTAATATAGTTTTAGTACCTATCCTTCTATGAAATTGATTCAATTATATAAAATTTCTCCCAAGAAATAAAAGGAAATACATATAATATAAGTATTGGCATAGTACAAATACATTGGAACACCGAAGTCTCTCACTTTGTTTACATGCATTTTATATAATTTTAGGTTATAAAATAAAGTATAGTTTTTTCATTTGTATTCAAACGCAGTTACAATCAAAATTGTAATCATTTTAGAACCTGTTTAATAAATTCTGTTTTAGCTTTTGTATATGCTTCTCTATCTTGGTTAAATCTTTTAGCTAACTCTTGCTTAAGATTTGAATAATCATAAACTAATTGCGGATTTTCTTGTAAACGGTTACGAAATAAAAGTTGTTGCTCCCATCGCTCAGTTCCTTTAACCATCAAATGCAGATGAGCTACACGCCTATTATTCTTAACTTTCACAAAGAACCTTCTCCAAGGTCTTTCATCTAATTCTGGGCTTACATAATGCCAATCATATATAGCCAATTTAGTTGAAATATCTAGCACTCTATCAAATGAGTCTGTTTCAGCCATTAGATCAATTATAGGTTTTGCAGGTAAACCAGGTATGGATGTACTTCCTATATGTATTACCTTGCTTATACCGATAGGAGCAAGCAGTTCATAAAGTTGCTGTTCTTCACATCTCCCTTTATCTTGCCAATCAGGATTTGCATGAACTATCTCTACTGACTCATTCGCCCATAAAGGCCAATCGTTTGGATTATCTTTTTTATCCATCCAAAACATCTCCTTTCACAAATTATAACACTATTTTTCATTTTTAAATTTCATGTTTCATGTTTATAGAGATAAAGTATTTCAGTTCATTATTTTAACTCATTCAAAATTGCAATAATTTTTATTACATCTATATTTGGTAGAGTTTGAAGCATAGATTGCTAAACCCTTTTTATTCTGCTATATAAAAGATTTTATATTTCTTTAAATACAACTTCCGGATCATCAAGTTTACTATTCTGAAATACAACGTCCGCACAATCTTTCGGATTATGCTCGTCTATATACATCTTAGAAGCCGCATGATACCTGTTCAAAAACATCTTCTCTGCTTCTTCATAACTCCCAAAAGCTTCTGTCTCTCGCTTTGCACCACGATTTCTCGCAATCTCGAAATCTGTATCTACAAAAATTTTATAATCAAATAAATGCTCAACGTCTTTTTTCAATAGAAATGTTCCATCTACTATTAACACCATATTTTGCAAGGCCACTAGCGGCACATTTTGTACAGGGATGTCCATTTTTAAATTATGAGAAATCGTTTCATATTGTAAATTTCCGTTAGACCCTAAAGGCTTTAATAACCTTTCTTTGAAAGCTGTATAATCATGTGCATCTTCATAATACCCTCTTGCGGATTCTTTTCCTTGCGCGTATCGAATTGCTCTCGGATTATGAAAATCGTCAATACTAGCGCGTGTTACTTGCTCTCCACGATTTTTAAGTTCTTCTGCTAGTTCGTTAGCAAATGTTGTCTTTCCTGATGCCGTAATACCGCTTACTCCAACTCTTATTGGATGTGCTAAATTTAAAGTTAAAATATGATCTGCAATTTTTTTAATGCGTTGTTTTCGGCGCATGACATTCCCTCCCACAACTCTGTTTACATAATATAATTATATTGAATAAACTTCGTCGCTGTTTGTCAGTAAGTCGATGTATTTGAAAAATCGTTGATATATTTTTTTGTTTTATATTTTCCTTACTTCCCTTTAAACCCTCTATACAAAGCAGTTCGTAACTCCTGCTTGTATTCCTCAATTTCTGGCATATCGAGCTCTTCTGCTAATCGGATGGCTAATTCAATATCATATGGTACTCGTACGAGTTGAATGGAAAAGCTCGCTGCTTCTTTTTCATTGTATGTTCCTTCAAAAATTAAATAGGAAGCTTGTGTAATTTCAAGTGGATTTCCTACGCTACCAGCATTACATAACGTTTTCCCCCTAAAATTTTGAATGTATGCTTGATGAACGTCACCGTAGCAAACGATATCTGGTTTTCTTTCTCCTTCTATATTCTCTGTCAAATCACTATTTTCGAACATACTAACACGCTCTTCTCTTGAAGCGTGTGGTTGAACTCTTTCATATAAACTTCTCGGTGAAGCGTGGAACATACGAATGAGTTTTCCGCTCATAAAAAATTCGATTGAAAATGGCAAACTTCTTAAATATTCATTTTGTTCTTCTGACAGTTGTTTTTGATGCCATTTTAACGCTTCAAATTCAGTCGGTTTTGTAATGAAATCATCCCAGTTTCCCATTACGACTTCTTCACATTCTTTACGAACAATTTCAATTACTTCGCTAGAATGAGGGCCTTTTCCTACTAAATCTCCAAGACAAATAATGCGATCGATTCCTCTTAATTTAATATCTTCCAGCGCAGATTCTAATGCTGGAATATTACCATGTATATCTGAAATTACCGCAATTTTATCCAAATGAATCCCTCCATTATTTATTGTTTATTATATCCACATGTTGTGATTGATACCATTTTGGAATATAAGATGAAAAATGATTATGATCTTCTATAATTCGGTTCAATCTTTCTTTCATATCCTCTACTAAGTGTGGCGTGCTTCGGTTTGTCCATACGATATCCGCTGGGAATGTCATCGCTGCATATAATGAATACAGTTTCCAAAAATGGAGTGACGGTTCACCTCCGCAATAACCGTGAACTTGACCAACCGCAAATGGTTTGCTTATTCTTGTAGTAAAAATCGCTACATTATAAAAATCATGTATTGGATCGCCAAAATCATATCCACCAAAATCGATAACAATAAACTCCTTATTGTGAATCATACTATTTGCTGGGTGGTAATCATCGTGTAAAAATGTGATAGGACGATTTTTCAATAAGTCTTTATGATCCTCTACAAAGGTTGATACTGGCTTCATATCAAGAAAGTCTACCTCAAAGTCTGCTAATGCATCTATGTATCTTTCGTATTTATTCCATCGTAATGTTTCCCATTTATCGCTCGCACTTTCTCTTTCTATCGAGTGAATCTTCTTTAATATTTCTCCTGCTTTTCTTCCTGCATTATACTGTTCTTCCACCGATAGCTTACTTAGGCTCTCTTCACCATTTATCCCTTCAATCCATTCAAATACTTGAACACATTTATTTAATTCCTCAAGTTTTATGAAATGAATTAACTTCGGCGTTGGAATATGTAATAACTCCAATTGTTTCATATACATATATTCTTCTTGTTTTCGTTCATAATTAGAAGAATCACACACTTTTACAAAATAAGTTTCTCGATTCTCTAGGTCAATTTTATACTTCTCTTCATGTGAAAAACCTTTTGTAATAGCTGTACATTTTACAATACGTGACCACTCTAGTTTTCTTTCTATCTCTCTTAACATTTCTTCCATAAAACTCACCTCTATCAATATACGTACAAACTACCTAACACTTCATGCTCTCGTTTATTGTCCCCTTTAAACTCCACTGCAAAAGGATATTCACCCTGGTTCTTTAGGCGTTCTTGCACTAGCCCTTCTCCAAGTGGTTCACAAAACTGCACATGAATGTCGCCAAATGATACACTTTGACACTCAGCATTCCATTTCTCATTTTTTACGACTGAGCTTGCAGTTAGCCCCATTACTTCTTTCCATTTCCGAACTGTTTCCCGAACATTTTTCACCGCATAATGAATCGTTTCAATTTGTTGTACTTTGTTTTTATGCTCCGTAGTTGTTCCTGTTTTACGTAAATCGTTTCTTCTTTCTTCGTCCGTTTCATTCCACTGTATAAAGAAAGGTAATTTCGGTCCGTCCTCTTCCTGCTTTACAAATAACATTTTCCATTCTAAAAGGCGACCATCTTTTCTCATACGTTTCCCTTCAAATGGCCCTATCGTTTGTAAGTCATGTTTGCTTAATTTATCTGCTAGTTCTTCAATTTCATTTGTTCGAATTGCGATTTGTAGCATTCCTTCTCCATTTTGTAATTTCACCACTGTTTCTTGTACTAATGGATTTTCTGCTTCCTTCGCTTTTTCTTCATGCTGAACTGCTAAAAATTCTATATATGATAAATCAAAATAACATAAACTATTCCAAGTACCCCAGTTTGTATGCTCACCGCCTAATGCAGTATGAAAACCTAGTGCCTGCATTTGTTTTGTCGCCTCCTCAGGCGTACAATGAACTGCGTGAACGAGATGATCAAATGTTAACATTTTCTTTCTCCCCTTTCTCTCCATCCTTTTATTGTATATTTTCTTTTTATTTCATTCAATTCAAAAAAAATAAAACCTAGTTGATTTATACGATTAATATGTATTATAATAAAACAAATTTAAATATTGCTGATTGGAAAAACCAAAGGCACTTTTCTCATACGGGAAAAGTGCCTTTTTATTTATCCCGCATTAACAGGCAGTAAGACCCCCACCTAAAAATTCAGCGAAAGCAAAGAAGTTAGGTGGGGATCAACTGCCCGTAAATGCCCGATTGGTTCAACTAATAATCAGTGGGGGATGAAGAAAACCCCCACTGATTAAAGTTTCACTTTATTATTACAGGGGGATTATTTATGCAAAAATTAATTGTCTTTGCTATTATTGGATTTTTCGCTCAATTGATTGATGGCGCACTTGGTATGGCGTACGGGGGAACGTCTTCCTCTTTATTATTAATGTTTGGTATCGCACCGGCTGTTGCATCTGCATCGGTTCATTTAGCTGAAGTCGTTACAACTGCGGCTTCTGGTGCATCTCATATACGATTTGGAAACGTTGATAAATATACAGTTTCCAGGCTTACATTGCCTGGAGCAATTGGTGCATTTGTTGGAGCATGTTTTTTAAGTAATTTACCTGGCGATGTAATTAAACCGTACATTTCCTTATTTTTATTTACTTTAGGAGTTTATATTTTATTACGATTCATCATTCAAAAACAAATTGTTTCTTCAAATAAGCGTATGTCTGCTAAACAACTTGTACCGCTCGGTCTGTTCGCAGGATTCGTTGATTCAACTGGCGGTGGTGGCTGGGGACCTATTACGACACCTGTTCTTCTTGCAAAAGGAAATGATGCTAGAAAGGTTATTGGATCTGTAGATACGAGCGAATTTCCTGTTTCACTCGCTGCAACAATTGGCTTTTTCATCTCACTTGGTTGGGAACAAATAAGCTGGGTTTGGGTATTTGCCCTAATGCTCGGTGGTATTGTTGCCGCACCAATCGCCGCGTGGTTAGTACGCATCGTTCCTTCGCATTTACTTGGCGTACTCGTTGGCGGACTTATTATCTTTACGAATATACGTACATTACTTACATCATTTAAAGTTGATCCAACTATTATTACACTTTCTTATGTTGCTGTTGGTCTTATCGTTATTATTTCTATTTTCATTTCTGTCCGTAACCATTCAACGTATTCGAAACAAGAGGCGAATAGCTATCCGACTGATCACAAACAAATGCTACCATAATTAAGTAAAATACCGCCCGATTTACTTCGAGCGGTATTCTTTATTTTTCAATCTTCCAATTTATCATTGCTTCAGTACTATTTACTCTTTTCATATGTAATTTCTCTAATACACGAATAGAGCTATAGTTATCAAGGAGTGTCTCCGCTATAATCGTTTCCACTTCTCCTGTTTGAAAAGCCCATTTCATTAATTCACTAACTGCTTCTGTTGCATACCCTTTATTCCAATATTTCTCAATAAATCCGTAACCAATTTCTACTGTATGGTGCTCGTTCGGTTTCCCTTTAAATCCTATATCACCTAGAACAACATCATCCTCTTTCCGAATAACATACCACGCGCCCCACGGTAATAAAGCCGCATCTCGTTTCACATTTTCTATATGCCCTAAAATATGCGGGCCACTATTGTATCCTTGATTATTCGCAATTTGAACCCATTCTTCCGCACATGGGATAATATGTAATCTTTCAGTTTCTAATTTCATAACGATGTCCCCTTTTCAATTAAACAATACTACAATTCTACTATAAATATATAGAATATTCATTCTTTTTTCGCGTGCGCATATGTTTATTCTTTGAAACAAAATAAAAAACTAATCCCTTTTGATATTTATGTCGAATTATATAATCTGAATTTTCTTTTAATTTTAAAGGGTTTTTCATTATTTTTTGCGAAACTTTTGTATAACAGTTTTTTCTTTATTTATTGTTACATAACAGTAGGTTCGGGTGGAGTTTTGCAAGCGTTTCCTATACAATAACCGATATTTTTTGACTTTTCCTAACAAAATTCCTTGCAATATATTCAGAAAGTCATTACAATTGCCATATATTAAAAATCTTAGCAATATATAAATCCTCATCAATCCGATGAGGTAGAGGTTGCAACTTTTAAGAGTAGAACGGCCGAGACACAGAGAATGTCACCGACTCCGTTTGAAAGGAAAAGTTGCCGAAGTTTATATTTCATCTCTGGAAATATGAGCTGGGGCTGTCTCCGAAAGGAACAGAACTGTCACGTTTACAAAATTACCGTGTAAACGTGGTGTGCTATCTTAACGGAAGGGTATGATGGGGTGGTTATTTGTGAAACGTTCCGCCTAATTCTTTTGGCGGTTTTTTGTATTTTTCTCCCCCGCTCCTTCCTAACCTACAAGAAAAGGAGTGTTGAACATGAATAGCGCAACAAATCAATCTACCTCTAAAACGCAAACTACACAAGGACAAGGTGAATTAAAACGCGGATTAAAATCTCGTCACCTTACGATGATTTCTCTCGGTGGTACAATCGGTACCGGACTATTTCTTGCCAGCGGTGGTGTAATCCATTCAGCTGGTCCTGGCGGTGCACTAATCGCATACGCTGCAATCGGAATTATGGTTTATTTTTTAATGACAAGCTTAGCAGAACTCGCAGCTTACATGCCTGTTACTGGATCTTTTAGCACTTATGCAACAAAATTTGTTGATCCATCACTTGGCTTTGCACTTGGATGGAACTATTGGTATAACTGGGCGATTACGATTGCAGCTGAACTAGCGGCCGTAACATTAATTATGAAATTTTGGTTCCCAGATACCCCTTCTCTTATTTGGAGTGGACTTTGTTTAGCTATTATTTTTCTCTTAAACTATTTATCTGTTAAAGGTTTTGGTGAATCTGAATATTGGTTCGCACTTATTAAAGTAGTTACTATTATTATCTTTTTAATTGTCGGTTTTATGATGATTTTTGGAATTATGGGCGGCGAAGCTGTCGGCTTTAAAAACTTCACTGTTGCAGATGCACCATTTAATGGCGGCATCATGGCAATTATCGGTGTATTTATGGCTGCTGGTTTCTCATTCCAAGGAACTGAATTATTAGGAGTAGCTGCTGGTGAAACTGCTGATCCAGAACGCAATATTCCAAAAGCAATTCGTTCTATCTTTTGGCGCATTATATTATTCTATATTTTAGCAATTCTCGTTATCGGTTTATTAATTCCTTATACGACTGATAGCCTTGCAGCAAGTGATGTTACAGTAAGTCCATTTACACTAGTATTTGAAAAAGCGGGCGTTGCCTTCGCTGCTTCTGTTATGAACGCTGTTATTTTAACGGCAGTTTTATCTGCTGGTAACTCTGGAATGTACGCATCAACTCGTATGCTTTGGGATTTAGCTCGCCAAGGAAAAGCACCAAAGTTCTTAGGAAAATTAGATAGCCGCGGTGTACCTGTTAACGCATTAATCGCAACATCAGTAGTTGGTAGCGTCGCTTTCATCGCTTCTTTATTCGGTGACGGTGTTGTATACATTTGGTTATTAAATGCTTCTGGGATGTCAGGATTTATTGCTTGGGTAGGGATTGCTATTAGTCATTACCGTTTCCGAAAAGCCTATATTGCACAAGGGAAAGATTTGAAAGATTTACCATATCAAGCGAAATGGTTCCCGTTCGGTCCAATCTTTGCATTTGCACTTTGTGTTATCGTTATTTTAGGCCAAAACTACGGAGCATTTACAGGAGCATCTATCGACTGGAACGGTGTACTCGTTTCTTACATCGGTTTACCACTCTTCTTAGTACTATGGTTAGGCTATAAATTTACTAAGAAAACGAAAGTCATTCCACTTGATAAATGTGAACTGAAATAAAGTAAAACGAGCAAACAAAATTGATATGATCCCCTTATAGTAGACAGGAAAAAGAAAGCACATTAACCTGTTTACTATGGAGGGGATTTTTTTATGGGAAAAATTAGAGTCACTTACGATGTAGAATTTAAGAAACAAGCTATAGATTTATACTTAAAAGAAGGCATGAGTTATAAAAACATTGCGAAAGAATTAGGTATTCATCACTCGGTTGTAAGTCGTTGGGTGAAACACTTTGAAGCTGAAGGAATCAAAGGACTAGAAGAAAAACGCGGTAAAGCGAAAGGACCAGGGTTAGGTAGACCAAGGGTTAGACCCGAAGATCCAGAAGCTAAGATCAGACGATTAGAAGCGGAAAATGAAATGTTAAAAAAGCTCTTAGGGATGTAAAAGGAGGAATGAAAGTCGTATCCAAAACGAAAAAATTCGAAGTCATCCATGAAATGACAAAAACAGGTTATACAGTGACCATTCTATGCGATATTGCTGGTGTAACCAGAAGTGGGTACTACAAATGGATAAAACGGCATACGACGCCTTCAAAAAAACAATCAGAGGATATCGAAATTAAGAAAAAGATATTGGCGTGTCATAAAAAATTAAGAGGAATTTATGGATATAGAAGAATACAAGTGTGGCTGAAAGCCACATATAACCTTTATTTGAATCATAAGCGCATCCAAAGATTGATGAGTGAACTAGGTATCAAAGCCGTAATTAGGAAAAAACGACCTTATTACGGAAAAAAAGAAGCTTATGTGATTTCAGAGAACCATCTAAATAGGGAGTTTCAAGCTTCAAAACCGAATGAGAAATGGGTAACCGATATTACCTATTTGATTTTCAATGGACAGCGCTTGTACTTATCCGCTATTAAGGATTTATACAATAATGAAATTGTTGCCTATGAAACCAGTCGTAGAAACGACTTGAAACTTGTGTTAGATACACTGAAAAAGGCAAAGAAAAAACGAAATGTGAAGGGAATCCTCTTACATAGTGATCAAGGGTCCCAGTATACATCTCGTCAATATAATCAATTACTTAAAAAATATCAGATGAAGGCAAGTATGTCTCGAAGAGGCAACTGTTGGGATAATGCTTGTATGGAAAACTTCTTCAGTCACTTTAAGGCAGAGTGTTTTCATTTACACTCCTTCCATAAAGCGAATGAGGTCAAACTTGCCGTGCGTAAATATATGCACTTTTATAATCATCAAAGATTTCAAAAGAAATTAAATAACCTGAGTCCATATAAATATAGAACTCAGGTTGCTTAGTTGCGCTTTTTAAATACTGTCTACTTGACAGGGGTCACTGCAAATTGTTTGCTCGTTTTTTTAATGCAATGCTTCTCCCTTCCCTATTTCTCCTGTTTTTGCAATAATAGAGGAAATATAAATAAAGGTTGGGATTACATGAACATTCGTATTACTGATGAAGCAAAAGCAGCTATACATAGACTAGAACGTGAAGACAAAAAGATCATTCGTATTAGAGGTACAATGACAAACTCTTGCAGCATTTTTGTTGATGTTGATTTAATTTTGGATACATATAATGCGGATGATGTTGTATATGAAGATGAACAGCTTATTGTACAAATGGACTCATTCACGAAAGACTACACTGGTGGTACGTTAAAACTTGATTATAAAACGACTGGTTTTAGTATTACGACTCCAAGTGAGACGTTGGTGTATGGGTTGTCGATTAAAAAATAACAATTGTTTTTAACTGACCACTGAGGTGAAAAAATGGGGAAATATGTTCCGTTAAAATTTTTATTCAACGAAGAATTAGCAGAAAAAATGGCTGATTCTATTTCTCAACATGATTCTAATTTCTCTAAAAAAAATTTTGTAGATTCCGTAACATGTAAAGTTGAAAATTTAGAGTTAAAGCAACGTGTCGAAGTAATAGCAGATGAATTACACAATGAATTACAAAAAGATTTTAGTGAAGCAATACATATATTACTGAAAACATTGGGACCAGAAAACACAACAGAAGTAGGCACATTTACAAACGGATACATGTACATGCCTATCGCAAAATACGTTGAAAAATATGGACTTAACGATTTTGACTCCTCATTCAACGCAATGTATGAAATAACAAAAAGAAATACTGCTGAATATGCCATTCGTCCTTATCTTGAAAAATATCATGAAGAAACCTTGGACATATTGCAACAGTGGTTACGTGACGAAAACAGCCACATTAGGCGATTAGCTTCAGAAGGTACTAGACCAAGACTTCCTTGGGCAAAAAAAATAGGAGCTTTGAAAGGTGACTACAGAAATAATTTAAAGCTTCTTGAGCCATTAATGAATGATCCTTCTAAGTATGTTCAAAAATCTGTAGCCAATCACATTAATGATATTACGAAAGAAGATAACGAACTCGTTTTTCAATGGTTGCAACAATTACTCGATAAAAACCATCCTGTTAACCCTTGGATTATGAAACATGGATTAAGAACGATGATAAAAAATGGCACTTTACCAAAAGATTTTTGTTTTTAAGTATTTTAAACAAAAACGCTTATGCTTCAAAAATGAAGTATAAGCGTTTTTCTCTTTAAAACATTATCCCTGCCTTAATATATTTTGAAACATTTCTGGCTTACTTTGTTCAAAGCTCTCTATTAGTTCTTTTCCAAATATCGTTATACTCTTTTCCCAAGGATGACCTAAATAGCCCCACTTAAAATCCTTCTGAATAAAGAAATAATAATCTCCATTTGGAAAAATCGGGATAGTCCACTCATCAAATTCATTTCTTTCAAACTCTAAGTGTGGATTCACCCAATAACATTCATGTTGCCAATCAAGTACCATTATATATTCATTCAATGCTGTATTTTCTTTAAAAACTTGTACCGCTTTATCTTCCAGATCGTCATATGCATTTAAATCTACCGATTCTCCGAAGTAATGAGATATATCATATGTAACAAAAGGACTTGGCACCTTAAAAGATGGAAATACAGAATCACTTGGCGAAAACTTAAGCTCACTATATATCCTGTCCCAAATTTGGTCGTACTCTTTGTCTGTAAACTCCATCCAATTTTTCATTAAACAACTGCCTTTCCTTATCATTTCGAAGGATTTCCACTCGATTATCCCGAATATATAAATAATCATTCTCGCAAGGAGCGAATTTGTATGAATCTATTTGAACACGAAACGTAAAACCGCTTCATTTTAATAAGAGGTCCTCCCTTTCTCTTTTCTTACTATATCATTCATTAACGAAATAGGAGGATACAATTATGAAACGTGATCCATTATTTTTAACTTTATTAGAAAGTGCAAAGACAAACTTTAGCGGCTGAGATTTTTCTTTCATTTCAGAAACTGGCCGATTGAAGAGCGAGCCTTTATCATGGTCATATGGTAGTACTGCTTTCCAGCTTATGCAACGTGCAAAATCAATGCTAGATATGGGAACTGGCGGCGGAGAGTTTTTATCTATGTTACAATCATTCCCACCAACTATTTATGCGACTGAGGGCTACGCTCCGAATGTACCAATTGCACGGAAGAAATTAGAACCTTTAGGGGTTACAATCGTAGAAGTGACTGATGATACTGCTTTACCATTTCAAAATGGTCAGTTTGATTTAATTGTGAATCAACATGAATTCTATGCTGCTTCTGAAGTGCAAAGAATTCTTTCCACCAATGGAACATTTCTTACACAACAAGTCGGTGGTCTTGATTGCGCTGATCTTAATGAGCTGTTTGGTGCACCGCTTAATTCAGAATTTGCAAATTGGTCACTGGAAACAGCATGTAGTGAATTAAAGCAAAGTGGATTTACAATTTTAAAAGCGAAGGAAGAGTTCCCTCTTCAACGTTTTTATGATGTCGGTGCTGTTGTCTATTACTTAAAAGCAATTCCGTGGCAAATTCCTGATTTTACAGTAGATAGCTATAATGAGGAATTATATCGCATACATGAAATCATCTTGCAAAAAGGGTATTTTGATGTGAAGCAACATCGTTTTATTATAAAAGCGAATTATGTAGAGTAAAACTTGAATTAGCCTTCCTTGCAAAAAAGCCAAATTCTTTATTGGAATTTGGCTTTTTCTTAGTATTTTAACGCGTCCTTCCCTATTGTGAAACGAGATGGTTTTCATATCGTTTTTCCGTATCATCTTCTGTCAGAATAGACGTTGTGTAATCAACAATATTCCGGGATACAATCTCATTTATTTTTCTTGGTGTTCCGCATCCCATTCACTTAAATAGGATGCATATTCTAATTCATCTGGATTATCATGTAACATAGAAATAAACTCTAATTTATTTCCATCACAATCCAGAAAGTATACACTTGCAGCTGGCATCCATCTTTGGACAATTGGCTCTTGATTTCCTTTTCCCTGGCTTCCTACCACTTCTATTCCACGATTCTCTAACCACAATTTAGAAGTCTTTAGAAATTCTAAATCTACACCAAAAGCAAAGTGTTTCATCTCAAAATCTTCAATATTTTGTACTTCCCATAGTCCAAGCATTTGCTTTTTACTTTCCCCTACCCAAAAGAAAGCCACTTTTCTTTTGGAAAGTTTTCTTGCTAATGCTAACCCCAACTTATTTTGATAGAAATCTATAGCCTTTTCTAAATCTCTTACATGTAAATGAGTTTCGTATATGTTCCGTATCATTCTGCTTATTCCTTTCTTTATTGGTAACTACGGGTTGAGTAGTTACTATTATTATATCGAAATTGAAATATGATAAATCTAACTGAGGTAGCAAATTCAAATAAAAATTCTACTACCTTTGTAGGAGAAATCTCCATTAAATTCAGATGAAATCATATTTAAATAATGAAAAACCGCTATTCTTTTAGTATGAATATAAAGAATAGCGTTTTTTACTCTTGGGATAGTTAATATTTTCAAGTTGATGGGTATGGAGTAGCATCAACGCCATTCCACATTCCCATTGTTGGCTTTTTGTTTCTATTTAAAAGGAGTATCTTATCCCCTTTTCTAATGAAGCATATTGTGTACTTATACATATCATCATATCCTTTCTATTTCCTAACCCGTTAACTTACTATAAAAGCGTTACTTATTATCCTCTTTATAGAAGCACCTGCGGATTAAAAGGTCCATCTAATTCATTGATTGTTTTTTGAGAAAAATAAAAATACTAAACTAGTCTAGTATTTTCATTTTCGAAAAAGGATAATATATAAATTCCACCTTGCCAATAACGTTATCTTCTTCAATATAACCTAAACCATTTCGACTATCCTTACTGTGTTCACGATTGTCTCCCATTACAAATAACTTATTTGGCGGAATCTTTGTCTTTTTAAAATTGTAAAACACTTGTGTATTATTATATAAATCTTTATTTATATAAGGTTCATCTTGCTTTTTGTCATTTACGTATACAGTTCCATTCGTTATGTTAATTACGTCACCGGGAAGTCCTATCACACGCTTCACATAATATTTCGATCCATCCTCTTCCTTAATAATGACGATTTCTCCGTGCTGTAAGCTAGAAAAATGTACAGCGGCTTTATTTACAAATACGTAGTCTTCTTCATGTAAAGTTGGTTGCATTGATTTTCCTTCCACTTTACATAAAGTGAAAGACTGGTACGTTACTACTAGGACAAATATAAATAGTATGTACTTTCCCCAACCTCTCTTAATCTCCTCTTTCATATCCATTCCCACCTTATCAAAACACTTTTTAACTCAAAAATATATCACTGCACAATATGTTTTCATTTGCGCAGTGATATACTACAATTTGAATTTTTTTACTGTGCCTTATTCGGCTATTGTGTTACTGGGACTGGACTTACACCCGATCTCTGCGTTTTCAAATCAAAATATGCATCCAAAATTTCTTTACCAATTGCAGAATTAATACCTGATTTATCATTATTTACCCATGGCACAACAATAGAAAAAGCAACTTCCGGATCAGCATCATATGGCGCATACCCGGCGAGAGTTAAATTATAACATTTTTTTCGATAGTTGTTTTCATCTCTGCCAATATCACTTTCTCCACCGTACACTGTTTCTGCTGTTCCTGTTTTCCCAGCCGGTTTATACGGTAATCCTTTAAAAGTTCCACTACCTGTCCCATCAACCTCTTGGAAAACTCTTCTAAATCCTTCTTTCACATGATTTATATATGAAAGATCCATATCCACTCGATTTAACACGATTGGTTCCATCGAGTGAATGACTTTTCCGACTTCCTCTGGTCTATTTGGTTGCTCTCTAATTTCTTGTACAATTTGTGGTTTCATTCGGTAACCACCATTTGCAATCGTTGACATATATTGCGCAAGTTGCAGCGGCGTATATGTATCATATTGTCCAATCGCATAATCAAGTAAAAAACCAGGTATATTATCGGTTCTACCCATTTGACCAATCGATTCATTTGGAAGGTCAATACCAGTTGGCACTCCTAGACCAAATTGTCTAAAGTAATAGCGCATTTTATTAAACGCTTCTTGTTTAATATCTAGCGGATTATTTGGTACATAATCAATCCCCGCAATCTTTAACGCCGTATTAAACATGTAGACATTGGATGAAACTTGCAATGCTCTTAAATCATCAATATCTCCAAAGTCTTTCCACGATTTCTTCGGCTTCGAACTTCCTTTAAAAAACATTGGTGCATCGAAAAAATGCGTATATGGCTTAATCGCTTCTGTTTGATATCCCGCTAATACCGTAGCTCCTTTCACCGTTGAGCCTAACTCGTAAGAACTTATCATCGTTCCTAAAGCGTAGTCTTCTATTTGCATCCCGCCGTCTTTATTTACAATTTTCTTTCCTGCTAATGATAGAATTTGACCATTTTTCGGATTCATCATAACGACGAATGCACGATCCATCATCGGTTCAGAAGAATGAAATGCCCTTAAATTCCTTTCAAGACTTTCCTCCACTTTCTTCTGTAAATCCATATCAACTGTTAACATTAAATTATTTCCACTTTTTCCTTTTGTCACTTTTTCAGTTCGAATAATATTTCCAGCTTTATCAGTAATATTTTTAGACTGTTCTTTCGTTCCATGTAACATATCTTCGTATTGTTTTTCGATGTAACTCTTACCAATACGATCATTTCTGTTATAATCTCGTACTAAATAATAATCTAATTGCTCCCTTGGTAATCCCTCATTCTCAGTAGAAACACTACCAAGTACAGAACGTAGTATTTTATCATTTGGATATTCTCGCTCCCAATCCACAGTCGTATCTACGCCTGGCAAGATCGATAATCTTTCACTCACTACTGCATATTCATTTTGACTTACATCTTTTTTGACAATTTGTGGCGTCATTTTATATCCCGCATTCATTTTGCTTTTAATTGCTAGTACTTCTATATCCTCTTTCGAAAGCTCGTTTAATTCTTCTTGTGTAATTCTTTCTCGTCTCAACTCTTCTACTTTCTTATCTAAGTCTTTCCCTTCTATTTCCTGCTTCCTAAATTTACCTTCATCCTCTTTCGTTACTTTTGTTGCTGCACGCTTTTCATTTAACTGCATCCAAAAATCTTTTTTATCTGTCTCTGTTAACTTGTCCATATCTTCTTGTGGCATTTCAATTAGCTTTGCTAAATTTCTTGCCACTATTAAAACCTCTTTTGAGTCCACTCCCTTCATCTTCGTATATGTAACAGTTCGTAACGGTTTATTATTTACAATAACTTTCCCTTCCCGGTCAAACATCTTCCCTCTCGGGACTGGAGTACTCACCGTTACATCTTCCTTTTTATTCACTTCATTTCGATACGTTTCTCCGTCAATGATTTGTACTTTACCTAATTGAATGATAATAGCTGAAAATAAAAGAAAAACGATAAAAAATAGTACATTTAACCGAAACGGAATATGAGTCTTTTTCTTTTTCGACTGTTTTTGCTTCTCCTTTTTCTGTCTCATTTTGCTCCCTCGCTTCATTCTATTAACATTTCTACGCATGAACCATTATGTATTAAATTTATTTATATGCTATATATAGAATTTTATATTAATTACAAAAGAAATAAAAGATTTAATTTTCAGTTTTCGGATTTTACACCCTATTTATTACCATTCCCCTTGATAAGCAATAACATGAATATAATTCATACAAAAAACTGAGGTGACATCATTCACCTCAGTTTCTTTACGAAAACAAAAACTTATTTAATCGAAGATAATCCTTCGACAAATTCACCAATCTTATTTTGAAAAACAAAATCAAAATTGTATTCTTGTCCTGTTAACTCTTCATTTACTAAAATTGTTGTTGCGCCTACTTCCCTTTTTGCGATTTCTGGGAATGAAGCGACAGGCTGTACCTTAAGTGACGTTCCCATTACGAGAAGTACATCTGTTTCATATAAACGCTTGATCGCATTTTGATATTGAGGTAACATATCTCCGTATAAAACAACATCTGGATTTAAAATGAAATTACACTTCCCGCAACGCGGCACTTCATGATCAATCATATATTGTAAATCATATCCCGCTTTACACTTCGGACAATGCGCTGTTTGAAGTGTTCCATGTAAATCAATGACATGTTTACTACCACCTACTTGATGCAAACCATCAATATTTTGCGTTAAAATCGTTATGTCTTTCCCTTGTTCTTCTAGCTCCGCTAAAAAGCGATGCCCACGATTTGGTTTATATTGATGAAACGTATTAATTTGAAAGATTTCTTTATAATGCTTCCAAAACTCTTTCGGATTTCTATTATAATAGCCTCTCGACAAATACATCTCTACATTCGCATCAGCATATAATCCATTTGCTGAACGAAAATCTGGGATACCACTTTCCGTACTTGCACCAGCACCTGTTAACACTGTAATTTTCTTCGCTTTTTCTAATATCAAACGTACTTCTTCAAATTGCACAAAAATCACCTCTATGTATATTCCTATACTTATTATACCAGTTGTTTACAATAGGTGTTGTACAATTCATTTTACTTAATGCGTCGCGCCACCACACTCTACAATATCTACTTCTACTTCCGTCGTTACCTCGATTGCCAATTCAATCCCTTGACTAATCGTAGAAAGTGACATACTCGGTTGACCTGGATAGTTACTAGCTTGTTCTGGTAAGAACGGAATATGAACAAATCCACCTTTTATTTTCTTATCATGTTTCTCTAGTTCGTGCATGAGACCATAGAATAAATGATTACAAACGAATGTACCTGCGGTTTGTGAAACAGATGACGGTATACCTTCTTCGCGAAGTTTTTTCACGATTGCTTTCATCGGAAGTGTAGACCAATACGCAATCGGTCCTTCTTCTACAACCGGCATATCCACCGGCTTGTTCCCTTCATTATCAGCAATTCTTGCGTCGTCAACGTTAATTGCTACACGCTCTATCGTAATATCTGGTCTGCCCCCAGCTTGTCCAATACATATAATAATTTCAGGCGTCAGTTCTTCTATATACTCTTCTAATACGCTTATTGATTTATGAAAGACAGTTGGAACTTGTTTACTAATAATTTTGTACTCTCCGATTGTTTTTTCATGTAAACTTTTTGCGACTTCCCAAGCTGGGTTGATACTTTCTCCGCCGAATGGATCAAATCCTGTTAATAATACTGTTTTCATAGTTTCACTCTCCTAATTAGAAACGATATACAAGGCCGTACATTATAAACATATTTATAATGAAAATGGAAAGAGCAATTGGTACTTGCGCCTTAATGACTGCATTCTTATCTTTCAATTCTAAGAGCATTGCAGGAACAATATTAAAGTTTGCTGCCATTGGAGTAAGCAATGTTCCGCAATATCCAGCAAACATGCCGAGTGCTGCCATAATAGCTGGATTCCCGCCGTGCATTTGTACAATTAGAGGTAGGCCGATTCCGCCAGTAATTACTGCAAACGCTGCGAATGCATTTCCCATTACGACTGTAAATAGCATCATTCCTAAACAATAGGCCATAACAGCAACGAATGGATACTCTGTCGGTAACACTTGTCCGACTAAATCAGAAACAACTTGGCCAACGCCAGACTTCGCGAAAATACCGCCAAGTGCCGCTAACATTTGTGGTAAAATAACAGCCCAACCAACTGCTTGTAATAACCTACTTCCTTCTTGAACAGGCGTTGTTATTTTTGATTTTGTAATACGCATCGCCGCAACGAATGCGAGTAATGCTCCTAACGCTAATGCAACTAATGTCACTTTATCAGGATCAACAAGTGCGACATTTCCCCATTTGATTTTCCCTAACGTTAATGTACCGATAATTGTAAAAATAGGTATTAATAGTGCAGGCATGAAAATTTTATTCTTTAATTTCTCAGCATGTTTCACACGTTCTTGCACTGGTACTTCTTTCTCTTCAGATTTTGTTACTTTATTTAATGAAGCTAAAACAACCATAACAAGCACAATACAGCCAACATAAAACGAAGGGATTACATTTCCGAATAAAAATGTAACTGCAAACAATGCCCAAAATAAACTAGAACCGAATCGGTTTGGATGTTCACGATCAAATGCAATACGAACAGCGATAAATGCAACGATTATTCCTAATACATAATAGATTGTATCCATTGTGATTATGTTCATATCATATAGCCTCCTTCTCTTGTTTTTCTTCTGCCTTTATTGTTTTTTCTATATACTTATCAAACCTTCTAAACCTAATCCAGCTCACAATAAGAGCAGATATCGCAGTTGGAATACCCCAAAGCGCCATATCCCATACACCGACATGCATACCTACTGAATCGAAGAACCCTTTCATTAATAGAATGGCACCAGTTGCGATGAAAATATCTTCTCCGAAAAACCAAGCTGTATTTTCCGCAGCTGCTGCATTTGCTTTAATCTTTTCTCTCAATTTTTCAGGGAGTTTACCATATTTGCCTTGCGCAGCCCCTTCTGCCATTGGTGCAACAAGCGGTCTCACCGTTTGCGCATGCCCACCAATATTTAGTCCAAGTGCTGCTGATGATTCTCTTATCGTAAAATATGACATTAATACTCTTCCAGTTGTTGCTCCTTTTGATTTCGTTATAAGTGCTTCTGCTCTTTCTTTCAATCCGTAACGCTCTAAAATCCCGATTACCGGTAAAGTTAGTATAATAGGCATAGACATGTATCTATTTTCTATGAAAAATTTACCGAACATGCTGATCACATCATAAAAGCTTAAGCCTGAAACCATACCAGTAACAATACCCGCAACCATTACTACTAACAGTGTATTTAATCTAAATAAAAACCCAACTGCAACAAGTAGTATCCCAATTAATTTAATCAATTTTAACACTTCCTCTCATTTTTAATCCCGCTAATTAAAGTTTCACTTTATTTGGTGCGCATATAGAAATGCCATTAAGTTCGAATGTTCTGTATATTTTTCCCGCAAATTGGACTGCTTTCTCTCCATCCCCGTGTAAACATATCGTTTGCGCTTGAACTGCTACTTTCCCTCCATTAACTGCTTCTACATACCCTTCCTTCACCATTTGAAGTACCTGTTTTATCGCTTCATCTTCATTTTTTATAAGAGCATTTTCTTCTGTACGGCTCGTTAAAGTTCCGTCCTGCTTATACGTACGATCAGCAAAAGCTTCTTGTACGAGAGTTATATTATATTTTTCTGTTCCCCTTATAAATGCCTCACTATTCGCTAATCCGTAAAGTAATAATCCAGGGTTAATATGATAAATTGCCTTTGCGATTGCATCCGCAATTTCCGAATCAGTTGCCGCCATATTATATAAGGCACCGTGCGGTTTTACATGTTGCATTTTCCCTCCGGCAGCTTTAACAAATCCTTCTAATGCGCCAATTTGATATAAAACATAATCGTACACTTCATCTGCTGAAACATGCATGTTCCTTCTCCCAAATCCAATTAAATCAGGAAATCCAGGGTGTGCCCCTATTGCTACGTTATGCTGCAGAGCTTTTTCAACCGTTTGCCGCATAACGGCCGGATCACCCGCATGAAAACCACAAGCAACGTTTATAGAGGAAACGAACGGAAGAATTTCATCATCATTCCCCATTTTATAAGCTCCAAAACTTTCTCCTAAATCACAGTTTAAATCGATTGTAGTCACGATGTTTTCCTCCTAATCTCAGCTTCGTAAAGCGATGAATTTCTTTAATAGACTCATACTTGTTTCCTGCTTTATATATAATTGTGCAGCTTCTTCCATAGTTATTTTTTCAAAAGTTACATAGTCTCCTGGTTTCAGCTGCGCTAGAAGAGGTAAATCTACTGAAATTATATTTCCAATTCTCGGATAACCACCTGTCGTTTGTCTATCCGCCATTAATATAATAGGCTGTCCACCATTCGGTACTTGAATTGTCCCGAATGTAACTGGGCTCGATAAAATTTCTATCTCTTCAGCTCTATTTAAAACATCTCCGTCAAGCCTATATCCCATGCGATCAGCATAATTGGACACTTTATACTCTTTCGAAAAAAACGACTTTATACTTTCTTCTGTAAATTGATCATATTCAAAGTCTGTTATGACGCGAAGAATAGGCTGCTTCTTATATTTTGGTAAAGCATTGTTACAAATTGCCCACTTCGTTTTTATACGCTCTTCTTCTTGTAAGTTTTGAATGAAGCGACTCGCAACTTCTGCCCCTGTACCAATTTGAAAATAATCTCCTTTTTTCAGCATTCTCCCTTCAATACCGCCAAGAGCAGCACGTATGTAAGTACTTTTACTTCCCATCGTACGATCAATATTTATACCACCCGTAAAAGTCACATACGCCCTACAACCGCTTTTCGCTTTCCCGAGGCAAAGCATGCTTCCTTCTTCAGCTAATATGGGACGCCATAATGGAATGCGTTCTCCATTTAATAACGGTTCCATATCTGCTCCACCAATCGCGAGCAATGTCGTTTTCTTTATTAACAATTTAGGTCCCATTATTGTAATTTCGAGTCCAGCCTCATTCTCCTCATTGCCTACTAACATATTAATCATCCTGAGTGCATTTTTATCCATAGCCCCGCCAACAGGTACACCGTATTGTTGATAATGAAATCTTCCTAAATCTTGGACTGTTGTAAACATTCCTGCATGCAAAATCTCTACATCCATTCTTTAGCCCCCTCAAGCGATACGTACTCTTCCTTTGTTATTGGTATAAATCGTAAATACATACCACTTTGAATATATGTTGGTATTTCTTCTTTTGGATTAAATAGAGAAATAGGTGTTCGGCCGATAATATTCCAGCCTCCTGGTGTTTCGAGCGGATAAATACCTGTTTGATTTCCGCCAATACCTACTGAACCAGGAGCAATTTGTAGCCTTGGTGTTTCTTTTCTAGGTGTTTCTAGTTCTTTCGGTAATCCCCCTAAATAAGGGAATCCAGGTGTAAAACCTAACATATACACGAAATATGTTGTTTCACTATGTATTCGAATAACATCCTCTACTTGTAAGCCTTGATAATGCGCAACCTCTTCTAAATCAGGTCCATATTCTCCCCCGTAGCACACTGGTATAGAAATATGTTTCACATCTCGGTTCACTTCTTCTTTATATGAATCACACAGCTCCCTTATATACTGGCAAACGTAATCATATGGTCTTTTACTTCTCTCATTTCGCTTCCATACTTCGTACAAATTGTAGTAAACCGCTAATGAAGTAAACGCCGGAACGCATTCAACCATTCCTGCAAACGGATGCCGCCTCAGCGCTTGAAATAATCGTTGTACTTTTTCGTATATATCCATCCCAATTTCTTCACCAAATGTAACAATAATTGCTTGATCCCCTAACGCAGAAAATTTCATCCCACTCCCTCTTTCTATGCCAAAAAGCCGAGTTCTTTCGAAATGCGGTTCGCTGTTTCTTTCACTTTCGCAGTAAAATACGCAATGTTACTTTCGCTATACTCAATTGCTAACCCCGAAATACTAATACCAGCTACAACCGTTCCATCATTTGTAAAAATTGGCGCTGCTATAGCCGCTGTATGATTTTCTAATTCAGAATAACTAATTGTATATCCAGCTTGTTTTGCCATATGTAACACTTCTAGTAAATGCTCCTTATTCACAATCGTTCCATCCGCAAACTGCTGTAAATCTGTTTCCTCTACGTACTTTCTTTTCTCTTCCTCAGAAAAATACGATAGTAAAATTCTCGGACATGCTCCCGCATACAGTGGTGCTCTTCTTCCAACCGCCGTATAAACACGTACCGGCTGAATTCCTTCCATCTTCTCAACATAAATTGCGTCATTACCATCTTGAATAATTAAATTTACTGCTTGCCCTAAACTATCTCTAAGCTCTTTCATATAAGGAATCGCAATATTTCTTACGGATAACCTTTGTGAAACAAGTTGACCAAATCGTAAAAAAATGACTCCGAGACGATACTTGCCCTTTTCTGTTTTTTGTAAAAAGTCCATTTCTTCTAAAGAGCCAATTAAACGATAAACAGATGTTTTCGGCATATTCGTAAGCTGAACCATCTCTGTTAAACTTAGCTCCTCATGCTCATAAAACAACTCTAAAATATCCATTGTCTTAACTGCCGTTTTATTTATACTCATCCTATCTCCTTTTTGTTCCGAATTCCGGAACTTCAATTCCGTTTTTCGAAACAAACATATAATTTAAAATTATAAAATATTCTTTCAATTCTATCAATATATTTTTCACAAACAAAAAAAGTATGGAAGAATATTTCTCCCATACTTTTTGCTTTATAACGCTCTCACTTGTTTCAACGGCCAGAAAACAGCTTGTCCTTTTCCGACAATTTCATCTTCTGAAATAAATCCAAACATACGACCGTCTTTAGAAACTTCACGATTATCTCCTAAAACAAACACTTGGCCTTCTGGTACTTTCGTTTTTCCTGTGATTTGTTCTAACGTAAAATCAGGAGTTAATACACGACCAGACGCCTTTTCTTTAAATTCTTTTAAATACGGTTCTTCCATCGCTTTTCCGTTTACATATAAAACATCATCTTTATACTCAACTGTATCACCTGGTAAACCAATTACTCGTTTTACTAAATCGTACCCTTCTTTTCCGTGGAAGACAATAACGTCAAAACGGTCTAATCCACTTATACTATAACCAATCTTATTCACGAGAACTCGTTCGTTATTTTCTAAAGTGGGCATCATCGATTCACCTTGTACTAATGAAGGTGTAAATAAAACACCGCGAATAATAGCGATTAATACAAGGGTAAATCCTATCGTTTTAGCCCATGAGAATAATTCTTTCTTCGTATTTTCCTTCATCGTTTCTCCTCTTTCTTAAGTGTTTATTTTATTATTCCAACTAATTCTTGTACTAACTTTAGGTCAATCTCAGAAAAACATGACTTACCTTCTCTAACCGCTGTACCTACATGCGCCTGCGTAATTCCAGTTTCATCTAGCAATTGTTTTACATTCTCTTTCGTTACTCCGCTTCCGACAACAAGCTGTATATTCCCTTCACTTTCCTTTTGCATCTCTGTAAGCGCCGGAATATTATCTACTACATTTCCTTGTCCGCCTGAAGTTAACACGTGAGTAACTTTATTGAATTTTTTCAAAGTTTTCATCGCTTCTACTGGATTTTCTGTATCATCTATCGCACGGTGATACGTGACATTTATTCCATCTACAACAGATAATAAATCTGCTAATTCCTCTTCATCAACTTCATTTTGTTCATTTAATACACCTAATACAACACCAGCAGCCCCAAGATTTTGAGCAACTACAATATCTTCTTTCATCATTTCAATTTCTTCTTCCGTATATGTAAAAGACTTTGCATGCGGACGAATCATAACATGAACTGGTATTTGTACTGCTTCTACTGCTTTTTTTATAAAAGCATAACTCGGTGTTAAACCACCTTCTGTATATGATGAAATGAGTTCAATTCGATTTCCACCAGCCTTTTCAATTCGCTTCACATCTTCTAAACAAGTTGCAATAACCTCTAGCATGAGATACCCTCTTTTCGTACTTTTTTCTTATTATACAGTAGGTGAAATAAGAAACATAGCATTCCACTATAAAACTACAAAAAGAAGAATAAAAAGAAAGATTTTTTAATTGATAAATCGAGAATTCCCTCTTCTTGAACAATGACATAATACATGGAATTATATCAACGATTTTTTAAATATATCTATCACAACTCTAAATATATCAACGATTCACCGACAACGAAAAGTCTGTTCCAGAACGGAACAGACTTTATAGTTCTTCATCACGACCGAAACGCCGCATCCGCCAGCATAGACAGTGTTGCATCATCCATCGGCGGATTGTGCAGTCCTGCTCTGACGTTTAAATAATAGCGATGAAGCGGATTTTTTTCTGATAAACTTTTCGCTCCTACGATGCGCATAGCTTTATCTACAATAGATATTGCCGCATTCGTTACAGCGGATTTCACTGCTGCTAGTTCCGCTTGCAATGATAATTTATCTTCTGCCTCATCGTATTTTTTCGCAATTTGATATAAAAAGACACGAGCTTGCATAAGCTCAAGTTCTAATTCTCCAACTAATCTTCTAACATTCGGCAATAAACTAATAGAATGATTTAAACTATTTGGCTTGTATGATCCCGCAAACTGAACTGCATAATTTCTTGCTGATTGTGCAATTCCTAAATAACATGCTGGTATATGTAGCAACCAGCCAATACCCTTTTGTTTCACTTTCCCGCCCAATACACCCGTAAAAAAGCGGTTCTCTATCTCTACATTTTGTAAAACGAGATCATGGCTCGCAGTTCCTCGCATTGCGATACTATCCCACGTTTCTTCAATTGTTACGCCTATCGTATTCTTTGGAATGACAAACTCTCCGATTTCTTCCTGGCCTTCAATACTTGCTGAAATGATAAAATAATCAAGTACTGGCGCCATTGTCGTAAACGTTTTTCTTCCATTTATAATCCACTTCTCACCTTTTTTGACAGCTAACGTCTCTGGTTTCCCGCCGCGCGTAGGACTACCTGTATTCGGCTCTGTCGCTGCTCGATTAAAGAGGGCGCCATTACGCACTTCTTCACAAAACCAAGTGAACATTTCCTCATCCCAAGAACGGTTTTCAGCTAATTCCTTTACAATGCCAAGGTGCCATCCAATTGATAATGCGGTAGCACCGCAGCCTTCTGCTATTTTCTCTTGAAATAAAACAAAATCATATAAGGAAATCGCATTGCCTCCCCATTCTTTTGGCAACGTTAATTTCGTATATCCGATATCTTTCAAATTATTAATATTTTCATACGGAAATGATCCTAATTCACTTAGTTGATGCTCCCTTTCCATGAACTTCGGAATCAATTTATTTATTTTCTCAATAACTAAAGATTGTTCTTCTGTTTCAACAAATGAGAGTGCCATACATAATCTCCTTTATGTTCGATTCATAAACCGTTCATTTTGTCATTATGATTATATGAAGTTACTTCTCTATTGTTTCACTATTCCGATAAAAATACAATGCTTTTGAACAATAAGAAAAGTTCCTATATGAAAGGATAGGTTCTTTTCTTATATTAATCCCCTTTCAATGCCTTTAATGGCAAAGAGGTTACATATCCAATATACGAGCATAATTCTTTAAAAAAGAAAGGGATTTCTGTATCTAACGTTTTATACGCTGACGTTGGAGTTGGTGATGCATACGCTTCAATTTTAAGATGTTTTGCAATTTTCATCGCACGTTTCATATGAAGTGGATCACTCACGATCGTATATGTGCGTATTCCATTCTCTATTCCAACTTGTTTTGCATTCTTTAAATTCTCCTCTGTGAAAAGAGATTTTGTTTCAATTAGAATATCCTCTTCTTTTACACCATGTTTCAGTGCATACACTCTAGCAGTACGCGCTTCCTCAAGCTCTGCCTCAAACTTTGTACCACCTGTGAAAATAATCTTTTTAATATTACCGTTCTTATATAAGGAAATTGCATGATTAATTCTTTCTTTAAATACAGGAGATGGTTTTCCGTTCCATGAAGCTGCTCCCAGCACGATACCAGCATCTGTCTTCACATCATCATCTGTTTTAAAGCGATAACTCCAAATATCGTAAGCTGCATAACTTACATATAAAATAATAGAACAAATCATAAGCAAGAATACTTGCAAGATTCTTCTTTTCTTACTTTTCTTATTTTCTTTCATTTATAACTGCCTCCGTACATCATCCATACTTCTATATAAAAACGTATATATCAAATCATTTTGTTTGAATTTGTTTAAAAGAAGGAATTTTTTTCTCATATATATGTATTAAAGGGTTTTCATTTAAAATTGAGGATTATCAATTCATTTTTCGTTTGCGGTTTTCATTACATTTTTTATAATTTATAAGTTTATTACCATACAACTACATTGTAACGAATTTTTTATCATAATGGAATGATGAAACAAAAGTAAATAAAAGAAGTAACCGTTTTGTAAGAAAAAAGGTATATTTTTCATCTTGACGATCAATACACCTTTCTTAATATGAATTATCGTTTTTCTTTATACGACTCTAATTTTTCTAATAACCGTTCTTTTATAGCTGGCCATTCACTTGCAATAACACTGTATACAACTGCATCTCTAACATGTCCACTCGGCAATTTTCTTTCGTTTCTAAGTACACCCTCTTTTACTGCGCCCAGTCTTTCAATTGCTCTTTGTGCTTTTTCATTTCGGGCATCCGTCTTAATTTGTACTCTCCGCATATGCAACTTTTCAAAAGCATATTGTAATAACATATACTTACATTCTGTATTCATACTCGTACGTTGTACACTCGGGTCATACCACGTTTTTCCTAACTCAACAGTCTTATCTTCAACTGAAATGTTATATAAGCGTGTACTTCCTACTATTTCATTCGTCTTTTCATCAACAACAACAAATGGCAAATCCTTACCTGCCCCATAAGCTTTTATCGCCTTTTGAACATATTGTTGCATATCTTGAACAGTATCCATTTTAGAGATTAAATACGCCCAAATATCTCGATTTCCTTCCACAATTGAAAACATTTTTTCGACATCATTGCTATCCATTAACCGTAACTTTGCTCTTTCGTGAATAAATTCCATTTGTAAGCCCCCTTCTTTTGTTGTTACTATATCATATTATTATATATTGCTTTATTATTATATAGAAATTAAATTCACCATTACAGAAATATAATATATCTGAAAGCAAAAAATGCGATGCCTTTATTCAGGCATCGCACTCATAATTTGAATTAAAATTTACTTCTTTTCCATTACCGCAAAATAGTTATTTTCGCTATCTGCAAAATTAAATATTCTACCTGTAGGCATATTTACAATTTCTCCAACTGTAACATTTTTGTTTACTAAATCACTATATAAACGATCGAATTCTTTTGAGAAGAACATTAAAGAAGGTGTACCAAGATTTAACTCAGGCTGCATTTTAGCAATTAATTCTTTATTGTGGAGAATAATACTTGTTTCAGCTTCTTTCGTCGGAGCAATTTCAATCCATCGCATTCCTTGACCGTTATCTTCCTCTGAAATTACAATAAACCCTACTTTTTCTGTCCAAAATTTCTTCACTTCATCTTGGTTATTCACATACAACATAATTTGACCAACATTATTAATCATTTATTTTAACTCTCCCTTATAAACTTTTTTTATTAAACTCAATGCTCTTAAACCTACTTATCACCGAAAATAAAGTTACGTTACAAAAATCTATTTCAGCGATTCCAATCGCTCGTCCAAACGATCCCAAGTTTCGGTGATACCTTGTAGCATGCCCATGTCCATAACGGTCTTAAGGGCCTCTTTGTTAACATATTCAGCACGGTTTATTAGCTTTGTCTTTCCACCTAAATCGATGAATTCCAATGTCATCTCGGTTGACGGCATAGAATCATTTACATTACCTTCAGCATCTGAAAAGTAATCGGTATAGACGATTTTCTCTGGCTCAATAATCTCTTTATAGACTCCTTTGCCCCATGATTCCATACCAAAGAATTGCCCCAGGTTCTGATCGACACACTTCATACAGTAGTGCCAAACGCCTCCCGGACGGAAATCGACAGTACATGATGGAATTTCCCAGCCCCTTGGTCCCCACCAGTGTTTCAAATGCTCTGCTTCTTTAAACATACTGAATACAAGATTACGCGGTGCATCAAAAACGCGCTCCAGTACTAATACTCGATCATTCTCTACTCTCGATACCATTGTATTGTTTGACATGTTATTTCCTCCTTAAATATGAACTGATTTTATGACTTTTCCTTGTTTTGCAATTCCTTCAAATACTCATCTAAATTATCGAATCTCTCTTCCATCACACGCTTAAATGACTGTACCCAACAATCAAGCGCTTGGAAAGGCTCAGGTCGGAGCTTGTAAATCCGGCGATTAGCTTCAGCCTGCACTTCCACAATCCCTGTATCGCTTAACACTTTTAAGTGTTTCGAAGTTTGTGGTTGCCTTAATCCCAGATGATCGGCAATTTCCCCAACAGTTAGAGGACCGTCCCGCAACAGTTCAACGATATTCATACGATTCGGTTCAGATAAGGCATTCAGCGTCGCCACGTTCACGCCCGAAATTTCCTCCGACATATCACTCACCTCGTTAAGTGATGGTCTCCGGTTATAACACATCAATATCATCACTAATATTATCTTCTTGTTGAATTGATTATATCCAAACAGGAATATTCCTGTCAAGGAATATTCAAAAACTAAATTCACACTAAATGTGACTTTCACTTTGAAATAAAGTGAAATTTTAATTCATGTTTTTTATTTCTCTCCACTGATTATTATTTCGCACTAACTACGATTTTACGATAAATAAAAAGAAGTCATTTGAATCAAAATGACTTCCGCTTTTATTGAGTAAATATTCCCTTCTACAAGTCAGGAAACTCGGTATATTCAGAACTTATGTAGTCGTTTAAAGCAACAAATAAGCAATCGGCGTAATAATAAGCAACGTTAAAATCGTTCTTTGCACATATAGAATAATAAGTTCAGATACTTTTAACGGAATATCTGTTGATAATATACAAGGGATTGATGCGGAGAAAAACAAAATAGATGATACCGAAACAACTGCAATGACAAACTTTGTCACGAGTGGTGCACTTACAACTAATAACGATGGTAAAAACATCTCTGCAATACCAACTGATACCGCTTTAGCAGCTAAGTCTGCTTCTGGCAATCGTAATAGCCACGTAAATGGATAGAAAATGTAACTGATCCAATCAAATATTGGCGTGAACTTTGCTAAGACGATACCAATTAACCCTACTGACATAATCGATGGCAATATTCCCATCGTCATAATAAAACCGTCTTTTAAATTCACTGCAATATTTTTCATTACACTCGGCGCAGATTTTGATACTTCTAGCGCATCTTCCCAAGCGCGTTCTAGCATTTTCTCTTTATAGACAGGCTCTGGGAACCCTTCTTTCGTAATATATGTATCTGGTTTTCTACTAAGTGGTGGGATTCTTACGGTGATAGCAGTCACGATGAATGTTACAACAAGCGTAGTCCAAAAGTACATATTCCATAAATGCATAATGTCTAATGTTTTTGCGATGATGATCATAAATGTTGCGGATACTGTCGAGAAACCTGTAGCGATGATTGCTGCTTCTTTTGTCGTATACTTTCCTTCTTTATACACCCGGTTAGTAATAAGAAGTGCAAGTGAATAACTCCCAACGAATGAAGCAACCGCATCAATTGCTGATCGTCCCGGCGTATTCCATAACGGTCTCATAATCGGACGACAAAACGTACCGATAAATTCAAGCAATCCATATCCGACTAATAACGCTAAAAATGCCGAACCAATTGGAACGAGTAAACTTACTGATATTACTAGTTTCTCATACAAAAACGGGCCAACATCTGGCGCAAAGAACCAAGCTGGTCCTACTTTCAAACAATATAATATACCAAAAACAACACCTATTACTTTTAAAATAGAAAAACAAATATCTACAATAGATGCATTCCATTTCTTCGTATAAAATGGATAAATCGCACCAATTATCATTACAAGTAGTGCGTAATATGGTACTACAGAAGGAACTGAAGTCCGGATCCACGATACGATATGATCAATCATAATTGACGAAGCACCGTTTATCGTAACTGGTACGAAAAACATAAACACACCTACTAGACTAGCGAGTATAAACCGAAGAATAATCACCTTCTCTCGCCCTGTCTTAATTACATTACTTTTTAATTCAATTTCATTCAAAATTCGACACCCCTTATTATCTAAATATTCTGTATAATAGTGTTAGATTCCTTCTTTTGATTTTGAATATTTAATCATGTAAAAAAGCCTATTTTGAAATATACAATCAAAATAAGCCTTTTTCTATTACCTCTCATAATCATCCACAATCACTTGAATCACACGATAAGATTCTTCTGCCACTTTTTTATTACTATTTTTATTCGCATCGTATGTAATTAACGCCTTCCAAAGCGCCCATCCTCTCGCTCTATTCCACGTTTCTTCATCCATACTTAATACTTCTTTAAATACATTTCTACTATTTTCATCAAAAAACGTCCATGCCATCGCTGCATCACAGGCAGGATCTCCTACTCCTAAAATACCAAAATCGATTACGGCACTAAGCTTCCCATCTTTAACAAGTAAGTTACCCGGCGCTATATCTCCATGAACCCAAACTGGTTTGCTATCCCATGTTGACCTAAGTGCTAAATCCCAAAGATGTTTTAATAATGTCTCATCAAAAACATCCTTATTATTTTCAATGGCTACTCTTGCCTCTTTATCGTATACAGATATAAGCCCGCCCCGGTAAAAATTATGCGCTCCAGCTATTGGTCCGTTACTCGTATCAATTGATTGCAATTCTACTAGAAATGAACCTAAGTCCGCCGCAAACTCATCTAAGTCACGAACATTTTCTTTCGTAACGGTCTCCCCTTCTATCCACTTATTAATAGACCAAGGCCACGGATATTCTTCAGATGGATTCCCTTTCGCAATTGGTGCAGAAATTTGTAAAGAAAGTCCCTTACTTAATATAGGAAGCCAAATATTTTCTTTCTCTACTTGCGGTGCATACGCTGCATCACTTGGTAATCTCATACTCATCTGATCTCCTAAATGAAACGTTCTATTATCATGCCCGCTAAGCTTTACAGGCTTCACTTCTAAATGTGCCCATTCAGGAAACTGTTCCTGTATTAACTTCTCAACTAAACTTACGTTAATTGGATCCATTCACTTTCTCCTTCTCTTTTGAAATTTACTAAGCCCATCTGTACTACCGATATATTCAAAGCCGCATCGCTTATAAAAATCATTCAACAGTTGGTTATGCCCAACACAGTCTAACTTCAAATACTCTTTATCACTTTGTACATTCTCTTCTACCCATTGTAAAATCCATTCTCCTATTCCATTCCCCTTATACTCCCGCTTCACCGCAAATCTATGAATATATAAAGAATCAGAAACTTCCTCTTTACCAAAAATACGTTCATCCCATTCATTTTGTTTAGGAGATACTGTAACCGTACCGACAATTTCATCTTCCTTCGTAACAACATACGTATATTTCTCGCTTATGCCTTCTAATATTTCAGCTGTAGCTTCTCCTCCTAAAAGATACTGCCATTGATTCACTTCTTTATGTTGTATCCACTGTGCCACTTCTTTTAATAGAATAATAATACTTTCACCTTCATCTTCTGTAGCAATTCGAATTGTATATTCTTTAACTGTATTTCTCTCCATATTGCGTTCCCCTTTCATATTACTACCATACTGACAAACGCGTTCTACCGTCATTTTCATCTGTAACGTATTCAACGTAAAAACCTTGATTCAGTGCATTTTCATACATCAATTCAATCGCTTCTTGATCTTTCGCATAAATTTGTATGTATTGAGCATCCACCACTAATACGACTACCTCACACTTACTCTCCTTAAACTCTTCATATGTTTCAATATCTACTGCTGCTTCTCCTTTTGGATATGCCTTTAAATCTACAAAAATGAGATAATATATGTTGTCTTTAACTAACTTTTTCAAATCTAATCCTTCTACTACACTTGGTTCTTCTGGAAATAACGCATCATCCAATCCACCACGTGCTACTAAGTATGACTCCTCACTCCCCACCAATCAAATGAAGAAATTTGAATTGACTTTAATACTTTCCAAAGTAAATTATCATATTCATTTGGAATATCTACAAAAATGCCTCTTTTCATTTGTTTGCTCCTAGCTTATTTATTTTTATTTTCATTTTTGTTTCATACATTATATATCAAATTTGATTACTCTATTTTGTCGATACCTATGTAACTTGTATTTCATCATAAAAAACCGCTCCACTACTAGCGAAACGGTTTCCTTCTGCTTACATTTAAATATCTTATTCAATTGTTGCACTGCGTTTTAAAATAATTCCTAATATATTCACCACATCAGCCATTCATTCTTAATGCTCACTTCGACTTCACAAAGTAATATAAAAACCATACCGCATGATTTTGTTCATCTGCAGCTATTCTCCGCAACAAATCTTTCATAGATGCATCTGATGTTTCATCTGAAATTTCTAAATAAAAATCTACAGTCTTTTGCTCATCTTGTATAGCGAATTCTAATCCTTGTAAGTACGTATTAGGACATCCTTCATTGATCTGCGGTTTCGGCTGCCTGCCAGTTAAATTCGTATAGATTTGTACAAAATTTTGAAAATGCCTTATTTCATCATTACGGATTTCAAGAATTTGTTTTTGTTCTACTTGATTTGGAGCCATGTTAGCTAATTTAGCATAGCAATTTATGGCAGTAAACTCTCCGTTTATAGCTTTTTCAATATCACTTATCAACTTATCATTCTGCCTATACCAATCATGATAATTCGAATTATACATCGTATCCCCTCCATAATTTCGCATAACATTTTATGCACTTTGAAATAGTAGGAGCATGTATACAAAAAAGAACCGCAAATACTATTTCTTCAATCACCTTTAAAATATTGAAAAAGCCTATCTATCGCTGCTTAATTTCCTTATCAATTCATAATGAATTCATCAAAAAAAACGCTTCACTACAAGTGAAACGTTCTTTACCTTTTAAGCACTTAATTCAGTTTTATGTTCCTTTATCGCACTACGCTTGAAGGCCGTTATTAAAACGATAGCCATACTTACCACACCAATCCAAACAAGCACAGTAACAGGTGTACTCCAGCTTAACCCTTTTCCGAAGAAGAATATTTCTCTAAGTCCTTCGATCATAAATTTCATTGGTAACCATGAGTAAATCCAATCTTGATAAAACGGAGACAACATTTCAGGTGCTAATGATAATAACGGTGCTCCGAAGAATAGTAAGAGTGCAAATAAACCGATACCTTTTAGTCCAACTAATGAAAGGACCGCCGAAATCATTAAGAAGAAACTAAAAGAAGTGATGGATAAGAATAGAGCCGTATCCCTGAAGTTTGAAATATTTAATCCTACCATGCCATCCGCGATCCACGTTAGTCCAAATCCAATTACAAGCGCCGCGATAGCTCCAGCTAATATTTGTTTTAGTTTTAATACAAAGTTTTCTTTTCTTGTACCTACCGGCATTTTGCTAATCGCAATAAAGATAATCGCTGCACTAGCTAAACTTGCAATCCATAGCGGTTGGAATAAAGATACTGGTGAATTACCGTTCGCACTATTTTTGCCAATTTCATTCACATTTGTCACTTTCTTCGCAATAGGTGTTACTAAATTTGAAGCTTGATCAGCTGTTAAAGTAGCTCCTTTTGCTTTCAATCCGTCTAATAGTTGTGTACGAACAGTATTGTTCATATTATCAACTACACCATTTAATATTTGCCCTGCCATAGTTGATGCCGCTGTATTCATTCCTTGATTTATGAATATTTCTACCTCTGGTGAAGATGGCTGTGGTGTTCGTAATGATGCTTGTTTTGCACTGAATTCTTTCGGAATGACTAATGCCGCATAATATTCTTTATTATTTAAACCTTTTTGAACGGCTTCTTTATTTTTTACTTCTACCCATTTCACCGCAGGTTCTTCATCTGATTTCAATTTGTTTTTCATCGTATCAACAATTGTTTGCCCCATATTCATTTTAGGTTGATTCGGAATTTCTACTCCTTGATCTTCATTTACAATTGCAATTGGCAAGTTTTTCGGCTGAGGTTGAACTGTCGGGAATAATGTTAATGAAAAAATGAAAACAACAAGTAGTGCAATGACTGGTGATAATAATAAAAGCTTATTTTTAAACATTTTCTTTTCTCCCCCTTTAATTTTAGTTACAATAAATGAACGACGTGTTGTTTATTTATATTTTGAATTATATGTTTGAGCTAAACCTTACTCAATAATCAAAAATCGTGATTGTGTCGGTTATAAGACACAATTGATAAATGTGTTGAAAAAAATTAAGGAGGAACATACTTTGCGAGATAGTAATCTAGATTTACGCGTAATTCGTACAAAAACGGCAATACGAAATGCATTAGTGGAGTTAATCGAGGAAAAAGGCTTTGATGCCATTACAGTGAAAGATATTACAACGAAAGCGAACATAAACCGCGGTACGTTTTATACACATTATCAAGATAAATTTGATTTAATGACGAAATGCCAAGAAGAAATTATGCATGAATTTTCTAGCATTGCAAAAAAGAAATTTCCGGAAGTTATTGCGGATCTTGGATCAAACCCTTCCCCAACAACTCCATTTGTACTTATCGCTTCTATACTTGAATTTCTAAATGAAAATAGTGGTTTTATGAAAGCTGTACTAAGCCCAAAAGGAGATTTATCTTTCCAAACAAAACTGAAAGACTTTATGTGGAAAACACTATTTGAAGATACGAATGGAGCTCTCATTAATAAGGAGAATTTGCTTGTCCCAAGCCAATACTTAACCTCTTATATGGCTTCTGCACATATAGGTGTCATTCAGCAATGGTTAAATAATGGACAAAAAGAAACACCTGAGGAAATTGCTCGTATTTTATCAACAATCGCAGTTCATGGACCTTTCTATGCAGCAGGTTTAAAAAAATAAGTCAGTCGCATTGAACTATGTTTTTATCAACCTCAATTACATCAATAACCTTACAGATGCATTTATTACGAAAAACATCTCTGTCTCTGTAAAAGTAATCATCTCATTTAATGGTTTTATATCAACTACTATTATGTAATTTTCATTAGAGTAATACCCTATAGCTGTGTATTTATTAATAGCTAGAAATTTATGTTCCTATGAAAAAAGCTGTTGAAAGGAATCCTATTCAACAGCTTCTCCATTATTAACGATATAAACGAACTGCACCTGCAGTATTATCATCTGCTTGTCCAACTACTTCAAATTTCAATCCAAGCTTCGGTAATTTACGTCCTGCATCTGGGATTAAATCGTTCATATACGATTTAGAATCATCAAACTTCGTTACACCTGGTAACCCTTTGTAATCATATGTTCCACGTGTTGGAGATACAACTTTCCATGCTGGCGTTTGGTTAAAGGAGAACGCAGCATCTGCGATTTGGTATCGTGTACTATTTTGAACAGTTGGTTTGCCGTTTAGCGTTCCAACAATTGCCTCTGGGTGAGAGTCAACAACCCCTAAGAAACCTTCGCCTGGATGCATACCAACCCAATTATCTGTAAAGCTAGAGTCTGCATACCATACAACAAGACCTGTATTATACGGTACACCACTGCTATATTTTAATGCTTGATCAGCACCAGCGTAGTTTCTCCACTCTAAATAGTAGTTATGTTTCTTCTTATCAAAACCGTTTGATACAACGAAACCATTTAATTTTAATTTCGATTCGCCTTCTGCATCATCAGAGAACACAACATTTCCATCTACAGTTAATGTAGCGTTATCAAAAGTAAAACCGTTCGGTGCTAAACCACCATCTGTAATGTATTCGTATACTAGTTTTATTTTTTGACCTTTAAATTGGCTTAAGTCATATGACTTATCTACCCATTTACCATCCGTTGTGTCTAGACCATTTTTCACATTCTTTTCGCCAATTCGATCCACTAACGTTTTCTTACCATCTTCTGTCACTGCATGTACTTCAAGGAAGTCATAACCTGTTTCAATTTCATACAATGATTTGTAATCAAACTTCGCCAGTGTTGCATTTGTTAAATCAAACACTGGTGTTTCTAATGTTGTATGGAGATTATCCCCTTTTGTACTATAGTAATATTTCTTACCGAATGCAGACTGAATACCTTTTACATCTTTATCTGGTAAGTTAACACGAATCAGGCCAGGACGATTTGATTTCGTTACACTTTGATCTAAGTACGTCGCCAAACCGATACCACGATTTAATTTATCATAGTCAACCTCTACAATATTTGCCCAGTTCCCACCCATGTTCTTTTGAAAGAACTCTTTGTTTTGCGGAGAGAAACTCGGTGGCGTTGAACCTGCAATTTTACCAGCCCAGCTACCGCCGCTCATAACAGACCAAGAGTTAATTGGCTCACCTGCTCCTGAATACTTTGTATCATACTCATCTGGAAGACCTAAATCATGACCAAATTCATGTGCGAATACACCAACTGCTCCGTCTTCTGGTTCAATTGTGTAATCGTATGCTGCCATTTTACCGCCCCAGTTATCAACCTTTGCTTTTGTTCCTTCAATTGGATACGGTGCTCCAAGGTTCCAGCGATGTGACCAAATTGCGTCATCACCTAGTCTACCACCGCCTCCATCTTGCCCAACTCCAGCGTGAATAACCATTAAGTGATCAATAAGACCATCTGATTCGTTTTTATTGCCATCACCATTATTGTCATATTGATCGTATTGGTCAAATTCAGATAAATCAATACCACTTTCTACAGCTGCATTTAATGCCTCTTTTACAAAATCACGAGGTCCTTTTGGTCCTTTATTATCATGACCGCCATCTCCTGCATCTGCACCATAATCCGCTGCTGTACCTGGAACTGTCAACCACTTTGTTACTGTCCCATCGACTGTATAACTACCACCAGATTGCTCTTCATAATATTGTTTAAATGTTGGGACTTTTGAACCATCAAAGAGTGTAAACGGCTCATCACCAAATAACATTTTTTGATAATGTTCTGGATTAAAATCATTTGAATACATATAACCTGGTACTTGATCAATATTGTTATGCTTAAAGTCCGCAAACTCTACTAGCAATACAAGAACTTTATCTTTACGAACATCACCATTATATTGTTTTTGCTTCGCTGAAGTAGTTGGTACTTTGCCGTTTAATCCCCCTTTAACCGACTCTTGTCCAGCTACCGGACCACTAACAGGTTGATTTGTTTTTTCTTTCTCATCTGCTTTTGCATCTTTAACTTTTTTCAAAAAGTCAGAAGCTTCTCTCGTAACACTGTCCCCTGCTGCTGGTTCTTTTCCAGCATTTTCGCCTTTTTTCTTCTCTACGTATTTTTCAACAGCTTTTAATGTGTCTTCTTTCGACGTAGATTCACTAATTACACCGCGTTTCTTGAGCGCATCTGCTAAACGATCCTCTTGAATTAAATTTTCATCAATTGGACTTAAAGTTCCTGCATTAGACGGCATTGCCGCATAAACAGATTGACTACCAAATCCAAATGTGCAACTAAGCACAGCTGTCGCCGCGAGCGTAGACAGCACCTTAAAAGGCTTTTTCTTCATCCCTATTCCTCCCCGATATTAAATACGTTCCAACGTTTATATAATAAAGAATATTCTGTTAATTCACAATACTTTGTCTTAATTTGTAATATTTTTGAAAATATTCTTTGGTTTAGATTGATATACATTCTGATTCATCGATGTTTACGGTTGCTTCTTGCATGTGAATTTGAATCGTGTATGCAGCTGACTAAAAAAATAAAAAGATCATCCACTACACATAACGGATGATCTTTCATTTGAAGCGCAACTACAATATTTCAATATACCCTTCTGTTCCATGTACTCGAATTCGTTGCCCGTCTTTTATTAGTTTCGTAGCGTCCTCTACTCCGACGACTGCTGGTAATCCATATTCACGTGCGATAACTGCTCCGTGCGTCATGAGCCCGCCAACTTCAGTGACTAACCCTTTTATAGACACAAACAATGGTGTCCAGCCAGGGTCAGTAAATGCCGTAACCAATATATCTCCATCTTCTAAATTCGCATCTTCCATATTTAAAATAACGCGAGCTCTCCCCTCAATAACCCCTGAGGAAACAGGCAGACCTACAATCGCTTCAGCCGGGAGATTTTCTCGTTTATATTTACCTGTAATGATTTCTCCATCAGACGTCATCACACGCGGTGGCGTTAGTTTTTCATATACTTTGTAATCATTTTTTTGTTTATGAATAAGCTCGTAATCTAGTTTATTCGTGCGGACGACTTCGTGAAGCTCTTCAAAAGTCAAATAGTATATATCTTCTATTTCATTAATAACGCTATTTTGCACGAGTTGCTTGGCTTCTTTCAATATTGCCTGCTTATATATGAAATAGCGATTAATCATGCCGTATTTCGGGTATTCACGATAACCGATAAAATTACGGATATTACGAATCATTCGCTTCGTTTCTTCTACTTTTTGTTTACCCTCCGGCAAATGCTGCAATCGATCTAATAACTCTTCTTTTTTTTTCAAAGCTTCCTGCAGTCCTTCTTCAAACTTCTGCTTACTAGCACCAGCTTCAAAGTCTCTTATGTTATTTAAAATCATCGGGATAATGGTTGTTGGCTTTTCACTCCAGCGCGTTTTCGTAATGTCGATTTCTCCGCTGCATCTCATTCCGTATTTATTTAGAAAAGCATCGATTGCATCTCGAGCTTTTTCTCCGTCTTTAAACTGAACTAATTCATCTAAAAAGCTATTATCTTTTACATGTTGTAAATATTCAATGACATTCGGATAAGGACGAATCACATCCGCAACATCCATTAATGCTAAACCCATTTCTGAAGTAATATTATTTTGTACAGATTGCGAAAGTGTGTCTGCTGCATTTTTTTCTCCTAGCCATTGCTCCATCTTTTCATTCATCCATAATGAAGCATTCATACCTGCCATAATGACAGATATACTTTGCGGGCTAAATAATACTTTCCTTAATTGCTTAATATCTTCCAAAATAAAATCAAGTACATCCACCCCTGATTTCGTTTGAATGTTTTGTTTTAACTCTTCGATCGATGCTTGACTATTCTTTATTAAATCCGTAACGATTGCTGGATCGTTTTCGATTTGTGGTTGCGAACTTGCAGGTGGCATACTTTTACCAACACTCTTTTCTTTTTCATCCTCCGGTAACAATTTGATAAAATTATCTCGCTCTATTACAGTCGTTAATGCATCTCGTATGAGCGGATCCGATTTTCCTAAAGTGTTTATTAAGTAATCTCTGCTAGTAGGTGAAGCTAATTTTTGTGTAGCATCAACAAATAACCTTCCCCCCGCTTTACGCATAGGAGCACTAGTCGTTAACAGGAAAAAAGATAACCCTAGTGGTTTCATCGCATCGGTCATCATTTGTTGGTGACCAACGGATACATACACGTGATTTTCTTGATGGTTTGCTTCTGGAATTGGATATAGAGTAGTTATCGCCCTACTTTGGACAATATAAAATGTACCCTCAACTAAACACCATTCGATATCTTGCGGACAACCAAAATAAGCTTCAATCTGTCTTCCGATACGTGCTAGTTGTAATAGTTGTTGTTCAGTAAGTGTTTGAACATTTTGCTGATTAGGTGCAATTTGCTTTGTTTCTGTTCCGCCTTCTTTCCGTCCATAGATAGCTATTTTTTTAGTTGCAATCATCTTTCCGGCGATTTCGCCCTCTTTTACTTTATAATTATCGGCAGATACCAATCCAGATACTAGCGCCTCGCCAAGTCCAAAGCTGGCATCAATTGATAACACCTTTCGATTAGAAGTAATCGGATCCGCAGTAAATAAAATTCCCGAAGCCTCCGGGAATACCATCCTTTGAACGACAACACATATAGAAACTTGATTATGATCAAAATCGTTTTGCATTCGATATATAACAGCTCGATCTGTAAATAAGGAAGCCCAGCATTTTTTAATATGCTGCAAAATCGCTTCTTTTCCGATGATATTTAAATACGTATCTTGTTGACCAGCAAACGAGGCATATGGTAAATCTTCAGCAGTAGCACTAGAACGCACTGCATAGGCATGCTCATCGCCAAAACGAGAGAGAGATTGAGCTACTGATTCCGCTACATCAACTGGAATGTCTACTGCCATAATGATTTCTCTAATCTTCTTACTAATTTCACCAATTTGAGCTCGCTCTTCTATTTTCAACTTTGTTAGCTGCTGTAACAAAGTTCGAAGCTCTTCATTTTGTTCGATGGCTTGTTGATACCCTATCGTTGTAACAGAAAATCCTTCTGGCACTTGTATCCCTTGAATGTTTGTTAACGCCCCTAAATTCAATCCTTTTCCACCAACGAGCGAAAGCTGCGTCTTTTTTATTTCCTGAAAATCGAGAACGAAAGAACTCATTTAACATCTCTCCTCACTATGCATGTGTTCTTGATTGTAGCAATAGTAAATGAGAATAAACAGTCTATTTCGAACGTTATTTACGTGGTATAATTAAGTTAGGAAGAGATAATCACTTTTATTTCCCCCCCTCTAATTCACTTCAATCACATCAACAAACTTAAACATTCTTTGATTATGAAAAGCATCTGTGCAAGTAATCGTCTCATTTAACGGATTAATATCAACCACTGTTATGTAATTTTTATATAGATAGCCATCTTTATAATATGTAAGTAAAAACTCTTCTTCACCTAAAAATGAACATAGCAGCTTATTTTCAATCATTTCCTTTGCATCCTGCGTTAAGATTGGACGCGGGACTTTCGTTTGCTCACTTATAATTTCTTTAATAGCTACAAACTGCTCTGGCATACTAGCAAACGGTTGCCACTTCACCATATTATCAAGACATTTTTCAAATTATTGTAGCGATATTAATCCCTCTATCTTTGTACACATATCTTCATACATAATTCTCCTTATAACAGATTTCTATATTTTAAAATTTGATAAGTAATTATTACATTTCAATATGCTTAGAAAATTCAGGTACATATATAAGTTATTTTTAATACACTGGGATTTTATATGCAAATGAGTACCTTTACAGTAATGTTTAAATACAATGGTATGAGTAGTTACCATTATATTTAAGCGTTCGTTATAACTGCCAGTATGAAATATCATAAATAATGAAGGACAATGTTAAAGAATTGATTGAGTATGGCGAACGGATTCCGCACTATCATAAGGATTTCCCTATAATTTTATTTTGGAGTCACAGAAGCGGTTGCACTTCCCTGACGAATTGGTTTTTCTTCCAAATTGGGTTATATGAGGAAGCAATGAAATATGCACCGTTCATTCATTACTATGAATCTGAAATATACAAAAATAAAATTGATTACTACACAAATTTAGAAATGCAACTCTTGAAACTAAGTAAGGATACCATAAAACTTGCGTGCAACCCTTATAAAAGAGCTGTAAGCTCATTTTTAATACTTTATGACAACCCTTATGCCTCGAAACAATGGGAACAGATTAGAGAATATTTTTATAATGATAAAAATGATTCGAAAGGAATTTCATTTAAGCAATTTTTATATTATGTAAAAGAAATAGGAGCTAAATCCAGTCAGTTAGATCAACATTTTTCACAACAATATATTGAGGGGGAAGAAAAGGTCATCAAACAAAATATAAAACTAGAGAATTTTAATACAATAATTCCGAAGCTGGAGAAAGAATATGGATTACTTTCTTCTGATATATCACTCCTTACAAACTCCACTCATCATAGGGCACATCAAATGATTTATAAAGAAAACTATGCAAATAGAGATATTACAAATCCACAATTCCCTTCATTACCAACCTATCGAAGTTTTTATGATGAAGAAGCTCTAAAGCTTGTTTCAGAAATATATAATGACGATTTTGAAGCATATGGATATAAAAAGAATGAAATTAATTTTTAACTAATATACCTATAACCCCCACTATGCATAGAGTCTCTTTAAAAACGAAAACCACTACTAAAAGCCAGCGGTATGGAAGGGGAATTATAATGAGTGTTTCTATTATAATGATGGGTTTCATCATAGGGGTATTAGTTGGGGTAACAGGGATAGGAGGCGCAGCATTATTGACTCCATTTCTCCTAACATTAGGTATAAGTCCTTCCATCGCTGTTGGAACAGATCTAGTATATAATTCTATCACTAAAATGTTTGGAATATCCCAACACTGGAAACAGAAGACTATAAACTTTAGATTAGTAAAATATCTAGCTATGGGGAGCATACCTAGTGCAGTTATCGCAATAATAACTATTCATTTTTTACCAATTTTTCATTTCAATCGAGAGGGAATCATAAAATATGTATTAGGTTATGTTTTAATCTTTGCAGCAATCTCTATTTTTATAAAAGCCTTTTTCTATAATGAATCTACACAAAATTATTTTCAAAAACAAACTTTAGAACAAAAGAAGAATTTAACTATTTTTATTGGTGCTATACTTGGTTTTATCGTTGGACTTACCTCGGTTGGCTCTGGTTCTTTATTTGCTATTGCAATGATCTATTTATATCAAATGAAAACATCTGAATTAGTAGGAACAGATATTACACATGCTTTCATATTAGTTACTGTGGCAAGCATATTAAATATGAATTTAGGAAACGTCGATTATATATTAACAATTAATTTACTTATCGGTTCTATTCCAGGAGTCATACTTGGTAGTAAATGCTCCACTAAAATCCCCGTTAAACCTCTTCAAATATTTCTAGCTATCATTATTTGTATTAGTGGACTAAAGTTAGTCACCTCTTATTGAAAGCGTTTTATGCTTTTGTTATATAAGAATGGAGGTTCAAAATGGATCATACAGAACTATATAATTTTATACTTAAGAGAGGACGCGTACCTCATTTTCATAAAGATTTTCCTCTAATCTTATTTTGGAGCCAAAAAAGTGGTTGTACGTCGCTAGCACACTGGTTTTTTTATCAAATTAATTTATTTGAAGAAGCAATAAATTATGACCCTTTTATTCATAATTATGAGTATGAAGTATACACAAACTCTACAGATCATTTAATACAATTAGCCAACGGATTACAAGCAAAAGAAAAGAATACGTATAAACTAGTAAGAAACCCTTATAGAAGAGCAGTAAGTTCTTTTGCTGCTCTGATTCCATCGCTAAATATTGAGCATCCCGCATGGAAGCCCATTCGACTATTTCTGTATGGTGACGAAACCTGCAATAAACCCATTTCCTTTAAACTATTTTTGTATTATTTAAAAGCACACATGACCAAATTAGATCTAGTAGATCCTCACTTTACCCACCAATATATACAAGGGGAAGAGGAATTTGTTACAAACTATATTTATCTAGAAAGTTTCAACACAGGAATTTCGAAACTAGAAGAGGATTATAAATTAAAAAAATCACCATTAGATCTATTATCAAAATCTTGGCATCATCAAAGTAGCAAGATGATTTACAAAGGGATTTATGCAGAAGCTGATATTACCAAGCCTCTTTTCCCACGATTACCTACTTATGATAGTTTTTATGACGCAGAAACACTTCAGTTGGTTCAAGAGATATTTGCAAAAGATTTTATTATGTATAATTATGATTTAACTTCTTTTTCTGAACATAAAAGTGTGCAAAGACCCTAGTACTGTTAAGTATGTTATCTGAAAAATGATACGATGTTTCTTCCTATTTATAAATTTCCATATACTTTTCCTAATTCTTTTTTTAGTTGTGTTTTTAGATGCTCATTTTCACTTTCTAATAACTTGTTCCTATGTTTTGAATGGTTGATTTTATTTTTCAAAGTTTTTATGATTACATCTTTTGAGGCATCGGATGTCTTTTTTTGTCTTTTTAAAATCATGTATTCCTTCTTGCTGTTGAAGTAACTCTTCAATCTTTTTTCTAATTAAGGGTTCTCTATATAAATATGCTTTAGAAACAAGTGCTTTTTCTGAAACTGAATTAAAATTGATTTTTTGTCCTTCTTTACTCATTAACTGTATTATTTTATTCACTCGATATTGCGCTTTCACTAAGGTTATCACTCCTGACAAAAGAACATTCGTTCTTTTGTCAGGTATTTTCATGAAAACATTGGTTAAAATAACCGCACTTTAAAAATCTTGTTAAGAAAAACTTAAGGAATTTCCCTCTATATTCATAAGAAGTTTTTTCTATACTGAAAATGTAAATTAACAAAAGGAGAAACAATCATGAAGAAATTTTTACTTTACATATTAGGAATAGGCCTCCTTAAGGAAGAGCTATATACTCACTAAAAGGTATTGATGAATCAGGGAATGAGAAAGAATATACAGTAGGAACGAACACTCCTAATGATTTTATAAGAAAAACGTACTTAAAAGTTCATGTAAAAGGCAAGTATGTCTATTCTTACGACATTATTTCTGAAAAGGACATTCCGGAGAAACTAAGGGAGAAATTGAAGATAGAAGATAAATAAAAGAGCCTATTCGTATGAGCTAGCTCTTTATTACCTCTCCTACCTACCATTGGGTTATCCTTCTTCACATGCTGGAGGAAGGATAATTCTTTTAGGAGATTTATCAAATTAGTTATCATTGTTTTAATAACCATTGTTCAATTACTTTAACTGTTTCATCTTGTTGTGCTTTTGACGTAATTAAGCTAGCATTATCACCTTTTTGCTCGCCATACATGCCGAAATTAGCATGATTCCCCCCTTTTATCATGTGCATAGTTGTATTCTTTGACATTAATTTTTTATTGTTCATTATTTTTTCTACAGTGGCTAAGCCATCTACTTCCCCATAAATTGATAGCATTGGCATCAGCTTGTTAGAGAAATCATCTGCAGGATAAGAACCTAAGAGAATAATACCGTCTACCTTTTCTTCATGTTGAAAGGCATACCTAGAAATCATAGCTCCCCCCATTGAATGCCCAGCAACATACCATTTTTGAACTTCAGGATACTTTTCAATTATACTGTCTACCACATTTGTTCCAAGTATCGCTAAGTTTAATAGTAACTTAGGCATTACTACAAAATGCCCATCTTTTGCAAGAGCTTCCCCCAAGTAACTATAAGACTCAACTTCTACTTTAGCACCTTGATAAAAAACAATCCCTACCTTAGCATCTTTCTGTCCAAATACTATATTCTCTTCATCTTTTTTATTATCTACTAAAGCCAAAGCCTCTTTAGTTGGTTTGTAAGTAAACTGAGACCAAGTCAAAAAAGTAATACTTCCTACAATTAAGATGCCTAGTAAAGAGTATAGAGTAATTTTCATCCATTTCTTCACATATATCACCTCCCTAAGATGTGTATATTCTATACTTTAATTATTATTAATATAATTGTCGAATAATCTTAACTAATAAGTTTAGAAAAAATAATACGAGCCCTCAAATATCGTTTTAAAATAAAATTTTATAAAGAAAAAGCCGATTTCTTTAACGTATAGAAAATCGACTTTAGTTTAGTTGTTAATTTAGTAATAAAAAACACCTTTTTAAGATAACTATGTTTATACTATAAACGTTGATCTTTCTGGAAGTTTAGACGAAAATGATTTTCATCATTATATACCCCAAATTCATATCCTTGCTCTTTATAAAATTTAATAATTTCAGGAAGAGCTTGTAATGTTTGTGCCTTTTCATGCATTAAAACAACTTCTACTTCTTCTGTTGTCTGTTTCTTTACATTTTCGATAATCTGAGTTGGATTATCTTTTAATTTCCAATCATTTGAATCAATTGTCCAATCCCAAACTTTCATTCCAGCTTCTACAATTTGATTACGAATTTCCTCACCCTTTAATCCTGGTGCAGATCCATATGGTGGACGGACTAGTTTAGGAGTTGTACCCGTAATATTATGGATAAGATCTAACGCTTCTTTCATCTCTGGTACAAATTGTCCTTTTTTGTATAACTTATCACTATTATGTGTCATACTATGTGCACCAATATAATGTCCTTCTTTTACTGCTCGTTTTACATTTTCCTGAAAACCTGTATTTTGTAAATTGCTACCTTGCATAAAAAATGTCGAAGCAACATTTTGCTCTTTTAGTACATCTAAAAATTTCCCAGTCAATTCGCTAGGACCGTCATCAAATGTTAAATAAACAACTTTTCCTACTGGCTTTCCATCAGGTCTTTTCTGTTTTGCTGGTGATGTTTTCTTTTTCTTTTCTTGTTGTTGAGTATTAACTTGTTTCATACTTTCATTAGCTACTCCCTTCGCTGGGATAGACTTCCATTCCCCAATTAAAAAGAACGTGAAAAAGGTCGTTGCTAAAACAACTCCTAGAGATATTATTGCCTTAGTTACTACACTTGTTTTTTTCTTATTTTGTGATTCTTTCATTATTTTTCGATCCTTCCCTCTTGATTTTCATATTAATTATTTATAAGGCTGAGCCTTTCCTCGACTGAATCATTAGTTTCAACCGGTATTTACAATAAATAGATTAATAGAGATAGATAAAGGTAAAATGCAGATAATGTCGAAATTAGTTAAAGAATAACTTATTGCATCCACTCTTTAGCAAGATATTGGTTTCTCTAATACAGTTAAATTTGAAAACTGAATATACATCCAAAATAGAAAAATACTACTCTTTCTAATTAAGATTTAGAAAGAATAGTATTTTTCTATTTGCCCCTTTTATTACATAATAAAATAATTAATAATGCCATCCACAATACCCTTTTGCGATTTTGTTTGGAATTCTTCTGAATTCATTCTTTTTTCATCACTCGCATTAGATGTAAACCCTAACTCAATTAAAATTGCCGGGGAAGGATTTTCTCTTAAGACAAGAAAATCACTTCCATGAATGCCTCTATCGTGATTATCTATATTTTGATCAAAAATAGCTTCTTGTACGATTTTAGCTAACTTTTTATCTTTTCTTTTATTAGCCCCATAATGAGTTGTTATTCCATTTACACTTGTATCCTTAAAAGCATCATGATGAATGCTAATATAAAGATCTGCCGAATGGTCTTTAACTACTTTGACACGAGCTTGTAATTCTTCCTTTTGCTTTGTTTCTGGAAGTAAGCTAGTATCCTTTTCACGTGTCAATATAACTTTTGCATCCGTTCTTTCTTCTAATTCTTTCTTTATATTTTGTGCTACTTTTAAATTAAGATCTTTTTCAATCGTTCCAAATTTCTTTCCTTTCGTCCCTCTATCTCCTCCACCATGCCCCGGATCAATTACAATTGTTTTTCCCCTTAATCGTAAATCCTCTTGTGATATATTTTTATGCCCCTTAGCATGTATTAAACTAACTCCTGTGCCCATTATTAATATAATAAATAAAAGCAATATCGCTCTTTTTTTCATTTTAACAATCTCCTTATCAGCTTTTCATTCAGTTTCTAATGAAAATAGTAATGAATGCTGATAAAGATAAAGTGCAGATAATGTCGATTTTGTTTAAAAATGATAAAAACTCCAATTTCTCTATATTAAAATTAAGAAATTGGAGTTTAGTCATTTAACAATAGTTTTTTATTTAAAATAGATAACTAATTAATAATCCTGCTGATAATAAGAAACCAAAAATCGTATTTGTCATCGCTGTTGATTTCATCGCGATGCGCATATACCCGGGATCCTTTGCTCCTTTTTGGAAGCTTTGAATAGCAGAGATTGGCTTTTTCAAACCTAGGAACATAACTAATGCCCAAGGGCTTATATAACCCATCAACACAATTACGGCAATCCATAAATAAGCAATTAAAAAAGCTACAGCTAGTGTTACCACTGCTTTTTCTCTCCCAAGGAGGATTACCAACGTCTTTCTTCCACCTTTAATATCTTCTTCGATATCTCGGATGTTATTCGACATGTTGATTGCACCTACTAAAATTCCAATTGGAATGGAAATCAATATACTTTCAATCGTTATAGTATTCGTTTGAATAAAGAAAGCAATGAGTACAAAACATGTCCCCATTAACAATCCAGAAACTAATTCTCCAAATGGAGTGTACGCTATTGGTAATGGACCACCTGTATATAAATAGCCAACCGCCATCCCAATTAAACCAATGACGACTAACCACCAGCTGCTATTCATACAAATATAAATTCCAATAAACGCTGCTACTACATACAATAAAAGCGCAACTGTTAAAACATTTTTTGGTTTCAATCCATGACGGACAATTCCACCACCGATGCCAACAGAATCAGCGGTATCTAATCCACGTTTGAAATCATAGTACTCATTAAATAAATTCGTTGCTATTTGCAATGCTAAACATGCAACCATCATCGCAATAAATAAAAGCCAATGAATTTCGGCAACATAAAGTGATGCCACTGTCCCTAAAATTACAGGAGAAAACGTCGCCGTTAATGTATGTGGGCGCGTCATCTTCCATATTAATTTAGCGGAACTAATTTCTTTTTCATTCCCCATAACTCTGTTCAATCTCCCTACATTTTAAGTATAAATTACTAGCAGTATCTTTCTATCTATTTCCTGCTTCACATCTATTATATCAAAAAAAGAATTGGCGATAGAACTTTAATGCTCTTGCTTGTCCCCTTATCACTCTTGAATTAAGTTTTTCAAAAGAAAGTCCGTTGCTCACATTCGAACAACGGACCTTCTTTATATCAACCAATTTAAAACATCCTCAGCAATCTCTTCTGGTCTATCCCAATGCATTAAATGCCCTGTATCTTTATAAAGCTTAGTCGTAATATCAATATGCTTCTTAAATTCCGCAATCTGCAATTCTCTTATTTTCAAATAATTATCGGGAAGATCACAATACAATAATAAAATATCGCTTTTAATTTTATGAGATTTCAATGTTTTATACACCGTATATTGAAACTTAATTACCCCTCTAGCGGTATCGCCAGTAGCATGCCATTTTACTTTACTATCTTCTTCTCGCATTAAGTCATAAACCGCACGTTCTATTAATGGTGACCACCTGCTGTAAGCCAGTTTTTCTGATTGGAAGAATGCTTCTTTGCTATCAAAAATATATTCATCAAAATCTTTTTCATAATGGTTGATTTCTTCTTCTAATGATCGCGGTGGACACTCTCCTTCTTTCGCATCTTTATATAACTTCGCAAAATAATCTGCATTCATTTCACCATGATGATAACCACCATCTAACAAAACCATTTTATTCACTTTTTCTGGACGTTCTGCCGCAAAGTGAAGTGCAACGCTTGCTCCCCATGAATGTGCTACTATATGAAATGTTTCTTTTCCTATCTGCTCAGGTAATGCTACTACCCAATTTGTTAAATGGGATGCACCGTAATCTTCATCCTTCTCAAAATTTGGTGTTTTCCCATGTCCAGGTAGATCAAACGATACAATATGATATTTATCTTTTAAAAATTCCGCTATTTCTATAAAACTTAATTTTGTACTTCCTAAACCATGAAAACAAATGATTTGAGGATTACTTTTATCCCCCCATTCACAAACACTTGCTTGATATTCGCCAAATTCTACAAAAAAGTGATTCATTTTTAATCTCCTCTAATTATTAGATGTAAATTAGTTCGAATACGAAATTGTTTTTTCAGAATAAATAAATTCGACAAAATTATCCAAATTTCTTTTTCGTAAATGATTTTTATAGAATGCGAGAGTTAACTCTAGTTGAAAGCACTAAACGCTTAACTTCATGTTTACCAATGCTAATATATTTAAGTTAATAATTAGACTACATCTTCACGCCCATGAAATTAATATAGTTTAATAATTGTAGCATTCGTTTATCATATGTGTGATTTTTCAAAGTCCTATCCAGCCCATTTTTTGCTATACGTTTTCTTTCTTGTACATGTTCCAAATAATACTCCGATGCACTATAAAAAGTTTCTATTTCGACACCTGGTGTATAATGCTTTGATACATCTGGGCGTATATCAGTTAATTGAAAAGAACCTACGGCATTAATTTCAAACGTCCTATTATTTACTGAATATGCTTGGATATTTACAGAATTACAATTCAATTCCTGATCACTTGGTGAACGATGTAAATTTATATTGATTTTAGTAGATACGTAAAATTGTAACGCATCTTCATACTTAGCAAGCGCAAGAGTTGTATTTTATCCTTTAATCTTTCATAATTCTTTAAATTCTCCCAACCAAATCCTACAATATTAGCAGTCTTTATTCATTTTAGTGACCTCTTACTTTACATGTATAAGCACCGTTTATGTCCATTATGTTGAACTTCCCTCATTTTACAGGCTAATGGGATTTTTGAAGGTGATGCTTCTTGTAATATTGTTTCATCTTCTTTAGAAGCTGTTACGAAGCGAATATAACTAAGATATATTCAGCCAAATTATTAATAAACATGATACTTAAAAGAAAGAGCCAATTCACATGAGTTGGCTCTTTCTGATCTTATAGAACTTCAATAGTTACACTAGCTAGATTTTATTTTTGTAACCCATTAATAATTGTATCTGTATTCCATTTCATCATTTTCAAGTAAGTATCTCCATCCTCACCTGATTTACCTAGTGAGTCTGTAAAAATTGTCCCTGCAATCGGCACGTTTGTTTCTTTTGAAACAGTTTCCATGCTACGTCGATCTACACTTGTTTCAACAAATAAGGCTGGCACTTTGTTTGTTTGAATTACACCTACAACATCTCTAATTTGATCTGGAGTACCTTGGTTTTCCGAGTTAATTTCCCAAATGTATCCCGTCTTAATGTCATATGCTTTTCCAAAGTATTTAAAAGCACCTTCACTAGAGATTAAAAAACGTTTTTCCTCAGGGATTTGATGAATTCTATTCACTGTCTCATCGTGTAACTTTTGAAGTTCTGCTACATACTTGTCGGCATTTTTAGTATAGAACTCTTTATTTTTAGGATCTTCTTTAATTAATGCCTTTTTCACATTTTCAGCATATAAAATACCATTTTTAATATTCATCCATGCATGTGGATCTGGTTCTTTTTCTAATCCCTTAGTTTCTAAATAAATAGCCTCTACACCTTCACTTACTTTATAAACCGGTGCATCTTTTTCTGATTTGTTTGCAGTTTTCAATAGTTTTTTAAACCATGCTCCGCCCTCTTCTAGGTTTAATCCATTGTAAAACACCATATCTGCATCAGTCATTTTCATAACATCTTTTGGTAGTGGATCATATTCATGCGGGTTAGCCCCAATTGGAACAAGACTATGAATCTCAACTTTATCTCCGCCAATTTGCTTCACCATATCATATATAATGGAGTATGTAGTTACAACTTTTAATTTTCCACTACCCTCTTCTTTTCCATTTGTGTTACTAGAACACGCTGTTAATGCAAATACGAAAATACAAATCACCGATAATAAAACATTTTTAAATTTCATTTTTATCCTCCAATCAATTATGACAACTCTGCTCTATTTTTTCTAATTTTGATAGCTCTCCAAAACAAACCTTGTGACGGTGAGAAAAAGAATGCCAATGCGAACAAGAATGTTGCGACAAGAACAATTGTTGCACCTGAAGCAAGATTATAAGAGAAACTAAAATATAGCCCTACTACAGATGAAAGTGCACCAATACCTGCAGCTAAATAAATCATGACCCATAAACGATTTGTTAATAAATACGCTGTAGCCGCTGGTGTAATAAGCATAGCGACAACTAGAATAATCCCTACAGTTTGAAGTGATGCTACTGTAACCATTGTAAGTAGAATCATTAAGCCATAATGAATCCATTTGTTCGGTAATCCGTAACTTTGCGCCATCGTTGGATCAAAAGTGGATACGAGTAATTCTTTGTAAAACAACATCACAAGCCCAATAATGACCACTCCGATAATAAGTGTCATCCACATATCAGAAGAACGAACTGATAGGACATTTCCGAATAAAATATGATACAAATCAGAACTACTCTTCATAAACGTAATTAAAATAATCCCTATAGCAAATACAGATGTGAACATAATCCCTATCGCCATATCATGTTTAATTCTACTATTTTGACTTACAAATCCAATTCCAACTGCAGTAATAACACCTGTTAAAACCGCTCCTATGAAATAATTCATTCCAATCATATAAGAAAGCGCTACTCCTGGAAGAACAGCATGTGAGATGGCGTCACCCATTAATGCCATACCTCGTAAAATAATAAAACATCCTATTACACCACAAATAACTCCTACCATAACGGAAGTTAATAACGCCTTCTGCAGAAAACTGTACTGCGTTAATGCATCTATAAATTCTACAATCTTCATGAGGAATGTACCTCCGCTGCATTATTAAACAATATTCCTTGATTTACATATGCCTTTGACATAACGGTTGGTTCTAATACTTGTCGTACTTCTCCGTAATGAATTAAGCTTTTATTCAATAATAGTAATTTATCAAAATACGATTCTGCTTTACTTAAATCATGATGTACAACGACAATTGTTTTTCCTTCTTTACGTAATTCTCTCAGAATTGTAATGATTGTCTCTTCACTCGTTACATCAATTCCAACAAACGGCTCATCTAAAAAGAATATCTCCGCCTTTTGTGCTAAAGCTCTCGCCAAAAAGACACGTTGTTGTTGTCCACCTGAAAGCTCACCAATTTGACGGTTTTTAAACTCTTCCATTCCGACTTTCTTTAAGCATTCAAATGCCCAATCCCGCTGCTCTTTCTTCGGTCTTTTCATCATACCTAAAGATGGATACGTTCCAATTAACACGACATCTAAAACTGTAATCGGGAAGTCCCAATCTATATCACTTCTTTGCGGTACATATGCAACACTCTTTCTAACGCTTCGAATATCTTCTCCAAGAATTTGAACATATCCCTTATCATTTGGAATTAAATCTAATACAGCTTTCATTAAAGTAGATTTTCCCGCTCCGTTTGGACCAATAATTCCAACGAGTTTTCCTTTTTCAATTTCAAAGGAAACGTTTTGAACTACTTGATTCCCTTGATAGGATACAAACAAATCTTTGACGATTATAGCCTCACTCATTTTTTATGTATTACCCCTTCTTTTTTTCGTTAATATAATTATTTTGCACAAAGGCAACTTTCGAACAAAAAATATAATATGAATGTAAATTCACACCTAAGTTTCCTTGAGGAAACTTTTTTATATGAGTCAAATTATATAAGCCTAATACAAATTTGTAAACTACTTTTTACTAATTTATGAATATATAATAAAAATCATTATCACTATGAAACAAAATACATTATCCATTCTATGATCTTCTGGAAAGGATATTACTGTAAAAAACGGCAATATAGTGTATAAACGAAAGAGCCTACTCGTATGAGTTGGCTCTTTCTCTTTTAGAACATGTAATACGCTCTACAGCAAAAAACTATGATTAAAGTCAAATCACTTCCAAACAACACCTCGCCTCTCGTATTCCATTCTATATTCAACAGCAGCTGCAATTTTGGGACTTGCAAACCTTTCCGTGATCCAAAGACCTAAATCAATTCCTGAAGTAACTCCCCTTGCAGTAATAATATCGCCTTGATCCACAATTCTGTAATGAAGAAGTTCTGCTCCATATTTACTAATTTCATCCTGCGCCAAATGATGCATTGTTGCCTTTTTATTATTCAATATACCGGATGCAGCTAGTAACATACCTCCTGTACAAACTCCAGCAACAATTGCTCCTTCATTGTGCATCTCTCTAATCATTTTGGTCAAAGTTCCAATCTCTGCTTGCTTTCTCGCCCCACGTTCAGCTTTATGATTCCAGCCACCTCCGGGTACAATTAACAAATCTGGACGATTATCCATTCGTAAAAAATCATGTAGTTTAACCGTAACTCCAAACGAAGTAGTAACCTCATGCTTCGGTTCACTTGATACGAATTCAACCGTAAATGGAGCCCCTTCTTCTATCGCTCTTTTGAGTACCTCAAACGGCGTGAAAGAGACAATCTCTCCGAAGCCGTCAAACAATACAATTTGTATTTTCATTTTTAGAACACCTCATATGTTTTGTTTTATAAATCCCAAAGGAGAAGAAATGTTATCTACAAATTAACAATGAAGCCAAACTTTCTCCCCTTACTCTATAAACTTTCAAATGTTCCTCTAATCCTCTCTCATCATCTAACACACTTAACGTTTTCTTCACAAAATTCCAATTCAAACTACCGGATAACCATAATAATGAAGAAAGTCTTTTGTAATCATTTGAGGTTACAATATTATGAGCCTTATACCCTTCTAAAAATGCCCTAGCAACACTTGAACATACTTCATGAGACGGTATTCCTTCTGTTCGGGAATACCACTTTATTAAAAAGGCTAACCCTTCAATACGGTCAACATAACTAATAGATTCAAAATCTACAATTCCTTTTACCTGTTGACTTGAGCACCATAAAACATTCAAAGGATTTAAGTCTGTTTGTACGATAAACTCTAATTCACTCGTATATGCGCACTCTATATGATATTTAGCAAGATCTATATACTCCCGCAATTCCTTACATGCGCTTGCCTTACTTTCTAACATATTAATAAACTCAACATACCCATCCAAATGAGATTTCTTTTGAAAAATCGAACTTTGAAATGCACTAGAAATATCTTGAATCTTTCTTGCTTCCTTTCCAAATGCTTCTGCGATAGCTTCTGTACAATGTGTAATATGTTTTCCTTCAATCCAATTAGCCAATACAAATCGGTACTGTTCATCATTCCAAGTGACAAGTGTAAATGAATCTCCCACCCTATTCTTGTTCATCTGCATAAATGGAACCCCATGCTTGCGTAAATAATACGTAAAACGTACTTGCTCTTTCAGTTGTTCGTTTGATAACGCCCCAAAAGCTGGATTAATTGTTCGCTTGCTATTCATAAACCGTGCGGAATATCGCTTTCCATTCACCATAATTTTATAGTGTAAATCTGTATTCCAATTATTATTATGTAATTCTTCTTCCACTGCTAGTGAATGAATTTCTTTAAAATAATTCATTAATAAGTCTTTTATTATGTGTTTCATCCTTTTTTCCTTTCATGTGAAAAAATTTTTATTACACGCTATTTTTTATGATTACTATCTCGATTACTCTAAAAACCAAAATTTTATTCATCGTTAATTACCAATAGTGTTTTTTTCTATATATAAATTTAATAGAGGCAGACTACCATTCTAACTATATCATTCTTACATAATATTCTGCATTCGTTGAGATAGTTGTTGTAAACCAATGCAGTAGTGACTATGTATAGAAAAAAGAGCCAATCCCCTATACAATAGAAGATTGACTCTTTCCTTTATTTATTCACCTGTTTCAGAAAATTGTTGAATTCGTTCACCGATTTCATCGCGAACACGTTGAAACTCAGGCCACTCTTTTCCCGCTGGATCATCAAACCCCCAATGAACACGATTTACGTGCGGAGGTGTCGAAGGACAGACAGAATCTGCGTGACTACAAAGAGTAACGACTAAATCGGCATTATTTAAAATAGTTGAATCAATCATATCTGATGTTTGATTTGTTATGTCGATATTTACTTCATTCATTGCTTTAATAGCATTTGGATTCACTCCATGTGCTTCAATGCCTGCAGAATATACATGCCACTTGTCTCCTAGGCATTTCTTCCCCCAGGCTTCTGCCATTTGACTGCGGCATGAATTTCCTGTGCATAAAAAATAGATTGTCTTTTTGTTTTCCATGTTGTTTTCCACCTTCGTTTTTAAATTTAGACTGGTTGATCATTAAAATATTTACGTTTAAACCAAAAAGCGACATTTACAAGTGCAATCATTACAGGTACTTCGACTAAAGGCCCGATGACAGCTGCAAATGCCGCACCGGAATGAATACCGAACACACCAACAGCTACAGCAATCGCTAACTCGAAGTTATTACTACCTGCTGTAAATGCTAACGTTGTTGTTACCGAATAATTTGCACCAATTTTTCTTCCCATAAAGAAAGAAACGAAAAACATCACGATAAAGTAAATGAATAACGGAATCGCTATTCTTACTACATCAAGTGGCACGCTAACAATCATTTCTCCTTTTAAAGAGAACATAACGATGATTGTAAATAACAATGCAATTAATGTAAGTGGACTAATCTTAGGTATAAACACCTTTTCATACCACTGTCTTCCTTTTAGCTTCACTAGTACAAAGCGTGTCAACATACCTGCAAGAAAAGGAATTCCTAAGTAGATAAACACTGATTTCGCAACTTCTGCCATTGTAATACTAACGATAGCCCCTTCAATTCCTAACCATTCCGGGATTACTGTTACAAACACGTATGCATAAACCGAGAAGAACAACATTTGGAATACCGAGTTAAAAGCAACTAAACCAGCTGCATATTCTTTATCACCATCAGCTAGATCATTCCAAACAATTACCATTGCAATACAACGTGCTAAGCCAATCATAATGAGTCCGACCATATATTCTGGTTTATCAGGAAGAAAAATAATTGCTAAAACAAACATAAGTACAGGGCCAATAATCCAGTTTTGTACTAAAGATAGCACTAACACTTTCACATCTTTAAATACCCGTCCCATTTCCTCGTAGCGAACCTTTGCTAATGGTGGATACATCATTAAAATTAAACCAACAGCAAGCGGAATAGACATCGTTCCAACTTGTAATGTATTCAGCCCGTCTACTACACTAGGAAACACAAATCCTAAACTAATTCCAACAGCCATCGCTAGAAAAATCCATAGTGTTAAATATCGATCTAGAAAAGATAAACGTTTCATTTTATTTTCCATCTCCTATTAACAACAAGAATTTTTAGCTACCGCATTAGAAGTCGTGCAACAAGATGACTCTTCTATTTTGTGAACATCACTATCTGCTTTTGTATAAAAAAACTCCCACTCGTTACCATCGGGATCCGTTACCCAAAACTTATCTTGCACTGCATAGCAACAAGTCGTATCCATCTCATCACGCGCAAAGAAACCTTCTTTTTCTAATCTTTCTTTATGTAATGTGATTTCTTCAGCTGTATCCACTTGGAAACCAAAATGATTTACCTGATTTCCATTCACTTCATCTCGTACGTTCAGCGTGAAATTAAGTCCTGGCGTCTCTAATAAAAATTTTGCATAATCCGTTTTCACTTTAACTGGTGATACACCAAATACCTTTTCATAAAACTCAATAGACTTCTCTAAATTAGTAACGTTTATACCGACATGAACATATCTCATAGTTAATCCTTCTCCTTTACATACTATTAATCAATTTTTTTTGATTAATAGCGTAAAATTTTAACAACAGCTACCTTTTCCTGTTTTTCTAAAAACACAGCACAATTCTTCTGATAATAAATTATTAACTTCCGCATCATTTAAATCATAATAACTCCACGTACCTTTTGTTTCTTTTACAATTAAACCGGCATCTAATAAAATCTTCAAATGATATGACAACTTAGATTGTGTCATTTCAAAAATCTCTGTTAAATCACATACACACGTCTGTCCTCGCTGGCAAAGTTCATACATAATCTCTAAACGTTTCTGATCAGCCAACGCTTTGAATTTTTTCTCATATAGCTGGAAATCTTGTGCCACTATAATTCACTCCCTTTCATCAAGTTTTTTTGATATTTATAGTATATACGCTGATGAGTTCTTTATGCAACTGATTAATCAATTTTTTTTGATTAGTATAAACCAACTTCCTCTCATCATATCCGTGCCACCAGTAAAAAAGACCATAGCCTTTCCAAATATGAAAAACTACGGTTTTTTTTACAACTCAATAGTTAAAATATTTTCGAGAGGTGAAGTCTCTATAGCCATTAAATAATCTTAAGTTAATAATTATAGAGTGATTCTCCCTATAAACAAAACCCTCCAGAAACATCTAAAATCTGCCCCGTTACCCAACGACTATCAGAAGAAGCAAGGAATGCAACCACATCTGCAATATCTTCAACTTGCCCTATTCGTCCAAAAACAGATGAATTCGTAGCAAAATTTCGTATTTCTGGATTATCTAGCAATTTCGCATTAATATCTGTCTTCGTATATCCGGGCATAATTGTATTAACAGTTATGCCTCTTTCTCCAAGATGTTTAGCTAGAGGAAGTGTCATCGTATTTAGTGCACCTTTACTTAAACCATATGCAATTGATCCCGTAAAACCAAGTCGTACTTCGGCTGATGAAATGTTGATAATGCGCCCTTCTGCTCGTAGTAATGGTAATGTTTGCTGAATTAAGAAGAACGGTGCCTTCATATTTACGGCCATAATTTCATCAAAAACTTCTTCTGTCGTATTTTCAATCGTTCCTTGTGTACCTATGCCTGCATTGTTTACTAAAATATCAATCTCCGATGTACCAACTCTTGTTTGTAATTCATTTTTTAATTGTTCTACTAGCTTTTTGACACCATCAATTGAATTGAGCTCAGCTTCAATTACGAACGCTTTTCCTCCATTAGATTCAATCTCACTAATCGTTTCATCTGCAGCTGTTTTATTTCGGCCGTAGTGAATCGCAACTAATGCCCCATCTTTCGCCAATCTCATTGCAATGGCACGGCCAATGCCGCGACTCGCTCCTGTTACTAACGCTACTTTCCCATCAAGATTTTTCATTTTTTCCATCCTCCCTAAATTTCCGTTTAATAAATCCTATACTTATATTTTTATTCAAATACTACTAATTTTAAATATAGATTTATAGGTAATTTAGTTCGTTCACTTATGATATTATAGTTATAATTTGTGTTTTGCTTTAGAAAACAAAATGAGGAGGCTACACAATGCAAAATACAGTAAAACTGGATGAAATCGATCATAAAATTATGAACTTGCTATATGAAAATGCGAGAATCTCTGTTTCAGAAATAGGACGAATTATATCAATGACGCAGCCTGCTGTAAAAGAACGAATTAACAAGCTTGAAGATCAAGGGGTTATAGCGGCTTACCGAACGAAATTTGAGCCTTCCAAAATTAATAAAAACATCCAATCATTCATTATGTTCAAAACAAGCCAATGCTCTGATTTTATCCAATTTTGTAATGCTGCTCCTGAAGTAACAGATTTATATCGAATTAGCGGGGAGTTTAATTATATGATGAAGGTCATGAGCGATTCGATGGATTCTCTCGCTGCATTTTTAGATTCTTTAATGCAATTTGGATTATCGTCTCCTTTAATTGTTTTAAAGAGTGAATTTGAAGAGAAATTGTCGTTCTAATAAGAGGGTACTAAAGTAGAGGAGTAGCAGATATCAAGTTTATGTGGAAAAATTCTTTTATAATATAATAAAACCAGCCATAGGCTGGTTCTTTTTTTATTCAATTTCCTACTAAAAAATCCCGGGTATAATTCTCCTTCTTCCCTATCCCTGATTCCTCTGCGCCTCTCTAAACTCCTCCTTCACCTTCTCTAACAGAGCTTCTTCTGTGATTAATCGATACGCCGTATTCGCTAATGCTTTTGCCGATGTAATTAATGCTTTGTCTCCTAGTTCTGAACGAGCCGCTTCTCTAAATTCATTCGTATGCGCAATTAAATCGTCTGGTCCAATTTTAATGTACGGGTGAATTGTCGGTACGACTTGACTTACGTTTCCAGCATCTGTTGAACCGATTCCTACTCTTTCTTTACGGTTTACGTCTTCACCTAGTAATTCTAGTTCTTCGGCTACGACGTCATTAAATGTTTTTGTTACGAGTAATTCATCGATTTCATTTTGGAATTGATGAATTTTCACTTTTGTACCTGTTGCTAGTGCTGCTCCCTCTGCGATGTTTCTTACTTTTTCTGTTACTTCCGCACATCTTTTTCTCGTTGCTGCGCGGATGAAGAACCTTGCTGCAGCATAGTCAGGAATAATGTTCGGTGCTTTTCCACCCTCTGTAATAACGCCATGAATTCTCACATCTGACGGAAGTTGTTGGCGAAGTGCGTTAATACCGTTATAGAGCTGAATTACCGCATCTAATGCGTTAATCCCTTCTTCTGGTGAAGCTGCGGCGTGAGCTGTTTTTCCGTAAAAATGAAAATCAAGTGGATCGACTGCTAGTGAAGGACTCGTCGTCGCTGTTTTTCCGCTCGGATGAATCATAAGCGCCGCATCAATGTTTTTAAATAAACCAGCTTTTACATAACTCGATTTTGCGCTACCATTTTGTCCGCCTTCCTCTGCTGGCGTCCCGAATACGACAACTTCTCCCCCAATTTCTTCAAGCGTTTCTGATAATGCGATTGCTGCCGCAACGCTAATTGTGCCAATTAAATTGTGACCACACGCATGACCGAGTCCTGGTAAAGCATCATACTCAGCTAAAAATGCGATAACTGGTCCTTTTTTTCCTGAACTTTTCCGTGCGATAAAACCTGTTTCATGACCGGCTATATTGTGCTGTAACTGAAATCCTGCACTACCTAGTAATAAGCTTAACGTTCTTGATGCATAAAATTCTTGATTACCAATCTCCGGATTCGCATGAATGTCGTGACTTGTTTGTATGTACTTTTCCTTATTTCTTTCTATACTCTCTTCAATTGTTTTTCTTTGTGACGTTATCCCTGTCGCTCCCATTTTTTCTTCCTCCTTTTATTTTCACGTAAAAAAGCCTCTTTCTAAAAGATAGAAAGAGGCTTTGAAATATACATTCAAAAATGAGCTTCTTTCTTATCTTTCAAGTCGTACGCTTGCTGGAATTGGCACAGTATTCATACAGAATCCGCTGCCGAGGTGTCATAGGGCCAGTCCCTCAACCTCTCGTGATAAGAATTTTCATAAAATTATATTAAATTATTTTCATTCTAAGTTCATTTCAACTAAAAGTCAAGGAATTCCTATCCGAATTTACCGAATATCTAAAAATCCTTTTAATACACCAATTGTCTCAGGTGCTTGCAGTCTTGCACATATGTACGGGAATTCCGTACTACCTTCAAACATCATTTGCGATGTGAGAGGTGCCCCTGCCCAAAAAATTTCATCATCAATTACTAGGAACGGGAATGCTTTATTTTGTCTTTGTAACTTTACGTTTTTTAATGGAACTGGTCCATCACTATAAACCGTTATTTGCGCATTTGTACGCATTAACGCTTGCCATACTCGTTTATCTACTTGCTTCGTACTTGGAAGTGAAATAATGATTTTTCGTTTTGCGGCTAAAATATCTTTTAATAGCCCTTTCGTTTCTTCAAGATTCATTTCCATAAACCAGCGTAATCGTTTCGATATTTTTCTCTCCCATAATTGTCTTGATGTCGTGCGATCATACACATCTCCGTGACGTTCTATATGAGCTGTTAATTGTGATAACGCTTGTTTTCTTGAAAGATTTTTACGCATATAATGGCAATCCGATAATTGAATGAACTTCCCTCTCGCTCTCGTTACTGCTACATTGACGAGACGATGGTTTTTATGGTCAAAGAATAGCACGCCAGGACGTTCTTGCGGATAACTATCCACTGTATCAAAGATCATCATATCTCTTTCAGAACCTTGGAACTTATGAACGGTTGCCGCTAATACTGGTATGTTTTGATATTTCGTTCTCTGTAACATTTCTCTAATACACGTTGATAAAAAGCGTGACTGTGCTCGGTACGGTGTAACTATACCAATTGATTGAACACCATCTAACAGTCCAATTAACATCATTTGCATCGCCACTAAACCAGACATAATATTAAAACGCGAACCTGAAGCAGCGTCTTTTAACGAAAATGCACCCATTAAGCTCGTATCAAATAAAACACTCGCCTCATTTGCGAACGGTTGTAGTTGCGCAAGTTCTTTACGCTCTGAAACAGACGGATGATCGTATACTCTATTTTTATAAATAAATGAGTTCGTAAACTTCGATATATCAGCATGCATACGTCTTTGTTCCTGCAACATAAAAAGGTTGGGATGTGCTTCTGATTTATTTACAGAATCAACAATCCCTGCATGATAAAACATATCTTCGCCGAGCCACTTTCGAACGAGTTCATGATTCGCCATCGCAATCGGAGGCAATTGTAAAAAGTCACCACAAACGACAATACGTTTTCCAAGAGAAGCAGCTAATGCGATTTGCGGAACATATGCCATACTCACTTCATCTACGACAACTAAATCAAATGTGCGCTCATAAATAAGCGAATCAATTGCACATTTCGATAAAGTCGCACCGATTACTTGCGCATTTTCAATATATTCTTTTTCTACTTCTTTAATTTTCGCTTTTTGCTTTCGAAGATCACTTTCAATCTCTTGTATACGCTTCTTATCAGCAGAAGTCGCTTTATATGATAAAATCTTTTCACGAAGATCTTGTCGTGTCTCTTCTAAATAAAGTCTTTCTTCTCCCCAAGATCCGTTCGTCGTTTCAACTAACTTCGATGCAAGTAACGTTTCATGATTTCGTATATGTTCATGTTGGCTAAAACCGTAACGGACGATTTCACCAGGTGTCCATTTCTTTTTCTTCTCAATTTGCTTCGTTACTTCACTCATTAATACGTCAACTGCCGCGTTACTATGAGCTAACACAAGTACCGATTTTCCTTTTTGATAATGAGCCGAAATAATACGTGATAAATTGTACGACTTCCCTGTTCCAGGTGGTCCCCACACATACGTTGTCGGATTGTAAAAAGAACGGTAAGCCAATTCATTTTTCGTATTTTTCATCTTTTCAAGGTGTTTCGGACTGCTCGTCCCATCAACAAGACGCTTTATACGATTACGTTTCAGCTTATCTTTATGTGCTTCTTTCAATCTCTCTTGCAGCTGTTCTAACAATTGCCACGGTTCACTGTATAAAACAGCTTCTCTTATTTCACCTTGTATATAATCATTTAATTTCAATTCGATTTCTAATCCATGTACAGATAATACTTCCCCCGTCGCTTCCTCACCATCGAACTCAATTCGAATCGGTGAACCTTCAGGTAAGCTTACTTCCGAAATAAGCTGAAATACGTATACTGTACTTTCATAATCTGTATATAAGAAACGACCGTTAATGATAGAAATTTTACTACCACCTATCGTTTTCCAATGTTTAATTTCATAAGCTAATGCATAATGCCACTCTTTCATCGTTTCCGATAATGAAGGAGTTTGAGTAGTTGTATTCATAAAATAAGCTCCTTCCGTCTCCCCAAACATACTTTCTCACTATAACATATAACGCTCTAAAATTTGTAAGGTTTTTACCTTGCTTATTTTCTCAATATTCAATATTATTTTATATATAATTTTCAGAAAGAAGGAGTACACATGCCAGTTAGAAGAATTGAACACGTCGGACTTATGGTTATAAACTTAGAAACATCTATTTCATTTTATGAAAAAGTAGTCGGCTTACAGCTTATTAAACGTATGGGTCACCCAAATCCAGACTTAAAACTCGCTTTTTTAGGTGTGGAAGAATCAAAGGAAACGATACTCGAACTAATTGAAGGCTACAACTCTTCCCTTCCAGCAGAAGGAAAAGTACATCACATTTGCTTTAAGGTAGATTCATTAGAAGATGAAATTGAAAGACTAAGAAAACACGAAGTAACATTTTTACTAGGAGAAGAAATCGAGACATTACCAGATGGAACACGTTACATATTTTTTGCTGGTCCTGATGGAGAGTGGATTGAGTTTTTTGAGACGGAGAGATAGAAAAGGATCGGGATTTTGATCGATTTATTTGTTATGCATATCTTTAGTGTAGTGGTAAAAATCTCAAACAATCACACTCACATACACTCTCTTAGCCCCTTAGCTTGATGCGATGTGGTGAGCCCTCTTTATGTAATCAATTTTTTTATAAAAATCTTATATATAACTAAAAAGAATAACTCCATTTTGATCACTCTTTTTCAAAATGGAGTTTTTGTATTTACTTTTAAATAAGGATTGAAGAGAGTTTTCTAACCAATCTTTATTCTGAAGCTACAGACGAGCATAAATTATGTTCGTTTTTCAATTGGTAGTTTAAATGTAAAAGTACTGCCTTCTCCTAATTCACTTTCAACGGTAATTTCTCCTCCGTGTAGTTCGACAATCCATTTTACCATCGACAATCCTAAACCTGTGTTTCCATTGTTTGAAGATGTTCTTGCTGCGTCAACTCGATAGAAGCGGTCCCATATTTTCGCAATATGTTGCTCGCTGATGCCTATACCATTATCGGAGACTTTACCTATTATGTTGGTTTCATCACGGAACAGCTGCATATTCACAATGCCGTTCGCTTTGCTATAAGTAATCGCATTCGTTAGTAAATTCATTAATAAACGCATCATCAATGTTTGATCTGCTTTAATAAACAGGTCTTCCTCTATATTAGTTGTTATATCAATCGAAGCTTCTTGAACCATTAATGAAAGCTCTTCTACAACGATTTCCGTTAATTCACTCATATCGATATATTCAAATTGAAAAGTATTATACTTTCCTTGGTCAACTCGTGCTAATAATAAGAGTTGCGAGATTAAAGCGGACATTTTACGCGATTGCCTTAAAATTACTTCTAACGATTCTTCCAGTTCTTTCGGATTATTCCTCTGCGATAAAGCATATTCGCATTGCGAAATAATAACAGATGTTGGTGTTCTTAATTCATGAGATGCGTCAGATGTAAATTGTTTTTCGCTTTCGAATGATGTCTCCAATCGTTCAAACATTTTGTCAAAGGTTTGTGCTAAATGATACATTTCGTCTTTCGATGAACCTTGTAAATTAATTCTCTTCGAAAGGTCTTTACCATCACCAATTTTACTGGCTGAATCACTCATTTGTTGTACAGGTCGAAACGCTCTTTGCGTAATAAAATATCCTCCCACTGCCGCAATGAGAATAAGTAATGGAAATGAGATGAGTGTTACCACAATAATCGTATTCATGGTTGATGATAATTGATTCATGGTCATTATTCCACGAGCCCAGACTTGCTCATCGCCGCCTACATTATGGAGAAAATCATATACTATCCATTCTTTATTACCGTCTTTAATGGTTTGTATTTCATCGGATTTAAGCGATACCTTTTTATTAAAGCTTGTTGGAATATGTCCTGCCAGCAGCTCACCTTGCTTACTATAAATGAGGATATTTACTCCATCTTCTAAGGTTTCAAAATCATCGTCAATCTCTAACTGTCCATGCTTATATTCGATATCTTCAACACTTTCTTTTACTGTGCTCTTCAATTGATTTTTCATATTAAAAAGCAAAACTTTATCTGAAGAAGTTAAAATAAAAGCTAACACGAGTGCCATAATAATTACAATTAGCCCCGTATACCACAGGGTCACTCTCATTTTTATTGATAGTCTTTTCATGATTCTACTCGCAATACGTAACCAGTTCCTCGTACTGTATGAATTAACTTCGTTTCAAACTGGCTATCAATTTTTTTACGAAGGTATCTGACGTAAACATCAATAATATTCGAGCCACCTTCATAGTCGTAATTCCACACATGTTGCTCAATTTTATCTCGTGTCAACACAACTTCTTTATTACGAATCATATATTCTAAAATAGCAAATTCTTTACTGGAAAGATTGATAACTTGATCTCCCCTTGTTACTTTATGCATATTGCAATTCACCACTAGGTCAGCGATTTCAAACACATTAGATGCATTCCCTGTTTTTCTTCGCATCAACACTCGAATTCTTGCTAACAGTTCATCAAAAGCAAACGGCTTTACTAAATAATCGTCCGCACCTAAGTCGAGTCCTGTTACGCGATCATCAATTGTATCTTTAGCTGTAAGAAGCAAGACAGGAGTTGTATTATTGTCCGCGCGTAATCTTTGTAATACTTGTAAACCATCTATTCCGGGAATCATAATGTCAAGCACAATCAAATCGTAGGTAGCCATGCTTATATAATCCAAGGCATCTTCTCCACTCCCACATCCATCGACACTATAATATTCTGCATTTAATCGTTTTACCAATATATTTTGTAAGTCTTGTTCATCTTCGACAATAAGAACTCGCATTAGCATCCTCCTTTTTTCTTATTCATATGTATCACTATAATTCCAAAACATTAAAGAAAGATTAGAAACTATTTAATTATATCATTTTATTTTTTTGCACATTAATCTTCCTTTAATGTTTGTTCAGTAATATAAAGACATGGATAAGGTGCACATGTAAAGGGAGGAGGACATAATGGGAAAATGGATGATGATTGGAGCAATGTCTTGTTTATTCTTAACCGCTTGTTCTACTCAAGCTGATAACGATACAGAAGTACAACAACTGAAAGTAGAAAACGATAAATCACAAAAAGAAGGTGCTCAACTACAACAAGAACCACACAAAACAGGGCCTGCTATGAATGATACTAAGCAAACACAAGATTTCAAAAACGAAGTCACATCTATTGTAGAAAAGGCAAATAACACGAAACCAGTTGGAGCAAAAGAAGATAACTTAAATACGTACTTAGTAGCAAAAAAAGAAATTGACCAATTAGATGACAAGATAGATCTATCTGATGATCAGCTAGAAGCAGATTATCACGCTGGAACGATAACTGTTGAACAATATCAAACGCAAGAAAGAGAACAAGATATACTTGAAGATCAATTAGAGCAAGCAGAAAATGCACTTGAAGCAAGATTTGGAATAGATGATTAATCATTAAGGAGTAGATGAAATTGTTAAAACATAAAAAGAAAATAATTATAAGTGTAATTGCTATTTTAGTAATCGGTATCGCTATTGTTGGTGGATATTATGGTATGGGTTACAATTATGCAAAAAAGAATGAAAACTACACAGAGAAACAAGTTCGTGAAATTTCTATAGCTCATACAAATGGAGAAATTATTAATGTGAAAAAAGAATTCGAATTAGAAGATGACAACTTAGCACAATCTAAATTTGAATATGAAGTGGAAATCAAGACACCTGAGAATCTATTAAATGTTTTAAAGGTTAGTGCTAGAACAGGCACAATAGAAATCAATAATGAAGATTAAAAAATATTGATAAATAAAATATCACGTATTTACAAAAACTCCTAACAAGATTTGTTAGGAGTTTTTTCACGTTTATACTCTACTATTCTAAAAGGGAGCCCGCTACATCGCTATCAAACTTAGACTTTAACGTACACTATAAATGGAAATTTCATTTTTTTATAGCACCGAACTTCATTTTTATCATTTTGGGCAACCTGTTCTGTTAAGTTGATATGCATGTGGTGCTATCCCCTAAAAAAAGACTGTCGAAGTAAAACCCCAGAAATCCAAAGGTCTCTGGGGCTTCATTATATATTTAGCTCTTTTTGCTTTTTATTTTGTTTATGTCTGTAAAGGAGTTTACGCCCTATTACGGAAATCAGTAATAAAATCAGTATTAGTACGACAAGTTGCATAAATGATAAATTAAAATATTTAGCACCTGTAACAATTAAAAGTGTAGAAATCGTACCTTTTACAATGAAAAAAATAATAATCCATAACCCGCCTTTTTTCCAGTTCATTTTTATTTTATCCCTTCCCACGTTTAAATTCATAAAAAATCAGTGATAATTTTTGAAAGTGACACCTTAATGGGAATCTATTACATTAATAGAAAAGTAGACTTTTTTACAAAAATCATCTCCAATTAAATGTGACGACTTCATATTAAATGAAAATGATATTCATTGTCAATTTTATTTAATAATTCCGATCGTCTCCATAATGTGCCGATTTGAATAACCATTCTTTTCATCTCAATCACTTTCCACTTTGTTTCTTCTGGATAATGTGTAAGAGACTAATAAAGTTATGTGAAGTCCCCACCACTTAGTACCTCTTACGAGCTTACTTGAAGTGTGGGCTTCTCAGTTCATCGCTACTTTTGATAGCTAAAGAATTTGTCTTAAGATAGCCGAGCTAACTCCCTTGTTCCAAAGATTATTTCATTACTAATCATGTCAGCGCTAATAAGTGTATGGCTTCCTGTTTGATAGTGATAGCTGCATTATATCCACGACTTATTTTTAGTCCACACGAACACTCATATGTTCTTTCAGATAGTAACATTTCTTTTTTGTTTCTACAACCGCCACACATCTTTGTAGAAGGAAATCACTTATCTATTTTCACAAGCTGTTTGCCTTGTTCTTGTAGCTTATACGCTAAGTAAGCTTCATTACATTGCTTGGAAATATTAAAAATCACAAGGAAAAGAAGCTAACAATAAATTGTTAACTTCTCAGCTTAAGGTAAAATAGTATCTTTCCTTATTTTTTACTATCTAGGTTGTGATTTAATATTGGTAAGATGAGCATCAAACATATCAATTATTTCAAGAAACCTATCAGCTTCACGAAATACATGGTCTGCTAATAATGGATGAATGATACTCTTTATTTTACATTGCTCAATTAAATCACGTGCCGTTTTCTTAAAATCCCGAAGAGATGTGACTGACACACGATTTTGATCTAAAAATTGATCTAAAAGAGGAACTGTTTGAGATTGTGGTTTCATAGATTCTAAGTCAATTGCTTGATACATTAATTCATCAAAATCATTGCTGAAATTCCGTGCTGTATCTACGAGCTTTCTTTCCGATGGGTCAAGAAGATGACCAATAAATTTAGCATGGTCTGCCATAATCCTTAAAAAGAAAACATTTTCTTTAATAATAGCATCAGGAAGGGCATCTAATTTACCTTCATTTAATTCAATTAAACGTTTTCTAAAATAATCAGCTTCCCTACTCGTATGGTCAACTAACAGTGGAAAATTATTTTGCCCTGGCAATTTACATGTGAGAATTAATCCTAGAATTTTCCGTTTAAATCCCCAAATATTAGTTGCAGCTTGTTGTACTTCTGAATTAAATCTTTTTATTTGCCCAGGATCTGTTTCATTTGTATAGGAATACGCTATTTGTTCGATATGTTCAAACAATCGATAAAATTGATTAGCTTCTTCGATTAGTTGGGTATCCTCACATCTAAACCCCAACCGAAGAAAAAAAGAATGTTCCTTCATGATTCTAGACCAAAAACGAATTTCATTTAATGATCGTTCAACAAACATTACAGACGTAACACCCGTATCAGGATGTAATGAGGTTTCATCCCTATTCATTCTTAATCCCCCCAGTAAATACTATGCTAGTTCTATTCTTATGAGTAAATATATATATAAATGCCATCAATAAAAATCCATTATGATATTGAGCAGGTCCTTTTGGAAATAAAGAAAAGACACCATCGGGTGCCTTTCTCTGACTTGATAACCACATTTTATGTTTAAATGTACCTAGCTTATATTTTGTATTTCTTATAACTCTCCCCCTGCACACGAGAAGTGCATAGTATAAATAATAAAAAAGAAGCAGAAAATCACTCGCGATTTCCTGCTTCTTTTATAAATTTAAGTTCTAGATACATACATCGCTTCACGCGAAATTGCTATTTACTAGTACACAATAACTGGATCATTAGTATTCAAACTATCATACACAGTTTTTGCAACATTAGGAAGAAGGTTAACACACCCGCCTGATCCCCCTGTTAAATAGGCATTATTCGCCCAGTTTGTTCGCCAGCCAGCATCATGGAATCCTTGACCGCTATTTGTGAATGGAACCCAATAATCTACTTTAACTGCATAATCAGCTTTACCTACTGCGCTGCCTTTCAACGTGTATGGTGTTCGTTTATATAGGACGTACCACACACCTGGTGATGTATCTTCACTCGTGCTATGTTTACCGGTTACTACATTTGTTGTAACTACTAATTTTCCATCTTTGTAAATCCAAATTTGTTGCTCTGCAATTGAAACTTCCGCATACGTGTCTCCGATGCCATTATTCGATGTTGTTTTATAACCGATACCTTCCTTCTCCCAACCATTTCCATGAACATTTGAAGCAGATAGCGATTTTTCACCCTTTTCAAAAGCTTGTTGAACTTGTTTTGTTTCTTTTTCAACATCTAGTGCCCAGCCATAGCCTTGTCCTTTTACTTGTATAACCGAACCGGAATGAGTTTTAAATGTGAAATCTTTATTTAATGTTGATTTAGCATTATTAATTTCAGCAATCTTATTCTTAATGTCGCTCGCATCGATTGTAACTTTCATATCCTTTGACATAGAAGCATTTTGAATTAAATCTTTCGCTTTTAAAGGATACACTTCATTCTGCACTTTATAATCAATGGACTGTTGAAGAAGATCCTGTAGTGCTTTCTCCTCTTTTTTAACAATCGGATCGTCTTCTTTAATAGGCTTTATGTATGTAGACTTCAGATGAATTTCGCTTTTATACTTCTGCTTGTCATAATCTTTCAGTAGATTAGTAATGTCATACTGCTTTCCTTCAACACTTTTCGAGATAATAACTTTGCCTTGTTCGAGCTTCGCCATAGCATCTTGAGGTGCTTTTAATTCTTTATTCATTGAAACGAGCTTTTCTTCTACAAGTTTTTTCATCGTTTCACTACGATACTGATCCGCCTTTTCTGGTAGCAATGAATAATTTTTTTCCTTTAAGGAAGGGAAAAATGTCCACTGACTTTTTAATAGTTTCTTAACTTGAGGCAAATCTTTTTCCGTAAGTTCCGTTTTTGTATCTTTTTCATCTAAAATTTGTTGTTGATCGACATAGACTTTGTTTGCTAATCCAGATGTTTTTAATTTCTGTATTGCCTGATCAGCGCTCAAACCACCGACTTTTGTGTCGTTAATCGTAACATTCGAATTGAAGTGAGTTGCCTGATAATAACTCACTCCCCCAATGAGAAGTACAATTATACCAATGCCCGCTGCGATAAACTTCCAATTTGTAAAACGTTTGCTTGATCTTACTCGTTTTCTATCAACTTCTTCAACTGATTCATTTACTGTATTGTTGTTCATCAATCTTTCCCCCGTATACATTAACGTCAATCGATTTTAAACCAAAACCATTGACTAGTGTACCTTATTTTTCCTGAAATTTCATTATTTTTGACTAGATTTTATCGCAATTAATTGATTTTATTTAGATTTCTTAATAGAACGACACATAAAAATGGTAGATATTTTTTTCAATTCACGCTAAATAGTCCCTTACAAGTAATAAATCATTATAAAAAGTGTTCCCACTCTATGCCTATCAATCTAACAGAACAAGTCGCTCCAAAAACGCTAAAAATGAACTTCGGTACTCATCCTAGATAGAAAAAATACCGTTTTTTCGTTATGGGGCATTTTATTTTGGTAGCTTAATATTGATGTGGCGGTACCCCTATATATTAAAACACCTGCTTTACACGGAGATGCTTGTACTGTTTTTGATTGCATCAGGAGTATAGGCACGTTATAATAGTCACCTAATTATATGTAAAGAGGTGCAGAAAATGAATAAGACAGAATTAACAAAAGTAGTAGCAGAAAAAGCAGAACTTACACAAAAGGATGCAGCTGCAGCGACACAAGCTGTATTAGATACTATAACAAATGCGCTAGCAAATGAAGAGAAAGTACAGATTCTTGGTTTTGGTACATTTGAAGTGCGTGAAAGATCTGCACGTACAGGACGTAACCCACAAACAGGTGAAGAAATGCAAATTGCTGCTTCAAAGGCACCTGCTTTTAAGGCTGGAAAAGAATTAAAAGCGGCAGTGAAATAATAATACATAGTGAAACAGGACCTGATATATGAATATCAGATCCTGTTTTTTATTTAGTGGATTCTACATTGTCCGGTTAATTATTATTCATCTAAATACATTAATACTACTAATGAATGAGCACCGCTAAGACGTTAAATAATAATAATCCATTCATGTGTTCTCACACCCCCTATCTATAAAATAATTACAAAACACATAGAGTTTAACTATTTTAGAGTATGCTTAAAAAATATGATAAAAACTTATCCCTAAACTGAGGACACACAAGACAAGCGCAGGTATTGCCTTCTTAAAGGGATCTCTCGCTAATACAATAAGAGTAAGTGCAGCTGCAAGCATCGTACCGCCTAATAACAATCCTGCCAATAAAGCTAGTATTGGAACCCAAATCCCTATCAACATTCCAATCGCTCCTACAATCTCAAAAGCTCCAGTTAAGAAATTAAAAAAAGAAGGTAAACCAAATCGTTTGAACTCATCTGCCATTTTCCCGGATATAATTTTCGTTCCTGTCATTAAAAAGAACACAAACAACACAACACCAGGAAAAGACATTCCAAATATGGAACGCCTTCTTTTATTTTATAAAATCATTCACTTAAATCTATTTTCCAAATATACCATTCAACACTCTGAAATATTCTAATTAACACAATCACTCATTTAACTAAAGATATTGGTTAATTGCATAACGCTCTTCTGACTTTTCTTGCGAAAATTAGTGGATCATCAACGTCTTCGATATTAACGTAAATCAAATTTGGATCATCACATAACCACTCATTGTGTATAGACGAAACTATTATTCCTTGTTTAATAATTGTAGCAACAAATTCAGTGACTTCCTTTTGTAAGAGCGCTATCCGGCCTAGACATAATGCCCGTCCAGTTTTATTATCTCTTGATTCGAATGAAAAAGAAGTCGTTACCCTAAAACGTTTTCCCAAGATTGTTGCTTGTATTTCATCCCGATTTATTGTTACCACGCATTTCCCACCGGCGAATCCTTTTTGACCACCGATAATTCTTGCAAACTGTTGACAAATTGATTCATCATTAATTGTCATACCTTCAATCATCTCCCTTTTACTGTTAGGTTATGAATTCATACATAGGTCTGAAACGGTAATGAATCTATTTGGTTACAAAAAGATGATGGCAAACTAACGAAATCTGTTAGCCAAATTATTTTTGATCATATGAATTGTTACCAGAGTCTAAATGATGTATATAATATTCATTCTTAATTTATATAACATCTTATTATCGATAGTATCCAAGGAATCTAGCTTTGTCGTTTTAGAGATGTTTCAAAATCTTAGCTTGATGGGCATGAGGTAGCACCAACAAATCGCTTAGTGTTGTAAATCTGTATTTTCATAATTCTACTCCATAAAGAAAAGATGACCTATTTAATACCATCTTCCATTTTTCTTTTAGTGGAAATGAAAGTAAATTTCTATTCAAAAGTTTACTTTGGTAAATACATAAAAATCAAAAATGCAATTTAACAGAACCGACAACAAAAAGAACCACTTTCTGTTAGAGAGTGGCTTTGTATAAGTACCATTACTACATATTATAGAGCTCGTATGTAAGTAATTACTTACATGCATATTTCCTTTTTCACTGGAAGAAGAACCCTTATTCCATTACTTTCTAATCATTCTCGTTAAAGCCATTCCAAGAAATCCAACACCCATTCCTATCATCCATCCAGTTTGGGCACTTCCTAACATAGATCCCACTCCTCCACCAAGAAACATGCAGCCAACGAATACTAATCCTCCAATTCCCCAGTTCGGCCGATCCATAATTCAATCACACCCTTTCAATAAAACATATGCTATTAGCTAACTAAACTTTCTTGCATATGAATGGATGGAACGTTTTAATGGTGTGGTTACGAAGTATATAGACAACTATTTGTTTTGGTTTCGTTTTTTATAATTGCATAAGCAATTGGACAAGAATTTGCGAAGAAAAACAATGGTGTTGGAAGCTTGTAAGCAAGTGAATTTTATGACAACGGCAACATTATCAGTCCAGCTTATTTAAAACAGGAAAATCCCGTATTTCATAAAGAATACGGGATTTTTATAAATAAGTTTATTTTGTATAAGTAACACTTAGTCGAAAGAAGTTCATTAGTTAAGTATTACTTATCTAATTAAGAATAATTTATATTCCAGTCCAAACATCTTTTCCATATCGCCCTTCATGTTGCAAATGATCCAACCAATTCCTTGCCTCTTTTTCACTGACTTCATGAATTTCTTGATATGCTTGACAAAGGGTATCCTCTACATCCGGAGCCATTTTACTTCCATCACCACATATATAAAGATGAGCTCCATTATCTAATAACGAAATTAAATTGGTTCTATCTTGTTTTATTAAATGCTGTACATATGTTTTTGGATATCCTTCTAAGCGAGAAAAAGCTGTGTGTAAAGAGATTAATCCATCTCTTTCATCATTTTCCAGTTCTGTACGATAGAGATAATCCTTTTCAGGATGACGACAACCGAAATATAGATGCGCTTGTCCTAAGTTAATACCTTTTTGCTTTTGAACACGACGCGCTTGTAAGAATCCACGGAATGGTGCAATTCCAGTACCTGGCCCAACCATGATAATTGGTGTTTCTGGATCTTCAGGTAATTGAAAGTTTGATTGTGGTGTTCGAATGAAACAGATAATCTCATCTTTATTATTACGCTGAGCTAAATAATTAGAAGCAACTCCTTCATATGTCCCTTGTCCACTCCATGCAGGTGCATTAACAACACCGACCGTAATACTCAGACGATCCTGTGCAACGAGTGGAGAGCTTGAAATAGAATAGTAACGCGGTTTGAGCGCAGGAAGAAGTTCTAAAAAGCGTTCAAATCGGATTTCACAAGCTTCATACTTTTCAAGAAGATCCAACATCGAAATACGTTTTTTTAATATTTGTTCATAATAAACTCCTTCTTCCAATAATGATTCCAATTCCTTTTTATGAGGAGGACAAGCTGTGAATGTCACCAATTCCCGTATTTGTGCTCGAGTGGCCGCTTCCTGAACTTCAACACTATAACTAAGAAGGTCAAATAAACTAATAGGACTATCCAAAGGTATGTGATTTACAATGCGCCCACTTGCGCTCAGTATAACTTGATCTTTCCCGTTTAATCCAAAGCGTTTTAAAACTCGGTTGACATTTTTCTGGCTATTACTTGGCAGCACCCCAAGGTGGTCTCCTTCTTGATAGGTAGCACCTTCTGGCAAAGATATCTCGATATGTCGAGTGCTTCTATCACTGCTAGATAATTGGAGTTCACGATTTTCCAGTACAGATGCATAAACTGCTTCATATGTCCGCGCAAGAGGAGATCCCCCAAGACGACTGACGAATTGTAGACTCAAAGTACTGCGCTCTTTCTCCACATTTTTGTTGAGTTCTAATCCAAATGCCTTCATCGCATCAGACCACATGCTTTGTTTCCATTGCTCGAGTTGTTCCTCGAAATCACCACTTGCATCCGCTTCTCCACGTGTAGAAAATCTTGTTGCTCCTTTTTGAGCCATTTGCTCATCAATGTATCTTGGAATCCGCTGATAGGTACTAGCCCAATTATGATCTCCACAACCAAAAACTGCGTATTGAACACCTTTTAGCTCATCCGGTTTTAATTCCTCCAACCACTGCACAAACTGCCCCGCATTACTTGGCGGCTTTCCATTATAAGAAGAAGTTACAATAAGAACTGCTCCTTCTTTTGGCAGACTTCCAATTCGATCGTTAAGAGCTACCACTTCCGTTTGAACACCTTCTAAACTAGCTGTATCTGCTAGTTCTCTTGCAATACCTTCTGCTACCCCTGTATCCGAGCCATACAGAACAAGAAGCGAAAGATTATCGGCTCCAATAATAGAAGGAGTCTTCTGAACTTGCTGCTTGATTTCATGTTCTTTCAGCTTCTCCTCTATAGGTGCAAGGACAGTAGGATGGCTGATAGTTTGATTTCGGGGTAGAATCCTAATCTTAAAATCACCGGGCTTTAGCGTTAATGTTTGTTTTACGTCCAGCTGATAGTCTTGATAATCGATTAATTCAAAATGTTGAAGAAGCATTCCCATTACGAGAGTGGCTTCATGAAGTGCAAACTGCATACCGATACATGCTCGTTGACCATTTCCAAATGGCTTATAAGCATGATGAGGAACCTTATCCGGCTCTTCAAATCGTTCAGGTTGGAATTCTTCCACATTGTCTCCCCATGCGTCTTTATCCCTATGTAGCTGTGGAATAAGAACAGAAATACGATCTTCTCCTTTCTTAATTGGGTATTTCCCACCAATCACTGTATCTTCTTTTGCATAGAGACTGAATGCTGGAGCAGTAGGCCATAGACGTAGCGATTCATTTAAAATCATCCGTATATACTTAAGTTTCATAACTTGTTGGTATGTTGGAGTATGATCTGTCAAAACCCGATCTACTTCTTCATAGGCTTTTTTCAATTTATCCGGATTCTTTAATAAAAAATAGATTGCAAAAGATAACAATCCACTTGTTGTCTCATGCCCAGCTATTAAAAAAGTGATAATTTGGAAACGAATATTTTCATCATCTAATTTTTCACTAGTTTCCGGATCCTGCACATTTAACATACGGGAAAGTAAATCATTTTCTTCCTGATTTCCATTCCTTTTACGTTCAGCAATAATATTATCTACTAAAGAAAACATGGATTGGATATCATGCTGAAATTGACGTTTCGTTCTCCACATGAGTTTGTCTTCTATATCCAGTCGCTGTAATTGGTGCATCGCCTCATCTAGAGCACGGCTCATGCTAGTGATAAAAGGATGAGAGGTCTCACGATAAAAGCTATTAAATCGGTAATTAAAACCACATAGACCAATTGTATCCAATGTAAGGCGGGTCATATCCTCCGGAACATCCACATTTTCATTCGGATTAAGTCGTGCCCATTTTTGAACGAGTTGTACGGCAATATCAACCATCATGGCATGGTAATCTTTCATTGCCCGTTGGCTGAATGTAGGCATCAAAATATTATGAGCTTTTTTCCAGTTAGGCTCGTGAGTCTCACTTGTAAATAATCCGTCCCCAGCAAAGGCACGAACCTTTGCTAAAGCACCATCTATACTTTTATCGAACCGTGTTTCGTCACAGACTTCTGCTACCAGTTCATGTCCAGAAACGACAATGATGGCATCACTTAAAGTTTGAATTCGAAAAATGGGACCATACTCTTCCGCCAGCTTAATAAACGATAGAGTCGGTTTATCTTTATCGATTAATGGGAGATTACCCAGCAGTCCATATGTTTTCGGCTGAGGAATGGCTGATACTTTTTTTTCCATTAGAAACACCCTTTCAAAAAAGCATGAAATAAAATATCCCATTCAATAAAGAGAAGATAGCAATGAATCGCCTGGGATAAAGATATGTAATTGATTACCTTATTTATCTTTTCCCTAACTATTCATGATTATGATATTGCTTATAAGGTTGGTAATCTAAGTTGTTTGTTGGCATTAGAGTTATAACTGGCAGAAAAAAATACTAACTTAAAATGAAGCGAATTATTATAATTGGAGCATTATACTGTTTATCAGAAATTGAAAGCAGATATCATCTCTTGTATTTGTTTATAAATCAAATTCCACACTAAAAACTCCCCACATATTTTGATCAAACTTTATTTTAAAGCTACAGTTGCGCTACATACCCGTTAAGCTAAGTAAAACGAGTACCCCAAAATAAAGAAGTTGACGAGCTTAAGATTGTAGTATTTGAAAAACCGGTAGTTTCTAATGTCTAGTTAAACAAATACGATAAGCAAGTATACTGTGTTACTAGTGAAAAAGGATCTGATATGAATATCAGATCCTTTTTCACTATATACAATTATTTCACTGCTTCTTTCAGTTCTTTTCCAGCTTTAAATACCGGCGCCTTAGCAGCAGAAATTTGCATTTCTTCATAGTCTAACTAATCAGCAAAAAACTTGTAGGAATCATTATCTAGAGTTTTATTTTTCTCTACCGATTTAACCTCTCGACAGCTTCCGCGCTTGTATCTACACGTTTGACGAAAAAAACTAATAGTAGTGCAACAACATTCATGCCAAGCGCTACATAGAATGAATATTGAATTCCGGATAATAAAGCCTTCTGAGTTAATATTGCCTTCGTAGTTTCTGTGAAGGTTGTTGGATCTACATCAGACATTAGACTTTCAGCTTGTGTTGTTGTTACAGAATTCATAATCGTAACAAGAATAGCAGTACCAATCGAACCGGACACTTGTTGAGCTGTATTATTAACAGCCGTACCGTGCGGATTTAAGCGAGTTGGCAATTGATTAAGACCGTTTGTCATAAGTGGCATCATCACCATTGCCATCCCAAACATCCGCAGTGTGTAAATAAGAATAATATGTGTGTGACTAGAGTCAATTTGCAGGTTTGCCAACATATAAGTTGAAACAGCTGTAATGGAAAGTCCTACTATGCCAAGAAGCCGAGGGCCATATTTATCAAATAGTTTACCTGTGATTGGTGACATAACCCCCATTATTACTGCACCCGGAAGCATCATCAGCCCAGAGTTCAGCGGCGAAATGCCACGGACGTTTTGTACATAAGCTGGTGTTAAAATCATACCTGAAAACATGGCCACAGCGTTGACAATTGCAATTACAGACGCAAGTGCAAACATTGGGTACTTGTAAACACGTAAATCCAATAACGGCTCATTCATTTTTAATTGACGGATAACGAAAGCAATTAGGGCAATAGCGCCTATGATTAAGGTTGTTAAGACAACTGTATCCGTCCAACCACCTGAGCTTGCAGAACTGAATCCATATAACAAACCGCCAAAACCGATAGAAGATAATAGTAATGAGAGATAATCAAGTTTTGCATTTTTGTTTTGTTTCATGACATTCTCAGATTTCCAAATCCCTAACAGTAAGCTAATAATCGCTAACGGTAAAATCATTTCAAAAAGCAAACGCCAGTCATAATACTCTACAATATAACCTGATAGTGTCGGTCCAATTGCTGGAGCTGTAATCATAACTAATCCAAAAATCCCCATTGCTGTTCCTCGTTTTTCTCTTGGGAAGCTTACTAGCATAATATTCATTAACAAAGGCCCCATGACTGAAGAACCTGCTGCTTGAACCATCCGGCCAGTAAGTAATAAACCAAAGTTCGGCGCTAAAGCTGCTAAGGCAGTACCAAGAATAAAAATTATCATGGATGTAATAAATAAGCTCCTATTTGAGAAGCGGGTTATTAAAAATGCTGATGCTGGAATTAATATACCACTAACAAGCATATACCCTGTAGAAAGCCACTGAATCGTTGAATAATCTTTAATGCCTAAATCTTTCATTATTGATGGCAAAGCTACATTTAAAAGCGAGTTATTTAGAAATGAAACAAATGCCCCAATAAAAAGAATTACAAGCATTAAATATGGTGGGTTTCTTTTATGTAATGTTTCACTCATATATTTGTTTGCTCCTTCATTATAAATTTCATTGATTAGTTTAAATCGTTTGCATATCTGTACAAAAATACTTTACCCTCGCAGTATTTTGCCAAACTCTTCAAATAGATATTCTCTTTTTAGCAATTCCATTTTCTCAACATAACATTTTAAATCTTCTTCATTGACTAAACCTTTATAAACATTTAAATAAGATTTTGAATGCATTTATAAATGAGCTTGTTTTGAAAATGAAAAAAGGAGACGCTATACTGCGTTTGTTAACCGAAATTAAATTAGGGCTGAAATAAACAAAAGAAGCAATTGAAAATGCCCTTCTAAAATAAGTCAAGAACCTAGAAACTTTGGTAATTGAAAGTGGAAATGTTAATAAGTCTATATATCATTATATATATATAGACTTATTATGCAAAAAAACCAATTAAGGGATTAGGATTAGATAAAATGCCTGTTACACTAGAACTTATTCTTTTCATTCTTATAGCAATTAGTGCTGTTGGCTATTTGATAATTCATTGCTTGTCCTTAACGTCGGAAATGTTAAATGAAAAATAAGCTATTTAACTTACAAGAAATAAGCATTTCTTTGTAAAAAAGTTTTCTTATCATACGAAATTCCTAAATGGGTGAGAAAAGCTGAAAATAGATTAACCTTTAAAGAAGTCTTTGTTACGCAAAAAGAAAGGTTCTAAAAAATCAAAAGATAATTAGATTACAAATTGCAAGACTCTATGAAAAAATTACGAACAAACGAATGAACTTTCTTCACAAAGTTTGTCGTTTAGATTTTTTTCCTTCACTTGATAATAAATCAACAAGTCCACGCACCCATTCCTTTAAATATGGGCTTGTAGATCTAGTTATTTAACCATCCATAAAAAGGAATATTACATAGGCTAAGTCTAACATTACATTTTTAAAGTGAGGGGAATAAGCGTATGCACCAATATTGGTATTTGAATTCAAAGGGGAACGGGCAACTATATAATAACCAAATTTCAATATCATCATTATATTCACAGCCCCAAATAACCAAAGCTGAGGGAATAAATAGTCTTGGGATTCCTGAGAATTGGAGTTTTCGAATCTATCCGGTTGGCTGGAATTCATCAGCCGATTATACTGGTTTCAATTCCCAAACCTCCCCCTTCTCTTGGGCCCAGCCAATCAATTATGCAGGGATGATGCCCCAAGGACATCCTGCTAGTTGGGCTCCATTAGCCGGCCATGCAGGTTTCAATTTTCAAAAATCCCTCTTCCCTTGGGCCCACCCATTCAATCATACGGGGATGTTCGCACAAGGGCATCTTGCCGCTTTGCTATCGCCGCCAGCCAATCCTTTTAATTTTAGTACCAATAACTGGGGTGTTTTTGGAAACCCTGCAGGCTGGGGAGGACAGGTAAATCCCATGGGATGGGGGAATAACGGAGGTAACGGCCAGCCGGGAATGTTTGGAAACTTACTTACAGTAGGAAAAAGCACCATGAATGGAATAGGAATGATTAGTAGTCTAATTGGCATGGGCAAGTTCTTCTTTTAGTTAATTAGAGCGAGAGAATAGGTCCGTATCCCAGACATTTCAACAAAATATTTCCTTTTCCATTGATTTGATCTTCTCAAATTTCTTTTTATAAGCTAATATCTTTTTTGAAATATCTAATGGATCTGGGCAAAACATAATAAAAAGTACAATGCCAGCTAAAATAAATGCTGTTGCTGATAAAATGAATAGGCCTGCAAGTGATGGAACACCAATAAAAAGAGCAAAATCTCCCATATACTTTTATTCAGATAACTTCTCACCTGTAACAATCCCAAACAAAGTGGCTGCTTTTTTTCTGTTAATTGAGCATACCGATTATCTCCCGCCATTACTTCTACTTTATACTTAGAACTAATCCAAATTTGATATACCACAGCTTTCGCTTCTATTTCGGTGTTTCTATTATGTAATTAAAGTTTTTTTGACACTTGATCATTATAAATTTAAATGGAGGCTTATTTTCCGCATTCTTATGTGGCTCAACAATTTCCGTAGATTCTATCAGTCCATATTTTCCAAAGTCTTGTTTTACCGAGTCAATATCATAAAAATACATTTTTACCCCTTCCATTATCTCGAAGTAGTCTTTACCCAGTTGTTTGCCCTTTCCAAACATTGGGGCTTCTTTTGAAATAGTAGTAAAAATCATATATCCGTTTGGTTTTAATTGGTTATAGCAATCTTTAATAAACTTCTCCCTCTCATCCTCATTCAATAAATGAATCAGTGCATAACAAAATATACCGTCATACAGTTTGTTATCAAAAGGCATATCAGTTACTGAACCATGGAAGAAATCAGCATTAAGTTCATTTTTCCTTGCCAGTTCAATCGCTGTTTTAGAAATTTCAATACCTGTTACACGTATTCCGTTATCAATAAAAACCTTTGCATTTCTTCCATATCCAATACCAGGAATCAATATATCCTTCACTTTCTTTTCAAGGAAAAAGTCCTTCGTCAAAATTGCGGAGTCTGAAGCTTCAAATCCCCACATCATTTGATTTTCTATAAAACTCGCTTCCCAAAATTCCGTCATAGTTCAATCTCCTTTATAAACATGTATATCGTTGTTTACTAATAAACGTTGAAAAAACATCGCATATTCACGAAATTGTATCAAATTTCAATGTTAATTCAAAACAAAAAGCATTGGATACCCAATGCTTTTTTACCCTTACGCAAATAAAGACGTATTCGCATATAAAGCTGGTGAACCACCTGAATGTACGAATAAAATATTATCTTCTTTATTAAATTTACCTTTTCGAATTAAGTCAATTAGTCCCGCTACTGCTTTACCTGTATACACAGGATCAAGTAAAATACCTTCTGTTTTCGCAAGTAACTGAACTGCTTCTACCATTTCCGCTGTCGGTAACGCGTAACCTGGTCCTACATATTCATCAAAACATGTAACAGCTTCACGTGAAATAGAGTTTTGGATACCAACGTGAGCTGAAGTTTCCGCTACAAGTTTTGCAACTTTCTCTTCTTGCTCCGCTTTTCCTCTACTTACGTTGATTCCGATTACAGGGATGTTATTTTGCGTTCCGGAAAAACCAGTAATTAAACCAGCATGCATACCAGCGCTACCGCTTACGCAAACAACTGAACTGAAATCAATTCCTTGCTCAAATGATTGAGCCATAATTTCTTGCGCACAAGCAACGTATCCCATTGCGCCAGTAGGGTTTGATCCACCAACTGGAATTACATATGGTGTATTACCTTTTTCACTTACTTCTTGCGCTACTTTATGCATCTCTTCCATAAGGTCTGTTCCGTTTGGCACAACAATTACGTTTTCAGCACCTAATAAATGATATAAGAAATAGTTTCCGTTAAAGTCGGGCTTTTCTTCTAGCTCAAGCCCTTCTTCTAACACAAGAATACATTTCATTTTCTCTTTTACCGCAGCTGCAAGTGTTAAACGGCAATGGTTAGACTGAATACCTCCTGCTGTAATTAACGTATCTGCACCTTTCGCCTGTGCATCTGCAACTAGAAATTCTAACTTTCTCGTCTTATTACCACCAGCTGTTAAACCAAGTAAATCATCTCGTTTAAAATAAATGGTTGGTCCACCAAGTGCCTCAGAAAAATTGTTTAACTTTTCAATTGGTGTATGTGATTCTGTATATTTTTTCCTCGGAAATTTAGCTAAATTCATTGTAACGCTCCTTTTGTACTTCTTTCACAATATATGTAACCATACTATTATTACATGTAAAAATGATGAAGTCATCTTTCTGGATTAAAAATGTATTGAAATTCGGTAAATGAAATTTATATCGGCGATAATTCAAATTTATCGACTATTCGACATAGAATATCGACTTACCGACAAAAAACAACATAAAAACCCCATTTCTCATCAATCAAAAAAGAACCCACACATTTAAATGCGGGCTCTCTCCAATCACTTATTTTCCGAAAAACGAAGAAGCTGTGTTAATCCTGGCTCTAAATTCATTTCTCCTTTATGGCGTACATATACAATTTTGTCCCCATTAAATTTTGGTGGTTTTCCTGGATTATACGTATACCACTCGTTCGTTCCTTCTATAGAGTACTCCATATATTCTGTTGCACCAACGATTATATTTTTACTATCATCAGCCGTTACATTTGGTGCCATTTGTGCAATTTTCGCATCACTAATTAATAAGTTCTTTATGCCCTTATCACGTTTATAATCATAAGCTGTCACAACTACATCGTTACCGTACGCTTTCACTTGCAATCCTTGTTTGAAAGAAGAACCATCCGGAGCATGAATCTCGCCGCCATTTGGACCAGCTGACCTCCATCCTGTTTCAATACCGCCCGTATTTACAACCGTAAATCCTTTTTCATCTCCGCCTGCAATTTTCTTTTTACCAGCCCAGTCCGGTAAATTTAAATCCCAATGCGTATGACTCGTGAAGAAAACAACTTGCGGATAGTCTTTTAAAATATCGTACAATTTATCTACATTTAAATAATCTTGTAAGTATGGTGATTGCCTTGATCCAGATACCGAATCAGGTAATACGTGATGAGAGAAAATGAAGATTGGTTTATTTTTATCTTTTTGGCTGTAATCTTCTAAATTTTGTTTTAACCAACCTAATTGTTCCTCACTTAAATACACTTGATCTGACATTTTTGAATCATGGTACCTCATATATTTTTCAGTTCCTAAAAACAAAAACGGATAACCGTCTAATTCTTTTTTATGATATACCTTTTCTTGCCCGCTAAATTGCAAGTAGCGGTTGAATAGTGTTTCTTCCGGTACACCATTTGGCCATGTATTTTGAGCTAATGTTCCATCAGCTTTCCATTTCCCGGCATAAAACTCATGATTCCCAACCGTTGACCATACATTCTCCGGATGCTTATTTTTGTTTAACACACGCTTCACATCATCATATTGTGACTGCTGTCCAGTTGGCGTTATATCCCCATTCATAATAAGCGCTCTAGAAAGTGGCGTCACTTTGCTCATATCTTTTAATACGTGATCAAAATCCCCTAAATCCCCTTGAATATCACTAATAACGTTAAAAGTTGTAGCTGATTTTCGAACTTGCTCTTTCCCTTCCGCATGCGCTGAAAACGTCGGTAATAATGCCGCCACAACAGCTAATGAAGCAACTGCCTTTTTCATACAATTTCTCCCCCTAATAATAGAATGTATAAACTGACATGTTCTGCTTTCTCTTAGGTGCTTGTCCAATTCACATTATAAGGAGGGATTGTAAAGATAGATGGAGTAAAAATTTAAGTATTTTTTAAGAGATTTTGTCTTTTTTACACTATCCGTTTAACAATTGGCGTCAATTTTTCTATTTACCTATTGATATTAACTGAATGTAAAGTTATACAATCAATCGCTTAGTTTGATATGTTGTGTTTTAATCTACTTTACACACTCTCAATAAAATACTTTACCTTTTCAAATTTTCTTCATTTAATTCGAACAACTCTGGTAAAACGAAATTCCCATCTTTTCTAATCAGTACGTCATCAAACCAAATTTCACCCCCGCCATACTCTGGCCTTTGAATATTTACTAAATCCCAATGTATCGCTGATTTATTCCCGTTGTCTGCACCTTGTAACGAATCTCCAATTGCTAGATGAAAACTACCATTTATTTTTTCATCAAATAACGTATTATTCATCGGTTGTAATATATAAGGATTAAAAGCTAGTGCAAATTCTCCAATATATCTTGCTCCCTCATCCGTATCAAGAATTTGATTTATTCGCTCTGTATCGTTTGCGTATACCTCTATTATTTTCCCATGCTTAATATGTAACTTTATATTTTGAAACGCAAAACCTTGTTGAACAGATACTGTATTAAATGTTATTACTCCATTTACTGAATCTTTGACAGGTGCTGTATATATTTCACCATCAGGTATATTATCTGTGCCATCTCCTTTTAAAACACCAATTCCTTCAATTGAAAATTTCAAATCTGTACCTTCCCCAATAATCTTTACTTGTTTTGTCTTTTCCATTAATTCTTTTAGCGGATCCATTGCTTTCGACATCTTATTATAATCTAGCGTACATACATCAAAATAAAATTTTTCATAAGCCTCAGTACTCATATTCGCTTCTTGCGCAGAAGCTGCATTCGGAATTCGAGTTGTCACCCATCTTGTTTTATACACTGCTTCACTATGAGCTTTTCCAAATATCTTTTGATATAATTTCATTTTTTCTGATGGTACATCTGCTAATTCATATGCATTTCTAGGACTACGGAGATTAATATATACTTGCATCTTACTTAAGCGATAACATTCCCAATCTGCAAATAACTTAAATTGTTCTTCTGATCCTGACAAAATCAATTGCCTCGTAACAGAAACGTCACGCATTGATACATGCGCATATCCCCCTGCTTTTTCAACAGCTTTAATAATTTCGCGAACTACCATAGGATCTATTTCAGTAACACTTTGAATCAACACTTGATCGTTAGGTTTAACTTTAGTCAAATGATTCACTAATACATCTGCTAATTTAGATAATTCTCTCCTCATTAAACTCTTCTCTCCTTTTTGATCCTAGCAATAGATATAAAATAAATAATTAGAAAAACAATATATAAATTCCAAACACCCGGAATCACTGCTATCCCAAAGTAAAAAGATCCTGGTAACAACCAAATGCTACAAGCAATCATAAAAGTCTTTTTCCTAGCAACTGCCGCAATTACTGCCAAAAAAGAAGGCAGCAAAAATATGAAAAATACAGTGATATATACTTCCTTATCAAGCATTTGATTGCTATAAGGGTTAAAATATAGAAAAATAATTGAAAGGATAAAAATACCTATAGCTGCAACTACCCCATGCCCATCAACTTAAGAATTTAGAATTCCCCCCAAAAATTATGAGTTTTTTGTTACAAGTTATCACAAAATTTCGTTTTTGGGGTAGTTTTATTTTCTTAGCTTGATTGCGATGAGCGGTACCCCATAAAGGCCCCTGATACATAATTGATGTTCTGCCATTTGTAGAAAACAATCCACTTATACCATTTTAACAAGAAGAAATATCTCGTCCATGTTGTAATATTGGCTTACGTTAAGCTTGTGAAAAAATCATATTCATGTATAATACAATTGATGTATGATACATTAGTTGTAGGAGGGTGACCTTTTTGAAAAGAGAAGATGCCTTAAAACTAAGAACAGATATTAAGAAAATGATTATAATAACTGGGGTTTTTGAATCTCAAAATTTGCCCAATGGACCATTTGAAAAACCTTTACCAACTTCTCAAATGATGGCGTTAGAGGAACTAGAGGTGGAAAAATTAACTGTTTGGCAACTATCCAATAAACTTAGATTAGAGACTTCAACTGTAAGTAGATTGGTAGATAAGTTAGTAAAAAAGGGGCTTATTTATCGTGAAGTAAATGAAAAAAATAGAAGAGAACTTTTTCTGCACCTCACAGAAAAAGGTCACATAACTGTTAATTGCTTAAGAGAGCAATCCATTACATTTTATCAAAGTATTCTCAATAATTTATCAGAATCAGAACAAAAAATAGTTGTGGATGGTTTTGAATTATTTATTGATTCTATTTCTAAGCCTTTTGATTAGAGTGAGGTAAATCATAACATTTGGAGGATAAAATGAGTTTGGATTTTGAACGTCCTATTATTGAATTAAAAGAGAAATTTGATGAATTAAAGAAAATTATGAAAGAAAATAATGTAGATTTATCGTCAGAAATTCATGTATTAGAAAAACGTTTAAATAAAATGCAAGATAAAATTTATTCTAATATTACACCTTTTCAACGAGTTCAAATTGCAAGGCTACGTAACCGGCCCACGACATTGGACTATATACCTTTATTGTTTACAAACTTTCTCGAACTTCATGGTGATCGATTATATGGTGATGATAAAGCAATGATAGGTGGTATTGCAAAATTTAAAGGGATGCCCGTTACGGTTATTGGTCATCAAAGAGGTAGAAATACAAAGGAAAGTATAGAAAGAAATTTTGGAATGGCACATCCAGAAGGTTATAGAAAAGCGCTAAGACTTATGAAACAAGCTGATAAATTTAATCGCCCTATTATTACATTTATTGATACAATAGGCGCCTATCCAGGGAAAGGGTCTGAAGAACGTGGAATTTCTGAAGCGATAGCTCGAAATCTATTTGAAATGGCTACACTTAAAGTGCCAATTGTTTGTATTGTAATTGGAGAGGCATCAAGTGGTGGAGCTCTTGGCATTAGTGTCGGTAACCATATCCATATGTTAGAGTATTCATGGTACTCGGTAATTTCGCCAGAAGGAGCAGCATCTATCCTATGGAAGGACGCTAAGTATGCTCCAGAAGCTGCTGAACATATGAAAATTTCAGCAAAAGATTTAAAACATTTAGGAATTATTGATGAAATCATTCCTGAAATTAAAGGTGGAGCACAAAATGATATAAAATCACAGGCAAAAATGATTGAATCTGTAATCGAATCATCTCTAAAAAAATTGATACTATTATCCTCGGAAGAGCTTATACAACAGCGATATGAAAAGTATAGACAAATAGAGAATTATAAATGAAAATATTTAAAGTCCGTATTACATTTCGGAGGATTCTCGCAAAAAATTCTAAATATTTTGTAAGTAACCTCTTAAACTGGGATATGCTGATACTATTACTCTACAAAAGATGTGTGATCGGTATGGAAAAGGAAAATTTGTTCAAATGGAAGCATTATCAGCAAGATATTATTTTGTTAACTGTACGTTGGTACGGTACAACTTAATTTTTCGTGATTTAGTAGAAATGATGAGGAACCAGGATTATCCTACCATTATGCTAGAAATATATATGTTATATTTTCTTTTCCACTACCTTTGCACCAGAACCAAAAAATACGCTATTCTTTCTGTAGAATCATAGGAAAGGATGGCGTTTTTGTATGTATCTATCAATTTCTGACGAATTACAATTATTTGCTGAAGAATTATATGAACATCTTACCCCTTCATTTTTGGAAAATCTCGCTAGAGAGCTAGGTTTTGTAAAACGAAAACGTAAATTTTCAGGGTATGATTTAGCTACTATATGTGTCTGGATTAGTCAACGAGTAGCGAGTGATTCATTAGTCCGATTGTGTAGTCAGCTACATGCATCAACAGGAACTCTTATGAGTCCTGAAGGACTAAATAAGCGCTTTAATAAAAAGGCAGTGTTCTTTTTGAAACATATTTTCTCCACATTATTAAAAAATAAAGTTTGTGGAAAGTCAGCAATTCCAAGTGCTTCACTTACCTATTTTCAGCGAATTCGTATTTTAGATGCAACCATTTTTCACGTACCAAAACACTTGGCCAATGTATATCCTGGATCAGGTGGTTGTGCACAAACAGCGGGTATAAAAATCCAGTTAGAATATGATTTACATAGTGGTCAGTTTTTAAATTTCCAAGTGGAACCAGGGAAAAATAATGATAAAACCTTTGGAACAGAGTGTTTATCAACATTACGCCCTGGTGACCTATGTATTCGGAATTTAGGCTATTATTCACTGGATGATTTAGATCAAATGGATCAACGTGGTGTGTACTATATATCGCGACTCAAATTAAACAATAGGGTATATGTCAAAAATGAATTTCCTGAATACTTTCGAAACGGAACAATAAAAAAACAATCTCAGTACATCAAAGTTGATTTAGAGCACATCATGGATACCTTAAAACCAGGACAGTCCTATGAAATAAAAGAAGCTTATATTGGAAAGGATAAAAAACTATTTACTCGGGTGATTATGTATCGATTAACAGAAAAACAACTTCGTGAGCGTATGAAAAAACAAGTGTACACAGAAAGTAAAAAAGGGATTACATATTCGGAAAAAAGCAAACGATTAGCTGGCATGAACCTATATGTTACCAATACACCTTGGGAGATTGCTCCGATGGAACAAATCCATAATTTTTACTCTCTCCGCTGGCAAATTGAAATCATTTTTAAAACTTGGAAATCCTTATTTCAAATTCATCATTGGCAACATATTAAACAAGAGCGATTAGAATGCCATGTTTATGGAAAACTCATTGCCATTTTTCTATGTTCTTCTACTATGTTTAAGATGCGACAATTAATTTTACAAAAGAAGAAACAAGAATTAAGTGAATATAAAGCAATTGGAATGATTCAAGATCACTTATCGAGTTTGTATCAAGCCATACAACAAAACATCCAAGAAATAACAAAGATCCTAATCAGCCTGTTCCACCTCCTACAGAAGAACGGAAGAAAATCTCATCGATATGAGAAGAAGACTGTTTTTGATATTATGGGTGTTGTTTATGAGTATAATGGGTTGAAAAAACAAAAGAAAGTTGCATAATTTAAAAAAGGAAACCCGTTAGGGTTTATTTGGTATGCATATTATTAAGAGTATGCTTCTATTTTAGGAATGCTTTACCTCCACAAAATGAAAGTACACTTTGTTTTCATTTTTAAGTTGATGGGCATGTGCAACTACCCCATCGCTATCAAGCTAAGCTCATGTAATGTCAATGATAAGAGAGATTGTTTCTTTTTTTCGAAAGTCTATATGTAGGTGCTTTAAAGATTT